>JBBRTB010000012.1:0-131728 GCA_038244815.1 Thermoanaerobaculia bacterium
CGTTACCCACAACGCGTGGATCTCGTCGAGCGACTTCCCGGCCCGGATCGCTTCGAGCGTCGGCCGATGGCGCAGCAGGCGCTCCATCCTGTCGAGCGGAAACTGCGAGGGATCGTCGCGCTCGAGAATCGTGGCCAGCGCGATTCCGACGTCGACCGAACGGAGGGCCTTGCGGTCGGTGATCGTGAATCGCACGCCGCCGCACGTCTCCCCTTTGTGGATGCTGGCGTCGGGCGTAAAGCGGATCGGAGTGAACGCCACGCCCGGCAAGGCCAGCGCAGTCAGCTCGCGCGCCAGGCGATCGCCATCGATGTACGGCGCGCCGGCCACTTCGAACGGCGTGGGCGTGCCGCGACCCACCGAGATCGCACTCTCCAGCAGTCCGATCCCGGGATACAACGCCGCCTCGGTCAGGCTGCGCAGGTTCGGCGAGGGATTGATCCACGGCAGGCCTGCTTCGTCCTGCCACCAGTCGCGCTTCCATCCCTTGACCGGTACGACCGTCAGATCGACGTCGAGATGCTTCTCCGCGAGATCCATCTTGGCGAGCTCGCCCACGGTCATGCCGTGGCGGATGGGAATGGTGTGATAGCCGACGAAGTCCGTCGGACCCTCGAGCAACGGCCCTTCGACGATCGTGCCGCCGATCGGATCGACGCGGTCGAGCACGATGAACTTCACCTTCGTGCCGCTGACCGATTCCATGGCCATGGCCAGCGTCGACTCGTACGTGTAGAAGCGCGTACCGACATCCTGAATGTCGTAGACCAGCGCATCGAGGCCCGCGAGCTCCTCGGCTGACGGCGTCCGGCGCTCCCCGTAGAGGCTGAAGATGGGAAGACCGGTGACCTCGTCGGTGGTGTCGCCGACTCTCTCGTCGGCCAGACCGCGGATGCCGTGCTCGGGGCTGAAGAGCGCCACGAGCTTCACGCCCGGTGCGCTGCGCAGGAGGTCGATGGTCGGATTTCCGGAATGGTCGATGCCGGTGTGGTTCGTGATCAGGCCAACGCGCAGACCCTGAAGAATGTCGTACTTGCTGGCGAGGAGGACGTCGATGCCGTTCTGCGCGCTCGCGCCGCCGGTCATCACGCGCACGCCGCCGCCCGGCCGCGCCGGCAACGCGCCGGGCACGTTCGCGAAATCGAAGCCAGGCACGGCCTGCGGCACCAGCATGCCGAGGTCGCGCTGCAGCGGGAGGACGTTGCCTTTGCCGTCGGGATGCACGCGATTGGAGAGAAAGATGTAGAACGTGCGCGAGAACGGATCGATCCAGATCATCCCGCCCGTCCAGCCGGTGTGTCCGAAAGAGCCGAGCGGAAATCCTCCGCGCGGACGGCTGAAGCCGGAGTCGATGTCCATGCCTCCGGCACGCCGCACCGCCACACCCGGCGGCGACTGCACCGACGTCATCTGCCTGACGATCCCGGGGGTCCAGACTCCTCCCCCGCCGCTCAGCAGCGCGCGCGCGAACCTGGCCAGATCGGGCGCGGTCGTGAAGAGTCCGGCGTGTCCGGCCACGCCGGCCATTCTCCGCGCGGTCGGATCGTGGACGATGCCGCGCAGGATGCCTTCGCCTTTGTAGAACTCGGTGGGGGCGATGCGCGAAGTCATCGCGGCTGTGAGCGATGGATCGGGGCGGCAGACCGCTCCGCTCGCGGATCCCTCGCCGGGCTCGAGATGACAGGGCAGAAACCGCGTGTCCATCATCCCCAGCGGCTCGAAGATGTGTTTGCGCGCGAAGACGTCGAGGGGCTCGCCGCTGACGCGACGCACGACTTCGCCGAGGATCTCATAGTTGATGTCGCTGTAGCGGAAGACCACGCCGGGACGCTGCTGCGGTTCCTCGCCGAGGATCCGTTTCCACGCCTCGTCGAAGCCCGACCACTTGTCGCTGAGCGTGAGGTCGGGACGCAGCCCCGTGGTGTGCGTCAGCAGATGACGGATGGTGATCTCGTCGCGCCAGCCGCCGGTGAACTCGGGAATGTACGTCCGGACCGGTGCATCCAGCGCCACTTTCCCCTGCTGGACCAGCAGCCAGATCGACGGCGCGGTGGCGGTCACCTTGGTCAGCGACGCGGCGTCGTAGATCGTGTCTTCGCTGTTTTTCTCGACCGCCGGGACGAGCGCGCGGTTGCCGTAGGCGCGGTGATAGGCGACGCCGTTGCGCTCGATCCAGAGGACGCCGCCGGGGATCCTGTGATCGGCGATGGCCTGTTCGATGCGGGCATCGATCTCGCGCAGCCTGGCGCGATCGAACGTCCGATCAACCGGCGACGTCGAGGCGCATGCGAAAAGGAGAGCGGCAAAAAGGAAGCGCCGCCGAAACCGGCGGCGCTCCACGGGGACGATGGGTTCGATCATCAGAACATGAGACGGAATCCGAGTTGCATGGTTCTCGGCGCGTTCAGGGCCGTCGGCGCGGAGCCGCCGCTGGCGGTGGCACCGTAGGCCGTCTGCGTGACGTTGCCGAACGTCGCCGGCGCGTTGAAATCGTTCTGCGGATACCACCAGCGCACCTGATTGAAGACGTTGAATACGTCGAAACGAAGCATGAATGCAAGATTCGACGGAAGCCGGAACGTCTTGTAGAGACCGGCGTCCATGCTTTGCGCCCCGTCCGAGTAATAGGTGTTGCGTCCGCCGAAGTCGGCGAGCGTGTCGCCGTACTTGGCATGACGGAACGCGCTGGCCGGCTGATTGGACTGCTGTCCCGGACCGGTGACGCTGCCGCTGCAGTGGCTGGCGTCGATGCAGACGGGGCGGTTCGGCTTCATGCCCGTTCCCAGGAAGAGAATGTCCGGCGCGCCGCTGTCGACGATCGTGTAGGGAGTCCCACTCGCGTAACGGATCACCGTGGAGAGAGTCCAGCCGCCGAGCGCCGAACCCATCCAGTCAGCGCGATCCCTCATCCATGGAAGCGCGTAACTGCCGGCCATCGTGAAGCGATGACGAACATCGAAGCGTGACGGACCCTTCGCGTACGTCTCCGTGCCGGGGCGCTGCGGGAACACGCCGACGTCGCCCACGCCCTGATCCGTCGTTTCGGCTCCGGTATCCAACGCCTTGCCGAACGTGTACGTGGCGCGGCCGGCAAAGCCGTGATACTCGCCGGTCTCCCACTCCAGCTGCGCAGCGTGGTACCAGCTCCTGGCCAGGTTATCGACCACGCGCACATCGCTGTAACGGGCGTCGGGACGGCGCTCGTTCGTACGCGGAACGCGCAGACTCACTTCGTTCGGTGCGATCGACACCACGTTCGGGCAGGCGGCATTGGTGTTGATGCCGGACACGGTGCCCGTGCCTGCACACTGCCAGTCCTGCGCCACCACCCACGTCGCGCCGGCGGTGCCCGGCGCAGCGGGAGCCACGGGGACGTTGTCCCACCGGTACTGCAGCAGGCCCTTGCCGATCGTGCCGATGTAGCTGGCGCGGAACCGCGAGTTCCAGAACGCCTGCCGCTCGAATGTGAGATTCCATTGATGCGACTCGGGCATCTTGAGATTGGGAGCTGCAAACGTCGCCGCCACGCGCGTCGTCACCTGTCCGGGAACGAACACGAACCCGTTCAGCGGATCGGCGAGGTTCGTCGACGACATGGCGATCGTCGCCGCATCGGGCGGGTTGTAGCGGATGCTGGCGCCGCCCTGCGAGAACACGGACTGGAAGACGCGGCCGTGGAAGATGCCGAAGCCGCCGCGGATGGAGAAGCGGCCGCTGCCTCCGGTCATGGCGCGCAGGACCCGGTTGCGATCCCAGTCGGGCGTGTACGCAAATCCGAGTCTCGGATCGACGTAGCTGCTCGATCCGAAGCCGTAGTCGATCAGGTTGTTGCGCTCTTTCGGCGGGCTGACGTTCTCATAGCGCAGCCCGAGGTTCAGGGTGAGGTTGTCCGTCGGGCGCCAGTCGTCCTGCCCGTAGACATTCTCTTCGGTGAGCCGGTTCTGCAGGTAGGCGGGACCGAACGATTTCGTGAAGCTGTTGACGCAGCCGGCCCAGAACGCGGCGATGGCCGTCCCGTAGTTCACGCCCTGGCACGTGGGTGAGAAACTCCAGAAGCCGCGGTTGAAGTTCTCGGCGCGGTCGTTGAGATCGGACCGGCGCAGATCGAGTCCGACTTTCATGGTGTGGCGTGCCCAGTGTGCGGTGGAGAGGTTGTAGACGAGCTGGTTGTCGCGCTGGTTGCGAATGATCGGGAAGGCGCCGGCGTTGCCGAGAATCGTGAATGTGACGCCCGAGCCGCCGGACATGCGCACCACCGGCGTGTTGGGATCGTCGGTGATCGTCCAGGCCACTTCGCGCGTGCCGATTCCGACGCGCGCCTCCTGGACCGTGTTCGACGTCAGGATGTTCGTCCAGGTGAACCCGAAGCTCGACTGATGGTTCACCTGCCCCGCTTCCTCGCCGATGATCAGCTCGCCCGGATGATTCTCCTGATGGCTGCGCTGGTAGCGCGCGGTAAACGTGTTGTTGAGCGTGGCGTTGTAATCAAGCCGGGCGGAAGAGTCGCGTTTCGGAAGATTGCTGTTCTGGAAACCCTGATAGGCGCGCGCGGCGATGTTCGGCGCGTTCGGGCCGGTGGTCGGGAACCGGGCGATGATCGAATCCTGCCAGGCCCGGTTTGCCGGCGTGTCGTTGCCGAGCGTCAGCCGGTTGGCCGGATCGAGATCGCTCGGCAGGAAGACGCCGCGAGTGGTGTTGACGTCGCCCTTGTCCTGGATCTGATCGGTATTGACGAACGCGAACAGCTTGTCGCGCATGATCGGAAATCCGGCCGTCGCTCCGAACTGCCGGCGGTAGTGCTGGCCGTGATTGAGGCTCACCTGCGTGGCGTCGCGGGCGATGTACTTGTTGTCCTGACCGTAGCCGTAGACCTCGCCGTCGAGATTGTTCGTTCCCT
This sequence comes from Thermoanaerobaculia bacterium, assembly GCA_038244815.1. Taxonomy (GTDB): domain Bacteria; phylum Acidobacteriota; class Thermoanaerobaculia; order Gp7-AA8; family Gp7-AA8; genus DASVHS01. Next base: position 4,898 of record JBBRTB010000012.1, read on the forward strand.
GCTTGGTCTGGACGAGCACGACCGCGCCGTAGCCCCGGCCGAACTCGGCACTGAAGCTGTTGGTGAGGATCTGGAACGACTGGATCGTGGCCACGGGAACGTTCTGGCGATTCTGGTTTTCCGATTCGTCGTCGTTATTGACGCCGTTGATCTGGAAGGTCGCGCCGCGCGTTCCCGTACCATTGAAGTTCACCGACGATCCCGATGACAGGGCCGGGTTGTCCTGGCCGCTGGTGGGATTCTCCTGGTAGCCGCTGAACACGGACGCCAGCTTCAGGAAGTTGCTCTGATCCGACGTCGGGAGATTCTCGATCTCCTTCGACCGCATGGTCTGCTTCACTTCGCCGTCGGTGACGTCGATGCGCGGCGCGGTGGCGGAGACCGTCACCGTCTCCGTCACGGCAGGATCGAGGATGAAATCCTGCACGACGGTCTGGTTGAGATCGACGCGCACGCCGTTGTGCCTCATCGTTCCAAACCCGGAGAGCCCGGCCTGAACGTTGTAACGGCCGAGTTGCAGGAACGGCGCGTTGAAGAAACCGTTTCCGGTCGTGACCGCGACCCGTTCCAGTCCGGTCTCCACGTTGCGAATGGTGACCGTCACGCCCGGCAACGCGGCACCGGAGCGGTCGGTGACCGTTCCCTGCATCGTTCCGGTGACGGTCTGGGCGTTCAGGGGAATCGTGATCAGGGCCAAAAGCGAGAGCAGGACAATCGCGCGAACGTTCGCGCAGCGAGCAGAACTCATGGCTCCCCTCCGCGTTCTAGATTTTTTTGGACCTACGAGAGATGGCGAACGCTACGCTTGCCTACGGCAGGGTGTCAAGACATTCCGGCGTCAGTGCTCGGCGGCCTGCTTCCGGATTCCCTCGCCGCGCTGGTGGAGACCGGGGATCGTCACCGGCAGCCGGCCCGTGACCGGCGCTTCGCCGAACAGCGCCTGAACGACGGCGGTCTGCATCACCGGCTGGATGCCGTAGGCGCAGAAGTAGGTCTGCAGTTGCGGAAGGTCGCGAATCACGTACGGGCTGCCGAACGATACGGCGACCGTCTTCACGTTCGGCGGGATCTGATCGAGCGCAAACCTCGCCGTCTCCGGTACAGCCATGTGTCCGGCGCCCGATCGGGCGCGAACGGCCAGCGCCACGATGACGAGATCGGCATTCTGAGCAGCGACGGCGAACGGTTTCACTTCCTCACGGCGGGAACGGGCGTCCAGCATGAACGATTGCGGTTTTGCCGCCAGGCGGCGCGACACTTCGGTCACCACACCGCCCAACGGGTTGCCGAGCTCTGGAAAATCGCTGACGGTCAGGATGACGACACGCGCGTTCTTCTCGATCGGAAGCGCACCGCTCTCCTCGCGCAGCAACGTCACGGCACGCCGGGCGATCTCCCGCGCCACTTCCCGGTGCTGATCGCTGTCGAGCGTCGAGAAGATCTGCTGCTGCGATCCGCCGGACGTGCCGACCTTCGCCTTGGCCTCGAAGATCCGACGCACCGATTCATCGATGCGGGCCACGGAGAGCCGTCCGCTCTTCACGGCCGCTTTGATCGCGGCGATGCCGGCGTCGGTATTCGCGGATTTCAGGATCTGATCCTCCCCCGCCTCGATCGCCTTCACCGCCGCCTCGCCGGCGTCGTAGTGCGCGACCAGCCCGCCCATGTCGAACGCGTCGCTGATGACGAGCCCGTCGAAGTGCAACTGCTTGCGAAGGAGATCCGTGATGATGGCGTGCGACAGCGTGGCCGGCTCCGTGCCACCGGTCTCCGTCTCGTACTCGAGCGTGCCGTACGGATTGTCTTCCGTGGCATCGGTGTGATCGCGCACGGGAACGGGGGTGGGATCGAGGGCTGGAACCGCCAGGTGTCCGATCATGACCGACGCGACGCCGGCGTCGATGGCAGCGCGGAACGGCACGAGCTCGACGTTCTCCAGCCGTTCGCGCGTGACATCGAGGATGGGCAGCGCGCGGTGCGAGTCGACGTGCGTGTCGCCGTGACCGGGGAAGTGCTTGGCGGTGGCCAGCACGTGCTCCGACTGCACGCCTTTCACGAACGCGGCCACGAAACGCCCCACGTCGTGCGGGTCTTCGCCGAAACTGCGCGTGTTGATGACCGGATTGTCGGGATCGACATTCACGTCCGCCACCGGCGCCAGGATGTGATTCACGCCGATGGCCTTCGCTTCGATGGCGGTGATGCGCCCCATCTCCTCGGCGAAGCGCGGCTCGCCGGTGGCGGCCACGGCCATCGCCGACGGCCAGAACGTCGTGTCGTTGAAGCGCATGCCGATGCCCGCCTCGAGATCGGTGCTGACCAGCAGCGGGATCGTGGCCTGACGCTGGAGCTGCCGGGTGAGCCAGGCGGTCTCGTAGACGTCGGAGACGAACCAGATGATGCCGCCGACCTTGTTGTCGCGCACCTGATGGACGAGATCCTGGTAAAGCGCCGACTGCTCGTTCGTGAAGACGCCGTGCGCGGCGTAGACGAAGAGCTGGCCGACTTTCTCATCCAGCGTCAGATTGCTCACTCTCGGTTGCGAAGCACACATCGTCAGAACCATGCAGAAGGCCGGATACCAGAGACCAGATCTAGTTCGTCGTTTCGGCATTCTGCATTTTGCCTTTTCCATTCTGCATTTCGATCGCCGCAACGATCGACCCCACCACCAGCGTGGTCATGCTGCCGATCACGGCATACCACGGCCAGGCGATCGGCGTCAGCAGCCACACGGCCGTGACCACAGCCATCCCCGTGAGCATGCCCGCGAACCCGGCGGTCATATTCCAGAAAAACGCGAGCTCCTTCACCGTATCGGAGTAGTTCGGATCGAGGATGAAGTTTTGTTCCCAATCGAACCTCCGTACGGGCAGGTTCGCTTTCCCCGCTCTCCCCGATTCGGCGGGTCAACCCGAGCCAACTCGGACGAGCGAAGTATTCCACCACAGTTGACGCAGCGTGCGGCATCGCCGCTCTACAAATAACTGATCGGGACGTTCGCGGTGAAAACACTCTCTCCTTACCCGCTCGTCACCTTTTTTCGTGACGTGCAGAGTTGACGAAAGGCGGAGCTTCGGAGAGACTGCCTCGTCCAAAATCGGACACGGGAAGTGACTTTGCGCACATTCTCCTTTGGCATCGGGTGGGCGGTTTGCTTGCTCTGCACCCCGCTCACGATAATCGCGCAGCAGACCGCCAGATCGGCGCGATTTCTGTTCACGCAACCCAACGCCAGTGCGCCCCCACCGATCACGCCAGGCGAAGACGACAGCCTGGCAGCATCGGTCGCTTGGCGGCACTTCACGATGCTCGATGAGCACGGCCAAATTCCTCCGAACGCTCGATATCAGGCTAATCTGATCCGGCGAAGCCACCTGCAGGGGAACTCCGCCACCCGAGGCCGCATCGCTGCGCAGGGAAGTATCTCGCCCACAACCTGGGTGAGCCGCGGGCCTCAAAATGTCGGCGGCAGAACACGTTCGTTGCTAATTGATCCAACGAACACGAGCGTGCTGTACGCCTGATCGGTGAGCGGCGGCGTATGGAAATCAGTTAACGGCGGCACGACTTGGACGCCGCTGAGCGATTTCATAGCGAACATCAACATTGCGACCATGGTGATGGACCCGCTCGACCACAACACGATCTACGTCGGGACGGGTGAGCCCAGCTATAGTTTCCAAGGCTTCAACCAGAATGGACTCCCCGGAGCAGGCGTCTTCAAGAGCACTGACGGCGGTGCAACTTGGAATCAGCTCACGGCGACTCAGAACTGGCAGTACGTCTATCGACTCGCGATGCAACCCGGAACCAGCGGAGTGCTCTTGGCAGCTCTCGACGATGGTATCTGGCGCTCGAGTAATGGCGGTGTCTCATGGTCTCACGTCTATACGCCGTTGATCGGCTACACGAACCTTGTTGCGTTCGATCCAAATCACCCAGCGCACGCCGTGTCTTTTGGTGCGGGCTGCTGCTATTACTTGCAATTAATCTATTCGCTCGATGGCGGAATCACCTGGAACAGCTCGGCGATGCCGACTCAGGTGACAAGTTTCGCGAACGTCGCGGCGGCATGGGGACCGTCATCGAACGTGTACTTCAATATCGGGGTCCCGTACGGCTCCGGAAGCGGCGAGGTCTGGCGCTCGCAAAATGGCGGGGCCTCCTACGTCCGAACGTCCCAACAAGGTGTCACCGAGTGCACCGCTCACTGCGCGATCTGGGTTTCACCAACCGACGCAAATCTGGTTGTCGTCGGCGGAGTAAGCAACTGGCGAAGTACGGATGGAGGCGTAACGTTCTCTCAAATCAACTACCCCACAAATCTGAGCGATGAGCCCCACGCCGATACTCACTGGTTCGTCAATGACCCCGTAAGTGCGAACAAGTTCTATGTGTGCAATGACGGCGGCGTTTATCGGACGAATGACATCCGGATTGCGATACCTGGCGCGGGTTACTGGACGAGTCTCAATGCCACGTATCAGACAGCTCAGTACTATGCCGGCGCCGGCATCAATGATGGTGCCGCCTGGCCGCTCGTCGGAGGGACGCAGGATAACGGCACGCTACGAGTCTCGGTCTACGATCAATTCACTCCCTCTTATCGACCGGCGGCCACAGCGAATCAATGGTCGATCGGCGGCGATGGTGGATACGTCGCTATTGACCCCTTCACGCCGACATACATGTATGGCGAATATCAGAACATGGAAATCCTTCGCTCGACCAACGGTGGCGAAACATACAGCGCCCAGGACATTACATCTGGCCTTCTCTTCGGACACCAAAACTTTATCGCCCCGCTCATCATGGATCCCAACGACCGCAACGTGCTCCTCGCCGGAGGAGGTAGCCTGTGGCGCACGACGACCGCGTCGTATCCGACGCCGACGTGGAGCTCAATCCGTGGAGAGACGACCCCTTGGTACAACATCAACGCGATCGCCGTCGCGAAGACCGATTCCAACATAATCTGGATTGGTCAAAATGACGGCCGGCTCCAAAAGGCGACCAACGGCCTGGCACCCAATCCCACTTTCACCAATATCGACAACAACACGCCCGGTACCGATCCGCTACCCAACCGGGTGATCCTGCGCATCATGATCGATCCGGCCGACGCGAGGATTGTCTATGTCGCTCTGGGAGGGTACAGCATCAACTCGCCGCAGCCTCAGAATTTGTGGCGCACAACTGACGGTGGTGCGACATGGTCATCTGCGTCGGGTAGCGGGGTCACGGCACTACCCTTCGTTCCCATCCATTCCATTGTTCGCCACCCCAGAAATCGACAACGGCTCTACGTCGCTACGGACATCGGCATCTACGAAAGCCAGGACAACGGCGCAACCTGGTCGACGTCGCAGCAGGGGCCGGCAGACGTCTCCGTAGATGAGCTGGCGTTTGTAACAGGCTCAGAGTTGCTTTTGGCCGCCACGCATGGCCGAGGACTCTGGACTGCAGATACGTCGTCTGTACCGTCGTTTGCGCCAACAAATGTGAGCGCGACCGCATCCGGCACATCATCCGTCAACGTCTCATGGGTCGCGCTTCCCGGCGCCACATCCTACCAGGTTGTTCGAAGCAGTGACGGCGCGCCCTACGAGAATGCGAGCGGCGGTCTCGTCTCAACCACGTCCTACACGGACGTCAATGGCGTTTCCGGCAAGACATATCTCTACAAAGTCAAAGCACTTGTAAGCGGGCTCTGGACGGATTTCAGCTCTCCCGATCTCGCCACGACGATCACTTTTACTGATGACAACGCACTTCCAGGACTGACCATACTCGCGCTTCACGTCAACGAGATCCGCACTGCTGTAAACGCGGTCATGACGGCGGCGGGTCAAACGCCCACCTTCGGATCAGTAGCAGCAGGCACAATCGTTTTCGCGACAGACATCACAGATCTCCGGACAGCACTCACCACCGCCTACTCGAAAATCGGGATGCCGTTTTCACCGAGCTTCGCGGAGACTGTTACTCCGAGCACCACGATTATCCGCGCCTCACATTTTCAGGAGATCCGGAATGCCGCGAAATGAACCATCGCTGATAGGGATCTTGTCATGAAGAGAATATTTTTCGTAGCTTCAATAGCCGTGCTTGGTTCCGGATACGCATTCGCAACGTGCGAAACCCCGCCACCTGTGCCGACTACCTCAAACCTTGTCATCGCTTGGACCGACCCGGCATGCACGCCAACATCGTGTCCAGCCCAACAAAACATCGCCTTTGTTGTCCAGGCATTTGGCTTCGCTTTTTCGTGCGCAACGTATACGTTCGACTGGAACTTTGGCGACGGTACCCCGATTACAACGACTTCCGCGCCGACGGCTGCACATCGCTATACTGTACCTGGCACGTACAACGTCGGGGTTCGGGTTGCGCGTTCTGACTCTGAGGTGACTCTCGCGCGAATGATCGTTGTATCTGCGCCGATTTCTGCTCTTTCTAAACTCGCGGTACTCGCTCTCGCTCTTTGCCTCGGCTTGGTCGGCTTTGTTCTCTCTCGCTAACTAAGACGGTACCGACAGTCAGCCGTCAACAGTTCGCAGACCAAAGAGATGCGCCTCGGCAGCGGGGCAAGATGTGCGAGAGCTTAATGCTCATTTGGGTAGAAGCAGCATGCCGGAATCTGTCAACGACTTTGGGACAGGTGCAGTCTTTAATTTAATGTAGCTGTTTACCGCCCCAGGAGGTGGACGCGAGGTCTAGGATCGCGGAGCATCTGCTTGAACACCTCGATCGCTGAGATCAAGCGCTGTTTGGCGGTCCTCTGAACGCTCATTAGGACCGCCTGGGCACGTGCACCAACGGGAGTGCGGTTTCCACCGGAGGTTTTTCGGTTGATCACCGCCGGCCGGATGGCCTGTTCTGCGCGATAGTTCGTCGCGTCGACATCAACTCGATCGAGAAAGAGGAACATGCCCTCGCGGTACCTGAGTAGGTGTATAGCAAAGCGAAGGCTCTCGTCATGAAGGTCAGGCTCGTCGAGCAGGCGATCCATCTTCGCCTCGATCTTTCCTTTAGCGATGCGCAATCCGCGTGTCGAGATCGTCCCCTCGTGCCGGCGGTCTCGCAGCGCGAGTGCTTCCTTGTGCACGGCGGCGACTTCGGCGAACCAGGTCGCGCACTCGGCCGTCGACGGAGCTTCGCGCAGTTCTTTGCTGCGGCGGAGCAAGTGAGCCAGACAGGTCTGGATCTGGGCCTGGTCAAAGCCGCGGTAAGGCGCCCAGCCGTCTACGCAGAGCACTCCATCGAAGTCTTCACCCAGCAGCTTGGCTGCCTCTGCGTACCCGCGACCGCGTTCGATCTGGTACACCGTCGTGTCGGGCGTCGCCGCGGTCCACAGCCGAGCCCTGTCTCCACCGATGCGCCATCCCGTCTCGTCTGGAGAGACCACCGGCGAACCACGGACGCGCTCGATCAGATTCGTGTACGTCGGAGCGGCTTTGCGACCAAGCCGCAACAGCGCCCGCGTGAGCGTGGACCGCTCCAGGGTCAGCCCGAACACCTGGGCCAAGATCTCTGCGATCCGCTCGTAGGAGACCCCGCAGACCTTGTTCATGTGCGCGGCCAGCGCGATGGTGTGCGGCCCGATCTGCACGCCCCCCACGGCCCCGGTCGCATCCGAAATTTGCTCGGCTGCGCGGCCCTGTACTCTTCGCCCACACCGCGTGCAGTGGCCGTAATGGATCTCGAACTCCGTTGTCACCGGAACGATCGGCGGGATGTCGGTCTGATACTGCCTGGCGATGCCCGCAAGACGAACCGCCCCTTCGCAATGAGGGCAGATCAACAGCGTCGGAACGACCACCGTCCTGTCGATCTTCGTCGGAGCCGAGCGCCGCGTCCGCGTTCCTCCAGGCTTGCGTCCTGGCCTTTCCGGGTTCGCCTTCCGAATCCCCCGCGAGAACGGAGCGCTTGGCGCTTGCCCGCCCGCCGCTGCTCGTCCAGGGCCTTGCGCAGAGCTGCGTTCTCGGCACGGGCGTGGCGTTCTCCGCCTCCAACTCCGTCACGCGCTTCTGCAGCGCCTCCAGTTCACCCCGCATCGCCGCCATCCCAGCGAGCAGCCCCTGCACTCCCTTCACACCATCAGTAAACTACGACTTCGCTCCCCGAGCAAGACGGTAAACAGATACAATTTAGATTAACCTCTAGTTCGTCGTTTCGGCATTCTGCATTTTGCCTTTTCCATTCTGCATTTCGATCCCCGCCACGATCGACCCAACCACCAGCGTGGTCATGCTGCCGATCACGGCATACCACGGCCAGGCGATCGGCGTCAGCAGCCACACGGCCGTGACCACGGCCATCCCCGTGAGCATGCCCGCGAACCCGGCGGTCTGCCCGCCGCGGCCCGTCGACGACAACAGGAACACACCGAGGATCGGACCGTTGACGAGTGAGGCCACGCCGAGGGCGGTATCGACGGCGGCGCGGGCGGTGCCGCTGAGGATCAGGGCCACACCGATCTGGGCGAGCCCGGCCAGAACCGTCAGCACGCGGGAGACGCGAAGGTAGTGATGGTCGCTGCGATCGCGCACCAGCGGCTGGTAGATGTCGGCCAGCGCCGTGGCGGCGATCGAGTTGACCGACGGCGACGTCGCCGCGGCCAGAACCGCCGCCACGAGCAGACCGGAGATGCCCGTGGGCACGTGATGAATGATGAAGTCGGGGAAGACCTGATCCGAAGTCAGGAACGGCACGGCCGCCGCGCCGCTCGAGTAGCCGGCGAGCAGATACGGCTTGTAATACGCAAACAGCAGCACGCCGATGAAGAGAAAACCGATGAACTGGAAGAAGATCACCACCCCGGAGACGAGCAGCGCCATCGAGGCCTTGCGTGCGCTCTCCGTGCACAGGTATCGCTGCACCATGTACTGATCGGTGCCGTGCGTGCTCATGTTGAGGAAGGAGCCGCCGATCACGCCGGCCCAGAACATGTACGGCTTCGTGAAGTCGAGCGCGAAGTCGAAGACGCGGAACTTGTGGTACTGCCTCCCCACCTCCAGCGCGCCGCTGAACCCGCCGGGGATGGCGTGAATCAGGATCGTCGCCGCCACGATCGCCCCGATGATGTACACCCCCACGTGCAGCACCTCGGTCCAGACCACGGCCTCCATCCCGCCGACGGCGGTGAACAGCAGCATCACCGCCCCGATCACCACGATGGACATCGACGCCGCGTGCATGGTGCTGATGCCGGGGAAGAACGTCTGCCAGACGATGGCCACGACGACCGAGGTGAGGACGAGGCGCACGGCATCGGCGATCGTGCGCATCACGATGAAGAGAATCGCCGCCAGGCTCTTCACCCCCACTCCGAAGCGGGCTCGCAGCAGCTCGTAGATCGTCAGCAGGCTGCGCCTGAAGTAGGCCGGAATGAACAGCACGCAGATGACGATGCGGCCGATCAGGTACCCGATGACGAGCTGGAGGAACTGGAAGTTACCGCCGCGGGCGAAGGCGATGCCGGGAATGGAGATGAAGGTGATGGCCGAGGTCTCGGTGGCCACGATCGAGCCCGCAATCGCCCACCACGGCAGGTTGCGTCCGGCCAGAAAGTAGTGCCGCGTCGACTTCTGATGACGTTTGAACCAGAAGCCGATGGCGATGATCGACGCCAGATAGGCGACGATGATGAACAGATCGAGCGGTTGCAACGCCGGAGATTAGAGATGAGAGACAAGAGATTGGCAACAGCAATCTCCGATCTCCGTCATTTGATCGTCCCTGTTACTTCGAAGCGCGCCTTGACCGCTGGATCCTTCTTCGTCGACACGGTGAGCGACTCGTGGAGCGCGCCGCGCCTGGCCTTTCCGGCGTCGATGGTCACGGTCAGCGTCTCCCGCCCATGCGCAGGCACCTTTCCGTATTCGTAATAGAGGCAGCGGCACACCGAGCGATCGACCTTCAGCGACACCGTCTGATCGCTGTTGTTGACGACCTGGAACTGCCGGACGGCGCGCGTGCCTTTGCGGATCGTGCCGTAGTCCTGCGTGGCCGGCTCGATGTTCAGCGGCGCCACGACCGGCTTCGGCGCCGGAGTGACCGGCAGGTTCTTCGCCGTCTCGGTGACAGGCGCCGTCACCGTGCGCGAGGCCGCGGGCACCGCGGGACCGCTGGCCCGCCACATCAGCCAGCCGATCAGCACGAGCACGAGAACGCCCGCGCCGATGATCAGCGCCACTCGCGGGAGCGCCGTCCCTGAGTCTGCCGAATCGCTCGCGTCCGGCATGATCATCCCCGGCGGCGTCACCAGCGGACGCGTTCCCGGCTCGGTCTTGATCGGTTGCGTGTCGCCCGGTTTCCGCCCTTCCAGCTCGCCGAGCTTGCCGATGGCGTTGTCCACGTCGCGGATCAGACGCGCGTATTCCGTGGCCAGATGCTCGCTGGGGGCATCGGCGGCGAGCGCGGCCAGCGTCTCCCGATGCCGGTTGTATCTCTGCCGCAGGACGTCGATCTCTCGCGTGCGATCACCTCTCCGGACATTCACCGTACCAAACTCGTTCGACGACATGCCGTCCATCTTTGCAAAACTGGGGCGAGGCGGCAATGCGGGGGGCACGGATAGGTCGCTGGTCGTTGGTCGTGGGGGTCGTGGGGGTCGCGGGTCGCGGGTCGGGTGGGCCTCGAAGCGATAAAGCCCAAGTGACCCGCGACCAGCGACCCGCGACCAGCGAGCGACCAACGACCAGCGACCCACCCTAAATCGGAAGCCAGTAACTCACCTTCACGAGAAACACATCCTTCGACAGCGCCGAAGGCAGCGCGGCGAAGTCGCGGCGGAGGCGGAAATCGCCGTAAGGCACCTGGTCGGCGCGGTTCTCGTTCCAGACGATGTACAGCGCCGAGCCGGGCCAGAACTCCCAGCGCACCACGGCACTGCCACGCACGCTGGCCCGCTGGCCACTCGCGTGGCCTGAAATCGAGGCTTTGGGGCGGAAGCATGAGTCTGGGCCGCGAGCGGCCAGGCCAGGGATACGCAGACGAGAACGAACTGCAGCGCACGTCGAAAGCTCGTTGTAACCATCTCTTTGTCGCTCCCCGGGAGTGCGATAGGGTTCAGTCTCGTTGTTTCGTATGACTGAGACGTTACGCCACGGGATAAGTTGGCCCCGGATTCGTAACAACGACTGAAACGCATGAAGATTTACATCGCGCAGATCAACCCGACCGTTGGCGCGCTGGCATCGAACGCGGAGATGATCCATCGCGCCTATCGCGACGGGGTCGCCGCCGGCGCCGACGTCGTCCTCGTCCCCGAGCTCGCCGTCACCGGTTATCCGCCGCTCGATCTGCTCGATCGCGACACGTTCGTCAACGCCGCGCTGGAAGTACGCGACGCCCTGGTGCGCGAGACCGGACAGACGGCATTGATCTTCGGCTCGATCGTCCGCAACACGAACTGGTGCGGCAAGCCGCTGCACAACGCCGCCATCGTCGCCCAGAACGGGCGGACGCTCGTCGAACAGCACAAGTCTCTGCTGCCGACCTACGACGTGTTCGATGAGCTGCGCTACTTCGAGCCGGCCCACAAGGTTACGGCGTTCGAGCTGAACGGCGTGCCCGCCGGCGTCTCCATCTGCGAGGACTTCTGGTTCGACGACGAGATCATGGAAACGCGCATGTACTGCGGGAATCCCGTCGATCAACTGGCGCGGCAGGGGGCGCAGGTCTTTTTCAACATCTCCGCATCGCCGTTCAACGCGGGGAAGAGAAAGTCGCGGTACGGGCTCTTCTCCAGGATCGCCCAGCGCTACGGGGTGCCGCTCGTCTACGTGAACCAGGTCGGCGGCAACGACGAGCTGCTGTTCGACGGCTCGTCGATCGTGATCGACAGGAGCGGCCAGACCGTCTATTGCGCTCCGGCATTCGAGGAGCACGCCGCGCTGGTGAGCCTCGACGGTCCTCCATGCCAGGCGGTTCAGCCCGTCCCCGAAGACGAGGAAATCGGCCGCGCGCTCATCCTCGGGCTGCGTGACTACATCCGCAAGTGCGGGTTCGAGGACGTCGTGGTCGGACTGTCGGGCGGCATCGACTCAGCGGTCACCGCGGCGCTCGCCGTCGAGGCGCTGGGCGCGAAACACGTCACCGGTATCGCCATGCCGTCGCAGTTCTCTTCGAAGGGATCCGTCGACGACGCCCGCGCGCTCGCCGGCAACCTCGGCATCGCCTTTCACGTCGTGCCCATCGCCGATCTGTACAAGCCGTACGAGGCGGCCATCGATCAGCTCTCCGGCGACCACCGGTTCGACGCCACCAACGAGAACGTACAGGCGCGCATCCGCGGCAACATCCTGATGGCCTGGTCCAACCGCACCGGCGCGATGGTCGTGTCGACCGGCAACAAGTCGGAGCTGGCGGTCGGCTACTGCACGCTCTACGGCGACATGGCCGGCGGTCTGGCTCTCCTCGGCGACGTGTACAAGACGATGGTCTATCGCGTGGCCCGATGGCTGAATCGCCAGCGGCCGGTCATCCCGGAATCGTCGATCACGAAAGCGCCGTCGGCGGAATTGAAACCCGATCAGACCGACCAGGACACGCTCCCGCCGTACGAGACGCTCGACGGCATTCTCAAGATGTACATCGAGGAGTGGAAGGAAGTGGAGGAGATCGCCGCGGCGGGATTCGATCGTAAACTCGTCGAGAAGATCCTGACGCTCGTCGACACGAACGAGTTCAAGCGCCGCCAGGCCGCGCCGACGATCCGCGTTTCCTCGAAGGCCTTCGGCAACGGACGGCAGATGCCGATCGCGCAGCGATGGCGAAGGGAGCCGGCGCGATGGGTGAAGTGAGCGAGCGTGATCCGCCGCCCGGATTCCTCGCTTCGCTCGGAATGACATTTCTCCTGATCGCCATGGCCTGCACCCAGCAGGTCACCGCGGCGCGCTGGCAGCACATGTCTCCGGACGCGAAGACCGTCTACGTCCGCTCGCTGCTCGGCGGCGAGAAGGCGAAAGATGCGAAAGGCGGCTTCGGTCATCGCTACACCGGGGCGCCGGAGGATTATGTAAAACGAATCGATGAGGCATACTCACGCGGCAGCGAGGCCGATCCTGCGGTAATCTTCGCCGGCCTGACCGACAAACGATGACGATCTCACCGCACCCACCACTGCAGGAGTTTTACGAGGAGCCGTCACAGCGAGAATCGATCGTGCGCACGATCTTCGACGAAGGTGCGCCCTGGTACGACCGGGCCACACAGTTCATGTCGTTCGGTTCCGGCTCGCGGTACCGGCGCGAGGCTCTGGAGCGCGCAGGACTGAAGCCGGGGATGCGCGTGCTCGATGTCGCCACCGGCACGGGAGTGGTGGCCCGCGAGGCCGCCACGGTCACAAAGGATGCGCGCGCGGTGGTCGGGCTCGATCCCAGCATCGGCATGCTGGCGGCCGGACGGAGCAAAGCGACGTTCAAGAACGTTCAGGCCGGAAGCGAATCGCTTCCCTTCGCGAATGGCTCGTTCGATTTCATCACCATCGGATTCGCCATGCGGCACTTTGCCGATCTCAAACTGGTCTTCAGCGAGTGCGCCCGTGTGCTGCGTCCCGGAGGCCGGTTGCTGATCCTCGAGATCACCGCTCCGGAATCCCGCATCGCCCGCACGCTCCTGGGCGCCTACATGGGCAGCATCGTGCCCGCGGCGCTGGGCGTCATCACGCGCAGCGCGAAAACCGCGAAGATGATGCGCTACTACTGGGTGACGACACGCGAGTGCGTGCGGCCGCAAGTCATCCTTGATGCCATGCACAGCGCCGGATTCGAAGAGGCCAGCCGCCACGTGGAGCTGTCGCTCTTCAGCGAGTATTCCGGCCTCATTCCGACTCGCTAGCGGCGGCGGCGGCAGCGGCGGCGGCATTCGCCGCTGCGACCTCTTTCTGCTTTTCCTCGAGACGGTTGATCTGAATCCCGATGAACTCGCGCAGCGGCTCTTCCTGGGCCGGCGGCATCTCGTTGAACTCGATCGCCGAGCGGAAGACATACTCCGGTCCGCGCTCGCCACGCCGCACCTGGACGACGGAGCGGATCACATGACAGGGGATGTAGATCCCGCCGTAGCTCGGGAAAATCAGCGTCGCTGAGCTCCCCGCCTTCACCGGTGAACGGTGCACCACCGCCGCGCCGTGGAGGCTGAGGTCGATCAGCTCGCCGTTGACATCCGAGAGCTGCACCGGAATCGATGCAGTCGGATATCGCTCGGAGCGTCTGCGATCTCGACCGGACATGGATATCGATCTATTGTCGCAGAATAACCCAGGGCCGATCCCTGAGACCGGTACGCAGGGCCTCTCACTTCAGCCGGTCGCGGATCTGCTCCAGAAAATCGTGAGCGATCTTCGCGCCGGCAAACTCCGCCGGTCCGGCGTGTTCCGCGATGATGCCGAACGCGATCTTCGGCGAGTCGACCGGTGCGAAGGCCATGATCACAGCCTGGTATCCGTTGGCTCGCTGGCCCGCCGTTCCGGTCTTCATCGCCAGCGGGACTCCCTCGACGGCGGCGCGGCGCCCGGTTCCCTTCGGCCGATTCACCACGGCCACCATGGCCTCGATCATCTTGTCTGCCGCGGCGCGCGGCGCGATCTGCTCGCGGAACTGCACCTGCGGGCCCTCGGCCTCTTCGCCGAGAATCGACCGGCGTCCGCGCACCAGGCGCGGGGTGGTGAGCACGCCGCGATTGGCCATCATCGATGCCAGCATGGCCACGTGCAAAGCCGTGACGGACTCGTGCTCCAGGCCGATGGAGAGGAGCGCCGTCTCGAAGCGGTCGAACGTGTCACCACCGATCCGGCCGAGCAGAACCTTGAACACGCCGAGATCGGTCTGCTGATCGAAGCCGGCGGTGGTCATGAATTTCTTCAGACTGTCCGGGCCCAGTCGAAGTCCGAGGTCGGCGAAGAAGATGTTGCACGACTCGGCCAGAGCCTCGTCGAAGTCCGGCAGCGTTCCGTGACCCTGGGGAAGCCAGTCACCGAAATGGCGGCCGTCGATGACCAGATCGCCGGTGCAGTGATACGGAAACATCGACGCGACGTCGACGCCGCTGGAGAGCGCATTGAGTCCGGTGAGGATCTTCACGACCGAGCCGGGCTCGTACTGCGTCTCCAGAGCATGATTCGCCGGCGGGCCCTTTGGATCGTTGCTGACGATGGCCAGCACCTCGTTCGTGCGGGGATCGATGGCCACGAACGCACCGCGATACTGCCCCAGCGCCTCCTTCGCGGCATGTTGAACGGCGGGGTCGAGCGTGGTCTCGACGTCCCGGGCCACGCCGATGTGGTCCCGCTGCCTGCCGAACGTGAGCTCGCCGGCGGAGGCGTCGACGATCTCCTCGAAGTCGCTGCTGGCCGGCACGACGTCGTTCTTCGAGGCGACGTTGAGCATCGCGACCGGCTTGCCGTTGCGGTCGACGACCCACGGCACCTTTCCGCTCCGGCGCTGCTCCAGTGAGGACTGCAGCGCCGCCAGTTTCTTCGGATCGACCGCCGACTTGTCGATCGACTCCAGGACCGTGAACGCCTGCGGCAGAAAATCGGGATCGAGGCCGTACGCCGCGGCGCGATACAGAGCCGCGTCGGGCGGCTCATCGCGCTCGTGAACGAACTGGTCGTACTGCAGGAACGATCCGTATTGACCTTCGGCGAACAACTTCGCGCCGACCTCGTCCTTCGGCACGATGGAGAACATCAGCAACCGGCCGCGCAGTGCCTCCAGATGCGGGCGCGCCGCACGGGCCTGATCGCTGGCCAGGTAGGCCATGGCCAGCATCTGGTGATACTGGTTCGGCCACATGTGCATATGCGACCAGTGATCGGCGTGCTCGATGGCCTCGGCGTATTGCCCGGCACGCCATTCGTTGCGCGCGTTGCGCAGCGGGAACCAGGTGACGATGAGGAACCCCGCGGCCAGAACGACGAGCGCGACGAGGAGCGGCGCGAAAATGCGCGTCAGTGGAGAGCGCTTGGACATAGTTCGACCCGGTCGAGCCGCCTCATCTGCAAGCGCTCTGCCGCGCTGCCGTTAGCGATGGAGATCTCAATGCAGCCGGATGATCCGGCGATTATGAACGCGCCCGGCGCGGCGTCCGCGTAATTCTGCTCGACGCGGTCGATGCGGATGCCGTGTGCTTCGAGAACGAACGGTTTGAACGAAACGCGCGCGGCTTCGATGTCGGTGATCAGATTGCCGTAGCGGTCCACCGCGACGATCGTGCCGCGGACGACATCACCATACGAGGGCGTCTCGTAGTCGAGCCGGACGATGTCGCCCGCCTGCGGTCCGAGCTGGTCGAGCGGCAGCCCGTTTGCGATCGCCGCGGCAACCGGCGCGAAGCGGTCGCGCCCATGAAACGTGGCGCTTCCCTCCGGTAGAAACAGCGAGGCGTTCTCCACGAACCAGCCGGAGACCGTGGGCCCGGGACCGAGGACCACAGACAACAACCCGTTGTCCGGCGCGAGGAAGAGCCGCTCGTCCCGCTCGACAGCCACGATCTTTCTCGCCGATCCGACGCCGGGATCGACGACGCAGACGAAGATCGTTTCCTTCGGCCAGGAGGAGGCGGCGGCGCGCAGAAACCAGGCTGCGCCGAACACATCGAACGGCGCGATGTCGTGCGTGAGGTCGGCCACCGGCGCGTCCGTCCGCGAGGCCATGACGCCTTTCATCGCCGCGACATAAGGATCGCGCGTGCCGAAGTCGGTCACGAGAGAGATCCGCTTCATTCCTTTCAATATACTGCCTGCGATGTTCGCCACCATGGCACCGCCTCCGCGGAGGCTGCTCGTGTTCGCTCGCCTTCCCGAGCTCGGCAAGGTCAAGACCCGCCTGGCCGCGACCGTCGGCGACGAACGTACGCTCGAGGTGTATGAGGAGATGCTCGCAGAGCTGTTGCGGTCCATCGGAGCATCGACGGCGGACACGGAGATCGAGATCCTCTGGGCGCCGACGCCGATCGCCAACGGCGAGCGGTTGCGCCAGGCTTTCGGCGACCGCCCGTTGGCCATGCAGACCGGCGCCACTCTCGGCGACCGCCTGGCCATGGCCTTCTCGGAGCGGTTCTTCTTCCAGGCCACGCGGAAGATCGTGGCCATCGGCGTCGACGATCCCCGGCTGCCGCGGGAGCTCATCGATCACGCCTTCGGGCTGCTCGACTCCTGCGAGTGGGTGGTGGGGCCGGCCAGCGACGGCGGTTACTACCTCATCGGCTGCCGCGCGCCGGCGTTCGACGCGTCGATCTTCCGCGACATCGAGTGGGGAAGCGAGCGCGTGTTCGCGCAGACGATCCGGAAGATCCGCGACTGGGGAGTGTGCGTGGCCATGCTGCCGCAGCGCTCCGACATCGACACCGCCGAAGACCTGGAGCGATACCAGAAGGCGCTATGAAGATCCTTGACGCCGCACAGATGGCTTCGATCGACCGCCGCACGACGGAGAGTTTCGGCGTGCCATCGATCGTGCTGATGGAAAACGCCGCGCTGGCCGTCGTGGACGTCATCGCCGCGCATTATCCGGACGCCGACCGCGCCGCCGTCTTCTGTGGCACCGGCAGTAACGGCGGCGACGGATTCGCCATCGCCCGTCATCTCGAGAATCGCGGCGTCGTGCCGGTCATCGTCGTGGTCGGCGACCGGGCCAGAATCGGCGGCGACGCCCTCACGAATCTGATCACCTGCCAGCGGCTGGCCATCCCGATCCACGATGTCCTCGATCCCGATCACGTCGACGAAGCGATCGCCCACGCCTCCGACGCCGACGTCATCGTCGACGCCATCTTCGGCACGGGACTCGATCGCCCTCCCGCGGGCGTTCACGCAGAAGCCATCCGCGCCATCGCCGAGATGCGCCTGCCTGTAGTGGCCGTCGATCTGCCCAGCGGCGTCAACGCTTCGTCGAACGAAGTCTTCGATCCCTGCGTGCAGGCCGAGATCACGGTCACATTCGCGGCGCCGAAGGTGTGTCACGTCTTCGAGCCGGCGGCGACGTACTGCGGCGAGGTGATCGTCGCCGACATCTCCATCCCCGATGCGGCCATTCAGGACGAGAACGTCCTGCTGGCTCTCCTGACGCCGAAGGACATCCAGCCGATCGTCGCTCCCCGCCTGCCCCGGACGCATAAGGGAACCTATGGCCACCTGGCCATCATCGCCGGCTCGCCGGGACGAAGCGGCGCGGCGGTGATGTGCACGCGCGGCGCGATCCGCACGGGCGCCGGCCTGGTCTCGGTCATGACCGACGGCGAAACCGCGAAGCTCGTGAACGCTTCATCCGCCGAGTCGATGACACACAGCGGAACCGACGTGAACGAGTTTCTCGCGAACAAATCGGCGGTCGTCATCGGACCGGGCCTCCCCGACCACGAGCGTGCGTACCAGTGGGTCCGGACGACGGTGGCAGCGGTCGAGATCCCGATGCTCATCGACGCCTCGGCGCTCAACGCATTCGCCGGCCACCTCGATGAGTTGAACCCGCAAGGCCGGCCGCGCGTGATCACCCCGCATCCCGGCGAGCTGGCGCGGCTCACCGGCAGCGACGCCAGGACGATCAACGGGGATCGCATCACGGCGGCACGAGATGCGGCGCGCGTGTCGAAGTGTGTCGTCGTGCTCAAGGGATTCCAGACCGTCATCGCCGAGCCCGACGGTCATGTGTCCGTGAATCCCACCGGCAATCCGGGCATGGCCAGCGGCGGCATGGGCGACGTCCTCTCCGGAATGATCGGTGCTCTGCTCGCGCGCGGGACCGATCCCGGCGGCGCGGCGTGCGCGGGCGTCTATCTGCACGGAATGGCCGGCGACCTCCTCAAAGAGCAGTTCGGTGACATCGGCCTGGCAGCGCTCGACCTCGCCGATCGCGTGCCGCTGGCGATCCGGCACGTGCGGACCCTTTGATGGCGAAAACATGGGTGTGCTCCGCGGAGTCGGAGACCGAAGCGGCCGGCCGCGAGATCGCCCACACGCTGCCGCCCGATGCCGTCGTGCATCTGGTCGGCGACCTCGGCGTGGGGAAGACGTTTCTCGTCCGCGCCATTGCCGCCGAGCTCGGCGCCGACCCGCGCGAGATCAGCTCGCCTTCATTCGCCATCGTGCACGAGTATCCCCTCGCGGCAGGCGCGCCGATCATCCATATCGACGGCTACCGGTTGTCGGACCGACGCCGGGAGTGGCTCGAGATCGGGATCCCGGAGATGCTGGGCGGGCCCGGCATCAAGCTCATCGAATGGCCGAAGCGGGAGTTCGACGAGTTCGACGACGGGCACATCGAGATCAAGATCCGCCTGCGCGAGGACGGCGCGCGCGAGATCACGGCCGGCTAGCCCACCCGCGTTCCATGAGTGCCTCCTCGCCACAAGACGAGGAGGCACTCCGGAATGTGACTGCGTTAGTGCGTCTGCAGGTTGCCGCCGGAGATCGTCACCGGACCGAACGAGAGGCCGCTCACGACCGCACCGGAGGGATCGGTCACCTGCAATCCGAACTGATCGTCGCGGCCGGGCTCACCGTTGTCGACGATGATCAGGCGGAACGAGTAGTTGGACACCGCTCCGAGGCTCCCCTTGCCGATCACGATGGCGGTATTCCCGACGATCGACACCGACGACGCGCTGTCCGCGCTGAACGTGACATCGCCGGCGCTGCGGTGCTCGACATAGTTCAGATTGCCCTGGACGGTGTCGTCCTTCCGGTACTTGAAGTTGAAGCCGAAGTTCGCGCCGACACCGCCATGCACGAGCGTTCCTCCACCCGTTGCAAATCCGAGCGACGGATCGAACACGATCATGCCGGTGTGAGTGCTCCCGGTGTAGAACGCGCCGCCGATGCTGATGGTCACGTCATACACATTCACCGGCACTCCGGAGAACGACGCGCTCGCCAGCAGCGTTCCGCCGACTCCGCCGCCGGTGGTCGTTGCGGTCGTGCTGATCGATGCGCCACCGAGGATCGGCGTGAGCGTAAACGTCACCGGCACGGCGTTGGAGATGTTTCCAAGCGAGCCGTCGGCGACTTCCACGATCGACGCGGTCAGTGAGAATGATGCAGTCCCGCCGGCAGTGGTCACTTTCACGGGAGACGTGGAACCCGCCGTGACGATAGCGTTCTCGCGGCTCACGGCGAGCGTCGAGGCACCGGCACTGCCTGAGAAGTAGATGTTCGACGACACGAACGTCGCCGTCACCGAGTACGAACCCTGGGGAAGGCCGATGATGTACGGAACGGAGACGAGTCCGGTCGCTGTGAGCGTCGCCGTTCCGGCGGGGACTCCGTTCACGGTGAACTGGACCGATCCCGCGGCATCCGGCCGGTCAGGCAGTGACACAGGCGAAACCGTGGCGCTGAGAGTCACGACATCGCTGTACTGACCGGCGGAAGCAGCGACGGTCGTCGTGGTCGCGGAGGAAGCCTTGACCAGCTGCGTGGTCGAGCCCTGGCTGAACGCGTACGCGGCCGAGCCGCTGTAAGACGCCGTGATGGTATGGAGTCCGGCGGAGAGGGACGACGTCGAGAAGCTGGCGTGTCCGGTTCCGTCGAGCGCCACCGCCGCCGCAAGAATGGAGGCGCCCTCCCTGAAGGTGACCGTGCCCACGGTCACCGCGGCCGAACCACTGGAAACGGAGGCCGTGAACGTGACGTTCTGCGATACGAACGACGGGTTCGGCGAACCAGCCACGGTGGTGATCGTGCCGGCGGCCGAGGTGACGCTGTTCATCACGATGTTGTCGACGGCCACACCGCACGGAGCGGTGAAGCCGACGTCCGTGCAGATGCCGTTCGAGTCCTGCGTGAACTCGAAGCGGAGCTGCGCCGTGGTGCCGGCCATGCCGGGAAGCTTCATGTGCACGTGCCGGAATCCAGCGGAGTTACCCGCCCACGCCGACAGATCCTGCAGGTAGGCCGTGTTGCTGTTGCGCGGCATGTGCTTCGGATAGAAGTTGCCCACACCCACGGTCGTGAACTCCTCGGCGTAAGCCTCGGCGGCCACATTGCGGGCGATGCTGCCCGGCGTGAAGTCGACGATGCGCAGGAGGAACCCGTCGTACGCCTGGATATTGAAGGCGGGATCGTCTTCCGTGTTGTAGGCGACGTCGAAGTCGAGCGTCACATACTCGGAATTCGCCGGGACGATCACGTTCGGCCCCAGCAGGCGCTCGGTGCGCGTATGCGCGCCGGACAGACCGTCGTTCGCGTTCTGGTGGAACATGTAGAAGTTCGTGGCGCCCATGAAGCCGGCGTTTGCGATCACCCACGGAATGGTGTTGTTGCCGCCGCCATGCTGCGTGGCCCAGCCCGGCGCCGTGCCGGCGTTGAAGTCCTGCACCAGCAGCGGCGTTGGATTCGGAGTTCCCGTGGATTGCCGGTAGAGCAACGTCGCCGATCCGAATCCGCTCGTCACATTGAGCACGAGATCGATCGGTGTTCCGGCGACGAAGGACGGCGACAGTTGCAAAACGTAAGGCGCCACCTGTGTGGCCGTTGCCCCGGGAGCGGCGGTGCCGTAGCTCGCGCTCGCGGTGGTCACGGAAACGCCGGGAGTGGCCGTCGACAGCGTGCCGCCGATCGAGCCGATCGGTCCAGCGTTCGACGGATTCGTCACGTAGTTGCGCAGATCGATACGCAGCGACACCTGCTCGCCCGGATCGATGTAGCCGTTGCCGCTCTGATCGGTGAACGACGTTCCGGCGATACTCAGCGAGGCCGGCGCCGGCAGGGCCTGCTGCAGGCGTTTGAAGTAGACGTCGGGCACGGTCATGCTCGACGACGTGGGCTCGCCGTCAGTGAAGCTGACGGAGACGGGCGAGCCGGCCCAGACGGCGAAGAGCTCGCCGTTCTGCGCGACCGCCTGGTTGTAGTCGCCGATGTTCGGCTGCCCGGTGTCATTGCCGTAGCCGGCATGGAACGGCCGATCGGTGAGAGGCGCGGGCCGGCTCCACGTCAAGCCGCCGTTGTCGGAGTAGAGATAGGTCGTCTCGGTCAGGTCACCGCTCGTGGCGATTCCCTGATCGTAGTAGAAAACCCACACGCGGCCCGTGCTGTTGTCGACGTTGACCCAGGGGAACCACTGCGCGCGGTCCGCGCCGGGGCGGCTGTCGATGAGTGCCGCCGCGCTCCAGGTGAGACCGCCGTCGGTGCTGCGCTGGAACGCGACGTCCGCGCCGTCGTGATTGTTGTTGTTGGCAAAGACGAGGTAGATGTTGCCCCTGGTGACCGGATTGCCGGAGTTGTCCACGGCCAGACCGGGCGAGGTGTTGTTCCGGTCGTTGCCGAGGACCTGGTCCATGGTGAAGAAATCGGACGTGGTGTTGATGGGAGCGGACCACGTCAGACCGTTGTCGGTGGAACGGGCGAAGCCGACGTTCTGATTGTTGCCGCCGGGAAAACGGCGCCACGCCACATAGACGTCGGGCGATCCGTTGCCCACGAATCGCGGCAGCGAGGCCTGGCCGTCGGCCGCGGCGTGGGCGATGTTCGAGCGCGTGGACCACACCGGTGCGCCCGGTCCCATGACGTTGTCGCTGAAGGTCGTGGAGATCTCCACTCCGCCGGCGGCGAACGCCGTCGACGTGAAGTTCGACCACGACATCATCACCCGACCGCTGTCCGGATCGACGTCGGCGAATTCCTTGTCCGCCGCGTCGCGGGCGTTGGCGCCCGAAAGGAGTCCGTGCGGGTTCGATGCAGGGGTAATCTCGAACGGTCCCGTCCAGGTGTGGCCGTAGTCGGTGGAGCGATGCATGCACATCGTCTGCACGGTTCCGCTCGTTCCGAACTTCTGGACCATGATCGAGAAGTAGATGAAGTTCGAGCCGCCCATGTACTTGATTTCCGGATCGCCGAACACCTGGGGAAGGATCGTCGCCCCGATGTTCGTCGTGCCCGTGTTCACGGGGAGCGAGCCGCCGTCGACGAACGTCACTCCGCCGTCGTCGGAATAGGAGAAACCCGAGACCGAGACGGGATTGAGCGCGAAGCCACGCGTGTCGTTTGCACCGACGACGATGTGCTGGCCCGTGCTGTCGATGGCCACCGAGAGCTCGGCCTGACCGCCGGCCGGGCCGTCGCCTTGCTCGTCATCCGCGTCGCAGCCATCATCGGTGGCATCGCACGGTCCCGGCGGCTCCTGATACTGCGACTGCTTGCCGAGCCGTTTGGCATTCTGGGCCCGGGCCCGGGCGATGGCGCGGTCGAGCTGACCGGTGGCCGCCAGATGCGCCAGTCGGCCCATGCTCGAGAAGCGATCGAGATCCGCTTCGCTCTTGCTGACGCGCGGCGCGACGATCGCCGGCGCACCGGGCATCGAGCGCACGAGTACCTGCGAGGCGACTCGCGCCGGTTTCTTCTTCGAAGTGACTTGCGGTGCGGCCTGGACCGCGACCGGGTATAAAACTGCCAGAACGGCGACAACACGCCAGAGCCTATGCATACGTGCCCCTCTCGCTTTGTAAGAATGAATGGACTGGGTTTGGATGAATCGCGCCGCACGGTACCGAGGCAAACGGACCGATACAATAGGTAAATGACTGATCCTGCGATCACCCCCGGGATGGTCGCCTCCCACAGCATCAACGAATCCGAATACAAACTGATCGAGCAGATCCTCGGGCGCGAGCCGAACTACACCGAGCTGGGCATCTTCTCGGTCATGTGGTCGGAGCACTGCTCGTACAAGTCGAGCCGCGTGCACCTGCGCAACTTGCCGACGACCGGTCCCCACGTCGTGCAGGGTCCCGGCGAAAACGCCGGCGTCATCGACATCGGAGACGGCTGGGTGGCCGCGTTCAAGATGGAATCGCACAACCATCCCTCGTTCATCGAGCCCTATCAGGGCGCGGCCACCGGCGTGGGCGGCATCCTCCGCGACATCTTCACCATGGGCGCCCGCCCCATCGCCTGTCTCGACTCCCTGCGCTTCGGCGAGCTCGACGCCTCCCGCATGCGCTACCTGGTCGACGGCGTCGTGCGCGGTATCGCCGGCTACGGCAACTGCATCGGCATCCCCACCATCGGTGGGGAGACGAGTTTTCACTCGTCCTTCAATGGCAACATCCTCGTGAACGTCTTCGCCCTGGGGATCGCCCGGCGCGAGCAGATCTTCAAAGGGACGGCCGAAGGCGTGGGCAATCCCGTGATCTACGTCGGCTCGAAGACCGGCCGCGATGGCATCCACGGAGCGACCATGGCCTCGGCCGAATTCGACGAAGCCTCCGAAGAAAAGCGCCCCACCGTCCAGGTCGGCGACCCCTTCACCGAGAAGCTGCTGCTCGAAGCGTGTCTGGAGATCATGCAGAGCGACGCCGTCGTCGGCATTCAGGACATGGGTGCCGCGGGGCTGACCTCGTCGTCGTTCGAGATGGCCGGCCGCGCCGGCACCGGCATCCGCATGGATCTCGACCGCGTTCCCGTGCGCGAGAGCGGCATGACGCCGTACGAGATCCTCCTCTCCGAATCGCAGGAGCGAATGCTCATCGTGGCGAAGCGGGGACGTGAGAACGAAGTCATCCGCACGTTCGAGAAGTGGGACCTCAATGCCGCGGTCATCGGTGAAGTGACCGGCGACGGACTGGTGCGGATCTTCTGGCACGGAGAGCAGGTGGCCACGATTCCGGTGGAGCCGATCTCGACCGAGGCGCCCGTGTACAGCCGCCCCATGGCCAGAGCCGCCTACGCCGATCGGGTCGCGCCGCACCTGTCGCGTCAGCACGTGGACGACGCCGACGTCACCGATACGCTCCTCCTGCTCCTGGCGTCGCCAAACCTCTGCTCCAAGCGATGGATCTGGGAGCAGTACGACACGACCGTGCGCACGAACACGATCGCGAAACCCGAGCAGCGCGACGCAGCCATCGTCCGCGTCAAGGGAACCGGCCGCGCGCTGGCCATGACCTCCGACGTCAACCCGCTCTACTGCTATCTCGATCCCTACGAAGGTGGCCGGCAGGCCGTCGCCGAAGCCGCCCGCAATCTCGCCGTCAGCGGCGCGCGGCCGCAGGCCGTCACCGACTGCCTCAACTTCGGATCGCCCGAGCGGCCGGAGATCATGTGGCAGTTCTCCGAGTGCATCCGCGGCATCAGCGACGCCTGCAAGGCTCTCGGCACGCCGGTCGTCTCCGGCAACGTCTCGTTCTACAACGAGACCGAGGGCAACGCCATCTATCCGACACCGACGGTGGGCATGGTGGGCATCATCGAGGACGAGCACACCGGCTGTGACCTCACCTTCCCCGAAGTCAACCTGGAAATCATTCTTCTCGGGGAGACGCGCGACGAGATGGGCGGCTCTGAATGGCAGCAGCGCTTCATGCCCGCCGCGCTGGCCGCTCCGCCACGTGTCGATCTCGATCGCGAGCGCGCGCTGAACGATCTGCTCATCGCATTGCACGAGAGAAGACTGCTGCGGAGCGCGCACGATCTGTCGAACGGCGGACTAGCGGTCGCGCTCGCAGAATGCTCCACGGGCGGCGTGGGCTGCCACACCGATCTGAGCGGGCATGCCGATGGTGTCGATGTCGTCGCTCTTCTCTACAGTGAGAGCCAGGGGCGCGCGGTTGTCTCGTGCAGGGCCGAGCAGCGCGACGAGATTCTCGGCCGGGCCAAAGAGGCCGGCATCCCTGCCATGCGCATCGGCCGCACCGAAGCGGGAACGTTCCTCATCGAGCGCAACGGCGTGCCGCTCATTCGCACGAGCGCGCCGGAACTCACGCGCGTCTGGCGCACCGCCTTCGCTCTGCTCATGGGTGGCGACAGCGTCGACGATGTCATCCATGGCCGCGGCGAAGAGGCAGAGCTCATCGCGCACTGAACGGGAACGCGGGCATCGCCCTTGGACCGGCAGGAAGTCTCGTGCGTCCGTTCACGACGCCCGTCCCGCAATCGATTTCCCTGTCATAATCGTTTGACATTCCGAGCGTGGCGCGCGCCGCCACGCTGGCGATCACAAAATCCCATGTGCGGCGTCTTCGGCATCCTCAACCATCACGACGCGTCGAATCTCGTCTACCTGGGCCTGTATGCGTTGCAGCATCGAGGTCAGGAAAGTGCCGGACTGGCCTCCGTATCGAACGAGCCGACCTCATCCGAAGGCAACATCGGAGAAGCGTGCGGATCGACAGGAACGGGCGAGCAGATCATCGTGCCCGGAAGCGCCCAGATTCACGTCGAGAAGGAGATGGGCTACGTCGCCGACATCTTCACGCACGAGCGGCTGTCGCGTCTGCCGGGTGACGCCGCCATCGGCCACGTGCGCTACTCGACCGCGGGCGGCTCCATGCTCTGCAACGCTCAGCCCATCGTGGCCTCGACGAGCAAGGGACCGATCGCGCTCGCACACAACGGCAACCTCGTAAACGGCGCCGACCTGCGCCGGCAGCTCGAAGCGGACGGGGCGATCTTCAACTCCATGTCGGACACCGAAGTGATCGTGCATCTCATCGCCCGGTCGAAGGCTCCCGACCTGGAGCGCGCATTCATCGACGCGTTGTCGCAATGCCGCGGCGCGTATTCGATCGTCCTGCTCGCTCCCGGACGCCTGTTCGCGGCGCGCGACTCCTACGGCTTCCGTCCGCTGATCCTGGGCCGCCTGGACGAAGCCATCGCCGTCTCCTCGGAAACCTGCGCGTTCGATCTCATCGGAGCGGAGACGATCCGCGAGATCCGGGCCGGAGAGGTCGTGGCCATCGATCACGCCGGTCCCACGCTCAGCGGGAGCGGACCGGGCGTTCGCGTCGTCCATCAGTTCCCTTCCCAGCACCAGGCGCGCTGCATCTTCGAGCACGTGTACTTCGCCCGCCCGGACTCGGTGATCTTCAACAACAACGTTGCCGAGGTGCGCAAGCGGTTCGGAGCCCGGCTGGCTCGCGAGCATCCGATCGATGCTGACATCGTCGTCCCTGTTCCCGACTCCGGCGTGTTCGCCGCACTCGGCTACGCCCACGAGTCAGGCATTCCCTTCGAGTTCGGACTGGTCCGCAACCATTACGTCGGCCGCACGTTCATCGAGCCGAAACAGTCGATCCGGCATTTCGGCGTCAAGGTGAAGCTGAACCCCGTCCGCGAGATCGTGAACGGCAAACGGGTCGTGCTCATCGACGACTCCATCGTGCGCGGGACCACCTCGAAGAAAATCGTGAAGATGCTGAAGCAGTACGGAGCGAAGGAAGTGCACATGCGCATTTCGTCGCCGCCGACGACCGGCCCGTGCTACTACGGCATCGACACTCCGCAGCGCCGCGAGCTGATCGCCAGCGCCAACTCCACCGAGGACATCCGGGTCTTCATCGAAGCCGACACCCTCGGATATCTGTCCGAGGAGGGCATGCTGGCTGCCGTGGAAAACGGCGACGATCCGGCGCGGCTCTACTGCACGGCGTGCTTCAGCGGGAACTATCCGGTGCTGAACGACGCCGAAGCATGCGAGCCCGCGGTGGCGCTGGGAAAGCCTTAGGGCGGCGTCACGATCCGCGGATGATTCCCGCGATCGTGCCGGTGTAAGCGACGAGCCCGTGATCGCCGCCGGCAATCTCCACGAATTTCGAGCCGGTGACGAGTCTGCCGGAGAGCGTCCACGACTCCCAGACCGCGCGCACGAGGTCGAACGGAACGCTCTCATCATTTCGCCCCATGATCACGCTCACCTTCGTGCCGGGAGTCTCCTTCTCCGGCCGCACCGATGCCAGCCGCTCGAAAAACGCACGATGGATCGGCGCGTTGCCATTGCGGGCGTGGTTGAACACCTCCACCGGATCGCCGGGCGGCAGTTTCGAAATCCAGCGATCACCGATTCCGACCGCCGGAGCGATCAGGACGAGCGGCGCCACGACTCCGCGGCGGACGATCTCGAGCGCGATGAGCGACCCCAGGGAACTGCCGACGATGACGTCGGGAGGCGTACGGCGCGCCTCGGCCAGCGCGGCCTCCACCATCGCATCGAAGTCCAGACGCTCGAACGACGGGAGGTTCATGTCCGGCGAATGCAACACCACCTCGGGCGCGAGAAGCTCTTTGAGCGCCACGAGCTTCTGACTCTTCGGCGAGGACGCGAATCCGTGGAAGTAAAGGCAGTTCATCCATTCCCCTCTTCACGAAACTTCCGCCAGGCCGCTTCACATCGCATCCTCAGCTCGGCCGTCTCCGGAGGCAGCGGCTCGCGGATCCGCTCGATGTGCCGCAGCAGACTCCGGCACGTGGTCATGCGCCCGGCGGCGATGACATCGCGCAACTGCTGCTCGTCGTCGAACCAGAGCGTGGTCGGCATCGAGGCAGCCAGCAGTCCGATGCGCTGCATCTCGGGAGTGGCCTCGCCGTCGCGCATCAGATCGGTGATGAGGTTGCCGATGGCGCGGCCCGAGGTCCGCGGGTCCTCGAACAGCCGCCGGTAAGTCAGCGTGCGCACGCGCTTCATGAACACCCGCGAGGTCAGTGCCATGAGCGACGCGGCGCGCGTCGCCAGCGCCGCCACCAACTCGGTCAGCGTGAGACCGAGGAAATGCCTCCAAAGCAGGGGGCGGGGACGATTGGCGATCGGAGAGCGTTTCAGACGGACCGCGCCCGCGATGATCAGGCCGACCAGCAGCGCCGTCGTGGCGGAGACGAGCCGCGAGAGCATGTCGCGGCCTGTGATCGCCGAGGTCACCGCCGCAATCTCCAGCACCGCCGCGAACAGCGCCACGAGCCACACTTTCACGATCCCCAGCGATCGCCTTCGTGGCGTCTCGTACATCGGCGGAGCGCTGACGTCGGCATCCGACACGATGATGCGGTCGATCTCCGTATGCCGGGAGCGAACCAGCAGAAGACTGTCGATCCCCTGGTTGTCCCAGATGCCTCCGTCCATCAGCGGAATCTCGGGGCCGGTCGCGACGCCGAAGTCCGTCGGAAACGTGATCGGCTCGAACGCGCCCGGGAAACAGGCCGACGCGGCCACGATGTCGGCGAGACGCAGCGTCGCCGCGACCTCGTCGGGAACCGGGGCCTCGCGATTTCCGCTGTGCACGTGACGATTCCCGCTCTTCACGAAACGAAAGGCCAGACCGCTGCGCATGTCGGTCGCGTTGAACGAAATCTCCTCGAGGTGATCGTGCGATTGCTGCACGGTCCCGAGCGTCGCGCGGAACAGCCCGGCGTAGACCTGGGCGGCGGCAACGATCAGCTTGCCGCGATCGGGCATGGCCGCCAGCGCGCCGTCGATGACGTCGACGTCGCGCAGGAACGCGTACATGGGGTCGTAGAAGCTTTCGAAATCGCGTCCGCTGGCCAGGCACTCCGCGTAATACGCACCGACGATCGTCCCTCCGGACGAGGTGGACATGGCCCGCACGCTCTGCAAGGCGCCGGCGTCATGCAGAAACGAAAGAACGCCGAGGTGAAACGCGGCGGCGCGGTAGCCGCCGCCGGAGAGCGAAAGGGCGATGCGGTCGAATCGTGCGCCGGCGGGAACCGACATGCTCGGAATGATGGCACGTAGGCAGGCTTCGCGCTCACTCGTCGGGCGTGCAGTCTATCGTCCTCGGTCCTGGGTCCTCGGTCCTCGGTTCTCCGTTTTCAGCGGCTGCGATTCTGCGAACGTCTTGAGCGCGGCTTCGAGGACGGGATCCCGGCCGGCGAAGTAATCGGCGGCCAGACCGGGCACGGCCAGATCGGGAGCGATGGCTTCGCGGTCGTCGTGCGCGCTGATGGGCTGGTTCAACCCGGAGGCGATCGTGCCACGCAGTCCCGAATGCGGGAGCTTGAACGGCCGTTCGTTGCCGATGTGATTGGGGCGCGATCCGGTCGGCTCACCGGCGAACGTCGTGCTCGTCCACTGATCGATGCGCGCCGCGAACGTCTGCGCGGCGGAGAACGTCATGCGGCTGATGAGCGTCACCAGCTTTCCGCCGCGCGCATCGAAGGCCACCAGCGTGCGGAACAGCTCGTCCGCTCTCGATGCTTCGCCGCCATTGTTCAGACGCAGGTCGACGATGGCCCTGTCGTAGAGCGCCAGCCGCTTGCGCGACTCCACTCCAAACTGAGCGAGCGTTCTGCCCGCGCCGTCGCGCATTCCGTTGACCGCGATGTACAGAACGTGCGAGCGGAGCTCTTCTGCGTAGAACGGCTCGTCGCGCCGCGCCAGATAGCGGGGAACGCGCTCGCCGAGCGGCGCGACGAGCTTCAACTCCAGCTTCTCGGGATCGATCGGCTCCGGCGTGAGCGTCGCCGATGACCGGTCGTCGAACGTCAACGAGACCGAATCGCGATTGCGAATCGCGCCGATCTCCTCGAGAAAGGCGGGCAGCGTCGCATAGAAGGGCGCGGCCCATCGCAACTGCTGGGCGTTGTCGTGACTGATGTACGGCGCGAGCCGTGTGAGCACTTCGTCGGACGGCAGATCGCCGATGCACATCACGCGCCGGCCGTTCAGCTTCGGATCGGCCGCGTCGATCACGTACAAGCCGTCGTCGAACGACCAGAGCATCACCGGGACCTTCTTCAATCCGAACGGAAAGAGCAGCGTGTGCCCGTCGCCGGCCGAGGCCAGGAGCGCCTGGATCCCGACGGTGACCTCCGCGTCGTCGAGCTGATCGGCACGCGCCGCCAGCCCCTCGGCACGCCCCTCGAATGCCGATGCCGCCCCGCACTCGCGCATGCGCGGATGCACCCGCTGCACCTCCGCCGCGAGGTAGGCGATGTCGCCGCGCCAGTCCGTGGACGCGAAGGCAGGGAGTGCTACGAAGAGCAGCACCACGATCCTCAACCGAGGCCCGAGGCCCGAGGCCCGAGGCCTCAGGAACCGAGGACCCACTATTGCTGCACCACCGCCCGCGCCGACAGCTTCGGCTCCGGCGCCGCGACCTTCAGCCCGCCCGTAGCCATGGCCAGCATCGACGCGACGTCCGCGAGATTGGCCGGGACGATCAACGTGTTGCCGCTCTTGGCGATGTTGCCGAACTGCGTGATGTACTGCTCGGCGATACGGAGCTGCATGGCCTCGGCGCCGCCGGGCGTCTTGAGCGCGTCGGCGACCTTCTTGATGCCCTCGGCCGTGGCCTGCGCCACCGAGAGAATCGCCGCGGCCTGCCCCTCGGCCTCGTTGATGGCCTGCTGCTTCTTCGCTTCCGAAGCCTTGATGGTCTGCTGCTTGACACCTTCGGCGCTGTTGATGCCCGCGTCGCGCTGCCCTTCGGACTGCAGGATGACCGCGCGCTTCTCGCGTTCCGCTCGCATCTGCTTTTCCATTGCCGCGAGCACATCCTGCGGCGGTGTGATGTTCTTGATCTCGTAGCGCAGGACCTTCACTCCCCAGGCCTCGGAAGCCTTGTCCACTTCGCTCACCACCTGCATGTTGATGTTCGTACGCTCTTCGAACGTCTTGTCGAGCTCGATCTTGCCGATCTCGCTGCGCAGATTCGTTTGTGCCAGCTGCGCGATCGCGTAGTTGTAATCGTTGATGCCGTACGAAGCCCGCTCCGGATTGAGGACCTTGAAGTAGAGGACCCCGTCCACCGCCACCTGCACGTTGTCCTTGGTGATGCAGACCTGCTCCGGGACGTCGACGGCGGCTTCTTTCAGCGAATGCTTGTAGCGCACGTTGTCGAAGAACGGCCAGAGGATGTGAAATCCGGCCTGCAGCGTCCGGCTGTAGCGGCCGAGCCGCTCCACAATCCACGCCTGCTGCTGCGGAACGACACGCGCGATACGCGTCACCATGACCATCGCGAAGACCAGGATGACGACTGCCACCAGAAGACTGCCCATGAGTGATCCTCCTTAAGACGGATGAAGCACAGCTTCTAAGACCGGACGCGGATGGTCAGCCCTTCGACGGACTCGACGATGCAGCGCTGTCCCTTTGTCAACGGATTCTCTCCAACGTTCTGCGCGGTCCACGAGCTCCCGCGCATCTCCGCTTTTCCGATGCCCTGAGCCGGGATGTCATCGAGCGCGACGGCCTGCTCGCCGATCAGCGAGTCGACCACGCGCGGCTCGTTCAGCTTCAGCCTGCGCATCAGCGGCGGCCGGATAAACACGAGCGCCACCAGTGAGAAAGTCGTGAGGACGAGCAACTGCGCCCACAACGGACCGTTCCAGCCGAGGCCCACCAGCAGACCGACAAAGAGAGCGCCGCCGCCGAAGAAAGCGACATGCAACGTGGTCGAGGCGAGCTCGATCGCGAGCAGAGCGAAGCCGACGAGAACCCAGACCCACCAGGACATTGGACGTGCGGTTCGCGGAGGGTAGCACAGGTGGTCGGTGCTTGGTGCTCGGGTCGCTGGGTCGCTGGGTCGCTGGGTTGCTGGGTCGCTGGGTCGCTCGGTGCTGGGTTGCTGGGTTGCTGGGTCGCTGGGTCGCTGGGTCGCTGGGTTGCCGGGTTGCCGGGTTGCCGGTAACTGGTAACCGGTAACTGGTCTTGGACCGGTCACCGGTTACCGGTTTCCTGCGACCCAGCGACCCAGCGACCCAGCGACCCAGCGCGAAGTACAGAAGCCAATTGTTCACCCGCCCGTGTCCGAGCGAACTCAACTTCTCACTATGATCCGCCTCACATAGATAGAAGGAGGAGACCCATGCGACGAACCGCGATTCTCTCGGTGCTCCTGTTGCTCGCGGCGGGTGCCGTGATGGCACAGCCGGGATTGACGCTGCCGACGAGCGGCGACAACCAGCACGCCATCGTCACGCAGTTCATCGGTCCGGTGAAGATCACCATCGACTACAACAGCCCCAAGGTGCACAACCCCAACACGGGCGAAGACCGGCACGGAAAGATCTGGGGAACGCTCGTCCCCTACGGCCTCACGAACCTCGGATTCGGAACGTGCACGAAGTGTCCGTGGCGTGCCGGCGCGAACGAGAACACCACGTTCACGACGAACGATCCCATCCAGGTGGAAGGGCAGACACTGCCGGCGGGAACGTACGGATTCTTCCTCATCGCCGACCCGAACGAGTGGACGGCGATCTTCTCGAAGAACTCGACGTCCTGGGGCAGCTTCTTCTACAACGCGGCCGAGGACCAACTGCGCGTGAAGGTGAAACCGGAGAAGTCCGACTACCACGAGTGGCTGACCTATGAGTTCACTGAGCGGCAGCCGGATCACGCCACGGTGGCGATGAAGTGGGAAGACCTGGCCGTGCCCATTCACATCACCGTTCCCAATCTCACCGACGTCTACCTCGACGACATACACAACGAGCTGCGCAACGCTCCTGGATTCAGCTGGAGCAACTGGAACCAGGCCGCGCAGTACGCGCTGAAGGCCAAGCGCCTCGATGACGCGATGGAGTTCGCCAAGGGAGCGACCGATCCGACTTTCGGCATCGGCCAGGAGAACTTCCAGACGATGATGACGCTCGGTGACGTCCAGGACGCGCGCGGAATGCCGGAAGCGAAAGCCACCCGCGACAAGGCCCTGGCGATGGGCAATCCCATTCAACTGCACCAGTACGCGCGGCAGCAGTTGCAGAAGGGCGACAAAGCGGACGCTGTGCGCGTCTGGCAGCTCAACGCCAGGCTGCACCAGGGACAGTGGCCGGTCAACGTGGGCCTCATGCGCGCGTATTCGGCACAGGGCAACTACAAGCAAGCGCTCAAATACGCAAAGCTGGCACTGGCGCAGGCTCCCGATCCGGGGAACAAGAAGAACATCGAGGATTCGATCAAGAAACTCGGGGAAGGCAAGGACGTCAACTAGGAGACCTCACGGGGCCGGCGGCAGCGCCGGCCCCATGCTCATCCGCGGATACTCGTCGCGCGCGTATTGCACGAGCAGCGGGTGCGCCGCGGGATCGAGCCAGCGCAACACGGTCTCGAGATCCTCCACAGGCATGGCCGTGCAGCCTGCCGTCGATGAAGACGAACCGCCCCAGATGTGGAGAAAGATGCAGGAGCCGCGCGGCGGCGTTGCGGGCGTGTTGTAGTTGACGACCATGCCCCAGCGATATTGATCGATGGCGCGCATCTTCTCCGAGCTCTTCCAGTCGACGGCCGGAACGGCATCGCGGTCGACGATCTGGTTGTAATAGCGCGAAGCCGTGTCATCGACGCACTCGGTCGCGTCGCGCAACTGCCTGTAGGCCACGCGCAGATCGGAAGTGGGAGCGAACCCGAACGCCGTCCCGAGCGAGTAGATCCCGCTCGGCGACTTTCCATCACCCTCGTGTTTCGCGCCGGGACTGGCGATTCCCGTGCGCCCGACCACCACCGCCACCCGCCCACCCACCGCCCGCCAGGCCCCGCCGGCATCGCGCTCGTAGCGCTGCAGCGTGCCTGCGCTCGTGTCGTTGCCGTCGGTCAGGACAAGAATCAACTGGCGCGAGCCGGCGAACGGATCGGGAGCAGCCGGAGTCATGGCGCAACCGGTCATGAAGAGCGACAAGACAACGGTGACGACTCTCAATAGCGCCAGCAGCAAGGATCGACCACCAGGTCGCCGTCAGGATCGAGCTTGCCGTCTCCGAGGGTCATGCCGTACCGGCACTGGCGATGTTCGGTGGCGGTGCTGAGCCGCTTCACTTTCGCCCAGCAGTGCCCGTGCCCGTCGCACTGCACCGGCTCGGTGCACGATGTGTCCTTGAAGTCGATCCGCAGGTCGGCCGTATGCTGCGTGAACCAGTGGACGACAACGGTCCGGCTGGACGGGAGATCGCCGTCGGGCTCCACGTCGAATACGTGAGCCACGGCGGGGCTGGCGGTGAGATTCCGCTCGTCCACGCAGATGAGGGGACGGGCTTTCGATCCGTTGCCGGCTTTACAGAACTCGTCCGTGCTTTGACGCATCGAGCTGCTGCATCGGAAGATCGTGACCGTGAGCAACAGGGCCAGAAGAAACGCGTATCTGCGCATGATGCGGACCGACATGAACTCCTCCTTATCGTTTTTCAGCAACCTCGGCCGGAAACGCCGGATCGGAATGGGCGGACTTGAACTCTGGATCTCGCACGAGATCGGTCAAAGGATACCCCGCGCTGACCGCGCGCTGCAGCCAGCCGACGGCCACGTCGGGATTTCCGCGGATCAACGCCACGACCGCTGCCGCATACAACACGTTCTGATTGGTCGGATCGAGTTTGAGCGCGCGATCGATTTCCGCCGCCGCTTCGCTCGATCGCGAGAGTTTCACGAGGGCGTTTGCGGCGATGGCGTGCGCCACGGCATCGCGGCCGTTGACCGCGATTGCCTCCCGCGCCGACTTCAGCGCGGTCTCGTAGGCCGGACCGGACTGGTCGCGCAGGCCGGGCGACCAGCGATACACGTCGCCGAGCGCCAGCCAGGCCAGATCGTTCCCGGGCGCCAGCGACGTCGCCTTCTCATCGGCGCGGCGCGCCTCGGCGTAGTCGCCCGCGTAGTAGTGGAACATCCCGAGATTCAGATAGCCGTTGCTGGTGGGATCGAGCGCAATCGACTTCTCGTAGGCTTTCCGCGCCTCGTCGCCCCTGCCGAGGGCCTGGTAGGCGGCGCCGAGATTGCTGAAGCCACGAGCCGTGGGCATCAGTTC
The DNA here is from genome assembly GCA_038244815.1 of Thermoanaerobaculia bacterium. Classification (GTDB taxonomy): domain Bacteria; phylum Acidobacteriota; class Thermoanaerobaculia; order Gp7-AA8; family Gp7-AA8; genus DASVHS01. The sequence continues at coordinate 40,370 of JBBRTB010000012.1, forward strand.
GGTGAAGCGCCGGAAGTTCGCGGCCGCCTCTTCGTGCCGCCCGGCGTTGAACAGAAAGACGGCGTAGCGGTTGTACGTGCTGGCGTGATCCGGACGCAGCGCGATGGCCTTCCGATACATCGCCTCGGCATCAGCCGCCCGTCCCATGGCCTCGAACGTCTCCGCAAGACCGATGTACGCGTCCGCGTTGTCGGGCCGCAGCGCCAAGGCCCGCCGGTACTCCAGTTCCGCGTCCGCGTTCCTGCCGGCGGCATTGCGCAACTGGCCCAGCCGCACGTGGATCTCCGGAAGCGAGCCGTCGATCTCCGCGGCCCGCTCCGCGTAGACCGTGGCCTGTTCGATGAGACCCGGCCGCTTGCTCATCTGGGCCTTGTAGTAGAGAGCCCGCGCCAGTTGCGCGTTGACCGGCGCGGAGTCGCGGGCATTGAGAAGCAGCTGCTCCAGCGTGGCGATGGCCCGATCGACCGATCGCTCGTTGCGCGCGTTCTGCAGGAGGCCGAGCGCCTCCACGTAGGCTTTCTGGTCTCCGGCACTCCCCAGCTCCGCCCCCGCGGAGCGCGGCTGCGCGTCGCGCTGCACCTTCATGCCCGCGAGAAGCACGTCGACCACGCGGTCATCGAGACTGAACAGATCGTTTGCCGAACCGGTCAGCGTCTCGCCCGCGACCTGCTCTCCGCTGCCAGCATCGAGCAGCGACACGCTGATGTGCACGGCGCTGTCCTGCCGCTGCACGGCACCCGTCACCGCGTACGCGGCGCCGAGCTGGCGCGCCACCGTGGGCGGATTGCCGCCCGATACGCTGTCGAACGCGGGAATCACCCGCACGGTCCTCGATTCACCGAGCCGTGACCGGATCATCTCGGCGATTCCGTCCGTGAAGATCTGGCTGTCCGCGGTCCTGTTGAGATCCTTGAACGGCAGCACGGCGACGCTCACCGGACCGTGCTGTGCTTTCGGCACCGCCGGCTCCCGCGTCGTGAGAAACACGCCCCCGGAGAGAAGCAGGGCTCCTGCCGCTGCGCCGCCAATCCAGGCCATCCGTCTCCGCGGTGACGCCGGCGGGCGGTCGCTCCGATAGCGCGGCTCGGAAGGATTGGAGATGCGGTCGCGGATCTCGCGGAGATCACGTGCCAGATCGCGCGTCGATGCATAGCGTTCCGCTGGATCCTTGGCCAGACAGCGCTCCACGAGGCGCTGCAGCTCCGGCGGCATCGCGTCATTCGTGGCCGTCACCGGCGGCGGATCGCGGCGGATGATCGCGGCCAGTGTTTCCGCTGCGGTGGCTTCGCTGAATGGCACGTGGCCGCTCAGCATCTCGTAGAGAATGATGCCGAGGGAGAACTGGTCGGAACGGAAGTCGAGGACCCGGCCGGCGGCCTGCTCCGGCGACATATAGGCCACCGTTCCGAACACCGCGCCGGGTGTGGTGTGCGGCGCCGTGGTCTGGTTCTCGGTGATCGGCTTCACCAGCTTGGCCAGACCGAAGTCGAGGATCTTGACGAAGCCGTCGCGCGAGATCATCACGTTCTCGGGTTTGAGATCGCGGTGCACGATGCCCCGCTCGTGAGCCGCGGCCAGACCGTCCGCGACTTTCGTGGCGATGCGCAGCACGGTCTTGAGCGGCAGCCGCTCGCCCGACTCCATCATGCGCAGGTCCTGACCGTCCACCAGCTCCATGGCGATGTACGCCGTGCCGTCGAAGTGACCGATGTCGTAGATGGTGATGATGTTCGGATGATTGAGCGCCGAGGCCGCGTGCGCTTCCTGCTGGAAGCGGCGCAGATGTTCGGCATTCGAGGCCAGATCGGCGGAGAGAATCTTCAGCGCCACATCGCGACTGAGCTTCTCGTCGCGCGCGCGATAAACCTCACCCATGCCTCCCGCGCCGAGCGGCGCAAGGACGCGGTACGGCCCGATGATCGATCCGATCGCGAGGAGCAAGGCGGTATGGGCGGAAGCATACATCGGGTGATGGGTCGTTGGTCGTTGGTCGTTGGTCGTAGGTCGTGGGTCGTGGGGGCCTCGAAGCGGTGACGTGAGTCGCGGGTCGCGGGTCGCTGGGCCGCTGGGCCTCATCGCAGGTACGCAATCGCCCCCACGACCTACGACCCACGACCCACGACCGACAACGAAAGACCCACCACCTACCTCACGGTACGTACCTTCGGGGACTTCCGCCTTCGCTCCGATCGATGCTCAACTCCGCCAGCATCTGCGTCAGGCGCCGCCCCTCCTCGGTCGTGTTCTCCCAGGTGCGGCACAACAGATCGACCGTGCTCATGTCGAGCTCCGCGGACACCGTGAATCCTCCGGGCGGCTGCTGGCGGTCGGCTGTCTCGGACTTATGCCAGGTGCGACTGTCGAATTCGCAGCGGCGGAAGCGGTCGCCCTTGCCTACCTGAAACACGTACGTGCCGATCGGCGGAACACCGCGCGCGTTCGCCTTCTGCTCTTCCAGCGCACGCATGACGCGATCGGCGATGAACCCCCGGAGATAGGTCTCCGACTCGCCGACGGCTTCGAGGATGCGGATCCCGGAGTGATAGATCGACTTTTCGGTCGGGTTCCTGGCGAGATGGAAGATGGTGGAGCGGGCCACCACACATCCAAACTGGAGCGTCTTGCCTTCCATCTCCACGCGAATCTTGCGCGTGGGCACCGGGACAATGCGCGCATCGTGCTCGAGGAGCATCCCCGTGACCGACACCTCGATCACGCGTACGGGCACGTCGTCGAGGAATGCCCCGAGCGGTTGATCGAGATGAATCCTGCCGAACTGCCGCCTCTCGCGACCCTGCACGACCATAGATTACAGACGATTATCGCGAGAAATGAGCCGGGAAGCTCCGAATCGCTTCACTGGTGCCGCACAACCAGAGCGCGTCACCGCGTTCCAGGCGGGTCACACCGGCCTCGATCACACCGCGGCGCTCCACTCCCAGGATCGAGCAGTGAGAGGCCCGCTCGCGGAGGTCGGCCAGGGTCAGGCCGGCCAGCGCCGAGGCGTCCAGGCGCTCCACGCGCCGATGCTCGTCGCGGACCCGCGTCGAGCGCTTGAGCAGCCGCGCCGAAAGCATCTCGCCGGACACGTCCGCGAGTGACAGCGCGTAATCCGCTCCGGCACGATGAATGTTCTCGAGGTTGCGCTCGTGGTTCACGCGTGCGATGACGGCGGCGTCGGCCGACGAATCGCGGGCGATGACGGTGGCGAACAGCGTGGCGTCGTCGCTATCGAGGGCCAGGATCAGCATGCGCGCCTCGGCCAGCCCGGCCCGCTGCAGGACGGACGAGTCGAGCACGTCGCCGACGACGTCGACGTCCGGCATGGGCTGCCGTTCGATCACGCGGACCTCCTCGCCGGCGTCGCGAAGAAGCTCGTGCACTTTCCGCCCCACCTCGCCAAAGCCGGCGATGAGAAACGGTCCCCGGTCGCGAAGGAGCGGTCCGCCGATGACCTCGGCCGCGCGAGCGAGGGATGCAGGGTCGCCGACGATCTCCAGCACGGCATCTGCTTCGACACGAACGTCGGCCGTACAAGGCGCGATCAGGCGACTGCGTACCCACTGGCCGACGACCACGACATCCAGCGCCAGCTCGCCGAACGACTTTCCCGCGGCCGGGCTCGACGCCGGGACACGGATCTCGCGGCGCTCCACGGTGCTGACGCGATCGAGCCCAGGCAGACGCGGACTGATCTTGTCGCTGGCATGCGCCGCGAGCGCTGCAGCGACGATGTGCCGCGGCGTGTACGCTCCCGTCGCGCCGGCAAGCTCCATGGCTTTGCGATGCGCGGGCGCCTCGACGAACGAGAAGATGTCGCCGCGAAACCCGCTCTGCCGCGCGCTCAGGATCAGCGCGGCGTTCTCCTGATCGGCGCCGTTGGCCACGATCGCGCGCGCGTGTTCGATCCGCCCTACGACGAGCGCGTCTTCTTCCGAACGGCAGAAGATGACCTTCTGCCCCAGTTCCATCACCTGGCGCGCCTTGGCCTCGTCGAGCTCGATGACCAGCGACGGCACGCCCGCCGATCGCAGCCGCTGCAGCAGCGTCTCCACCGCCGGCCCGTAGCGGAACACCACGATGTGATTGGCCAGACGCTCGTCCGCGGCACGCGGCACGCGCTGCTCGAAGCGGTCGGCCAGAAACGGCACCAGATAAAGGATGATGATGATCGGCACGAGAAACACGCCGATGAACTGCACGACGATGACGAGCCCCACCATCATCGGGCTGGCCCAGACGATATCACCTCCGAAGCCGGTCGTGCTGATCGTTCCGGCCGCCCATTCCAGGGCCTGGATGAACGAACGATGCTTGTGTTCGAACATCTCCATCCCCGCTTCGTAGAGCAGCGCCGACACCGCGATGAACGCGATGAGACCCAGCAGCAGAAGGTAAAGACGCCTGCGGGAGCGTGGCACGGATACAGTTAAGCACGTGGTGACATCCCTGTGCACGGTCCGCGGCTGCCGGCTCCCTCTGGACCGGGAGGAGCGCCGCTTCACGTGTGCGAATGGGCACTCGTTCGACATCGCCCGCAGCGGCTATTGCAACCTGCTCCAGCCGCAGGACCGGAGGTCCGCGCACCCCGGTGACTCGAAGGAAGCCGTCAACGCCAGACGGCGATTCGCGGAACGCGGCTTCCTCGAGCCGATCGCCGAAGCCATCATCGCCATCATCCGAGGCCCGGGGCCCGAGGCCCGAGGCCTGAGGCAAGGCGCGGCTCTCGATGCCGGATGCGGCGATGGCTGGTTCACAGATGCGCTCCGCCGGGAGCTCGGAGCCGAGACGCACGCAGTCGACATCTCCGTTCCCGCCATCGACGCCGCGGCACGGAAGTACGCAGACTGCTCCTTCGTCGTCGCGAACGCCGATCGTTTCCTCCCCTACGCCGGAGGGTCATTCGCACTCGTCACCTCGATCACGGCGCGCATGAATCCGAGTGAGTTTGCACGCGTCCTCACCGAAGACGGCCGGCTGCTGATCGTCCTCCCGGCGCCCGACGACCTCATCGAGCTCCGCGAAGCGGTCCTCGGCGAAGCGACATTGACCGACCGCGTCGATCGCACCATCGCCACGTTTTCGAATTTCACGCTGGAACGTCGCCAGCGCGTGAGTCACACGGCCCGCCTCGATGCGCAGGCCATCCACGACGTGATGGCGTCGTCGTACCGCGGCCTGCGCACGAAACAACGCGAGCGCCTTGCGGCGCTCGCGGATCTCGATGTGACGCTGTCGCGTGATCTTCTGCTGTTTACTTGTGGGCCGTCGCCGGCGTCTCGAAGCTGATGTTGCGCACGTAGTGGCAGGTGTATCCGCCGGGATTCTTGACGAGATAGTCCTGGTGGTACTCCTCGGCCGTCCAGAATTCCTTCGCCGGAACGATCTCCGTGACCACGGGGCGCTTCCACGCGCCGGACTGGTCGACCCTCTTCCTGACCTGCTCGGCAACCTCACGCTGATGTTCGTCGTGATAGAAGATCGCCGACCGATACGACGTGCCGACGTCGTTCCCCTGCCGGTTCAGCGTCGTCGGATCGTGCATCTTGAAGAAGAGATCGAGAATCTGCTCGTACGAGATCTTCGTCGGGTCGAACACCACCTCGACGGCCTCGGCGTGTCCTTCGTGGTTCTGATACGTCGCGTTCTTCACCGTGCCGCCGGTGTAGCCAACGCGCGAGCTGATCACACCGGGAAGCTTGCGCAGCAGATCCTGGGCGCCCCAGAAGCACCCGCCGGCAAGAGTGGCCGTCTCCGTCTTCGCATGCACGGTTTTGTTGCCCGTGCTCGACGAGCCGCTGGCCGCCTTTCCGAACAACGGAAGGAACTGGCCGTAGCCTTCCGCTTCGAGCTTGTCGACGGGGACAAAGCGCATCGACGCCGAGTTCATGCAGTAACGCAGGCCCGTCGGGGCCGGACCATCGTCGAACACATGCCCGAGATGCGAGTCCGCATGCTTCGACCGCACCTCGGTGCGCGCCATGAAGAACTTGCGATCGGTTTTCTCGACGATGTCCGCCGGCTCCAGCGGCTTGGTGAAGCTCGGCCAGCCGGTGCCGGACTCGAACTTGTCCTTCGAACTGAAGAGCGGCTCACCCGACACGATGTCGACGTAGATGCCGTCCTTGTGGTTGTCCCAGTACTCGTTGCGGAACGGAGGCTCGGTTCCATCCTTCTGCGTGACTTCGTACTGGAGAGGGGTGAGCTTCTGCTTGAGCTCAGCATCCGACGGCTTGGCCGTGGTGTTGGTCATATTGGCTCCTTTACTGGACCGCGAGGCGGCGTTCACGACGAAGAGCGCCACCGCAATAAGGGCGAGAGCAAGAACGAGGCGGTTTCGCATATTCATCGAAACCCCTCGCAGGATTGCATTGTTTCAGTAGTCATAGTTGCCTCCGTTTTTCGGGTCGCTGGGTCGCTAGATGGCTGGGTCGCTGGGTCGCTGGGTCGCTGGGTGGCTGGGTCGCGGAAACCGGAAACCAGTTACCAGCTACCGGCTACCGGTTACCCGCTACCCGCTAACTGCTAACTGCTAACCGCTAACCGCCCACCCCCCTTCGATGCTGACAACCCCAGGCTGGTTACAGCCGCCTCATGAAACATCTCCCCCCACTCCGCTGTTTTCCTCCACTCGAATGGGAAAAATCCGAACGCTCGTCCGCGATGGGGCGCTGCCGTCGCGCCTGCTGTTCATCACTGTCTGGCTGGCGCTGTTCGCGTATGCCGGGCGGCCGTTGCTCGTGGCCGCGCATGCCGGGGGAATGGCGCCGGTGCTGGCCTGGCTCGCGCTCCTGGTCTGCTCTCTGCTTCCGATGCTTCCCATCCTGTCGCGACAGGCGGATCCGCCGATCAGGCGATCGGCGCTGCACTGGATCGGCTATGCCACGCTCGCTGTGTTCTCAACGCTGCTCGTTCTCGTGGCGTTGTCCGACGTCGTACGGATCGTGATTGTGTTCGCGCACCTCGCCGTCACCTCGCGCACGCTGAGCTTCACGGTCCTCGGTGCCACCGCTGCGTTGACGCTGGTGGGCCTGTTCCAGGCACGCCATCCGCGCGTGAAGCACGTCACCATCGTGCTGGACGATCTCGCGCCCGAATTCGACGGCTACCGCATCGTGCAGTGGAGCGACGTGCACGTCGGGCCGACGATCCAGCGTCGATTCGTGCAGGCGCTGGTCGACCGCACGAACGCGATCGAAGCAGACGCGATTGCGATCACCGGCGACCTCGTCGACGGCTATGTCGACGACCTGCGCGGACAGGTGCAGCCGCTGGCGAATCTGCGCGCGCGCGACGGCGTCTTCTACGTCACCGGCAATCACGAGTACTACTGGCGCGTATCGGAATGGGTCGCGGAGTTACAGCGCCTCGGGCTCATTTTTCTCAGGAACGAGCATCGCCTCATCGAACGAGGTAGAGCGACGCTCGCGTTCGCTGGCGTCACCGACCCCATGGGCCGTCACACGCACAAGCAGGACGTGGCGCTCGCCGTGGAGAGCGCGCCCGCCCACGCCACCAAGATTCTGCTCTCCCATCGCCCGCAGACCGCCAAAGCCGCCAGCGATCATGGCGTTCATCTCCAGCTCTCCGGCCACACGCACGGCGGACAGTTCTTTCCGTTCAATCTGCTCATCCGGTTCTTCCAGCCGATCGTGGCCGGACTGCATCGCGTCGAACGGACGTGGCTCTACGTGAGCAAAGGGACCGGTTATTGGGGACCGCCGTCGCGCCTGGGCGTTCACGGGGAGATCACCGTGATTGTGCTTTCCCGAAAAGATTAGAGATTCCCAGTCTCCGATCTCGCTGTTTCAGGCCATGGCCGCCGATCCAATCTCCGGATGCGCCCTCACGAACTCCACAAGCCGCGGCAGGTAGTCGCGGAATCGTGGTATCTGCATCGATCCGAGATCGGCACGCGCGTTCGTCGTGTCGTAAAGGGTGGGTTGGACGAAGTAGTCGACGGCTGCTGATGGGATGCGCATCAGGCGGTACAGGCCCGGCACGTGATCGAGCGCGCCCTTGGCGATGGCGCGCGGCAGCGGCACGCGAATGACGGTACGGCCGGTAGCCCGGGCCACGGCATCGATGGTCTCGGACACGGTCATCGGGTCGGGATCGGCGAGCTGGTAGCACTTCCCAACCGACGCGGGCATGGCGCTCAGACGCTCGAACGCGTCGAGGAAGAAGTCGCTGGGCACGACGTTGAAGCGGTACTTCCGCGAGCCCGGCAGCACAGGCAGGACTGCCAGACGTGGTTGCCGCAGCAGCCATTGCATGACGAAATAGGGACCGTCGTACTTCTGCGTGACCCCGCTGCGGCTGTCGCCGACAACGACCGACGGCCGGTAGATCGTCGCCGGCAAGCCCTCGCTCATGGCCTTGCGCACCTCCACTTCGGCGAGGTATTTCGTCTCTTCGTAATAGTTGTTGAACGTCTGGCCCTTCTCGAGGTCGTTCTCCATGAATGTCCCCGGATAACGGCCGCTGACGTAGCAGGTCGAGACGTAGTGAAAACGTTTGAGCGCCGGGCAGCGCCTGGCGAACTCGATCATGTTGCGCGTGCCGCCGGCGTTGACGCGCATGCCCGCCTCGGGCGTGACCATGAGGTCGTAGATGGCCGCGAGGTGATAGATCTCGACGACGTCATCCGCCCGCGCGGCGATCGGCGAAGTGATGTCCCCTTCCACGACCTCGATGCGCGGATTTCCGGCAGCACGCGTCCTGGCCAGTTCCGCGAACTTCGGCTGTACGAGACAGCGGGCCCGGAGCCCATCCCAGCGCGCCAGAATGCGCGGCAGCAGCTCCGCGCCGAGGAATCCGGGGTAGCCGGTGAAGAAGATCGTGGGCATGCGCACGCAACAATACACGCGCGATACCACAACGCCCACCGGGTATCCCGAAGAGTGGCGTCCGTTAGAATCAGCGGATGCAACTGGAACGGGTCATCTGGTTCGCCATCGCGTCGAGCACGTTGATCTACGCTTCGATCGCGATTCTCTTCGGCAATCCGCCCCGCAACCCGTCGTTCGACCAGGCCGTGCGCACGCAGGTCACCCTCCTGCTCTACGGCATCGCCGCGCTGGAGTTCGTCGCCGCGACGATGATCACGATGCTCATGCGCGACCGGCCGCCGCGCGTGCGGATGATCATCGGCCTGGCCATGTACGAAGGGTGTGCGATCTTCGGCCTGGTGGCGGCCTTTCTCGGGCACGACTGGCGGCTGTACATCGCGCCGTGGGGACTGGCCGTCATCGGATTCATCCGGGTGTTCCCGGCCGGCGAAGGGAGCTAGACTCCGCGGGATGACTACCATGATGAGAGTCGGCGTCCTCGGTTCCGGCGACGTCGGAAAAGTTCTCGCACGCGGATTCATCTCACTCGGTCACGAAGCGAAGATCGGATCGCGCGACCCGGAAAAACTCGCTGAGTGGGTGAACGCGGCGGGCAAGGGCGCATCGGCCGGCACGTTCGATGAGGCGGCACGCTTCGGCGACCTGATCGTGCTGGCCACGCTCGGTGCCGGCGCGGAGAACGCCATCCGGCTGGCCGGAGCGAAGAACTTCGCCGGGAAAGTGGTCATCGACGCCACCAATCCGCTCGATTTCTCGAAAGGGATGCCCGCGCTCTATGTCGGACACACCGACTCGCTCGGCGAACAGGTTCAGCGCTGGCTTCCCGACGCGCGCGTGGTCAAGGCCTTCAACACCGTCGGCAATGCACTGATGGTGAAACCGAAACTGCCGGGAGGGCCGCCGGACATGTTCCTCTGCGGCAACGACGACGATGCCAAAACGCTGGTGTCGCAGATCTGCCAGGCCTTCGGCTGGGGAGTCATCGACATCGGCGGCATCGAAGGCTCGCGGCATCTCGAGCCGATGTGCATGGTCTGGGTGCTTCACGGGATTCGCACGAAGTCGTGGAGTCACGCTTTCAAGATGCTGCACGCCTGACGGTGCCGTCGTGGCGCCGCTGGAAATGACATGGGACGCGTCGTGGTCGTCACCAGGATCGCAGCACCGGTGGAAGTCTGCTTCGATGGCGCGCGCAGCCTGGCCGCGCATGTCGAGAGTGCCCGTTTCTCGCGCGAGCGACTCGTCGCGCCCGGAAAGCTGGAGGGGTGGCTCGACCTCGATGACCTCGTCTGCTTCGAAGGGCGCCACTTCGGAGTCCGCCAGCGGTTCTGCGCGCGCATCGTGGAGATGCGCAGGCCGGCGCGGTTCGTCGACGAGATGACACGGGGCATCTTTACGTCGCTGCGTCACGTCCACGACTTCGAGCAGGCCGGTGAGGAAACGCTGATGACCGATACCCTCGGCTGGGTCACGCCCCTGGGAGTCCTCGGCCGCGTGGCCGACGCATTGTTTCTCGAACGACACATGCGCAGGTTTGTGCTCGAGAAGCAAAGCGCGCTAAAAGGGATACTGGAACGCGGTTCGATGTAAGCGGACACAGCCCCGGGTTAGTCCACTCAGAGGCAGCAAAATTGCAGCCGGCACCGTCCGGCGTTCAACCTGAACCCCAGAGGTAAGTCATGCGCATCGCAGTTCGAGTCGTCGCGGCACTTCTGCTTCTCCTGCTTCTTCCTGTCGCCCAGCCGGCACAGGCGCAGTACTTCGGGCGCAACAAAGTGCAGTGGGAGAACTTCAACTTCAAGGTCCTGCGCACCGATCACTTCGACATCTACTACTACGACAAGGAAGCGGATGTCGTGAATGACATCGGCCGGATGGCGGAGCGCTGGTACACGCGGTTGTCGAAGACGTTCAACCACTCCTTCAATCGCAAGCCCATCGTGCTCTATGCGAATGCCGCCGACTTCCACCAGACCACCACCACCGGCGGTCTGATCGGCGAAGGCACTGGCGGATTCACCGACGAGTTCATGAACCGCGTGGTCCTCCCCCTCACCGGCGACTACTCCGAGAACGACCACGTTCTGGGCCATGAGATCGTGCACGTCTTTCAGTACGACATCGCCGCGACGGCCTCGCAGCAGCGCCGCCGTTTCAACCTCGAACAGCTCCCGCTGTGGCTCGTCGAGGGCATGGCCGAGTACTTCTCCAAGGGCCGCGTCGATCCCCTCACCTCGATGTGGATCCGCGACGCCACCATCAACGACCGCCTCCCTGATCTGCGCAAGCTGAACCGCGATCCGCGCTACTTCCCGTACCGCTACGGTCAGGCGCTCCTCGCCTACATCGGCGGCCGCTTCGGCGACGACGCCGTCGTCCGCTATTTTCTCGCCGCCGGCATGATCGGCGTCGACCCGGCCTTCGAACGTGCCATCGGCATCTCCTCGAAGCAGCTCTTCACCGACTGGCAGGATTCGGCGCGCGAGCTCTACAACCCGGTGGTGCAGACGCGCCAGAACGCCGCCCAGCCTCTCATCGGAAAGAAACCGATCCCCGGCAAGAAGGGCGAGCGGCGCGCCAACGAGTTGAACGTCGGACCGGCGCTCAGCCCCGACGGCCGCTATGTGGCGTTCCTTTCGTCACGCGAACTGTTCGACATCGATCTCTTCCTCGCCGACGCCCACACCGGCAAGGTCATCCGCCAGCTCGCTTCGTCGGACCGCGATGCCCACTTCGAGTCGTTGCGGTTCATCGAGAGCGGCGGCTCCTGGTCGCCGGACGGGAAGCAGCTCGCCTTCATCACCTTCGAGAAGGGCGACAACTTCCTGGCCATCGTCGACGTCGACAGCCGCGGCCTCAGGAGCATCCGTGTGCCCGGCCTCGACGCCATCAACAACGTGGCCTGGTCGCCGGACGGGCACACCATGGCCATCTCCGGCCAGATCACCGGCGTGTCCGATCTCTTCCTGTACGACATGCAGACGAACACGGTGAGGCAGCTGACGAACGACAAGTTCGCCGATCTGCAGCCCGCCTGGTCGCCCGACGGCCGGACGCTGGCGTTCGTCAGCGACCGCGGAGCGAAAGGCGGCGGTCTCGAACAGCTGGCCTACAACGAGATGGCCATCTCCACCATCGACGTCGACAGCGGCGTCATGCGCACGCTGCCACTCTTCACGAACACCAAGCACATCAGCCCGCAGTGGGCTCCGGACGGACAGAGTCTCTACTTCATCGCCAATCCCGAAGGAATCCCCGACATCTACCGCTATCACTTCGACGACGGCACCACCAGCCGCGTCACGAACGTGCAGACCGGCGTCTCCGGCATCACCGATCTCTCGCCTGCGCTTTCTGTGGCCATGAAGAGCGGCGACATCGACTACTCGCTGTTCGAGGACGACAGCTACAACATCTACTCGCTGCCGGCGAACAGCCCCGGCACGACCGTGGCCACCACGGCGCTGCCGAGCGACCAGGTTCCGCGCGCCGCGGTTCTTCCGCCGTTCCGCGCTCAGGGCTCGGCCATCACCGCCTATCTTCAGAATCCGTCCGACGGGCTTCTGCCCGCGACGACGCGCTTCGAAGACCGGTCGTACAGCTCCGATCTGCACCTCGCTTATCTCGGGCCTCCGTCGATCGGCGTGGGCGGCGACCAGTACGGCTACGGCGTAGCCGGCAGCGTCAGCGCCTACTTCACGGACATCCTCGGGCAGCAGAACGTCGGCTTCACGTTCCAGGGGACGGGCGACAGCACCACGAACTTCGCCGACCAGCTCGGCGGCGAGCTCTTCTATCTGAACCAGAAGAGCCGGTTCAACTGGGGCGCCGACTTCCTGCGCGTGCCGATCGTCAGCTCGTACTGGAGCTACGGAGTGGGTCAGGCACCCAGCGGCGGTTTCGCCAACATCTACCAGAACACCCGCCTCGTCGAGACGATCACCGACCTCTCGCCGATGGCGCAGTATCCGTTCGGGCCCACGCGCCGCGTCGAGGCTTCGGTCGGCTATCAACGCTACGACTACAAGGCGGAAGTGGAGACCTGGTACACCGACGACTTCGGCAATGTCATCGACCGCACCCGCGAGCGCCTCGGCAACTCCGTCTCCATCAGCCTGTTCAAAGCGGGAGCTGCATTCGTCGGAGACAGCTCGCTCTACGGCTTTGTCTCACCCGTACGCGGCACCCGCTACCGATACGAGGTGGAAGCGCTGACCGGGGACATCAAGTTCGACACCGCGCTCGCCGACTGGCGCAAATACTTCTATCACCGCCCGTTCACGCTGGCCGTTCGCGGATTCCATTACGGCCGCTACGGCAGCGGCGCCGAAGACCAGCGCCTCTCGCCGCTGTACCTCGGCGGCGGCGACCTCGTACGCGGCTACGATCCGTATGGGATCAATCCCGCGCTGGAGTGCGGAACGAGCGCGGCCTGTCCCGTGTTCGACCGGCTCATCGGATCGAAGATCGCGGCCGGCAGCGTGGAACTGCGAGCGCCGTTGTTCGGCACTCCGGAGTTCGGCCTCATCAACGCGAACTTCCTCCCCACCGAGATCTTCGCGTTCGGCGACGTCGGCGCGGCATGGTCGAACGGCAACAAAGTGACCTGGAAGTGGCAGACCAACACCGAAGAGCGCGTCCCCGTTGGGAGCGTCGGCGCCGGCGTGCGCATCCTGCTCAGCTACATCCCTATCGAGTTCTACGCCGCGAAACCGTTCCAGCGCCCGAACCAGAGCGTGGTCTACGGCTTCAATATCGCCCCGGGCTGGTAACGCAGAAGGAAAGGGACGCAGGTCGCACGCGATCTGCGTCCCCAGCGACCCAGCGACCCAGCGACCTCGTAACGTCAACCCGAATCAATCCCGCGGAATGTAGAACGGCACGTCGTCGTCGCCGTCGAATCCGCGATCGCCGTCGCTCGCCTCTTCGCGCATGAGGCGCTCCAGCTCCTGATGCCGTTCGTTGTCTTCGATGCGATGCTGCCGGATGTCTTCCATGATCTTCTCCCTGTTCAAAACTGTGCTGCCTCGGTCGAGCCCTCGAGAGCGATGGTGGACGCGTCGCTGCCGCCGATGACCTTGGCCACCTCGTCGAAGTAGCCGGTGCCGACTTCGCGCTGGTGCCTGGTGGCCGTGTATCCGTTCTTCTCCGCGGCGAACTCCGACTGCTGCAGTCGCGAGTACGCGGTCATCCCTTCTTCGCGGTACTGGCGCGCCAGCTCGAACATCGAGTAGTTCAGCGCGTGGAACCCGGCCAGGGTGACGAACTGGAACTTGTAGCCCATGGCGCCCAGCTCGCGCTGGAACTTCGCGATCTGCTGCCCGTCGAGCTTCTTCGCCCAGTTGAACGACGGCGAACAGTTATACGCGAGCATCTTTCCGGGGAACTCCGCGTGCACGCCGTCGGCAAACTGACGGGCCTCGTCGAGGTCGGGCGTCGAGGTCTCGCACCACAGCAGATCCGCGTACGGCGCGTACGCGAGCGCGCGCGCGATGGCCAGGTCGAGACCGTTGTTGATTCGATAGAAACCCTCGGCCGTCCGGTCGCCGGTCATGAACTCGCGATCGCGCTCGTCGACGTCACTCGTGAGCAGGCTGGCGCTGCAGGCGTCGGTGCGCGCCACCAGGACCGTGGCAACGCCCATGACGTCCGAGGCCAGCCGCGCCGCGGTCAGGGTGCGGATGAACGCTCCGGTGGGAACGAGAACCTTTCCGCCGAGGTGGCCGCATTTCTTCTCGGATGCGAGCTGATCTTCGAAGTGAACGCCCGCCGCACCCGACTCGATCATCAGCTTCATCAGCTCGAACGCGTTCAGGTTGCCTCCGAAGCCGGCTTCGGCGTCGGCGAGAATCGGCGCGAACCAGTGCGTGCCGTTGCGACCCTCGACGTGATCGATCTGGTCGGCGCGCTGGAGGGCCTGATTGATGCGCTTGACCACCTGCGGTACGGAGTTCGACGGGTAGAGACTCTGATCGGGATACATCTGCCCGGCCAGATTGGCGTCAGCCGCGACCTGCCAGCCGCTCAGGTAGATCGCCTGCAGTCCCGCCCGCACCTGCTGCACCGCCTGATTGCCGGTGAGAGCACCGAGCGCCGCGACGTACGGCTCGCTGTGCAGCAACTGCCACAAGCGCGCCGCGCCCATCTCGGCCAGCGTGTACTTGATGTCGACGGTGCCGCGCAGACGCTCGACGTCCTGCGCCGAGTAGTCGCGGCGAATCCCTTCCCAACGCTTACCGGTGAAGTCGCGAACGCTTTTGAGAGGTGCCATTCGTGTCGCTCCCTTCGTTAGGTGACGCCGTAAACATAAGAGCACGCTACTTGCCAAATGTCGATAACTTGAAGCTGAGCAATTAGTTAGGGTGTCAACAGACGTAAAGACCAACGTGTAAAGCTGTCAATGGTTGTAAAATAGCGAACCATGACAACCGCTGTGCGCATGGGACCGAAAGTCCGTGGTTTCCGCCGGAGGCAGGGGCTCAGCCAGATCGATCTGGCGACGAAGCTGGAGATCTCGCCGAGCTACCTGAACCTCATCGAGCACAACCAGCGGCCGCTGCCGTCGCACCTGCTCATCAAGCTGGCTCAGGTGTTCGAGGTCGAGCTGACCGCGTTTGCCGACGAGGGGCAGTCGCGCCTCGCTGCGGATCTGCAGGAGATCTTCGGCGACCCGTTGTTCGAAGAGCATTTGTTGACCACCGGCGACGTCCATGAGATGTCCGAGAACGGCTCGGCGGCGCGTGCGGTGATCGCGCTCTATCACGCCTATCGGGCCTCGGTGGACTCCACCCGCGCGCTGGCCGCGAAGGTCTACGACGGTCGCGACTTCCTGGGGCTCGATCCCGCGCACCTGCCGAGTGAAGAGGTGTCGGAGGTCATCCAGATGAACCTGAACTATTTTCCCGAGCTGGAGGGAGCGGCGGAGCGGGTGGCCGCGGCCGCCGCGCTCGATCGCACCGACACGTACCGCTCGCTCGTGTCGTACCTGCGCGACGCGCACGGGATCGAAGTGAAGCTCGTGCCCATCAGCACCGACGACGGCGTGATCCGCCGATACGATCCCGACCACAAACTCCTCTTCATTTCCGAGGTCCTGCCGCCGTGGAGCCGGAACTTCCAGCTGGCGCATCAGATCGGACTGGTCGGCGCGGGGGCGGAGATGGACGCGATCATCGCCCGCTCGGAGGGAAACCTCACCGCGCCGGAGTCGGCCCGTCTCTGCCGCGTGGCGCTGGCCAGCTACTTCAGCGCCGCGCTGCTCATGCCCTACGCCGAGTTTCTCCGGTGCGCGCAGGAGATGCGTTACGACATCGAGTTGTTGCAGCACCACTTCACGTCGAGCTGGGAGCAGGTCTGCCACCGACTTACCACGCTGCGCAAACCCGGCGCGGCCGGCGTGTCGTTTCATTTCGTACGCGTCGACATCGCCGGCAACATCTCCAAGCGGTTCAGCGGAACGGGAATCCGCTTCGCCCGATTCAGCGGGTCATGTCCGCGCTGGGACGTGCACGCGGCCTTTCTCACTCCCGGCCGCATCCGCACGCAGCTCTCGAAGATGCCCGACGGCACCGCCTACTTCTGCGTCGCCCGCACGATCCGGAAGACGCGCGGATTCGGATCGGGAGACATGCTGATGGCGGTGGGCATCGGCTGCCCGGTCCGCGATGCTCGCGGTCTCGTCTACGCCGACGGCTACGATCTCGACAACCTCGATGCGGCCGTACCGATAGGCACCACCTGCCGGCTCTGCGAGCGCGTGGACTGCGAGCAGCGCGCATTCCCGTCGCTGCAACACGGCATGACCATCGACGAGAACGTGCGCGGCCGGTCGTTTTTCGCGCCCGCGATTCCTCCCGCTGAAAGCCACGTGAAGATGTCGGTCAGGAAGTCGCGGAAGAAGCACTGACCATGATCTCCTCCGTCGACTTCGACGTGCTCGTGGAAGAAGCGCTCGAGCAGCTTCCCAAGAGGTTCGCCGATCTGCTCGACAACGTGGTCGTCGTGGTCGAGGAGGAACCGAATGACGACGACCTCGATGCGCTCGACGACGAAGAAGGCCACGAGCTCCTCGGCCTCTATCGCGGGATCGCCCTCACCCATCGCACCTACGACATGCTGCCCGCGCTCCCCGACCAGATCGCGATCTTCCGCGGGCCGATCCTGCGCGTGGCCCGCGACCGCCGCGATGCCCTGCGCCAGATCCGCGAGACCGTGATCCACGAGCTCGGGCATTACTTCGGCCTGAGCGACGACGAGATGGTGTTCTAACCCGTCATTCCGAGCCGCGAAGACGGCGAGGAATCTGGGCGGGGGAACGACACCCCCGCCCAGATTCCTCGCGCTCTGCGGCGCTCGGAATGACTCGGTTTCTTTCCTGGGCCCGGCGGTGTCGAAGGTGCCATGAGAAACATCACCGCTCTCGCCGCCGCTCTTCTCTTCGCTCTGTCGTCCTGTTCGTCGAGATCGCAGCCCAGGACCGCCGAAGCAACGCCGGTCCGGATGGATGCCTTGGAGGTCAAGGACAAGGGGATCCAGGAGGTGTCGAGCCAGCCGCAGTACGCAGCCTTCGCCGATCATTCATTCGTCGACGCGAAGAAAGAGGCGGTGACGACGTTCGCCATCGACGTCGACCATGCTTCGTACGCCAACGTCCGCCGCTTTCTCACGGCCGGACTCAATCCGCCGCGTGATGCCGTGCGCATCGAGGAGATGCTCAACTACTTCACCTACTCGTACCCGCAACCCACGGGCTCCGATCCGTTTTCGGTGACGACCGAGGTGGCCAGCTGTCCGTGGAATCCAGGCCATCGCCTGCTGCGCATCGGAATGCAGGGCCGCAACCTCGAGGAATGGCGCATGGCGCCGAACAACCTCGTGTTCCTGATCGACGTCTCCGGTTCGATGCAGCCGGCGCCACGGCTGCCGCTCATCAAGTCGGCGCTGCGCCTGCTGGTCGACAGACTGCGCGCCGAGGACCGCGTGGCCATCGTCGTGTACGCCGGGGCGGCCGGACTCGCTCTTCCGCCGACGTCGGGCGCGGACAAAGAAACCATTGATGGCGCGCTCGATCGACTGCAGTCCGGCGGCTCGACCGCCGGGGCGGAAGGCATCCGCCTGGCGTACGACGTCGCAAAACAGAACTTCATCGAAGGCGGCAACAACCGCGTCATTCTCGCCACCGACGGCGACTTCAACGTCGGTATCACGGGCCACGACGAGTTGCTCGAGCTCATCGAAGAAAAGCGCGACGACGGAATCTCGCTGACCACCATCGGTGTCGGCGACGACAACTTCCAGGACGCGCGCATGGAGATGCTCGCCGATCACGGAAACGGCAACTACGCCTATCTCGACAACCTCCATGAAGCGGAGAAGGTCTTCGTGCGCGAGCTCACCGGCACGCTCGTCACGATCGCCAAAGACGTGAAAGTGCAGCTCGAGTTCGATCCCGCGCTCGTCGAGTCGTACCGGCAGATCGGCTACGAGGACCGCGCACTGGCCAACAAGGACTTCGAAGACGACACGAAAGACGCCGGCGAGCTCGGGGCCGGACACTCCGTCACCGCGCTGTACGAGATCGCTCCGGTACCGGCTGCACACGGCCACATCGCCACGCTCCGCCTTCGATACCACCGCCCGGATTCCTCGCGCTCTGCGGCGCTCGGAATGACGTTGGGCGTCGTCGACGACGGACGCAACATCAACGAGGCGTCGTCCGATCTTCAGTTCGCCGCGGCGGTGGCCGAGCTCGGCATGCTGCTCCGCGACTCCAAAGACAAGGGAAGGGCGTCGTTCGAGGATGCGGCGGCACTGGCGCGCGCGTCGCGCGGCGTCGATCTCGACGGCACACGCGGCGAATTCATGACGCTGCTGGAGAGCGCGAAATCGATTCGAGGCGGCATCGCTTCCGCGACGCTCCGTAGATAATGCGCGGATGCATCTGCTCGCCCTCGTTCTCTCGCTCTTCGCCGCCACCGCCGACGTTCCCGTTCCCCCCGCGAACGCCCAGCACACCGCCTCCGGGCTCATCACCGTCAGGACCGCGGACGGGACCGGGACCGAACGGCCCGGCCCCGACGATCTCGTCAAACTGCGCTACGTCATCCGCAACGGCGACGGAAAACTGATCGACTCGCTCTCGGGCAATCAGGCCGCGGTGATGTCCGTGTCGCGCATGCTGCCGGGATGGCGCGAAACAGTCTCGATGATGGTCGCCGGCGAGCAGCGGCGCTCCTGGATCTCCTCCGACCTCGGCGACGGCAAGATTCCGGATGGGACCACCTACATCATCGACACGGAGCTCGTCGGCATCATCCACGCACCGAAGACGCCGGACGACCTGGCCGCTCCGCCCGCCGGCGCGGAACGCACGAAGTCGGGGCTGGCGTCGCAGGTGATCAAGCCGGGGACCGGCACGCGGCATCCCAATCGCCGCAGCGTCGTTCGCGTGAACTACACCGGATGGACGACCGACGGCCGCATGTTCGACAGCACGGTCCTGCACGGCCAGCCCGCGGAGTTTCCGCTCGGCAACGTAATCGCCGGCTGGACCGAGGGACTGCAACTCATGACCGAGGGTGAAGTGCGAAGGTTCTGGATCCCGGCGAAGCTGGCGTATGCCGACGATCCGTCGAAGCCGCAGGGCATGCTCGTCTTCGACATCGAGTTGCTGGCGATCCGCTAGCCTCAGGCTCAACGCCCGGCGGTCTGCTGGTGATCGCGACGCATCATCGAGTCGCGGCGAAACTCCAGCAGAACGTTCGTAAAGCCGGCCCGCGTCTCTCCGAGAAAGGAGTCGCAACCGAGGTAGGTCTCGAAGGAGTGGGCCTCGATGCCGTCGGCGTGGTGCTCCATGGCGAATTTGAAATCGAAGATGTGGCTGAACTCATGGCTGACGTAGTCGAGGCTGGTGATGTACATGCGCGGCTGCACTTCGATGCGCACCCGTGGTGTCCATCGGCCCTTTGTCAGTGCGCAATCGCAATAGAGCTCCACAGCGTCGAAGCGGGTGCAGGCGGTCTCCACCTTTTTGCACGCCGCCTTCACCGCTGCACCGGAGGTGAGCGTGACGTTGGCGCGCCGCACGACGATCGTCGAGGACACCGCCGGCATCGATGACAGAAGGCAGCAGCAGGTCAGAACGAGCTCCGTGCGCATGGGTGGTCCTCTCTGGTCAATGGTTGTCGCCGGCGCGTTCCGCGTAACGCTCGCCGTCGCGGCGGAGAACGGTGATGCGCTGGATGTTCCGCATCGTGCTTCCGAAGTCTCGCTTCTCGGCGTCGGAGAACGACGTGCAAGCCGCTTCCGTCGGGAACGAGTGCAGCATCAGCGTGGCCGCGTACTCGTTGAGCGAGTTGCGCAGGTCGGCCAGATGTTCCAGCTCGTGCATCATGATGTCCTGCGTGGTCGTGTAGACCCGAGGCGTGGCGATGATGTGCGGCTGGAGCGACCACGTCTGGCCTGTCTTCGCGCAGGAGCAGAGAAACTCGGTCTGCAGCGTCGTGCAGCCGCGCCGGAACGGCGCCTTGCAGGCCGTTGACGTCTGCGCCTGCGAGAGAAACGTGATGTGAGGCCGTTGGACGTCGACGGTTGCCGCCCACGCTGCCGGAATGAGAAGAGCGATCGCTGCCAGAACCACCGCTGCGTTTCGCATACCTGTAGAGACGTAATTCCCGGAAGGGAGACGTCTCAGAGCGGTGAAGAAACCGTGCGGTTGTGAACCGGCGATGATCCGGTTCTGTCACGATGTTTACATCAGCGATACATCACTGGCTTTTTTCGAGCTTCAGCAGCTCTTCATAGGCAGGAATGGTTAGAAAGTCGGCCAGGGTGTCGCTGAGGATCAACTCGTCGAAGAGGTGGGACGCGCTCTCGATGTGCGGGCGTTTTCCGATGGCCTGCAGCTCTTGGTCGCGGATGCGGCGATAGAGACTCTCATCGACCGCACGCCCGTCATCGAGCTTGGCCTTGTGGTGAATCCACTGCCAGAGCTGCGTGCGCGAGATCTCGGCCGTGGCCGCGTCTTCCATCAGGTTGTAGAGCGGCACCGCGCCCGATCCGCCGAGCCAGCTCTCCAGGTACAGGACACCGACGTTATAGTTCTGGCGGACGCCCTTCTCCGTCACGGCGCCCTTGGGAAGCTCGAGGAGATCGCCTGCCGGCGCCGCGGCCGCAGAGGCGGCGCGAATCTGATTGGGCGACTTCATGTGCTCGTCGAACACTTCCTTCGCCACCGGCACGAGCCCGGGATGCGCCACCCAGGTTCCGTCGTGTCCGGCGCGGACCTCGCGCAGCTTGTCGGCGCGGACCTTGTCGAAGGCGATGCGGTTCGCGGCCTCGTCGTTCTTGATCGGAATCTGCGCGGCCATGCCGCCCATGGCGTGAATGCCGCGGCGGTGACAGGTGTCGATGAGCAGCCGCACGTACGCGGCCAGGAAGGCCTTGTCCATGGTGATGGCGGCACGGTCGGGCGTGATGAAGTCGCGGCGCGCCCTGAACTTCTTGATGAACGAGAAGATGTAATCCCAGCGCCCGCAATTGAGCCCCGCCGAGTGATCGCGCAGCTCCCAGAGGATCTCGTGCATCTCGAACGCGGCCAGGATCGTCTCGATGAGCACGGTGGCGCGGATGGTCCCGTTCGGAATGCCCAGCTCGCGCTGCGCGCGCACGAAGACGTCGTTCCAGAGCCGCGCCTCCAGGTGCGACTCCAGCTTGGGGAGATAGAAGTACGGGCCGCTGCCGCGCGCCATGAGCTCCTTGGCGTTATGAAAGAAGAACAGGCCGAAATCAAACAGGCTCGCCGAGACCGGCTTGCCGTCGACGAACAGATGCTTCTCCAGCAGGTGCCAGCCGCGCGGGCGCACCAGAAGCGTGGCCGTCTTCTCGTTCAGCTTGTACTGCTTTGTGCCGCTGTCGAAGGAGATGGTGCGCCGCACGGCGTCGCGCAGGTTGGCCTGCCCTTCGATGTTGTTGCTCCATGTCGGCGCATTCGCGTCCTCGAAGTCGGCCATGAAGACATTCGCGCCGGAGTTGAGCGCGTTGATGATCATCTTGCGGTCGACCGGACCAGTGATCTCGACGCGGCGGTCGTTGAGATCGGGGACGATCGGCGCGACCGTCCACTGGCGTTCGCGAACGGCCTTGGTCTCCTGTAGAAAGTCGGGCAGCTCGCCGGCGTCGAGCCGCTTCTTGCGCTCTTCGCGTTTTGCGAGCAGCTCCTGGCGTCGCGGTTCGAACTCCCGCTGCAACAGGGTGATGAAGGCCACGGCCTCAGGCGTCAGGATCGCGCTGGTCTCGGTCATCAAGGCATGATGAGCACGGCCGCTGCCAAGTCAAGCGCCACGCGCTGTTGCGGAAATTTGTCGGCAACGTCGCCTCCGCCCGAGCTGGGCGCGGTACACAATGAGCGCCGTGAGCAAGACGCGCCGCGACTTCATCCGCATCGCCGCAGGGGGCGCCGCCGGTCTGATGCTGGCCGTCGAGCTGCCCGCGGCGAAGTCGAAGAAGCCCTCCGTCTCGTTCCGTCCGAACGCCTGGCCGCGCATCGGCTCCGACGGCACCTCGCTGCCGATGATCGTGCGCACGCCCTGTCCCATCTCTTCCGCCTGATCGGCACGCCCACGAGCAAACTCGGCGATCACGATCTCGTCACCGGCCGCGCCAGATTCGGCCTCGACACGCGCGTGCCGGGGATGCGCTTCGCGACCGTCGTTCCATCGCCGCGGGTCGGCTCGCGCGTGGCCGGCTTCGACGCCACGAAAGCGAAAGCGGTCCGCGGCGTTCGCGACGTCGTGGGCCTGTCGTCGGACGTCGCTGTCGTCGCGGACAAGACCTGGCTGGCGCTGCAGGCGCAGGGCCTCGTCGACGTCCATTGGGACCACTCGGCCGCGCTGCTGTTCGATTCCGAGGAGTACATCGGGCAGTTGCTGAAGAGAGACGATGCGGCGCGGTGTCGATGCGCTCGGTCTCGCCACACGACGCACCGCCGCAGCCATCGAAGACACTCGAGGCGCAGTACGTCTATCCGTTCCTGGCCCACGCCGCTCTCGAGCCGATGAACTGCATCGCCGCCGTCCGCGGCGACGGCTGCGAAATCTGGGCGCCGACGCAGGCTCCGAACCGCGTGCCGCGCATGCGATGCACCGAGGCGTGCTGCAGGTGTCCGAGCCGCATGTCGTCGCTTCTCGCCCAGACGATGCAGCGACGGGGGTGAGAGTACGGAGGCTGCCGATCGGAGGCCTCGGGCCTCGGTCCTCGGTTGAACCCTCGCAAATACTGAGTGAACCGAGGCCCGAGGCCCGAGGCCCGATCCAATCACGCCACCGTCTTCGCGCAGTACTTCTCGAATGCCTGAGCGAGATCGGCGGCAACGTCGTAGGCTTCGCGGCCTTCGATCTGGTGGCGCTCGATCATCTTCACCACTTCGCCGTCGCGCATGAGCGCGATCGACGGTGAGGACGGGCGATAGCCGGCGAAGTACTCGCGGGCCCGCTGCGTGGCCTCGCGATCGTTGCCGGCGAACACCGTGATCATCTTGTCGGGCATGGTGTTTTTCTCGCGGGCGCCTTCGAGCGCCATGGTCACGGCCGGACGGGCCATGCCGGCGGCGCAGCCGCACACGGAATTCACCACGACCAGGACCGTCCCCTTCGTGTTCTTGATCGCGGCATCGACATCGGCCGCGGTCCGCGCTTCTTCGATTCCGAGCCGGGTCAGCTCCTGACGCATCGGCGCGACCATTCTTTCGTCGTACATCGGTCCCTCCCGTTTAGCTAAACGCGATCATAGCGGAAAAATTCGAGCACCCTCTCAATGCCTGGAAGTATCGCTCACCTGCATCGAATTCACCATCGCCTGCAGCACGCTGGCGTAGCGGTTCGCGTCGGCCTCGGGCGTGACGAACAGCATGTAGAGCAGATGCCCGTCGTCGAGCTGGCGCGTGACCACGTTCACCCGTTCGTTGATGCCGGTGCTCGGGTCCGTTCCGCGCAACGCCACGGCCAGGGCCCGGCCGCCGCTGAGGTTGAAGCGCTGCGTGGAGTTCCTGATCATCTGCAGGTACGAGCTCTGCTGGCGAACCTGAGCGAGCAGATCGTTCGTGGCGTTCTCGAGCGTGATCGTGCCCATGTACACGTTGCCGTTGCCGTTGCTGCGGAATCCCGACGCGGGAGTGGAAGCGCCGAACGGATCGTAGTGGTTGATCATCGCGCCGTACACGACCTCGGTCCGGCCGTTGATCTCGCCCACTCCGCCCTCGGGTGCGATGGTGACGCCGGTGGCGCCTTCCTGATAGACGCGCCAGTTCGCCGGATAGGAGAGCCGGTAGACACCGGAAGGTGCCGTGTAGCTGCGGAGAGAAGTGGCCGGAGCGGCAACCGTGATCTTCGTGGACGCGCGGCTCGCCGAGCGGGAGCGGCCGTTGTTTGCGCTCGATGGCGCCGCCGCGGTCCGGCCTGCCTGCGCCGTTGCCGGCGCGGCGCCGCGGCCACGGAGGTCCGCCTGGATCTGGTGCAGCTCGGCGACGTTCGTCGTCGGCGCCGATGCCACGTGCAGCAGCTTTGCTTCCTGCTGGATGCGCGCGATGCGGTCCGGCGGCGCGGGATGATCGGACGTCCAGGTCGTCTTCTTCGACTTGTCGACGCTCTCCAGCGTCTTGAAGAAGTTCACCATGTCGGTCGGCGAATAGCCGGATGCGGCCAGGATCTGCGCGCCGCGCACGTCGGCCTGCGACTCGAGATCGCGGCTGTATTTGAGGAAGAGCGCGTTGAGTCCGATTCCGCCGACGGTGTTGAGGATCTGCGCCGTCCCCGCTCCCACTTTCCCGCCGAGGATTCCGCCCAGGATGCTGAGACCGGCCTGGGCGGCGTAGGCCTTCGAGGCCTGGTGCGTTCCGTGGCGCAGCGACACGTGCGAGATCTCGTGTGCGAGCACGCCGGCGACCTCGCCTTCGTTCCTGGCCTGATCGAGCACGCCGCGATTGACGTAGACGAATCCGCCCGGCAGCGCGAACGCGTTGATGTCGGCCGAGTTCACGACGCGGAACTGATATTGAAACTGCGGGCCGCCGGCGTTCTGCGCAAGCCGCTGTCCGATGCGGTTCACGTAGGCCTGCACCTGGTTGTCGTTGAGCATCGGCAGTTGCTGCTCCGCCTGCGCCGCCGACTGCTGCCCGATCTGCACGTCATCCTGAGGCGAGAAGAGATTCCATCCCGGCTGGATCTTCGTCTGCGCCGTGGCAATGCCGCTCGTCAGCACGAGCGCGACAAGCACCGAGACGAGATTGGTTCGTCGATTCAAGGGACACCTCCTGGTTCAGGCTGTCTCAATGCATATCTGAGGCCCCCTGATGGGTCCTCGGTGCTGGGTGCTGGGTGCTGGGTGCTCGGTGCTGGGTGCTGGGTGCTCGGTCGAGGACCGGTAACCGGTAACCGGTAACCCAGCGACCCAGCGACCCGCGTTACCAACCCAGCAACCCGAAAAGCTACCTCCCCACCGCCCTCCTCCTCGCCCCGGTGAGGCGGACGAGCTCGGCGCGATCGGTTTCGTCGATGAGACCGTCGCCGTTCGCGTCGCAGCCCCAGCTTCCGTTGAACGTACCGTTCTGCGCGTTCGTGGTGGGTTCGGGGGCGTCGGCAAGCTCGCGCTCGAAGGCATCGAGGTCGGCGGAGTTGAGGTGACCGTCGCCGTTGCAGTCGCCGCGCATCGGAACGATGAGGCGGTAGAGCGAGTCGCCGGTGACGAATACGATGTCGCCGTCTTTTGATTGTGCCACGTCGATGATCGAGCCGGTCTCGTGATCGATGAGCGCGATGGGATCGGGAAGCGGCCTGGCGTCGATATCGGGGACGAAGAGGATCGCTTTAGCGACGAACGTGGCCATGAGGATGCCGGAGCGGAGCTGCGGATTCGCGCCGTTGAGCGCGACCGTGCCGGTCGGCGCCACCGTCTTCTGGAAGAAGTAGACGGGCGGCGTCACGCCCTCGGCGGGCGGTTGACCGGCGAACGTGAACGGCCATCCGCAGTTCGCCCCTTCGGCGAGCACGTTGAGGTCGTCGCCGATGCCGGGGCCGTTGTCGGCGACGATCACACGCTGCCGGCTGGGGTCCCAGATCACATCGAATGGATTGCGCAGGCCGCGTGCCCATTGCGTCACCGTGCCGTCGGGCGCGATGCGGAAGATCTTCCCGCCGTTCCACTGCGGCAGCGAGGCGATGAGACCGCCGCCGTAGTCGCCGATGCCGACGACGATCGAGCCGTCGGCGCCGACGGTGGGATTGCCGCCGTGGTGTTCGGCATAGGAGCCGCGCACGGGGAAGTCGATGTCACAGACGAACGGATGGATCACGCTCTCCTGGCCCGTGACGAGATCGATGCGGGAGATGACGTCGTAGGTCTGGCCGAAGGTCGTGTAGTGCACGACCGCGTCGTCGTCGTCGAGCAATGCCAGGCCGAGGAGGCCGGAGTTGCCGTTGGCGTCGGTGGTGACGTGAGCGAGGAGCGTGCTCGCGCCGCCGGCGAAGCGAAAGATGTCGCCCGCGGTCGTCGTGTAATCGATGCGGCCCTGGGAGTCGACGGCCACAGAGCTGATGAACCCGCCCGCGCCCGCGCCCAGTTTCTCGACGCGGAAGCCGGGCAGCGTCGCCGCGTGCAGCGAGAGCGCGACGGCGAGGGACATGATGGGGAAGAGGACTTTCATCGAGAGTGGACCCGAAGAACGAACCATGCCAGATCAGGAGGAAATATGCAGTGCGGGGAGAAAGTTAGAGAGGTTCCTTGACGGGAGAGCGTGGGCTGTCGATAATGCGCCCCTCTCGGATGTAGCCGTCGTTTCCAAATGTCGCGGGGTGGAGCAGTCTGGTAGCTCGTTGGGCTCATAACCCAAAGGTCGCAGGTTCAAATCCTGCCCCCGCAACCAATCGAATCCAATACGTTACGGCCACCGCGAGGTGGCCGTAACTGCCTCCTGTCTAGTGTCCTGTCTAGGTAAGTCGCCGAAACGTTCGACCGGACTCGTACAACGCTCGCCGGGGAAGCGTGCGTATCGACTACCACGACGTGGCGGACACGCAATTCGGCCCACAAACCTACTCCACCACGGGGCGACCCTTCGTTCCGGTTCGGATGGCGCGCATGTGCGCTGCTTTCACAGTGGTGCCGACGGTGAGCGACGGATCGGTGTACACCATCACGGAAGCTCCGAGGAGGTTGCGCGCCTCGCCGAGGCTGAAGCGAAGCTCGGTCATGTCCGCGGCCCTGATCAACCCTCCCACAGCGATGGCGTTCGTATACGAAGCATTGGCCAGGTTCGCCGCCGAACGGACGGCGTCGACTGCGGTTCGCAGCTCGGCCATGTGGACTGCCTTGATGACGGTCGAGCCGGCGATGAGCAGCTCGTCGGTGAACACGATCGTAGTCGCGAAATCGTTGTTGCTCGGAGCACTGGCCGCGCTCGCAGCGTTCACGGCCCGCACCTGGTAGAGATAGGTCGTGTTCCCGCTCAGACCGGAGTCAGAGAGGAACGTGGCGGCAGTCGGCGCGCCGACGGGCGCGAAGGCGCTGTTGTGATCGCTGCGATAGAGCTGATAGCTCACCGCGGTCGTCACCCCATCCCAGACGACGAAGATCTGCGAAGCGGATGCGGTCGTGGCGAGGAGGCGCGTCGGGGCGATGAGACCGCTCGGGTTCACCGTCGCGGGATCGCTGGCCGAGTTGTTGGCGGCATTGATCTCTCCCCCGCCCGACACCGAGGCCATGTTCGTCACGGTGGCGGCGGCGTTGCTGTTGACCGACACGGTGACGGTGACGGGTGGATAGCTCGCGGCCGGCGCGAGAGAATCGCTCCGCGTGCAGGTCAGCATCGGAAGATCGCACGCCCAGCTGCTTCCGCCGATCGCGGTGGCGGTCAGGCCCGCGGGGAGGTTGTCGGTCACGGTGACGGTTCCGGTC
Organism: Thermoanaerobaculia bacterium; assembly: GCA_038244815.1. GTDB lineage: Bacteria > Acidobacteriota > Thermoanaerobaculia > Gp7-AA8 > Gp7-AA8 > DASVHS01. The sequence continues at coordinate 68,167 of JBBRTB010000012.1, forward strand.
GTCGCGACCGGGCCGGAGTTGCTGGCCGTCAGCGAGTACGACGCACCGGTCTGCCCCTGCGTGAAGGTGCCGGCGTGACTCTTCGCGATCATCAGATCGGCACAAGCGCTGAGCAGGACTGAGACGTCTCTGGAAGTGTAATTGGCCACGGTCAGGTCCGGTCGCCCGTCGCCGTTGAAGTCGCCGGCAGCCACGAAGGAGGGCCCCGTGCCGGTGGCATAGCTCACCGCGGCCGCAAAGGTGCCGCTGCCGCTCCCGAAAAGGACCGACACGCTGCCGGAGACATCGTTCGCAACCGCGAGGTCCTGCTTGCCGTCGCCGTTCAAATCGTCGATGGCGACCGAACGAGGAGTGACGCCGACGCCGTAGTTGACCGCCGTAGCGAAGCTGCCGTCCCCGTTCCCCATCAGGATCGAGACGTTGTCGGAAATCTGATTGGTGACGGCGAGATCCAGCTTGCCGTCGCCATTGAAGTCCCCGACGGCCACGAAGTTGGGGAAGAGGCCGGTGAAATAGTCGACTTTCGCGGCGAACGTGCCGTTGCCGTTCCCCGCCAGGATCGCGACGGAGTTGCTGAGCCCGTTGGCGACCGCGAGATCAAGCTTGCCGTCGGCGTTGAAGTCCCCTGCGGCCACTGACATGGGATAGGAGCCGGCGGCATAGTTGACTGCCGCGGCGAAGGTGCCGTTCCCGTTTCCCACCAGGATCGACACGGTGCCGCTCTGGTTGGCGACGGCGAGATCGAGCTTGCCGTCGCCGTTGAAATCCTCCATGGCCACGGACATCGGCGTGGCGCCGACGGAATAGTTGACCGCCGCGACGAAGGTCGCGTTCCCGTTTCCGATCAGGACCGACACGTTGTTGGATCCGGAGTTTGCGCTGACGAGATCGAGTTTCCCATCGCCGTTGAAGTCGCCGGCGGCCACGGAATTGGGGGCAGCGCCCACAGCAGGTCCGCCTGCCGCAGCTATCGTGCCTGTGCCGTTGCCGACAAGGATCGAGACGACGCCCCAAGAGAGGTTCGCGATGGCGAGGTCCAGCTTCGCATCACCGTTGAAATCGCCGACAGCGATGGAAGCAAGGGTGCTGTTGTAGCCCGGGTAGTAGTTGACTGCCGGTGTGAACGAGCCGCAGTACGGCACGCCGGGGTCGATGATGGTCGGGTTGCTCGCGACGTCGTTCGCCGTATTGAGCTGGCCGCCGCCGGAGACGGTGGCGATGTTCGTGACAGATGCCGGAGCATCGCTGGCGACATTCACCGTCACGGTCATCACCGGATAGCTCGCAGCCGCGGAAAGCGCGTCGCTCCTCGTACAGGTGAGCGTCGCGAGAACGCAGTTCCACCCGTTGCCGCGAATCGCTGTGGCCGTGAGTCCTGTCGGAATCATGTCGATCATCGTGACGGTGCCGCTCGTCGCAGTTCCGCCGGCGTTGCGCACCGCGATCGAATAGCTCTTGCCGGTCTGCCTCTGCTTGAAGTTGCCCGCGTGAGTCTTCGTGACCGCGAGATCCGGCACCTGAACGACGGTGGTCGGATCGGTCGCCGTATCGTTCGCCGTGTAGGTCTGCGAACCGCCGGTGACCGCGACGCTGTTGGTCACAGTGGCCGCGGCGGTTGTGGCGACGTCGACGGTGAGCGTGATCGCCGGATAGCTGCTGCCGGATGCGAGCGCGTTGCTCCTCGTGCAGCTGCGCGTGCCGAGCGTGCAGACCCAGCCGGCTCCGCTGATGGCGGTCGCCGTCAGGCCGCCCGGGAGAGTGTCGGTGACGGTCACCGGCCCGGACGACGCCACTCCTCCGATATTGGTGACCGTGATCGTGTACGAAGCACCAGATTGTCCCTGCGTGAAGTTGCCCGAGTGACTCTTCGTGAGCGTGATGTCGGGGAACTGGTTGACGCTCGTTAGAACCGACGCGGTGTCGTTGGCGGTATTGGCCTGGCTGCCCCCCGAGACCGTGGCCGTGACCGTGACCGACGCCGGAGCGTTGCTGGCCACATTGACCGTGAGAGTGATCGACGGATAGCCGCTGTTGCCAGGCAATGAGTCGGTCCGCGTACAGGTCAGCGTGCCGGCGGGGCACGTCCACCCCGTCCCCACAAGGCCGGTGGCCGTCAGGCCGGATGGCGGTGTGACCGTCACGGTCACCCGGCCGGTCGTGGCGATCGGCAGAACGTTGGTCACGAAGATCCAGTACCCGCCCGACCCTCCCTGATTGAGGCCGCCGACGTTTTGAATGCTGAGCGTCAGGTCGGGGGGCGGGCAGCTGTTGAGCACGACGGAGGTGTTCGTCGAGGCGCCGTTGTTCGCACTGGCGAGGTCGAGCTTTCCGTCGAGATTCAGATCCACGGCCGTAAGAGACGACAGCGTCTGCGCAGCGTCCAGCGTGATCGGTGAGGCGGCCGTGAACCCGCCAATCCCGTCGCCGACGAGCATCGACAGCGTGCCGCCGTTGCCAATCGCGAGATCGAGCTTCCCGTCGTTGTTGAAATCGGCGATAGCGATGGCATAAGGACTCGTGCCGGCGGAAATATTGCTGGCTGCCGCGAAGCCGCCGCTCCCATTGCCTAACAGGATCGAGACATTGTCCGATACGGAGTTGGAGACGGCCAGATCGAGCTTCCCATCGCCGTTGAAATCGGCGGCCGCGACCGCCCGCGGGCCGATGCCGGTGGCAACGCTGCCGATCGACAGGAAGGAGCCGCTCCCGTTTCCCTGCAGGATCATCAAGGAGCCGGGATTCGTACCGTCACCGTAGACGGCGATGGCGAGATCGAGCTTCCCGTCGCGGTCGAAGTCGCCCGTGGCAATGCCTTTCTGCAGCGAGGCCAGGGACGCGATCGCGGACGAGGTGAAGCTCGGGGTGCCGGATCCGAGCGTGGTCGTGTTGAGCAGGATGGCCACGCCTTGCGTGATTCCGCACGTGACGGCAACGTCGGGCTTCCCGTCGCGGTTGAAGTCTCCGACCACGAGCGCCTGCGGACCGAACTCGGTCACGGGGATCGAGACACTGGTGGCCGATCCGAAGCCTCCGACCCCGTCTCCGAGGAGGAAGGAGACGCTGTCTGAGGATTCGTTGGCGACGGCGAGGTCCAGCTTCCCGTCGCGATTGAAGTCGGCGATCGCGACTCCCACGGGGTTCGTGCCGACCGGATAATCGGTCAGCGTGCCGAAGCCGCCGGAACCGTTTCCGAGCAGGACCAAAACTTTCGAGCCTCCGATCACGACCGCGAGATCGGGCTTTCCGTCGCGGTTGAAATCGGCAGACGCCACCGACTTGCCGTCGAAGCCGCCGAAGTTGGAGCCGAAGTTCGTTGCGGTGCCGAACGTCGCGCAGTTCGCATAGCAGGCGCCGTCGTTGAGCAGGATGGCTACGCCTGCCCCATTGGGGACCGCGAGGTCGGTCTTGCCATCGCCGTCGAAGTCGGCGATGGCGATCGCCTGCGGACTGGTGCCGGCCGCGTAGTTGCGCGCCGCCGCGAAGGTGCCGGTCCCGCTGCCGATCAGGATCGAGACGTTGTTGGAACTGTTGTTCGCCACCGCGAGATCGCTCTTCCCGTCGCGGTTGAAGTCGCCGATGGAAACGCCGACAGGGAGAGTGCCGGCGGCGTAGTTCACCGCCGCAGCGAAAGTGCCGGCCCCGTTGCCGATCAGGATCGAGACGCTGTTCGAGGCGTAGTTCCCGACCGCCAGGTCACTTTTTCCGTCACCGTTGAAGTCGCCGATGGCGACGGACCACGGGTTGAAAGCGGTAGCGTAGCTGGCGGCCGCGGGAAAGGTCCCGTTTCCGTTCCCGAGCAGGACCGAGACGGTGTTCGGAGAGTAGTTGGTGACCGCCAGGTCGGTCTTCCCGTCGCCGTTGAAATCGCCGATGGCAAGCGCCGCAGGCTCGCTGCCGGCACTGTAGTTGACCGCGGTCGCGAAAGTGCCGTTTCCGATTCCGAGCAGAATCGAGACGTCGGCGGAGAAGTTGTTCGCGATCGCGAGATCGAGCCTCCCATCGCGGTCGAAGTCTCCGGTGACGACAAAAGCAGGGCCGGTGTGGGCGCCGTAGGTCCCGATGGCCGTGAATCCGCCGCTTCCGTTGCCCTGCAGGATCGATACGTTGTTGGCCGTTCTGTTGGTGACGGCCAGATCGAGGATCCCGTCGCCATTGAAGTCACCTGCGGCCAGGGACGTCGGGAAGGTTCCGGTCGCAACGGTGGAGGCCGCGCCGAAGGTCCCGGCGGCTCCGCCTAACAGGATTGCCACGTTGTTCGCCAAGGGGTTGGCGATCGCGAGATCGCCCCGGCCGTCGCCGTTGAAGTCGCCAACCGTGACGGAAGCGGGGCCGCTGCCCGCGGGGTAGCTCACCGCCGGCGCAAAATCGGGGCAGCCTGCGCGAGCGGCCGGCGCGAGGATGAGCACCGCGGTCACTGCCGCGAGGGCTGCGATGGAGCGTGCTGCTTGGAGAAATCGATGCGGACGTACGAGAGAGGAGAGGGGGCGATGAAAGTTCACTTGAACTCCGGGGGACACACCATCCCCCCGTAATGCGTTCGGCCCCACATCTGCCGCTCAGCGGGGGGAGCAGACCGCGAATCTCGATAGCCATGAATCCCGGATGCGACCATAGTAGCCCCTTTCGGGAGGCGGCAAGTGGGGATCGACCGCCCGGCGCGTAGGAATTCAACGAGAGGCCGATGTCCTTGAATGTTCGGGCGTCTCGCCGCGACCGGCCGTCCCGCGGGCGATCGCTCTCCGGGAAATCTGACCTGTGTTGGCGAGATCTTAAGGAGATCGTCATGCGCCTCGTCACTGCTCTTGCGGCAGCGTCGCTGAGCCTCGTCCACTCCGCTCTCGCGCAACACGAGCACGACGGCGCGATCCTGGCGTCGTCGATTCGGCGAGGACCTGTCGTGACGGATCGATCTTCATCGACGCTATCGGAACCATGAGCGGTACCGCCAACCGCATCGTCCAGAAGCTCTGGTCCTACTGCAACGTCCTGCGTGACGACGGCTGTCGTACCAGGACTACCTCGAGCAGCTCACCTTTCTGCTCTTTCTGAAAATGGCTGACGAGCGCGCGCGGCTGACCGGCGACGAGCAGCCGATCCCGGATGGCTATCGCTGGGCAGACCTCGCGGCGCCGCAGATGGAAGGGGTCGAGCTCGAGCAGCATTACCGCGAGACACTGCGCGTACTGGGGCAGGAAGGGGGCATGCTCGGGCTGATCTTTGAGAAGGGCCAGAACAAGATTCAGGATCCGGCCAAGCTGCGCCAGCTCATCGTGGAGCTGATCGGAAAAGAGAACTGGTCTGCGATGTCCTCCGATGTGAAGGGTGAGGCAAACGAAGGTCTGCTGGAGCGGAACGCGCAGGACGTGAAGGGTGGCGCGGGGCAGTACTTCACCCCACGCGTCCTCATCGACGCCATCGTCGATTGCATTCAGCCGCGGCCGGGAGAGATCGTGGCCGACCCCGCCTGCGGCACCGGCGGTTTCTTCTTTCTGCCCACGAGTACCTCAAGAACCATTACGAGCTCGATCGTGATCAGAAGCGCCACCTCCGCTTCGAGGCGTTGCGCGGCGTCGAGCTCGTCCCGAATGTGGCCCGTCTCTGCGGGATAAACCTTTTTCTGCACGGCATCGGTCCCGACGGCACGGACGACCACGATCCGCCGATCGTCATCGACGACGCGCTGCGCGACGAGCCATCGATCAAGGCGCAGGTGGTCATCACCAACCCTCCGTTCGGGCAAGAAGTCGTCGATCACGATCGTCAACGAGGAAGGGGACACCGATCGCCAGACGCTCACCTACAGCCGCCCCGACGTCTGGACCACCACCTCGAACAAGCAGCTCAACTTCGTTCAGCACGTGAAGTCGCTGCTGGCCATCCACGGCCGGGCCGCCGTCGTCGTTCCCGACAACGTGCTCTTCGAAGGAGGAGCCGGCGAAATTGTGCGCAGAAACCTCATGACGGAGTGCGACGTCCACACTCTCCTCCGCCTTCCCACCGGCATCTTTTACGCGCAGGGAGTAAAGGCCAACGTCCTCTTCTTCGACCGCAAACCGGGAGCGGAAGGTGCGTGGACGAAAACGGTGTGGGTTTACGACTTTCGCACGAACAAGCACTTCACGCTCAAGACGAAAAGGATGACTCGCGGCGATCTCGACGAGTTCGTCGCATGCTATCGACCGGGCGACCGTCACAACCGCGAGGCGACCTGGTCGAAGGAAACGCCCGAGGGACGCTGGCGGCCATACACATACGAAGAGATCGTCGCGCGCGACAAAGTGAGCCTCGACCTCTCCTGGCTCCGCGACGAGGGCCTCGAAGACTCGAACAATCTGCCGGACCCGCACATCCTCGCACAGGAAATCGCGGACGACCTTCGCTCCGCACTCGCACAGATCGAGGACGTCCTCGGAGACCTGGAGCAGCGGGTTGTCGTTGATCCGGCGGAGTAGTCAGCAAAAATAGGGGTCTCCTGACGGGTGTGTAACTATGAAGAGTGCGCGCCTTCGAGACCGACGAGGACATGCGTAAGCCTCGCATCGAAAAGGAGATGGGCATCTCGCCCTTTTTGGAAGTGGTGGGAGCTGTGGGAGCGGCGGTAAACGCGGGGCGGGGTGGGTGGCGTTTTCCGCGGCTTCCACAGCTTCCGAGTTGTTCAGATCCTGAATCGCGGCCCTGAGTATCAGCGACATTGTCAGGCTGGCCATCCAGGCGGCTTCGGTCTACGAGGTTGGTTACACACCCGTCAGGAGAACCGACAATCCTCGTAAGCAGTTGATCTTCATCCGCGCATCCCACCTGCGTCGCGCAGTTCAGATGCTTGCCAGTTCGCCGAAGTACTCGTTGTCCTCGGCATAGCCGCCTTCGCCCTTGTAGGTCGAAGAAACGTCTTCGACGAACTCGATCGCCTCGATCCACTTGACCATCTTGAAACCGAGCTGATTCTCGACACGCAGCCGTAACGGCCCTCCGTGGAAATGGTCGAGCGGCTCGTAATTCATCTCGTAAGCCAACAGTGTTTGAACGTTCAGTGCGTTTTCCATCGAGAGGCTGTCGTAGTACTGGCCTCCCGTCACCCCCTCGTTGAGGGCGACACCCTCGCTGAACGAGTAGAAGACGACCGCCCTTGCATTGGGTGCAGGTCGGACCTGCCTGATCAGGTCCGCCATCGCCACCCCGCCCCACTCGGCGATCCCGGACCACCCCTGGATACAGTGGTGCAGCGTGATCTGAGTCTTGTGCCCCAACGCTCGGAGATCGTCCAGCGACAGCTCGACCGGGTCCTCTACCAGGCCATACACCTTGAGTCTGTAATCCTTGAAGTCGCCGTCCGCAAGCGTCATCCACTTCTCGGATGTCGGCATCTTGCCGTTGATCCAGAAGAAGGGCGAGATGTCTTCGGGCCGGAACTCGCCGCGCGGACTGGCACGGTCGAGAGCGAGGCTCATGACCGGAGTGACGATCGCCTTGGCGGCATGTTGGATGGTGCGCGGATGTCTCCAGGCCATCCAGTTGGCGAGAACGTTCAGAACAACGACCACCGCGATTCCCGCCAGGCCCAGGTACATGCCGATCGGGCCGATGTCGTCCGTACCCATAACGATGTGGTTCATGTTGCGAACAAACCCGGTCAGAGCCACCATCGTCACGTGCGCAATGATGAACAGGACGAAGGCGCACATGACGAGGAAGTGGAGCGAGCGGCCGATCTGGCGATTGCCGGGCAGCCTCGGGTACCAACGGAAGCGACCGGTGAGCGCCGGCGACATCGAGGGCCCGGTCACGATCGCCAGCGGGGCCAGGACGAACACAACCGCGAAGTACGACAGCTGTTGAAGAGCGTTGTAGTGGTAGAAGCCGTTCGGCTCGGGCGGTATGTGGAAGGTGGCGTAGTGGACGAAGACAGCCCACGCCTCGGGCACGATTTGCCAGGACGTTGGCACCAGGCGCTTCCACTGGTCGGTGCTGAACAGGAGCACCACAAAGGCTACCCCATTGCCGACCCAGAAGAGCACGCTGAGGAAGTGCCAGTGACGGGCCATGCCGACCGTGTGGCGGTAGCCGGGCAAGCCGATTACGGGCGAGAGAAAACGGGAGTCGTCCTTCGCCGTCCAGACGCGGTCCGTCGGAACCTCGACGGGAGTGAGCCGAAGCCACTCGGTGCCGGGCGTGCAGTGGACATTCCCGTATAGACGTGGATGATCCATGAGGATCTGGAGGCCGCTGCGGATGAGCAGGATCAGCAGCAGAAAGTTGACGTAGTGGGTGATGCGGAGCCACCCGGGGAAACCGTGAGGCTCCGCAGCCGTTGCAGCCGTGAATACGGAACCTGGCGCGAGCGCCGGCAGACCGGCAGTGCCCCACTGGATGTACGCCGCGACGACCGCGACCAGGAGCGGCGAGAGGAGAAGGATGAGTATCTTGCGGCTGATACGCACGATCACGGCCTATTGAGGAATTTCGTCACGAGCACTGAGGCATCTTCGATGCCGTGGAGCGAATGGGGCTCCCCGCTGGGAAGGTAGAGCAACTGCCCCGCTTCCATCTCCTGTGTTCTGCGGCCGGCCGTGAAGGTGACTCGACCCTCCAGGCACTGGACTGTGATTTCACCATCGGCCTGATGCGTGGCGATGTCTTTTCCAGAGGGAATCACCAGCCGAATGACTTGCAGAGTCGCGGTTTTCACCAGGGCGGTCGTCTTCGCTTGTGCCAGATGGGAACCCAGCGGACGAATGTCAATCACTTCGCCGGACGCATCAGTCATTTCAGGACTCCTGTGGAGAGGATGCGTGCCATCGCACCGATCGGCGGACTTGCAGAAGCGGTCATTGCGATCGAGGCAGCTGCCGGAGCCAGCGTCATCACCGGCGACCTTCGAGAATCTTCTTCAGCACCAGCGCCTCGTTGTGCTCCTCATCCCGTGCACCGTAGACGAGGGTGACCGTATGTCCTTTGCTTGTCGTCTCGAGCAGTTCGAGCGGGTCTTTGTTCTGCCGGAGCTCCTTCCGGTAGCGGGTCTGGAATTCTCTCCACCTGGCGGGGTCATGGCCGAACCACTTTCGCAGCTCGGTGCTCGGGGCCACGTCTTTGAGCCACAGGTTCACCGCCGCCCGCTCTTTCGTCAGACCGCGCGGCCAGAGGCGATCGACCAGAATCCTGACGCCATCCTTTCGGGAGGGCTTTTCGTACACTCGCTTCACCTGGATCATTGGAGTCTCTCAATTTCCCAATCTGTGCCGACGAGTACTTCTAGGCGTTGCGGATGAAGGGGGACTGTTCAAGCCCGTCACAACCTCGTTCCTCGCTGCTGGCGCATGGAAACAGCAGCATCCCTGGCGCCCGGGGATGGTCAATCGCGAGGTGAAAAAGCACGTTCGTCATCAAGCGGGTAGACCTGATGACTTGGCATCAACATATTGCAAGACGCGTGCACGCACCAGCAACATTCAATGAATTATATGGATTACCATGCGTGCCGAATACGCGCACTACCTAACTCACGGCCGCACATGCGCGACCGCGTCTTGCAAGCGTTCTCGAAACGCGTGGTCGTGTGCCGCGACATCGCCGGTGTGCACTTCAGTCGTCCACGGCGTGAACGCGCCGGAAGGCTCAGCGGGCATCATTTCCTGCGCAAGCTGCACGACGAACTGCATCACACCGATCATCGAGGTCATTGGCCGCCGCATCGGGTTCAAGAAGGCTTTGATGACGACTGTGCACGCCTTCTTCCCAATCAATCGTGGATGGACCGGACAAACGCTTCCGACGAGGGCGCGCCGGGGCCGCCAACCTCGTGCCCGCGACGACGGGTGCCGCGCTCGTCACGACCCGCCGCTGCCTCAGTACGCAGGACGGTTCGACGGGTTGCGATACGGGTGCCGATCCCCGTCGGTTCGATCGCGGACATTACGTCCTCACCTCGCGTGAGACCAGCACCGATGAAGTCAACCGGATTCTCGCGGAGGAAGCCGGCTCGAAGCGCTATTCGGGAGTGCTCGGCGTATCGCATGACCCGCTCGTCTCGTCGGACATCGTCGGTGATTCGCGCGTATCCGTCGTCGATCTGGAGCTGACGAAAGTCATCGACGGCGATCTGCTCAAGGTGATGAGCCGGGACCACAACGAATGGGGTTACGCGAATCAGATGGTTCGCGAGGCCCTGTCCGTGGTCAGCGGGCGGTGATCGAGAAGCAGCGCATCCCGTTTGCGGTGGGGCGGCGTTGTCTCTCAGTCAGTCACTTTCTTCAGCGCCGAGCCTTTGTGCATAGCGATGTGGTCGCTCTTGTCGCTCTTGATTTCGTACTGCGGCTCGTCCTCGCTCGCATGGTGCGTGTAGCCCTTGTACTGAACATTCTTCTTGTGCACCTTGATGATCTTCCCGCTCACGTGCCCGGCTTCCGAGTTCCAGGTCACGTGATCACCGACTCTGAATGTCTTGACCATGATGGGCCGCCTCCGGCGCCACGAGGAGCGTTCTACAAGGTTGTTGGATCGTCGTGTTTTGCCGCACGCAGCGGTGCGGATCCGGCACTTCCGCCTTTGGATGGTTCTGCGCGACGCAGCTTCGCGATCGTCTGCTCGAACTCGACTTCCGCCCGAAGACCTTCGAGATCGCGGTGAATCACGGCCATGGCGAGTTTCCTGCCATTTTGTCGATAGGTGATCGCGCAGTCTCTCGCGTCGAGCTGCCCGTCGATTTCGGCTTTGTCCCATTGCCCGGCGTGACCGACATAGGCGAGCCCGAAATCGTACTGTTCGGTCCAGAAGAACGGGACCGCCTCGAAGCGTTCCCGTCGACCCATAATGTTCCGCGCGGCAGTCTGCCCCTGGCGCTCGGCAACAACCCAGTGCTCGACCCGGATTCGCTCGCCTGTGAGCGGATCGGGCCAGCGTGCGATGTCGCCGGCCGCGAAGATGCCCTTGCTGCTCGTCTCGAGGTACTCGTCTACTGTGACGCCGCGGTCAGTGGCGAGCCCTGCCTGTTCCGCCAGCGAGATGGCCGGGCGCACGCCCACGCCGACGACCACAAAATCAGCTTGGAGGTTTTCTCCGTTCTTCAACGTGACGCTGCGTGCTCCGATCGATACCGCGGTGGTGCCGAGGTGGAACGTCACTCCATGTTCTTCATGCAGTTTGCGGATGAAACCTCCCACCTCCGGTCCCAGGATCTTTTCCATGGGACATGTCTCCCGTCCGACCACATGTACTTCGATATCCCGAGCTCGAAGGGATGCGGCCACCTCCAGTCCGATGAAGCTCGCGCCGATCACCACCGCTCGACGCGATGAGAGCGCCTTGGCCAGGAGCGAGCTGCTGTCCGCCTGTGTGCGCAGGTAGTGCACGTGGGGCAGGTCCTCGCCGGGCACGTCGAGGTGAACCGGGTCGGCGCCGGTGGCGAGCAACAGGGCATCGTAGGGATAGCGGCTGCCGTCTGTGAGCGTCACGTGCCTGCTCAAGTCGTCGATCGAGGTGGCTCGAGCACCCAACTTCAACTCGATATCATGTTGCTTGTAGAAGTCCGCGGATCGCAGCGGATTCGACTCCGCGGCAGCAGTGCCTGCCAGAAAGCCTTTCGAAAGATTGGGCCGGTCACAGGGCAGCGACTCATCGGCGCTCAACATCGTGATTCGACCGATGTAGCCCTCATGACGGAGTGTTTCCGCAGCGGCGTTGCCTGCGGCACCCCCACCTATGATCACGACCGATCCGGGGATGCGAGCCTCGGGCGAAGGCGCGTGGTGCTTTGCGGTCTCGAGTTTCTCTCGAACGCACACGGTGCCGTCCTTCTGTTCGACCCGCCATTGGGGGACCGGGTTCAGCGCCGGCGCACGAAGAGCCTCCCCAGTACGCAGGCTGAAACAGGCGTGATGCCAGGGGCACCGGACCGTATCGTCCACGAGCAGCCCCTCGTTCAGCGGCGCTCCATAGTGTGTACAGACGTTACCGATGGCAAACAGTTCCTCGCCGCGGCGCGTGAGCAGCACCGGTTCGCCGTGCGCGTGTCCGAGCAGCATTGCGCCGTCGGCGACTGTCGAGAGTGCGATTCCCTTGGCGAGATCAGGCCCGTTGAGCTTCGTGTCTGCTTCACTCATTTGAACGTCCCCCGAGGCGTTGGTTTCCGACGAATGCCGGAACCATGGCCGCCATCCGGCCCGACGAGCCGGGCATCGTCGCGGCCCTGACGAGTGTGCGCGTTCTTCAGCGGGAAGACGCGGCCATGCTTTTCCTCAATTCCCTCGATCAGTTTGAACTCCAGGGTCATTACTTCACTCCCCTCTCTGTCCGCACCACATGAGGAGAGGCTGACTTACTCGTCGATTTCGAGCGTCGAGACGCCCGAATCTTTCGGTGAGGTTCCAACGAAGATGGCTCACCTGGATAGCTGACTTCAGTGCCTTTGATCCGAGCCCAGGGAGTCAGCGAGTGAAGGCGAGCCCCGCTTGGGCTGGTGATCTCTCTCACTTCAATTCCTCGAGCCAACAGAGCGTCGGCGATGAGCGAGCGATGGCAGCGCCACGGCACTGCTTCTGCGCACATGACTGCAATTCGCTCGTGTTTCGCAAGCTCGATCAAAGCGTCGAGGTTCTTCCGGAACTCAAGCGTCTGCATGTAATCCGCGAAACCGCGGAAGCTGGCGTTATGCCAACCTGTGTTCGTGGAGTCCCGCCGTGCATGGCGGAAACCACCAAGGCCGGGCATGTACCGGTAGTGGATCCGCGAGCGATGCATCGCCGGTGAGACCTGGTCGCGGTTGAACTGCGGGTTGAATCGCGACCGCGGAACGGTGCGCACGTCAACCAGTCTCTCCACAAGATGCGCCTTGAGAAGGCGGATGAAATCCTCTGACGTGCGTGTCGAGTGGCCGATGGTAAAAACTACCAGTGGCGCCGCGACTGCATGCAGGTTCACGCGGATTGCTTTCTTTTCCATCGATTTCACTCAAACCAGAGCGTCTCTGCGGCTGCTGCGTCGCACCCCCGGAGATCTGTGGACACTCAAGACGCCGGTTCTGATTTCCGCATCGTTCTACTGTTGTTCTCCAGCGCCCCGGTTTCGGAGAGACCTTCCAACAGCATGTGGAAGTACACCATCCCGGCATAGGGCTGCCAGCGCTTCGTGACGCGTGCAACACCGGCATAGTCCAGTGGTTCTTTGCGGTGCTGCCACTTTGCGAGCCGGTTGCGGGCGCCGACGTCATCACCCGGGAAGACATTGAGGGGTGCCAGTCCACGAAGAATGACGTATTCGGCCGTCCATCTTCCAACCCCTCGCAGTTCGAGCAGCGAATCGATGACGGACTGGTTGTCCATCTTCTCCAGACGTTCGAAATTGATCCGCCCGTCGACGATGTTCTGCGCCAGCTCGTGAAACGCCCGCACCTTCTTGTCGCTGAAGCCCAGCTTTCGAAATGCCTCTGGTGACACCTTCAGCAGATCCTGCGGCCGCGGGAATGCGTAGTGGGTTTCATTCCCTCGCGTCAGACTCAGGCCGCAGGCGGCAGCCAGACGGCTGAGCAGTCCCAATCCAACTGTGAGCGACAACTGCTGGCAGGCGAAGGCGTTGGCCAACGTCTCGAAGATGGTGGGAAAGCGCGGCGGCTTCACGCCTCGGAACTTCTCCACCAGGGCCGACAATTTCGGATCTCCATTTGCCATCTGATAGAACGGTGCCAGATCAACACTCAGTCCGAACATCTTTTCCACAAGAGTCCTGGCCTCGCGTTGGAATTCGGGTTGCAGGCGCGCACCCGTCAGGCAGACTCTCAATCGCGGCGCCGGGCTTGCCCCGATCTGACGTACGGCCATCTCGACCGGCACATCTCCGAACGGGACCACTCGGCGATACGTGGTGCCATCCCAGCGATCGACGAGATTCTGCGGCCGCCGGCGAAGCGCCCAGGCCGTGAGGTCGAGCCGAAACGGAGGAATTGGAACGACGAACAACGTGATCTGGTCCGGCGCGCTGGCGAGCCTCGCAGCGGGAGTCCTATCTCGAGCGCGCATGCAGTCTTCTCCCTTGGTCTCCTTCGTTTTCGGCACGATCCGATCAGTGGTCAGCGAGGCAACGCGGCGGTTGGACATGCATCGAATCCCATGGGTTGAAGAATGCGTAGTCGGCCACCCCAGTGGGGGTGTATTGGTTACCATGAACTGCAAGAGGCGTGCGCGCCACGCGCCAACGGTCAAACCGTCGCGAACGGCTTCGCGAATCGCATCGTGCATCGGTGCGGATGTTGCCCGCGGCTGGGATCTGAGTGCGTACGCGCGACCAACTCGATTAGCGCCCGGGGTGCGGCCACAATCCTCGGAAGTCTCGTCACGCGTGACTTTCGCCGATCCAAACTAGGGGATAAACCGCGGTCATACTCGGCGACGACGCATCGGCGAGGTGGTTTCAGCCGCCCTGCCCGTCCTTCACGTCCGCAATCGTATCGAGGGCGAGGGCAGCGTGGGCGTAAGCGCCGCCCGCGCGCATCTCCGCCGCAACCCAGATCGCTTCCATGATCTCTTCTGCGGTGGCCCCGTGCCGCAGCGCAGCTTTGGTATGACTACGAATGCAGTATGGACACTGGGTGATGTGCGCCGCCGCGACGGCAATCAACTGCTTGGTCTTCACGGGCAGCGCGCCTTCGGCGAAGACGCGTTCGCTGAAGGCTGTGAAGGCGTCGTGAATCTCAGGTGCCAGCTTCTTCCGCGTCGCGGCAAGCTCTCTCGTTGCCTGGGGAAAGATCTCCTTAGACATGTCGTCCTCCTCTTCCATAGCATCGGCCACCCCCGCTTGAACCGTTCGTCCGAGGCGATCAGCCGGCGGTACTCGAATCGGGAGCAGCGATCGTCGCGCGCCACTTCTACGCCGGCTCGTGCCAACCGATAGTCAGCAGGAAGGAACTGTCCACGAGCGCGTCGACGCTGTGCGGCAAGTCGCTGTAGAGCATCACAACGTGATCCGCGGGGATGTCGACGTGCTCCTTCCCGACGTTCAGCCGGACGCGCCCCGTCAACGTGTGCACGGAGATGCTCCCCTCGGTCTTGTGCTCCTCCATGCTGGTACCGGCCTTCATGGTGACGAGGACGACGCGAAAGTCGGGGTACTTGGCCAGCGTGCGGGAGCTCCGACCGTGTTTCCAGGCCGGATCGCTCTGCAGCTTCTTGATGGCGTTCCCGAGGCAGACCTTGACGATCGGAGCGGCGATGTCCGGAACTCTCTCGAGTTTCTGACGCGGGCGTCGATTGGTGGTGGCCATGATGTGGGAAGTCTATCGAATCGGCACCGGGATATAAATTCCGGGACTGAGAATCTCCACATTGATGTCGGGCTGCTGCAGAGGCCGTGGTGTTGGCCTGCGTTGATCTTCGTTGATTGTCTGACGCAAGTAATAGTAGCGACGAGAGTTGGCGTCAGCCGATCAACCGCTATCAACGATGAGCACGTGAGCGAGCTCGGTGGCGGGTGGGGATTCGTCTGCCGGCTCGCGGATCTGGAAAAATAGCTTCGCGAAGTTTCAACAGCTCGCGCCGCGAGCGTTCCCCGTTTTTCCCTCAGGCGCAAAAAACTGTGCACAACATCGCGTCACCACACCTGCGGATGCACTGTGGAAAACCGTGATTTTGTAACAGCGAAAGTGCTTGCATTGCAAAGATCGTGAACCTATCTTCACATCACTTCGGCATTGATGCTCTATCGCAGATGTCAAGATGTCGAAGGGGCTGAGAATGGCGCGATAGGCCATCGAGGCAACGGTAGCGGCGCGAATGCTCCATGGCAGATGTCAACGCGCCGAAGCCGGCAACGGTGATGCGATGGATCACCGGGGCAAAACGGCGCAACGCGGATGCTGCATCGCAGATGTCAACGCGTTGAAGCCGGCAACGGTGAGGCGATGAATCACCGAGGCAAAATTTTGGCGCGAATGCCCCTTTGTGGATGCCAACGCGCTGAGAACGGCTCCGGGAGACAAGGGATCCCGGGGCCACTTCTTTTTTCCGACCTCCTGGTAGTCATTCCGAGCGCCGCAGAGCGCGAGGAATCTGGGCGGGGGACTCCGCCACCCGGATTCCTCGCCGTCTTCGCGGCTCGGAATGACGATCACTCTTTGCGTCCCCCCCTCATCGCCTCACTCCACGACGACACGCACCCGGCCGTCCTTCATGCGGTGGATGGCAAAGTCCGAGCGCCTTTGTAGTCATTCCGAGCGCCGCAGAGCGCGAGGAATCTGGGCGGGGGACTCCGCCACCCGGATTCCTCGCCGTCTTCGCGGCTCGGAATGACGATCACTCCTGCGTCGCGCCACCATCATCGTCCCGCTCCACGACGACGCGCACCCGGCCGTCCTTTATGTGCAGGTCGCGCTGGGGGAACGGAACGGAAATTCCGTGCTCGCCGAGTTTGCGGTGGATGGCAAAGTTCAACTTGCTGACGAACCCGCTCTTGTTGTTGAGCATCGTTGTCGTCCAGGCCCGCAACTGAAAATTGAGCGCGCTGTCGCCGAAGTCGATGAACGCGACCGTCGGCGCCGGATCGGGAAGCGCGTCCTCCACCTCCGCTGCCGCTTCGAGCAGAGCCCTCTTCACATCCTCCGGATCGCTCCCATACGAGACGCCCACGGGAATCCTGAACCGGATGCGCGGATCGGTGTAGCTCCAGTTGATCACGTTCTCCGTCACGAACTTCGAGTTCGGGACGATGATGGCGATGTTGTCGTTCGTCACTACGGTCGTGCTGCGCGCGCGAATCTCCGTGACCTGGCCCTCCACGTCGCCCACGATGATGCGGTCGCCGACCTTCACCGGCCGTTCGAACAGAATGATCAGACCGCTGATGAAATTATTCGCCACCTCCTGAAGACCGAGGCCAATGCCCACGCCGACCGCGCCGGCCAGGACGTTGAGCGTGGTCAGATCGATCCCCGCCGTCTGCAGGATGATCATGAAGCCGACCAGCAGCAGCACGTAGCCGAGGAGCGTGCCGGTGGCGCGCCGGGCGTGGATGTCCATCTGGCTGCGCGTCAGAACGCGCTCGACGAGCCAGCGCCGCAGAACGGAAACGATCCAGAACAGGAGTACGACGGAGACGATCAGCAGCGCCGCCTTCTCGAGCGTCACCTCGGTCTTGCCGACTCGAAGGAAGGGGTACTCGAGGACACGCTCGAAGCGTTCCCACCATTGTTCCGGCGACGGGACGGAGAGTCTTCGCGATACCAGCATCGACGGCGATTCTAACGCTCTCCCCAGTCGCTCACTCGAGCGCGATGTCGAACGCCGGCGGCTCGAGGATGTGTCGCTTGACGCTGCAGTGATCGATTGCCCGCAGGATGGCATCGCGGTACTTTTCCGGGAACTCCGGTGGGAGACGCAGCCGCACGCGGACGGTCTTCGTCTCCTCGCGAAGCAGCTCGAGCGTCAGACCGAGATCTGCGGTCGGAATCTTCCGCTCCTGGCAGAACCGCAGCGCGTAGAAGCCCATGCAGGTGGCCATCGATGTCAGAAAGAGGTCGAATGGGGATGGGGCGGTGTCCTCGCCGACGGGCGCCGGCTGGTCGGTGTGTACGATGTGACCACCGATCTTCGCATCGACCCTGACCCCGCCGGGAAACAGTATCTCAATAGACATATCGCTCCACCGAACAGCGGAAGCACGAAGAACATTCAGTCCCTGCGAGGGCTGCTTCCGCCGCTGACCAATCTTCGTGTAGGGTGCGCCCGAATTCTTCAGCGCCCATTCTGCCAATCCGGCGGACAAACTGAGGTGATGAAGGCACGCATGCGCTCGAGCACGAGCTCCGGCTGATCGCGATGAGGCGCGTGCCCGCAATTGGACATACGCATCGTCTCGACGCGGCCGCGCACCTGTCGCGTGATCGCGTCGATCTGTCTCCACGTGCCGCGTTGTCGACGTTCGCGTGATGGCGCGCCAGTCGCTTGCGAAGATCGCTGCGCTCGTACTGGCCCTTCATCGCCGCGATCGACGCCAGTCCCGACGGCTCGGCAAACACATGCGGCGCCTCGAGAATGAGCGCCCGCAGGGAGGGGCGGCGCGCGCTTCCGGCCCAGATCAGCGCGATCGACGCGCCGTCGCTGTGACCGACGACGATGGCGTCGCGAACGCCGCGCTCGCGCAGCCCTTCGTCCAGCACCACGGCTTCGTCATGCATGTACCGGATGGGCCGCGGCAGCGCGGCCGGAGGCGACCACCCATAACCGGCGCGGGAGTAGACGAGCGCGCCGCAGCCGGTCGCATCGGCCAGCCGCCGCGGAAAGTCGCGCCACATCGACAGGGAACCGAGGCCTTCGTGAAGGAAGACGAGCGTCGGAGCGGCGTCCGGTGACGGCCCATGCCATAGCCACTCGAGGTCCATCAAACGAGCGCATCATATCCATCTCATGACGACGTATCTGCGCGCCGCCGATCATCTGCCGGCCCGCTTCAACGCCGCGGAGTGGTTCGTCGGACGTCATCGGCGTGAGGAGCGCGGAGACTCCGTAGCCATCATCGACGGCGAAGGATCGATGACCTATGCCGCGCTCGACGAAATGGTGCGCCGGTTCTCGTCAGTGCTCCATGACGCCGGCGTCGGAGATGACGTGCGCGTGGCACTCATCGCGCCCGACTCGCGATGGCTGTCGATCGGATTCTGGGGAGCGATCGCCGCGGGCGCCGTGGCCGTTCCGGTCAATACGCTGCTCAAGCCGGCGGACTTCCGCTACGTCGTCGACGACTGCGGCGCGCGCGTCGTCGTCGTCGATCCGAACATCCTCGATCCCTCAGCGCTCGTATCCCCAGGCCTGGAGACCTGGACGGTCGCGGAGATGCAGCAGCGCCTCGAGCGGGCTTCGCCGCGTGAGTTCTACGCCGGCACGCACCGCGACGGGATGGCGTTCTTCCTCTATTCGAGCGGCACCACCGGCGAGCCCAAGGGCGTCGTGCACCTGCAGCACGACATGTGGGTCTGCTGCCAGACCTACGGCACGAGCGTGCTCGAGATCCGTCCGGACGACCGTTGCTTCAGCGTGGCCAAACTGTTTTTCGCCTACGGGCTGGGAAACGCGCAGTACTTTCCGTTCCACGCCGGTGCTTCCGCCGTGCTCTTCGCCGGACGCCCCACTCCGCAGGCAGTCTTCGAACAGGTGCAACAGCATCGACCGACGCTGTTCTTCGGCGTTCCCACCGCGTACGCGAACATGCTCGCGGCGATGGAGGACGGCCTCCCCGCGGATTTCAGCAGCGTGCGCACGTGCGTCAGCGCGGGCGAAGCGTTGCCGGCCGGCATCCTCGAGCGATGGCGCGCACGCACCGGCGTCGACATCCTCGACGGCATCGGCTCCACGGAGATCTGCCACATCTTTCTGACGAACCGTTGCGGCGATATCCGCCCCGGCGCGAGCGGAAAGCCCGTCGACGGATATCAGTTGAAGATCGCCGGCGACGACGGTGAGCCGGTTCCGTACGGCCAGGTCGGCGACCTGATCGTGCGCGGCGACTCGACGATGCCGCTCTACTGGAACAAGCCCGAAGCGACCAAGCACGCCTTGAACGGCGAGTGGATCCGCACGGGGGACAAGTACTGGCAGGACCCGGATGGCTACTACGTTCACAGCGGCCGCAGCGACGACATGATCAAGGCCGGAGGCATCTGGGTCTCGCCGGTCGAGGTCGAAGCGGTGCTCATCCGGCATCCATCCGTCCTCGAATGTGCGGTCATGGCCGTGCCGGATGCCGACGGTCTCCACAAGCCTCACGCCGTCGTCGTCCTGCGATCGGGGGTGACAGCCGGCGACTCGGTCCGTTCCGAGCTGCGCGAGCTGGCCAGGCAGTCGCTCGCGCCCTACAAGTGTCCGAAGACGATCCGCTTCCTCGACGAACTGCCGAAGACGGCCACGGGAAAAGTGAAGCGCTACGTGCTGCGGCAGATGGCACTGACGTACGACGACAAATAGCTGCCGGAACCCGACGGCCCGCGACCGCAGAAATGCGCACCCGCGCAGTCTAGAACGTGGCGCTCTTCGACTCCTGCATGAACACAAACGAGCCGTCGTTGGTCGCCACGTCTTTCAAAACGGCGTAGCCGCGAATCTGCCCGGTGCCGGCAATTTCGTCGACAAACACGAGTAGCGCGTCTTGCGTTAGGCCGAAATGATAAAACACATCATTGATCTGGATGACTTGTCCCGGCGCGAGCGTGAACTGCGGTTGCGATCCAACGGCGCTGCCGCTGGCCGGGTCGTAAAACGAAAGTTGCACGGTGACGTTGCCGCTCGCCGTGCCGTTGTCATCGACGCCGATGTTTTCGATGCCCACATTCGAGACGACGCCGTTCGTGCTGCGAATCACCGCCATCAGCGAATGCGAGCCGTTCGTTTCGATCGGCCGCGCGCGATACGCGAGTCCGTAGGTCCCGCCGTTCGGCGCCAGGCTATAGATGCGCGCGACAGCCGTCGCTTCGGTGCCGACGTGAAATGCTGGATTCGTGAACGTCAGCAGCAACGTTCCGAACGAGTTCGCCGCCTGATTCGGTGTGATCATTCCCGCCGATTGCAGCGAGGCGAGGAAATCATCGACGTGCAGATTGTCGAAGCCGTTCAGCGTTGCCATCGCGCCGTTGCGGATGGCAGATCCATCGGCCGGCGTGTACGCGAATTCGACATCGGTTGATTGCGCCGTGTTGTTCGAGATGTCCAGCGACGTGATGAAGGTCGCACTCGCGCCTTGCACGCGACCGACGACCGGAAGATCGACGCTGAAGCCACCGCCTTGATCGGTGACTCGGATCGGAACGCGATGCGCCAGAGGATGAATCGCCAGTACCGCTGCTAAAAAGACTGCCGTCATGACGACCTCCTACTGGGCCTTGATGTACTCGATCAGATCGCTCTTCTCGGATTCGGCGAGGCCAAGGTTGAACTGCGTGTTGTAGTGATTGACGAGATCGAGAAGGGTTGGAAACTGACCGTCGTGATAGAAGCCGTTATTCATGTGCGTGAAGATGCCGCGGAACGGAGTGGTGCGATAACGCTTGTCCGGCGCGCGATTGGCCTGGAAGGCGTCGATGCCGAGCTCCTGCGGCGTGTGCAGATTCCATCCGGGCTCGCTCAGCAGCGGCTCGGTATGACACTTCGTGCACTGCGCCTTGCCGCCGAACAGTTTGTCTCCGCGGTCAGCGGCGGCAGCGTCGAAGAAGCTGGCCGGGGG
Organism: Thermoanaerobaculia bacterium; assembly: GCA_038244815.1. Lineage (GTDB taxonomy): Bacteria > Acidobacteriota > Thermoanaerobaculia > Gp7-AA8 > Gp7-AA8 > DASVHS01. The sequence continues at coordinate 89,356 of JBBRTB010000012.1, forward strand.
CGTCGGCGCGGGAATCGATAACTGATACGCGTGCAATGCGCCGAGCTTTGACGTGATGAGATCTTCGTCTTCATCGCGCTGCACATGCCCGATCTTATTCTTTGCGGCGACCGGGAACTGCGTCGCATCGTCAAGGCGCGGGTCAAAAAAGTTGCCCTTGCCGTGCATCTCCAGATTCGCGACGAAGGCGTTCCAGTAGGTGATCGATCCCCAACCGGTGTAGGTGTGAAGGTTGGTGCCGGCCAGTCCGAAGGCGGGCGGCATCAGCACCGCCGCCGTTTTTCCGTCGGGTCGAAAGCCCTTCCCGTCCAGGAAAAGCTCGGCGTCGAAGCGGCCGGGACCCCACGCGGCCAGCACTTTGCGTGTCGTCGCATCGTCAACACCGAGAAAGGAGTCAACCGCGGAGAGATCGGGAGAAAGCGCGACGATGGCGCCGACGTTCAGATCGCGATTCGGCCAGCCGTCGAGGCGGTGGCCGATTCCGGGCGCAAAAACGTCATCGACCGTCGAGTGGCAAAGCGCGCACTGAATGCCGACCGACGTCATCTGCCCGGCCGAGTTGAAAACCCCGGTGACGCCGACGACGGCGTTGAGTTGCAGCAGCGCGAGCGTCGTCTTTGGATCGTCGAGATTCACTTGCCCGTTCTTGACGGCTGCGACGACCGACGGCGGCAGCGCGTCCATGTCGACCTTCAGGCCGACCGCGAGGGCCGTCTTGGGTGACACGCCCGCTCCGACGCCGCCGTTTGCCGCGCCCTCGATCGCCTGATGCAACTTCAGCGTGTCGCCCCAGAAGGCTTCGTCGCCGAACGTGTCGTAGCGGAAGATCTGCCGGCCTTGTGCGATCAACGCCTGGTTGTTGTTCGAGATCACTCGATCGAAGCCATTGGCCTGCGCGGGGCCACGTGTGACAGGAACGGCGTCGTTGGGCCTGATCTGTGCTGCGAGGACAAAAGCGAAGACGATGGTGAGAGTGATGAGAAAAGGGAGCGTTAATCGTCGAATCATCGATCTCCTCCGTTGCGGGCCAAAGCATAAAGCAACTTAAGCAATTTTGCCAACTATAAAGTTTGATAATAGTCTAGTCCTCTTCTTTTCTGTCACTTGCGCCCTGCTCCTCTTCGCGACTGCCGCCCTGCCCGCCGACCAGCCGAAGAAGTTCGAGATCACCCACTAGCGTCGTTTCGACGATAACCAGCGGCACGCCCCGCGGGACGTCCGAGGGGATCTCGTATCAAGACGCTTCGTTATCTGCGCAGCCTTCGGAGCGCGCATCACTCCGCGCCATTCAAACGCTGCAGCCCGGCGACGTGGACATCGAAGCGCGGCTGATGATCCCGCTCGAAGAAGACAAGCCGGTGATCGTCGCCAGGCACTTCTCCGTGGCAAAAACGAACAAAGCGTTCACCGCATCGAAGCGGATGGAGCGGAGGCGATCATCGCGGAGGGAAGGACCGCCAGGCTGCCTCTCGCCCTCACTCCTTGCTCACTGCTCGCCGCGCTCGCCCCCTCTTCCACGTGCCGGATTCGTCGACGGCAGCCGCCACCAAAAATCTACCTGGTGTGCAGAAGTGACGAAGCGAAGCTCTGACCCCATCCGTGATTAGATCTGCTCATGCATTCTCAGACGAGCGAGGGTTCCTGGCGGGCGGCGTGGCGATCGCCGCTGCGGTTTGCGGTCGTTCTCTTCGGCGTGGCCGTGTTTCTGCTGTTCCTCTGGGTCAGCCGCTCGATCTTCATCACGGCGTTTCTGGGCCTTCTGTTCGGCGTATCGATCATGCCGGCGGTGGCCTGGCTGCATCGCCTTCACATCCCCCGGGGCATCGGGGCCACGCTCGTGGTGATCGCATTCTTCGCCATGCTGACCGGCGTCGGCTCGCTGCTCGCTCCCGTGTTGCAGCAACAGGCCGTAGAGCTCCAGCAAAGACTCCCTGAGGCCATCGACCGGATCGATCGCGAGTTGCTGCGCCGGCACATCCTTACCAGCGCGCTCGAGGGCGGCGTCGAACCGCCGGCGGAAGTCAAAGTGACCCCCGCTAAGACGGCCGCCCTGCGAGCCGAGCAGGCCCAGACAGCTTCCGACGCGGCAACCCTGCGACGCAGTCCGTTGCGGGCCATTCTCGGGAAACAGCTCGGAGCGATCGTTCCCTATCTGTTCCCATTCTTCTCCACGACGATCGCAGCGGCCACCGGTCTGATTCTCGTGGTCTTCCTGGCGATCTTCTTCGCGGCCGATCCCGATATCTACACGACGGGCCTGCTGCATCTCGCGCCGCAGGACCGGCGTGATCATTTCGCCGACGTGCTGGCGACGATGGGACGATCGCTGCGGGCGTGGGTGGCGGCGCGGTCGATCGCCATGATCACGATCGGACTGGTCGTCACCGGTGTCATGGCCCTTCTCGGCGTCCGCGCGTACGTCGCTCTCGGCGTGATCGCGGGACTCCTGGAGTTCGTGCCGGTCTTCGGGCCGATCATCGGGGCCATTCCCGCGATCGCGCTGGGCTTTCTCGACTCGCCGCAGAAAGCGCTGGCCGTCCTGATCGCATTCGTCGTCATCCAGCAGCTCGAAGGAAACGTACTGATCCCGCTCCTTCTGCAGAAAGCCGTGGAGATTCCTCCGGCTCTCAGCCTGATCGTCATCGCATCGCTGGCCATGGTCCTGGGCGTTCTCGGTGTGGTGATCGCAGAACCGCTCCTGGCGGTGACGCTGGTGGCGGTGAAAATGCTTTACGTCGAGCCGATCAGAGGCGACCGGATGATGACGGACGAGACGGTGTGAAGCTCCCCTCGCTGACGGGGCGCACCGTCTCGCACGCCGTCGCGGATGCCGGCTCGACGCGGCTGTGCCAGGCGGTCACCCCGCTGGCCGCCGCTCACGCTCCGTACTCGGGCATCTGGGCATTGCGGGAAGCCCGTAATGCATTCGCGGCGCGCGCCCTCCTGGCCGGTGCGGCCGAGCGGACCATCGACGCCCAGTACTACATCTGGCGCAAGGACATGTCCGGCACGTTGTTGTTCGACGCGCTGCTCGCGGCAGCCGGGCGCGGCGTGCGGGTGCGTCTGTTGCTCGACGACAACAACACTTCCGGCCTGGACGCGACACTGGCGGCGCTCGATGCCCATCCCCAAATCGAAGTGCGTCTCTTCAATCCGTTCGTCATCCGCAGGCCGCGTGCCATCGGGTACCTGACCGATTTCGCGCGGCTCAACCGGCGCATGCACAACAAGTCGTTCACGGTGGACAATCAGGTCACGATCGTCGGCGGGCGCAACGTCGGCGATGAATACTTCGGCGCGGGCGGCGCACTCCTCTTCACCGATCTCGACGTGATGGCCGTCGGCCCCGTCGTCCCTGAAGTGTCATCGGAATTCGATCGCTACTGGGCGAGTGAATCGTCGTATCCACTCGAAGGGCTCGTGCCGCGGGCCGGACCTGGGGCCATCGCGCAGCTCGCCGAGGAGGCATCGCGCGTCGAGCAGGAGCCAGCCGCGGTCGCCTACCTGAAGGCGATCCTCGACGGGACGTTCGTACACGAACTGGTCGAACACCGGCTGCCACTGGAGTGGGTCACGGCGCGCACGATCAGCGACGATCCCGCCAAGGCACTCGGCCGGAGCTCGCCCCGCGACCTGTTGATCGAGAAGTTCAGGACCATCTTCGGCGATCCGCAACGCCAGGTGGACATCGTCTCGCCCTACTTCGTGCCCGGGGCCACGGGAGTCGCTCTGCTGCGCGGCTGGGCCGAGCGCGGTGTCAAGGTACGAGTGCTGACGAACGCGCTCGAGGCCACCGATGTCGTCGCCGTTCACGCCGGTTATGCGAAACGGCGGAGGGCGCTGCTCGAGGGCGGGGTCGCGCTCTATGAACTGCGCCGTTCTGCCGGCGCTGTGCCGATGAGAAAGGCCGGACTGATGGGCAGCTCCGGCTCCAGCCTGCACGCGAAGACATTCGCCATCGATGGCTCGCGTGTCTTCGTCGGTTCTTTCAACTTCGACCCGAGGTCGGCCAGATTGAATACGGAGATGGGACTGGTCATGGACAGCCCCGGTCTGGCCGCGGGCATGGAGAACGCGTTCATCAACGACGTTCCGGGCCAGGCATACGAGGTGCGACTCACGGGCAACGGGAAGTTGTCGTGGATCGAGCGGAATCAGGGAGCGCTGATCCGGCACGACCGGGAGCCTGGCGCCACGCTCATGAAGCGCGCCGAGGTCGGAATTCTGTCGCGATTGCCGATCGAGTGGTTGCTGTAAGAGACCAGCCTAACCCGCCTTGACCAGGGGAACGTGTCGAACAGAAGATGCAGTCACGGCGCGCGCCATCGTATGCCCGTTGAGTTCCGGACGGTCACGTCCGGGCGCTCGAGGCCGGCACATCAGAGGCCGGCAGAGTCGCGCGGCTTCCCGGCCCTGGCCTGCGCCAGCTTGTCTGTCAGCTCCGCGATCTCGAATGGCTTCTGCAGGAACTGCCAGTCCGCATTCATTGTGCTCTGTGACCGGGAACCGCCGATGTAACCCGACATCAGCACCACGTGCATCGATGGCCAGCGCCGGCTGAGCTGTTCGCCCAGATCGAATCCGGTCAGTCCCGGCAACGTCACGTCCGACAACAGGATATCCGGCGGCACGACCATCGGAGTGACGAGAGCCTCTTCGGCGCTGCCGGCAGCGATCACTTCGTAACCCATCATCCCCAGGAGCATGGTGAGCGCTTCGCGGACAGACTCCTCATCCTCGACCAGGAAGACACGACCGATCTCCGCGACCGCAGGGCTCGATTCGACCGTCTCTTGGGGAGCCCGCAGGGTCTCCCGCAGGACCGCGGGAATGAGAACCCGGAACCGGCTTCCTTGTCCGGGAGCGCTTTCCACCTCGATGCGGCCGCCGTGATGCTTGACGATGCCGTACGCCACCGCAAGCCCGAGTCCCGTTCCCTTTCCGGTCTCTTTGGTGGTGAAGAACGGCTCGAAGATGCGCGCCTCGGTGGCCTCGTCCATGCCCTGACCGGTGTCCTCGACTTCCAGAAAGACGTCGCGCTGGATCCGGCCCGCCCGCAGCGTCAGCGTCCCTCCATCAGGCATGGCGTCTCGCGCGTTGATGGCAAGATTCAGGAGCACCTGCTGGATCTGACCGGCATCGCCTTCGATCGAAAGCGGCTCCGAAGAGATCTTGACCACGATCCTGATGTTCTCTGGCAGGAGGTGGTGAAGAAGACCGCTGGCCCGCTCGATGTGCTCGCGGATATCGAGATCGGTTTTCTCGAGCGGGTGCTGCCGCGAGAATTGAAGAAGTTGCTGGGTGAGTCCGGCGCCGCGCTTGATCTGTGTCTCCATCTCCGATCCCAGCTTTGCAATCTCCTGGTCGGTGGCTCGCAGGCGCGCGATGGTGGCCATCGACATCAGGGCCTGCAGAAGGTTGTTGAACTCGTGCGCCACTCCGGCCGCGAGCTGACCCACGGCTTCCATCTTCTGGGCCTGGCGAAGCTGCGCGGCCATGTGTTCGTATTCCGTTTCACTGTTCCGCCGCTCGGTGATGTCCTGACAAGTGCCGGAGGCCCGAATCGGTTGTCCCTGATCGTGCAGCACCTGCCAGCGTTCTTCCACGAACTTGATATGGCCGTCGGGCAGCAGCACGCGATGCTCGACCACGGACGCGGAATCCTCGGCGAGCGACCGGCGGAAGGCTTCATCGACGAAAAGGCGGTCGTCGGGATGGACCCGGTCGAGAAAGCGCTGATGAGTGGGGCGGAACGTGGACGAATCGGTTCCGAAGATGCGATGGGTTTCGTCCGACCAGATGACGTCCATGGTGGCGACATCAGTCTCCCAGCTCCCCATCTTCGCCACCCGTTGGGCGGCGTCGAGGCGGGATCGCTTGATCTCCAGCCGCTCGGCCAGTTGCCGCTGCTCGCGCTCGCTCTCGCGCAGGGCCATCTCGATGCGCTTGCGCTCGGTGATGTCCGTGACGATTCCGATGATGCGGATGAGCGCTCCGGCCGTGTCGCGGACCTGGAACCCGCGGACGAAGACCCAGCGGATCTCGCCATCGGGCCGGGCGATGCGATATTCGAGCTCGATCGACCGGGCGTCGGCTCTGAGGCGCTCGAACTCGTGTTGTGCAAAATCCCGGTCCTCGGGCACCACGAAGGCGACCCACTGCTCGGGCTTGCCGGTGAGGGTTTCCCGGGTGCGCCCCCAGATCCGCTCGAAGCCCGGACTGAGGTAGTGCACTTCGCTCATATCGGGCGAGCGAATCCAGAAGACGTCGGTGATGTTGTCCGCCAACTGCCGGAACTTCTCGTCGCTGTCGCGCAACGCACGCTCGGATCGCATGCGCTCCGTAATGTCGCGCGTCGAACCGACCACGACTTCGACGATGCCATCGCTCGCCTCGACCGGCGTGAAGATGTACTCGTAGAACCCCGTGTGCCCGCTCGGGCTCGTGTACGCGGTCTCGTCGCTGATACTTTTCCGGGTGGCAAAGGCCTGCTTCACCTGCTTTTCCAGCAGCCCGGCCAGCTCCGGGGGAAACCCAAGCTCCAGGAAGCTCTTGCCTATGGCTTGTTCGAGCGTGATTCCCCACAGGTCCAGCAGCGGCTGGTTGACAAACAGGAAGCGGCAGTCCCGGTCCAAGATGTAGGCGAAGTCGGTGGTCGAGGAGAGCAGCGTGCTCAGCATGCGCTCCCGTTGCTCGGTGGTGGCGGACAACGCGTCCAGCGACTCTTCCGCCTCCTTCCGATCGGTGATGTCCATGTGCATCACCACGGCTCCGCTGCGCCGATCTCCGGTTGACAGCGGAGTGACCGTGAACTGGAACCAGCGCATGTCACCGGGCAGGCCGCACGGGTATTCAAGCGAGTGGCTCTCGAGATCGCCGGACAGAACGGCGCGAATCCCTCCCGCCGCTCGTTGCGCGTCCTCCGCGCCTTCACCGCGAACCCTGTCGCAGACCTCCAGGTAGTTGAGACCCGTGCCGAGGTTCTGATCGACGAGGGCATGCGATCGGGCAAACTGTTTCCAGGTCTCGTTCACGGAGACGATCGTGCCCTGGGCGTCGAGCAGGGCAATGTGCGCGGGAAGGGAGTCGAGGATCGCGGTGAGGCGATCGAGCCGCTCCTCGGTCTCGCTCAGCTTTGCCATCAGCGAAGAGATCCGTCCGCTGAGCTCGTGAACGTGGTGCCTTTGGTGTTCATGCTCTTATCGATTTCGGTGGCGCCGCGCATCGGCCGGCACGCGCGTCACGACCGCCATCGTCAGGTGGATGCGGGTTTCATGGCTCTGGCGATGAAATGGCTGTACGGAAAACGCAGGAAATCGGTGACTATCCGAGCATCGAGCTGCAAAAAATGCTCCTTCAGCAACCGCGAGTATGCATCGGGAGATCTCACATTGCGGCCGCGGTCCATTGCGATGAACAGCCGCGCCACCTTCGATTGGTGATCGTGTACGGTCGGATCGCTGGAAACAAGCACGCCGCCTACCCGAAGGTAGCGGTGCGCGGCAGCCACGAGGTGGCGAGCATTCTCATCATCGAGATGATGCAGGACACCCCTGGCCACTACAAAGTCGAATGCATCCGGGTCGAGCGGTATTCCCTCGGCCACGCCTGCACAGAAGAAGCTGCCGCGATGGCCATACCGGCGGCGCGCGGCTTCGATGTAAGCGGCATTCGGATCAAAGCCCGCATAGTCGACCGACGAGGGCAGATCGTCGAGAAGTGAGCCGGTGCCACAGCCAGCATCGAGCAGCCGGGCGCCTGGAAACGGTCGCAGAAACTCTTCGACGAATCGCTTTCTCGCTGAGCGGGCGCCAAGCAGTCTCTGCAGGCGCTCGTAAGCCGCCGCCCGACCGAGAACGCTGTAGATTCCACCCGATCGCTGCATCACGAGGGAAAGGACTGCGATGGAGGGGTCCGCGCGCAGATGCCATGCGTGCTGCAGATCTGGCGCATGGCTGCCGCGGCACTGTTGAAAGCGAGAATGATCGAACCCCCTTTTTTGCCTGCCGTCAGATCGCCGGCCAGAAACAATCCCGGAACCGACGTCTCGAACGACCGGGTCAAGTACGGCCAGGGACCATCGAAGGCGATGCCGATCGACTTCAAAAAGTTCTCCGGTGTGGTTCCACCGAGCGCGTAGATCACGCGATCGGCCTGCAGCGACTCATCCCCGGGCAGCCGCACGCGAATCCTCTCTCCGTCCGGCTCCAGTCCCTCGATGTCGGATCCCAGCAGGATCGTCAGCTTCCCCATCTGCCGCAACGCCAGAACGCTGTCGCGGTTGATCGGATTGGGCCGGTTCAACTCCTCGCCGCGGTACGAGAGAACGACACGGTTGCCCTGCTGCACGAGAAACTGGCAATACTCAGTGGCGGTATCGCCGCCACCGACAACGACGACATCCTTGCCGCGGATCTCTTCGCTGGTGACGTCGAAATGAACCTTGTCCCTGAGGGCGCGCGGAATCGGATACGAAGGTTGCTTCGGCCTGCCGATGATTCCGATGGCGATGACGAGGACGCGGGCGCGATAGGCGCCCAGAGACGACTCCACGCGCAGCGATCCATCCTTTTCACGGGCGATGCGGTAAACCTCTTCGCGGTAGTGCACGTCGACGCCGGAGTCGCGGATGGCCCGATCGAGATAGGTCAGCGTTTCCTCGCGCGTGAGGTCGGGAATGCAGAGGACTCCATCGCAGCGGGCCACGATGCCTTTGTAATTCGCCAGCACCGGTTTCGCCTGCGGGTAATACTTGCGGATGATCCACGAGTGAGCCTCCGCTTTCTCGAGGATGACGATCCGTTCCGCGGGCACACCCGCGGCCCGCGCTTCAGCGGCGAGAGCGATTCCGGCCGGCCCCGCGCCCACCACGAGAAGATCGAAGACCTGCGGCCCGTCAGCCATAGCCCTTTCTCGCGTACAGATCCATGGTGTCACAGGCTCCGCGCTGAGAGTGTACTGCGATCGAACGCGGCATCAGCGTTCCGGGATGGCCGGTCCATCCTCGAACCGACTCAGGCCGGCGCGGGCAGCGCGATTCGCGCCACCTGATCGACGAGCTCGAAGGGATCGATGGGCTTGGAGAGATAGGCATCGAAGCGCCCATGCTCCTCGACCGCCGCGGGAAATGCGGACAGCGCCACGACCTTGATCCCAGTCCCGGAGGCGCGCTCCCGCAGCGCCCGCGTGAAGGCGTAGCCGTCGAACTCCGGCATGGCGATGTCCGTGATGACGAGATCCGGTTTGTGCTCCTCGATGGCCTCGAGCGCGGGTTTCCCGGAGTCGAACGCGCGAAGGCTGGCGCCCGCGCCGCTGAGAACCGCGGAGACCATCTTGCGCGATTGCTCGTCGTCATCGACCAGGACGATGTCCAGCCCCCGCAGCCGGCTTCCATGCCTGAAAGCGTCGCCGAATCCCGCCTTCACCGCGTCCGCGTCCGTGCCGGCGGCGAGGACCGGCAGGGTCACCGTGAACGTGGCGCCTTTGCCGCGCCCTTCACTGAACGCGGTCACCGTTCCGCCGTGGGCCTCCACGATGTAGCGCACGATCGATAGGCCCAGACCGAGTCCGCCGTGCGTGCGCGTCTGCGGTGTTTCGGCCTGCCGGAACGGCTCGAACACGTGCCGGAGAAACTCCGGATCGATCCCTTCGCCGCTATCGGTGACGGAGATCTGCAGTTGCAAGGGGCCCCGCTGGGCACTGACCCGAACCGATCCGTTGAGCTGAGTGAACTTCACACCGTTGGCGATGAGATTCCAGAGCACCTGCTGGAGCCGCACCGGATCGGCCACGATCGTTCCGAGATCCGGCGCCAGCTCCGTGGCCAGCGTAATCTGCTTCGCATCGGCGGTCGCGCGCACCGCCTCGACGGCATTCATGATCACGTGCGACACTTCCGCGGTCTCGGGCGACAGCCGCAGCTTTCCGGAAACGACCCGCGAGACATCGAGGATGTCGTCGATGAGCCGTGCCTGAAGTTGCGCACCTCCGGAGATGGCGCTGACGGCCTCGACGAACATCGGATCGCTGGGCAACATCGTCGGCAGGAGACGCGACCATCCCAGAATCGCCGTCATGGGCGTCCGCAGTTCGTGCGAGAGCGTCATCAGGAATTCGTCCTTGGCCCGGTTCGCTTCCTGTGCCGCCTGGTATGACGCCTCGGCGATCCGCCTCGCTTCCTCCGCGTGCATCCGCGCCTCGCGTTGCGCGAGCAGCGATCGCTGCGTCTCCTCTGCCTCTTTGCGGTCGGTGATGTCGCGCGTCACCTTGCCGAAACCGCGCAACCTGCCACGCTCGTCGTGCACGGCCGTGATGACCACGTTCGCCCAGAAACGGCTGCCGTCCTTGCGAATGCGCCACCCCTCGTCTTCGACGCTGCCGCGCTCCCTGGCGATCTCCAGTTCGCGTGCCGGCTTGCCGTTGCGGATGTCTTCTTCGCTGTAGAACGTCGAGAAGTGACGGCCGATGATCTCCTGGGGCGTGTAACCCTTGATCTTCTGCGCGCCCGTGTTCCACGTCGCCACATTGCCCTCGGGGTCGAGCATGAAAATGGCGTAGTCCCGAACCGAGGAGACCAGGAGCTGGAAGATCTCGGCGCTCTGCCGCAGCGTCTCCGTCGCGTCGCGCCACCCGGTCATGTCGCGGGTGACTTTCGCAAAGCCGCGGACAGTGCCGTCGTTGTTGCGGAGAACGCTGATCACCGTGTTGGCCCAGAAGGGGGAGCCGTCCTTGCGGATCCGCCATCCCTCGTCCTCGACGCGATCGTCACGTGCGGCGACCTCGAGCTCCTGCTGCGGCTTCCGATTTGCCAGATCGTCCGGCCCGTAGAACAGCGTGAACTTCCGGCCGACGACCTCCTCCTCGGTGTAGCCCATGATTCGCCGCGCGCCGGTGTTCCATGTACGGATTTCCCCGTCCGGACCGAGCAGAAAGATGGCGTAGTCCAGCACCGCGTCGACCAGCAACGCGAACTCTTCGGCCCGCGAGATCGAGCGCTGCGGATGACCTTCGTGATCAGCCATAGGACGATGATAGCGCCGGCCCGCGGTGTCGGCGCGAGCCGGCCAGACCACTCAGTGCGCGAGGAGCTCCTGTGGAACGTGGCCGCCGTTCGCGGCGAGCTTCTTCATGACCTCTTTGTGAAGCCAGATATTCATCGTGGCCGAATCGTTCGTGTCGCCCGTGTAGTGAAGATCGGCCGCAAGCGCTTTGCGCGCGGTCATGCTGCTGTCCATCCCCACGAGCTTCATCAGGTCGACGATGGAGTGCTTCCAGTCGAGCTTCTCGCTTTTCGCCGCCGCGAGCTTGTCGAGCGTCGCGGCGACGTCGACCGGAGCGGCCGTGGCCGTGGCGCCGCCGGGCGGCACACCCTGCCGCGCTGCCGCGGACACGCGTGACTCCGGCGAGACACCCGGCCGTGCCGCATCCGGCGGAGCGACCGCGTCCGCGCTGGAGCGGAAGATTTTCTGCATCAGATCGTTGAACATTCCCATATTCGTCTCCTGCAGCATCTCTGCTGCGGCTGTAGAACGACACGGCCCACGATCGATCGTGCAGCACATCCTCTGCCACTGATCTCGAGCCGACTCATGACGCCTCGCCGCAAGATCCGGTCCACCCCCACCCCGATCACTTCCGCTCCTGTGCGTAGACGTGTGTGAACTCCAGTCCGAAGAAAAAGATCTCCGCGGACCAGTACGCCCACAGCAGCACCACCACGATCGACGCGCCGGCGCCGAACGCCGATCCCACCGCCGCTTTCCCGAGGTAGATCCCCAGCGCGAACTTCCCGATGACGAAGAGGATGGCCGTCACCAGCGCGCCGCGTCGCACGGCGCGCCATTCGACGCGCGGTTGGACGAGGTAGCGGAACACACCCGCGAAGAGCGCCGTCAGGACGAACGTCGAGACGACGAGTTGCACCGCGTGCCACAACCATTCGCCGCCCACGAGGCGGGCCGCCGCGTACCGCCCGGTCACCGCGATCGCACCGTCGGCGATGACCGAAAGCATCACCACCAGAACCGCGGCGAAGACGAAGACCATCGATGCCAGCCTCTTCTCCAATGACCGGGGCTTGCCAGCGTCATCCGCACCTTCGTGCCAGATGGTGCGGATGGCCTCGTCGATCTGCCGGTACACCCCGGTGACGCCGAAGTAGAGCGTGATGAGGCCGAAGATCGTGGCCAGCCATCCCGGTCTGCGCGCGGCGGCGTCCTTGATCATCGCCGCAATGGCCACACCGGCGGCGGATCCGACGCTGCTGACGATGCGGTTCAGAATCTCGCGCTCAGCCTGCTGTCTGCCGATGAATGCTCCGGCAACGGCAATGGCAAAGAGGAGGATCGGGGCGATCGAAAACAGCAGGTAAAAGGCCAGCGCCGCTCCAAAACGGGACGGATCGTGGCGTCTGAACGCTCCCAGCGAGAGACGGATCGCCGTCACCAGTCGTGGTCGTTTCGACATCGGGCACCACGATACGCCGCGAAACGCGGAACACGGCTCATAACATGCATTGATTGAGGCAGTAACTCGTTCGTCGATATACCGACTCACTTTATCGACTGCCCGCGCCTTGCGATCGCGACCGGTTGAATCAGGAGACGATCCATGGCAAAGCCGCTGGGCCCCCCAATCCTCGAGGTCGAGCCGCGTCTCGACCCGCCGAACCCGACGCCGGCGAACCGTCAGCCGTTCATCGCGGACATCCAGAACTTCGCACAGGACGTTTTCGATACCGTGCGCGAGCCGCTGCTCGTTCTCGATGCCGATCTGCGCGTTCGATCCGCAAACAGGAGATTCTACCAGACCTTCCGCGTCTCTCCAGCGGAGACCGAGAGACGGCCGATTTATGAGCTCGGGAACGGGCAGTGGGACATCCCCGCACTGCGCACGCTGCTCGAAGACATCGTGCCGCGAAGCTCCGTGTTCAACGACTTCGTTCTCGAACACGACTTCCCCGACATCGGACGGCGCATCATGCTCCTCAACGCCCGAAGACTGCATGACGATCTCGTTCTCCTGGCCATGGAAGACGTCACCGAGCGGCGCCGCGCCCAGCATCTGGTCGAGCAGCTCGAGGCCTACGCACAGGACGTCGTCGACACGGTCCGCGAGCCGCTCCTGATTCTCGACAGCAGCCTGCGCGTCCACTCCGCGAACCGGGCCTTCTACCAGACGTTCCACGTCTCCTCCAAAGAGACGGAGAACCAGCTCATCTACCAGCTCGGAAACGGACAATGGGACATCCCCGCGCTGCGCACACTGCTCGAGGACATCGTTCCCATGAGCTCCGTCTTCAACGACTTCGAGCTGGAGCACGACTTTCCCGTCATCGGACGGCGGGTCATGCTGCTCAACGCCCGAAAGCTGCGCCAGGGCAGCCACGCCGAGCTGCTCGTGCTGGCCATGGAGGACGTCACCGAACGCCGCCGCGCCGAGGGAGAAGCGGCCAAGGCCAAGGAAGTGGCGGAAACGGCCAATCGGGCCAAGAGTCTCTTCCTGGCCAACATGAGCCACGAGCTGCGCACGCCGCTCAACGCCATCCTGGGCTTCTCGGAAATGCTTCAGGAAGAGGCCGTGGAGCGGCATCTCGAGGACTTCAGCGCCGACCTTCAGAAGATCTCCACCGCGGGCAAGCACCTGCTCGGGCTCATCAACGACATCCTCGATCTCTCGAAGATCGAGGCCGGCAAAATGGATCTGCATCTGGAGACGTTCGACATCCCGGCGTTAATCGCCGAGGTGGCGTCAACCATCGAGCTGCAGGTGCAGAAGAACGGCAACTCGCTCCAGATCGCCTGCGCACCGGAGATCGGCGTCATGCGCGCCGACCTCGGCAAAGTGCGCCAGGGACTGTTTAATCTCGTCTCGAACGCCGCGAAGTTCACCCATGACGGCAAGATCAAAGTGGAAGCCGAGCGGCAGATCATGGACGGGACCGACTGGATCCTGTTCCGCATTTCCGACACAGGCATCGGGCTCGGCCCCGAACAGATCCTTCGTCTCTTCCAGTCCTTCACCCAGGCCGACGCGTCGACGACGCGGAAGTTCGGAGGAACCGGTCTGGGTCTGGCGCTCACGCGCCGTTTCTGCCAGATGATGGGCGGCGACGTCACCGTTCACAGCGTGCCCGGTGAAGGCAGCATATTCACCATCAAGCTGCCGGCGGCGGTCAGCGACGTCACCGGCGACCTGCCGGTCCCCACCCTCGACCACGACGAGACGGTCCGAAAGCCGCTCGATGTCGTGCCGCCGGTTGAGGCCGAGCCCCTTCCCGCCATGCGAACCTGCGTTCTCGTCATCGACGACGATCCCGTGCAGCGCGATGTTACGCAGCGCTATCTGCGAAAAGAAGGCTTCACGACGCGGACGGCCAGCGGAGGCGAGGAGGGACTGCGGCTGGCCAGACAGATGCTGCCCGCGGCGATCACGCTCGACGTGATGATGCCGGAGATGGACGGCTGGAGCGTACTGGCGGCCCTCAAAGATGACCCCATGCTGCGCGACATCCCCGTGATCATGCTGACGATGATCGACGACCCCGAGCGCGGCTTCACGCTGGGCGCCTCCGAATACGCGACCAAGCCCGTCAATCGCAGACGGCTCGCCCAGATCCTCAAAAAGTACACCTGTCTCCAGCCACCCTGTCCCGTTCTGGTTGTCGATGACGATGCCACCACACGCTCGCTCATGCGCAGGATGCTGGAAAAGGAAGGGTGGACGGTCTCGGAGGCGGGCAATGGAATCGAGGCACTGGAGAGCATGGAGGCCAACCGCCCCAACCTCATCTTTCTCGACCTGATGATGCCGGAGATGGATGGCTTCACCTTCGCCAGCGAGGTCCGCCGTCACCCTGAATGGCACTCCATTCCGATCGTCGTCGTCACCTCGCAGGATCTCACCAATGACGATCACCGCCGCCTCAACGGTCACGTCGAACGGGTCCTGCGCAAGCACGGCCACACGAAGGAATCGCTTCTGGACGAGGTTCGCGATCTTCTCGCCGGCAGCGGCGCGCTTCGCGTCCTGCGCGAACATGGGGAACCGGTAGCGTCATGACCACGATCCTCATCGTCGAAGACAACGAGATGAACCGTGACATGTTGTCGCGCCGTCTGCACCGCAATGGATTCCAGATCCTGATCGCCGTGGACGGAGCAATGGGCGTGGCCGTGGCGGGCGAGAAGAGGCCGGATCTCATCCTCATGGACATGAGCCTGCCCATCATGGATGGCTGGGAGGCCACGCGCAGGCTGAAGGCCGACGACGTTCTCAGGCACATACCCATCATCGCCCTGACCGCCCATGCCATGGCCAACGACCGCGACAAGGCACTGGAAGCGGGCTGCGATGAATACGACACGAAACCGATCGAGCTGCCCCGGCTGCTCGAAAAGATCGAGGCGCTCCTGCTGGCGCGGATTGCGGAGCCGCCGCGATGAGCAGCGTCCCCTCGCAGCTCCTCCACGACCTGCGCAGTCCTCTCAATCAGATCATCGGCTACTCGGAGATCCTCACCGAGGAGGTGGAAGGTCCGGGGAGCGAAGGATTCGTCACCGATCTCCAGAAGATCCGAAGCGCAGGCCTCTCGATGCTGGCCATCATCGAGCAGAACTTCACTCCCCATGACGGGAGCGCCGCTGTCTCATTCGAAGAACCGGACGGCGACATCACGGTCACCGGAAGCGTCGAGCAACCGGTCGCTCTCGAGCCCGGCCTGCTCCTCGTCGTGGACGACGATGCCGACAACCGTGACGTGCTCTCCCGCCGGCTGACGCGCCAGGGGCACAACGTCAGGACCGCCAGCAGCGGCGCGGAGGCTCTTCGCGCGATGCGCGCGTCCCCGTTCGACCTCGTTCTGCTCGACATCATGATGCCCGACATGGACGGCTACGAAGTCCTCGGCCGCATCAAGACCGACAGGCAGCTGGCCCACGTCCCGGTCATCATGATCTCCGCGCTCAGTGAAGTGCAGTCGGTCGTGCGCTGCATCGAAGCCGGCGCGGACGACTACCTCTCCAAGCCGTTCAACCCCACGCTGCTGAAAGCGCGCATCGGAGCGTCCCTGGAACGCAAGCGTTCCCGCGATCGCGAGTCATTGATGTTCGAAGAGCTGCAGACGAACTACGACCGGCTGCAGGAGCTCGAGAAACGCCGCGACGACATGCGCAACATGATCGTCCACGATCTCCGCACGCCGCTGACCTCGGTCCTCGCCGGTGTGGCCATGCTCGAGAAGCACGGCGAATTGAACGACACGCAGCGCGACATGATGAGCATCGCCGTCCGCAATGGTCAGAAACTCGTCGGAATGATCAACGACCTGCTCGACGTCGAGAAGATAGAGTCAGGCGCGGCGCAACTGCACTTCGAGAAGCTGTCGCCCGCCGCGCTCGTGGCCAACGCTCTCGAGCAGACCGCCTGGCTCGCCGAAGACGAGAAGACCTCACTCGTGAGCGAGATCGCGCCCGGACTGGCCGATTTCACCGGCGATCAGAACAAGGTCAGCCGCACGCTGGTCAACCTCGTCGCCAACGCCATCAAGTTCACCCGTGCCGGTACGGTCACGATTGCCGTGTCCGCCGGCGACACCGGGGACATCCGTTTCGCCGTCCGCGACACCGGTGAAGGCATCCCGGCCGAGGCGCTGGGGCGGATCTTCGAGAAGTTCGGCCAACTCGACTCCCGCCGCGCCGGTACCGGCCTCGGCCTGGCATTCTGCAGGCTGGTGGTCGAGGCCCACGGCGGAACCATCACGGTCGAGAGCACCCCCGGAATCGGGAGCACGTTCGCCTTCACGATTCCAGTTTCGCACGGTCCGGCGCCCCGAGCGCACACGGCCTGACGTCACACGCCACCATCGTCGGTGACCGCGGTACTCCCCTGTCCGGATCACACCATCTATTAATGGATGGGAGGCGTCGCATGAAACGACTCGTTCTGATCGTTTTTTGTCTGTTCCTGACCGCGTCGGTCGCGGCGGCCGCGCGCGATCAGCTCTCATCCGAGACTCGCAACATCGTCGAGAAAGCCCTGGCAAACGAGCAGGAAGCGGTGGCGCGCTACAACGCCTACGCTCTCAAAGCGACCGAAGAGGGGTACCTCGGCGCGGCGTCGCTGTTCCGGGCGTGCGCTCGAGCCGAATCGATCCACGCGCAGCGTTTCGCCGAAGTCCTGGGGATGGCCACCCTTCCGGAACGGACATTCGACATCACCGTCCGGTCGACGGATGACAACCTGCGCACTTCGCTGGCAGCAGAAACCGCGGAGCGCGACAGCGTGTATCACGACGCCATCGCCACCGCCCGGCGGCACGGCGAAGACAAGGTGGCGAAGCTGTTCGATGAAACGCGCGACGTCGAAACCGAGCACGCCAATCTCCAGGCGGCCGCGATGCGCGATCTGTCGAACATGAAGGCGCCGAACGACTACTACGTGTGCGAGCGTTGCGGCTACACGACGGAGATCAATCTCCCGCGCTGCCCTTCCTGCCAGCACGCCGCTCACCTCTCGAAGGTGCAGTAGCACCGGGCCGCGTCGGCAAGTAGGTCGAGCAGCCCGCGACGGCGACGAGAGCGAACGCCAGAACCGGCTTCATCATCCAGCTGCGCGTTACGCCTTGACATGGCAACCGGTGCACGCGACAGGCCCTTTCTTCTCGGCTTTGTGGCACTTGATGCAGTCGATGTGGAAGGGGTTCTTCGTCAGGCTCATCTCACGCATGCCGGGAACGTCCTTCGCGGGATCGAGATGGCAGGAGGTGCAGGCGGCCACCTTTTCGGTGCTCTTCGCGGTCAGGCCCTTCTGGGTGTGATGGCAGGTCTCGCAGTTCGGGGCAAGCTTCGTGGCATGCCTGGCGTGGCTGAAGGGTACGGCCGGCTGCTTTTTGGCTGCGGCCTTGATCACGATCTTTCCCGGAAGCTCGCCCCCCATCGCCTGGATTCCAACGAAACAAAAAGAGGCTGCAGTCAAGAGCGCAAGAAGTCGTCGCATATTGCTCCTCCCGGTGAGACGCATCATTGGGCCTGCTGCCTGAATCACCGCCAGTGACATTCGTCACGACACGGGGTGACCGCCACCGCCGGGCCGGATGTGCGGCGCAGCGGAAGATCTTCAGGAGTTCTCATGCAAGAGAAACCGACTGAACCTGCCGGGTCATTTTTTCCGCGCGGCGCGGTGGCGTTCTTCGCCGCCATGATTGTTTTCTACGGCGCCTTCTGGCTTCTCATCATGGCCATCATGGTGCGGCGAGGCTGAGCGATGTCCGTTGAGATCGGCATGGAGAAGCGGATCATCCTCGCTTCGGCCGTGTTCGTGCTGGCCCTGACCGGCCTCATCGCCATGTCCGTGCGCTCGTACGGAATCCGCGTGCCGACGTGCCTCACCGACGTCCGGCCGTTCCGGGAAGGGCGGGTGATTCAGCAGGCGCCGGACCGATACGAGGTGCACTACCTCGCCAGGATGTGGGCGTTCGAGCCGGCCGACGTGGCCATCGCGCCCGGGTCCACCGTCGACTTCTACCTCAGCACCGCCGACGTGACGCACGGCATGATGATCGTCGGCACGAACGTGAATCTGATGGCGGTGCCCGGCGCCGTGAACTACGCGCGCGTGAAGTTCGACAAGCCCGGCGAGTACCTCGTCGTCTGCAACGAATACTGCGGAACCAAACATCACAACATGGCCGGCCGCATCCACGTGTCGAGCCAGGCCGCGGCCGCCGCGGCGGCGGCAGCGGCGACACCCATTCCGGCGCCAGAGCCGTCACCGGACCAGGCACTGCTCGACCAGTACGGATGCACAGCCTGCCATTCGATCGACGGCAGCGCCATGAGCGCGCCGACCTTCAAAGGTCTCTACCACAGCCGCCGGACGTTCGCCGACGGGTCGACGGCAATCGCCGAAGACCAGTACCTGAGAGACTCGATCGAGAAGCCGGACGCGAGAGTGGTCAAGGGTTTCGAAGCGATGCCTGCCATTCCGGTTCCTCCGGAAGACGTGCGGAGGATCGTCGAGTACATCGAGACGCTGCGATAGGACGCCATGAACGACCAGCAGACAGCGGCGCCCCTGACGTACGAACCGGTCGCGATCGAGGCGGGCCTCAGGAAGATCATCCTCTTCGAGATCGCCTTTCCGATGGTCCTTCTGCTCATCGGCATCGCCACCGGACTGCTCCAGGTCCTCTACCGCGCCGGAATCATCCGGTCCGAGAGCTTCCTCGGCATCAATTATTACCAGGGGCTTACGCTCCACGGGACCATCAACGCCATCGTCTTCACGACGTTCTTCGCCGTGGCCTTCGGCCACGCCGTGATCCGTTTCTACACCGGCAAGCCTCTACTGCTCGGCGCCGCCTGGACGTCGCTCGTTCTCATGACCGGCGGCACGCTCATGGCCGCCATCCCCATGCTGACCGGACAGGCCAGCGTGCTGTACACGTTCTATCCGCCGCTGAAAGCGCATCCGGCCTTCTACATCGGTCTGGTGCTGGTGGTGGTCGGATCGTGGGTGGCGTTCTTCAGCTGGATTCCGGTCTATCAGCGCTGGAGCCGCGACAACCCCGGCCGGAAAATGCCCATGGGCATCCTGGGGATTTTCGCCACCTTCATCGTCTGGTTCATCGCCACGATTCCCGTGGCCATCGAGATCCTCTTTCTCCTGATCCCCTGGTCGTTCGGATGGACGAAGAGCGTGAACGTTCCGCTGGCGCGCATGCTGTTCTGGTTCTTCGGACATCCGCTGGTGTATTTCTGGCTGCTGCCGGCTTACGTCATGTACTACACGATGCTGCCGAAGCTGGCCGGCGGAAAGCTGTACTCCGACTTCGCGGGGCGATTCACGTTCCTCTGGCTCATCGTCTTCTCCGCACCGATCGGACTGCACCACCAGTACACCGAGCCGGGCATCGATTCGAGCTGGAAATTCGTGCACGCGATCTTCACGATGATGGTGGCCATCGCCAGCCTGGTCACTGCCTTCACCCTGGCCGCCTCGATGGAGCACGGGGCCCGGCAGCGCGGCGGGAAGGGTCTCTTCGGATGGTGGAAGAAGCTTCCCTGGGTCGACAGCGAGCGCTGGATGTTCGCGTATCTCGTCGCCGGCCTGATCATCTTCATTCCCGGAGGGATCACGGGCATCATCAACGCCTCGTACAGTCTCGATCTGGTCGTGCACAACACCGCGTGGCTGCCGGCGCACTTTCACCAGACCGTGGCCGGTCCGACCTTCCTGGCGTTCATCGGCGGAAGCCTCCTGCTCGTCTCCACGCTCACCGGAAAAGAGATCGCCTTCAAGCGCCTCAACGTGTGGGTTCCCTGGATCTGGACGCTGGGAATCATGGTCTTCTCGACGGGACTGTTCGTCGGCGGGATCCAGGGAGAGCCCCGACGGACGAACATGGGGATGTCGTACACGAACCCGGCCTCACCTCTGTATCAACCGTCGTGGGCCTTCGCCAAAGTGGTCGGCACGATCGGCGGAGTGATCATGTTCGCGGCGATGGTGTGCTACTTCGCCGTCTTCTTCGCCACGCTGCTGCGGCGCAGGACGATGGCGGGTGCGCTGGACCTGCCGTGGTCGGAGCCGTATCACGACGAGAACGTCGCGGCGGTGCGCACTCTGCGTCCGTGGATCGTCGCCGCGGTCGTTCTCCTCATCGTCGCGTACACGATGCCGTTCCTCGAGATCGCCCGCGGCAGGTACGAGGGCTCGCCTCCGTACGCGCCGGACCGGCCGGTGGCACTAAGCCGATGAAACCTGTCGCCCTGGCCGCCCTGCTCCTCGCGCTCGCGCCGCATGTTCTCGCTGCCGGAGCGTCGCTCCAGGCGGGCTACGTCGAGGGGCAGCCACTGGCGGCAATCGATTTCATCGACGACGAGGGGCGCGTGCGCTCGACGAACGAGTGGCGAGGGGCCCCGGCGATCATCGCTCCGATCTACACCCGCTGTCCGGTGGCCTGTCCCCTGATCGTCGAGGGTCTGAAGCGCGGTCTGGACAGCGCGAAGGCGCGTCCCGGCACGTACCGGGTCATCCTCTTTTCGTTCGATCCGCGCGACACACCCGCGGATCTGCACCGTTTCCGCGAGCGTCACCACGTCCCGATGGCGTGGACGGTGGCCAGCGCCGGCGCTCCAGCCATTCGTTCGCTGATGGACTCCATCGGCTTCCATTACGCGGAGACCGGGAACGCCTTCAGGCATCCGAACGTCGTCATCGCCATCGCTCCCGACCTCACCACCGCGAAGTATCTGTTCGGAACTGACTACAGCGCATCGGACATCGACCAGGCTCTGGCCATGGCGCGCGGCGACAGCCGATGGCTCGATCGCAGCGAGGGCGTGATCCTTGCGTTGCTGCTGTTCGCGTGCGTGATGTCGATCATCTATCTGTTCCAGGTTCGCATCAATCCACAGGCAAAAGGAGAGACGTCATGAGCAATACCGCCACCCTGCTTCTCAAGGGAAAGGAATACGAGCTTCCGCTCATCGAAGGCACCGAGAAGGAAACGGCCATCGATGTGACCGCTCTGCGCGCGACATCGGGCGCCATCACGCTCGATCCCGGCTACGGCAACACCGGATCGTGCACGAGCGCGATCACGTTCATCGACGGCGAAAAAGGGATCCTGCGCTATCGCGGCTATCCGATCGAGGAGCTGGCCGCCTCGGCCAGTTTCATCGAGGTCGCCTATCTATTGATCTACGGCCACCTGCCGGCGGCCGTCGAGCTCGCGAACTTCGATGACCGGCTGACGCGCCACAGCCTCATCCACGAGGACATGAAGAAATTCTTCGAAGGCTATCCTCCCTCGGCCCATCCCATGGCCATCCTGTCGGCCATGATGGCCTCCATGTCGACGTACTACCCCGGTTCGGGCAGCGATGAGAACCGCGACCTCAACATGATCCGCATCCTCGCCAAGGCCAGCACGATCGCCGCGTTCTCGTACAAGAAGTCCATCGGCCAGCCCTTCATCTATCCGCGCAACGAGCTGAGCTACACGCAGAACTTCCTGAACATGATGTTCGCCGTGCCGCCGGAGACGTACACCGTTTCGCCGGCTGTGAACCGCGCGCTGAACCTGCTGCTCATCCTGCACGCCGATCACGAGCAGAACTGCAGCACTTCCACCATTCGCCTGGTGGGCAGCAGCGGCGCGAACCTGTTCGCCACCGTGTCCGCGGGCATCTGCGCGTTGTGGGGTCCGCTGCACGGCGGCGCCAACCAGCAGGTCATCGAGATGCTGCAGCTGATCCGCGATCACGGCGGCGATCCGCAGGAGTTCGTGGAGAAGGCCAAACAGAAGGATTCCGGATTCAAACTGATGGGCTTCGGACACCGGGTCTACAAGAACTTCGATCCCCGCGCGACGATCCTCAAGACCGCCGCCGACGAAGTGCTGCACGAGCTCGGGATGCGCGACCCGCTCCTGGAGATCGCCAAAGGCCTCGAGCAGATCGCGCTCAAGGATCCCTATTTCATCGAGCGCAAGCTCTACCCCAACGTCGACTTCTACAGCGGCATCATCTACCGCGCCATCGGCATCCCCACGAACATGTTCACGGTCATGTTCGCGCTCGGCCGCATGCCGGGCTGGCTGGCGCACTGGAAAGAGATGGTCGAGGACAAGACCACGCGCATCAACCGCCCCCGCCAGATCTACACCGGCGCGCCCAAGCGCTCCTTCGTCCCAATCGCCGACCGCGATCCCGTAGAGGGGGTCAGAGCTTCGCTTCGCTAGTTTTCCACCCGTCGTAGACATCCCCCGTCGCCGAGGTAGCCTCGGGGGATGTCACGACCAATCCGGCTCGAGTATCCAGGCGCCGTCTTCCACATCACCTGTCGCGGCAACGAGCGGCGAACGACGTTCCGCGACGACCTCGATCGCGTACGCTTTCTCGACCTTCTCGGCCAGGCCGTCGATCGGTTCCGCTGGGTCGTCACCGCGTACGTCCTGATGTCCAATCACTTTCATTTCGTGGTCGAGCTGACCGCGGCCAACCTCTCGCGCGGCATGCAGTGGCTGAACGGCGGTTACGTGCAGAGATTCAACCTCCGGCACGAACGGGTCGGGCACCTGCATCAAGGTCGCTTCAAGTCGATTCTGATCGAGGAGGACACCTACATGCTCGAGCTGATCCGGTACGTGGTTCTCAATCCGGTGCGCGCGAACATGGTGCCGCGTCCCGAGGACTACGCCTGGAGCAGCTATCGAGCGACGGCCGGACTCGGACATGTGCCGGAGTGGCTCGCGGCCGATGACGTGCTGCTGCGCTTCGGATCCGATCGCGATCTCGCGCAGGCCCGGTATCGACGGTTCGTGGAGGACGGGATCGGCAGCCATCGCGTCCCCTGGGAAGACCTCGTCGGCCAGGTTTACCTGGGCAGCGAACAGTGGCGAAATGAAGTGCGCGATCGCCTGCGCGGGCGTCCGCGGGCCGACGCTCATCCGCGACAACAGCGCGCGCTCGGGGAACGGACGATGGCGGAGGTGATGACATCCGTAGCCCGCGCCCTGCCGATCGACCCGGCCTGGCTTCGCCTCGGCCGCGGCGGAACCGCGCGCATGATCGCCGCCTGGATCGGCCGCCACGAGGCCGATCTCAACCTCGCGGAAATCGCGGCGGCGCTGCGACTGCGCAGCAGCGGACATGTGTCGATGCTGATCCAGCGATGCGACGAACGCCTGGACGACGACGTCTCTCTGCGATCATCGGTGGATCGCTGCGTTGAAGCACTCCACGATTTGTGGAAAAGTGACGAAGCGAAGCTCTGACCCCATGCGACCGCCGATTGCGCCGATGCTGTCGTCCCCCGCCGCCGCGATCCCCGAGGGGGATGGATGGCAGTTCGAGCCGAAATGGGACGGCTTCCGCACCATCGTGTTTCACGACGGCGGCGAGATCTTTCTGCAGAGCCGGGACGAGAAGCCGATGAACCGCTACTTCCCGGAGCTCATCGCTCCGCTGAGCGCGGCCCTTCCCGAGCGCTGCGTCGTCGACGGCGAGATCGTCATCGCCGGACCGAAAGGACTCGACTTCGAAGCGTTGCTTCTGCGCATCCATCCCGCGGCGTCGCGGGTGAAGCTCCTGGCCGCGCAAACACCTGCTTCATTCGTGGCCTGGGATCTCCTCGCGCTCGGCGATGACGACCTGCGCGAACTGCCGCTGTCTTCGCGCCGCGAGAAGCTCGAGCACGCACTGGCACCGTCAAGCGCCGTGCATCTCACGCCGGTCACACGCGACCGCGCGCTCGCTCTCGACTGGTTTCAACGCTTCGAAGGCGCCGGCCTCGACGGCGTGATGGCCAAGCGCCTCGACTGGCCGTACTCGCCAGGCCAGCGGACGATGATCAAGGTCAAGCACGCGCGCACCGCCGACTGCGTCGTGGCCGGTTTCCGCTGGCACAAGAACGGTCCCGGCACGATGATCGGCTCGCTCCTCCTAGGCCTCTTCGACGATGACGGACACCTTCATCACGCCGGCGTCACCGCGGCGTTCACGACCGCGGTGCGCAAACAGCTCGTCGACGAGCTGGCACCGCTTCGGGTTGATTCGCTCGAGAACCATCCCTGGCGCGACTGGACCGAAGCGCAGCAGTCGAGCCGGTGGAATCGCGGAAAGGACCTGAGCTGGGAGCCGCTGCGCATCGAGCGCGTCGTGGAAGTCGCCTACGATCACATGCAGGGTGCTCGCTTCCGCCACGCGGCGCGCTTCGTCCGCTGGCGTCCCGATAAGCGCCCCGCGGACTGCCGCTACGATCAGCTGGAAGTGACTCCGCCCTTCGAGCTCGAGCGCGTCTTCCGCCACGGATCGTAATCGGGATCCGCCGGCTCCTCCGCCGGGCGCTGCTCCTCCGGCACGTGACGCAGGTTCACGCGGATGCGCGTCCACGTGCTCGACCGCCCGCGCATGGCATCGACGAGCACGTCGTCGATCTCGAGATGCTGCGCGGCATCAGGATGCCGGACCTTCCATCGCTCCAGACCCGCCAGCGCATCTTCCTTGTGCTCCGCCTTCGCCACCGTGATGAGCGGCTGCTTCTGCTTCGACGGCGCAACGCGCGGTGGTTCGCCGCGTTGCTTCCTGTAATTCGGCGGCCATGGCGCGTCGCCGAGACCGGCCGCTTCCTGCGCGGCCGAGAGCGCCAGGAGTCTCTCCAGCGAGCCCGCCGCCGCATCGATTCCCTCTGAGGCATCGCCGCGCTCGGCGAACCGCGCCGGAGCGGTCGCCAGAGTGAAGAGAGCGGGATCGCATCCGGCAACCTCGTCCCATTCGAGCGGCATCGACACGCGCGCGTCGGGCGTCGGCCGCACGGACCACGCCGAGGCGACGGTGCGGTCCTTGGCGTTCTGGTTGTAATCGAGAAAGACGCCGTGGCGCTCCTCCTTCCACCACTTGCTGGTGGCCAGCTCCGGCGCGCGCCGTTCCACTTCCCGCGCCACCGCCAGCGCGGCGCGCCGCACCTGATCGAACGTCCATCGGCGCTCCAGCCGGACGTTGACGTGCATCCCGCGCGAGCCCGAGGTCTTCGGCCAGCCGCGCAGCTCGTGCTCGCCGAGCACGTCGCGCACGATGAGGGCCACGCATTTCACATCGTCGAAGCGAACGCCCGGGCCGGGATCGAGGTCGACGCGCAGCTCGTCGGGATGCTCGAGATCGTCCGCGCGCACGGGATGCGGATTGAGATCGATGCATCCGAGGTTCACGACCCAGAGGAGCTGCGCGGCGTCGCGGATGACGATCTCCTCCGCCGTGCGGCCGGACGGAAAGCGAAGCTCGACGGTGTCGATCCATGCGGGACGCTGCTCCGGCGCCCGCTTCTGAAAGAACGGCTCACTCGCCGCACCGTTGACATAGCGCTTGAGCACGAACGGACGATTGGCGATTCCTCGCAGCGCACCGCCGGCAACGGCGAAGTAGTAGTTCGCCAGGTCGAGCTTCGTGTGGCCGCCCTGCGGGAAGAAGACCTTCTCCGGATTCGTGATGACGACTTCGCGGCCGGCGGCGTCAATGACGGTCTGGGACTTCGCCACGGGTACAGTGTTTCCGCAAACCCGCTACCATTCAAGGATGTCGACAGCGGCGCTCAAGGCTCAATATCCCGGCAAGCCGTGGATGTGGCGGCAGGACTGGGCGCAGAGCGCCATCCGCGACTCGAACCGCAAGACCGCCATCGGGCTCTGGGTCTTCGCGTTGATCTGGAGCGCCATCTCCTTCCCCGTGGCGTGGAAGCTCGTTCCGCAGATGTCACGGGAGAACGTGGCAGCGCTGATCATTTTTCTGTTTCCGCTCGCCGGAATCATCATGCTCATCAGCGCCGTCTATCAGACGTTTCGCAGCATGAAGTACGGGACGTCGATCTGTCACCTCGACCGCGTGCCCATCGCACCCGGCCGGATGTTCCGCGGCGACATCGAGATCAAAACGGACGCCGTGCCGGCAGACGGCTATCGCCTGCGCGTCCTCCTGGTCAACGCCGTGACCACGCGAACGGGGAAGAACCGGTCGACGAGCGAACGCCTGCTGTGGGATGCGGAGATCCTCGTCGAGCAAGGAGCGGTGATGCGCAGTCCGATGGGCAGCCGCGTTCCGTTTCAGTTCGCCACACCGCCCGACTCGCATGCCACCGACGAGAGCGACTTCTACAATCGATACCTCTGGCGCATGTCCGCTTCGGCGGCGATGCCCGGCGTCGACTACGCCGCGCAGTTCGATCTTCCGGTGTTCCCGACCGGAGAGGCCGCCGACGGAAGCGAGTTCGCGGCGTTCGAGCAGCGTCATCGCGTCGAGGCGGCGCGCCACGCCATCACGCCGGCATCGGGCGTCGAGATCTCGAACCTGCCGGGCGGCGGCGAGCAGTTCCGCATCCACGCGAAAAAAACGTTCGGCTCAGCATTCCAGTCCCTGCTCTTCCTGGCCGTGTGGAACGGAGCCATCGCCGCGATGATTCACTTCGATGCACCCTGGGGCATCTCCGCGTTCTTCATCGCCATCGATCTCCTCCTCATCGTGGCCGCGGTCGACTACTTCTTCGGCCGATCGACCATCGAAGTGGACTCCAGCGGCGTGCGCGTTCGCAGGCAATGGCTGGGCATGGGATCGAACACGCGCTCGTACGACCCGGCGTCGATCGCTTCGATCGACGGAACCACTCCGGCCGCGAACAGCAAGTCGTTCGGCGTGACGATCAAGCTCCGCGACGGCGACACCCGTCTCATCGCCTCGAATCTGCCCAGTCGCGAGAGCGCCGACTCCGTCGCCGCGAAGATGATGAAGGACCTCGGAGTTGCCTAAGCGAAGGAGAGCCTGTTCGTGGCCGTGAAAACGTGAAGGCGGTTTCCACCGCGCAGCTTTCCCTCGTACAGGGCGCGGTCCGCGTGATCGAACAGGTCATCGCCGCGGATGGGTCCCCGGGCGCAGGCCAGTCCGATGGTGACGCCGAGAACGATGCTCGTCCCGCGAAACTGCAGCGGCGCCGAGCGCAGGGCATCGAGGAAATTGCCGGCCACGCGGCCTGCGGCGTCCTCCCCCGCCCCCTCCATCAGCACGACGAACTCGTCTCCTCCCCATCGCGCCGCCAGGTCGTCGCGACGGCAGGATGCGAACAACACGTGGGCAATCGCCTGGAGCGCTGCGTTCCCGGCGGCATGACCGTGGCGGTCGTTGATCTCCTTCAGATGATCGACATCGATGAGGAGAATCGACACGAAGCCGTGATGTCTGGCGGCGCGATCGAGGGCGCGTTCGTAGCGCTCACGGAATGCCCGGGCGTTGAGCAGACCGGTGAGATCGTCGTGCTCGGCGAGCGAGTAATTCCGCTTACCCTCCCGTTCCAGACGTTCGGCGCGGCGTCCGGCGAAGAAGCCGGCCGTGGCAAACACAAGAGCGGTGCCGATCAGTTCATAGAGGTAGAAGAACGCGTGCTCGCGCACATCGAGTGCCGGATCCGCGCCCACCGTGGGAATCAGGAACAGCCGGAGCGCGAACGCTCCCAGAGGTGCCGACGCACCGATCACGGCGCCGAGGAGCGTGTAGTGCCACCGCCGGACACTCATGTCTCATTCTCGACAGATCGCGCCGCGGGCAACGTGACCGCGGTCATCACACAGGTGTGACGGACGAGCCCCTGCCGTCCAGATCTGGCTGAGCGCTAAGGCATGAGGAAGCGGCGAACTCGTGTCGAGTCAGATGCTACGATATCCACGGCCTCGATCCATTCGGCTTTTCTCCGCCATATCGTGACGTTGGCAGGCGTTGGGTGGTGAGGCTCCATAACAAGTTAGCCCGAATTACCAAACCCCACCTAACTTCAGGAGCGTTTCCATGAGAAGGCTCATCGTATCTACATTTGCGTCGCTTGACGGCATCATGCAAGCACCCGGCGGACCGGAAGAAGACCCGACTGGCGGTTTTACGCTTGGCGGTTGGATGTTTGACTACGGGGACGAAAGCATGGACATCTCAGCATCAGGTTTCGACGGCAAGGATCGCGAGCTGGTGCTCGGGCGCAGAACCTATGAGATATTCGAAGCGTATTGGCCTTATCAGCCGGTTGACCATCCGATTGCGAAGACGCTCAATGCAACGAAAAAGTATGTTGCTTCGCGCACATTGACGATGCTCTCCTGGAACAACTCGACCCTGCTCCACGGAGATGTAGTCTCGGCAATCATCGCTCTCAAGGCCCAACCAGGCCCCGACCTGCAGATGATTGGCAGCGGCAACTTGATTCAAACGCTCCAGGCGGCCTCACTAATCGACGAGTACAACGTGTGGACTTTCCCAGTGGTGCTCGGGCAAGGCAAGCGCCTCTTCAGCGAGACCGCCAAGCCATCGGCGCTGCGGCTCGTTCACTGTCACGTTTCGACGACTGGCGTTGTGATGAGTACCTACGTACCAAGTGGCGATATCCGGCCCGGTTCGTTTTCGAGTGCTGAGCCGAGTGAGAAGGAATTGGCTCGACGCAAAAAGATGGCGAATGAAACGTGGTGACGTGAAGAGGACAGTTCGCGCTAAGAAATCATTCAAGCCGACGCCACTTCGTGGCGCCGAGCAGTTCGCCGTTGCGATGTAGGGCTGAGACGGACGCGGGCGGTCCGGAACCCTCCGCCTGACCCTTCGTTGCAGCCGCTTCAGTTCTTCAGCGTCGCGCCTTCGACGATCACCTTGTACTCGTAGCCGGCCCCGAAATCCTGGTCGATGTGGACGGTGCCGCTGACGGTGACGACGTCGCCCACCCTGGCCGTATCCATCGTCGTCACGGTGAGGTCGTCATTCCCCTTCTCGCGGGAGCCGGAGCCGTCGCGCACGTGCAGCCAGTTGCGGCCCATGATGCCGCTCAGGAACTTGACGACTTTGCCGCGTACGACCACCGGCTTGTCGTTCAGTTCCTTTCTGGCCGCCCAGATCTCCGCGACGGTTCTGCCGCCGGGAGCTTTCTCGACGTTGACGTCGGCCACGGGCGCGCTCATGTGCTGCGCCGGCGATCCCATCGCGCTGCTCGTCGGCACTGATGCCGGAGCGGCCGGCCCGGCGTTGCCGCCGGCGAGGACGCCGAACACGATCTTGTCGAAGGTACGGTGCAGCGTTTTGGACTCGAAGTGTTCAGCCACCATCTGCGTGTCGATGGCGATCGTCGTGCCCTTCTTCACGCTGGCTTGATTCACGGCCGCCCACTGCTCGCCGGCGCTGCTGGCGAGACGCACGTACGTGTAGCCGCCGGCGTTCATCGTCTCCAGCACGCGGCCCGTGATTCGGCCCGCGGACTGCGACGGTGAAGGCGAGACCGATGCCGCCAGCTCCGGCGTGATCGGCGGATGTCCGGGAGGCAGCACCGGCGCCGTGGCCGGTTGGGCGACGCTCGCGGGCGCCTGGGGCGGCGCGACGTTCTCAGCGGCGCTGGCCGTTTTCTCCCTGCCGCTGCAGGCGATCATCATCACAAGAGCCGGGAACAGCAGAATCATCTTCTTCACGGATTCACCTTCCTCAACTGCAATCCTGTACTCTCCGCCTCGTTCCGTTTCGCGGAGCCGGTCACCCTGCCGCGTGCTGTCCGTCACACGCCCGCATGGTGACGCCCGAGGCCTGAGTCCTGCACAATAACGCCGATGAGGTTGCCGGTGTTCATCTACGGAACCGCCTGGAAGGAACTGGAGACCGAGCGGCTCACGCGCCTGGCCATCGAGCGTGGATTCCGCGCCATCGACACGGCCAATCAGCGCCGGCACTATTTCGAGGCCGGCGCCGGGGCGGCCATCGCCGGCGCGATCCGCGACGGCCTGGCTCGCCGCGACGAGCTGTTTCTGCAGACGAAGTTCACGTATCGCGACGGCCAGGACCAGCGGCTTCCGTACGACCCTCGTGCGTCGATCGCCGCGCAGGTACAGCAATCGTTCGCCAGCTCGCTCGAACACCTGCAGGTCGAGGCGATCGACTCCTACGTCCTTCACGGTCCATCCCGGCGCCACGGCCTCGGCGACGTGGACCGGGAGGCCTGGGAAGCGATGGAGAGTCTCCACTCCTCCGGCAAGGCTCGCGCCCTCGGCATCAGCAACGTGGCCATCGATCAGCTCGAAGAGCTGTGCACGCTCGCATCCGTCCGTCCCCGCTTCGTGCAGAACCGCTGCTTCGCGCGCACGGGCTGGGACCGTGACGTGCGCGCCTTCTGCCGCGATCACGACATCGCCTATCAGGGTTTCTCGCTGCTCACGGCGAACGGCCGCGAGTTGCAGACCGAGGAGTTCCGGCGGATCGTGGAACGGGCGCGGCGGACGCCCGCTCAGGTCGTCTTCCGGTTCGCCATCCAGGCCGGCATGGTGCCGCTGACCGGGACGACGAACCCGAGTCACATGAGCGAGGATCTCGACATCGAAGACTTCGCGCTGAGTGACGAGGAGATGACGGCGATCGAGACCATGGCCATGTGACGAACGACACGCGGCGCGGTGACCCGCACCGTTCTTCAAATATCGGGCGCTCGCTACTCTCAGGTTGCCGACGATGAGCGTAGCGCCCACGAACCTCCTCGACCTCGCCCTGGCGTTCTACGCCGCGGGCACCGCCATCGCGCTGGCCTCTCTGCTCTTCGCGCACAGGCGGACGCACACCGTGGCGTTCGCCGCGATGCTCATCGGGTTCCTCGCCCACACCGCGTTCATCGGCACGATCTGTGTGCGCAGCAATCACCCGCCGCTGACGAACCTGCCGGAGACGGCGGCGTTTCTGTCGTGGACGATTCTCCTCGTGGCGCTGATCCTCTACGTCCGCTATCACGTCTATGCCGCGGCGCTCTTCCTCTATCCGCTGGTACTGGCGCTGCTTCTGGTGACATCGATCGTCGGCGAGCCGTTCGCGCATCTCGCTCCGGCGCTGCGCTCGTCGCTCTTCACGATGCACGTGCTGATGACGACGCTCGGCGTGGCCGGGTTGTTCGTCGGACTGTCGTTCTCGCTGCTGGCGGTGACGCAGGACCGTTCGCTCAAGTCGAAGAGCCGCGGACGTCTCTGGGACTGGATACCCAGCCTGAGCATCTGCAACAACCTGAGCCACCGGGCCCTGTCGATCGGATTCGCCGTCTACACCATCGGGCTGCTGGCCGGAATCGCCTGGTCGTATCGGATGACCGTGGCGCTCGTGGAGCTGCACACCAAACAGGTCGGCGCGGTCGTGGCCTGGTCGCTGTTCGCCATCCTGCTGCGCGTGCACA
Organism: Thermoanaerobaculia bacterium; assembly: GCA_038244815.1. Taxonomy (GTDB): domain Bacteria; phylum Acidobacteriota; class Thermoanaerobaculia; order Gp7-AA8; family Gp7-AA8; genus DASVHS01. Next base: position 121,066 of record JBBRTB010000012.1, read on the forward strand.
CGCCGCGCGCGACGCTCGTCCTCTCCGCCGGCGCATTCGTGGCGGTGATGGTTTCGATTCTGGGGATCGCACATGTCTGAGCTGCTCCTGGTGGGACTGAATCACCGCACCGCGCCGCTGGAGATTCGCGAGCGCGTCCACGCCGGGCCGCAGGAGATCGAAGAGGCCATCCGCTCGATCCGGGCATTGCCGGGCGTCGACGGCGCCACGATCCTGTCGACCTGCAACCGCGTCGAGGCCATCGCCTCGTCCGGCGGCGACGACGCCATCACCTCCATCGTCACCTGGATGTGCGACCGGGCCTGCTCGACGCGCGAAGCGCTGCAGCATCATCTCTACATCCTCCGCGGCTCCGACGTCGTCGATCACCTCTTCCGCGTGGCCTCGGGGCTCGACTCCATGGTGCTCGGAGAGCCGCAGATCGCCGGCCAGGTGCGTTGCGCGTTCGCGGGTGCGCGCAAGCTGGCCAGCTTCGATCCGCTGCTCCAGCAGTTGTTCGAACAGACGCTGCGCGTGGCGAAGAAAGTGCGCACGCGGACCGGCATCGGACTGCACGCGGTCTCCATCCCCTACGCCGCCGTCGAGCTGGCCAGGAAGATCTTCGGCGACCTCAAAGGTCTGCGCGTGCTGCTGGCCGGCGCGGGCGACATGGGCGAGCTCACCGCCGAGCATCTGCACAAGCAGCAGGTCCGGCAGGTCATCGTGGCCAACCGCTCGTACGAGCGCGCGGTCGAGCTGGCGGCGCGCTACCACGGCACGGCCGTGCAGTACGAGAGCATCGAAGCACAACTGGCCGAGTGCGACATCGTCATCGCCTCCACCGCCGCGCCGCACTACGTGATCGGCCCCGAGGAGGTCCGGCGGGCCTTGAGCGCGCGCAGGAACCGCAATCTCTTCCTCATCGATCTCTCCGTTCCCCGCAACATCGACCCGGCCATCGCCGCGATCGACCGGGCCTACCTCTACAACGTCGACGACCTCCGGCACGTCGCCGATGACAACGCAAAGTTGCGCCGCGAAGAAGCGCGGCAGGCCGAGTCGATCATCGCCGAGGAAGTGCTGGCGTTCGGCCGCCGCCAGATGGCCCACGACGCGGTGCCCACGATCGTCGAGCTGCAGAGACGCATCGAAGAGATCCGCTCCACGGAGCTGGAGAAGTTCATGCGCCGGGCCGGCGCCATCAGCGCGGAGCAGCGCGCGGCGGTGGAGATGCTCACCACGCAGATGACCAACAAGATCCTTCACTATCCGATCCTTCATCTCAAGGAAGCGTCACTGGAGCCGCGCGAACGCGAGTCCGCGCGCCACACCGTCAGAAAGATCTTCGGACTGCGATGACCTACATCCGCATCGGCACGCGAGGAAGTCAGCTCGCTCTCTGGCAGGCGAACGAAGCGGCGCGCAAGCTCCAGGCGGCCGGCTGCATCGCCACGATCGTCAGGATCAGCACGACCGGCGACAAGCGCCGCGACGTCCCGCTCTCCTCGATCGGAGGGAAGGGACTCTTCGTCAAGGAGCTGGAGGAGGCTCTCGACCGCGGCCAGATCGACATGGCCGTGCACAGCCTGAAGGACGTGCCGTCGATCGTCCCCGACCGCTTCGTGCTGGCCGGGTTTCTGGAGCGCGCCGATCCGCGCGACGTCTGGATCGGCCGCGACGCGATTGCGATCAATGCGCTGCCCGACCGCGCCGTCATCGGCACGAGCTCTCCGCGCCGCCGCGCCCAGCTCGCTCGTCTCTATCCGCATCTGCGCTTCGACGCCATCCGCGGCAACATCGACACGCGCCTCGGCAAAGTGCGCAACGGCTCCTGCGACGGCATCGTCCTCGCCGCCGCCGGCCTCCATCGTCTCGGACGCCAGAGCGCCATCACCAGCTATTTCTCCACCGACGAGCTGCTGCCGTCCGCGGGGCAGGGCATCGTGGCCATCGAAACGCGCGCCGGCGCCAGGAAGATCCGGGAGGCCGTCTCGAAGATCAACGATCGCGCATCGGAAGTGGCGGCGCGATGCGAGCGCGGCGTCCTCGAGCAGTTCGGCGAGCAGATCGACTGCGATTCCGCGATCGCGGTGCACGCGGCGATCGGCGACGGCGCGATCACGCTGCGCGCGGTGGCGGCGGCGTTCGACGGCAGTGAAATCATCCGCGTGTCGCGAAATGGCACGGATAAGGAGACGCTCATGAGAGAAGTGTTCGACGAGCTCGTCGCAAAGGGCGCGATGGACCTCGTGCTGGCGGCCCGCGTATGAGCGGCCGCGTCTTCCTCGTCGGCGCCGGTCCCGGAGATCCCGGTCTGCTGACGCTGCGTGCGGCCGGACTGATCGCCATCGCCGACTTCATCGCCATCGACGCGCTCGTCTCCCCGGAGATCGTTGCGCTCATCCCCGTCACGACCGAGGTCGTCTACGTCGGAAAGCGATCGAGTCATCACACGCTGCCGCAGCCGGAAATCAACAAGCTGCTGGTGGCCGAGGCGAAGAAGGGGAAGCAAGTGGTGCGGCTCAAGGGCGGCGATCCGTTCGTGTTCGGGCGCGGCGGCGAGGAGGCGCTGGAACTCGTGGCGGCGGGAATCGCGGTCGAAGTCGTCCCGGGCATCTCGTCGGCGATCGCCGGCCCGGCTTACGCGGGGATCCCGATCACGCATCGCGATCACTCCAACTCGCTCACGATCGTGACGGGACACGAGTCCGACAGCTCGACCGGCATCAACTGGCCGGCGCTCGCTCAACTGGACGGCACGATCGTCTTCCTGATGGGGCTCGCCAACCTGCGGTTCATCGTCGAGCAACTCACGGCCAACGGCATGCCCTCCGCCCGCGCCGTGGCTGTGATCTCGAACGCTACGCGGCCGGAGCAGCGCACGGTCAGCGGCACGCTGGCCACGATCGAGAGCGGGGTGACCGAGGCGGGGCTCACCGCGCCGGCGCTGATCGTGGTGGGCGATGTGGTGAGGCTGCGCGACACGCTGGACTGGTTCGAACGAGACGAGCGTCTCAAGGCCACCGCGCCGGCGTCACAGTCGTTTGTGTGATGAAGTTCTACATTCAGAGCGGAGGCTGAACATGCGCAAAGCTCTGTTTTGGGCCGGCTGGACGATCCTCTTCCTCCTTCCCGTCGCGTACGGCATCCAGATCGTCAGCACCGACGATCTCCCGGACGTCCACATGTGGCAGTGGGCGATCCTGGCGGCCACCGTGCTGCTGATCTGGTTGTCGCGGAATCGGGATGACGCCCTGAAGCACCACGTCGCGTAAGAGAGGTCGCACGGGCGCGCCCCCGGCCCCACCGTCCGTAGAGTCATTTGAACACGCGGACTCAACCGAGGGAGCCTCGGCCGGCGATGGCGGAGCCGAAACTGCTCGAGCGCGTGCGCGCGATTCTGCGAACGCGCCACTACAGCATCCGCACGGAGGACTGGCACGTCCAGTGGGCGCGGCGGTTCGCCGCGATGACCCGACGGATAACAGCCGCCGCCTCTTACGGGGAACCCCCAACCCGTGTCGGGTCAGCGTGCTACGAATCCCCGGACCTTCGACGCCATTTGCTTTCTCTCCGTCCTGTCGTGACGTTTGCAACCACGGGTGGGTGAGGCTCAATTGGGCTGTCGGAATCAGCGTGGTTCGCACGGAGCCTTGAACTGCAGCTTGACTCGTCGCTGCACCGGACGTGAACCCGCAACTCGCTGCGTCGCAAGCGTTACAATTGTTGGCGGGCGGGCTCACGCCGGGGAGCTTGAATCCGTTGAGCGGATCAGAAGGTGGTTTCGTAGCAGCTCATGATGGCGATACCCCATCATCAGACGTGTTGAGCACTCGCGGTCCCATTTTGCTCGTCCTGGCCCTGGCCGTGACTGGTTGTGTGGTTCCGAGCCAGCAGGTCAAGTCGCAATCTGGAAGCGAGTCGCCTCAAGTCCGACATACGGTCCGCGCCGCTGAACCGCAGAGCTGCTAGCGCTTGCTCCAACTACCACACCGGACTAACTTCAGGAGTGTTTCCATGAGAAAACTCATCGCATCCACGTTTGCGTCGCTCGACGGCATCATGCAAGCACCCGGCGGACCAGAAGAAGACCCCACTGGCGGTTTTGCCCTTGGCGGTTGGATGTTCGACTACGGGGACGAAGGCATGGACATCTCGGCAGCAGGTTTCGACGGCAAGGATCGCGAGCTGGTGCTCGGGCGCAGGACCTATGAGATATTCGAAGCGTACTGGCCTTATCAGCCGGATGACCACCCGATTGCGAAGACGCTCAATGCAGCGAAAAAGTATGTCGCTTCACGCACGTTGACGTCGCTGCACTGGAACAACTCGACCCTGCTCCACGGTGATGCCGTCCCGGCAATCATCGCTCTCAAGGCCCAACCGGGCCCCGACCTGCAGATGATCGGCAGCGGCAATTTGATTCAAACACTCCAGGCCGCCTCACTGATCGACGAGTACAACGTGTGGACTTTCCCGGTAGTGCTCGGGCGGGGCAAGCGCCTCTTCACCGAGACCGCCAAGCCTTCGGCAATGCGGCTCGTTCGCTCTCAGGTTTCGGCCGGCGGCGTTGTGATGAGTACCTATGCACCAGGCGGCAATATCCAGCCCGGTTCGTTCGCGAGTGTCGAGCCGAGTGAGAAAGAGTTGGCCCGACGCAAAAAGATGGCGAATGAGATGTGGTGATGTGAAGAGGACGGTGTGCGCTAACCAATTCATTCAAGACTCGCGGCGCGTTCGAACTGACGCGGCCCGCTTCGTGGCCCGGCGCTTCCCCTGCAGCGTACACTTCGCGTGCCCCGGCGTTTCTTCACCTGGAGGCACCGCGCCACGGAAGAAACTACGGGTATGTCCATTCTTGATTGGTCCGATCCCGGCGAAATGGTCGGCCTGCTTGCCGAATACGTCCGTGACGAGTTGGGACAGGCACTCGAGGATCGGGAGCGGGCCGGCTTTCTGCGTGCGCTCTCTTCGGCCGTCGAGTCTTTGGCGTCGCACGCGGAGTTGCCGCCTCGGGAAACACTTGCTCGCCTCCGTGGCATCTACGCGTCGCAGCAGGCAGACTTTGCAGCAGACCAGGCTCTCGTACATGTCCATGACTGCATTCAGGAACTGGAGCGCATCGAGGCGCAGCTGCGGCCGCCGTCCGGCCAGCGCCCTGCTCGGCGGACCCGTTAGTTAGTTAGACGGCGAGACGGCGACAATGGGCCGCCGACACTCCATGGCTTGACGACGGACGCCGGGTTCGAGCGACATCACCGCCACGAGCGACGGTTTCGGTGGACTTCGCGACGGGAGATGGGTCGGCGATGGCCCTGGCGCGTGACGCCGCGTTCGAGCGAGTCGTACGCGTGGCCTTCGAGCAGGATGCCCGCTTCGTCGCGCACGGCGGTCAGAAGACGGACGGTGCCGCGCGTGTCGGCGGCGTATTCGAACGTGCCACGGCGTCGAGGCGGTGTGCATCGGGTCGAAGATCCTGGCGAGCTCTCCGCCCGCGTAGGCGAACCGCCACGCCTGTCCGTCGGGCAGCGTGATCTGCGTCAGCAGCGTCCCCGTGTACGTGAGCTGCACGGAGCGGCCTTCGATGTCGATGATCGACGCGAGCTGTCCGCTCGTGTTGTACGTGCCGCTGATGGTGTTGCCCCAGCGGTCGGTGGTCGACGACCAGACGCCGCTCGCCGCGTCGAACGCCGTCACGCGGCCGTCGAGGTCTTTGACCTGCATCTGTCCGTTGACGAGTGCGATCGTTTCGCGCAGATCGCCGGGAGTCTGCGAGGTCCACGTCGTCGCGCCCGTCTGCCGGTACCACGCCTCGGACCCATCGGAGTGGAGCATGTACAGGTCGTTGTCGAAGGTGCCGACGGCGCGGAGGGATTGATTGAAGTTGTGCGTCCAGCCGCGCCCCATCGGCTCGTTGATCAATTGCTGGTTGCCAGCGAGCTCGCTGTGGTACTCGAGGCCGAAGGAGAGCGGCATCGGGTCCTGGGCGATCGAGAAGAGCGGCTGCGTCACGGTGACGTCGCCCGAGCCGGGGTGGATCGGTTCGCCGGGATCGTTCGGGAGCGACGGTCCGCCGCCGTGCGTCAGGTTGCACCAGGGGCAGTTGCGATCGGCCTGACACGCGGTGAGCGATGTGGTCGACGGCATGCCGACGTTTGACGGTGACGGTCTGCTGCGCGCCCGCGCATTCGTTGAGGACGCGGATCTGGTAGGTGCCGTTGCCGCAGAGCGGGAAGAGCGGGTTCCACTGTCCGTGCTCGAATACGGCCATCGTGTCCACGAGGACGTTCGCGCCGTTGCCGTCGAGGATCTGCAGGCGGTCGAGGTGGTAGTCGTTGAAGACGATCGGCCACCCGGCGATGTTGCCGTCCGGCGAGAGCTGGCAGTAGTTGCCGGGGAAGTCGTACTCGACGTGGAAGTGGACTTTCAGTCCGTCCTTGTCCGTGACCATCTCGTACGAGGGCGTGCCGAGGATCGCCGGCTGGCGGCAGAAGCCCGCTTGCGATGTGCAGCCGGGACCGTCGCAGAATCCGCCGAACGAGCCCGGCACCGGCGGGCACGAGTAGGTGGTCGGGTATTGCACGCTGCGGTCGGAAAGCCTCGTCTGCCAGAGCAGGTTGGGATTGCCGCCCTGGCTCGTGCAGTTCTCGGCCGGCGAGACGGTCCCCGGCGCGCAGGGATACGTGCCGTACTGCGGCATGGGCCAGACCGCGAGGAGCGGCGCCGCGAGACAGAGCGACACGGCGACGACGAACGAGGAGACGACAAGCTGTTTCCGCGGCATGAATACCCCTCGCGCAGATCCGGAGGTCTTTTGTTCACTGAAGCTGTAAGGGTGGATTGCCTGAAGAATACAACTGGAGGGCGGACGGCGTAAAGCGACGCTGCGGTTTCTTCGTCACGGCGCACTCCCACTCGTTGGCGGGAACGGTTCGCACTACGTCACAAGACGCCCATGCCGCGCACCCTGGCGACCGTCTGGCTACGCGATCACCGACGACCGCGAATTTGCGAGAGATCTCACATGTCGAAGGCGAAACGCACCGCGCTCGGCAAGCAGGCCGCGAACGTCGCGCATTGCATGTAAAGAACCCGAACGACTATAGCAACTGGACGAAGCAGGAGCTGATGGAGCGCGCCCGGGAGATCGATCTGCAGGGCCGCTCGAAGCTCGACCGCGACGCACTGATCCGCACGCTGCATAAGGCGGCCTGAGGAGGGAATCCGTATCATTCGACGCGACCGCGGATGACCACCTTCGGAGTGGGCCTGATCGGCCACGGAATGGCAGGGCGCATGTTCCACGCGCCGCTGATCGAGTCCGTTCCCGGTCTCGAGCTTCGAATGATCGTGCAGCGCAGCGGCGATCCATCGTCCGGGGTCCAGGGCGGTTCCCCTCGAAGTGTCCGCTCTATTCGTGCTCATCGGCGCGGAGCGCGTGGCCGGGACACGCTTCACCGCGGCCGCCATTTCTGTGCGAGACCACCCGGCCGGGGGTCTTCACCGTCGGGGAGGGCGGCGTCGTGGTCAGCTCGGTCCATCAATATCTGGCCACCATTCGCGAGACGACAGCCCTGGATGCGCCGGATTGATCGATCGCCCGGCCCGGCCCGCGAGTTCAGCGCACCACGTCGAAGTGCGCCATCATCCCGGCGGCGTGGTGCTCCAGGATGTGACAGTGGTACATCCATCCGCCGGGCCGGTCGTCCGGCATCCAGGCGATGCGGACGCTGCCGAATGCCGGCACGTTCAGGGTGTCCTCCCAGGAGAGAAAATCGGGCGGCTTGCCGTTTACCTCCAGCACCTGGAAGAAGAAGCCGTGCAGGTGGAAAGGATGATGAACAGGCGAGCGGTTGACCACGTCCCAGACCTGCAACTCCCCCACCCGGACCGGTTCGGCGTGGTGATGCTGCTCGCGGTTGATGTTGAACTCGACGCCGTGCTTCAACCCCAGGCTGAATCCGAGGCGCACCTCACGATTCGGCGTGAGGGGCCCCGTCACCAGCGGCTCGATCTCCCGCAGGCGGTCCGGGATTCGCGTCCTCGAGGGCGCGGCGGCTCCCACCTGAACCGTGGCGAACAGCTCCGGCTTCCTGTGGCCTTTGAACGATCCCCGATTGAACGGCAGGGTCTCGACGCGGAGTGTTTCGCCCTCGGCGAACGGGCCGACGGCGATCTCGGCGCGATCCGCGACGGCGAGCAGCACTTCGCTGGCGGTCACCGGCGCGGGAATCAACCCGCCGTCGGTGCCGATGATCTTGAAAGGCCGACCGCCCACCGAGAAGAGCACATAACGCGCACTGGCCGCGTTCACGATGCGCCAGCGTTCGATCTGCCCCGCCGCCATCCGGATTTCGGGTTCCTGTTTGCCGTTGACCAGGCGGATGCTCCCCTCGCGACCGTCATGGGACTCGATCCACCAGCCGGGCGGTTTGATCTGACCGTCCTTCTCCAGTTCGACATCGTCCAGCACCAGAATCCGATCGGCATCGAACACCGGCTCGTCGGGCGCGCGTACGATGAGCGCGCCGTAGAGCCCGCGCTCCAGTTGCACCGTCTCGTTGAAGTGCGAGTGGTACCAGAAGGTGCCGGCATCCGGCAGGCGGAACCGGTAGGTGAAGGTCTCGCCCGGGCCTACCGGGCGCTGGACCATCTGCGTCCCGTCCATGGCCGCTGGAATCCTGAGCCCGTGCCAGTGCACCACGGTCGGTTCGGGAAGACGATTGGTGAGGCGGATCTCGAACACGTCTCCCACCGTGGCTTCGAGTGTGGGACCGGGGACCGTTCTATTGAAACCCCAGGCGCGGGTGGAGACCCCCGGCACGAATTCCCAGTCGATCTCGCCAGCCTCCATCTCGATCGCCACGACCTCGTGTCCCGGGTCGGGTTGCGCCGCGGCGCAGGCCTCGGCGTACGCGGCGGCGCGGTCCTCGCCAGTGGAAGACGAGGCATCGGTGTGGGAGCGGTGATCGGTCATGGATGCCTTGTATATGATTTCGCAACCACCATCAACATCACACCTGCGCCGGGAGAGATAGGCTCTCCTCGTCAATCACCGAGGAAAAGCTGTCCGACTACACAGCCATCCCCGGGAAGAGAAAGTGACGAGGTAAGGACGATGTCTTTATCGTTTCGCACGTCATTCTCTCGAACAATCTCATTCGTGACGACCGCAGCCCAACTCCGCATAGCGGCTGATGCGCCGCTCGCTTCGTGGCCCGGCGCTTCCGCGCCTCGTGTCGCGGCGACGCATGCGCGCGGCGCTGTGCTCTTTCGGGCGGCGCGCTGCGGAATGCGTGCTTGTTGGACGGACCTACAGGAGCACGCTTGCAAGTACGACTGGAGGTACACGTGGGCAGACCGAAGTACGACAGAAACATTCGACCGGTCTCCGAGTTTCGAGCAAACGCAGCGGAGATGATCGATCAGGTTCGCGAATCGGGAAGGCCGCTGATTCTCACGCAGCGAGGCCATTCAGCCGCAGTACTTCTCGACGTTGCGGCCTTCGAACAACTACTCGAAGAGATCGAGCTGTTGCGAGACGTTCGAACATCCGAGAAGCAAATTACGAAAGGCAAGGCAGTTTCCAATCGTGAAGCGAAAGCCGAGCTTCGCAGGCGTCTGGCGCGTTGAGAATCATATGGTCGCCGCTCGCGATTGGCGCTTCCGAGCCTCGTGCTTCTCGAGTAGCATGTGACAGTGACGCTGGCACGGGGAACTGGCCGCGCAGCTCAGCGTGAGATCCGTTAGACGGACGAATGCAGTGAACATGAAGGGCGCAGCGAAGGTCATCGTGAAGCATGCCATCGCAGCCGCTGCGGTTATCGGAGGCGTCGTCGTTGCCATCACTGTTTTCTACTTCGCTCTCATCGCGTGGGCGATTCGAGGAGTTGCTCGCCAACTACAACATCGTCGAGGGCCGGTTGTGGCCCGTGGTACTGGCCACCGTCGTCGCCGCGCCGTTCGTCTGGGACGTGGGTGGCGCGAGCGAAGTGGTGTTGCACTTCACGCGCACGAGCGTAGACGGCGCAGCCGGCGAGCACGTGCGACCGCGATGAGCCGCAGCGTGGCGCGCCGTTTGCCGCGTGCACTGTCGCTCACCTTTTCGCAAGCGCCTGCAAGCGGCGCGACACGCGCCCTGCTCGCGCGAGCTCGTGCTGCTGCGCGGGCGGTGGGTGGGCGGGCTATTGCGCAGGCGCGGTGCACGGTTTCAGCTGCTCGGCATCGATCTCAACTTCGAGGCGCCCAGACGAGTAGTTGAAGTCCTTCACGATTGCTTCGTAACCGGCTTTCTCGATCCCCAGCTCGTGCTTGCCGGGCGTGACTGCCGAAAGTGTCGCGATTGTCTCGCTTCGCGGCGGCCGCTCAGTTTTTCGGCTCCTCGCTACTTCAGGTGGGTGACTTGACGGGGCAAAGTGGCCGTTCGACCGCCGCATGAATGGGATTGGGTGGAAGTGAATCGGGGTCAAGCCCTCCGCCACCCGACCGGCTTGACTCCGATTCGCTTCCACCCGTGGGGCAGCTATGCGTCGGTCGAACGAGCCCGTCGCACGGTCCTGACGATTATCCTTGGTGGCATGGACAGCAAAGAGCTCTTCGCCCTCGCCCTCGGATTGAGCAAGCCGTGGTACGTCAGCCTCAATGAACTCGATCCCGTCAAACGCCAGCTGGAGATCGGCATCGA
>JBBRTB010000013.1:0-122397 GCA_038244815.1 Thermoanaerobaculia bacterium
ACTCAACTCGAGACCGCGATCAAAACCTATCTACGTCTCTACAACGACGACCCACGTCCCTTCATCTGGCACAAAACTGCCGACGAAATCCTCGAATCGCTCGGCCGATTTTGTTCGCGAATCTCTGACTCAGGACACTAGTGGAGTGTAACGGCGATCCATTCCAGGCGGTCGAGCCGCAGGCCGAGATCGCGCCTGTCCGCGCTGATGTGCTCGCGGCTCGGGTTCACGACGCGGTCGGTTTCGATCTCCAGCCGGCGTGTCCCGGCTCTCGGGCCGAAATCGCGGACGATGTCGATGAACGGTGTGGCCGGCTTCGTTGCGGCGATCACGGAGCCGTCGACCCTCACCACGATTGAAGGCGGTGACTTCATGACATTGAGCGGTACGAAGAAGCGCAGGCGAAGTCGCGCCTTTCCTGTGATGGGCGGGAGGTCGATCGAGGCCCGCCGCGACATCCAGCGCCACGACGTCGTGGGCGTGATCTCTTGGTCGTACCAGCCCCCGCTGAATTGCGCCAACCTCGCCAGCGGCTCGACTGAGACTTCGAAGTAGCGACGGCGCGCCACGTTCCAGTCACGGCTGCGCGGCCAGGAAAAGTTGATCGCTCCGGCTCGACCGCTTGTGCCCTCACTGAGGTACCACGCCGGCCTGGGATCGAGGCGGACGATGGCCGGGCCGTCGATCGGCCACTCGACGTGATAGCCATCGAGGAAGTACTCCGTGTACGGCCCCATCGACTCGCGCGCTTCGATCACGGCGGAACGGGGATCGGCATGCCCGCGGATCCAGTTGAGCGCCTGCACCGGCGGAGAATCCTGCCGCCGCGGAAGATCGATGGCCGGCAGCGTCCAGACGAACATGAGCACGGTCAGGGCGAGACCGAGCGTCCAGGTCACACGCTCGCGCCGGAAGGACGCCAGAGCCACACCGTCAGCAGCGAGCACGGCGATCATCGGCGCGTAACCGATCGAAAAACGGCTGGCACTGAAGTGATCGAGCACGAGCCAGGCCACGAGGCAGAACGGCGCAAATGCGGCCACCACCACGAGCACGGGCCATCGCCGGCGCACCAGTGAGACAAACAGCGAGATGAGCGCGAACGCGGTCACGCAGAAGTTGATGAGAGGAGCGTGATACGGCCGCACGAAAAAATCATCGAGCAGGTGATGGAGGGGCGGGCGGTCCGGATTGCGGAACGAATCGGTCTTTGTGATGTACTCCTGGTGCGCCCGCAGCGCCTCCGAGTAACGATCCCATCCCCCGGTCTCCAGCACGGCCATGCCGTAACTCAAAGCCACAATCGCCGCGGCCGCAAGGACCCCGGCGGCGATGGCCGCGGCCCGACCCTGCCGCGCGCGAAACCATGTTGCGATCGCCATGGGCGCGAATCCGATGACGAGATTCTGTGGACGCATCGCTGCCGCGCAGGCCAGGGTGACGGCACCGGCGACGTACGAGAAGTCGCTCCGGCAGCCACGAAAGAGGAGCGCGCACGCCAGCACCACCAGCACCATCGATGGCACGTCGCTGAACGCCGTCTCCCCGAAGAACCAGACGTTCGGAAAGAACGCCAGAAACAGCGCGCCCAGCAGCGAAGTCGCGAACGGAAGGCGCAGCTCCCGGCACAGGAACACCATCGCCGGGATGAGCAGCGCGCCGGCGATGAGATTGAGCGCCTGCAGGGCATGAAAATCGGAGAGACCGGCCGCCGTGAAGATCTTTGCCAGCGCGATGAACAGCGGAAAGCCCGGCGGATGCGGATGATGGAGAGCCACGTCGTAGTGACGGAGCCCCAGCGAGAAGAGGATCTCGTCCCAGTCCCACGGCGAACGGGCCAGTCCCCACACGCGAGTGGCCGCGGTCAGGAGCGTGGCCGCACCGATCGCGCGCCGTTGTGGCGGGGAGAGATCCGCGGGCGCTGTCAGGAAATCGATCACCGCGCTTCGGCCTGACCCCAGCCGTGCGAGGTCAGCTCCAGTCCGAGGTCGCGGGAATCGGACGAAATGCCCTCCTTTGCCGGATTGAGGACCCGATCCATCGAGATCACCAGCTCGTTCCACGCGTTCGCCCGCGAAGGAACCGTCCAGGTCCGTGTCGTGGAGGGCGTCGAGCAGACGAAACGATCGATGATCTGGCCATTGACCCGGATCTCGATCGATGGATGCCGCGACACGAGCTCCGACGGAATGTCGAAGGCGAGCGTCAGACGGCCGTTGCCGCTGAGCGGCGGCAGAAGGGTCTGCGACCGCCCGGACATCCAGCGCCACTCAACCGCGCCGTCGCTCTCGTTCTCGAACCAGCCGGGACCGAAGCGGAACAGGTCGGACAACGGTGACACGGAAACCTCGAAGTACCTCCGCCGCGCGATATCGAACAACCGATCACGCCGGCGGTTGAAGTTGCGTCCACCAATCGCCGAGGTCGCCCCCTCCGTCACGAACCACTCGTGCCGGTCGACGGGACGGGCAGGCAGCTCCGCGCCGCTCTCGATGATCGTGGGGTCGTAGTCGGTGAGGAGGTAATCGGAGAACGCCTGGAGACTCCCGTGTACGTACAGCTTGTCTCCGTGCGGAACGTTCTCATGGATCCACCGCATCGTCTGCACCGGCGGCGACGGCGTACTGCGGACTTCCCGCAACGCCGGCACGGTCCACCATACGAGCCGCACCACAATCGCGGCCACCACAATCAGCTGCGACGCCACGACGGCCGGCGGAGGCATTGCCCGCCACGCCAGCAGCGCCGCGGCGGCGATGCCATCGACTGCGAGGATCGCGTACATCGGCGCGAAGCCCGTCGAGTAGCGGGAGATGCTGTGAAAGTCGAGCATGAACAGACCGAACACGTTGAACGGCAGGAACATCGCCGCGAGCAGCCACACGCCCGGCTTGGGCCGAATCAGCGAGATCACGATCGAGCTCAGGGCCAGGATCGACATCACGACGATCATGTGGCCGCCCGGAGCGGGGTGGACGAAGAAATCAGGCAGCAGCGAGATGACCGGTGGTCGCTCCGAGCTAAGGAACGAGTCGACGTGTCGCACGTAGTCGCGGAGCTTGCCGTTCATCTCCAGGTAGCCGTCGACTGATTGCGACGCCAGTGCCGCACCGCCGTAACTCACAGCCAGGATGGCCATGCCGATCGCGCTGGCCGTGAGCACGTCGCGGCCCCGTTTCTCCGTGATCCGGCACCACGATGCCACGAGGGCGGGCGCGCATCCGATCATCAGGGCCTGCGGCCGGACCGCCGCGGCCAGCCCGAGGAGAACCGCACCCGCAAAGTAGGCGTGACGGCTTCGACACCCCTGCAACAGCGTGGCACACGCGGCGACGAGCAGCGCCAGTCCGGCGATGTCGCTGAAGGCCGTGCCCCCGAAGAACCAGACGTTCGGCAGAAAGCAGAACAAACCCGCACCGAGCATCGCCGTGGCCACCGGGAATCGAAGTTCACGCGCGAGCCAGAACAGCAGCGGAAACATCGCCATCGCCGCCAGGGTCACGATCGCCTGCAGCGCGTGAAAGTCCGAGTGAACGAACAGCCGCACGAACTTCGCCAACGCGATGTAGAGCGGAAAGCCGGGAGGGTGCGGATGATGCAGCACGACGTCGTAGTTGCGGACGCCGAGACAGAAAAGGGTCTCGTCCCAGTCCCAGAGCGTCCGCGATCGCGCCCACAGGCGCGTGGCAGCGACCGCTACCGTCGCAATCACCAGGAGCCGCCTTTGCGAGACCGTGAGCGCAGGTGGCGTCGTTCGAAGCAGTTCCAAAGGGGCACCATTCTCGCAAAATTCGTTCGGCATGCCGAAAGGTGGCGTCCGCAGGCGGTGGGTTCTCGATCTTCACGGCATCCGCCGGGAGGGTTCGAAGGAGAGCGGCTTCCGGTATCGCGCCGCCGACGGCACCGCAGTCACCGGCGAGAAGACTGTTGCTCGCATCCAGCGCCTGCGCATCCCGCCGGCGTGGAGAGAGGTGCGCATCGCGCCGGGCGACGCCGCGCCGCTGCAGGCCGTCGGCGTGGACAAGAAGGGCCGCACCCAGTACCTCTACCATTCCCGGTTCCGCCAGCAGCGCGAGGAGGCCAAGTTCCGGCGCGTCGTGGCCTTCGGCGAGTCCCTTCCCGCGCTCCGCCGGCGCGTCCGCGCCGATCTCAAGAAACCGGCGCTCGAGCGCGACCACGTGCTCGCGGCGATGGTGCGTCTCATCGACCAGGGCTTCTTTCGTATCGGCAACGACAAGAGCGCCGAAGCGGAGTCGACGTTCGGCCTCTCCACCGTGCGTGGCTCTCATGTGAAAGTCGAGGGCGACCGCATCGCCTTCGACTATGTCGGCAAATGGCGCAAGACCTATCAGAAGACCATCCGCGACGCCGAGGTGGCCAGCCTCGTGGTGAGGCTCAAGCGCACAGGCGGCGCCGAGCTCTTCAAGTTCGTGAACGGCTCCCGCATCATCGACGTGAAAGACCGGCACGTGAACGATTACATCCAGAAGATCGTCGGCGAGGAGTTCACGGCCAAGGATTTCCGTACCTGGGCGGGAACGCTGCTCTCCTTCATCGCCCTCAACATGCAGGGGCAGGGCGCGACGAAGACGGAGCGCAAGCGCAAGGTGAAGAAAGCGATCGCCGCGGCCGCGAAGCAGCTCGGCAACACCCCCGCGGTCTGCCGCTCCTCCTACATCTGCCCGCGACTTCTCGACGAGTACATGGAGGGCCGCCCGTTCGCCTCGCTGCGCAAATCGCGAGGCGGCAGTCCCGTGGTCCGAACCGGACTCTCGATGGAAGAGCGCGCGCTGCTCAAGTTCCTCCGCGAGACCATCGCCGACCGCAGAAAACAGCCGCGCGCGGCGTGACATCGATCCCAGGTCGTAGGTCGTTGTGCTTTGAAGCCCACACGACCGACGACCCACGACCGACGACCTAGAACGTGTCCCCGATCCAGAAACTCGTCCGGAATTTCCCCTCGGTGTTCTTCAGGTCGGACCGCTTTGCGAAGTCCCAGTGCAGCTCCAGGCCGAGCAGGCTGAAGGAGAGGCCGTAGCCGACGGCGGCATGGCCGTCCTGCAGCCGGCTCCCGTTCATCAGCTTGAACTTCTGCCCCGTATCGAGATTGATCCCGTTGAAGTTCGCGGCGCCGATGTCGAAGAACAGCTCTCCGCGAATCTGCTGGACGATGATGACCGGCGTGGCCAGCACATCGATGAGCGGAAAGCGGAACTCGAAGTTGCCGAAAAAGGCGCGGTTGCCGACGATGGAACGGAACTCGTACCCGCGCAGCGTGTTCAGACCGCCGAAGTAGTAGAGGTTGGGAAAATTGCCGCTGGAGTAGCCGCCGAAGACGCGCGCGGCCAGAAGCGAGCGGGAGCTGAGCTGGTAGTACTGCCGCCAGTCCAGCGACAGTTCGGACGTCAGCGTGCCGTGCTGCTTGAGGTCCGGCGAATAGGTGGCGCTTACTTCGTAGCGCCGGCCCGAGACCGGCCCGAAGAACTTGTACGCGGCGGTGTCGCCGGTGAACGTCGTGCTGATGGTCGGGAAGTTGTCGCTGCGATTCAAGAAGGCCACACCCCCGTCCTGCGTCAGGAAGGGGTAGGCGATGGCCCTGCTCATGTAGCCGCCACCCACGTCGATGCGGTGATAGCGGGTGAAGGGATAGCTGAGGATGGCGATTGCGCCGGTCTGGCGATAGTCCTGTTTGATGCGCTCGATGCGCCCTTCCTGGAAATTCGGCGCCGTGAAGAACGAACGATTGTCGAACACGCGGAAGCCCCAGTTCAGGCGGCGCCGCAGATCGAAGTAGAGGAAATCGAAATTCGAAAACGACGAGACCGAGTCCAGCGCGGCGATGAAACGGCGGTCGCCCATCATGTCGCTCATGTAGATGACCGAGCGGGAGATGAAGAGCTGGTCGGAACTGACGCCCGCGTTCACATCCACGTCGTCGATGAACAGCTTGAAGCCGCGAGGCTTCTCGATCTTGTCCTCGTCGATGATGAACTCGGATTCGGGATGAAACGTGGGCCTGGCCTCGGCCACCACGGGAGCGGAGGGAATGATCGTTTTTTCCACGGCGTGCAGAGGATGGTCGGTCGGCGTCGAGAAGAGACGCAGGTCTCCTTTGTAGTAGGAGGTGAAGACCATCCGTTCGCGATTGTTCCGGCCGGTGAACACCACCGGTGTGAAACACCCGCCGATCACGTCGGTGTATTGCAGGAGATCGCCGGTGGCCAGATCGAGTGAATAGATGTTGTACGCCGCGAAGTTCGTCGGGTCGGGAGGCTTCGATTCCGCTTCTCGCCTGGAGTCCTTGTCGCCTGTCTCCACGATCTCCGCGGCCTCGATGACGTTGCGGCCTGTCTGCTTGTCCGAGGCAAAGAAGATGCGCTTGCCGTCGGGGCTGAACCAGGCATCGATATCGTTCCAGTTGCCGGTCGTCAGTTGAAAGCGTTCCGTCGGATTGCTGAGATTGAGGCGGAACAGTTTCGCGTAGGTGTTGACCGTCGACGAGTAGATCAGCCACTTTCCGTCCGGTGAGAACACCGGCGCGCCATCGAAGAAGCTGTCCTTGGTGACGTTGGTCACCGTTCCGGAGTCGAGGCCATAGATGTAGATGTCCGACTCGTTGTTGACGATCCCGGCGAAGGCGATGCGCCTGCCGTCGGGCGAATATGCCGGCGACAGCTCCTGCTCGATGTCCATCGGCACGATCCTGGCGATCTGGCCGTTGAGCGGGTTGATGATCATGAGGTCGCGGCCGCGCTCGCGCTTCACGAACAGGGCCACGGCATCGCCGGTCGGCGAGAAGGCCAGATCGCGCCCCATCACCGGGCCGGTCGTGAAAAACTGGGCGATGGGATACTCGTACCGGCTGGTATAGCCGGACGTCAGATTCTTGAGCAGCTTGCGCTCCGGGATGTTGAAGAGCACCACATCGACGTCTTCCTTGTACGTCGTGAAGGCGGCCAGCAGATCGCCCGAGGGCGAGGGAACGGGCGAGACTTCGTTGCTGTAGATGTCCTCACCGATCTTGAAGGGCTCGCCGTACTCCTGCGGCTCTCCCTTGGCCACGAGCGCCGGAAGATATTGCTTGCGCAGCCAGGTGCGGAACTGCGTGTCGAACTCTTCGGGCTTTACGTCGAACGCGCGCTTGAGTGCCTTGTCGACGGTCGACCCCAGCGTGTTGCGATACTCGTAGATGAAATCGCGAAGCCCTTCCCACCCGTACTTCTCCTGCATGTACTTGAAGACGGCATGGCCGAAGCGGTAGGCGAAGTAGCCGTGCGGGTTCTTGGTGATCGCGGGGACGCGGTCGTTGACCACGGCGTCGCGGAGCACCATGCGGTCGCGCGAGTCCTCGTCCTGCCCCATGAACGAGGCCAGACCTTCCATCAGCCAGGTGGGCGGATTCGCGGCGATGGTCTTGCCGAGTTTTCCCTGAAAGAGGATCTCGTACTCGAAGATGTGCGTCAGCTCGTGCGTGATGAGCTGGTTGAGCTTGTCGTCGCTCATGTCCACCGGCAGCACCATGCGGTTCCGGGCCGGCTCGGCGAACGCTCCCACGTTCTCGGAGAGGAAGTTCAAGTCGACGTTCGTCTGCTCGAACGCCGAGTGCGTCGCGTAGAAGATCAGGGGGATCTTCTTGGAGATCTGGTAGTTGAACTTCTGAGAGAGCTTGAGGTACGCGCTCTCGGCATTGTCGACGACGCGCTGCAGCGAAGCCCGCTCCTCGTCGTAGAAGTAAAAATCGAAATGCGTGGAGTGGTAGATGTGCCAGTTGAACTTGTCGTAGACGATCTTGTTCTGACCGAACGGGAAGGCCGGAACGGCCACCAGCAACAGCACCACCAGCGCGACGACTCGCTTCAAAAGGGCCTCCGGACTCAATCCGTGAATACGTACCTAGTAGCGGACGTCTCCTGAGAGACGAAGATCCCCACCAACTGCGCCTCCAGCGCGCGGAGGTTCTCGAAGAGGCCGAGGATCTCGTCGTAGTTGCGCTGGTCGAACTCCTTGAAATCGCGGAAATTCTCCTCGACCACCTTCTCGCCGGTGTCGGCATTGAAGACCGCGATGTCGATGTCGAAAACGAATCCGGTCGATTCGATCAGCACCTGCCGGTAGAACGTTCGCCCATCCGCCGGCGACACATACTCCTCGGTCTTGTATCCGGACTTGTCGTTGATATCGAAGTCGACCACTCCCGACACGATGTAGTCCGCCCCCGTCTTCGCTCCCAGGTCTTTCCAGAAATCACGATTCGCTTCCAGCGACTTCATGTCCGTGCCGGGAAGCTTCGTCTGCGGCGCGTCGATGATCCGCAGCTTGGTCGTCTTGATCAGCTGTTTCTTCAGATAGCGGCCGAATTCGGCCTGGACGTCCACCTTGGCAGCGCGGTCATTCTTCTTCTCGCCCTTGCTGGCGATGACGAACGGTGCGATGGCGATCTTCTCGTCACCGTTGATGTGCAATCTCGGCTTGACGGGAAGTTTCATCTTCACTTCGATGACGCCAGCCACCGCGGTGAGCGGAATCGAAAGCGCCGCCACGAGCGCGACGATGCGCTTCATAGCAGGCTCCCCGGCGGCTTGGGCTGCGGGGCAGGCTCCGGCGGAGGGGCGGTCGCCGTCGTCACGGGAGGCGCGGTCGCCGGCGCCGCCGTCGCCGTCGATTCGGGGGCCGTCGCTGTGGCGGCGGCCTTTGGAGCGGCGTGCTGACGTTTCTTGTTGCGCGACGTGAACTCGACGTACCGGCTGTAGTTCTTCTGGATGTACTGGTTCGACTTATCGAGACGCATGGCTTCGCGGTACTCCTTCGCGGCCTTGTCGAACTCTCCGTTGGCTTCGTACGCCACGGCCAGGTTGTTGTGGGCCATGGCATCGCCGGGGTTCAGCTCGACGGCGCGGTTGAAGCGGAACATGGCCTCGCGCCAGAGGTTCATCCGGGCCATGTTGACCCCGAAGTTCTCCTCCATCGCTTCCGGTCCGGCGTGACGGTGGGCGCACGCGGACCAGAACACGATCGCTCCAAGCAGACACGCCACGGTCAGCGACCGTCTCATGGCAGGGATCCCCTTGATTTGATCAGGCAACCCGCGGCGATTATACTCGGCGCTACCCACCTGACCGGCGCGCCGTCCGGCTCTTCCTCCGCACATCCATGCGAAGCAACGATCGCGATCTTCTGATCGCCTGGTCCCTCTTGCCATTTCTGAGTCCGGCCCGAACGCGGCTGCTGATCGAGACGTTCCATCCCCTCGCGGCGGCGTGTGACACTTCGCCGGCGCTGTTACAAGGGTTACTGAGCGTAACGCCGGATCAAGCTCAGCAGGTTAAGCATCCGTTACAGAACGACGCTTCCCGGAAACTCGTGGACACCCTGCGCGAACGCGTGATCACGCTTGCCGACGAGGATTACCCGCCGCTTCTCCGCGAGATCTTCGATCCTCCACTCGCTCTGCACATCCTCGGCGACCGGACGCTGCTGCGTGCACCCATGTCGATTGCCGTGGTGGGGTCGCGCCGTGCTTCGCCGTACGGGCTCAACGCGGCGCGGACACTCGGCCGCGAGCTTGCCGCCGCCGGCATCACCATCGTGTCAGGGCTGGCGCAGGGAATCGATGCCGCCGCGCACGAATCGGCGCTGGATGGGCAGGGGCGCACCATCGCCGTCCTCGGCACCGGCATCGATGTCGTCTATCCGCGCGTGAATGCGCGGCTGTTCCGGCGCATCGAAGGCGCAGCACTGATCATTTCGGAGTTCCCGCCCGGCACTCCCCCCAGGCCGGAGAACTTTCCGATGCGCAACCGCGTGATCTCCGGCCTCTGCGCGGGCACGATCATCGTCGAGGCCACGAGCCGCAGCGGCTCCCTGATCACGGCGCGTATGGCCGCCGAACAGGGACGAGAGGTATTCGCCGTCCCCGGCTCCATCTTCTCGAAGGGAACCGAGGGAACGCACCGCCTGATTCAGTACGGAGCCAAACTCGTTCACGACTGCGGCGACGTCTTCGATGAGTTGCCGGGGGAATGGAAACGGCGGCGTGAAGAGGATCAGCAGCCGGAGCCCATGCTGCAGGACGTGTTCGCCGCCCTCAGCCGCGACGAGGCAACGCACGTCGACGCCCTGACCTCCCGCCTCAATCGACCGGCGGGTGCCATCGCCGAGTCACTGCTGCAACTGGAACTGGGAGGCTGGATCCGCGCGATGCCGGGGTCGAGGTATGTGAGAGTGAGATAGGTCGCTGGGGCCCGTGGCTGGGGTCGCTGGGTCGCTGGGTCGCGTGGCTGGGTCGACCTGCGACCCTCGTCCCTACCGACCTTTTCTCAGTTTCATTGCGAACAGGGCGATGGGAACGCTGACGGACACGATCCTGCGCAGCGTCTTCGGAAATCCAAAGCCGACCAGGAAGCCGGCCACGGCGCCGCCGGCGACGATGGCCGGAGCGTGCGCGGCGGCGGCTGACTTCAGATCGAGGGATGATCGAAGACGCCGGTCCAGCTCGTCGATACGGTCGCCGACGCCGTCACGGGCGCGGTCGATCTCCCGCTCGATGTCCTTTTTCTCGTTCTCGATGCCCATCTATCTGCTCCTGATCCGTGCGATGTCCGCTTTCAGCGCCTCGATGTCCGACTTGATGTGCTCCACCGAATCGCTCGGCACGAACTTGAGCGCCTCGAACTTCTTCTTTCCCATCAAAGCCAGGACCGCGGCGGCGGCGAACAGGACGACCGTCACGATGAGCGACGACAGCCACGCCGGCACTCCCAGCGCCACCAGTCCCAGGACCGCGGTCACGAAGAGAAAGGCCAGGCCGATCAGCGCCAGGAACAGCGCGCCGGCGAACATGGCCGCCCCTCCGCCGAGCTTGGCGATCATGTCCCGGAACTCGAGTTTGAGCAGCGCGATCTCGCTGCGGAACAGCGTGGACATGTCGGCCGTCAGATCTTTGACGACCTGTCCCAGCGAGCGGCCGGGTTCAGTTGCGGTGAAATTCGTCATGACTGTCCCTTCCCATCAGCAAAACGTTTACCAGAGCATAGAATCGGCGCTCCCATGGCTGGAGAGACGATCGATCTGGTGAAGGATTTCCGCTTCGAGGCGGCGCATTTTCTCCCGAATGTTCCCGACGGACACAAATGCAGGCGCATGCACGGCCACTCCTTCCGCGGCGAAGTGGCGGTGCGCGGCGCGATCGATCCCCGGACCGGATGGCTGATGGACTTCGCTGATCTCAAACGCGCCGTAGATCCGATCGTCGCGCGGCTCGATCATTATCTACTCAACGACATCGAGGGACTGGCCAACCCCACCTCCGAGCTGCTGGCCGTGTGGATCTGGCAGCAGCTCGCACCGGCGCTGCCGATGCTCCATCGCATCACCATCGAAGAGACCTGCACGTCCCGCTGCCATTACTACGGCGCGTGAAGTAGGTGCCGGGAAGTGTAGGTGCCGTGAAGTGTAGGTGCCGGCTTCAGCCGGCACAGCGCCGGCTGAAGCCGGCGCCCACACAGGCTGCCGGGCATGCCGGGACTGAAGAGCGGCCATTCGCCCCTCTCATCCCCCGTCACGAAAGTTGCAGTGGCTCGCTGACGGCCCATGACGCAGTACATCATCCGACGACTGCTGCAGATGATTCCGATCACCCTGGGGATCCTCACGCTCGTCTTCTCGCTCATCCATCTGATCCCTGGCGATCCCGCCGCGGCGGTGGCCGGCGAGGGCGCACGGCCCCAGGACATCGCCCAGGTCCGCAAGGAGCTCGGCCTCGATCAGCCGCTGTGGAAGCAGTACGTCACCTACCTCGAGAAAATCGCGCACGGAGATCTGGGCCGTTCGTTTCGCACGCACGACAAGGTGAGCAAAGAGATCATCGAGCGCTATCCGGCCACGCTGCAGCTCGCCACCGGAGCGATGCTCGTAGCCCTGCTGGTGGCCTTTCCCCTCGGCATCATCTCGGCGATCTACAGAAACTCCTGGATCGATAACGTGGCGCGGTTCTTCGCCCTGATCGGCGTGTCCATGCCCAGCTTCTGGTTCGGTCCGCTGCTCATCATCGAGTTCGCCATCAACCACACCTGGTTCCCCGTCTCCGGACGCGAAGAGGGCCTCAAGTCGATCGTCCTCCCGTCGATCACCATGGGGCTGGCCATGGCGGCGATCCTCACCCGCATGATCCGGGTCAGCCTGGCCGAGGAGCTAAATCAGTTGTACGTGACGACGGCGATCGCCAAGGGAGTGACCCGGGCCAAGGCCATCTTCCGGCACGCGCTCAAGAATGCGCTCATCCCGGTGATTACCATCCTGGCGCTGCAGTTCGGCTCGCTGCTCACCGGCGCCATCATCACCGAACAGATCTTCTCGTGGCCCGGCCTCGGCCGCCTGCTCATCCAGTCGATCAACGCCCGCGACTATCCGCAGGTGCAGGCCTCGATCCTGGTCATCGCTGTGACCTACATCCTCGTGAACTTTTTAGCCGATCTGCTCTACGGAGTGGTGGATCCGAGGATCAAGCTGGAATGAAGACTCTCAAGAGGCTGCTGCGGAACTTCGCCTTCACCTCCGGGCTGCTGCTCACGGTGACGCTGGTCGTCGTGGCGCTGGCGGCGCCTCTGTTGTCGCCGTACGATCCCGACGCGCAGGACACGGCCCGGCGGCTCGAGGCGCCCTCGCACCAGCATCTGCTGGGACTCGACGATCTCGGGCGCGACGTGTTGTCGCGCGTGCTGTTCGGCGCGCGCGTGTCACTGCGCGTCGGATTCAGCGTGGTCTTCCTGGCCTCGCTCATCGGCGTTACGCTCGGCGCGATCTCCGGCTATTTCGGCGGGATCGTCGATCTCCTGGTGATGCGGCTCTGCGACATCCTGCTGGCATTCCCCGGAATCCTGCTGGCCATCGCGCTGGTGGCCGTGCTCGGCCCGAGTCTGAACAATGTGATCATCGCCCTGGCCACCATCGGCTGGGTGGGATATGCCCGCCTCGTACGCGGACAGGTGCTGAAGGTGCGGGAGATGGAGTACGTCACGGCCGCGCGTGCGCTCGGCGCGAAATCGCCGCGCGTGATCGTGCTGCACGTGCTGCCGAACGTGATCAATCCAGTGATCGTGATGGCCACGCTCGGACTGGCCGGCGCCATCCTCGCCGAAGCGGCGCTCTCGTTCCTCGGCCTGGGCGTGCAACCGCCCACGCCGTCGTGGGGGGCGATGCTCACCGCCGGCCGCCGCTACCTCGGTCTGGCCAACCATCTGGCGATCTTTCCCGGCATCGCCATCATGCTCGCCGTGATGGGACTCAACTTCCTCGGCGACGGGCTGATCGACGCGCTGGACCCGAAATATCGCAAGATGATCGGCTGAATGCCGCCGCGGCGCATCGTCTCGCTCGTCCCCTCCCTGACCGAAACGCTGTTCGACCTCGGAGCCGGCGATCAGGTCGTCGGGATCACCGACTTCTGCATCTTTCCACCGGATCTCGACCGGCCCCGCGTCGGCGGCACGAAGAACCCCAGAGTCGAGGAGATCCGCGCCCTCCGTCCCGACCTCGTGCATATGAATCTCGAGGAGAACCTCGAGCGTCACGCCCGTGCCATCGAAGCATTCGCTCCGGTGTTCGTGAGCGAGCCGAAAAGCGTCCTCGACGTCCAGACGCTCATCGCCAGACTCGGCGAGCTGCACGACGCCGGAAAGAGAGCCGCGGAGCTTGTGGCCCGCATCGGCGGCGCCCTGGCATCGATGCCCAGGCGTGACTTCACGTTCGCGTGCGCGATCTGGAAGAATCCGTGGATGTGGTGCGGCGGCGACACCTACGTATCGAGTCTCATCGAATGTGCGGGAGGCAGGAATGTGCTGGCGCGTGAAGCGCGCTATCCGGCGCACGACCCCTCGACGATTCAGGCCGATGTCATCTTCCTGCCGGACGAGCCCTATCTGTTCACCGCGGACGATGGGAAGGAGCTGAACGGAAGAGTCATCGGCCCGTTTTCCGGGCATCTGGTCACGTGGCACGGCACGCGGACGCTGCTGGGCCTCGAGTTCCTGCGCGACCTACGTCTCCAGTAGCTCTTCGGCCCAGTTGCGCAGCGTTTCCTCGACGGCGTCGACCTGTTTGGTGAAGAAGTGATCGGCGCCGGTGATGAAGACGGTCTCGGCGTTGCGGAGGTGCCCGACAAGCTTCTCGAGCTTCGCGACGTCGCCGTACTCGTCCTGCGTCCCGTGAATGAGCAGCATCGGCTTCTCGCAGTCCTTCAGGTAGCCGAAGTCGTACTTGTTGATGGGCGTTCCGATCAGGAACAACGCGCGTATCGATTCCACTTCGCAGGCCGCGCGTGATGCCACCCACGCACCGAACGAGAATCCGCCCGCGAGCACGGGCTTGCCGGGATGCTTCTTCGTGATCCACGCCAGGGCGGTGAGAAAGTCTTCCTGCTCTCCTTCGCCGTTGTCGAACGCTCCCGTACTTGTACCGACGCCGCGGAAGTTGAACCGCAGCGTGGCCACGTTCGCGCTTTCCAGTCCCCGCGCGGCGCGAAACACGACCTTGTTGTGGAGGGTGCCGCCGCCGGTCGGCAGCGGATGGCACACCACTGCCACGGCCGCCGGATCCTGCAGCTCGCGGTAGAGAGCCTCGAGGCGGCCGGCCTTGCCGAAGAGATCGACGTGACGAAGTGCTTTTGGATTCACAGGAGCTCTGCGCTGACCTCGCGCGCGGGCGCGAGCCTCACGAGAATGCGGTCGCCGTCGACTCGCACCTCGTGCATCACGATGCTGACCTCGGCGTTGCCGGTGCACACGCCGGTCACGACGTCGAAGCCCCACAAATGCCACGAGCAGATGATCTCGTCGCCGATCAGATCGCCGTCCGAGAGCGGTCCGCCCCGATGCGGACAGATGTTATCGCTGGCGAAAAACCCGCGTGCGGTGTGGTAGAGCGCGATCGTCCGGGTACCCACGACCAACTTTCTGACGCGACCGAGGGGGAGGTCATTGACGCTGGCGATGTCGACGAAGGTCTCCATGCGCGGCGCGGAGAGTAGCACGGCTCACGCCACCCGGACCGGGCGCGGAATCCCGCTGCCACCGACCGCGGCGACGCCGTCGCCCCACACGCCAGGAATCCCCGTCGCGCAGTTGGGACACTTCCCATCCTGCAGCGCAAACGAGGTCACGCGAAATCCCGTGCGCCCCACGACCACCGTGCCGCACTTCGGGCAATGCGTCGACTCTTTGTCGCCGAAGCCGCCCGGGATGTTCCCGGGGTAGATGTAGCGCAGGCCGGCGCGCTTGCCGATGTCGTACGCACGCATGAGATCGCGCGACGTGGTGTTGGCGTTGTCCATCTTGTAGTCCGGATGGTAGGCGGTGATGTGCCACGGGATGTCGGCGTCGATTCCCGCGAGAAACTCCGCGATCTTCGTCAACTCTTCATCCGAGTCGTTGAAGCCGGGGATCACGAGCGTGACGATCTCGACCCAGATGCCACGCCGCTTCAGTCCGCGAATGGTGTCGAGCACCGGCTGCAGCGTGCCGCCGAGGTCGCGATAGTGAGCATCGGAGAAACCTTTGAGGTCGACTTTGTACAAATCCACCCAGGGAGCGATGTAGTCGAGCACGCGCTCGGTGCCGTTGCCGTTCGACACGTACGAGCAGACCAGCCCGCTCTTCTTCGCTTCCTTGAACACTTCCACCGCCCACTCCGAGGTGATGAGCGGCTCGTTGTACGTCGAGGTGATCACCGTCGCGCCGTGCTTCCTCGCCAGCGCCACGAGCTCCGCCGGCTCGATATCGGACGGAGGCGCGCCGGCCATGGGATCGCGCAACGCCTGCGAAGTCACCCAGTTCTGGCAGTAGCCGCAGTGATAGTCGCAGCCGAGCATGCCGAACGAGAGCGCCAGCGCCCCGGGATAGGCGTGGAAGAATGGCTTCTTCTCGATCGGATCCACCTGCAGCGCGGCCACGTAGCCGCGCGGCACTTTGAGGACTCCGTCTTCGTTGTAGCGGACTTTGCAGATGCCCGTCAGGCCGCTCAGGACTTTGCAGCGATGGCCGCAGGAGTAGCAGCGCACGGCCTTGTTGTCGAGCGAATCGACGAGCTCGGGCGCGGCATGAGCCGTCCTCGATGCCAGGACGTCTCCGAGGGTCATGGAGGTCATGCCACGTTAAACCGTTTTCGGGCCCGAGAGCTTCCGCAAACGAAGCCATTCCCGCAGGTTCCAGCCCCAGACGGCGGCCTTGTACGCGAGGAGCGCGAGAAGAATTCCGGCCACGCCGTCGATGAGGTAATGCCAGCCGGTCACCACGGAGCCGATGAGGATGACCAGCGCGAAGACGCCGAATACGATCTCGCCGTAGATCCACAACCGGCGCATCCATAAAAATACGAACGTCTGAAACGCCACGTGCAGACTAGGGAACGCGGCCACGCCGAGCATCAACTGCACGTCGCTGATCGATCCGCCCCGCGGCAGTCGCAGCACGGCCTGATAGTTCTTCATGAGGAAGGCCTGGAAGTGCTGCGTGAGGTCGAGTCCATACGCGAACGGCAGCCACACATCGGGGAATCGAAACGCCGGCCCCAGAGAGGGAACGAGCATGTACAGCCACGCCCCCGCCAGCCACAGGAGCGTGTTGCCGTTGGAGAACGCCGCACGCAGGCGGCGGCTCGGCGAGGAAAGGAAGAACATGAACGCCACGGTCATGCTGACGAAGAAGATTCTCGCGTACGCCCAGTCGATCACCTGGAGCACCACGCCGTTCGCGAACACGTTCAGGAAGAGGATGTTCGGCGAGAGTCCCAAAAACATCTTCTGATCGACGTTCCACAACGCCTGGTCATACAGCTGCGGATTCTGAAGCGGAACAACGAGTTTGATCCAGAAATACGTGTGCACCATGAGCGAGCCGAAGATCACCAGCCGCACCGTGTCGCTCAGCCACCCCACGCTGCGGATGATGCGCACGTACACACGCAACTGGCCGCGCCGCCAGGCCACGAGCGCGCGCACCGCCACGCCCGCGAGCGCGTAGCCGCCGAGCGTCGGGATGAACGACGCCAGCGTCTGCGGCAGCGAGCTGATCACGATCGTCCCCGCCAGCCATGCGATCACGGCGAGGTTCACGAGCGTCACGATCTCGTACGAGTAGGGGCGGAACAACGCGCCGCGATTCGTCACTCCGCCACCACCGTCGCCGGCAGAAAGTAGAGAGCCACCGCCACGATCGCGTAGACGGCAAGAAGCTGCACGCCCTCGTACCAGTTCGCCTCCCCATCGAGCACGAGATACGAGAACACCGCCACGGCCAGGCCGGCGGCGAGAATCTCGAACGGCGTGAACACGATGTCCAGCGGATGTCCGAGCCCGTACGACAGGAACACCAGCAGGGGCGTCACGAACAGCGCGATCTGCACGCTCGACTGCATGGAGATGTTGAGCGCCGTGTCCATCTGATTGCGCATAGCCAGCATCACCGCGGTGGAGTGCTCCGCGGCGTTGCCGACGATGGCCACCACGATGAATCCGAGGAACACCTCGTTCATGCCCCAGGCCCGCCCGGCCGCGTCGACCGCGTGGACGAGACCTTCGGCCACCACCCCCATCAACCCGCTCGAGCCCAGGAGCACGAGGATCGACTTGCGCACCGACCACTCCTGGCCGTCCGTCGCCGGCGGCGCCTGCGAGACCGCGCTCAACCGGTCGCTGTGCGTCTTGAACGTGAACAGCAGTCCCAGGACGTACGAGATCACCAGGATGACCGAGACGGCGATGGAGACGCGGTGGATGAGCTCAGGGTGATGCAACTCGCTGGCTACGCGGAAAAAGAGGGCCGGGACGAGGAAAGCCGAGACGGCCAGGATCAATTGCCCGCTCTGCGATTCTGCAGAGAGCGCGTTGAACTGCAGCGACTTCCGGTTCCAGCCGCCGGCAATCATCGAGATCCCCGCCACGAACAGCAGATTGCCGACGACCGAGCCGGTGAGCGACGCGCGCACGACGCCGATCAGGCCGGCCCGGATGGCGAAGATGGCGATGATCAGCTCCGCGAAGTTGCCGAACGTAGCGTTGAAGAGGGCCCCGTAAGTCGGCCCCATGCGCACGGCCAGATGCTCGGTGGAGTTGCCGATCCATGCGGCGATCGGCAGCACCGCCAGACAGGCGAAAACGAACTGCCAGACCAGGTCACCGTGGCGGAGCTGGAGAAACAGCGCCACGGGAATCGTCGCGTAGAGGACCCAGGCCGCGATGCGCTTCATTCGGATGCAGTTTAAACTGCCCGGCCATGCCCTTCATCCTCAGCGAGACCCGTGACCTGGTCACCACCATCACACTGAACCGCCCGGAAAAGCTGAACGCATTCGCGGAGACGATGCGCGAGGATCTCGTGGCCGCCCTGCGGGCGGCCGAAGGACGCGTGGTCGTGATCACCGGGGCGGGCCGGGCCTTCTGTGCCGGCGGCGACGTCGAGATCATGGCCGCATTGCAGAAGAACAACGATGGCCCCGCCTTCCGAAGGCTGCTCGACGCTGGACGCGAAGTCGTGCTGCAGATCGTCACCATGGAGAAGCCGGTGATCGCCTCGGTCAACGGCATCGCCGCCGGAGCAGGCTGCAATCTCGCCTTGGCCTGCGACTACCGCATGGCCTCAGGCGAGGCGAAGTTCGCGCAGTCCTTCGTGCGCATCGGCCTCAATCCCGACTGGGGCGGCACCTGGCTCCTGCCGCGGATCGTCGGACGGAGCGCGGCGTTCGAGATGATGACCACCGGACGCGTCGTCGACGCGGCGGAAGCGCTCGGCCTCGGGCTCGTCGATCGTGTTTCCGATTCTCTGGCCGACGCCACGCAGACGCTGGCGCGTGAGATCGCGTCCGCTCCACCGGCGACGATCGCCGCGATCAAGCGGCTGCTCACGGCCAGCGAACACGACAGCCTGGCGACGCAGATCGACCTGGAGAGCAACAGCCAGGTGCGAGCATTCAGCTCGAAGGAAGCTGCGGAGCGAGTCTCGGCCTTCCTCGAGAAGCGAACGCCGAAGTTCTGATTCCATCCGAGGCCCGAGGCCTCGTTCAGGATCGCCGGGCGATCACCAGCGTCTGATCGTCCTTCTGTGGCGCGTCGCCGACGAACGCCGCGACGGCTTCGGCGATCCGGTCGCGCAGCACTGCGCAGGAAGCTTCCGCATGTTCGCGGAGAATGGCTTCCAGCCGGTCGTTCTCGAATTCATCGCCGGCCATGTTCTCAGCCTCGGTGATGCCGTCGCTGTAGAGGACGACGGCCGCGTTGGACGGGAACGGCCGCCTCTGCGTCATGTAGCGCGTCTCCCCCATGATCCCGATCGGGAGCCCGTGCGACTTCAGCATCTCGATGCGGCCGCCGGAGAGGACGTAACAGGGGTTGTGGCCGGCGTTCACGTACTCCAGGGTGTCGTTCTCGCGATCGATCGAGATCATGACCATGGTCACGAACTTGTTCTCGGCCGACCAGCGGTGGATGTGCTTGTTGAGCTCCGTGGCGATATCGCCGAGCTCGCGCCCTTCGGCGAAGAGCAGTTGCACGGCCGCGTGGAGCGCCGAGACCAGCAGCGCCGCCGGCATCGACTTCCCGGAGACATCGGCGACGAGCATGCTCATCACGCCGTCGCGCTCGACGAAGGTGTGGTAGTCGCCGCCCACCTGACGGGCCGGAACCGAGAGCGTGGCGATGTCGATGAGGTCGGATTGCGGCACCGACTTCGGAAGAATGTCGCGCTGGATCGTGGCGGCGAGCTCGAGCTCGCGTTCGATGCGCTGCATCTCCAGCGCTTCCTTGTGCAGGCGGGCGTTCTCCAGCGCCACCGCGGCCTGGGTGGCGAACAGCGAGAGCAGCCGGAGCTCGTTGGCTTCGAAGGCGCCGACCTTGCCTTCCCGGGTCTCGCGGTCGGCGGCGGCGAGCACACCGATGATCGAGTTGTTTCCCTTGATCGGAACGGCCACGAAGGCCGTGCAGCCCGGGAACACGCAGTCGGTGTTCTCCTGAAAGGCCAGGGGGATGCCTTCGGTGACGAGCTGCTGGGCCAGATCGGTGTCGAGGAAGTCCTGGGCCACTTCGCCGAACGAGCGGAAGAGCACGAAACCGGCTTCGTCGCGGAGAAACAGTGCGGCCCGGCGCGCGTTCGTCAGCGAGATCATGCGGAAGAGGATCTCGTCGGCGACCTCGTCGATGTTCAGCGTCGAGGCGATGGACAGACCGATGTCGTAGAGCGACTCGAGCTCCCAGAGACGGTACTTGAGCTGGAAGTCGCCTTCGCGCGTCTCCTGGAGCAGGCGCTGGTTCGTGATGATCGTGCTGACGAAGTCCGCGGCCGCGCGCACCAGCGCCAGATCCTCGTCCGATCCGCGGCCTGAGAGCGTGAGCACGCCGATGTCGTCGCGATACCCGCGCAACGGCAGCATCAGCGAAGACGAGGCTTCGGAAGAGCGCTCGTGCTTCCACTTCGGATCGAGGATGTCCGGTGCTACGAACTGCTGTGATTTGGCGGCCAGACGCATGGAATCGTCGCGGTCGCGCAGGTAGAGCGCTCCCTGTTCGAACGGCGTGTGGCGGGTGAAGGCGTCGAGAATCTTCGAGGCCTCGCCGGGAAGCGAAGCACGCTCGATCCGCTGCAACTCGTTGAGGAAACCGGAAAGCGATCGGGTGGGCAGCATGATGGGTATGAGGCGCGACGATTATAGGCGGGCCGCTCCGCACGATTTCCCGATTTCGCCCGGCAACCGCCGGAAGAAATCATGACGAAGATCTACGAGGTCGCGCTTGCGGTGAGGTCGAGCTCTTTGGCCGCCGTCTCCTCATTGTCGAAGATCTTCGCGTAGTTGGCCAGCCCCATGATCTGGAACGTCTTGTGGATGACCGGCGTCAGGCAGCAGAACGCGATCTTGCCGCCCTTGTCCATCATCTTCTCGATGATCTCGATGAGGATGCTGATGCCGATGGAGTTGACGATCTTCGTCTCGCGGAGATTCAGGAGCAGGGTGCGCACCCCGTCGTCCATCAGCTCGTACGCGCGATTGGCGATCTCCTCTCCCCCCACGTTGTTGATGTAACCCTTGGTGTAGAGGATCGCGCCCGCCTGGCGCCGTTCGACGGCCACTTTCAATTCCTCAGTCATGATGTCTTCTCGTACTTGACCATATGCACCGTAGTGCCCTCGGCACCGCTGATAATCTCCACCTCGTCCATGTGAGCCTGCATGAGCTGAATGCCCCTGCCGCGACGGTACGTCGGGCCCAGCGTCACCCGCCGGTTTCGCGCCTCATCGATATCGAAGCCTCGGCCGTGGTCGCTGATCCAGATGTCGATGCGGGGATTACCGTCGCCCTGATAAGTTCCGACGAATCTTAGATAGATGCGCTGGTCCGCGCAACCCGAATGCTCGCGAGCGTTGATGCAGGCCTCGATGATGGCATGGGCCATCTCATCGATCTTCTCCGCACTCATCCCCAGTTCCCTGGCCAGATTGCCCGCCGCACGAGCGGCCGCGATCTCGATGTCCGGAACCATGGGGAGAGTCAGCTCCATCTGCCGCTCTGCGGTCATCGTCATTCGATCTTCCCGGGGATGGATGGAGCAACTAGAAGGAGAGGAAAAGCGCCGCCGCCGTCTTGACCCAGTTCGGAATTCCGCCCATCCAGTTGAGCGTGAACAGAACAAGCGTGTTCGCCGCCAGCATCGAGGGAGCCAAAAGGGCGGTAGGCATCAGCGAGACTGTCTTGGTGCGGGCTGCGGTTGCGAGATCGTTCATGGATGTCCCCCTCATTCTTCGGGACTACCCTTTCGCAACGCGACTGCCACCCGAACCCGTCTGCGCTCAAATCCTCTAACCCTCTGACGACACAAAGTTTACACGATCTCTTGAAGCTCCAACACGTAACAGCGATTGGGGCAGATTGCCACATTCATGGTCCACGATGCCGACGACAACACGTATAAACATTTGATATTAAGAGATTTATTAGTGAATGTCCCAAGAATCATCATGTGGGGCATTACGCGACACGTCGCCCCGTCGGCGGTAGAGCGTCTTGCGATCGACGCCTAAGATCTTGGCCGCAGCAGAGATATTGCCGTTCGTGTGGGCGAGGACGCGGGCGATGTAACGCGACTCCAGCTCATCGAGCGTGAGCAGTTCGCCGGTGAGAACGCTTCCGTCCGCTCCCGCGGTGGCCTCCGGCAGGAGGAGATCGCCAGGATCGATGACCGGGTCGGTCGTCAGCGCCAGCGCTCCCTCGATCAGGTTCTCGAGCTCCCGCACGTTGCCGGGGAACGGATAGCGCATGATCTTCTGCAACGCTTCCTGCGTGATGCGCACGTCTTTGAGCCCTTCGCGTCTGCCGTACTTGTCAAGGAAAAAGCGCACGAGCTTGGGGATGTCCTCCCTGCGCTCGCGCAGCGGTGGCAGGGTGATCTCGACGACCTTGAGCCGGTAGTAGAGGTCCTGGCGGAACTCTCCTTTCTCGATCATCTCCTCGAGTCCGCGATGCGTGGCCGATAGAATGCGCACGTCGATGGGGATGCGGCGGCGGCCGCCGAGCTTCTCGACCTCGCGTTCCTGCAGCACGCGCAGCAGCTTGGCCTGCAGCGCCAGCGGGATGTCGCCGACTTCATCGAGAAAGACCGTCCCCCCTTTGGCCAGCTCGAATTTTCCGGGACGGGCCTCCACGCCGGTGGCCACGCCGCGCTCGATGCCGAACAGCTCGGACTCGAGCAATGTCTCCGGCAGGGCCGCGCAATTGATGGCCACGAACGGGCCGTCCTTGCGAGGCGAGTTGCCGTGAATGAGCCGGGCCACCATCTCCTTGCCCGTCCCCGACTCGCCGCGGATCACCACGCTGGCCTGGCTGTCCGCCACGCGCGCCACCAGATCGATGACACGCTCCATCTTCGGGGAATCGCCGATCATCAGGCGATCGCTGTAGTCGCGCAGCATGCGCTGCTTGAGCGAGCGGTTCTCGTCCTCCAGCGCCCCTCGCATGAGATCGAGACGGTGGAACCGGCGCGTGTTGTCGATCGCCGCCGCTCCGATCGCGCCCAGCGATTCGAGAAAGCGCAGGTCGTCTTCGACGAATTTGCCGCTCTTCGCTCCACGTTCCTCTTTGCCGCCGACCCCGATCGCCCCGAACATCACCTCGCCCGCCACCATCGGAGCAATGAGCAAATCGCTTCCCGTCCCGCCGAGAAATTTCGAGACACTCACCGACATCGGCTCGCGCGAAGCGATCACCTGACGGATCGGCGGCTCGGCCAGCAACGCCGCCGGCTCCGGCGGATCGATCTCGAACGTGAAGAGCTGCTGGATGTTGAGCTTCTCGTCGAGCGAGAACGCGAAACCGATCGTGGCGTCGAGCACCGCCACCGCCCGATGCATCAACTCCTCGAGCAGGTCTCCTTCCGGCCTGAGCGTGTTGAGCGCCCGGCCGATGTCATAAAGCGCCTCGAGCTGAAGCAGCTTGCGCCGGAGCTCGAACGTGGATTGCTGGACCATTCCTAAGAGACAAACTCAGACAGCGCAGCGAGGGCTTCCGGGTATTTTCCATTTCGCATTCTGATTCGTCTCCCCTCTCTCCTCACCCCTTCCCCTGCGCCCTCCGGCATTCTCCCAGGAGATAGTCGCACTGCCAGTCGTCATAGAACGGACGATCGGCCTCGTAGATTCTGATGAAGGTCTTCTCAGCTTCGGCGAAGCGGCCGGTCTTCATCTCCGTGCGGGCCAGAAAGTACATGGCCCGGATCGTCGAAGGATCGTGGGCCGCGGCCTCGACGATGGCCCGAAACCCCTCCTCGGCCGCCGTGAACTGGCGCCCCTGATACGAGCAAAGAGCCCGTGAGTATGGGTCCCCGAGGCCGCAGGTGCTGGGCGGCGCGGCAGACGCCGGAATGGTGATTAGTGCGAGAATCACGAGAATGCGCATGATTGGGTTGCCGGGTTGCCGGACTACGTTAACCCGGTAACCCAATTATGCGCTTAGGGATCATCGGCGGTGGTCGAGCCGCATGGGCATTCGGATCGTCGTGGCGGCGAATCGGCTGGCCGATTACCGGCGTGTGGCTGCGCGAGAAGTCGCTCAGCCGGATCGCCCAGTTGCTCGAAGCGCCGCGCGTGGAGATCGCGGAGCTGGCCCGCGATGCCGAGCTGCTACTCATTGCGGTGAGCGACCGCTCGATCGCACAAGTGGCGAAGTCGGTCCCCGCGACCGATGCCATCATCTTCCACGCCAGCGGAGCGACGCCCAGTCTCCGCGACGGCTTCTCGCTCCATCCGCTGCGGACCCTGCCGCCGGTCGGCGAACCGTCCGATCTCGCGGATACGCTCCTGGTATTCGAGGGCAACCATGCCCGGACCGGCCGGCTGATCGCCCGGGCCATCGGAGCACGTTTCGCGGAGATCGCTCCCGAGCAGAAGGTCCTCTATCACGCCGCGGCGGTCTTCGGCGCCAATTACGTGGCGGCGCTGCTCGATATCGCCCAGGGCATCATGCACAACTCCGGCGTCGGCGACGTGCGCGCGGAGCTGGCCACCCTCGCGCATTCCGCCATCGACAACTGGGCGGCGCACGAAGACGACACCCGGTTCACGGGCCCTGCCGCCCGTGGCGACCTCGAGACGATCCGCCGCCATCTGAACGCTCTCCGCGACCAGCCGCGCCTCGCCGAGCTCTACGAAATACTGGCGGAACATATTGCACGGCAAAATGTTGCCGCTCCGAAGTAGCGGATGCTACGATCGAAAGGCCGTTTGTTCGCCCGGCAGAACCTGGAGCTCCACTAGGAATGGTCTTCTTCAACTATGCGACGATGCAGATGGCCGCGAAGATCGTTTACTACGGTCCGGGACTCTGCGGGAAGACCACGAACCTCCACCACATCTACGCCAGGACCTCCCCACAGAGCCGCGGCGAGATGGTCAGTCTCGAAACCGAGACCGACCGCACGCTTTTCTTCGATCTCCTGCCCATCGACGTCGGCGTGATCGGGGGTTTCAAGACCCGGCTGCAGCTCTACACCATCCCCGGCCAGGTCTTCTACAACACCACGCGCAAGCTCGTGCTCAAGGGGGTGGACGGCATCGTGTTCGTCGCCGACTCTCAAGCCGCGGCTCTGGATGCGAACGTCGGCAGCCTCAAGAATCTCCGCGAGAACCTCAGCGAGATCGGCCTGAATCTCGACGACATCCCGGTCGTCCTCCAGCTCAATAAACGCGATCTGCCCAACGCCACGAGCGTGGACACGCTGCTGGACATGCTCGATCGCGATCGCCAGCACGAATTCGTCGAAGCCATCGCCTCGAAGGGTGATGGGGTCTTCGAGACGCTCAAAGTGATCTCGAAGCTCACCCTCCGCACGCTCCGGCGCCGGATGACCGGCGAAGAGCCCGTGAAGAGCTCTGCACGGAAGCTCGGTGACGTCGCCCAGTTTCGCGTAAACAACGAAGGGAGCGCCGGGCGCGAGGCGCCGGCGCCGGCCTCGACCTCGGCCATCGGCACGACTGCGCCCTCGCACTCCGCTCCGTCCGCGTCTGCAGCGGCAAGCGCGGCACAACCGCGGTCGCAGTCGGCACAGACGGCGGTCGAAGACATCGTCGAAGATCTGAACGCATCCGAGGAGCTGGCGGGACTGACCGCGAGCCGAACGCAAACGCCTCCGCCTCCCGCGGCGGCCGAGCCGGACGTCGATTTCAGCGAGGACGAGAAGCCGGCGAAGGTCAATCCCGTCAAACGCGTGAAGGTGCGCTCGACGATCGACGTCATGGCCGAGCTGGAGGCCCTTCGCAAGCGCGCCACCGCGCAAAGCACGCCGAAAAAGAAGGAAGGGTCCGCCCCGTCTCAGGCCGTACCCGGCCGGGAGATCCACAAGGCGGCCGTGGTCAATATCCCGCCTCTGGTTCTTCCACAGACCCGCACGCTCAAAGTTACGTTATCCTTTGAGAACCGAGACGGCGACGTGGTCCAGGAGCAGGAGCTGACGCTCGAGCTCGAGGACACGTCCGACGTCGACTCCGTGTCCGTGAATCTCAGAATCGATCAAACGTAGCCAGGGAAGCGAGGGGGTGGGTATGAACGACATGCGACGACTGTTGCCGGCGGCTGCTTTGCTGGTCGCTGCCTGTGCCACCGTCCCCCCTCCCCACCAGACCTCGGGCCGCGGGCCTCGGGGCTCGGACTCCGATGTCGCGGTGCTGCGCGACGATCTGCAGAGCGCGTACAACGACGTTCTTGCGCTCGAAGCCAAACCGGTCGCCGCGCCGGAAGTCGACATCGAGGCGGCAGCGTCGATCCCCATTCCCGACCACCGCACCATTCGCAGCGCGCTCAACCTCTTCACCGGCCAGATGCACGACGACATTCAGGCGTCGCTCATCCGCTCCGCGCGCTACCGGAAGGACATCGAGGCCGCGCTGCGCGAGTACCGTCTGCCGGTGGGCCTGGCCTATCTCCCGGTGATCGAAAGCGCGTACGTGCCCACACTCACGTCGCGCTCCGGGGCGCACGGCATCTGGCAGTTCATGCCCGAGACCGCAACCGAATACGGACTGCGCATCGACTGGTGGATCGACGAGCGCGCCGATCCGGAGAAGTCCGCGCGCGCCGCCGCCGCCTATCTCAGCGACCTCTATCGGCACTTCAACGATTGGCCGCTGGCGCTGGCCGCATACAACGCCGGGCCCGGACGCATCGATCGGGCCATGCAATCGAGCGGCGCATCGACATTCTGGGAGTTGCTCGAAGCCGGTGCCATCCCGAAAGAGACGCGCGGCTACGTGCCGACGTTCTACGCGACGCTTCTGATCGCGAGCGATCCGGCGGCGTACGGCTTCCGGCTCGGAGAGCCCGCCGGCAGCGACGAAAAGCAGGTCGTGGTCGAAGGACCGCTATCACTTGCCTACGTCGCCGAGGTGACGGGCGTCGACAGCGACGATCTGCGGCGGATGAATCCGTCGCTGCGCCGCGCCATCGTGCCGCCGGGCCGCACTCCGGTCAATGTTCCGGCGCGGGCCGCCGCCACCATCGCCGAGCGGGCCACCACGCTCAAGAACGAAGACTCGAAGGTGGCCGTCTGCACGTTCCGGCTGCGTGAGGGCGACACGCTGAAGCACCTGGCTCGCTCGATCGGGACGAGCACCGACACGCTGCTGGCGATGAACGACCTGCGCTCAGCCAGTGCGGTCCGGGAAGGCGACGCCATCCTCCTTCCCGTCCGCGCCCGCGAGCTCTCTTCGCTCCTGGCCGGCGCCTATTACACGGTGCGCAAGGGCGATACCTTTTATTCGATCGCAAAGCACCACCGGCTGTCGGTCGCTGAACTCCGCGAGCTCAACGATCTCCCCAGCCACGCCAGGATCCATCCCGGCCAGCGCCTTCGCATCGTCGCGCCGCGCGCCGTCACCGCCGGCGGCATGTAGCCGAGCCGGTCGTCGGTCGCGGGTCACGGACGCATTTGAGCGATGAGACCCCCGTGACCCACGACCAACGACCCGCGACCCTTCTTGAAATGTCGCACGCTGCTTGTTAGTTTGGCCGGTCAACTATGGCCGATGCCACCGCGACGCCCCCGAGCAGCGACTACAAGAAGACGCTGAACCTTCCGCAGACGACCTTCGCGATGAAGGCCAATCTGCCGCTGAACGAGCCGAAACGGCTCGAGCAGTGGCAGAGCATGAACCTCTACGACCTCATCCGCGAGAAGAGCGGGGGCAAGCCGAAGTTCGTGCTGCACGACGGTCCGCCGTACGCGAACGGCGAGATTCACATCGGCCACGCCCTCAACAAGATCCTCAAGGACATCATCGTGAAATCCCACACGATGATGGGTTACGACTCGCCCTACGTTCCGGGATGGGACTGCCACGGCCTTCCCATCGAGCATGCCATCGGCAAGAAGCTGGGCATGAAGAAGCAGGACATGACCGCGGCCGAGTTCCGCCGCGCCTGCCGCGAGTTCGCCGCATCCTACGTCGACATCCAGCGCCGCGACTTCATCCGCCTCGGTGTGTTCGGCGACTGGGACCACCCGTACCTGACGATGTCCTTCAACTACGAAGCCGACATCGCCGGTGCCCTGGGCCGCTTCTTCGAAACCGGCATGGTCTACAAGGGCCTCAAACCCGTGCACTGGTGCACGTACGACCAGAGCGCACTGGCCGAGGCGGAAGTCGAATACGGGGATCACACGTCGCCGTCGATCTACGTGCGCTTCCGCCTTACCGATGAATCGGTCCAGCAACTCGGTCTGCCGATCGAGCTGCCCGTCTACGCGATCATCTGGACGACCACGCCGTGGACGCTTCCTGCCAATCTCGCCATCGCCGTCAAGCCCGACTACGACTACGCCGTGGTCGAGCACGACGGCGTGAACTACATCGTGGCGAACGATCTCGTCGGCACGGTGACGAAGACGTTCGGCTGGAGCGACTACAAGGTCGGGAAGATCTTCAAAGGTGCCTCACTCGAGCACCTCCACTACCGCCACGCCTTCCTTCCGCGCGAAGGCATGATCGTCCTCGGCGACTACGTGACGCTCGAGGCCGGCACCGGACTCGTGCACACGGCACCCGGTCACGGCGCCGACGACTTCAACACCGGACGCCGCTACGGGCTGGACATCTACACGCCCGTGAACCATCGAGGTGAGTTCACATCCGAGGTGCCGATGTGGGCGGGCATGCATGTGTTCAAGGCCAATCCGCTGATCATCGAACACCTGCGCGAGCGCGGTGCCCTCGTTCACGCGGAGACGATCACGCACTCGTATCCGCATTGCTGGCGCTGCAAGCATCCGATCATCTTCCGGGCCACCGAGCAGTGGTTCATCTCCATGGACGAGACGAACCTGCGCGGCCGCGCACTCGAGCAGATTCACAAGACGAAGTGGCATCCCGCCTGGGGCGAAGAGCGCATGGCCGGCATGGTCGAGAACCGTCCGGACTGGTGCATCTCCCGCCAGCGGCTGTGGGGCGTGCCCATCACCGTTCTCTATTGCGAAAAGTGCAACGAGTCGATCACGTGGCCCGAGTTCTTCGCGAAGGTGATGGCAACGTTCCGCGAAGAAGGCGCGGACGCCTGGTACGAGCGGCCGGCCACCGATTTCCTGCCCGACGCATACAAGTGCAGTTGCGGCAGCATCGACTTCCGCAAGGAGCTCGACATCCTCGACGTCTGGTTCGACTCCGGATGCTCGCACGTCGCCGTGCTCAAGACGCGCCCGGAACTGACCTGGCCGGCGGCGGTGTACATCGAAGGCCACGATCAGCATCGCGGCTGGTTCCAGTCGTCGCTGCTCGTCGGCACCGGCATCGAGGGGGGTGCCCCGTTCGAGCAGGTGGTGACCTGCGGCTTCGTGCTCAACGAATCGGGCGACAAGATGTCGAAGTCGCGCGGCAACGCGCTGTCGCCGCAGGACGTGCTCAAGCAGAACGGCGCGGACATCCTCCGTCTCTGGGTGGCAATCAGCGACTACAGCGACGACCTCACGTTCGGCCCGCAGATCATCACGCGCGTATCCGAGGCGTATCGGAAGATCCGCAACACGGCGCGATTCCTTCTTGCGAACCTGAGCGACTTCAACCCAGCCACAGACGCCGTCCGGCACGACGCCCTTCAGGACGTCGACCGCTGGGCGCTCGATCGCGCCTCCCGGGCGTTCGACCGCTGCCGTCAGGCCTACGAGAACTACGAGTTTCACCTCGTCTATCACCGGATCCTGGAGCTCTGTACGGTCGATCTCTCGTCGATCTACATCGACGTATCGAAGGACACGATCTACATCGACTCGCCCTCATCGCACGCGCGCCGCAGCGCGCAGACGGCCATGTACGAGATCCTGCGCGGGCTCACCTCGTTCGTCGCTCCGATCCTTTCGTTCACCTCCGAAGAGATCTACGAGGCCATGCCGGGCGCGAAGGAAAAGTCGGTCCACCTCACGGAGTTCCCGCTCCTGGCAACGACGCTCAACGACGGCCAGCGCGAGGCCTGGGACCGCATCCTCCAGCTCCGCGACGCAGTGACGAAGGTCATCGAGCCTGCACGCGCCGCCAAGCAGATCGGGCAGTCGCTCGAGGCCGACATCGAGATCTACGGCGACTTCGCACCGGAAACGATCCTCGGCGACGTCAATGTCGATCTCTCGAAGATGTTCATCGTCTCGCACGTGAACTTCCGTCCGCTCTCCGAGTTCCGCGGCGAGCCGATCGAAGTGAAAGGCCTCGGAAAAGTCGGCATCGCCATGATCCCCGCGCGCGGCCGGAAGTGCGGCCGCTGCTGGAACTACCGCGAAGAGGTGACTGAGGCAGGACAGCCGTGCGCCCGCTGCCAGGCCATTCTCGACACGCTGGCAGTGCCCGAAGAGCCGACGGTTTAGGCATCGGATTCGGCACTGCACCGGCTGAAGCCGGTGCCTACACGGTCCTGCGCATGTCCTCGATCACGCACCGAATGTTACATTTCCCGCCCCGATGCGATTCGCCGACCTGCATACGCACACGACCCACTCCGACGGCACGCGCTCGTCGCGCGAGGTCGTCGACGTCGCGCACGCGGCCGGCATCGGCATTCTCTCCATCAGCGACCACGACAATCTCGCCGCCTACTTCGAAAGCAAGACCTACGCGGACTCACGCGAGGTGCAGCTCATCCCCGGCGTCGAGCTGTCGTGCAGCTATGAGGGACACGACATCCACATCATGGCCTACGCCTTCGATCCACTGGACGAGCGCATCGAAGAGCGCCTGCGCTCGTTCCGGGTCACGCGCGCCGACCGCGGCAAGCGCATGGTGGCCCGGCTGGCCGAGCTCGGATACAAGGTCGATCACAAACGTGTCGAAGAGCTTTCCGCCGGCGGAGCCATGGGGCGGCCGCATGTGGCGCGCGCGCTCGTCGAAAACGGCTACGTCAAATCGGTGGCCGAGGCCTTCGACCGGCTGATCGGGGCGGGGAAGCCGGCCTATGTGCCGAAGGAGCGCTTCCAGATCGAGGAGGCCGTCGAGCTCATTCACTCCGCCGGCGGATTGCTCTCGGTCGCCCACCCCACGCTCTATCTCGACCACGAACGGGTGGTGCCCCTGCTGCTCGACGCCGGCATCGACGCCATCGAGGTCATGCATCCGGACGTCGACCGCGCCAACCGCGAGATGTACACGAACCTGGCCCGCTTCCGCGGCAAGTTCACGACCGGCGGGTCGGACGATCACGGGACGGTCAAGGCGAAGCAGACGCTCGGGACCGTGCTCGTGCCCGAAGCGATGATCAAGCCCATTCTGGACAGGATGTGACCGCCCACATCATCTTCCTGATCCTCGTGGCCTTCGCCCTCCTCGGCGATGCCCGGATTTTTCTCTTCATCCTGAACCGCGTGGTGTTCGGCAATCACCGGGAAGAGGAGAATCCATGGACGCCGCTGCTGTACATCGTGCCGCCGGTGCTGCTGCTCCTGACGGCGTTGTTCTGGCCGCTGCACCGATGGATCAACTGGATCGTGGAACGTCCGCTGTTCGAGCGCATGGCCCCCGATCCGATCGAGAAGCTGATCTGGATGATCCCGCTGGCGAAGATCGGCGCGGGATGGCTTCTCGGCGCCGCGTGCGTCGGGGCGTACTGGATCGTCGACCGCATGATCCGCAACGCCCATCCCGAGCGCGTGGCCGGGGTCCATGAGAACGAGCCGGAGGTGATCCGTCTCCGCAAGGCCCACATGCCCATCGCCATCCTCCGCCGCCTCGGCGCGCACAACGATGTGTACGACATCGAGGTCTCCAGCCACGACGTCTACATCGATGATCTGCCGGCCGCATTCGACGGCTATCGCGTGGCGTTTCTGACCGACACGCACGTGGCCGGATTCGTCCGCCGCGATTTCTACCGCCAGGTCGTCGCCGCCACGAACCGATTCGATCCCGATCTCATCCTCCTCGGCGGCGACTTCGTCACGTGGCGCCGCCACATCCCGCTGATGGCCGAGGTGCTGCTCACCGACCTTCATGCAAGGGACGGACTGCTGGCCGTCCTCGGCAATCACGACTACTGGGCGAACGGCGACGAAGTGAAAGCGGCCATGACCGCGAAGGGCGTCACGTTCATCATCAACCGCTCGCACATACTCCGACGCAACGGGGCGGAGCTGCCGGTCGTCGGCATCGACGAGGTCTACCGCGGCGAGCCCGATCCAGACGCCGCATTCGCCGGCGTGAAGCGCGGGCCCTGCATCGGCGTCACGCACCATCCCGACATGATCGACGGGCTGGACGGCCGCCGCATCGACCTCCTGGTCTGCGGCCACACCCACGGAGGACAGATCCGCTTTCCGTTCTTCGGACCGGTGGTCGTCCCGTCGCAGCACGAGGGGCGTTACGCGGCAGGATTTCGTCGCGTTGGCGGAGTGTTGATGTATGTGAGCCGCGGCATCGGAGCGATCCCGCCGATCCGGATTCTCTGCCGCCCCGAGGTGGCCACGTTCACGCTGCGTCGCAGCTCGCGCCGATGATCACGAGACTCTCCGAAGTGTGGCCGGCCGTCAACGCGGTGGCGAAGCAGCACGGCGTTGCCTACGTCGGCGCGTCGGATCTCCGCGACGAGCACGCCGCGCTGTTCGAGGAGTGGATCGCGAACGGGCGTCACGCCACGATGGGCTATCTCGAGAAGAACGCCGCTGTCCGGCGCGACCCGGGGCAGCGATTCCCCTGGGCGAAGTCGATCATCTCCATTCTCGTCCCTTACGCGAGCGAGCGGCCGGCTGCCGCAGCCGACGCGCTCTCTCATCACCTCGCGCGCTACGCGCTCGGCGACGACTACCACGTCGTGCTCGACGGCATTCTCCGCGCGCTGGAGAACGTGGTCGAAGGAAAGAGCTGGCGCTACGTTGACACCGGACCGCTCTCAGACCGCTCGGCCGCGGCGCAGGCGGGACTCGGATGGATCGGCAGGAACGGGATGCTCATCCACGAGCAGCACGGCTCGTACTTTTTCATCGGCACGCTGCTGACGTCGCTCGAAAACGACATCGGCGGCGGCGAGGTCACCGATCGCTGCGGCGCCTGCACGCGATGCGTAGACGCCTGTCCCACCGCCGCCATCCTCCCGAACCGCACCGTCGCCTCAGAGCGATGCATCAGCTACGCGACGATCGAGCATCGCGGTCCGCTGCCGCCGCAGATGCATCTCGACGGCAACGTCTTCGGCTGCGACATCTGCCAGGAAGTCTGCCCCTGGA
Source organism: Thermoanaerobaculia bacterium (assembly GCA_038244815.1). Taxonomy (GTDB): domain Bacteria; phylum Acidobacteriota; class Thermoanaerobaculia; order Gp7-AA8; family Gp7-AA8; genus DASVHS01. The sequence goes on from JBBRTB010000013.1 coordinate 33,212, forward strand.
ACGAAGCACCGCTCGATCAGCACCCGGCCTTCATCGCACGCGACGAGTACCGCGCCACGCCGGTCACCGACCTCCTCCGCTTCGAACAGTCCGATTTCTCGCGCCTGTTCGCGAAGAGCGCCATCAAGCGAGCGAGGCTGGATGGGATGAAGCGGAATGTCATGGAGATCGTGAAGGCGTGACGGTCGTGGGTCGTAGGTCGTGGGTCGTGGGTCGTCGGTCACGGGCGCCCTCAAGCTTCGAAGCCCACACGACCCACGACCCACGACCTCCTACGTCTTGCGGCCCACGAGATCAAACGCCCGCACGATGATCGACGGGTCGACGCTGCGGTCGAGATACTCCCAGACCGCCAGCGCGTCGGGATGATCGAACATGCCCGGCGCCGCTTCGCGGGTCTTCGGGTCGTTGATGATCAGCCGGGCCCGGCGATACCAGTGCATGGCTTCCTCGGGGTTGAGGCGCAGTTCCTCGCGCACTCCCTGGATGAGCAGATACTGCTCGGCCGGCACGCCCGACGCTTCGATCGACTTGACCGTCGGCGCGAACTGGCGGGCTCGGGCGCGCATGATCTTCAGCTTGAGCTGCAGTGACTGCGTGTCGATCGTGGCCATGCCTGCTTCGCTGAGGAGTCCGATGGCCAGCCGCAACAGCTCCGGTTTCGAAGTGATGTGCAGCCCGGCGCGATACGACCTCTGGTCGCTGCCGCTGATGGCCTTGAGGGCGGTCCAGATTACCTGTCCCGGCACTTTGACTTCGAGCTCGGAGCGCGGCACATGGAAGGTCAGCGTCTCGGTCTCGCCTTTCTTCGGCTCGGCGAGCGTTTCGATCCGCGCGCCGCGCACGCAGACGTTCTCGATGTTCGCGATGGCCGTACCGAAGTGCGACTCCAGCGAGGGCATGACGAAGAACCGTTCCGTGGAGCGAAGCTCCTCGATGCGAATCGACCGCCGGGACGTCTGCAGCTGGGCGACCAGAGCGGCCACGGTGTCGGGCGATCCGTACGTCCGCACACCGGAGACGAAGCGTCCGGGCACGGTGCTGTCGGCCTGCGACCACACCACCACGGCCTCGATCGAGAGTGGCGAGGACCGTCCTTCCATCGGCAGCTTCAGCACACCCTTCTTCCCTGTTTCCAGCGGGTTGGCGTGCTTGAAACGCGCACCGCGCGCGGAGATGTCAGTGACCGAGACGGGCGCGGAGAGAAAGTTCGCCGGGAGCGGCGGCACGAGCAGAAAACGCTCGACCGTTCGCAGACTTCGTGCACCAGCTTGCATTGGATTGCGTACGGCAGAGCTTAACCGATAATTGGACCCGATGAGTCGCGACTTCGCCTGCGTGACGTTCGACTGTTACGGAACGCTGATCGACTGGGAAAGCGGAATCCGCAACGCCTTCCTTTCGGTGGCGCGCAAAGACGGCGTGCGCCTCGACGAGTCCCGAATCATCCCGACGTACGCGGAGGTGGAGCGCGTCGTCGAGAGCGAGCGCTACCGCCGCTATCGCGACGTGCTCGACGAATCCGCGCGGCGGGTGGCCAACGCGCTCGGCTGGCGCGTGGCCTACAGCGGCTTCCTCGCCGATTCGCTGCCGTCGTGGCGGCCGTTCGCCGATACCAATCCCGCTCTCGAACGCCTGCGCGCCGCCGGCATCCGCCTCGGCATCCTCTCCAATATCGACGACGACCTCATGGCCAGGACGCGGTTGCACTTCACCGTCGACTTCGATCCCGTGATCACCGCGCAGCAGGTGGGTGCATACAAGCCGTCGCCGATGCACTTCCTCACCGCCCGCGAACGCCTCGGCGGCGCGAAGTGGCTTCACGCCGCGCAGAGCAATTTCCACGACATCGCTCCCACCAACGCTCTGGGCATTCCCAACGCGTGGATCAACCGCAAGGGCGAGCGCGGCATGCAGCCGGCGATGGAGTTCCCCGACCTGACCGCCCTGGCCGACGCGCTGACGTAAGGCCCCGTTTCCAGCGGGGCGTCCTACACCATCTCGACGATCATGGCGGTGGCTTCGCCGCCGCCGATGCAGATCGCGGCCATGCCTCGCTTTTTGCCGCGCTGCTTGAGCGCGTGAATCAGCGTCACCAGGATGCGCGCGCCGCTGGCGCCGATCGGGTGTCCGAGGGCCACGGCGCCGCCGTGGACGTTCAGCTTGTCGTGCGTGATGCCGGTGTCCTTCATCGCCGCCATGGCCACGACCGCGAACGCTTCGTTCACCTCGAAGAGATCGATGTCAGCGAGCTTCATGTTGGCGCGCTTCAGCACCAGCGCGATGGCCTTCGCGGGCGCGGTGGTGAACCACTCCGGCTCCTGAGCGTGGCTCGAGTGCGCGATGATCCGCGCGATCGGCGCGAGGTTGTTCTTCGACGCGTAAGCCTCCGACGCCACGACGAGCGCGGCCGCGCCGTCGTTGATCTTCGACGAGTTCGCCGCCGTCACCGACCCCCCCTCTTTCTGGAACGCCGGTTTGAGCGTGCGCATCTTCTCGAGCGGCGCGGCGAACGGCTCCTCGTCATCGACGACGACCGTCGATCCTTTCCTGCCCGGCACTTCCACGACGGCGATCTCGTTCTTGAACTTGCCCGTCTTCACCGCGTCCTGGGCCCGGCGGTACGACTCCAGCGTGAAGTCGTCCTGCTGCTCGCGCGTGAACGTGTACTTCGCCGCGCACGACTCGGCGCAGTTGCCCATGTGCTTGTCGCCGTACGGGTCCCAGAGACCGTCGTGGATCATGACGTCGATCATCTTGCCGTTGCCCATGCGGTAGCCGGTGCGTGCCTGCGTCAGCGCGTACGGCGCGTTGGACATCGACTCCATGCCGCCGGCGATGGCGATGTCGTAGTCACCGCAGCGGATGTCGTTCGCCGCGTACATCACCGCGCGCATCCCGCTGCCGCAGACCTTGTTCACCGTCACCGCGCCGGCGCTGACGGGGATGCCCGCGCCGATTCCCGCCTGGCGCGCCGGAGCCTGTCCTTCCGCCGCCTGGAGCACGTTGCCCATGATCACCTGCTGGATCTGTTCGGGCTGCACGCGCGCGTTCTCCAGCGCGCATTTGATGGCGATCGAGCCGAGCTTCGGTGCCGTCACCGAACTGAGCGTTCCGAGGAAGGAACCGATCGGCGTGCGCGCGCTGCCCAGGATGAGGATTTCGTTCATGGATGTGGAGCTCCTTTGTGGGTCTGTCGGTTAGCGGGGTTAGCCGGTAACCGGTAACCGGTTACCGCCCCAGCGGCGGCCGCCCCAACCGCTGATATAAGATTGCCACGCCTCTCGAATCAAACATCGCTGCCACGGCGATGTCAATGTCAACCACCACAGGAGTACAACGCATGTCCATTTCCTCCATCGTCGACCGCCGGGTTCATGTGCAGCCGGCGGACGTCCATTCCGTGCTGTCGCGGCACATGCTCGCCGACGGCTACGAGATCGTCATGGATCTCTCGAAGTCTCACGGCTCGTGGGTGTTCGATGCCCGCCGGGGCCGCAACGTCCTCGATTTCTTCACGAACTTCGCGTCGATTCCCATCGGTTACAACCACCCGCGGCTCGACAACCCGGAGTTCCGCGAGAAGCTGGCCACGGTGGCTCTCAACAAGCCGGCGAATTCGGACATCTACACGACCTACATGGCTGAGTTCGTAGAGACCTTCGCGCGCGTCGCCATTCCCCCTACCCACAACAAGCACCTCTTCTTCGTCGAAGGCGGCGCCCTCGGCGTCGAGAACGCCATGAAGACGGCCTTCGACTGGAAGGTGCGGAAGAACTTCGCCAAGGGCTACAAGGAAGAAAAGGGCCAGCAGATCATGCATCTGCGGGAGGCTTTCCACGGACGGACGGGATACACGCTGTCGGTGACGAACACCGATCCGAAGAAGACGCAGTACTTCCCGAAGTTCGACTGGCCGCGCATCGACAACCCGAAGCTCACGTTTCCGGTGACCGAGGAGTCGCTGCGCGATGCGGCGAAGCGCGAGGCCGTGGCCATCGAGCAGGCTAAACGGTTCATCGTCGAGCGCAAGGACGACATCGCCGCGTTCATCATGGAGCCGATCCAGGGCGAGGGCGGCGACAACCACTTCCGCCCCGAGTTCTATCGCGCCGTGCGCCAGCTCTGCGACGAGAACGACATGCTGCTGATCTTCGACGAGGTGCAGTCGGGCGTCGGCATCACCGGGAAGATGTGGTCGTTCCAGCACTTCGGCGTGGAGCCGGATCTCCTCTGCTTCGGCAAGAAGACGCAGGTGTGCGGCTTCGCCTCGAACGAGCGCATTTTCGACATCCCCGACAACGTGTTCAAGGTGCAGTCGCGCATCAACTCGACGTGGGGCGGCAACCTCACGGACATGGTGCGCTCGCAGCGCTACTTCGAGGTGATCGACGAAGAGGGGCTCGTGGAGAATGCGGCCAAGGTCGGCGCGCACTTCGTCGGGGAGCTGGAACGGTTCCAGGCGGAGTTCCCGGCGCTGGTGTCGAACGTGCGCGGGCGAGGGCTCATGGCCGCGTTCGACCTCCCCAGCAAAGAGATCCGCGACAAGGCGCTGAAGGCCTTCATGGCCAACGACGCCATGGTGCTGGCCTCGGGCCAGCGCTCGGCGCGTTTCCGCCCGCCCCTGAATCTGTCGATGGACGAGGCCGGCGAGGGGATCAAGCGGATGGAGCGCGCGCTCAAGGAGCTGTAAAGCGTCGATCGACGAGAATCGCGGCGCGGAGTCAGCAGCCCGCGCGCGTCTGCAAGAGCGCGACAAGCGTTCCACTCGTGGAGCGTCTCTTCACCGGCGAGGCATTCACCGCCCTTGGTCGCACGCCGACGTGGCCAGGCTCGATGCTCAGCCTCTCGAGCAGTGGGTCGAAGGCGACCCGCCACGTAAGCGTTCCTCTGCTTTCCCTCGGCAGCGGCGACGGAGTTGCAACCCCCTCCCGATCCGCGGCGTATTACCCCTCATGAACGCCACTCTGCAGCGCGACGAGTTCTTCGGATGTCGGTTGGGCGCACGCGCCCTTGGGACGTACTCGCTCTCCGTGACGCGCTACGAGCCCGGCGCTGTCATCCCCTGGCACGTTCATCGTGAGCCGTACGCAACGGTCGTTGTCAGCGGTTCCTATCTCGAGGAGACGACGACGGGTTCGAGGCACTGCCGCGAGCGCGACGTCGTCGTCCACGCCGGTGATGAACGGCACGCGGATACGTTCCTGCACGGCAATACCACGTGCCTGAACGTCCACGGGATGGCGTTCGACCGCAGCGTTCTCCTCTCCAATCCGCGGACCGGGGCGCTGGCGTCGAACCTGATCGACGAGTTCCGCCGTCCCGACGCCCACTCCCCGATGGCGATCGAAGCACTCATGCTCGAGCTGTTCGTCACCGCGGCCCGGTTCGTGAGCCCTTCGCAGACTCCGCGATGGCTGGCAGATGTGCGGCGCCTGCTCCAGGAGCGATTTCAGGAGCCGTTGACACTGTCCGCATTGAGCGCGACGGTGGACATCCATCCCGGTCACCTCGCACGCGCGTTCCGTCAGCACTACGGCACGACGGTCGGCGGCATGTTGCGCGAGCTGCGCGTCGCCTTTGCGAAACAGCGGCTGGCGTCGGCGGCGCCACTTCGCGAGATTGCCATCGACGCCGGCTTTGCCGACCAGAGCCACCTGACGCGAACCTTCCGACGCAGCACGGGCGTGACGCCCGCGGCCTTCCGCAGGGCCCTGCGTTCGTCGCGTTCCACGATGCGAGGCCCGTTCAAGACCGGGGCTGACCGCGTCGAGTAGTGTTCGGCGCATGAAACGCGCCGCCCGGCTTCTCCTCGTGGTCGTCATCGCTCTCGGTTGTCGCTCCACGGCGGTGAGCAAGTGGCCGTACGACGCCGCGGAAAATCTCATCGGCACGCGCGCGATGAGGCGCGCCCGTGAGCTCTACATTCAGGCAGCGGCAACCGATCCCGATCCAGCGCGCCGCGATCGCGCGCTCCTCCGCGCCGCGGACCTCGACTGGTACGTGTTTCACGATGCAGCGTCCGCACGCACGCGCCTCGCGTCAATCGGCGCCGGCAGCCGCGAGCGCGCCAAGGCGTGGATCGAGCTGGCCCGGCTCGAGACCGAGCTCACCCACGACGACGACGCCGCGCGCAGAGCGGCAACACAAGCGCTCGCCTCGGCCAGGACGTCCGCCGATCGAGCCGAGGCGCTGACGCGTGGCGCAGCGGCAACCGTGGAGCAGGCCATGCGGTCGCGGCTTTCCGGAACGTGCCCGAACGATGCCGCCGCGCTCGCGAGTGCCATCGCCGACCTTCGCCAGGCGATCGAGCTCGCTGGTCCCCTGCTCGAGCCTTCACGTCTCCTTCTCGACGCCGCGCTCATGACCGGCGACAACGCGAACGTGCTGCAGGCATGGCGCTGGTATTACGCCGACCGCCCGGCCGGAGTGGCCAGCGCGGAAGGGAAACTGGCGTCGGCAACGACACGGCGATCGCTGGTCTCTGCGCTCGCCCAGTCGAGGCTCTACCCGGAAGCCGATCTCGTGTTGCGGGATCCTTGTTCCGCTCAAAAGGTCCCCGAAGACAGAGAGACGAAGGACCTCGTGACGTATGCGGCGTTTCTGCGCAGGCTCACGGCGATCACCGCCGAGCACGATCGCTCTGTTGCCGCTGGCTTGGATGAGGAGACGTTCGAGACGAAGGTGATGCAGGAGGCCAAGACACTGTGGCAGTCACTCACGTGGGACGGGCCGCCGCCCGCGTTCTCACCGTCCGACGCACTCGCTGAGCTCGGCCGCCGCTTCGGAACCATCGCCTCCCTCGGCCAGACGGATGGAATCCCGAACCTCCTTCTCGGGCACTCCGTCGTCGATGAAACGCGCGACGTCGAACAGTACGGACACAAAGCACCGCTGCGGTTCGTCCAGGTGGATGGGATGGTCAGCAGCGGATACATGGCGTGGTTGACTCACGAATCGAGTGGAACGGGAGGTTGGTCGGGGAATGACGGCAGCATCTACCAGATCCGTCCGATGTATGCGGATGGCCCGGTGATCCGCTGGAGCCGAATCGCCGATCCCGAGCTGCGCGCGGAAACGGATCGGCAGACTGCCGAGGAAACGCGCCGCGATGCCGAACGGGCGCGAGGCGGCTCGATCGTCTCGCTTCCCGGGCTCGACCGGCGCCTTCAACTGCAGGCCATCATCGAACTGCGCGATGTTCTCCAGGGGTCAGGTCTTACTGGCGCCGCATTGCGGGATGCGGTCATCGCCCGCCTGGCCAGCGACAAGTTCGATTCGTCGATCTGGGCGCACGAAGGGCGCCACGCGATCGACAAGACCATCTTCGGAATCCACGACAGCGCCGAGCTCGAATATCGCGCCAAGCTGAGCGAGATCGCGCTGGCGCGATCGCCGCGCATGATGAGCTCCATTCTTCAGCCGGTCGGCGGCGACTCGCCGCATGGCAGGGCGAACGAGCGGGTGTTGACAGGCGTCGTGGCATGGATGCGAGCCCACGCGCAGGAAATTACGGGCCTCGACCTCAGCCAGCCGCTGCTGCCACAACTCGACAAACTGACCGACGACCAGATCCGCGCCGCGTTCCGGTCGCTCGATCCCCTGGCTCACTGAATTCCGGGCCGGGAGTCGAGTGCGGTGGGCGCGACGCTACTCCGCCCGCGCCGGCTGCAGCGCCGGGGCCGCCTCTTCCCACTTCGCGTGCGGCTTCTTGTTCAGCACGAGCCAGTTCCAGACCAGCGCGGCGTAGCCGTGCGGCTCGATGCCGCGCTTCGCGTAGAACGGGCCGAGCAGCTTCTGCAGGCGCGGCAGGTTGTAGAACGGCACGCCCGGGAAGTAGTGGTGCTCGAGGTGGAAGTTCGAAAAGAGAAAGATGGCGTTCCAGTACCACGAGCTCTTCACGAGCGTCGACCACTTGGCCGGATCGACGGGGTCGATGTCGTAGTGCTGGCCGAGCCGGTTGAGCGCGAACGCCACCGGGAAGACGAAGAACACCGGCACGACGTACAGCTTCCAGGCGATGAACGCCCCGCCGATCCAGGCGATCGCCGCCAGCACGCCGAGCTGGAACGCGATCGTGGCCAGGCGCTCGCGGGCGATGCTCCTGCGCAGCTCGGGCTCGTACGACGCCGTCTCCTTCGCCGCGGCGCGGAAGTAGATCGGAAGGAGCGCCGGCGTGAAGTAAAGCGCCTTGAGCCAGCGCGCGTTCCGCTTCGGCGACAGCCAGTGCCGCTTGGGATCGTCGTCGTAGGATCCGAGGTTGGCGTGGTGATCGAGGTGCCACCTCGTGAACTGGGAGGCGGAGATGCCGCTGGGGACCGCGTACATCAGTCCGAGCACGCGGTAGAGCCGCTCATCGGAATCGCGCACGACCGCGCGATGCACGACCTCGTGCAGCAGCACGGTGAAGTCGAACACCGCGAATCCGGCGATGACCGCGAACGGCAGCCAGAAGTACCAGTGCTGGAGCATCACGATGGCCACGGCGCTGCCGATCAGGGCGGCCACGTTTGCCGCGGCGACGAGCGCGTGCAGCAGAGGCCGCTTCTGGTGCAGGAGACGCAGCTCCTCGGTCGGAATCTCCTGCGCCAGATCCCGTTTGAGCTGCTGCGCGTGCTCAGCGTAGTAGTTCATGAGTGCAAATGGTTAAGCGCGTCTACACGATCGGGCATTCCACACGCGAGCTCGAGGAGCTGGCCGGCCTGCTCCGGGAAAACGGCGTGGCCCGGCTCGCGGACATCCGGCGCTATCCCGGTTCCCGCCGCTATCCCCATTTCTCCCGCCAGGCGCTGGAGGAATCGCTCCCCGACTACGACATCGCCTACGTGCACTTCGAGGACCTCGGCGGCCGCCGCAAGCCGCGCCCCGACTCCCCGAACACGGGGCTGCGCAACGAACAGTTCCGCGCATACGCCGACTATATGGCCACCCCCGAGTTTCACGCTGCCGTCGACCGCCTCCTCGATTCCGAGCTCACCACCGCCATCATGTGCGCCGAGGCGGTGCCGTGGCGATGCCACCGCAATCTGCTGTCGGACGAGCTTGTGCGCCGCGGCATCGAGGTCGTGCACATCCTCGGGCCGAACTCGCGCAAGACGCATTCGCTGAGTGAATACGGGACCATCGAAGGCGATCACGTCGCATATCGGGTAGCCGGTAGCCGGTAGCCGGTAGCCGGTCAGCGAAACACCAACTCCGGTTTCCGGTTACCAGTTACCCGCGAACCGCTACCCGCTATCATCACGGCCGAATGCTCGTTCTTCACGACCCGTTGAAGCAAACCGACCTGCCGCGCGGCTGTGTTGCCACCATCGGCAACTTCGACGGGTTGCACGTCGGACATCAGGCCATCATCCGCGGCATCGTCGAGCGCGCCCGCGAGCTGCAACGCCCCTCGGCGGTGATCACGTTTCATCCGCACCCGCTGTCGATCGTCGCTCCCGACCGCGTCCCCAAGCAGATTCTGACGCTGTCGCAGAAGGAAGAACTGCTGCGCGACTTCGGCGTCGACGCGCTGCTGGTGGTCCCGTTCACCCACGAATTCTCGCGCTGGACCGCCGATCGTTTCATCGCCGAGTTTCTCGTCGGCGCCCTGCACGTGAGCGAAGTCCACATCGGACGCGACTTCTGCTTCGGCGCGGGGCGGGAAGGCGACCTGGCCAGGCTCGAGGCCGCCGGCTCGAAATACGGGTTCGGCGTCGAGGGAGTCAGCGAGGTGCGCATCCGCGGCATCCGCGTATCGAGCTCGCTCGTCCGCGACGCCATCACCAAGGGGGCCATGCAGGTCGTGGCGCTGGCGCTGGCGCGCACCTACTTCATCGACGGACGGGTCGCCACCGGCCGCCGGCTCGGACGCAAGATCGGATTCCCGACCGTCAACCTCAATCCGGCCAACGATCTTTTCCCCGGCTCGGGCGTCTACGTGACGACCTCCCGGTTCGAGAGCTTTTCGCGATCGTTCCAGAGCGTCACGAACATCGGCGTGCGCCCGACGCTTTACGAGAACTTCGCCACGACGATCGAGAGCCACATCCTCGACTTCGACTCGAACGTCTACGGTGACACGGTGCGGCTCTACTTTCATCGCCTTCTGCGGCGCGAGCAGCAGTTCCGCTCGGCGCTCGAGCTGAGCGACCAGATCCGATCGGACATCGAGCGTTCGCGGCTCTGGTTCATCCGGCATCCCATTCGCCCGGCCCTCTCCGGATCCACTGATGTCTGAGCCCGTCCTGGCCCTGGTCATCGTCCTGGCGTTCTTCGTGACCATCGCCGTGGTGCGTCTCTTCAAGACGCTGGACAGCGATTTCTGGAGCGCGGTGGCCACGCCGGTGATCGCCGGCCTCGCCGCCGGACTGCTCATCCGGTTTGCCGGCTTGGGATCGACGCTCCGTCCGCTCATGATCGGGACCGCCGTCACGCTGGCCGCGCTCTATGCGCGCCTGACCGGCGATGAGAGCGAACCCGCCGACGGCATGCTTCTCGGCGCCGCCGGAGGGGCGGCGGCATCGATCCCGCTCGTGATCAACACCGACTTCGAGCTCCAGGCATTCGCCACGTGCGTGATCGCCGGCGCCGTGGCCGGATACGGCGTCACCTTCGCGGCCTTCCATGTCGCCGACAAGATGAGACAGCTCATCCTCGATGTGATCACGGCCGTGGTCGCCGTCGCTGCCGCGCACATCCCGTACGCGCTGAGCCGCCTGGGCGTGAGCAACGCACGGATCGCCATCGGCACGGCCATCCTCATTCCGCTTCTGGCGGTCGGAACGGTGTTCCGCCAGTGGCCCGACATCCGCGCCGAGCTGCGGCACGAGGCCTCACTCGGATTTGTCGACGACGCGGACGTGCGCCCCACCGCCCATCCCTTCCTGAGACTCGGGCGCGCCCGCTGGAACGATCCCCACGCGCACCGGGAGTTCGTTCGCGTGGCCAATCGCATCGCTCTGCGCAAGCGCCAGCAACGCAATCGCCCCGATGAGATGGCCCGCCTCTATCAGCTCGAGATCATCAAGCTGCGCATGCAACTGCAGCAGATGACGCGCATCGATCACGACACACTGCTGAGTCGCACCACGCCGCACGACGAAACGCAGGATCACTTCACCAGATAGAACTCGTCCGGCAGCGCATACGCGGCCAGCATCCCGTCGAGGTCCGTCACGTAGACGGCACCGTTGATGACGATCGGACTCTGCCAGTGAATCGGTCCGATGTGCGTGTCGAACCACAACTCCTGACCGGTTTCGGCGTCGAGTGCGCTGATGCGTCCCGTGCGCACGACGAAGACCAGACCGTTGACGACCACCGGCGACGAGTTCGTGCCGGCGTCGGGATTGCGCCACCGCTCTACGAGCCGCGGCGCGTCCGCGTCACCGGTCATCTCCAGGGCCGAGATCCCGCGATCGTTGGCGAAGTACAGCCACGAGTTCCCGTCGTCGTCGACACGAACGGCGGGCGTGGCCAGGTTGTACCCGTCCTGCGGCAGCTTCAGGCGCTGCAGCTCGCCTCCGACGAAGCCGGGTCCGCCCTGTCCTGACAGATTCCGGAGATCGACGACGCGGATGATGCTGTCCTTTCCGGCGTGCACGCCGAGCGTGGGCAGACTCTCGCCGGGGCGGGCCACCAGGGCCAGACCGCTCGACCCGAGGTCGAGATCCTCAGTGTCGAGGACCTCGAATTCCTCGGGCGTGTAGGAGTCGAGCGGTTTTCCGTGGCGGGGATGCAGATCCCCGGGCAGGCGAAGGATAGAGTCCCCCCAGTTCGTCCCTCCGGCGTTCGCCGTGAACGAGCCGTTGCTCGTCACGACGTAGACGCTCTCATCGGCCTCGTTGTAGACGACGCCGGGCCGGGCCCAGACGCCTGCCCGCACCGAACCGCAGTCGCCGTATCCGAATACGGTGTTGTGATGCGAGCAGAGCGCGTTGAATGTGTTCGTGTGTGCGTCCGGCAGGCGGATGGCCACGACGTGGCCCTGATAGTCGCCGGCATCGCCCGGATCGGGATAGCCGGCGAACGTGACGTAGAGATACGACGTGCCCCTCCACGTGGCGATGCTGAGCGCGGCGGATTCTTTCTCGACGTCGGGCTTGCGCGTGACCAGGACAGGCCAGCCGCCGCTCACGTCTTCTTCGCCGCTGACGACCGCGTATTTGTGCACGCGGCCATCGAGCGCGTAGGAGTACACCCATTGCCGCGACGGATCGAGCGCAGGCGAGCTCGTCGTCCAGCGCGGACCGTCCGGCGGCGCGCTCGTCCATCGCAGATTGCCTTCGCCGTCGGTCGCCATCAGCGTGCCGTTCGTTGCGGTCAGGAAGAGGTAATGACTGGCACGGCGCCTGCGGTTGTTCGCCCACAGGACCGGTGATCCGTCGCTGATGGCCGGCAGCTTTTTCCGGAAGAGCAGTTGCAGGCCGGCAACGGTGTCGGGGCCGAGAGAAGGCTCTTCGTTGTTTTCGCCGCTGTGCCGGGCGTCGAAATTGAATTGCGGCCAGTCGCGGGGCACACCCGAAAACTGCAGCACGCGCACGTGAGCGCGGCCCGGACGCGGTCCTGCCGTCCGAGTCACCTGCGCCAGCGACAGCAGGCCCAGGAGGAAAGCCAGCGCGTACGCACCGCGACGCATCGCAGATTCGACGCACGGCCGCGGCGTCCGTTTAGGCCGCGACCCGTTACAATCACGCGCAGTGACACGCTCGCCTCTGCGCCTGGTCATCGCGCTCATCCTGGCCTGCCTCGCCGCACCACTGTTCGCGCAGAAACCGAAATCGCGATTCACGTTCGTGCCCGGTCCGAAGCCGGGCGGCGGCGACGTGAAGATCACCATCGGTCCCGGCGGGAAGGTGGAAGGGGAGCGGGAGGACTACGGCATCTTCGAGGGCGACGTCCACGTGGCCTACCAGGACATCAAGATCCGGGCGGACAAGCTCACCTACAACCGCAAGACGAAAGACGTGACCGCTGAAGGCAACGTGATCGTCGATCAGGGACCGACGCGGATCACGGCCACGCGCGCGCTTTACAACCTCGACAGCAAGACAGGCACGTTTTTCAACGCCACCGGGGCCATGGAGCCGTCCATGTACATCGCCGGCGACCAGATCGAGAAGGTCGACGAGGACACGTATGTGCTGACGAACGGCATGTTCACGTCGTGCGATCTCGACCGGCCGGCTTGGTCGTTCCACGTCAAGCAGGCCCGGGTGACGCTCGACGACTACGCACACATGCAGGGCGTCTCGTTCCGTACGCGCATCGTGCCGATCTTCTATACGCCACGGCTGATCTGGCCGACGAAGAGCGACCGCAGCCAGGGCTTTCTCATTCCCCGTCTGGTGCTGTCGGGACAATTCGGTCCGCGGCTGGAGACCGCCTATTTCATCCCATTCGGCGACTCCGCGGATGCCACGATCAACGCCGACGTCAGCACGCAGGGGTATTTCGGCGGCGGCGTGAACATCCGCTACCGGCCGTCGGAAAATGTGAAGCTCGGCGAGCTGTACGGCTACGCCGTCCGCGACCCGCATCCGGAGCTCAACAGCAGCACGCCCAACGCTCAGGGCGCGGTCGTGCACTGGCGTTACCGGTACCGGCACGCGCAGGACGATCTGCCGGGCGGGTTCCGCGGCGTCGTGGACATCGAGGACTTCTCCGATCTCGATTTCTTCCGGCAGTACGATCGCGATCCGCGCATCCACACGCTGTCGAACATCTACTCGTCCGCCTATCTCACGAAGAACCGTTCACGGTATTCGCTGAACATCCTCACCGACCGGCGCGAGATCCTTCTATCGACGCGCCAGCAGCGTTTCGAGCAGTTTCCCTCGCTGCAGTTCCGCATGTACCCGCAGCGCCTTTTGGGCATCCCGTTGTATTTTTCGATGGAGTCGTCCGCCTCACATCTGCTCATGACCGCGTTCGATCGTGCTCTCGACGGACAACTGAACCGCACATCCAACGCCGCGTACTTTCGCGGCGATGTGTTTCCCACCCTGTCTCTGCAGCTCAAGACACCGGCGTGGTTCTCGCTGCGCCCACAGATCTCGTTTCGCGACACCTACTACTCGGCGAGCGTTCTGCCCGGCGACAACCCGGCCTCGCCGGCCGCGCCGAGCAACAACGGCATCAACCGCTTCTACGGCCAGGGACAGGTCGAATTCGTCGGGCCTTCGGTCTCGCGCATCTTCAACGTCAGCGCCGGGGGATTCTCGCGATTCAAGCACGTGATCGAGCCGCGCGTTCAGTACATCTACACCACGAACGTCACGAACAACGATCGCATCATCCGCTTCGATACGGTCGACTCGCCGTTCCTGCCGACCGTGCGCGACTCCGTGACGTACTCGCTCACCCAGCGCCTGATCGGAAAAGAAGAGCCGGCCAAAGGGTCGGCGGCGAGCGGCACGGCGCGCGAGGTCATGTCCCTGTCGCTGCAGCAGACCGTGTCGCTCGATAAGCCCTTCACCAACGGCAGCAGCGGGAACGGCGGCTCGACGGTCGGTACAACCGTCAATCAACGCTTCACGCCGCTGGTGGCCACGCTGCGCGTCAATCCGTATCAGGCCATCACCGTCGACGCCAACGCCAGCTACGGGAACCTCTCGCACCAGATCGATCAGACCAGTCTCTCCGCCAACCTCCTCGGCACCGGAAAGAACGCCGACAAGTACCTCGGTCTGACGTGGTTCGCCACGTTCAAGGATCCTCACACCGGCGCCGGCGACTCCAGCCAGTTCCGCGTCTCCGCCGGATCGTTCCTCATACCGCAGCGTTTGCGCACCGACGTGCTGCTCAACTACGACGCCAAACAGAAGCAGTTCCTCGAGCAGCGCTACATCATCGGCTGGACGGGGTCGTGCTACGGGATCTCCATCGGGCCGCGGCGTTACATTACGTACACTGCCCGCGGCGTGAAAACGGAATCGGCTCTCGAGTTCTCCTTCAGTCTGAAGAACGTCGGCAGCTTCGGCAACGTGCACCCCTAGTCGCTGCTGATGCCGAACGTCTACACATTCAAAGACTTCGAGGGCAGCAGCCATCGGATTCTGATCAGCCTGATCCGGCGTTACGCGAGAGAGGGGGGGACGCTTCTCGACCTCGGAGCGGCGGGCGGCGAGCTCGGCCAGGCCGTTCGCGATCATTTCCGCCGCTCGCTCGGCTTCGAGTTTCAGACCGACTGCCTGCCCGATCTGCGCGGCCGGTTCGACCAGGCCGTGATCACGGACCTGGAGACGGTGACGCGGCTGCCCCCCGGAGCCGATGCCATCGTGCTCGCCGATGTGCTCGAGCACCTGCGCGACGCCACGGCTCTGCTGCGCCTGGTGCGCGCCGCACTCGTGCCCGGCGGTTACGCGTTCATCTCCGTCCCCAACATCGCCAACATCACCGTGCGCCTCGGCCTGCTGTTCGGAATCTTCGAATACCGGGAGCGGGGAATCCTCGACAACACCCATCTGCGGTTCTACACGCTGCGCACGATCCGGCGCGACGTCGAGAACGCCGGCTTTCGCATCGTGACCGTGCGCGGGTCATCCGTGCCGCTGCGCCTGATCGCCGGCCGCTACACGCCTGAGATCCTGCTCCGCGCCGGCGAGCGCCTGCTCACGTTTCTCACGCGCCTGTGGAAGTCCCTCTTCGCCTACCAGATCATCATCGTGGCCACGCCGAAGTAGTTCATAGCCGCCGATTCCCACGATGGCCAGCGCCGCCAGAATCGCCGCCGGCCACCAGCCGCGTCCGATACGCCGCGTGAAGACCACTTCGTGCCTGCCGGCGGGGACGACCAGGCCCGCGAACAGCGCGTTGATCTGGATCGGGCGCGCGCGTTTGCCGTCGATGGTGATGCGCAGCTCCGGGGTGAGCTTCTCCGACGAGGCCAGGAACATCGTCGAGCTGGCCTCGGTGCTCACCCGCTGTTCGGCGGGTTCGTAACGCGTCAGCACAACGCGCGCGTGCGCCGCGATCGAGGGCGGCGGGAAGACCGGATCGTCTGTAATCACCGCCTCATCGCTGAGATCGATGTCCTTCGCGGCGAGGAACTCGTCGGCGTTCAGCTTCCGCAGCCGCTTCACCGCGTGGAACCGCGGCACCTCGGCGAGATTGCGGAAGATCCGGCCATCCGGCAGCTCGCGGTCGAAGATGAGTGGAATGGTGACGCGGCCGTAGTAGAGGTCCTTCCCTGCTTTCAGCACCCGGATCAGCATCCCTTCCGGTCGTATGCGCAACGTGACCGCGTCACCGACACGCGCAAGGTTGGCGAGCGGCACGTAGATCTTGTCCATGGCCGTCACGTCGCTCGCGGCGAACGCGCGCGACCACACGACGCGGCCGCCCTTGACCAGGTCGACGTGCAGCGAGGGCCCGACCCCGAACGTCTGCTCGACGGTCACCGGCACCTCGACGGCCCAGAACGGCTCGGCGTCGACATGGATCACCCGCTCGGCCACGCGGCCCGGAAGGATGCGCATCGCCCCCGTTTCTTTCGCGCCCGGAACCGTGGCGCCGAAGATGGTCCACTTCACGATGTCGATGGCGCGATGCTCGAGGAAATAGCGCACGCCGAGCATCGACACGAGCGGATCGCGGAAGTTGAACGACAGGCTGTTGAATACGATCACCGTCGACTGCCCGTTCCACGACTGCGGATCGACGCGTTTCAGGAGCCGGCGATAGATACCCTCCGACCCGAAGTGACTGGCCGTGTCCTCGATGCGGAAGAGCTCCGCCGAGTTCGGCCACATGTAGCCGAGAAATGCGACGAAGCGGAAGGGCTTGGGATCGCGCTCCAGAAACCGGATCACCGGAGTCGCCGGAATCACGGTCTCGCTCACCCGCAGATACGGATGGAAGCTCGATGCGAACATGGCGAGATCGCCTGCGACCGCGACGCCGATGAGCAGCGCCACGATCGCCGCGAGCCGCCGCGCGTGACGCGCCAGCCAGGCCGCGCCCGTCGCGGCCAGGAATCCGGCGGGAAGCGGCAGCAGCAGGGCAACGCGCTCGAGGGGGCTGTACTTGAATCCGGGGAGCAGGCCGAGGATCGGCGCCTTGCCAAACATCGCCGCCAGAATCACGGCCGCCGCGCCGGCCCAGAACCATTTCGCTCTCTGCCTTCTGGCGACGAGCGCCACCGCGCACAGCGCGATCGTGATCACACCGACGTAGATCGTGGCCTCGATGAAATTGTTGAGCGGCAGCGAAGGATCACCGACCCAGTTCTTCTCCGCGTTGTTGCCGAGGCGGAGAGGATCGAAGAAGCTGCGCCAGTGGTGGAGCGGATAGACGAACGCGCTGGCTTTCGCACGCAGCTCGAGATAGCCGCTGCGCCGGATGAACTGGATGAACGGAACGAGCGACGGCGCCGCCGCCACAATGCCCAGAACAACGCCAACCAGTGTAGCGGCCGGCTTCAGCCGGCCGAGCAGTGTAGCCGCCGGCTTCAGCCGGCCGGTACCTGCACAGAAAACCGCATAGATCGCCACCATGTACGCGCCGTAGGCCATCGCCGCGGGAAATCCCGCCAGCGCGTAGGACAGCGTGATGAGCGCCACCACCGCGATAGAAGTCCGCTTGCCGTTGAAGGTCCTGCGCACGACCCACAGGAGGGCCGGATAGAGTGCAGTGGCATTCGTGATCTGCCATAGCCAGCGCGCGGAGTAGATCCCGGCGGCGGCGATCACGATCGCGCCGACAGCCGCGCCGCGTTTGCCGAGGCGCTCTTCACGCAGCCAGGCGTACGCGAACCAGAAGGCCACGTTCAGCTTGAGCAGCAGCATGGCCGTGTAGACCCACGGCAACGGAACGAGGAGCGAAGGGAAGAAGACGAACGGCGAGAGCACCGCCGAGGCCGAGGATCCGAATCCGGGGATGCCGCTGCCGACGTAGGGGTTCCAGTGAAAGGCGCTCCAGCCATTTGCCACCAGCGACATCAGCGGCAGATACGCTGTCGGCGGATCGTTGAGAACCGTATTCTGGATCTGCTCCAGCGACGCGGGCCGATACGTCGCCCACGGCTGGTAGTTGTAGAACACGTCGTTCGGCGACACCACGCGCCCCATGAAGATCACGGGAAAGAAGAAGATGAAATGGAACGCGGCCAGTGTCGAGTACGCGAGGAAGTGTTTTCGGAGTCGTGCCGCCAATCCATGCAAGCATAATCTGCATCGATGAAGAAAAAGCTGCTGATCGCCGCCGACATCGACCCGCGCCTGGCCGCCCTGGCCGGCCATCGCTTCGAGGTCACCGTCAACCCCGTCCGCACCGAGGACGAGCTGATGGCGATCGTGGGTGAGGCGCACGTGCTCGTGACGCGGGCCTACAGCAAGGTGTCACGGCGTGTGATCGAGTCGGCCGGCCAGCTCCAGGTGATCGCCCAGGGGACGAGCGGGACCGACAATATCGACGAAGCGGCGGCCCGCGAGCGCGGCGTGCGCATCATCAGCCTTCCTGGTGAGAACGCCAACGCCGTGGCCGAGCTGATGATCGGCTTCATGCTCTCCCTGACCCGCACCGTTCCGTTCTACACGCGCGAGGTGGTTGCCGGGAAATGGCCGCGCGACGACTGCTCCACCCGCCACGAGCTCCGCCACTTCCGCCTGGGCATCCTCGGACTGGGACAGGTGGGGATGCGCGTGGCACGGCTGGCCCGCGCCTTCACCATGAGCGTCTCGGCATTCGACCCGTATCTCTCGGACGACGATTTCGACCGGCGCGGCGCAATGCGCGTGCGGTCGCTGGAGGAGCTTCTCGCGTCGAGCGACATCCTGACGCTGCACGTGCCGCTGACGGTCCAGACGCGCGGGATGATCGGACGGAAGGAGATCGAGAAGTTGCCGCGCGGCTCGCTGCTCGTCAGCGCCGCGCGCGGCGAGATCATCGACCAACGTGCCGCGCTGAGCGCGCTCGCTTCAGGACGTCTGGCCGGACTGGCCATGGATGTCTTCGACCCCGAGCCGCCGGCCGGTCTCTTCCCCGACGACCCGCGCCTGATCGTCACTCCGCACATCGCTGGCTGCACGCACGAGTGCCGTCACGGGATCGCGGAGAAGCTGTGGGAGAAGATCAGCGCAGCGGTCGCACCAGATTGACGCCGAAGTGATAGACCAGGTGCAGGTAGTTCGGCGCGTCGAGAAGGATGAAGTCGGCGCGCTTGCCGGGCTCGATCGACCCGATCTCGTGCGCGAGCAGCAGGGACTGTGCGCCGTTGAGCGTGGCGGCGGTGATGGCTTCCTCGACGGTCATCTTCATCTGCAGCGTGGCCAGTTGAATGGCCATCGGCATCGACTCCGTCATCGATGAGCCGGGATTGCAGTCCGTGGAAAGCGACACGATGGCACCGGCGTCGATGAGGCGGCGGGCCGGCGCGTAGCGATCCGACATCAGGAAGAAGCTCGTGGCCGGCAGGAGGTTGGCGACGGTGTTCGACTTCGCCAGGGCCTGAATGCCGCGCTCGGAGACGTACATCAGATGATCGGCCGACGCCGCACCGAGCACGGCGGCAAGCGCGGCGCCGTCGGTGTCGCTCATCTCGTCGGCGTGCACGCGCGGAACGAGGCCGAGTGCGGCACCGGCGCGGAGGATCCGTTCGCCCTGCTCGCGGGTGAAGACACCGCGCTCGATGAAGACGTCGCAGAATCGAGCCAGGCCTTCGGACGCGACGTCGGGCAGGATCTCGCCGATGATCGTCGACACCCACGCTTCGCGCGCCGCGTCGCTGCCGCGGCTCTCGGGCGGGAACTCGTGCGCGGCCAGACACGTCGCAACGAGTTGCACCGGCGATCGGGCCGCCGCCGTGCGGATGGCGCGCAACTGCTTGAGCTCGTCGGACCGGTTGAGACCGTATCCGCTTTTCGCTTCGGCGGTCGTCGTGCCGTAGGCGCGCATGGTCTTCGTGCGTTCCAGCACGTTCGCCACGAGATCGTCCTCCGAAGCCGCGCGCGTGGCATGGACCGAGGAGGCGATACCGCCGCCGGACTCGGCGATCTGTCCGTAAGTCTCCCCCTGCAGGCGGCGGTTGAATTCCGATTCGCGATAGCCGGCGAACGGGATGTGCGTGTGCGAGTCGACGAAACCGGGCAGCGCGGTGGCTCCGCGGGCGTCGATGTCTTCGTCGATGCGGAGACCGCGCGGCAGGTCGCTCTCCCGCCCGGCGAAGACGAAGCGCCCCTCGTCGATGACGATCGCGCCGCGGTCGATGACGCGCAGCTCCCGCATGGCCGCGCCGCGGACTCCCCGCGTGCCCGTGGGCGTAGCGATCTGGGAGAGGTTGCGAACGAGGAGCGTCAACTGCTCTTCTGGGCGCGGAACATCGTGGTGATGGGCAGCTCGTTGGCCTCTTCTTCGGCGTCCAGCATCAGCAGGTGCTGCACCGTATCGAGCGTCCCCTGCAGCTTGTTCCGCGACGACTTGCGCTGCACTTTCAGATCCTGGATGGAGCGCTCCAGATCGGCCACCCGGTCCATGGCCTGCGAGATCAGACGCTCGGACAGCAGCTCCGCGTCCTTGACGATGAGCTCGGCCTCCTTGCGTGCCGTGGCCCGCACGTCTTCCGAGACTTTTTGCGCGGAGAGCAGCGTGTCCTTGAGGATGCGCTCGCGCTGCGTATGTTCTTCCAGGTCTTCGCGCAGCATGGCATTCTCGCGCGACATTCGGTCGACGTCGCGCACCAGGCGCTCGATCTCTTCGGCGATGAGGTGGAGGTAGGCGCGTACCTCATCGAGGTGGTAACCCTTGAAACTGCGCGAGAACGTCTGTTTCTGGATGTCCAGCGGCGTCAGATTCATCATCACCCTCCCAGCACGGTCGTCAACAGTATACGACCGTAGACCCAGGCCAGGACGGCGCGGAGGAGGATGATCAGGATCGACAGGATCAGCGGCGAGAGATCGATGAACGCCCACTCCCGGGGCATGATCCTGGGCGGGACGATCTTGCGGGTCAGGCGCAGCATGGGCGAGAGAAACATCCGCAGGAAATGCTCGATGGCCTCCAGGAAATCGAACAGACGCCGGTAGCGCCAGCGCGCACTGCTGCGCTGCGAAAGCACGCTGACCCAGGAGAGGATCACCCAGATAAAAATCGCGTACAGGATGATGTCGAGGAACCAGAAGACGATCTGGAAAACGGTCGAGAGGACGATCATCCCCGGCTCCCGAAGATGGCCCTGCCGACCCGGATGATGGTCGCCCCTTCCTCGATCGCCGATTCGAAGTCGGCGGTCATGCCCATGGAGAGATGCCGGAGTCCCAGGTCATCGCGCATACTTCGCAGCTTCCCAAAAAAGTTCCTGGTTGTCTGCTCGTCGCCGACGGGAGGAATGGTCATGAGTCCGATGAGCGACAGGGAGTCGATCGCGGAGATCTGCCGCGCCGCCGATTCGACATCGGCAGGATCGAGGCCAGCTTTCTGCTGCTCGCGTCCGATGTTGATCTCGAGCAGCACTTCCATCCGTTTCCCCGAGGCGGCAGCGGCTTTGCCGACTTTCTCCGCGAGCGAGACGCTGTCGATGGTCTGGATGACGTCGAAAATGCGCGCGGCGTCCCTGGCCTTGTTCGACTGCAGGTGCCCGATGAGGTGCCAGCGCGTCGCTCCGGACGGAACGAGTGGCTTCTTGTCCCGCGCCTCCTGCACCTTGTTCTCACCGACGTCGGTCGCGCCGGCGCCGATCGCCGCCGTCACCGCTTCGGCCGGAAACGTCTTCGTCACGGCCACGATGGTCACGTCGTCATCCGCCCGCCCCGAGCGCTGGCAGGCAGCGCGCACGCGGGACTCCACCGCGGCGTAGTTGGCGCGAATGGCCTCAGGCGCCAGCATCGGTGCGACTGCGCCGGGCGGCGCGCCCCTCTCCGCGGTCGACGGCCTCGTTGGCGAGGCGGTCCGCATCTTTGTTTCCGGCGCGCAGGGTGTGGCGGATCGAGAAGCGATGGAACTTGCGTGTCAGCGCCCTGGCTTGTTTGTGCATCGGGACGAGATTGGGATGTTTGACGCGATACGCGCCCAGCATCTGCTTCACGAGCAGTTCGGAGTCCGACACGATCTCCACGTCGTCCGCTCCCTCGGCCTCGGCCACCGAGAGCGCCTCGAGCAGGCCGGAGTACTCGGCGACGTTGTTCGTGGTGGTACCGAGGAATCCGGAGATCTCGATGATCTCGCCTGAGCCTGTCTTCATGAATACGCCGTAGCCCGAGGGACCGGGATTGCCGCGTGAAGCACCGTCAACCCATGCCGTGACTTTCAAGATGTCGTTTTTTCCAGATAGAGAATGCGGTGACAGCCTTCGCAGTAGACGAACTCGTTGCGCATGAGCTGTTGCATGAGTGCGGGACGGACGCGGGTGCGGCAGGCGCTGCAGGAGTCGTTGACGATCTGCGCGACAGCGATGCCGTGGCGCTGCCGGAGGATCTTCTGGAACTCGTTGCGGAGGCGTTCGGGCAGCGCGGCCTCGATGCCATCGGCACGCTTGCGCAGACCCTGCGACTCCTTGCGCAGATCGCTGAGCGACGCCTGCCACTCCTCATGAGCCTTGTCGAAACGGGCCTCGAGCTCATCGTGCCCGGCCTTGCGCTCGTCGAGTTTCTTCTGCACCTCTTCGGCTTCGCCCATGATCTTGAGCGACGAGTCCTCCAGATCCTTCACGTGCTTGCGCGCGGCGTCGATCTCTTTCCATGCCGCCGCATACTGCTGCTGGTTCTTCACCTGCATCAGCTGCCCCTGATATTTCTTGAGCAGCTCCTGCTGGTCGGTAAGCTCCCCATCGACGCGTCTTCGTTCCTTGGCCATCTGCTCGATCGACTCAGCCAGGCGCGTCATCTCCTGATTGGCCCCCTGGAACTCGTCATCGATCGCCGCAAATGCCTCCGGCTTGACCGCCATCTGCTTTTCCCGCTCGCCGAGCTGCGACAACAGCGTCTGCAGCTCCCACAGCTTTTCGACGTCAATACTCAAGACAATCTCCTCAGAAATAAAAAAGGCGTTCCATGGCCGGAACGCCTGTGCAGAACGGAATCTCTCCGCCGCCGCATACTGCAACATTTCGCCGCAATCAGTTGGATTCGCGTGATCCCTCTTGGTGGGTCCACCAGGATTCGAACCTGGGACCTGCCGGTTATGAGCCGGTAGCTCTAACCGCTGAGCTATGGACCCGGACGGCGGATCATATCAGGTCGTCGGGCGCTTCGAAGCCCCGCGACCAGCGACCATCGACCATCGACCCAAACGACCTACCTCGCTTCGACCGTGTCTCCCACCAGCATCGTGTAACGCGAGGCCACGATGCGTCCGGTTGCAGTATGGCTTTGCGTCGTGAGCACGCCGATCTCGCCGAGAACCTGGCGGGGCTGGCCGGGACGGTCGCGGTACACGGTCAGGAAGTCGCCCGGCTGGATCTGATCGTCGTGTCCGAGGTTGACCTGCACGAGATTGCCTTCGGCCAGCGCCTCGTCCCAATCCTGTGAGTCGATGATGTAGCCGGCGGAACGTCCCGTCGGCGTATCGCAGAATGCGGGGAGGTCCGGGACTCGAGCGATGGGGATGGGAAGCTGTGGCATCGGTTTGAGGTGCGCGCCGATGTGAATCTCGCGACAGTTCTGCGTGACGATGCCGCGCGAGTGGGTCTCGTCGGCGCAGAGAACCTTCACCTGTCCCTGATAGTTGTAGTGCTGTCCGATCAGCTCGCCGGTCCTGGGGTGTTTGATCGTGTCGCCGAGCTCGACGACCATGTAGGTCTCGCCGGCCACCAGCCCCGTCGAGGTGCCGCCGTCGATGAAGAGAAGATCGCCGTCGGAGCCGCTGGGCTGCTCGCCTTCTCCCGGCGCGTTCCTGGTCTCCACGTCCTCCCACGCCTGGATCGTGTTCGGCATCGGCTCGTTCGGTGCCCCGATATAGCCATAGCAGTACACATCGGCTTCCGCGCCGAGAGGAACGGGAGAAGTCTGGCGATGGACTTCGGCAGCCACGATGGCGCCGAATCCGTTCTGGGTCTGATTCTGGTCGGTCGTGGCCGACCCGGTACCCGTCCCTGTGGTGGTGGTCGTTGTGGTCGTCTGCGAGCTGGAGGCGACGTTGGCGCCTTCACCCTGCACCAGGAGAACGTCGCCCGGATAGATCCAGTGGGCGTCGGTGATCCAGGTATTCGATTCCCAGATCTGCGGCCACAGATACGCGTTGCTGTACAGAGAACGGGCGATACCGGAGAGCGTGTCTCCCGCCTTGATCTCGTAGGTCTTCGCGCTCGGCGAATAGGTCGCGGGATCAGGAGGGTTGTACGGCGTCCAATGCCCACGCACGAGATGGAGCTCACGCGGCGGACGCGATGACGTTTCGCTCTTCTTCTTCGACTTCGCGATGTCCGCGGCGAAGAGAGGAATCGCCACCAAGAGCAGGAGAACGGGAGCCACCCTACACACACGAACCATCATCCCCTCCCAGGTGCTTACGACAGTTGTTCAGTGGAACGGTAACGCAGAGGGAGTGCGCCAGTCAACTCATTGAAAAGAAACGGACGGCCGAAACCGCCCACCAGGCTCAGCGAATCGTGAGCGATCCGTCGGCCTCGGCCACCACTCCCCCACCCTGATCCTTTTCCCATCCCTTGAGCTGCTCGCTGCGCTTGTCGAGGTTGTGAAGAACGCGCTTCACGTACTGCTGGGTCTCCCGAAACGGCGGCACGCCGTTGTACCGGCGCACGTTGCCCTCGCCGGCGTTGTACGCGGCGATGGTCTTCCGCAGATTGCCGTCGAAGCGGCTCTGCAGGTACTTGATGTACCGCACGCCGGCATCGACGTTCTGCTCGGGATCGTAGAGATCGCGCGCTCCCATCCACCGCCCCGTCTTTGGCATGAGCTGCATGAGGCCCCGCGCTCCCACCTGCGAGCGAGCATTGTGACTGAACTTCGACTCCTGCTCGATCACGGCGGCAACGAGCAGAGGGTCGACGTCGTACTTCAGCGCTTTCTCGTGGATGATGTCGCCGTACGGCATCGACGTGCTGAAAAACTCCGCCCGGATGGCGTTGTTGATCCGCGTCATCTCCTCGGCGAACACGCTGCGTCCCTCGGTGTTCCCGGCCAGAAGGCGATCGCCACCGAACCAGCGGCCGTCGAACAGCGCCAGCTCGCGGGTCACATAACGGTCGGGCAGGAGTTGCGACAGCTTGTAGACGGCGTTCCCGGTGAACGTCCCGCTCCACTTCGCCACGACCTTGCCATGCCTTCCGGTCTGCTGGATGACGCGGACGGCGTCAAGATCCTTCTCGACCAGGAAATGCACGTGGCTCATGGCTTCGGACAGACCGCCGAGGGACAGCGCCGCGCCGAGGATGAGCGTTGCCGCTCCGCGCCCGCCCAGAAGGCGGAGGAGCGGCTTGCGGTCCAGTGTCTTGCGGCTTCTGGCCACGCGCAGCGACACACGTTCCCTGATCGAGTTTGGAGTGGGCATTCGAGGTCCAAAACGCCCATGGCAGGAGGGTTATTGCGAATAAGGTGTAAAATCTCGTAAATCGAATTCATAGAATGTTTTACTCACCGAATACCTCAGCCGAAAACCGCTCGATTCTGGTATCTCGATCGCGCCAGGCCGCCGGGGGCAGCCCGGCCTTGACGCACGTCTGGCTGAGGAACGTATCGCGGTCCCATCCGTATTCGGTCGCCACCTGCGGCAGGAGCAGCCCGGCGTACGGACCGCGAGTGGCGATGAGGCCGTCCCGCCCCACCTCGATCTCGCTGAAATCGTCGACCCGGATGATCGGGCCCATGACCGAAATCTCCAGATGGAGCGTGGGGAGCTCGTCCGCGCTCACCGGGTGAAAGCGGGGATCGCGAAAGGCGGCGTGAATCGCGCTCGACGAAACGGCCTGAAAGAGCGGCGCCACCGGCGTGATCGACCCGATGCAACCGCGAAGCTCGCCGTGGCGGTCGTTGAGTGTGACGAAGGCGCCTGCAGGACGCTTCAAGTCGTCGTCGAGCAAGTACGACGCGAGATCCGGGCGCGCGCCTGCGAGCACCGCGGCGATCGACTCACGCGCGATCCGGAGCAGCGTCTTCCGTTGACTTTCGTTCAGCATGGCGATGAATCAAAACGAGATTCCGTGCATAGACAATCAAGCCCGGTGCCTGCCCGAGGATGATCACCGGATCGCGGCGGAGAAGACCGTAGATCGTGACGATCGCTCCTCCTCCCAGCGACAGCCACCAGAACTGGACAGGGATGTGACTGCGCTTGCGGCGCTCCGATGCGATCCACTGGATGATGAACCGCGACGCGAACAAGGCCTGCCCGCACAATCCGATCAGTGCGAGCGTGTCCCACTGCCAGGTTCGCGGATCGAGAACGTGACCCACTAGAGCTCCTGCCTGATCTGGTAGCGGAGGTTGCGGCTGCTCATCCAGCGCACGGCCAGGCAATCCGCGAGACCTTTGAAGGCCCGGTTCATCGCTCCGTACTTCGACACGCCGAAGCGCCGGGCCCGGTGATTGACCGGCATTTCCACGACCTTGAATCCGGCCTGTCGGACGAGCGTGGGCAGAAAGCGGTGCATGCCCGTGAACAGACGGACGGGCTCGATGGCCTCCCGCCGGGCCAGTTTGAGCGAGCAGCCGGTATCGGTAATGCGATCGCCCGTGATCCAGTTCCGCACGCCGTTGCCGATCTTCGACTGCATGCGCCGGCTCCAGGAGTCCCGGCGATTGACGCGCACGCCGATGACCATGTCCGCTCCGCTCCGCTCGATCTCCTGCATCATCCTGGGGATGTCGGCGGGGTCGTTCTGCAGATCGGCGTCGAGCGACACCACGAACCGTCCTCGTGCCGCCCGCCATCCGGCGTCGAGCGCCGCCGTCTGTCCGCTGTTCTTCACGAACGCGATCACGCGCAACATCGGATATTCCGACTTGAGCCCGCGCAACACCTCGAGACTGCGGTCGGAGCTGCCATCGTCGACCGCGACCATCTCGTAGGTCCACCCCTGGCCATCGAGCGCGCGTGCGATCTCCTCGAGCAGGACGGGCATGTTCTCTTCCTCGTTATAGACGGGGAAGACCACGGACAAATCGGGCCTCATCGCGGCAGTCTAACGCCGAAGACGCTCTCGAAATTTGCGGTGGTTCGGGCCGCCACTTCCTCGATCCCGCGGTCCCAGAGCTTCGCCAGGACCTCGGCAATCCTGACCACGAAGGCCGGCTCGTTGTCGCGCCCGCGGAACGGAACGGGAGCGAGATACGGTGTATCCGTTTCGATGAGCACGCGATCGTGTGGCAGCGCCCGGGCCACCTCGCGCAGCGGCTCCGCCGTCTTGAACGTGACGATGCCGGAGAACGAAATGAAGTAGCCCAGGTCGATGAGCTTCCGGGCCACGTCGAGCGACTCCGTGTACGAGTGCAGGATGCCGCGCCCTCCCCTGGCTTCGTCGCTCGTCAGCAGCTCGACGAGATCGCCGGTCGACTCGCGGTTGTGGATGATCACCGGCAGATCGAGCGACTTCGCCAGCGCCATGTGACGCAGGAAGACCTCGCGCTGCCTCTCCCGCGGCGAGTGCATGTAGTGGTAGTCCAGACCGATCTCACCGATCGCAACGACGCGCGGTTCGCGGGCCAGTCTCTCGATAGCCGCAAAGGCCTCGTCGTCGCAATCCTTCGCCTCGTGGGGATGAAACCCCACCGCCGCCCAGACGTCGTCGTGTTTGCGCGCGATGTCGATGGCCGGCTCCGCATCCGCCAGCTTCGTCCCCGGCACGACCACTCCCACCACACCGGCGCCGTGCGCGCGATCGAGGCTGGCTTCCGCGTCCGCCATCGTCAGATGGCAATGAGAGTCGGTGAATCGCATCAGACCTTGGGGCTTTGCCGGTAGCCGGTAGCCGGTAGCCGGCAACGCACATTAAACCTCGGTTCTCGGTTACCGGTTACCGGTTGCCTCCCCCGCCAGCAACGCGATCACGGTATTCTCATACGTCGCAACCGCGTCCAGCAGATCACTCTTGCGAATCCGCTCCCGCGCCCCGTGAGCGTCGAGTATCGAGCCCGGCCCGAACAGCAGCGGTTTTCCCAGATCCTTCAGATGCGGCACGTCCGTGTTGAACGCGACGACGGCCGACTTTGCTCCCGGCGGCACGGTCATGAGCTGCGGCGGGTTGCCGTGGCTGCGCAGAATGCCTCCGCCATGTCTTCGCAGGAGCGCGTCCAGCTTCGCCCGAACGTCCTCGGGCTCCCCCACGATGCGGAACATCATTTCAGCCTCGGCGCTCGGCGCGATGATGTTGGCCTTCTCTCCGCCGCGAATCACGCCCACGTTGACGGTGGCGTTGCCGAGGATCTCGTCCCTGCCCCAGTCGGTGGCATTGATCTCGGCCACGGCTGCTACGAGCTTGTTGATCGCGGAATCGCCGCGCTCCGGATAGGCGGAGTGGCCGGCCACCCCCTCGAAACGCGCCACCGCGGTGAAGGCGCCCTTCGAAGCCCGCGCGAACAGCGACTCGGTGGGCTCGCCCACGATCACGTACTCCGATCCGAGGTCGATGAGCTCGATGTTCGCCTTCTTTGCTCCGATCGAGTCGGTCTCCTCGCCGACCACGAACAGGAAGGCAAAGTCACGGATGTCGCGTGCGCGCAGGCGCTGGCCCGCGGCGATCATCGCCGCGATGATCCCCTTCGTGTCGCAGGCCCCCCGTCCGTAAATGAACTCGTCATCCTCGGACGATGCGAACCACGGCGGCACGGTGTCGTAGTGCGAGTTGATGACCACGCGCGGACGGCCGCCGGCGGACGCGAAGACGTTGAATCGATTCGCGGCGACCTCGTCGCTCCGGCATTCGTAGCCGAGCCGCCCCAGTTCCGAGACGAGAAAGACGCCGGCCTCGCGCTCCTGTCCGGTCGGTGAAGCGATGTCGATCAGTTGTCTGGCGAAGGCGATGGGCTCGAACATCGAGCGCGCGATTCTACCGGAGGCCCGGTCCCAGACGTCCGGGCCGCGCGCGAAGTCGATTGGGGAACGACCACGGAAACATGGTAAGTGCGACAATCCGCTTTCATGGCGGGAAGCGTCACCATCGTCGGCCTCGGACTCATCGGCGGTTCGATTGGCATGGCGTTGCGCCGCAACACCTGGTTCGTCCGCTACGCCGATCCCCTCGTCGATCTGCACCAGGCGCACGAGAGCGACGCGGCCGACGAGCGCGTCGAGCACCCGGAGGGCGACATCGTCATCATCGCCACGCCCGTCGATGTGGCCCTGAAACTCGAGCCGAAAGCGCGTCTGGTGACGACGACCTGCAGTGTCATGGCCTCCTTTCCGCAGTTCATCGCCGGACATCCCTTCGCCGGCTCGGAACGAAACGGCCTGGCGAACGCTCGCGCCGATCTGTTCGAAGGTCACCCCTGGTTCATCGCGCGCGAGGATAAGGAGGTCCGGGCGATCATCGAGGCCTGCGGCGCCGTTCCCACCGTCTGCGATCCCGCCGAGCACGACGCCGCCATGGCGCTGACGAGCCACCTGCCGCAGATCCTCTCGACCGCACTCGCTTCGCTCGTCGAACAGAAGCGCATCGACCCGATCTTCGTCGGCAGCGGCCTCAGGACGCTGCTGCGCCTGGCCGCGAGCTCGTACGAAGTGTGGGGTTCGGTGCTCGACGCGAACGCGCGGAACATCGCCCACGCCGAGAAAGAGCTGCTGCGAGTGATCAACTCCATGACCGGCGCGGACTTCGATCGCGCGCGGCGCTTCATGGCCAAGTATGTTGAGCCCGCCGAGCCCCCCGCCCGGATTCCTCGCTCACACCCGGAATGACCGTCACGGCAACGTCCTTCGGACCGCCGGAACGATGATGCGCAGCTCATCCATCAGTTCCACGAACTGCTCGGGATAGAGCGACTGCGGTCCATCGCATAACGCCTTGTCCGGCTCGACGTGCACTTCGATCAGCAGTCCGTCGGCGCCAGCGGCGACGCCGGCGCGCGCCATCGGCATGACCTTGTCACGGCGTCCGGTGGCGTGCGAAGGATCGACGATGATCGGCAAATGCGACAGCTTCTGCACCACGGGGATGGCGGCCAGGTCGAGCGTGTTGCGCAGGTAGTTGTCGAACGTCCGGATGCCGCGCTCGCACAGGATCACCTGATAGTTGCCGCCGGACATGATGTACTCGCACGCCAGGAGCCACTCCTGCACCGTCGCGGCCATTCCGCGCTTGAGCAGCACCGGCTTCCGGGTCTGCCCCACCGCCGTCAGCAGATTGAAATTCTGCATGTTGCGCGCGCCGATCTGAATGATGTCGACGTACTCGAGCGCTTTTTCGATCTGGCTGATCTCCATCACTTCCGAGACCGTGGCCATGCCGAATTCCTTTCCGGCTGCCTGCAGCAGCTTGAGCCCTTCCACGCCCATGCCCTGGAACGCGTACGGTGAGGTGCGCGGTTTGTACGCGCCGCCGCGCAGCACTTTCGCTCCCGCGCGCGCGACCGCTTCGGCCGTCGCGAAAAGCTGCGCCTCGCTCTCGATCGTGCACGGGCCGGCCATCACCACGACGTCCTTGCCGCCGATGGCGCAGCCGTTCACTTTCACGATCGTCTTCTCCGGTTTGAACGTGCGGCTGGAGAGCTTGTAGGGCTCGCTGATGCGCACCGCCTCCTGCACGCCGTCCATCACCTCGAATTCGCGCGGATCGACCGAGGCCACATCGCCGACCACGCCGAGAACCGTCTGATCGGCACCGGTGGAGCGGTGAACGTCGAAACCGCGCTTGATCAGCTCCGCCACCACGGCCTCGATCTTTGTCTCTTCCGTATGCTTCTCCATCACGATCACCATCACCGTCTCCTTAGGCCTCGGGCCTCGAACTTCGAACCTCGGGCGCGCCGCCCTCCGAGGCCTGGCGCTCCACGCTTCTGGCTTCATCGATGATTCGTTCGAACAGGCGTCGCATCGCCGCGGGTTTCAGCGGACCTTCCGACCACTGCCCGACATTGGCGAGCACCTGCTTCTCGCGCTCGGGCGAATAGACGGGGAGCTCGAGCACGCCTTTGATCTGGCCGATCTCGATGGCGTACTTCGTGCGCTGGTTGAGCAGACGGACGAGGACCTCGTCGACGCGATCGATGGCCTCACGGAGTCGCGCCAGCTCACGCGGCGCCGCGCCGGCGGAAACTGCGAAACGGCTTTCGCTCATAAAAAAACCCCTTCCCGTTTCTGAGAAGAGGTTCGATTTGCGTCCGCCGCGTTCGCGCCCCTTCTCGCAGCCGGGGCGCTTGATGTGACTCTGCCCCGGGCTACATGAAGTAGTTGAAGTAAAACCGGAACGCGCAGTGCCGAGTCATTGGGAATGGAGGATAGCACAGCGCGTTGCCACTGGTCGTGATCGGAGCCCTCGTTCTCCTCGCCCATATCACCTTCGTGAGTCCGCAGGCCGGTGGCCAGGCCGTCGGACCGCAGTGGATCGAGGTGACGACGGGTGCCGTCAACGTCGACCGCGTCGAGTTCTCGGTCGACGGCGTCCTCGTCGGTGTGGCCCGGAAGCCTCCGTTCCGCGTCGCTTACGACTTCGGGACGGCAGTGACGTCCCGCGAGATCACCGCCAGGGTCTTCTCCGACTCGTACCGGAAAACCAGCACGACCACCATCCACACGGCCGCGCTCACCGCGGGCGAGAGCATGAACGTCGACCTCGTCGAGGTTCCGCTGCGCATCCGCTCGGGGCGAACCCTCGAGGCGAAGGACCTTCGGATCACTGAGAACGGGGTCGAGCAGACCATTCGCGACATCAGACCCGGCCGGGGACCCGCACACTTCGCGTTCGTGGTCGACCGTTCGCTCAGCATGGGTGGCGGCAAACTCGAAGCGGCACTGCACGCGGTCGGCGAAGGGTTGAAACTGCTGCGCCCGGACGACACGGCGTCGCTGATTCTCTTCAACCACAACGTCGACAAGGCCATCCCGATCCGAGGCGCAAGGCTCGAGGCTGGAGACCTGCTCCCTTCCGGCGGAACCTCTTTGCGCGATGCCGTGGCGTCGATTCCGGCCAGCGAGCGCATGTACGCGATCGTCATCACCGACGGCGGCGACCGCAACAGCCAGCTCACCGACGAGGAGGCGCTGCAACGAGTCAGCGGGACGAGGTCGGTCGTCGCCGCGGTCGTGTTCGGAACCGCCGGGCGGTTTCTCGAGCGCGCCACGAGCGTCACCGGCGGCACGCTGGTGCGGGCGACCATCGGCAGCGTCGGCGCGCAGGTCGAGGGAGTGATCGCGGACATCAACAGCAGGTATCTCGTCGTCTATCAGAGCCACGGGACGAGGAGCGGATGGCGGTCGATCACGATCACCCCGCAGCGGCGCGGCATCGAAATCGTGGCGGCGCGCAAAGGATATTTCGCGGCATGAAGCGGCTGGCACTCTCGCTGCTCGTCTGTCTGCCGGCTTTCGCCGCGGACGGCCAGCCGCGCATGGCGTCGGACTTCGAGATCGCGCGGATGAAACAGCAGATCGCCACTTCGCGCGATTTTCTCTCCCAGCTCTCCGGCCACCTCAACCTCGGCGACCTCTACCTGTCGCGCAGCGAAAGCGAGACGGCGCGCTCCCAGTACGCAATGGCGCTCGAGATCGCCGGCAGGGAAGCACGCCGCGCGCGCAAGGCATCGGACATCATGCGTTACGCGACCGCGGTCGGGTACTCGGCACTCGCCGATGCGAGACTCGGGAAGGACGGCGCGGCGTTCGATGCGGCCGAAGAAGCGATTCGCTATACGAGCGGTTCGGCGAAGTCGTGGAACCTCTACTCGTCGGCCATGACACTGCTCGGCAGGACGGCGAAAGCTGCGAGCGCGGCCCGGAACGCGGTCACGATCGCACGGGGGGAGCTGGCGCGTTCGCCAACCGTCGCCAATCGCCTCGACCTTGCCACGAATGAGTACACGCTGGCCTCGGCGGTCGACGACGACCGCCAGGCAGAGCTGTTGCTGCGCGAGATCAAGGTCAGTCTCCGCTCCGACGATTTTGCAGCGTTGCGACGCGACATCGCTCGCCGTGAGTCGTTCGAGATCTACTCTTCGGCGCGCGGTGACGCCGCGGCGTATCTGTCGCTCCTGAATCGCGCCGGACTGCGGCTGGCCGGTCTCCTGGAAAAGCGCGGCGACGTGGACGGTGCGCGGCACGAATACGAAAGCGTCCTGGCCTCGCGGACGGACGATCCCACGGCGCTCTCGGCGCTGGCGCGTCTCTCGACCGCGGATGAACAGCAACGCTATTTCGCGCAGGCCTTCGACGCCAATCCGTTTTCGATGACCCTCATTCGCCAGTACCAGCGGCATATCGACGAGAACACCGCCATCCCCGGGGAGGACACGGCAGGTGCGCGCATGCGCGCCGCGCTCATCGAGATGCAGCGCGGTGAGAATCGCCTCGCGCGCACGACGCTCGACTCGCTGGTCGCGCAGTTCCCCGGCAACGACACGCTGCGTGCGTTACGGCGACAGACCGAGGTCACTGCAGGCGTCCCGGCGTTTCTGACGAGCAACCGGAGCGGCGTCGCACCGTCATCCGCCGAGCTCCGCCAGATCATCGGCCTCCTGCAATCGGACGGGCTCACGCCGGAGCAGCGCGCCTCGCTCGACCAGACCACGCTCACCAGTGCCGTGACGTTCGACTCCGCGACGAAGAACGACGGGCAGACCATTTTCGAGAGCGGGTCGATCGGCGGTGTGCGCTTCCGCTTCGGCGAGCCGACCGCGTTCACCGGCACGTTCCCGATGCAGGCCCGGCTCACCTACCGCATCCTCGGCGCCACCGAGAGCGGCGGCGCCGACGCGTTGCTCCTGGAGCCCGTGAGGATCGCGCCATGAAACGGCTGCTCATCATCGTGCTGTTCGCTGCATCGGCGCGGGCTCAGGTCGTGGCCATGGCCGGCCGCGACACCGTCGTCGCGCACGACGGCCGCGTCGAACTGTTCGACGCAAACCTGAGCCGCGTCTGGTCCGCCGAAGGAGTGGCCGACGTCTCGCGCGTCGTCGTCGGACAAGGACGCGTCGCCGTGATCGACTCGTTCGCCAACACCGTGGCTATCATCGATCTGGCCAACGGGAACGGGGAACGGATCGCCACCGGCGAGACTCCCGTCGATGCCGCGTTCGCCGGCGGCGATCTCTTCATTCTCGACCGCGACGCCAACCGTCTCCAGCGTGCGGGCGGCGGATCGGTGACGCTTGCCCCCGATCCGGCGTATCTGCGCGCGGCCGGCGGCCGGCTCTTGGTCTATTCGCGGCTGGAGGGCGTGGTGCAGGAGATCGATCCGCGGCAGATGCGCATCACGCGCAAGCTGGCCATGGCTCCGTTCGCGTCCGATTTCGAAACCGACGGCCACACCGGCTATCTCGTTTATCCAGGCGAAGCGAAGCTGCGGACGTTTTCGGTTCCCTCGATGACGGCGACGGGCGACGTCGGCGCCGGCGTCGTTCCTGTCGATCTGGCCGTGGCCTCGCGCGCGAATGTGCTTTCCGCGTCGCGGCTGGCGCTTGCCGATCCGTCCGCGAAACGCGTATGGATCGTGGAGGGCTCCGAGTCGGTCAGCCGCGCCGTGACTCGCGGATTCCTGCGCGGCCTTCTCGGTCTCGGGCTGTTTTCGCCGCAGAGCTCGCAGTTCCCGACCGGTGTCGACCGCGTCATGACGCGCGGCTCGATCACCCTGGCGTACGACTCCACCTCGCGCACGCTCTACCGCGTCCGCGGCTCGAAAGGAACAGCCATCGCCACCGACGTCGCACCGGGCGGTTTTGCGATCGCCAGCACCGGCGTTACTGTCTGGCAGAAAGGTGTCCTCCGGCTCATCCGTTGACGGTACGCCGGTTGCAGCACCAGGACCGATGGCCGAACAGAAGCAATGCATCCGGTGCGACCGCCCGATCGACTCGTACGCGCGGATCTGCCCCTACTGCAACTGGGATCAGTCCGATGCGGCGGTCACACGCGACGAGCAGACGCCGGCACAGGTCTACGTCCCCCCCGCGGATGTCCCGTGGCGCAAGTACGCTCTCATGGCCGGAGGAGCCGTGTTGCTCCTCGTCGCCGCATTCGCGCTCGGGTCGAAAATACAAGGTCACAAACCTCCCGTCCGCGGGATGGAGCAGCAGGAAGAAGCCGACAAGACGGCCACTGCAACCGCGACGGCCGCCCCGGCCCGACCGGCACCTCATGCCGATGTGATGCTGGTTCCAGTCAACAGCAATGACACCGTCGCGGTCGACCAGCCGATCACGAGCGCGCCCGCGCCCACGCAGACCGAAGGCGTGCCGGCGGAATACCAGCGCAGCGACGCTACAGCGGTGTCTTCGGTCGAGTACGCGCAGCTCGCCGCGCGCGCGCAGGCGGAGAAAAAGGCGAAAGAACAGAAGGAAAAAACCACCGATCCCCGCTCTCTGACCGGTCCCGCGTACGCGCAGGATGCAACGGCGAAGCGTGAGGAACCGCCGCAGATGTCCTCATCGGCGGAGCCCCCGCCGCCGATGAGGACATCGCCGGCTGAATCGCCGAACCCTCCGTCGAGCGAGCCCGCCCGCGTCATCGTGAGCACCCGTCCCGTCCCGCAATACCAGCCCCTTCCCGACATTCGGGTCAGGGAAACGACCGTCGTCCGCCTGCAGCTCACCATCGGCGCCGACGGAAGAGTGAAAGAAGTGAATGTGCTCCAGGGCGTCGCCGGCCAGACCTCGAAGATCATCAGCGCCCTGCAGTCGTGGCGCTTCAAACCAGCCACCGAGAACGGGACACCGGTCCCGGCACCTTTCAACGTCGATCTATCATTCCGCGGACAATGAAGAAGGTTTCCTGCGCAGCCTGCCGTCACAAGATCGATGCTTCGGCGAAGGTGTGCCCGTATTGCGGAGCGGATCCGTCGACGGGTGCGAAAGGCGTCGACACGAACGCGCTGGTCGAGGAGATGTTCAAGCCCCGCCGCGTCTCCGCATCCGAAAACGTCCTCGAATACGCGCGCCAGCGTCAGGGCATCGTCATCGCCGTCAGCGCCGTCGTGCTGTTCCTCCTGCTTGCGGCCCTGCATCAGTTCGCCACGATGAGAAACGAACGCGCCGTGTCCACGGCCCCTGCCGTGCCGCTCACGGAGATCGCTGACGTCAGCACGCAGGCTCAGGAGACGAAGCCCGAGCCGATGCCGAAGCTCGAATTTCAATATCAGGGCCGTCCCGAGACGATGCGCACGTTCATCGTCGAATCGGGCGCGGTGACCCCGCCGGAAGTCGTCGCCGAACAGCAGGCCGCGGCCGAGGCGGCAGCGGCGAAGCAGCAGGCCGCCGCACCCGCGCCGGCGGCACGGCCACAGTAGTGATCGAGCTCGTCGTCCTCGCCACCCTTGCAGTCATCGTCATCGGGCTCGTGGCGTACATGCGCGCGCAGAAGCCGGTGACGACGGCGCAGAAGCTGATCCAGATGCACCGCTATGAAGAGGCGGCTGCGCTTCCCGAGTTTCATCGGGCCGAGGCGCTCAAGCTTCTCGGACGGTTCGACGACGCCATCGCCGAGTACCGCCGTTCGAACGACCCGGCCGCGCAGGAAGGAATCGCGCTGGCACTGGCTCACCAGAAGCGCGATCTCGGCGAGGCGCAGCGGATCATGGAGAACACCATGAATCTCCACCCGCAGATCCTCGAGTTTCAGGCGCTCGGCCTCGCCTACATTCTGCTTCGGCGCGGCGAGCGCGACGCCGCGTTACGCCTCTATCGCGACAACGCCGAACTCCTGGAGACGCGGTTTCGCGACGACTACACCGATCCCGATCCTCTCCTCGCCGAGACGCTCGTCATGTATGCGGAGCTGGCGGACGCGGCGGGCGAGCGGGATCGGGCAGCGGAGCTGCGAACGCGCGCTACGGCGTGGGCGCCGGGAAGCGTCTGGGACGCACCAGCCGGCCTCAGCTGAGAGCCAGGCGGTGAAACTCGCCGCGGATCTTCTGCATGGCGACCGGACCGGCCACCGGATGCACGCGATTGGTCATCAGCACCATCACGCGCTCGCGGTCGGGATCGATGAACACCGAAGTTCCGGTGAATCCGGTGTGACCGAACGCGCGCGGCGAGAGCATCCCCGTCGCGCTGTGTTTCGGAAAACTCAGGATCCAGCCGAGCCCCCGATTCTCTTCCAGGCCCTCGGTGAAGTTCCTCGTCGATTCGGCAAGCAGCGCGGGAGGGACGAGCGTTCCGTCCAGCCAGCCTCGGGCGATGCCATACACCGCCCGCGCCGTCGCGAAGAGTCCCGCGTTTCCCGCGGTGCCGCCGGCATAGTATGAGTTGCCGTCGTGAGTCTCGCCCCAGACCAGTCCGTCGCGAAACCCGTCGAAAACGATCTTGCGATCGGCGCACATCACGCGCTCCCAGCGCTGTCCCCACTCCGTCGCTGCAATGCGCGGACGGAGCGACGACGGTGGACGAAACATGGCGTCGCCGAGTCTGAGCCGCTCGATAATCCGCTCGTTGGCCAGCGCCACATAGTCGCCGTAAAGGCGCTCGAGGGCGATCCAGAGCAGGACGAAGTTGAGGTCGGAGTAGACCACGCGGGTGCCGCGGGGATATTCGGGGCCGTGTTCGAGGATGGCGTTCCGATAGAGATCTGCTGTCCCCGATCCCCGCTCTCCCGCATACGCATACGCATACAGCGGTAGCCACGCCCGCAGTCCCGACGTATGCGTGAGCAGATCTCGGTAGCGAAACCCTTCGAATTCATCGTCGAGCCTGATGCGCCCCTCATCCACCGCCTGCAGCACGAGCGCCGTCGTGATGAGGGGCTTGGTGATGGAGGCGCAGTCGTAGATCGTATCGATCGACGCCGGGACCCGCAGCGGCACCGATACGGAATTTCCTAATGCATTTTCATATTCTATTTCGTGTGGATTTCCGACGGCGTACACCGCTCCGGGAAACGACCCCACGTCGATCTCGTGCTGCAAAAACCGATCGATGTCGCGTTTGCCCTGCACAAGTCGCACTGGAGCATGTGCGCCGCATACCTGTCAACGCGACAAGTTGAAATTCAGGTGCTACTCTCGCCCCGTCCAGACCAACGAAGCGAAAAGGAACGATGCTTCGACTCGAAAAGCTCGAAATCGCCGGTTTCAAGTCCTTCTACGACCCCGCACAACTGACGTTCCCCTCTCCGCTCACGGCCGTTGTCGGCCCGAACGGCTGCGGGAAGTCGAACATCTGCGACGCCATCATCTGGGTCCTGGGCGAAAACCGGGCCGCGCACATCCGCGGTGAGACCATGGAGGACGTCATCTTCCAGGGCTCGGCTCGGCGCCGGGCGCTGAGCATGGGCGAAGTCTCGCTCACCCTGGCCGTGAGCAACGGCGACAGCAACCATCCGATGGCCGACGACGGCCGCATCACCATCAATCGCCGCGTGTTCCGGACCGGCGAGTCGGAGTTCCGTCTGAACGGCCGGCGCGTGCGCATGAAGGACATCTCCGACATCCTCATGGACACCGGCCTGGGCATCCGCAACTACTCGGTGATGGAGCAGGGCAAGATCGATCTGATCCTCTCCAACAAGCCGCAGGACCGCCGCCGCCTGATCGAAGAAGCGGCCGGCATCACGAAATACAAGACCAAGCGCCGGGCGGCGGAGCTGAAGCTCGAGGAGACGCAGCAGAACCTCTTGCGCATCGACGACACGCTCGCCGAGGTCACGCGCAATCTCAATTCATTGAAGCGCCAGGCCGGGAAGGCCCGGCGCCATCGCGAGCTATCCGACGAGCTCTCCACGGCCAAACGCGCGCTTTATAAAGGCCGCATCGTCGTCGCGGAGAGCGAACAGCACACCGCCGAGGGGGCGGTGGCCGAAGCGCAGTCACGCGAGGGCGAACTGGCCGCGCAGCTCGGAACGGACGAAGCCGCCCTCACCGAAACGCGCACCAGCCACTCCGGACGCGCGGCCCGCGCATCCGCCGTCCGCGAGGAGATGGCCGGACTCACCGCCGACGTCGAGCGCCTGCGCTCGTTCCTGGAGCAGTCCGAGCTCAACCTCGGCGATCTCGTGCAGCGCATCGGCAACGCGCGCGCCCAGATCGCGTCGCTCGAAGCCGAAGCCGCCGAGCAGCAGCAGCTCCTCGACGAGAAGTCGGCCGCCCTCGACGCGGCGCGCGGGGAACGCAACCGCCTGCGCGAAGTATCCGACCAGGTCGAGCGCGACCGTCAGGAACGCTCCGACGAAGTGCGCCAGCACGAGAAGTCGCTGCAGGACGCGCGCGAATCCCTCATGGGGACGATCGCCAGGATCTCCAATGCCCGAAACCAGGTGCATCAGATCGAGATCGCCGTCGAGAAATGCGAGTTCTATCTGATGAAGCTCACCGAAAGCGCGCGGCGCGCGCTGGAGAGCCGCGACGGCGCGCGCCACCTCATGACCTCGTGGGAGCAGCAGGTGGCCGAGGCGGAGCAGGCGCTCGTCGGCGCCCAGCACGCGGCGCGCGAATCGCAGCGGCATCGCCACGAGCTCACTGCCCGCCGCGACGACATGCGCGAGTCGCTGGCCGGTGCGCGCGACCGCGTGTCGCAGACGACGTACAGGATCGATTCGCTCCGCTCGCTGCTCACGTCACTCGAATCGCAGGACGAAGACGTCCGCCGCGCCATCCTCGAGCTCATCCCCAGTGCCACCGCAGCGACCGAGGCGGTGCAGGCCGCCGTGGGCTATGAAGCGGCGCTGGACACACTGCTGCGCGAAGTCTCGAAAGCAGTCGTCGTCGACGACAGTGAGACGGTCGTGCAGGCCATCGCTCGCCTGCGCGAGCGAGGCGCCGGACGCGGTGCGTTCGTGGCGCTGGATTCCGCCGGGCTGGCTGGAGACTCGGCCCTGCGTGGAAACGCGCATCACTCGGTCCTCGGACACGGCAGAGTCGCTGACGCCGTCCGTCGGGCCATGCCCGAGGCGTACATCGTCGGTGACCTGCGGCAGGCCATCGAGCGCTCGAAGGAGAAACCCGGCGCGACGTTCGTCACGCTGGACGGCGACATCGTCCACGGTCCGCTCATCATCGGCGGCAAGAGCGAGAACGCCACACCGGGCGTCTTCTCGCTCAAGCGCCAGCTCACCGATCTCGAAACACTCCTCGGCAGCGAGGAAGTGCGCGCCACCGGTCTGGCTGCCGAGATCCAGACCATCGAGGACGAGCTGCGCACGGCCGACGATGCGCGCATCCTCGCGGAAGAGCGTGCCCGCGCCGCAGAGCAGGAACTGCGCGACCGCCGCGGAAACCGTGAGCGTGCCGCCGCCGAGCTGGAGCGCTTCGAGAAGGATCTGCTCGTGGCGTCGGAAGAGCAGACGCTGTACATCGAAGAGAAGGAACAACTGATCGCGCGGAAGAACGCGGCATTGCAGGATCTGGCCACGCTCGAGAAGATCGAGGCGGGCACGCACGAGCAGATCCGCCAGCACGAGGAACAGATCGTGTCGTCGCGCGCCGAGTTCGAGCGCGTGACCGAAGTGGCATCGAAGGCCCGTGTGGACGTCGAGGCCGCGACGGGCAACGTGAACGCCGTGCAGCGCGAGCACGAGAACCTCTCGCGCATCGTCATCTCTCTCGGCGCCCGGGCCACGCAGTTGCAGCAGGAGATCGAAGCACTCGAGCAGAAGCAGCGCGACACGCAGCGGGCGCTGGAAGATGCGCGCGTGCAGCGGGAGTCATCGATCGGCAAGCTGCAGGAGCTGTCCGAGCTGCGCATCTCGCTGGAGGCCGAAGTGACGGGGCTGGCGGTGCGCCTCCAGGAGCTCGAAGCACGCGCGGTGGGGGCTCGCGGGGTGTGGAACGAGGCCAAGAACGGCCTCTTCGAGTCGGAGCGCCGGCTCGATCGCGCCAAATCGGCGTTCGAGTTGTTGCGCGAACAGATCTCCATGGACCTGCACGCGGGAGTGGACGCACTCGCGGAGATCGTCCCGCCGGCGGATGACGAAGCGCGCTCGGTGCTGGAAGCGGAGGTGGCCAGGCTGGCCGATCAGATCGAGAAGATCGGACCGGTGAACGTGCTGGCCATCGACGAGCACAACGAGCTCGAACAGCGCGAGTCGTTTCTGCGTACACAGCGCGACGATCTCGTGCAGTCGATCGAGTCCCTGCGCGCCACCATCCGCAAGATCAACCTGACCTCGCGGGAGCTGTTCCGCGACGCCTTCGAGAACGTGAACAAGGCCTTCGGCGAGATCTTCATGTCGCTCTTCGGCGGAGGGGCGGCGCGCATGCAGCTTCTCGACGAAGAAGACGTGCTGGAAAGCGGCATCGAGCTCGTGGCCCAGCCGCCCGGCAAGAGGAATCAGTCCATCGCCCTGCTCTCCGGCGGCGAGCGCGCCCTCACCGCCCTGGCGCTGCTGTTTGCGATCTTCCGCTACAAACCGTCGCCGTTCTGCATCCTCGATGAGGTCGACGCGCCGCTCGATGAGGTCAACAACGAGCGCTTCGTGCGTCTGGTGCGCGAGATGTCCCGCGACACGCAGTTCATCGTCATCACGCACTCGCGCCGCACGATGGAAGCCGCGGACGTGCTCTACGGCGTGACGATGGAAGAAGCGGGCTGCTCGCGGCTCGTCTCCGTGAATTTCGCCGACGTCGAGGCCTGAGCGATCCACGCGGCGAACAGGCTGATCAGCGCCGAGGCCACGACATCCGACGGCCAGTGCCGGAACGCCAGCACCCGTGCGGCGGCGACGAAGCACGCCAGGAAGAGCGCGATCAGGCGCAGCGGCGCGCTGCGCGATCCGAAGATGAGCACACCTCCCAGCGCGAACGCAGCCACGGTGTGGCCGCTCGGAAACGAGTTCGCCGAACCGCGCATGAGATGGTACGGCCCCAGCCAGAGCTCCGGCCGCGTGCGGCCCACGACCAGCTTCACGATCTGCACGAAGATCCCCGCACCCAGTCCCGCCATGGCCATGGCCAACCCGTAACCAACCCACGCTCGCCGCTGATAGACCGCTCCGGCCACGAGGAAGAACAGCACGATGAGCACCGGGTTCATGCCGCCGCCGAGCCGGTTGGCGATGCGGATCCAGTCATCGACCCGATCCGACTGCACGCGCTCCGCAAAAGCCACAATGCGCATGTCGGCAAAGAACCACGTGGCGGCGACCAGGGCCATGCCGGCCGCCGAGACCAGAGCGATTCGCTCGTCATTCCGAGCCGCCAAGGCGGCGAGGAATCCGGACGGCGGGGATGGGGTCGCGCCCCCGCCCGGATTCCTCGCCGTCTTGGCGGCTCGGAATGACCCGCTTTGCACGACCGCGATCGCGAACAACCCGGCCATGCACCAGAACACAACGTCCCATGACGGCTGCTCGCGTCCGAGGAACGAGAGCTCGTCGACGGAGAGATCGCGATGCAGCCAGAGCCGGTTCACCGACACGACCGGCGCCGGCCAGAACAGCGACAGCAGCAGCAGGACCACAAACCCGGCCGCGGCGTATCTCGATTTATCGGCGGTAGACATCGAATGGCTTCCCGATCATCCGGAACTCGCCGGCTTTGCGATAGCCGCGCAGCACGTCGGCAATCTCGTTCGCGTGCGACCGGCTCGTCACCACGACCGTCGCGGGTTGTGCCCGCAGAATCTCCGGCGACACATAGCGTACACGCTCGAGCTGGCGCGGCATGTCGTGCGTCCACAACTGAGGCGACGCATACAGTGCGATCTCTTCAGCCGGGACGTGCTGGGCGACGACCGCGCGCACGATGGGCCGGTCGGAAGCGAGCTCGTTGATGAGCGGCATCATGAACAGCCCGGCGAAGAGCAACACGGCGATGGCCACGAAGCCGAGCGAGAGCGTCGATGCGAGTGGAGTGCGGATGACCAGTGAGACGAGGAGCGCGGCGAGCGTGGCGGCGGCCAGCGCTGTCAGGATCGTCAGAGTCCCCTCGTACTTCAATGGCGCGAACCGGCCGCCGATAGCCGCGGCGAACAGCACCGTCAGCATGATCACGTTCGCAATCCAGGCCCGGCGCAGCCAGACGTC
The DNA here is from genome assembly GCA_038244815.1 of Thermoanaerobaculia bacterium. Lineage (GTDB taxonomy): Bacteria > Acidobacteriota > Thermoanaerobaculia > Gp7-AA8 > Gp7-AA8 > DASVHS01. The sequence goes on from JBBRTB010000013.1 coordinate 76,184, forward strand.
TTCCAGGGCGAAGAGACGCCCCACGAGCAATGCCATGGCCGGAATCATCGCCATCATGTACACGTCGAGCTTGCTGCTCATGAGCGAGTACGGAACGACGACGGCAAGAACCCAGCTCATGTAGAACTTCGCGCGCTCGTCGTTGCGCTTGTATGCGGCCACGATCGCCAGGATGAGCAGCAGAAACCACGGAAACAGCGTCGCCGGCGCATGCACGAAGTAGAACCAGAGCGGCGAGCGATGCACCCACGCCCCCACCGCCCGCCCCGCCGTCTGCTTGACCAGGACCTCGTGCGTGTAACCCCCACCGCCCATCACCATGGCCGGCACGAACCACAGCAGCGGAATCACGACCATGGCCATCACCGCCAGGGCGTAGCGGGCGCGCGGCACGCTCTCCCGCCGCAGCCATTCGAACAGAAAGAGAAAGATCGCCATCACCGGCGCCATCGGGCCCTTGATCAGCGTGGCAATCCCCAGGGCAACGCCGGCCACGAAGGCCTCGGGCCTCAGGCCTCGGGCCTCGGATGACCAGGCACGCTCGAGCATCCAGAACGCGAACGCCATGGCCAGCGTGAACGTCACGTCCATGCGCGCGGTCTGTGCCGAGCCCCACACGAGCAGCGCAGTGCCACACACGAACGACGCCACGGGTCCCTCCATGCGCCACATCAGCCACAGCAGGCCGAGGAAGCCGAGGATCGAAGGAAGCACGAAGGACCAGGTCGAGTAGACGCCGAACACGTACGTCAGCGCGTCGACCATCCAGAAGTGCAGCGGCGGTTTGTGCGTGAACGGAGTGCCGTTGAGCGTGGGCAGGAAGAATGCGCCGGCCCGCATTTCGCGCACGACCTGCGCATATTTTGTCTCATCGCCGACGAATAATTCGCGCGTCCGGGGCGTTACGAAAACCGAGAGCGCGACGAGCGCCACGGCGAGCGGAAGAACACGGGCGTGCGACATGCGGGCGGCATTGTACATGACGCTACAACATATTGAAAACGAATGGGTTAGCAGACTCGCACACGAGCGTTGCCGGTGCTACAATCGAACTGGCAATTGGGTGACTTCAAGGAGGAAAATTGATGCAGAATGCGCCCGATATTCAACGGATTCTGAGTAGCGAAGATTCTGAATTCCGGCAGTGGGTCGAGGAACATCACCAGTGCGAACATCGCCTGAGCGAGCTCACTGCCAAGAAAGAGATCAGCTACGAGGAAGAAATCGAAGAGAAAACGTTGAAGAAGAAGAAACTGCATTTGAAGGACCAGATGGCCGACCGGATCCGGTCGTACGAGTCGCAGCACGCCAACGCCTAGCAGCACCCGAAAACGAAATTCCCTGAAGAGGCTCCGGCGACGGAGCCTCCTTTTGTTCTCCGGCCCGTCCCGGCCATCACGGTTCCCCGTTTGCATATACCATCCCGCAAAATGGCGAGAATCCGCTTCGCTCCCGAGGGATGGCTGTTCATCATTCCGGTGGTGGCCCTGACCGGGGTTGCGCTGCTTCTGCAGTACTACGCCATCGCCCTGGTGCTCGGGCTCGTGGGTCTGTTCCTCCTGAATTTCTTTCGCGATCCGCAGCGGGCCGGCTCGGAGCATCACGTCGACGTGCTCTCCCCCGCTGACGGCACCGTGGTGATGATCCGCGACGTTCCCGACGGCGAGGTCTGGCCCGGCCTCACCCGGCAGGTCAGCATCTTCATGTCGGTGTTCGACGTGCACGTGAACCGCGCTCCCATCGCCGGAAAGATCGTGCATTACCGTTACAACCCCGGCAAGAAGATTCCGGCGATGTCGCACAAGTCGTCGCTGGAGAACGAGCAGAACCTGATCGTGATCGAGGACGAGCGCGGCGCCACGCTGGCGTTCAAGCAGATCGCCGGACTGCTGGCCCGGCGCATCGTCTTCGACAAGAAGGAAGGCGACACCGTCGCGCGCGGGGAGCGCGTGGGCATGATCAAATTCGGCTCGCGTGTCGATGTTTTTTTTCCGCCCGGTGCCGTGATCAAGGTGAAGATCCGCGACAAGGTCAAAGTGGCACTGACCGTGATCGCCGAAGTGGGGGAGAAATCGTGAAAGGCGGCGTGCGGCGGGGTCTGCGCCGCGGCGTGTACGTCATCCCGACGTCGCTCACCGTGCTGAATCTGTTCTTCGGCTTTCGATGCATGATCAACAGCACGAGAGCCCTGCAGGCCATCAGCGACGGCCGCGGCGACCTGGCCATCCGCTATTTCGAGGTGGCCTGCATATCGCTGCTCATCGCCGCGGTCTTCGACACGTTCGACGGTCTCATCGCCCGCGCGCTCGGCGCCACCAGCGAGTTCGGCAAGGAGTACGACTCGATCGCGGACGTGGTGACGTTCGGCGCCGCCCCGGCCATCCTCGTGTACGCGTGGGGCCTTCGCGTCCTCGGCAACCTCGGCGGTGGCATCGCCTTTCTCTTTCTCGTGGCCGTGTCGCTGCGCCTGGCGCGCTTCAACGTCATGGTCGGGAAGACCGATTACCGCTATTTCGCGGGACTGCCCAGTCCCGCGGGTGCCCTCACCATCGCCGCGATCGTGAACTATGCGCCCTCGCCGATTGTCACGGACCGCCGCTTCGCCGTGATCATGTTGTTCGTCACCGCGGCCGTGGCCTTCGCCATGGTGTCGCCGATCCGCTATCGAAGCCAGAAGGGTCTGAACCTGCAGAAGGAACGGTCGCTGATGTACTTCGTAGTACTGGCGCTCATCGTGGCCATCGCCAGCAAGTGGCCCAAGGAGTTCTGCTTCGTCTTCGCCATGGGATACCTCACTTCCGGCCCGCTGCTGCGGCTCTGGTCGATCGCTTTTCCGCCGTCCCACGAGATCCAGCCCACCGAACCGCTGTCTCCGCTGGAAGTGCCGTGAGCCCGAAACATCCAACCGGCTACCGGCTCGGCATCGTCAATCCCCACACGCTCGTCGGCAACGAGATCAAGACGATTCTGCGCGAGCGCGCGTTTCCGCTGGCCCGGATCTCTCTTCTCGATACGACCGGCCAGAACGCCGGCGTCATCACCGAGATCGGAGACGAGCCGGCCGTCGTGGCCGCGGCCACGGACGATGAGCTCGAGGACTGCGATCTCGTATTCTTCTGCGGGCCGGCCGCCGCGAACCAGGAATGGATCGAGCGCCATGTCGACGACAAGTTCATCGCCATCGATGTGTCCCAGCCGTCCAGCGTCGAGCAGGGAAGTCTGGCCGTGGCTGGTGTGAATCTCGACAGCCTCGCGGGCGAGACGCTGCTCGTGTCGCCGCATCCGGTGACGATCCCCATCGCACTCCTGCTGCATCAGATCGCAACCCTGAGCCCGATCGAGCTGTGCGCGGCCTCGGTCATCCAGCCGGCGTCGAACTTCGAGCAGAAAGGCATCGAGGAGCTGGCCGTGCAGACGATGAGCGTTCTCAACATCCAGACCGTCCCGAAAGTCGTGTTCGACCGCCAGCTCGCCTTCAACCTCTATCCGGCGCCGGAGCGCAACGAAGACTTCGTCGTCCGTCAGCTGCACGAGCTGGTCGATTCCCGAGCCGCCATCGCGCTGATGATCACGCAGGGATCGGTCTTTCACGGCCATACGTTCTCGCTGTTCGTGCGCACCCGCGCCGAGCTCGAACGCGATTCCGTCGAAGCGGCGCTGCGGGCGAATCCGGCCATCGTCTTCGCGGAGGGCGACCAGGCCTTCGGCACGATCGACGCGGCCGGACGCGATGAGGTGCTCGTGGCCGACGTCCGGCCCGATCCGTCCATCGCCGGAGGATTCTGGGTCTGGGCTGTCTGCGATAATCTCCGCCGCAGCTCGGCGCTCAACGCCGTGCTGATCGCCGAGAAGCTTCTCTTCGGCGATCAGGCAAACTGAGGTCTCATGCAGGATTTCTACGAACCGAAGGTGGGTGATCTCGCGCCCGATTTCCGCCTGCCGTCGACACGCGGCAAGGACGTCAGCCTCAAGGAGTTTCGCGGCAAGGACGTGATCCTCTACTTCTATCCGAAGGACGACACTCCCGGCTGCACCGCGGAAGCCTGCTCGTTCCGCGACCACGAAGGCGATCTCTCCAAACAGCACGCCGTGGTCCTGGGCGTGTCCACCGATTCCCTGGAGAGCCACGAGAAGTTTCGCGGTAAACACCAGTTGAATTTTCCGCTCCTGTCCGACCAGACCTCCGACGTCGCCAAGATGTACGGCGTGTGGAAGGAGAAGAATCTGTACGGCCGCCGCACCTGGGGCGTGGCACGCACGTCGTTCTGGATCGGGCCGGACGGCCGCATCCGGAAGATCTATAAGAAGATCGACACCGCGAAGCACGCCGCCGAGATCCTCGCAGACATGACCGCGTCGCCCCCGAAGAAGTAGCCATGCGGTCCACACTCCTCTTCTTCGGGCCAGCCATCGTGTTCCTCATGCTCTCGTACTCGATGTACGTGCTGAACTGGTTCGACGGCCGCCACCGCACCGGCCTCCCGCTGGTGGCCACCATCCTGGCGTTCATGGCTGTCTGGATGGGGAGCAACGACTGGCGGCTCTTTCTCCTGATCGCCGCACTCGATATCGGTTCGTTTCTGCTCGTCCGGCCCTGGACCTACCGAGGCCGGCCTGCCGAGCGGAAACAGCCGCCTCCGGACGATGCGAAAAAGGGCCTTCCCTGAGGCATGCCCCAGCAACCAGGGCTGCGAAGCCGTGATCCCGCGCGGCGCTGCGACGTGCCGTCATTCCGAGCCGCGAAGACGGCCAGGAATCTGGGCGGTGGATCCCCCTCCAGGAGATCACACCCGAGCAGTAGATGTCGCCACCGAGGCAGTGGTCTTTCGAAAGGTTCTCAGCCGCCGGCATGCTTCATCGAGTGCGGCAAAATCCTTCGCGAAGCAGAAGCGGAGCAACCGGTCGCCTCGCCCCGATGCGTAGAACGAGGGGCCGGGGACGGAAGCGACCCGCGCTTCCTCGATGAGAGCAGTCGCCGCCGCGCCCGCGCTCGCGAACTCCTCCGGCACTTCGGCCAGCATGTAGTAGGCGCCCTGCGGAACGAACGGCTTGAAGCCGCCTTCATCGAGCGCCGCGGCCAGCATGTCCCGTTTCTTCTGATAGTCGACGGCCAGACCGCGGTAATACTCCTCGCCGATGTCGAGCGCACGGGCCACGCCCCACTGCAGCGGCGTCGGCGCGCAGACGTAGAACAGATCGTTTACCAGTCCGATCGCTTTCGTCAGCGACGCTTCGGCAACGACGTAGCCGATGCGCCAGCCGGTGATCGAGAACGTCTTCGAGAATCCCGAGATGGTGATGGTGAGGTCGCTGCAGGACGGAATCGAGGCCATCGACAGATGCCGGCGCCCGTCGTAGACGATGTACTCGTAGATCTCGTCGGTGAACGCCACGGCGTTGAACTCCCGGCAGAGCGCTCCGATCCCCTCCAGCTCTTCGCGGGTAAACACCTTGCCGCAGGGATTGGACGGCGTGCAGACGACGATGCCGCGCGTCTTCGGTGTAAATGCGCGGCGCAGGAGATCGAAGTCGATCGACCAGTCCGGCAACTGCAGCGGCACGAATCTCGTCTCGATGCCGAGCACCTTGAGGGTGTTGAGGTGATAGCCGTAATACGGCTCGAACAGGATGACCTCGTCGCCGGGATTCAGCGTGGCCAGCGCCGCGGCCGCGAAGCCGCCGGTCGAGCCGACCGTCACCACGATCTCAGTCGCCGGGTCCGCATGGAATCCGTTGAACCGATCGATCTTGCGGGCGATCTTCTCGCGCAGCGGGTCGATGCCTTCGAACTTCGAATACGTCGCCTTCGAGCCGGCGATCGCGTCGGTGGCACCCTCGATGAGCTCGGGGATCGTCGGCAGATCGCAGATCCCCTGACCCAGGTTGATGCCCGACACGCGCTCGCATTCGCGAGACATGCGGCGGATGTCCGACTGCACGAGCCCTTTGAGGCGGTTGCTGATCTGCGTCATGAGAGCCAATCGTAACCCGATCAGGACACGCTGTACGCAGGCGGAGACAGCCGTCGAAAAGCGTCCGGGCCGCTCCACACGGGTTTTTCAATCAACGCAAGGACTTAGGTGCAGCTAGGCGAGCGCATCCGGCGGCACCTCCCCTGCACCACTGGCCGGCGGAACCGCTGCTCCTTCGAAAGGGACAACCATGAAACGCTCGACACTGCTCCTCTCGTTTCTGTCGCTTGTGGCGCTGCCGCTGGCGGCACAGGTCAACGACACGTATGTGATCCCGGTTTCGGCGAATGCCCCGGGAGCGTTTGACACGTACTGGCAGACCCAGCTCAGCGTCTTCAACCCCCAGACCGACCGCGATCTCAAAGTCACGATCGTTTTTCTGCCCACGGGCGGTCTGCAGGGCGACAGCGTCACGTTCACGGTGCCACGCAACGCCGTCGCCTATTCCGACAACGTGCTCGACGATCTGCAGTTCTCGTACGCATCGGGCGCGCTCCTCGTGTACACCGACAGCCGGGACAATCCGAACACGGATGTTCTCTCGCGCTCGTTCCTGGTGACCAGCAACACCTACAACAACTCGCGGAGCGGGACGTACGGCCAGACCATTCCGGGCGTGTGGACGGGGCTCCAGGGCTTTTCGACCGACGGCATCAGCGGAGTCGTACACGGCATCCGCAACATCAGCTCGCAGGGATGGCGCACCAACGTCGGCGCGGTCAATCTCGGGCGCTGCAGCGCGACCCTGCGCGTGTCGGTCTACGACGTCGATGGAGGGACGATCCTGAACAAAATGTCGTTCCCGCTGCCCCCGCTCGGGCACATCCAGAACGGGCTGCCGGTCACGGTCGACCGCGGTTCGATCGAGTTCTTCGTCGACGATCCGTGCGCGAACGATCCCGCCCGATCGGCCGTCGTCTTCGCGTACTCGTCGACGATCGATCAGCTCTCCGGCGATCCCTCGTATCAATCGCCCGTGCTGCTGGCGGATCCGAAGGTCATCTTCTCGAAGAGAGCCGTGGCCTCGGCCAGTCCCGGCAAGAAGATCGACAGCGCGCGCGCCGAGGCGATCCGCGACACGGCCATCGACCACGGCGAAGCCAGGCTCGTCCGCGACGCAAGCGGGTATCGCATCACCCGCTGAGGTCGAGGCTATACTCGGCGTCCATGAGCGCCGCGATCATCGAGACCAGCCTTCCTCTCCCACTGGCGCGCCGCGGCAAGGTACGGGACGTCTACGAGCTCCACGACGATCTCTTCCTGTTCGTGGCTACCGACCGCATCTCGGCGTTCGATGTCGTGCTATCGCCCGGCATCCCGGACAAGGGGCGGGTGCTCACGCAGATCTCGAACTTTTGGTTCTCGAAGCTGAGCGACGTCGAGAACCACCTCGTGGAGACGAAGTTCTCGCGGTTTCCGTCCGAGGTGCGCGCGCACGATGAGCTGCGGGGGCGCAGCGTCATCGTCAGGCGTTGCGAGGTCATCCCCATCGAGTGCGTGGCCCGCGGCTATCTCGTCGGCTCGGGGCTCAAGGAGTACCGGGAGACCGGCAAGGTCTGCGGCATCACACTCGAGAAGGGGCTGATCGCGGCCAGCAAGTTGTCGAAACCGATCTTCACGCCGGCCACCAAGGCGGAGACGGGCCACGACGAGAACATCTCGTTCGAGACCATGTCCGAGCAGGTCGGCGCCGATCTGGCCACGCAGCTCCGCGCACTGACGCTGTCCCTTTACTCGCGGGCCGCGGAGCTCGCGCTCAGCCGCGGCATCATCATCGCGGACACCAAGTTCGAGTTCGGTCTGTACGAGGGACGCGTGATCTGGATCGACGAGGCGTTGACTCCCGATTCCTCGCGCTTCTGGCCCGCGGATCAATACACGACGGGCAGCAATCCCCCTTCGTACGACAAGCAGTTCGTGCGCGACTGGCTGGAGACGACGAGCTGGGACAAGACTCCACCGGCACCGGAGCTTCCTGCTGAGGTCGTGACGCGCACTCGGGAAAAGTACCTCGAGGCCTATCGTCAACTCACGGGTCGCGAATTGCGCGACGAATAAGGATCGATCGGGACCCTCTTGGACGCTTCCTTGAACCTTACCGGGAAGCGGGAAGAATATCAGAAATTGAACGAAAACCCTCCGCCAGCCGCACGCCGCACGGTCACCTTGATCGTGGCCATCTTCGCGGGCGTCGTCATCATGGTCGTCGCGGCCGGCTTCGTGGCCTGGCACACCACCCGGGCCGCGGTCGAAAGCGCCTTCCATCGCGCCATCGCGAAGCATGAGGAGACGGTCGACCTGAGCTCGCTCGTCACCCAGGTGCGTGAGCTCAACCGCCTGGAAACGGCGTCGATGCACGTGATGCACGTCAGCACGACGACGCAGACTTACAACATCGTCCCCGATGCCCTCGGCGGCGACGAGTTGACGCTGCTCGCGGCCGGTGATGTCATCGCCGGCGTGGACCTTTCCCTGCTCAAAAAGGACGATGTGTGGCGGGAACCCGACGGCACGATCGTCATGCGGCTCCCGCCCTCTCAGGTTCTGGTAACGCGCGTCGACAACAAGGAATCGCACGTCATCAACCGCAAGACCGGACTGCTGCGGCGCGCCGACATCAACATGGAGAGCCGGGCCCGCCTGCGCGCCGAGGCGGAGATCCGCAACGAAGCCGTGCGCAAGGGAATCCTCAATCTCGCTTCGCGGAACGCCCAGGCCAAGTTAGCGGAGTTCCTGCACTCGACGGGAGTGCAGAAGGTGAAGTTCGTGGGACAGGGCGCGCGAAGCGGCGCAACCTAAGTGGGTCGTTGGTCGTGGGTCGTTGGTCGTTGGGCCGCATCGCTTCGAGGCCCCCACGACCTACGACCTACCCCCCACCATCGTCTTCGCAACCTCGATGGCTCTTCGCAGCGCCATGGCCTTGTTCAGGCTCTCCTCAAACTCGGTGGCGGGATCGGAGTCGAAGACGATGCCCGCGCCGGCCTGCACATAGGCGCGGCCGTTCGCGAGCACGATTGTGCGGATGGTGATGCAGGAGTCGAGATTGCCGGAAAAGCCGACGTAGGCGACCGCGCCTGCATAGGGTCCGCGGCGCGTCTTCTCGAAGTGATCGATCAGCTCCATGGCGCGGATCTTCGGAGCGCCCGACACGGTGCCGGCGGGAAAACACGACAGAAACACATCGACGGGTGAGCGATCCTCGCGCATCACGCCCTCGACGTCGCTGACGAGGTGGATGACGTGGCTGTAGCGCTCGATGCGCCGGAAGTTCAGCACCTCGACACTGCCGCTGCGGCAGACGCGGCCGAGATCGTTGCGGCCGAGATCGACGAGCATGAGGTGCTCGGCGTTCTCTTTGGGGTCGGCCAGGAGCGAGCGCTCCAGCCTCGTGTCATCATCGCGCGTCGCACCCCGCGGGCGCGTGCCCGCGATCGGCCGGGTCTCCGCCCTGCTGCCGGTGACACGCACGAGCATCTCCGGCGAGGCTCCGACAAGCGTGCATTCGTTCGTGCGCAGCAGAAACATGTACGGCGACGGGTTGATCGACCGCAGCACACGATAGAGGGTCAGGGCGTTCTTTTCATCGAAATCCGTATCCCAGCGCTGCGAGAGCACGATCTGGAAGACCTCGCCGGCGACGATCTCCACCTTGGCATCGCGTACGGCCTGCTCGAACTCGTCGCTCGTGAACGTGGAGCGGAAGTCCGCCACCTCGACGTTCTCCGGGAACGAGATCAACTCCACGTGAGCGGAGCGCAGCCGTTCGACGACCGCGGCCACGCGCCGCTCGGACTCGGACGCGCTCGCCTTCGGGTCCTGCGTGAAGGCGTTGACGACGACGAACAGGCGCTGTCGCACATGATCGAAGACGATCACGTTGTTGAAGAAGAGCAGCTTGGCATCGGGGAGCTCGAGGTCGTCCGGGCGCGTGTCCGGGAGCTTCTCCGTCCAGGCTCCCGCACCGTAGCCGAAGTAACCGACGGCGCCGCCGAAGAACGGCGGCAGACGCTCCTCGCCGAAGACGCGCAGCGGAACGAGCTCGCGGTTCAGCAGGCCTACCGCATCGGCCGCGCCGCGCTCGATGCGCAGGTCGCGCCGCACTTCGAAGCCCACGAACGAATAGCGCCCGACGTTCTCACCGCGCTCGACGCTCTCGAAGAGAAAAGCCTCCTCGCCTTTTGATGACAGCGCGGCGAATGCGGCCACCGGCGTCAGCGCATCGGCACTCATCTCCAGCACAAACGGCACCACGTCGTAGTGGCGCCGCAGCGCCTCGAATTCCTCGTCGGTCATCCCCACACCTTCATGAACAGCTCATGCTGCCGCACGGCCTGCGCGTGAAGAAGATCGAATCCGTCGAACACGCGCACCCCATTGTCTCTTAAGAGCGCATGGCGCTGAACGACGTCGAGGCTTCCATATGCGGATTCGATGAACGTCAGTCCCGGACGAGGCTGGATCTCCACGCCGGCACCGGCCGTGGTCGTGTTGACGACGATCTCTCCATCGAATCGTTTCAACTCGCCGAGTGGCTGCGCCTGCGCTCCGAAGCGCGCGGCCAGTTCGTTTCCTCTCGATTCCGTGCGGTTGAACACCGTCACGTGCATGTTCATGCGCGCAACCGCCACCAGCGCCGCGCGCGCGGTTCCACCCGCGCCCACGATGGCCACCGACTTCCGCTCTCTCCCGCACACCTCGCCGAGAATCGAGGCAAAGCCGTCGACGTCGGTGTTGTCGGCCAGAAGCAGGCCTCCGGCCCCAGGCGCCGGGCCTCGGTTGATCAGCGTGTTCACGGCTTCGCATTGCGTCGCGTTCTCGCCGATTTCCGCGCCGATGCTTTGGGCCCACTTGTACGCGTCCACCTTGAATGGGACCGTGACGCTCAGGCCGCACGGCTCGCCGTTCACGAATGCCGGTGTGATCTCGTCGAGAGTGGCGATCGAGGCGATCGTGTACGCGGCAGAGACGTGCTTCCTCCGGAACAGCTCGTTGTGGATCGACGGCGAGAGACTGTGTCCCGCTGGATTGCCCACGACCGCGAAAACGCGCTCCGCACGCAGGTTGCTTCGCTGGGCGCCATAGATCTCCAACGCCCGATACAGCGCGATCTGTCCGGGCGCGGCGCTGCGCTCCTCTCCTCGGCTCACGAACAGAAAGTGAGACCCCCTGAACGGAGCGAGGATGCGCGAGTACAGCCCCCGCTCTCCCATGCCGATGACGGTGATGGAGGCCTCGGGCCTCGGGCCTCGGGCCTCGGTTTCGGAGGCGCCGAGGACGCGAAGCAGCCGCTCGTTGTCGGAGAAGTTCCGTGGGGACACGGCGATCTTCACATGCGCGCAATCGAGCGCGCGCATCTCGGGGGCGAGCGATTCGACATCGGGCATGCCCTCGAAGTCGTGATGCGAGAGGACGACCCGGTGGCGATGCGGGATGTCGATGCCCGGCGCGTACTCGACGTCGACGAGCTCGATCCCGGCGGCCACGGCGTCACGAACCGCCGAAGCATCGAACGGCAGTCCGCGGCGTGTGAAGAGCATCGGCTTCGCCGTGGCCGCGCGCAAGGCCGGGAAATCGACGGACGGAAACGTCTCCGCGCGAATCTCCACGCCGTCGTGATCACCGTCGATGAGTCGTACCGCCTCGACGGCGCGCTCGAGGGTCGGCTCCAGGATCGTGACGAACAGTCTCATGGCGAGAGGAGCTGCATCCGCTCCGCCGCCGCGGCCGCTTTTCGCGGATCGCCGGCCCTGGTCCACATGCTCTGCAGGTTCGCCAGCAGACGGTGAAGCATCTGCCGTCCCGTCGACGCACGGAGGTGCTCGCTGGACAGCCGCATGCGCCCGCCGGTCATGTCGGAGACGAGCGCGCCGATCTCCGTCACCGTCAGCGTCGCACCGCCGTGAAACGGATCGACGTAGACCTCGTTCAGGTCGAACTGCACCTTGACGATGAAATGCGCCGGCAATCCGACGCCGGATGCAGTCAGGCCGGCAGCCGCTGCCACATGCAGGAAGATAATCGACAACGACAGCGGCAGTCCGGCCCGGCGGTCGATCACTTCGTTGAGATAGGCGTTCCGTGGATCGTAGTAGCTCGACTCGTCCCCGCGGTACCCGTCGGCGTCGAACATCTCACTCTGCAGGTGGCCGAGGCGGAAAACGGGCGGTTCGCCGGGCGAACATCTCGCGATCACCCGACCGGCGAGATCGTCGAGTTTTGCCACGGATTCGTCGACATCGAGGTGCGGGTAATCCTCGAGCGCGATGAGCAGCGCTCCGCGCGCGAGACTCGCGTTCGTGATCTCATCGGCGATGAGCTCCAGAAACTGCCGCCGCGCTTCGGCCGGATGGGTGAGAGCCTTCAAGATCGTAGACTCTACCTGATGCGGCTCGTCCGGACCGAAGCGATCATCCTGCATACCGTGCCGGCACGGGAGCGCGACAAGCTCGTTGTGTTTCTCACGCCCGAGCACGGCAAGGTCAAGGGATTCGCGTACGGCGCCCGCGGCATCAAGAGCCGCTTCGGCGCCTCGCTCGAGCCGCTGGCCAAGGTCCGTCTCGGCTACGCCGAACGCGAATCGGACGAGGCGGTGAGGATCGAGTCGAGCGAGTTGATCCGCTCGCTCTTCCCCGCCCAGCAGGATCTGCTGCGCTCGGTCGCCGCGACCTGCATCGCCGAGCTGGTCGACACGTTCGCACCCTCCGGCGATCCGGCGGAGCTGACGTACCGACTGCTCGACAAGGCCAGCGAAGCGCTGCTCAACCAGCTTCCGAGGCCCGAAACCCGTGGCCCGAGGCCTGTATTGGCCATCGTCGCGTACGTGGAGGTGTGGATGCTGCGTCTGGCGGGTACGTTTCCGTCGACGCGCGCCTGCATCGAATGCGGCGGCGCGATCGGCAGGCCGCTGCGCTTCGCCGAGAAACTGCAGGGGTTCGTCTGCGACTCGTGTGCGACGCGCGAGGCCGTCGTCATCAGCAATGACGCCGTAGACGAATTGGACGCCATTGCCCGGCTGCCCATCGCCGAATACGCGCAGCGACCCATCCCGCGCGATGTGCTCTTCGAGCTGCGCTCGCTGGCCGGCGCGATCCGCCGCCATTTCCTCGGATACGAACTGAAGTCGTTCCAGGTGTTGTCGTCAGTGATCCCGGCTTAACCAGTTCACGATCAGGCCGGCCAGCTCATCTTCGCGTCCGCTGAACCCATGATCGGCATCCTCGATGACCGCGATCTCGAAATTCGGCTTGTCGCCGATGGCGTCGGCCAGGACCTCCACATAGCGGGAGACCGGCTCGATGAAGTACTGATCCTTTTCGCCGTAGATGATGAGCGACGGCTTGCGCACGGCGCGCAGCTGGCGGAACAGCGGCTTCTTCGACAGACGCACGCGGCGCATCACTTCCAGAAACGGGAAGGTGTTGTAGTCGCCGTCCGGATTGCTCATGTCGTAGAACGAGCGCCAGCTCATGGGGACGTTGGAGATCGACTCCGGCACGAGCTCTTCACTGTTGCGGCGCGTTCGCGCCCGACGGAGCGCGGACCGGAAGTCCCGCCCGCCGAGCTGTTCGTAGTTCAACCCGACGTCGTCGCCGCCCGCGAGAAGGATGTACCCGCGGACGGAGTTGCGCGGCCTGTAATGGTCGTAGACGACGATCTTGTTCGCGCCGGTGGAGTGGCCGATGAGCGTGATGTCGCGATAGCCGCGGGCGCGCAACTCGCGGACGGCGCCGTCGATGTCGTGGACGCAGTCGCGGATGCGTTCGTAAGCCATCCCGCCGCGGACGTTGCGCTTCTTGGCCCCGCGCTTCTGCAGCCGCCGGAGGATGTGCGCGCCGCGATTGTTGAATGGGAAATAAGCGATGCCGTTCTGCACGAACTGCCCGGCAAGCCGGTTGGTGCGCCGCGAGTCGAAGATCGACGACCCACCGGTTCCATGCAGGAAGACGACGGCTCGCTTCGTGGCCCGGCGCGGCTCGAACAGCAGGCCGTAGAGCTCGACGCCGTCGGCGGCCTCGAACCTTACGAACCGGCAGGGCGGTTCAGGATGATCTCTCCGCGCGACTCGTCCCATCGCCACTCGTTCTCCTTCGTCACGTGAGCGCCGCCGAGCCAGAAGTCGGGGGCGTTGATGCTGAGGTCGTCGACGTCGCCGCGCAGGAAGTTCTCGCCGGCGGGGGTGATCCCGAACGTCGCCTTCGGCGGCGTGTCGGTGGTCTCGGCCATGCTGATCGGCGGCACCCCCCGCGCGGACATCGTGCGCAGGGTGTAGAGGACCTGCGTGTCGCCGAAACCAAAGCGCGGCGGCTTCTCGTCGAACAGAGAGAAGAGCGCCGCGAAATCGGTAGCGCCGGCCGCGATCAGATTCAGCAGCCGGTTCTCGATCGAGCCGAGACCGTTCCGCGTGGACGGGAAACGCGAGGCGTGAAGCCGCAGTCCCTCGCGCAGGAAAGGAAGCTCAATCCCGGGGCCTGCCACCAGGTCATTGAGCATTCGCGGATCGGACGATACATACGCGCCCCAGGCACGCGAGGCCATGTCGAATACCGCCGGGGTCGCGGGCGTGCGCGAGTCGAAGAGCTGGTCGAGGTCAGCCGGCTCGCGCAGGGCCAGCGCGCCGGCGGACCAGACGTACGACACGTTGCGCCCGCGAAACCGGTTGAGGAGATACAGAAAGTGAACGAGACAGAAGAGATCGTGCTCGAACCACAGGACGATCTCGTCCTGCGACTCGGCCGCGGCCAGGGCCTGCTCCTGCTCGAAGAGACTGTTGCTCGTGCGCAGCGTCTCCTCGCGAAAAGCGCTCGACAGGAAATGAGCGCGGACGGCCAGGGAGTCGGCGGTCGTTACGACCGGCCCGCACACGAGCGATTCGCGGAACTCGATGTGCTCGCCGGGGAGACCCTGGCGCTTCGCGGCCACGAGCATCGCATCGCCATTGTGAATATTGATCAAGGACGCCACCTCATCGCCAGCCACCATTTCGTCCGATTGCGCAACTGCTCGTTCAGAATGCGCGCCACACCGGCAGTCAGGTCGAGGCCGGGATAACGAAGGATCGGCGAAGCGGCCGATCCCAGTGTCAACTGCAGCCCAACCAGCGACATGCTGCTCCGTTCCGTGCGATGCCGCTGATAGAAGATCGTCGCCGGAAGGACCGGCAGCGTCGTCTCCAGGCGCGCACCGTTGTACTTGCGGCCGCCCAGTGTACCGATTGGCAATGCCGGATCGAACACTCTCGATGGAATCGCGGAGAGCGGCAGGATCGATGACGGCGCGCCGCCGACATCGACTTGTCCATCACCTCGCGATTGATCGTGCTCGTACCGTCCCACCATGCTGAACCCGCCGCGCCGCAGCGATGCACGGACCACGCCGCGATCGTGGTCCAGCGATCCCCTCTCGCCCGAAATGGCCAGAGACTCCTCCGCTCTCCACGCCGCAAGCACCTGGCGGACGCGCACAGCCACCCCGGCAAACCCGAGATCGAGCGGGTTTCCCGTCAGTCCACCAGCCTCGGCGCGCAAGGCCACGAGAGGGAACTGCACGCTCCAGGAAGCGCGTCCTTCCACCCCGCTCCTCTTCACGAGCCGGTCATCCGCGTCGAACAGGTGCGCGGAAACCTCGACCGGCCATCCGCGATATGTGGATGCGATGGCCGCCCCGCGCTGGCCGTGATCGCGGCCGAGCGAGGCGATGAACAGCGTATCGAGACGGCCCACCACATCGCCGACGCGCAGCCCGAGCTCCGTCGTGCTCTGCCGCGGCGCGACCGTCTCGCCGATAAACCAGTTCCCCTCCTGCCTGCCGAGGCCATACGGGCGCGACGGACCCTCCGTCCGGGCGAGGAACGGCGCCGGCGCGCGATTCCGAAGCGGAAGCGCGGGCACGAGCGCGGCGTCATATGGCGGTGGCTCGAGGGCCGCGGCTTTTCCGTCGACGACGCGGACCACGAAGCCGTCGGGATCGAGTGCCATGAAAAATACGCGGCCATCGGGCGACGGCGCCGGCTCGAACGCGCCGCCCGGACTGCGCGTCAGCGGATGGTCATGGCCCGCGAGCGTGATGCGGTGCAACTCCGCGAATCCGCCCGCAAGAACGGTGGCCACGATGTCTTCACCATTCCATTCCGGTGATGCCATATTGGAGGCGATGAGGCGGGGCTCGCCGTCCTCCCTGACGAACAGCGACCACGTTCCGCCGCGATGTTCGACCCAGGCGATGCGCTTCCCGTCAGCCGACACGCGCGGGTGCGAGTAGACAGCGTCGAGTGACGGTTCACTGAAAGGGCTCACCGCACCGGTGACGAGATCGACGCGGACGAGTTGCGACAAACCATAACGGCTGCGCACGGCAATCGCCGAGCCTCCATCGGGAAACGGATCGGCGTCGAACACGTCGGCCAGTCTGGTGACGCGCCGGCTCTCGCCACTGGAAGGATTCCACTCGAAGAGATCGCGGTGCAGAAAACCGTCACCATCGGGCTGGCGGTGCGAGAACAGAATGGCCCCGTCGCGCGTCCACCGGGGCGTCTGCACATCTCCCCCATCCACCGGTCTGAACGAATGCCTGACTCTCCTCGGCAGCGGTTTCGTCACCACCGGCGCGTAATCCTCGGGGTCGCGCCGGATCATCGCGGCGATGCGCTCGTCGAATTTCTCCCGTTCGTCGGTCTCGGGCGTCGTGGACCAGACCACGAGCTGCGCTGGTTCGTTGCGCGGACGGATCACGATCACGAGCTGCGATCCATCGGGCGAAACCGCAGGATCGCCGCTGCCGCGCGAAGTGGCCTGCCACAGCTCGCCTTCGTGCAGGGGAACGGCCCGATTGACCGCCAGCGCCGAGGCGGTCAACTCGGCGACGAACCGTCCGTACAGGCGCTCCGGTGTGTCGCCGAAGACGCCGCGGAACGCGCTCGGGAACGAGCGGCGCTGGCGCGCGGTCATGCGCGCCCAGAGCCGGCGCAGACTCCCCTGGCCCGCACGCGGCTCGAGCCACTCCAGATAGGCCGAGCCCGCCAGATAGGCCATGGACATCCCGAGGAACCGCGTATCGGAGTCGAGCTGCGAATAGCTGGGCATCCGGCCCGTCGATGCCCATTCGCGCAGCACGAGGGCGCGCATGCTGCTCGACGGCCGGCCGGCACCCGTCAAGCGCCCTTCGATCACCGTCGCGTAACCCTCCAGCACCCAGCGCGGTGCCGACAGCGTGATCGGATCGAGCGGCAGGACGAATCGTTCCAGCACGCGCTGCAGAGGACTGCGAGACGGACGCAGCATGTGCATGATGTGCGTGACTTCGTGCGTGACCAGCAGATCGATCCAGTCGCTGTAGGCCCCGATCTGCTCGTCCGGTCCGGGTGGCTCGGTGTACAGCACGATGCGCGGCGCGCCCAGCAGCGGAAAGGCCAGACCGTTCGCCTGCGCGATCGGATTGCTGACGATGACATCGATCACCTGCGGCGCGTCGAAGCCTGTTTCCTTCACCACGGCGGAGCGGATCGACTCCAGACGCGACGCCAGACGCGTCGCCCACACCTCGAACGGCGCCGGAAAGTGCACGCGGAAATGAGCCGTGTCGATCGTGCGCCACGGCGCCGATGGTGCCTGCGCGTGTGCCGCGGAAGCGATGGCCAGCAGCGCGGCCACGCGCATCAGTCGAGTCATCGGGCGCATGGTAGTGTAGCGGCGCCGGAGGGATCGACGATGAAGAACATGGTCCTGGCCACGGTCATCGCGCTGGGCCTTGCGACGATCGCGCCCGCCGAAGAGCCGAAAAAAATCATGCTGGTGATCCACGGCGGCGCCGGAACGATCACCCGGGCCAGCATGACCCCGGAACAGGAGCAGCAGTACCGTTCCGCGCTCGAACAGGCACTGCGCACCGGCCACGGCGTGCTGATGCGCGGCGGCACCAGCGTCGACGCGGTCGAAGCGACGATCCGGGTCCTCGAGGACAACCCGCTCTTCAACGCCGGCAAAGGCGCGGTCTTCACGCACGAGGGAAAAAACGAGCTCGACGCCGCCATCATGAACGGCCGGGACAAGAGCGCCGGAGCCGTGGCCGGCGTGACCATCATCAAGAACCCCATCTCCGCCGCGCGCGCGGTGATGGAGAAGTCGCCGCACGTGCTCATGGCCGGCCGCGGCGCCGAGCTTTTCGCCACGAAGATGGGGCTGGAGATCGTCGATCCCTCCTACTTCTGGACCGAGAAGCGATGGAAGTCGCTGCAACACGACCTGATCAAGGATCAGCAGAGCTCCGGCGAAAAGAAGCACGGCACAGTCGGCGCCGTGGCACTCGATCAGAACGGCGACCTCGCTGCCGGCACCTCCACCGGCGGTCTCACCGATAAGCAGTTCGGCCGCATCGGCGACTCCCCGATCGTCGGCGCCGGAACGTACGCCGACAACGAGACCTGCGCCGTGTCAGCGAGCGGCGTCGGCGAATACTTCATCCGCTGGAACGTCGCCTACGACATTGCCGCGCTGATGAAGTACCGCGGCATGAGCGTCGGCGACGCCGCCAACGAAGTCATCAACAGGAAGCTGCCGAAGGAAGGCGAAGGAGGCGTCATCGCCCTCGATCGCAAAGGCAACTTCGCCATGACGTTCAACAGCGAAGGGATGTACCGCGGCTGGATCGGCCCGGACGGTGTGCCGCATGTGTTGATCTACAAGGATTGAGAACGCCGGATGGGAGACCGGACTTACACCGTCTCGGCCGCCACGCACGGCACATCCTGAAACTTCTCCCGCGCTTCGTCGCGCTGTGCCTGCGAGCGGAATGCGCCGGCGATGGTCGAGCCTGAGCCGCTCATCCGCGCCCAGGCCGCGCCGGCCTGCTTCATCCGCTCGCGCCACTCGCGCAACCGTGGAATGCGCGCGAAGATCGGCTCCTCGAAGTCGTTGACGAGCAACTCCTCGTGCGCGAGCAGATCGTCGCGCAGCATCTCCCGATAGCGATCGACGCCGATCGGGCTGGAGTAGTCGCGAATGAGCGAGAACGCCTCAGCCGTCGAGACTCGCTCCTCCGGAAAGACGAGGAGCAGCGGGATCGGCGCCGCCGCCGTCAGCGGTGTGAGCGCTTCGCCGCGGCCGGTAGCGTAGGCGGTGCCGCCCTCGAGGAAGAACGGCACATCGGATCCCAGCGACAGGGCCAGTTCGTGCAGCCGCTCCCCCGGCGTGTGCATCGCGAACATGGCGTCGAGCGACAGCAACACGGCCGCCGCGTTCGACGAGCCGCCGCCCAGCCCACCGCCCGCGGGAATGCGCTTCTGCAGTTCGATGTGCACGGGCGGCGCGCCGATGGCAACCGCCGCGCGTACGGCCAGGTTCGTCTCGTCGCAGGGAACATGCGGATCGTCGCAGGAGATGGTCGTCCTCACCGCGCCGGTGATCGTGATCGTGTCGTGCAGGGAGATCGTCTGGAAGAGCGTCTCCAGGTCGTGATAGCCGTCCGCCCGCTTTCCTGTAACGCGCAGCGACCAGTTGACCTTGGCCAGTGACTTGACCTGCATCAGCGCATCGCCGCGATTTCGAGATGATCGATCTCCACCCGATCTTCGCCGTGCACGACGGTGACGCGACGGGCCGGAAACGAAGGGGGATCGAACGTGAACACCACGTCGCCGGCCGTTACGGCGCGGAGACCGGAAGGGGCCGTCTCGTAGCCGAGATCGCGCTTCGGGGGATAGCCGAGGAGCAGCATGCCTGCTTCCGCCGGAGTGAGACCGCCGGTGAAGAGGCCGTATGGAGCGAGCATTTGTGCCGCGTCGCCGTCGCTCGTCGTCCCGTGCAGCACATCGACGACGGTCACGTGATCGCCGTCGGCGGTGATCGTCGCCGCGGTCGTGCCTGCGGGCGAGTAAGCGATCAACTGCATGTGCCGGCCGTTCTCGACGATGAGCTGGGCACGGAACGAATGGGTTTCCCCGCCGGCCGTCACGCGCACCCGCATGATGCTGCGCACGCCGGGAAACGCCTCCGTACGCTCGAGGAGCGACTGCAGCGTGACGACGGGCAGCGGCGCGATGGACGATCCGCTGACGTGCGCGGAGCGGCACGAGCCGAACAGCAGGACGAGACCCAGTGACCCGGCCAGCCGGCCATGCCGCGAGCTCACCTCTGCGCCGTCTGCTGCTTCTCGGTCTCGGCGATCTTCGATCGCAGCTTGGCCTCGTCCTTCGTCTCCGGATCGAGCGTCAGGGCCACTCGATAGAGGTCGAGAGCACGCTTGTAGTTGCCGCGCTTGACGAGGACATCACCGAGATGCTCGTGGACCGTTGGATCGCGCGGCAGCAGCCGCGCCGCGTCGCTGAGATACTTCTCGGCCAGATCGAGCTTGCCCTGCCGGAAGTACACCCAGCCCAGCGAGTCGACGTACGCGCCGTTGTGCGGCTCCTGCTTCACCGCGCGCGACAGCATGTCCGCGGCGCGATCGAGGTTGGTGTTGCTGTCGGCCCACATGTAACCGAGGTAGTTGAGCGTGGCGGCGTGCTCGGGATTCTTGCCCAGAATGCTCAGAAAGGCGCGCTCGGCGCCGGTGTGATCGCCGGCCCGCTCGTATGCCGAACCGAGCTCGAATTGCAGATCGACCTCTTCCGGCTTCGACTTGAGCGCGTCGTGGAGCATGGACAGTGCCGCGGCACTGTCGCCGGCCTGGATCAGTGCTTCGGCGGAGGCGATCGTGTTTCTCGTACCGAACTTCTGCTGCACCGCGGCCGCGGCGTGGGCCTTGTCGCTCTCGCCGAGGCGCGACAGCATCTCCACGTATCGGGCGTTCACGAAAGCATCGGAGCCGAACTTGTCGACGAGCGGCTGCAGCAGATCGAGAGCCTGGCGATAGTTCTTTTGCTTCCGCAAGGCTTCGAGGGCGATGCTGATGGCCTGGGCATTGGGCTTGTCGTGGAAGATGAAGACCGGCTTCGCGCCGGCGATGGCCGCCTCGTAATGCCCGCGCTGCAGCTCGATGTACGCCAGCTGGGTATTGCCCAGAGCCACGAGATTGTCCGGGACGTTCTGGGTGGCGATGAGGCGCTTGAATGTTTTTTCTGCTTCGTCGAACTTCCGCTGCGCCGCCTGGCTGAGGCCGAAGCTGGCCAGCAGGTCGGGATCGTTCGGAGTCTGTTCCAGCAGCTTGCGATAGATCGTCTCGGCGTCCGCGTACTGCTCGAGATCCGAGAGCGACTCGGCCAGATAGAACATCGACCGCGCGTCTTTGGCATCCGCCTCGAGGAGCGACTTGAACATCGTGCGAGCCTTTTCGGCATTGCCGGCCCGCAGCCAGAAGTAGGCCTGCTGCCTCTGCAACTCGGCGTTGGCCGGGTCCTGATCGACGAGCGGCTGCAGCACCTCGGCCGCCTTCTGCCACTCGTTTTCGCGCTGATAAATGTCGACGAGTTGCAGCGCCGCCGGTCCAAATGTCGGATCGAGCAGGACGGCACGCTCGAGATACTGTTTCGATTCGTCGCCGCGACCGAGCTTGGTGAGGACCTGCGCGTAGTTGTAATTCAGCACGCGCTGATCCGGCGCGCGCTCCACCAGCGTGGCCATCACCTTCTCGGCGTCGGCCAGGCGGCCGGAAGCGACCAGAAGCTGCGATACGGTGACCCCGGTCGACAGATCGTCGGGGTTGGCGCGGTAGGCCGCCTGGAGGTGCACGAGCGCTTCCTCGAGCCGGTCGTGATCGTTGCCGGCACGGTCCAGAAGCACCCGTCCCAGCGCACGCTGCCCATCATAGAAGCCCGGATTTGCCTGGACCAGTTTGCGCAGTTCCGCTTCCGCACGGTCCGCCCGTCCGGCGTCGACGAGGACCATGGCGTGCTCGAACTGCACGATCGGATTCGACGGTTCGGCCTTCAGAACCTTCTCCATCCGCAGGAGAGCTTCGTCGTAGCGCCCTTCGTCCGCGGCGAGCTTCCCCAGTATGAAATCGTACGTTGCGGAAGAGGATTCCTGGGCGAAAGCAGCCGGTGCGAGCATCAGGGCCGCCAGAAACAGTGAGGCAACGGTCTTCATCGTTTTCATCCTAGCATCGCGGGTAACAGCGCCCGCCCCCGGCAACATACTCATGGACGGCAGGAGGTGCAGTTTCGTTGCAGGCCTGATTCGTGCCATGGCCCGCCACGGCGGCAGTCTTTGATCTCAACGAGGATTGCATGTCCTGCGCGGGGATGTGCTAAAACGTTCGAACGGGGCAAGAGATCGTTTGAGCCTGGAGCGGATTGAGATCACGCCGTTCGCAGTGATTGTCGGTGACATCCTGCAGAACAGGCGTACCGGTCACCTGGCGATCATCCGTCCGCCTCTAAGGAAGGTTCTGTTCTGGTCGCAGGGCGAGCTCGTCCTCATCACTTCCACCGAGCCGGAGAACTCGCTCGGCGACTTTCTGGTACGCCGCGGAGTCATCCCTCCCGAACGTGCCCTGCAGATCGCCAGTGAGGACCCCACGGAGGTGGTGTCGAAGTTTCACGAGGGCGGCCTGCTCGAGCTTTCCTGGAGACAGACTCTGCTGCGCGAGTGGGTGGCCACGCAGTTCGTGCCGCTGTTCTCACTCGACGAAGGCACCTCGCTCTTCACCGAAGACTCCGCCATCGAGCCGGAGCGACGCGTCTTTCTGCAGTCGACCGGTGCTCTGGTGCTCGAGGGCGTCCGCGCCATCACCAACGGACTCGTTCTTCGCCGCTCCCTCGGCGATCTCAAACGGGATATCGCCTGGGGCCGGAACAGCCGCTTCAACATCGACGCCATTCCGCTCACGGAGACCGAACGCGTCATCGCCATGAAGCTGGCCAGCGAGCCCGAGTCGATCGAGGGGTTTCTCAAGCGCTTCACGACCGACTCCGTGACCGCGGCGAAAGTGGTCATCGGCATGCTCGCGCTCGGCCTCTACGAGATCGTGGAAATGCGGAGCGAACCGCAGCAACAGGTCAGCTTCGATGACATGCAACGCGATCTCGAGCTGCTCGCAGCGATCGGATCCAGCGACCAGCGCTCGCTGCGGGCCGTGGCTTTTTCCCGGCAGATGCCGGCCATGGATCATTACCAGATCCTCGACGTGCCCAGGATGGCCACGCGCAACCAGATCATCACGCAGGGAGAGGAACAGAAGAAGAAGTACGACCCATCGACGTTCCCTCCCATCGTCCGCGATGCCATTTCAGCCATCGGCCGCCGCGTCGACGAAGCGCTCAGTGCCCTCAAGGACGCCGCCCAGCGTGCCGCCTACGACAAGCTCCTCCTGGAGCGCGGCTCACGCGCGCAGGACGGATCGATGCAGCAGCGGGCCATGCAGCAATCGATCGCCGAACAGAACTTCGCCAAGGCACGCGATCTCGTGGTGCAGGGCGACTACTACGGCGCCATCGTGCTGCTCAAACAATCGGTGGAGTATTCGCCCGACAATGCCCAGGCCTGGTTCCTGCTCGGCACCTGCCAGGAGCGCAATCCGAAGTGGCGCCGCGATGCCGCGGAAAGCTTCCAGATGGCGCTCTCGGTCGATCCCAACTTCATCGAAGCCATGATCTCCCTCGGCGACCTCTACAAACTCGAAGGTCTCATCTCCCGGGCCCAGAGCTGCTATGAGGACGTTCTCCGGATCGCGCCCGAGAACCCGCAGGCGAAGAGCCGCGTGCAGGCGCTCAAGAAGAAGTGATCTTTACGGGTTGCCGGGTCGCCGGGTCGCTGGGTTGCCCGTAACTGGTAACTGGTAACTGGTCAAAAACCGTTGTCAGTTACCGGCTATTGGCTACCGGCTAACCGCTAACTGCTAACCGCTAACCGGCATCAAACCTGATCCGGTTTGTTATCGGCGAGATCGCCCGTGAGCTTGCTGTCTGCTTTCGGGGCGTTCTCGCCGCTGTGCTCCTCGCGACCGGCTCCTTCGTAGCCGAGGGCCTCGTCGCCTTTGATCGTCCGGATCTTCTGCATGTCCGCTTCGGTGGCGCCTTTTTCGTCGTCGCTCATGGGCAATGGATGAGCAAGGGCCGAACCAGCTCGAGAGCAGGGCCTACATCAGCTCGTGCATGATCTTGTCGAGCGCTTCCCGGGACGGCCGGGTGCGCTCGATCGGGAGTTGATGGAGTGGCTCGTCGACCAGATTGAGAAGACTGATGAAGCTCGTCTTCTCGGGCCGCAGATGGACGAGGCCGGTGAGCATATGGCCGCTCTCCACCGCCTTGTGGAGACGTTGAATGGCCTGCAGCGGGTCGCCCGGATCGTAGTCCTCTTCGAGCTTCCGGAGCACGATGCGCGAGCCGTCGTGCATCGTCACTTCGCGGACGGTGCCGGCCTCCTGATCGATCTCGATCTGATCGTAGGAGGGCACGAAGCCGATCTGGTGCAGCAGTTCGTCGTTTTCCTTCGAGTAGGTATACCCCTTGGTGGAGCCCTCGTGATTGTTGAACGTGACGCACGGCGAGATGACGTCGATCACGGCCAGGCCGTCGTGGGCGATGGAGGCTTTGAGGATGTTCACCATCTGTTTGGGATCGCCCGCGAATCCACGGGCCACGAATCCGCACCCGAGCTCCACGGCCAGCGCGCAGAGGTCCATCGGCGGCAGATCGTTGATCACACCGGTCTTGAGCTTCGACCCCTCGTCCGCCGTCGCCGAGAACTGCCCCTTGGTCAACCCGTACACCCCGTTGTTCTCGATGATGTAGACCATGGGGATGTTGCGGCGGACCATGTGCATGAACTGGCCGAGTCCGATGGAGGCGGTGTCGCCGTCACCGGAGACGCCGATGGCCAGGAGCTTGTGGTTGGCCAGCATGGCCCCGGTGGCCACCGCGGGCATCCGTCCGTGGACGCTGTTGAATCCGTGCGAGCGCTGCAGGAAATACGCGGGCGTCTTCGAGGAGCAGCCGATGCCCGAGAACTTTGCCACCTTCTCCGGCTTCACGTTCATCTCGTAGAACGCGCGGATGATCTGGTTGCTGATGGCGTCGTGGCCGCAGCCCGCGCACAGCGTCGACCTGCCTCCGGAGTAGTCGGTGGCCTTGAGCCCGAGCCTGTTCTCCTTTGCCGGTTCCGGTCCGATTTTCAGTGTGCTGTCGGCCATGATCAGTCCTCTCCCTTCGTCACGACGCTCGAACCGCCCGGGTCGTAGGCAACCTTGAGCAGGTTGTGATCCGACTCCATCTCCAGAACCGATCGGGTGATGAACCGCGCGTCGCAGGGCAGACCGGTGTAGTGAAGAATCTTGCGGATCCTGCCCTGATCGTTCGCCACTTCCAGCCGGATGAGATCGGCCATCTGGCCGTCGCGATTCTGCTCGACCACATAGACGCGGTCGTGCGCCGCCACGAAGTCCTTCAGTTCCTCGTTGAACGGCAGGGCGCGCAACCGGAAGTAGCTCGTCTCCACGTCCGCCTCCGTGCGCAACTGGTGGCGCGACTCCTGGAGCGGAAAGTCGGTCGTGCCGTAGGCGATGAATCCGATCTTCGCCCCTTTCCGCCGGTCGATCACCGGCTGGGGCACGAACTCCCTGGCCGTATCCAGCTTCTTGCGCAGTCTGTCGACCGTGGCCGTGTAGTCCCCGGGCTTCTCGGAGTAGCGGGCGAACGCGTCGTGTCCGGAACCGCGGGTGAAGTACGACGCGAACGGATGATCCGTTCCGGGCAGCGTGCGGTAGGCAATGCCGTCACCGTCGACGTCGTCGTAGCGTCCCCACTTGCCGCCCAGCTCCTTCAGCCGTTCCGCGCTCAGCACTTTGCCGCGGCGGATGGGCTTCTCCGGATATTTGAACGGGTCGGACATCCAGTTGTTCATCCCCAGGTCGAGGTCGGACAGGACGAAGATCGGGGTCTGGAACATCTCGGCGAGGTCGAGGGCCTCACTGGCAAACTCGAAGCACTCGTTGACGCTGGACGGCAGCAGCACCATGTGCTGTGTGTCGCCGTGCGAACAGAAGTACGCCTGCAGGACATCGCCCTGCGCGGTGCGGGTCGGCAATCCGGTGGAGGGACCGACGCGCTGGATGTCCCAGATCACACCGGGAATCTCGGCAAAGTAGCCGAGGCCGATGAACTCGTTCATGAGCGAGACGCCGGGGCCGGAAGTCGAGGTCATCGAACGTGCGCCTGCCCATCCCGCCCCCAGCACCATGCCCACGGCCGCCAGCTCATCCTCGGCCTGCACCACGGCGAAGGTGGCCTTGCCGTTCTCGATGCGGTACTGCTTGAGATAGTCGATGAGCGACTCGCAGAGCGACGACGACGGCGTGATCGGATACCAGGTCACGACGGTGACTCCGCCGAACATCGCGCCGATGGCCGCGGCGGCATTGCCGTCGATGATGATCTTGCCGGCCGTGGCGTTCATCCGCGTCACGCGATATTTGTTCTGCGCGGGCAGGCTTGCTTTCGCGAACTCCATGCCTTTGTCGATGGCCTGCACGTTCGGTTCGATGGCCTTCTGTTTCCCCTTGAATTGTTTGGTGATGGCGTTGACGATTTCGGCGCGCTCGATTCCGATGAGCTCGGCCACGACGCCGACGTAGACCATGTTCGTCAGCAGCTTGCGCAGCCGCGAATCGGTGGTCAGCTCGCCGGCCAGCTTCGCGAAAGGCACCTCGAAGAACGAGACGTCGTTGCGCATCGACTTGCTGTTGAGCGGTGCGTCGTAGATACACAGCGCACCCGGCTGCAGCGCCGCCACGTCCTCGGCCGCGGTCTGCGCATTCATGCACACCAAGAGATCGACTTCCTTCTTCCGGGCGATCCAGCCATCCTTGTTCGCGCGGATGGTGAACCACGTCGGCAGCCCGGCGATATTCGAAGGAAACATGTTCTTTCCGCTGACCGGCACGCCCATCTGAAAGATCGAGCGCATCAGGACGCTGTTCGATGATTGCGATCCCGATCCGTTCACCGTGGCCACATGAATGGTCAGGTCATTGGTGGTCGGTTCGCCGGCGGCCGGGGGGGGGTCGAGCACCGCCGAGGTGCTCTGGGAGTCATTCACGTCAGTCTCCTTTGTCTGGAGTTGGGCTTGCGATGGGCGAGGAGAGGAAGAGACATCTCGTGCGAGAGCGGCATTTTACTCCTTCCGCGGCCTCGTTCCCCAACCCTCACATTGTTCATCAATATCATGAGAATTTTTCGCACCGCGGTTGCAAATCATCCGCTACCGTCATGGCATGACGACGCCTGACGATCTCAACCACTCTCTCCAGGCCGGCCAAGGTCGAGAACCTTCGGGATTTCTCGAGCCGCCTGCTCCTGGCCATCCACGGGATCCAGGAGCGCGATTTCGATGACGGCGTCAACGTCTATGGGCCGGGGACGTTTCTGCATCATCCGGCCGGCAGCTCGCACATTCCGGCGTCGCGGCAGGGCTGCACGTTGTTCGTGTTCTACCCCGAAGGTTGATAGATTCCGCGCGTGTTGCGCACGCTATGGGTTGTTATCTTCGCCATCCCTTCGACGATCTTCTTCAGCATCGCCACGATGGTGTTCGCGCCGTTCCGGCGGGCGGACGGGCTCGTGGCTACGCTCATCCGCACCTGGGGGCGGTCGATCGTCTGGGCCGCCGGGATCGAGCTTCACGCGGAGAATCTCGATCTCATCGATCCGAAGCAGCGCTACATCCTCATCGCCAATCATCACAGCTACTTCGACATCCCCTGCATCTTCGCGGCGATTCCGCAGCCGATCCGCTTCATGGCCAAGGTCAGCCTGTTCAGGATTCCCATCTTCGGATGGGCGCTGGCGCGCGCGGGATTCATCCCCATCGACCGCAAGAACCGGCGCACGGCGGTGAAGTCGTTCGATCTCGCCGGCGAGCGCATCCGGCGCGGCAACACCATCGTGATCTTTCCGGAAGAGGGACGCTCGCGGGAGCTGCAGATGCGCCCGTTCCAGCGCGGCGCGTTCCTGCTCGCTCTGAAGTCGGAGCTGCCGATCGTGCCGGTGGCCATCAAGGGAACCTATGAGGTGATGCGCGCCGGGACGAAGCGCATCACGGCCGGCCCGGTCACGGTGACGCTGACGCCACCGATCGCCACAGCCGGCCTGTCGGTCCGCGACAAGGACAAGTTGTCGCAGGAGTCGCGCTCCCGGATCGAGGCCCTTTTGTAGATGGGGTCAGAGCTTCGGTTCGACACTTTTCTACAAAGGGTGGACATTCGCTCGTCGACGCTCCACGCCACGTAGAAAAGTGTCGAACCGAAGCTCTGACCCCATCTACAAAAGGGCCTGGCGGAGGGTGGGGATGTCCTTGCTGAGCACGGTGCGCAGGTCGAGACGGAACATGCCGTGCTCCACGGTGCCGAGGATCGGCGTGTCCCGGGCCAGAAAGCGCGCGTGCATCTCGGCTGCGTTCCCCGGCACGGCCACGGCGATCGAGGGAATCGTCTCGGTCGGAGTCGTCCCGCCGCCGAGGACGGCGCGGGTCTCGATGATGTGCGCAGCGGTACCGCGCGTGATCTCCCCGGCGCGCGCGCGCAACTCGTCGACCGGCGTCGCCAGCATGCGATAGATGGGAATCACTTCCTCGTGCTTCCCCTTCGCGAACGCGCGCAACGTCGCGCCGATGAGCGCATAGCTCTCCTTTCCCACGCGCAGCGCGCGCATGAGCGGATGACGGCGGCATTTCGCTACGAGCTCTTCCGATCCGAGGATCAGACCGCCCTGCGTCGCGCCGATGAGCTTGTCCGTGGAGCAGGTAACGACGTCGACGCCTTTCGCGATGAGCCCCCGGATCGTGTCGGCCTTCGTGAACCCATACTTCGACAGATCGACGACGCGGCCGCTGCCCTCGTCGTACAGGAGCGGCAGCTTTTTCTTCCGCGCCACTTCGACGAGCTGCTCGATCGACGGCGTCTCCGTGAACCCGACGATGTCGAAATTCGACCGGTGCACGCGCAGGATCGCCGCGGTCTTCTTCGTCGCCGCCTCGGCGTAGTCGCGGGCCCGCGTCCGGTTCGTCGTCCCCACTTCCCGCAGCTTCGCCCCTCCCTGCTGGATCACCTCGGGAACGCGGAACGAGCCGCCGATCTCGACGAGCTCCCCGCGCGACACGATCACTTCCTTCTTCGCCGCCACGGCAGCGAGCAGCAGGAGCGTCCCGGCGGCGTTGTTGTTGACGAGCACCGCCGCCTCGCATCCGAACAGCGCGCGGCAGATGGCGGTGAGATGCTCGTCGCGCCTGCCGCGTTCGCCGGTGGCGAGATCGAACTCCAGGTTCGAGTATCCGCCGGCGATCCGCTCACCCTCGCCCCAGACCGCGGGATCGATCGGTGACCTCCCGAGGTTCGTGTGGATGATGACGCCGGTGGCATTGATGACGCGATGGAGCGTCGAAGCCGTCGACTGGGCGAGCATCGCGCCCACCGCCTGGAGCGCTCCCGTTTCGTCGAAAGCCGCACGTTCCCCGCGCAGTTTCGTGAGGTACGTCACAACCGCGTCTTTGAGGCGCTCCCGCCCGAACTCGGCGGCCAGCGCCTGGTACGGCGGCGACGAGAGCAGACGCTCGACCGAAGGGATCGTCCGAAAGTTGTGAGAAGCGGAATCAGGGGCCGCAGCGCCCGCTTTACGCATGAGGACTTGAGGCCTATTGTAGTCGGAAGCCTTCATGATCAAACAGGACGACGAACTCGACAAGCTCGAGGAATTGATCCGGGTAGTCAAGAACAAGTATGACCAGTTCTTCTCCGGGATCCAGAAGATGCCGCCGATGACCGAGCGTCGCGTCGTCGAGTCCTACATTCAGGACATGCACAAACAGAAGATCCGTGACAACGGGCGCCGCTTCCGGTTCAACACGCTCACGTCGCGATACAACCAGTTCCGTGAGATGTGGGGCCGCAAGATGCGCGAGCGCGAAGAAGGGCCGATCGAGTTCAAGCGCCGCCAGGCCGCGCTCAGCCAGCCGACCCCTCCTCCCCCCCCGCCCTCCGCGGCGCGGGCCACACCCTCGCGCGTAACGTCCGGAGAGGGCGATTCGTATGTAAAGGTAGCGCAGGGCACGAACGGTGAAGATGTCCGAAAACTCTACGAGCAGATCGAGCGCGAGAATTCGAAGCTCGGGAAGGCCAACAGCGTCACGTTCGAACAGCTCAGCGCCATGGTGGAGAAGCAGTCGGAGATGGTGCGGTCGCGCTACAACGTGAACGCCGTCGCCTTCCGCGTCGAGACCGTCGACGGCAAAGTGAAGCTCAAAGCAAAACCACTTCAGGAATGATCATGAAACGAGTTCTCGTCATCGCCGCCGCAACCGCCCTGGTCGCGGGCTGCTCCCTCTTCCACCGCAATCACAGCGGCAATCCCTACGACCACCCGTTTTACTCGCAGTGGACCACCAGCAACAGCGGTATCGATGTGCAGATCCGCAACACGGTGGAGGCGCTGCGCACCAATCAGAGATCGGCCCCGCTGCACAATCACCTCGGACAACTGCTCGTGGCGAAGGGATTCCCCAAGGACGCCGAGCGTGAGTTCGAGCGTGCCGTCAACGCCGACTCGCACTTCTACCAGGCCTGGTACAACCTCGGCCTCATCCGCCAGTCCCGTCAGGATTACACCGGCGCCGAGCGCGCCTACCATCGCACGGTTCGCCTCATGAAGGGCCACTCCGAGGCCCTCTTTCAGCTCGGGCTGATCGAGGAAGCACGCAACAACAACGACGCGGCCATCGACTACTACGCCAAGGCGCTGCGTCACAACCCAGCCATCTTCGACGTGCGCACCAACCCGCGCGTGCTGGACTCGAAACTGATCGACCTGGCGCTGCTCAAGAACTACGAGCGCGATCACGCCCGCCAGGCCGGCAAATTCCTCGGCGCTCCGTCCGACTATGTCCCGCCCGCGAAACCGCAGGTCGAGAAAGCGCCGTCGCCGCAGGCCACTCCGCAGCAGATCGTGACGCCTTCCGCGCCGGTCACCGAAACGGGCAAGCAGATCGCTCCACCGAAAACGACGACGTAAAGGCCCCGGCAACCTCTCGTATACTCCCGCCGCGTGCAAATCACGTCGATCAAACCAGCGGACCGCGTTACTCCCCTCGGCTTCTCCGACATCGTCAAGATCCGCAACCGCGTCCTGGAAATGAAGGCGGCCGGACAGAGCGTCCTTCAACTCGAGGGCGGAGAACCGTTCATGCCCACCGCCGACTTCATCAAGAAGGCGATGGTCAAAGCGATCGAGGACAACCTGACGCGCTACGCTCCGTCGTCGGGCATCGCGCCCCTGATCGAGGCCATCCGCGCGAAGGTCACCGCGAAGAACCACATCGAGGCCGCGGCGAAGAACATCATCGTCACTTCGGGCGGCGCGCACGGGCTGTTCTGCGCGTTCCAGACGACGGTGAATCCCGGCGACGGCGTGCTGCTGTTCTCACCGTACTGGACGCCGATCCGCGATCACATCGCCTTCGCCGGCGGCACGCCGCAGCGCGTGCCGTGGGACGAGGCGCGCGAAACCAGCGACCTCGCTCCGGTGCTCGGGAAGCACATGACGCCGAAGACGCGGGTCATCTACGTGAACACGCCCTCGAATCCAACCGGCAACGTCCTGTCGCGAACACAGCTCGAGTCCATCGCACGATTCGCGACGGAGAACGACCTCATGGCGATCTCCGATGAAGCGTACGAGGATCTCGTCTACGACGGCGAGCACGTGTCGCTGGCGTCGCTGCCGGGGATGTTCGCGCGCACGATCAGCATGTTCACGCTCAGCAAGAGCTTCGCCATGACCGGCTGGCGCGCCGGCTATCTCGTCGCCGGCGAGACGTTCATGGACTCCCTGCGCAAGCTCGTGCTCAATTCGATCAACGGCGTTTCGACGCCGACGCAGTACGCGGCCACTGCCGCGATCGGAGCGCCGCCCGGCTACTTTCCGCCGGTCCGCGAGGAGTATCGCAAGCGCCGGGACATGCTCGTGCGCGGTCTGAACGAAGCGGGATTCCGCTGCCCGACACCGCCCGGCGCCTTCTATCTCTTCCCCGACGTCCGCGAACGCCTCGGCGGCGACTCGTGGAAGGCCATGGAGATGCTGCTGGAGAAGACGAGCGTCGCTTCCGTTCCCGGCATCGTCTTCGGGCCGGAAGGAGAAGGACACCTGCGCATGTCGTGTTCGGTGCAGATGGATGTGCTGGAGAGAGCGATCGACGCGCTGAAGAAGCTATGAGCGAACAGGCTCAGCCCGAAGTTCCAGAGTCAGAACTGATCCGCGTGCGGCGCGAGAAGCTCGAGCGCATCGTCAAGCTCGGATACGCGGCGTTTCCGACGAAGGCGGTCACCGACACGACCATCGAAGCAGTGGTCGCGAAGTACGGCACGAAATCCGCCCAGGATCTCGAAGCCGAACCTCAGCACGTCAAGGTGGCCGGCCGGATCATGCTCATCCGCGAATTCGGCAAGACGGCGTTCCTGGTCCTGTCCGAGCGCACCGCGCGCATCCAGATCTACTGCCGCAAGGACACGCTGCCGGAGCGGGAGTGGGAGTTGTACAGGAACCTCGATGCCGGCGACTGGATCTCCGCCGAAGGGACGGTGTTCCGGACGAAGACGAACGAGCTGTCGGTCAAGGCCGCGCACATCGACTTCCTGGTGAAGGCGCTCCGGCCTCTGCCCGGCAAGTGGCACGGGCTCACCGACGTCGAGCAGCGCTACCGCCAGCGCTATGTCGATCTCATCGTCAACGACGACGTGAAGAAGACGTTCGAGACGCGCGCGAAGATCGTGCGCCACATCCGCAACTGGTTCGACGGGCACGGCTTCATCGAGGTGGAGACGCCGATGATGCAGCCGATCGCCGGCGGCGCGGCGGCGCGGCCATTCGTCACGCATCACAACGCCCTCGATATCGATCTCTTTCTGCGCATCGCGCCGGAGCTCTATCTCAAGCGCCTCATCGTCGGCGGCATGTCGCGCGTCTACGAGATCAACCGCAACTTCCGCAACGAGGGCATCTCCACCCAGCACAACCCCGAGTTCACGATGCTCGAGTTCTATCAGGCCTATGCCGATTACGAGATCCTCATCGATGAGACCGAGGAACTGCTGAGCGGCCTGGCCTCCGCGGTGACCGGCGGGGAAACGGTCAGGTTCCGCGACAACGAGATCTCTTTCAGGCGTCCCTTCGCCCGCTTCACCATGAAGGAAGCGATCGCTCATTTCTCCGGCGGCGAGATCGCCATCGGCGACCTCGACCATCCGCGGACGCTCGTCGAGAAATACATCGACGCCGATCTGCGCGATGCGTTGCATGGCGACGGCAAACAGATCGCCGCGCTGTTCGAGACGATCGTCGAGCAGCACCTCATCCAGCCCACGTTCATCACCGACTTCCCGACCGAGATCTCTCCGCTGTCGAAGCAGCGCGCCGACGATCCTCGTTTCGTCGAGCGCTTCGAGCTCTACATCGGCGGAATGGAAGTGGCGAACGCATTCTCGGAATTGAACGACGCCGACGAGCAGGCACGCCGCTTCGAGCAGCAGCTCGCCGAGCGCGCCCGCGGCGACGAAGAGGCGCATCAGGCGGACGACGACTACGTCAACGCTCTCGAGTACGGGATGCCGCCGACCGGCGGCGAGGGCGTCGGCATCGACCGCCTGGCCATGATCCTCACGGATTCGCCGTCGATTCGCGACGTCATCCTGTTTCCGCTGATGAGACCACGGGCATGAACGGGCCTCGGGCCTCGGGCCTCGGGCCATGATCGAGTCGCGCATCGCCCGCCGTTACCTCTGGTCGGCGCGCAAACAGGCGCACACGGCGTTCATGTCGCTCATCAGCGTGCTCGGACTCGGCGTGGGCGTCTTCGTGCTGCTCATGTCCATTGCCCTGCTCTCCGGTCTGCAGGGCCAGATCAAGGAGAGGCTCATCGAATCGAGTCCGCAACTGCTCGTCGAGCCCGCGGGCAGCAACACCATCGACGACGCCGGAGCGATCGTCGAGGCCGCCCGCAAGCTCGGCGTGCGCGAGATCCATCCGATGATCAGCGGCATCGCCTGGGGAGCGAACGAGACCGAGCGCCGGGGACGGCCGATGCGCATCCGCTCCACGGACGAGCGCGTCGATCCCGGCTCCATCGCCGTCACCCGCGACTTCGCCGCCTCCCTCGGACTCACGACCGGCGACGCCGTCATGGCCGTGGCGCCGCGCATGCGCCTCACGCCGTTCGGCGCCGTGCCCGTGATGCGGCGCTTCCGCATCTCCCGCCTCGTTCCTTCCTCCCGGGAAGTCGACGGCGCCGACGCCTATCTGCCCCCGGCCGACGCGGGCGGACTGTTCGGCACGAGCACGAAACCGACGTCGATCGAGATGCGCGGCGACGCGTCGAAAGCCGAGGAGATCCAGAGCGCGCTGGCCGGACAGTTTCCGGCGGTGCAGGTAAAGACTTGGAAGGAGATCAACCGCCCGTTGTTCCTGGCGCTGCGACTGGAGAAGATCGTGATGTTCGTGACGATCTCGCTCATCATCTTCGTGGCGGCGCTGAATCTCGTGTCGAGTTTGTCCATGCTCATCGTCGAGAAGCGGCCTTCGGTCGGCGTGTTGCGCACGCTCGGGGCCAGCGATCGCACGATTCTCTCGATCTTCCTGCAGGTGGGACTGCTGATCGGTTTGAGCGGGACGCTGCTCGGCAACCTCTTCGGCATCGGACTGTCCTGGGCCGCCAACCGCTATCAGCTCATTCCGCTGCCGCGCGATATCTACTTCGTCAGCTACCTGCCGTTTCAGCTCGAGTGGAGCGACGTCATCGGCGTGAACGTGGTCGCCATCGCCTTGTCGGTGATCGCCACCTGGTATCCGGCGCGCGTGGCCTCGAAGCTCGATCCGATCGCGGCGATTCGCGAGGAGTCATGAGAGCGATCCGTGTTCTCGCGCTCCTGGCGCTCACAGCGTGCGGCATCCGCAATCCCGTCCGCAACACGGTCGTGATCGAGCCCGCCAACGACGGGCGGCATGTCACCGTCACCGCTCGAACCGACATCGGCGATTCCGGAAGCGACGCGCAGGAACGGGAACGGATCCGTGAGACCGGCGCTGCGCTGCTCGAGCATCGCGATCCGTGGGCACCGCGATTCGCCGGCGTGAGCGCAGCGGCCGAGCGCGTGGCCTACGACAAATCCGGCGGCGCGCTCCGTCACTTCGAGCACTCCGTGACGATCGCCATCGACGATCTCCAGCGCCTCATGGGCGAGATCGGCACGGTGCAGTCGACCGGCAGCGAACGATGGAGCGAGCTGGCGTTCTATCCAGCGTCGAGCGTACGGGCCACGCACCGCCAGCGCGACGATGTCGAAGCGGCAATGCACACCTGGTCTCACGATGCCGTGAGTTACTTTCACGAGCTCGACGCGCTCTATCGCTATCTCGACCGGCAGCCGCAGCGGGCCCGGGCCGTGTTCACGATTCTCTTCTCCGACAAGGACGACGAACACTCCACGATCGAAGAAGAGGATGCGCTCATCACCGCAGTGAACAATGCCATGACCGCGACCATCGACCACGTCGACGCCGCCAAACGCGACGGCGTCACGCTCGACGAGGAGTTCGATCTCGTGTTCAATCCCCTGCCCGGCGAGATCGTGGTGCGCGTGCCGGGACCGATCCTGGAGTCGGACGGATTCGAACGCCGCGACGAGCGCACCGTGGCCATCCCGCGCTCCGGTCTCGTCGACGCCGTGCTGTCGCTGGAGGGACGTTGGGCGACACCCGATCCGCTGGCGATTCTCGGTCACGCCGAC
Organism: Thermoanaerobaculia bacterium; assembly: GCA_038244815.1. Taxonomy (GTDB): domain Bacteria; phylum Acidobacteriota; class Thermoanaerobaculia; order Gp7-AA8; family Gp7-AA8; genus DASVHS01. The sequence goes on from JBBRTB010000013.1 coordinate 111,847, forward strand.
GAGACGAACGCCACGGCGCCGAAACCGGAGGAGATCGCCGCGCAGCCGCGCCGGTCGAACGGCTCGGTGACCGCCGAGGAGATAGAGCGCGCGCTCGCCGCAAGGCTGCGACCAACGTCGGCATACCGCGTGCGCTGGGGGAATTGAGGCCTGGTCCTCGGTGCTGGGTGCTCGGTGCTCGGTGCTCGGTTGAACTCGGAGTTCGTGGAAAACCGAGGCCCGAGGCCCGAGGCCCGAGGCCCAAGGCCTTCCTCAGATTTTCCTCGTCATCACGACCGCGTTCTCACCGTCGGGGTAGTAGCGGGGACGGATGTAGACGGATTCGAACTGCAGATGGCGGTAGAAGGCCTGGGCTCCGCCGTTCGACTCGCGGACTTCCAGTGAGATCATCTCCACGCCGTGTTCGCGGGCGAACTCGAAGCAGCGGTCCATGAGCGCGTCGGCGATTCCCTTGCGGCGCTCCTCGCCGGTGACGCCGATCTTGTTCACGTGCATCTCGTCGAAGATCCACATGGCGAAGAGGTAGGCGATGACGGTACGGCCGCGCGTGGCCACGAGCGTGTAGCGCCCGGGAGCGGCAAGCTCGCTCTCGAAGAACTCGCGGCGCCACGGCGTCGGAAACGACGAGCTCTCGATGGCGTGGATAGCCTCGAGATCGCCGTGTTCGGCGGGGCGGATGGTCATCTCACCGCGCACCGCTCCTCTGCTGCAGCTTCACTTCCGCCTCCGCCAGACGGACGTAGATCGGCGTGACGTCCGCGTAGCGGTCGAGGTCACCGCTCGCGGCGATGGCGGCCGCGCGACGCGCGCACGATGCGGCCACGTTCTGCCGCGCGGCGAACTCGGCGACGCGCAGGACCGGGCCAGCGATCTCTCGCGCCAGATGCGGCGGCTCGACTTCGGCGCCGTTCTCGTAGCGTGAAACGTAGAGCTCACCGCGGCCCGCGTCATCGGCGATGGCCAGCGAACCGGAGCTGTCCCAGGCGATGGCCTCGTGTGTCGACATCGCACAGACCGGCCGGCCCAGCGCGAGCGCCATTCCCTGCACCGTGGCCAGTCCGACGCGGACTCCGGTAAAGGAGCCGGGACCCCGGGTCACGGCGAAGAGATCGATGGCGTGGCGGTCGATCGCGCTCTCGGCGAGAAGCCAGTCCACGGCCGGGAGCAGTTTCTCGTTCCGCGACCCCTGCCCCTGCAGCGCGACGGCGCCGATCAGCGAGCCGTCGCGGACGAGCGCGACCGAGAGCAGCGGCAGCGAGGAATCAACTCCGAGGACCAGCATGGGCAAGGGTGGGCATCTGCAGGTCGATGAGCTCGATGCCGATCTGCTTGGCGGTTTCGCGCGAGCGCTCGTCGCGATAGAACTCGCCGTAGTAGATCTTGCGGATGCCGGCGTTGGCGATGAGCTTGAAGCAGTTCCAGCACGGCGATGCCGTCGTGTACAACTCGCTTCCCTCGATCGAGACGCCGTTCTTGGCGGCCTGCAGAATAGCGTTCGCTTCCGCGTGCACGGTGGTGATGCAGTGACCGTCTTCGACGACGCATCCGACATCCTCGCAGTGCGGAAGCCCGCGCACCGAGCCGTTGTACCCGGTGGAGAGGATGGTGCGGTCGCGCACGATCACGGCGCCGACGTGTTTTCGCTGACACGTTGCCCGCGTTGCGGCCTGATGTGCGATGCCCATGAAGTACTGGTTCCAGTCAGCTCTCACGGCGGTCATCCTACGATAGAAAAAAACCTGGGTGATGCAGATCACAATGAGGAGCTGGCGATCGACAAGAGTTATTTTTACTATTGAACACAAGGATGCGGTGTGCCGTCCCTAATATGGTGCATTCCCATATTTCTGGCCTCGAAGTCCTTCAAATCCGCGCAGTTACGCCAGATCGCTGATCTTCCGAAATTGCTACGTATCCCGGCAACTTTTCGTTGACTCGCCCGGGTCGATCCATACAATACCCCCCACGGCCCAGGTCGTTTTGTATTCGTAACCTAAGGGAGAGTCCATGGACAAGCGGTATTCAACGATCATCTTCGTCCCGCACGCACGGGCCAAGTTCCGAAAGTTGAAGGTGTCCCATCGTCTCTTCTTCTCGATCATTACGCTCGTCATTTCTTCGCTCTGCCTTTCCACGTTCTTCTCGGTCCAGTACTTCACGTCGCTTTCCCAGACCCACGAGCTTTCCAAGCTGCAGCGCGAGAACCGCGATCTGCAGGCCGCGAACGAGCAGTTCAGCAAGTCGGTCGAGTCTCTGCGCACGCAGTTGCGGACGGTCGAGGACCGCACTCGTAAACTGGCAATCATCGCCGGCATTTCCACACTCGACGAGACGGCACAGGGTGGCGTCGGCGGTATCCGTCAGAATGACGACGGCAACCCGTACCGTGACGACGTCGACAAGATGAGCTTCCGCTCCCATCGCATCGAGCGAGACCTTTCTGTGCTCGAGCAGAAGTTCGTGGCCCAGGCGCAGCTCCTCTCGTCCACTCCTTCGATCGCTCCGGTCCGCGGCATTCTCACCGACGGGTTCGGCGGCCGCTCCGATCCGTTCACCGGTGAGCCCGGTACCCACAACGCCATCGACATCTCCTCGGCCGTGGGCCAGGCCGTGCGCGCGCCCGCCGACGGCATCGTGGTGAAGTCGGAATGGGCCAACGGCTACGGCAACGTCGTCTACATCTCGCACGGCTACGGCTATTCGACGCGCTACGGCCATCTGTCGGGCTTTGCCGTTCATCCCGGAGAGCGCGTGAAGCGCGGCGACATCATCGGCTACGTCGGTTCAACCGGCCGCTCCACCGGCCCGCACCTGCACTACGAAGTGCGGTTGAACAACAATCCGGTGAACCCGCTCGAGTACATCCTCAACGCGTTCTAAACGGGTTGCTGGGTTGCTGGGTTGCTGGGTTGCTGGGTTGCTGGGTTGCTGGGTTGCTGGGTTGCTGGGTTGCTGGGGCAAGCAATCATGATCACCGGTCGATCGCAACTCTGAGATATACGGCGAGATCAGCGCCTTGATCCGCAGCATGACCCGCGTCGAGTCCTCGACCAAGTTGCTGTAGTTGCGAACCAGTTCCTTGAGCGTGCGCAGGCTCTTCACTCCATGAAACCCCGACGCAGTGAGCCGTGGCCGACGCGCTCTTGCTTTGCAAATTGGAAAGTGTCTGAGCTCGCGGTAAGGTGAAGGCGGCGGCCGGCTGAACACGCATGACACGTTAGACGGCTGCTTCGCATCAGAGTTTGGCGCGTGAATGGACGCTTGCTGACGCCCGTTCGTATCAGCAGCGTGCGGTCTGATCACATAGCCGAAACGAGGTTGCTGGCAGTTCTCTTCGTCGCTGTCGCGGGATGCAATCAGTTAAGCCTACCGACGAAACCGACAGATTTTGTGGTACGAACTTCCGTCACTTCACGTTGACACTCAGGGCGGCGCGGATACGCGCGGTGCGGGTTGGTTGGCCGCCCTGCAAAGATCCGGCTCGTCTGAAGCGCTGTGACTGTCATGGAGCAGGCACCGTCGTTCTCTTTCGACAAGGAGTCGACAAGCAGGAGGCCGCCGACCGACTCGCGGTTAAATACGGTATTCGTGACTACTCCGTTGACACTCTCTACGGATTGTATGCGTTCTCTTTGTCGGACAGCACCATCGCGCAGATTCGCTGCGAGCCAGATGTAGGCGAGGTTCAACAGTTTACGTATCCAAGTCCCAGCGCAGGCGTCACCTGCCATTGTCCCGCCTAATCTCCGCGACAGTGCGAATCAAGAACATGACCGTCCTGTTCGTCCACACGATCGACTCATACATCACTTTTCTACAGAAAGTCGCTCAGACTGGAACGATCAGGTGGCCGGCGTCCGCTACGACCTCGTCGCGTATGCGGCAAGCGCGGTGAGCGTGAGACCGAGGGCGATCATCTCTATTTCATGTTCATGCGGTCGCAGAAAGCGAGGGTGACTGCCCGAGCTGAGACATGACACCGAAGGCTCGGAAGGTGCTGTTCGCTCCGGTCCTGTACACCGTCATGACCGTCGCTTCGGTCGCTGCATTCGGAGGGCAAGGCATCGGGCCGTTTCTTTGATGACGGCCTGCTGCTCGGTTTCTTCTACGATCTGCCTACATTGGGCACGCACAGCAGTAGCTGACGGCCTTGACGGGAGGCGTTCGCTCAGGCGCGCAGTTTTCCCAGTTCGTCGACGAAGCGCTGCATCTCCTCGGGCTTGCCGATGGTCACGCGCAGGTTGTGCGGCATGGCCGGAAAGAGACGGCCGACCTGCACGCCGCTGCCGCGCATGGACGCGATCACCGGCTTCACGTCACGCCCGATGTCGATCATCACAAAGTTCGCCTCGGACGGCAGCATCCGGAAGCCCAGGCGCTGCACGTGGTCGCGCAGCCAGGCTCTCATGTCGCTGTTGCGCTTGCGATGGTCGATGACGTGCGCACGATCGCCGAGCGACGCGCGCGCCGCGGCCAGCGCCATGATGTTGACGGTGTCCCAGGCCTGCTGTGCGTTCAGTTTGCGGATCATCCCTTCCTGGGCCACGCAGTAGCCGCAACGCAGACCGGCCAGGCCGTAGATCTTCGAGAAGGTGCGCGACACGATGAGGTTCGGCCGGCTGGCCACGAGATCGACCACGCTGGCGTAGTCGCTCGAGGTCGCGTAGTGGTGGTAGGCCTCGTCGACGAGCACCGTCGTCTCGACAGGGACGGACGCCAGAAACGCACGCAGCGCCTTGTCCGGCGTGATCGTCGCGGTGGGATTGTTCGGATTGCAGATGTAGACGAGACCGGCACCGCGCGAGACGTCCAGCATCTTCGCGACGTCGTGCCCGTACGACGCGTCGAGGGGGACCTTCTTCACCTCGGCGCCCTGGGCCCGGGCGGCGATGGCCAGCGCCTCGAACGTCGGATCGGCAACGACGAGCGGCCGCCTGGCACCGGTGAATGCCATGCCTGACAGTTTCAGGATCTCGCTGGAGCCGTCGCCGAGGAGCACCTGGCGCTCCGTGACACCGTGGAGCGTGGCGATGGACGCGACGAGCTCGTCGACGGCTTCATCGGGATAGAGCCGCACCTGCGAAAAGGCGTCGCGCATGGCCTGAAACGCGGAGGGCGAGGGGCCATAGGGATTCTCGTTCGCGCTCAGACGAACGTTTCCGGGAACGGGGCGAGCGGTGACGATGCGCGGCACCGCGGCCATCGCCGCGGCGGTGCCGGCGAGCTGCGCGAATGCGCGGCGTGAGAGCAGGGCCATGGGACCTCCTGGAATGCTTCAGAAGAGTCTATGCCCGACCACGCCCCGCTCGTCGACTTCATTCGTCAGCAGCCAGCCGACGACGTCGCCGGGCACGAATCGGGAGCCGCTGTACTTGGAAAGATCGAACGCCGCCGACCCCTGCGAAACGATGTCGGGACGCGAGCAGGCCAGCCGCCGGATACGCTCGCTCCACACCTCGAAGTTCTGGAGGCGCAGATCGACCCAGCCCGCTTGCGCGTAGCGCTCCACGGCGTCGCGGTCGAGCGGCGCCGCCGATCCGTCCGGCGGAGCGGGCGGAATGTTGATCCGCGGTCCGCGGGTCAGACTGAGGCCTCGGGCCTCGGGCCTGGGGCCCCGGAGAAGAGGGATGCCGACGGTCACGATGAGGCTGACGATCCGCGGGTTCTTCTTCAGGAACGTCTCCACGCGGGTCTGCATCTCTTCGGCGCCGATGGCGAGCATCGCGTCGATGTCGTCGGTGGCGTCGGCCTCGCGGATCAGGAAAGCCTCGATGAGCAGCTTCGACAGCCGCGGTGGTCCCAGGTGTCCAACGGCGATCGACGGAAGGATCTCGCCGGCGGCAGCGCGCTCGAGTTGCTGCATCTGCCGGATGGCCTGTTCGCGCAGGACGCCGGCGCGATAGCTCGGCTCGGTGATGGCACCGTCGATCGCGGAGAGGACGTCGCGCCCGGTCGACGCGCCGAGGATCTCCAGCACGGTGGTGCGGGCCACTTCCTCCGGCGTCACGTACTCCATCTGCCGCGGATAGGTGATGGCCTGGAACTCGCCGATGGAGAAGAATCCGTTCTCGCCCGTGTCCGCTCCGATGATCTTGAGCGGCACGTCACGTCCCTCGAAGCGCCCGAACTTCCCGGCCTCTTCGCGCGTGTTCAGCGTGCCGCCGATCGCTTCTTCGTGGGCGTTGACGAGAAAGGCGCGGTCGCGGTCGCCGCGCAGCCGCACATGCGTCTCGCCGAGGCGCTTGAATCCGATCATGGCGCCGGGTTTGACTTCCTTGATGATGGCGCCGTGCTTTTCCGACGATCGCCCCGGCGTGCGCGCCAGGAGGAAGAGCAATCCGGTGTGCGCGAACCCGATGGCCGACTTCGCCAATAGCTGCGGCGACGGCTTGTCCTCACTGTGCGTGTACGGGATGTTGATGCCCATGCCGCCCGTCCCGGTCGTCCCGACTTTCACGTACACGCGCACGGAGCTCTGCTCGAGCGCGCGATGGAGAAACAGGATGTGCCGGGTGATCTGCGGGATGCCCTCCGACAGCAGCAGCTCGCGTACGGACGTGAAGAGCGGCTGCAGCTCGCTGACGTCGATCGTGCCCTGGCGCGACTCGATGGAGTCGAGCAGCAGCTTGGTCCGCCGCGATACGGTGAACACGTCCTGGTAGCTGATGGCGGTGGCGGTGTTGATGCAGTCGACGATGACGGTCGGCTTGTGGCGGTCGATGACCTGGTAGAGCGCGGACTCGGTGTAGTCGGCGTCCGGCGAGAAGATCTCGGCGAACAGTTCGTCGAACCACTCCCGGTTGGCGATGAGCTCCGCGCGGTTCTTCCCCTGCAGCGACTCGGGGATGAAGATGTCGCCGGAGGCGCCGATGAGATCGATGCCGCTGGTCTCGCTCCGCAGGACGGCGATGGCGGCGTCGACTTCCGGCTGGGTCAGCGCGGAGAGAACGATGAGGGAGGGCTGGAGCTGGCGGGCCGCTTCGCGCGCGACCTGCAGACCGACCATGCCTCCACCGCCCAGGATGAGGATCCGCTCGCCGGACGGATCACGAGTCAATCCGCTCCTCCTCCCCCTTGGGAAGGTCCCACCGCTCGGTGATGCGCTGGCCGTGCGTCAGCCAGCGCTCGCAATCGAGCGCCGCGGCACAACCGCTTCCGGCCGCGGTGATGGCCTGGCGGTAGATGTGATCGATGGAATCGCCGCAGGCGAAGACTCCGTCGATGTTGGTGACCGTCGAGTGGCGGTGCGGCAACTGGATGTAGCCACGCTCGTCGAGCGTGACCTGACCGCCGAGAAACTTCGTGTTCGGGGTGTGACCGATGGCCACGAACAGACCCTGAGTCTTCATCTCGGAGACGGCATTCGTCTTCAGGTTACGCAGTCGCAGCGCGGTGATGCCGCCCTCTTTCGTCCCGATGACCTCGTCGACGGTGGAGTTGAAGACGAATGAGATCTTCGGGTTGCTCCGGGCACGCTCCTGCATGATCTTCGACGCGCGCAGCTCCTCGCGCCGGTGAATGATCGTGACTTTGCTCGCGAACTTCGTCAGGAACGTGGCCTCTTCCATCGCTGAATCGCCGCCGCCCACCACGACGATTTCCTTGTTCTTGAAGAAGAAGCCGTCGCAGGTGGCGCAGTACGACACGCCGAAACCCTGCAGCTCTTTCTCCGACGGCAGCCCGATCTGCATGGCCGACGCTCCCGTCGCCACGATCACCGCCTCGCTCTCGTAGTGTCGCGAGTCGGTGATGACCTCGAACGGATAGGTCTTCAGCTTCACCGACTCGACCTGCTCCATGCGGAAGACCGCGCCGAAACGCTCGGCCTGCTGCCGCATCAGGTCCATCAGCTTCGGCCCGAGGATCCCCTCGGGGAAGCCGGGATAGTTCTCGACGTCGGTGGTGATGGTGAGCTGGCCGCCCGGCTGGATGCCTTCGAGGACCAGCGGGATCAGGTTCGCGCGCGCGAGGTAGAGCGCCGCCGTACAGCCGGCCGGGCCGGATCCGATGACGATGACTTTGAATTCGCTGGTGCGTTCCATGACGGGCCGGATTGTATCTGAGAGGAGATCCCTAGACTCTGTTCATGGCTCCCAGCAGCGCTTCGCCCACGACCGCCCGTTGCCAGTCGCGCATCGCCGGGATGTCGTCGAGCGAGCTCGTCGTCGCGATCGCCGTGAGCACGTGCCGGGGCGCGAGCAGGCCCGGGTCGATCTTGAGCTCGGCGGCTCTCTTGTCACGAACGCGTTTCAGTTGATTGATCCGCGTCTCCAGGGCTTTGTCGCGGATCCACGGCTTCGGCTCGTTGCGCTCGGGCAGCTCCGCCTCCGGAATCTGCATGGCGCGATGGACGATGTCGACCAGCGGCTTGCCGTAGCGGGTGCGGTGATACTGGGAGACGCTCTTGAGAGTCGACAGATCGCCGATCTTCTGCGGTTTCTCTTTGGCGATCTCCAGCATGGGCTCGGTGCCGATGATCTTGAACGGTGGGCGGTCTGCGCCGCGGGCCAGGTGATCGCGCCACAGGTAAAGCTCGCGGATGATCGCCAGCCCACGGCGATCGAGGCTGCCGAGGTTCTTCATCTTCCGCCAGGCCTCTTCGTCATCGCCGGTATCGCGGTAACGGATCTTCTCCAGCCGGGCGAATTCCTCCTGCGCCCACTCCCAGCGGCCCGCCGCGGTGAGCTCATCCCGCAGCTTGCCGGCGAGCGCGATGAGGTACCGGGTGTCCATGGCCGCATACTCGAGCATCTCCGGCGTGAGCGGACGCATGGCCCAATCGGCGCGCTGATGGGTCTTGTTGACCTTCACGCCGAAGTGTCGCTCGAGCAGAGCGGCCAGCCCATAGGCCTCATATCCGAGGAGCTGGGCCGAGACCATGGTGTCGATGAGATTGCTGGTGGTGAACCCGAAATCACGGTTGAGGATGCGCAGGTCGTAATCGCCGCCGTGCAGGATCTTGGTGATCCCGGCATTCGCCAGGACCTGTCCGAATCGCTCGAGGTTCACGCCTGCCAGGGGATCGATGACGAGATCGTCGGCGCCGGCCGAGATCTGGATCAGGCAGACCTTGTCGAAATACGAGTGAAGGGAGTCCGCCTCCGTGTCCACCGCCACGATGGGTTGCGAGGCCACCGTGTCGAGGGCCTCGTTCAACGGCTGCTGTTGGTCGATCCAGATCATGCGTTGTTGACCACGAGCTGCGGTAAGCCGATGGAGATGAGACGTACGTTGTACGCCTGGCGGTCGAACTCGGGAAGACGGACGAGCATGGCCGCGGCGCGATGCCAGTCATCGTCATCGCTCAAAGCGAACAGAAGCGCCAGATCTTCGATCGCCGCAACTCTCGTTGCGTCGATTGTCTTCCCGTCACGAACCATGCGTCCGTACAAGGCGTTGCTGGCGACGAGGACGTGCACGCGCACTTCGCCCTCCGGGTCGGAGAAGTTGAGCGGAATGAGATCGAGCTCCGCCGTGTGCTCGACTTCCTCCCGGTCCACGCGAAAGCCGCGGTTGCCGGCCATCATGGCCACGCTGTTCTTCTGCTCCGGACTCATGACCACGACGACGTCGAGCGACCCGGCATCGACAGAGCCGCCGAGCCACGCAGCGCGGGCGACGCTCCCGACGAACGCGAAGTCGAGCCTGAGTCGCGAGAGAAGATCGGTGACCGCGGCAATGGCGCGGCCGTAACGCGGATTCGCGTGCACGGTCTGCACGCCGGGCATTCTATGCGACAGAGCGCCGGCTTCTGGCCATCACGAGCAGAAGCCAGCAGCCGAGCCAGAGCGAGGCCACCCCGGAGAGCGTGGCCGCGACCCGGATCAGAAACCCGAACGTGGTGTCGAGCGGGAGCAGATGCGTGGCCGACAACAGGTAATGCCAGTCGTGCTCCGGATCGTCGCTGAAGCCGACCAGCGGCAGCTCCATGGCCCGCGCGTCCGCCACGTAGCGGGCCAGCTCGAAGAGACTGAAGGACAGCCAGAACCCGCCCACGGCAGCGCCGAAGTAGTCCGGCTGCCGGATGAAGAGGACGATCACCACGATCGGAATCAGCACCTGCATCCCGCTGCCCATCAGCGAGCCGATGAAGTGTCCGGCGAAAGAGAACAGCAGATGTCCCATCTCATGAAACGCCAGCGTGATGCCCGAAAACATCGTGCTGCTGTCAGGATCGCGCAGGAATCTCACATCGGCGTAGACGAGGTAGAGCAGCAGGAGCGCGCGAGGAATCCACATCCGCCCGCGTGCCCAATCCTCGGCGTCGGAGAGGAACGTCTCGAGCCAGGGAGGAAGCTGGCGACTGGGTTGCGTGTGTGCGGATTCGATTTTGCCCATTGGAAAGGAACCCAGAGTGTGTCATTCCGAAGCGGCGGAGAGCGCGAGGAATCCGGGCGGCGGAGCGCACCCCCACCCAGATTCCTCGCCGTCTTCGCGGCTTCTAATGAACCTCCTGTGCCGGAGTGAGATGAAAGCCGAGAGTGGCGGCCTTTTTTTTCAGTGAGTTGAGGAGACGTTCGCGGTAGCGTTGCTCGTAGTAGTTGGCGCCGA
>JBBRTB010000014.1:0-116230 GCA_038244815.1 Thermoanaerobaculia bacterium
CGTGACCGTCGGTCCCGCCTCGGCGCTGGAGAAGAGTGAGCTCGTCGCCGAGCGCGTGCACTGGATCTCAGGCCACGCGCCGGCCGGCCCGGTCGAAGTGTCTGCGCGCATCCGCTCGCGTCAGGCGGACGTGGCCGCGACCGTCACCTCGATGGGAGAGCATCGCGCTCGCGTCACGTTCGCGCACAAGCTGCGCGCCATCGCTCCCGGCCAGGCAGTCGTCTTCTACGACGGCGATCTCTGTCTCGGCGGCGGCTGGATCGCGCGCGACTAGCGCGGCCCGGAAATCGCCGTCGATGAGATCGTTCGTGCCCGACGCCGATCCCTGGCCCGCCGCCCAGATTCCTCGCCGTCTCCGCGGTTCGGAATGACGGCGAAGCAGGGGGTCAGGAATTGGGGGTCCTGCGCGTTGTCGTTCCTGAACGAAGGCGCTACTCCACGGTGACGCTCTTGGCGAGATTGCGCGGCTGATCGACGTCGGCCCCGCGGCGCAAGGCGATGTAGTACGCCAGCAATTGCGTCGGAATGACCGTCAGGATGGGCTGGAGCGCCTCGGTCGTCCAGGGAATCTCGATGACGTCGTCGGCGAGCTTCTTCACGTCTTCGTCGCCTTCGTCGCAGATGACGATCAGCTTTCCGTCCCGGGCCTTCGCCTCCTGGAGGTTCGAGATGACTTTGTCGTACACCGGCGTGTGCGTGGCGATGGCCACGATGGGCAGGTTCTCGTCGATCAGCGCGATCGGCCCGTGTTTCATCTCGCCCGCCGGATACCCCTCGGCGTGGATGTACGAGATCTCCTTCAGCTTCAGCGCGCCTTCCAGCGCGATCGGGTATTGAACGCCCCGTCCGAGAAACAGAAAGTCCTGGGCGTTGTGGTATTTGTTGGCCAGACGCTCGATGTGCTTTTCCTGTTTGAGCAACGTCTCGATCTTGTGCGGGATGACGCTCATCTCGTGCATGGCGTAGCGGATGTCGTCCCTGTTTTCGTTCCGAAGCTGCCGGACATACAACGACAGCAGATAGAAAGCCGCGAGCTGCGTCGTGAACGCTTTCGTCGAAGCTACGCCGATCTCCGGACCGGCATTCGTGTAGATCACGCCGTCCGACATGCGGGTGGCCGCGGCGCCGATCACGTTGCAGATCGTGATGAGTCTTGCGCCCTTCTTCTTCGCTTCCTGCATGCCGGCGATGGTGTCCGCGGTCTCACCGGACTGGGTGACGCCGATGACCAGCGTGTTCTCGTCGACGATCGGGTTCCGGTAGCGGTACTCCGAGCCGTAATCGACTTCGATAGGAATCCGCGCCGCGTCCTCGAGCAGAAACTTGCCGACCAGGCCGGCGTGCCACGAGGTCCCGCATGCCACGATGTGCACGCGTTTGAACTTCGACCATTCCTCGGGTGTGAACTGCAGGTCGTTGAAGTAGATCTCCCCCGACTCCTCGAACATCCGGCCGGTGAACGTGTCCCGCACCGCGCGCGACTGCTCGTGGATCTCCTTGAGCATGTAGTGGCGGTAGCCTTCCTTCTCTGCCGCCACGGCGTCCCAGAGAATCTTCTTCGGCTCGCGCTGCACGAGGTTGTCGTTGCCGTCGAAGACTTCCACTTTCTTGTCGTTGACGACGGCGTACTCGCCGTCTTCGAGGTAGATGATGTTGCGCGTGTACGTGAGCAGCGGCGCGGCGTCCGAGGCCACGATGTTCTCGCCTTCGCCGAGGCCGATGACGAGCGGAGGGCCGTGCTTGGCGGCGATGATCGTGCCCGGTTCGGCGCCGTCGATCATCACCAGCGCGTAATGCCCGTCCAGTTCCTTGAGCGTCTTCCGTACCGCCGGAACGAACTTCGTCCCGTCCTTCATGTTCTCTTCGATGAGATGAGCGACGACTTCCGTGTCCGTCTCGGTCTTGAAGGCGTGACCGAGCTTCTGCAGTTGATGCTTGAGCGGCAGAAAGTTCTCGATGATCCCGTTGTGGATCACCACGATCTTGCCGCTGCAGTCACGGTGGGGGTGGGCGTTGTTCTCGTTGGGCTTTCCATGCGTCGCCCAGCGCGTGTGGCCCATGCCGAACGTGCCCTGGAGAGGATGTTCTTTCAGCTTCGCTTCGAGGTTCGACAGCTTGCCTTGGGCACGCAGGACGTCGACTTTGGTCCCGTTGACTACGGCGATGCCGGCGCTGTCGTAGCCGCGGTACTCCAGTTTTCTCAGCCCGGCGATGAGGACCGGCACCACGTCACGCGTGCCGACGTATCCGATGATTCCACACATCAGTCATCCCTTGTCTATTAGAATCCGCGCCATTGAAACGGCTCGTCGTTCTGTCGATTGTGCTCGTCTTCGCCTGCGGCAAGCGCGGTGATCCCCGTCCGCCCGTCCCGGCCATCCCGAAAGCCACAAGCGACCTCGTTGTAACACAGCGTGCGAACAAGCTTCTTCTCTCGTGGAGTTACCCTGCGTTGACCACGGCCGGACGGAACCTGACGAAAATCCAGCGCGTCACTGTTTTTCGTTACACCGAAGAGCTGCCCGCCACTCCGACGGCCGTGCAGGGGACCCTGCCGCTGCCCCTGTCCGCCGCGCGGTTCGCGAAGCTCAGCAACCGGGTCGACAGCATAGAAAGCGCCAACTTACCCGCGTCCACCGTCGGCGCAAAGCTCGTCTTCGAAGACGAGCCTCCGCTGCATTCATCCTCGGGACGTCCCGTGAGGATCACGTACGCCGTTGTGACCGAGGGGCTGAACGCGCGCGGCGACCTCTCGAATCTCGTGTCCATCGTTCCGCTCGATGTCGCCGTCCCACCCGCGCACCTCACCGCGACGCCGAAAGCCGAAGGGGTGGTGCTGCAATGGACCGCGCCCGAGGCGGCGGTAACGGGCGACGCCAAGCCCGCTATTGCCGGCTACAACATCTACCGCGTGGCCAGGGGCGTGCCGCCGGACACGTTCGCGGCCCCGGTGAATGCGGCACCGGTGAAAACGACCGACTTCCTGGATGTCCCGCCGTACGGAAGCTATGAGTACAGCGTGGCCGCGGTGGCCGCGGAGGGACCTCCACGGATGGAGAGCGACCGCTCCAGCCCGATCGAGGCGACGTTCAAGGATCTCGTTCCCCCGCCGCCGCCGGCGTCGGTCACCGCTCTCGTCGAGACCAGGGTGGTGCGGCTGGTGTGGGACGCGGTCGACGCACCGGACCTCTCCGGCTACAACGTCTATCGCACGGAGAAAGCGGGCCGCGTGCAGTTCAATTCGAAGGGGCCAATCCACCAGACGTTTTTCGGCGACGAATCGCTTCTGCCGGGCATCGAGTACTACTACTCGGTGACGTCGGTCGACAAGAGCGGCAACGAGAGCGCGGAGACGAGATCGCAGACCGTGCTCGTGCCGAAAACGCCTTAGCGTGGGCACCGGGCACTTCAGACTCTGGGTCCGAGGAGCATGCGCAGCCTGTCCGGTTCATTTGTCGGTTCCATGCATGCGTAGGTCTGACACACGTATGCGAGCACACGGTCGTGCGGGCGATTCTGCAGCAGCGGCAGGTCCGCCGATCCTTCGCCGGCGACGAGCACGCGGTGTGGCAGGAACATTTCGCCGATGACATTTCTGAGTGCGTGAAAGGCCGGCTCCTCTGTCCCGCCGGTGATGGCGATTTCTTTCGGCTGGCCCTGGCGCCATTCCGCCACGCCGAGAAGGAATCCGAACCCCGACGGATAGCGCGAAGCGACGGACCCGAGGGCGTCGATGGTCTTCGTGGCCGTGTCCGCGTAACGCTGCTCGCCGTACAACAGGGCCAGCCGCAACAGCACCTCGCAGGTGACGGAGTTGCCGGAGGGAGTGGCGTTGTCGAAGAGGTCCTTGGGTCGCGTGATCAGTTTCTCGTGGTCGGAGGGTGTGTCGAAGAACGCGCCGTTCGCGTCGTCGGCGAATCTCGCCAGGATCTCTTCAGCGAGGGCGCGGGCGGCGTCGAGATGGCGGCGCTCGTGCGTCGCCTCATAGGCCAGTGCCAGTCCCCACGCCGCACCGGAATAGTCTTCGAGCAGGCCGGCGATCGTGCCAATGCGTGTGATGCGGCTGCCGGTCATGCGGCCGATCAGGAAATCGGCGCTGTTGCGCGCAATCTCCCGGTACGGGTCCCGATCGAACGCCACGGCCGCGTCGGCAAATGCCGCCAGCATCCATCCGTTCCAGCCGGTGAGGATTTTCTCGTCGCGCGCCGGTCGTATCCGTTTCTCACGCTCGCCGTAGAGTTTGCACTTGCCGCGTGCGGCGACATCGGCGAGCCGGTCCAACGTGATGCCGAGGTCCCCGGCGACGCTTTCGGGAGTGCGTGGAACGTTGAGAATGTTGTGGCCTTCCCAGTTGCCCCGCTCCGTGACGTCGTACAGCGCGCAGAAGATGCGTCCCTCCTCTGCCCCCAGAGTGTTCATGACCTCGGAACGTGACCAGACATAGAAACGTCCTTCTTCGCCCACGGAGTCGGCGTCCTGGGTCGCGTAGAAACCGCCCCCCGGTGAGGTCATCTCCCGCTGCACGAAACCGAGGATCTCGTGGGCGATCCGCGCGAAGAACGGATCGCCGGTGAACTGCCACGCACGCGTGTAGAGACGCGCCAGCAGTGCGTTGTCGTAGAGCATCTTCTCGAAGTGGGGAACGAGCCATTTCGCGTCGACGCTGTAGCGATGGAAGCCGCCGCCGATCTGGTCGTACATGCCGCCGCGCGCCATCTTCGTGAGCGTGGTGGTGACGATGTCGCGCAAGGACTCCTGCCCGGTTCGCCAGGCCACCTGCATCAGAAAATCGAGCGTCATGGACGGTGGAAACTTCGGAGCGCCGCCGAAGCCACCGTTGACGGGATCGTAGGCGCCGGCGATGCGGGCGGCGGCCTGGTCGAGTACCGCGCGGTCCAGGCCGCCACCGCTGCCGAGCGGCACGGGCTCAGCGATGGCGCTCTGCACCTGGGCTGAGGTCTCCTCGACGTCGCCGCGTCGCGTCCGGTACGCCTCCACGATGTGTGCGAGCAGCCGGGGAAATCCGGGCAGGCCGTGACGATCATCGGGCGGGAAGTAGGTGCCGGCGTAGAACGGCCGGCCGTCGGGCATGAGGAACATCGACATCGGCCAGCCGCCGTGTCCGGTCATCATCTGCACGGCCTGCATGTAGATGGAGTCGATGTCCGGGCGTTCCTCGCGATCGACCTTGATCGACACGAACTCGCGGTTCAGCAGGGCGGCGATCGCTTCGTTCTCGAACGACTCGCGCTCCATGACGTGACACCAGTGACAGGCCGAGTATCCGATGGAGAGGAAGACCGGTTTGTCCTCGGCACGGGCGCGGGCAAAGGCCTCGTCGCCCCACGGAAACCAGTCGACGGGGTTGTGGGCGTGCTGGAGGAGATAGGGGGAAGTCTCGTTGGCGAGGCGGTTGGACATGCTACTTCACTGCCGGACGCCGGACTTCCTCGATCCTTCGGACGCTCTCCAGCAGTTGCACCGGCAGCGACCTCATCTGGAAGTACTCGGCCTCCAGCTCTTCGATCTGGAAGAGATCGAGCCCGGAGTTGGACAGGAAATCGCTGCGCAGCTTGGCGTCCTGCTCCTCGATGATCCGCGGGAGAAGCTGGTTGATGTAGAACGCCTCCAGCCGGATCTTCGTAATCACTTCCTCGAGGAGCGACTCGGTGATGGCGTCCTGGAGCTCGTGCAGCTCGTCATTCTGCGAGATCTCGGCCTTGATCTCGCGGCGGAAGGTGTCGCGGCCCTCGGCGGTGTTGAGCTCCAGGTAGAAGTTCGACATGCGCCGCCGGGCCACGTTGTAGACCGCGAAGTAGGCCCGCTCACTTCTGTTGATCGAGGCGATGGCCTGGGTGACGTCCGCGATCGACATCTCGTCGTTCTCGATGGAGATCAGTCCCAGGGTCAGGGCATAGAGCTTCTTCTTGCCGTAGGAGAGGGCGTACTCGTTGGAGACGATGCCGTCGATGAAGAGCTGCTGGAAAAGGCCGCGCCGCAGTCCTTCGAAGATCTGCATGTTGCCGATGAGCGAGCGTACCTGCTCCTGCGTCAGCTCGACGTCGTCCATGAAGGCGAGCTTGTTGATGAGTGTGGTGGTGTGGTCGATCCGGTCGAACAGTGTGACCAGTTCGCCGAACGATTCCAGACGGTCCACGTCGTCGTCGGTGCGGGCGATCTCGTCGATCTGCCGGCCGGTATCGAGCAGCAGTTCCTCGAACGTCTGATCGCGGCTGGCGCCGGCGCGCTGCTTGTTCTCCATGAGCTGCACCATGTCCAGCGAGGAGAGCTTGCGGTTGATGCTCTTTCCCAGGAGAAAGCCGCCGAGGATCTCGCGCGTGGACTGGATGTAGTCCGGCTCGGCATGACCCGACTCGACCTGCGCTTCCTGCAGCAGGATCTCTTCGAGCGTGTCGAAGATCGACAGCGGCACCTCGTTGCGCAGAGAGAGCGTGCGGATGCGCATCAGGCGCGCTCGCGCGGAGGAGTTGATGAGCGCGCCGTTGCATGAAGCCAGGATGCGCTTGTATTCGTCGATCAGTTCCTGGTTGTTCGGGTCGTGGTAGATGACGTCGATCTGGATGCGCTCGCGCTGATAGGTCTCGACCCGGCCGATCTCTTCGACGTCGGGATAGGTCGCTGCCACATCGGTGATGGACCGGTTCGAGGAGTGCGCCTGCCGGATGGTCTCGTAGAAGCGCTGGTTGGCGCGATGGATGACCCGCAGGATCACCAGCGTGCTGTTGTCCTCTTCCAGACCTTCCAGGATCTCGTGGGCCAGGGCGATGAAGTTGCCGTTGCCGACGCGGCGCGAGCGTTTCAGGAGCTTGCCGGCTTTGCGCAGCGTCTCGGCCTGGCGGTCGGTGATGTCGGCATAGCGCTTGCGGTCGTCGATGAAAAAAAAGTAGTTGGCGACGGCGTTGCCCTGCAGGAAGAGGTTGTCGTACGTCTCGAAGCCGTCGGTGTTGTAGGTGAATTTCAGGTCGTGCGTCTTCGGATCGGCAGTCGCTCCGTACAGCACCAGCCGGTTCACCACCTCGTCGTTCAGCAGGTCGCCCACCGGCAGATGCCCGCCGAACATGTACTCACCGAAGATGCCCCCGTTCCCATGAAAGCGGACGCCCTCGGGATTGAGCACCACCTCGTTGCCGCCGCCGAAGTAACGCACGATGTCACCGCGCGGAGCGTTGATCTGCTCGAAGAAAAAGCGGCGGTCGACGTCGGGACCGGCTACCACGGCAAAATACTCGATCGTCTGGCCAACCGAACCCTGATGGACGATCGCGCGGATCATTGGATAACCGGATTATAGGTGGTAGGCGACCAGGCGCCGGCCCTCTGAGAAGCGGCCTGCAGCGCCGGCTATGCCCGGGGATGCGCCTTTTTGTAAACCTTGAGCAACTCCCAGTCGTTGAGGTGCGTGTATTTCTGCGTCGTCGAAAGGGAGGCGTGGCCGAGAAGCTCCTGGATCCCGCGCAGGTCGGCTCCGGCATTGAGGAGATGTGTGGCGAAAGAATGCCGGAGCGTGTGCGGCGACAGGCCGGCCCGGAGCGCGGCGGCGCGGACGTACCTGTCGAAGAGACGGCGGACACTCCTCGCTGTGATGCGCTCGCCCCGGTAGTTGAGAAACAGCGCATTCTCGTCGGTCGATACGCGACGAACCGGCAGGTACGCCCGCACCGCCTCCTGGGCCTTCGACCCGAACGGAACGATGCGCTCCTTGGAGCCCTTGCCGCGCACCTTCACCAGGCGAGCGCGCAATTCGATATCGTCGAGATCGATGCCCACCAGCTCGCTGATGCGCAATCCCGATGCGTACATCAGCTCGAGGAAGGCCCGGTCACGAATCCCCAGTGGCGTGGAGCAGTCCGGTTGTTCGAGGAGGAGAACCACCTCGGACGGTTGCATCACCGACGGCAGATGCTTCTCCCGTTTCGGAGTGGCCACCGCGCGCGCGGGATTGCTGTCCGCGCCGCCCTCACGCATCAGATGGCGGAAGAACGAGCGCAGTGCGGAGAGATGACGTGCGGTCGACGAACGGGAAAGCCTGCGTCGCGCCAGGTGAGCGAGGTAGGCGCGAATGGTCAGGTTGTCGACTTTGCGAAAGTCGAGCTGGTCGCGACCCAGCGTGAAGTAATCGTTGCAGAGGAACGAGACGAACGACTCGAGGTCGGTGCGATAGGCGGATACGGTATTGATCGAGACGTTTCTCTCGTAGGTCAGATAGTCGAGGAAATCGCCGATCTCGTTGCGCACCCACCCGCCTCCCGCCCTTCAGAATGCGAAATGCCCAACACAAAGACAAGCTTTTTCTCGGATTGCATTCAGCGTGTGCATTCTGCATTTTGTGTTAGCGTTCACCTCCCTCCGGAGGACCCGATGGCCGACGACGCTCCCCTGAAGAAGACGCCGCTCAACGAGCTCGAGCGAGAGCTTGGCGGAAAGATGGTCGACTTCGGGGGCTGGGAGCTGCCGGTGCAATACACGGGGATCCTCGAAGAGCACGAAACCGTCCGCACGCGGGCGGGTGTGTTTGACGTCTCGCACATGGGCGAGGTGACGGTGAGGGGACGGCAGGCGCTGGAGCTGCTGCAGAAGTCGACCTGCAACGACGTCGGCAAGCTCGAGGACGGGCGGGCCCAGTACAACGGATTGCTCTACCCGACGGCGGGCTTCGTCGACGACATCCTGATTTATCGCAACAGTGGCGACGACTACTTCGTGGTCGTGAACGCCTCCAACACGGACAAGGATTACGAGTGGCTGGTCGAGTGTGCGAAAGGCATGGACGTCGAGGTGAAGAACGTCAGCGCCGACTACGCGCAGCTGGCCCTGCAGGGTCCGGATGCCGAGCGCATCCTCCAGCCGATGACCGACGTGAAGCTGTCGTCGATGAAGTACTACCGCTTCGCGCACGGCAACGTGGACGGCGTCCCGGCGCTGGTCTCACGCACCGGCTACACCGGCGAAGACGGGTTCGAGGTCTATGTCGCTCCCGCCCACGGATCGCGGATCATGCGCCGCTTTCTCGCCGCCGGGGCCGGCCCGGCCGGGCTCGGCGCACGCGATACGCTGCGGCTCGAAGCCAGGATGGCGCTCTACGGCAATGACATCGACCACTCCACCACTCCGCTGGAAGCCGACCTGGGGTGGATCGTGAAGCTGGACAAGGGCGATTTCATGGGTCGCGACGTTCTGGAGCGGGAGAAGAGCGAGGGTCCGCGAAGGAAGCTCGTCGGGTTCGAGATGATCGATCGGGGCATCGCCCGGCACGGCTACCCGGTCGTAGCGGAGAATGAAGAGATCGGCGTCGTCACCAGCGGCACGTACTCGCCGACATTGAAAAAGGCGATCGGTCTCGCATATCTTCCGCTCGACAAATCGGCCCAGGGCTCTGAGTTCATGGTTCTCATCCGCGGGAAAGAAACTCGGGCGCGTGTGGTCCCGACGCCGTTCTACAAGCGGGCCAAATGAAGGAGTGACGACGATGGCGAACACCCCCCAGGACAACCGGTACGCCAAGAGCCACGAGTACGTGCACGTGGAAGGTGAGACCGGAACGATCGGTATCACCGACTACGCGCAGAAGGAGCTCGGCGACGTCGTGTTCGTGGAACTGCCGCAGGTCGGCGCGCAGCTGGAATTGGGTGACGAGCTCGGAAGCATCGAGTCCGTCAAGGCGGTGTCCGAATTGTTCGCACCGGTCGGCGGAGAAGTGGTCGAGGTCAACGAAGCGCTCGCGGACAAGCCGGAGCTCGTCAACACCGATCCCTACGGCGACGGCTGGTTCGTCCGCATCAAGCTCGCCGATGCCACCGAGGCCGACGAGCTGATGGATGCTGAAGAGTACGAAGAGTTCGTGCAGAAGGAATCGCAGAAGTAGAGTCTGGGGCCCGTTACCCGTTACCCGGTGCTCGGAGCAACCGGGCCTGGTTTCGAACACCCGGACGCCGAGTACCGGACACCGATGACAAATCTCCCCGATCCCACATCCCCGGAAAACTCCCATCGCTACATCCCCAACTCATCGGATGACGTGCCGGAGATGTTGCGCGTCATCGGCGTCGACTCCATCGACCGCCTGTTCGATAGCATCCCGAACGACGTCAAGCTCGGACGGCTGCTCGACGTTCCTGGACCGTGGTCGGAGATCGAGACCCGTCGCTGGTTCGGCGCGCTGGCCGCGCGCAACAGGACCACGGTCGATCACGTGTCGTTTCTCGGCGGCGGCGCGTATGCGCACTATCAGCCCGCCTGCATCGATCAGCTTCTCCTGCGGTCCGAATTTCTGACGTCCTACACGCCGTACCAGCCGGAAGTCTCCCAGGGCACGCTGCAGGCGATCTTCGAATACCAGACCCACCAGTGCATGCTCACCGGTCTCGACGTGGCCAATGCGTCGATGTACGACGGCTCGACGGCACTCTGCGAAGCGGTGCTGCTCGCCGAGCGCGTCGGCAAGGGCAGGCGGCGCGTGGTGATCGCCAGGAGCGTCCACCCGCAATACACCGAGGCTGTACGCACCTACGTCCAGAACCTCGGCATCGAGGTCGTGGAAGTGGGCTGGAAGCCCGACGGACGCGTCGATGTCGAGGCGTTGCGTGCGGCCGCGGAAGGCGCCTTCGCCATCGCCATCCAGTCGCCGAACGCGCTCGGAGTGATCGAGGACTACGACGCCGTCGCGGCCATCGAGGGCGTGGCGAAGATTGCGGTCATCACCGAGGCGACGTCGCTGGGAATCCTCAGCCCGCCGGGAGCGCATGGGTTCGACATCGCCGTGGGCGAAGGTCAGGCCTGGGGGATTCCGACGCAGTACGGAGGCCCGTACGTCGGCTTCATGGTGGTCAGGGATCAGCTCAAACGGCACATGCCGGGGCGGCTTGTGGGTGAGACGGTCGACGTCGACGGCCGGCGCGCCTACGTGCTCACGCTGGCCACGCGCGAGCAGCACATCCGGCGCGGCAAAGCGACATCGAACATCTGCACGAACGAAGCGCTCATCGCGCTGGCCGCGAACATGTACCTGTCTCTCATGGGGAAGAAGGGCCTTCGCGAGGTGGCGGAGCAGTCGCTGCAGAAGACCGCTTATCTGCGATCTGCGCTCGGCGGTATTCGCGGCGTGGAGTTCCCGTTCTCCGGGCCCGTCTACAACGAGTTCACGGTACGGACTCCGTTCGCAGCCACGGAGATCCTCGCTGACCTCGAACACACGAAGATCCTCGGAGGCATTCCGCTGTCCGGTTTCTACGAGGGGCACGACCGCGAGTTCCTCGTTGCGGTGACCGAACTGCATACGCGCCAGCAACTCGATCAATATGCCGGCGCGCTCAGCGCAGCGATTGCGCGGGAGCGGCGATGACCGGCGTTCTGGATCAGGAAGTGTCGAAGCCCACCGCCAGGCAGGGAACGAACCGCGAAGGACTCATCTTCGAGCATTCGCGGCCCGGCCGCCGCGGCTACCGGCTGCCAGTGCTCGATGTGCCGGAGCAGGCGCTCGATGCGGTCCTGCCTGCCAGTCTTCGACGCGACGAGATCGAGGACGAGGTGGAAGTCTCGGAAGTCGACGTGATCCGCCACTTCACGCGTCTCTCCAAGCTGAACGTTTCGATCGACGCCGGCCTCTATCCCCTCGGCTCGTGCACGATGAAGCACAACCCGCGCATCAACGAGGAGATCGCCCGTACGCCCGGCTTTGCGCATTCGCATCCGCTGCAGCCCGATCACCAGGTGCAGGGGAATCTGGAGTTGCTCTGGACCATCGAGCAGACGCTCAAAGAGATCTTCGGGATGCCGCGGGTGACGCTGCAGCCGGTGGCGGGGGCGCACGGCGAGCTCACTGCCATCCTCATGATCCACAAGGCCCTCGCCAAAAGCGGCAACGCCCGCAAGTACATCCTCATCCCGGACTCGGCGCACGGAACGAATCCGGCGTCGGCGGCCTTCGCCGGATACGAGGTCAAGGAGCTCAAATCGAACAGCCGGGGCACGCTCGATCTCGATGTGGTGGAGAAGAACGTGACGGAGGATTGCGCGGCCCTGATGATCACGGTTCCCAACACGCTCGGCGTGTTCGAGACCGGGATCAAAGCCATGGCCGACATTCTCCATCGCAAAGGTGCTTACCTCTACTGCGACGGCGCCAACCTCAACGCCTTCGTCGGCGTGGCCCGGCCGGGCGACATGGGCATCGACGCCATTCACTCGAATCTGCACAAGACGTTTTCCACGCCCCACGGCGGTGGCGGTCCGGGCGCGGGGCCGGTTGGTGTTTCCGAGCGCCTCATACCGTTCATGCCCACGCCGACGGTGGAGCGCCGGGAAGACGGAACGTTCTATCTCGACGACTCCCACCCCGACTCGATCGGGCGGATGCGTGCGTTCAACGGCAACTTCAACGTGCTCGTGCGCGCGCTGACGTACATGCGCTCGATGGGTCCCACGGGGCTGCGCCGCATCGCGCAGATCGCCGTGCTCAATGCCAACTACATCCGGGCCCGGCTCAAAGGTCCGTATCACCTGCCGTACGACGCCCCTTCGCTGCACGAGGTCGTCTTCAGCGACAGGAATCAGATCCGGCACGAAGTGCACACCCTCGACATCGCCAAACGGCTCATGGACTACGGTTTCCATCCGCCGACCATCTACTTCCCGCTGATCGTCTCCGGAGCCCTGATGATCGAGCCGACCGAGAGCGAGCCGAAGGAAGAGCTGGACGCGTTCTGCGACGCCATGCTGGCCATCGCCCGTGAGTGCGAAGAGCGCCCCGAGCTCGTCCGCAGCGCACCACACACGACCCCGGTGCGCAGGCTGGACGAGGCCCGGGCGGCCCGGCAGCCGATTCTGCGGTGGAAGAAACCTTGATAGCGGCTACCGGTTACCGGTTACCGGCTACCGGTTCGCGCGTCGGGCTGCGGCTCTGCCCTTGCAGTAAACTCATCTGTGTTTCCTGAAGACGAGGATACGGATCAGTTTGACCGGACGATGTCCGTACGGCGGCCCGCATCCGCAACTGACGATGTGGTCGATAAGCGCGCCGAAAATCGCCGCCAGTCGACCACGCGCATCCTTTCGGTCTCGATCATCGTCATCGCCATTCTCTACATTGCGCGGACCGTCCTCGTCCCCATCGCGCTGGCCATCCTTTTCTCCTTCCTGCTCGCGCCCATCGTCCGGGTGCTGGAGCGGACGTTTCTGCGCCGCATCGGCGCGATCGTGCTCTCACTCGGACTGACCATCACCGGCCTCGGGTTCGGCGGCTGGTGGATGTACCAGCAGTTCAGTGATGTGGCGCGGGAGATCAGCCAGGCCACGGCGAACAGTCACATCGAAGAGAAGCTGAGATTCCTTCGCTCGCGCACCGGCGGCACTCTGGCGGTGGTCGAGCGGACGCTGCAGCGGGTCGAGGATGCGCGTGTGGTTCCGGAGAAGGCCGACCTCAAGGTCCGGGTGATTCCCGACCGCAAGGGCCTGGCGGACCGGTACGAACAGGTCGCGCCGCAGGTCGAGGTCGTGGCCGCCGCGTTCCTCGTGATCGTGCTGGTGTTTTTCGTGCTGCAGGGCCGCGAGCAGTTGCGGGACAAGATGCTGCGCCTGGCCGGCCGCGCGCACCTGACGGTCACGACGCAGGCCATCGGCGAGACCTCCGAGCGCATCAGCCGGTATCTGCTCACGATCGCGTTGCTGAACATCGGATTCGGCACCATTATCGGCATCGGTCTGTTTCTGTTGCGCGTGCCCCACGCAGGACTGTGGGGCATCGTGGCCGGTCTGCTCCGATTCGTTCCCTACATTGGCGCGGTGCTCAGCGCGGCGTTTCCGACGTTCCTGGCCCTGGCCGTGTTTCCCAACTGGTACAGCGCCCTGGCCGTGCTGGGATTGTTCATCTTCAGCGATCAGTTGATCGGCGGCTTCATCGAGCCGATCGTCGTCGGCAGCCGCGTGGGCGTGTCTCCGATCGCTCTGCTGGTCTCGGCGATCTTCTGGGGCTGGATGTGGGGACCGGTCGGACTGCTGCTGGCCACGCCCATCACGGTGTGTCTGACGGTGGGCGGCGAGTTTATTCCGGCGCTGCGCATCTTCTCGATCATGTTCGGCAGCGAGGATCCGCTGGAGGGGTATCTCAGCTTCTACAACCGCCTGCTGCTGCGCGACCGCACCGGCGGGATCGCCATCGCCGATCGCCACGCCGAGGCGTCGTCGATGGAGGAGATGTTCACGGACCTGTTCATTCCCACGCTGACGTTTGCGCAGGAAGAGCTGGACCGCAGGCGGATCACGCCGGCGCACGATCACTTCATCAAGGACGTTATCCGCGAGTTGATCATCCGCTTTGGCGACCGCAATGCCGGACCGCCCGATCCGGAGCGCCACATCGTCGCGGTCTCCGTGGCCGGCGAGCGCCTCTCCCTGGGGACGCTCATGCTCACGCAGTTGCTGCGGACGGAGAGTTACTCGGTCGATTACTTCACGGATCTGCCCGATCCGGAGCTCGTGGCGTTCATCAACGAGGTCAAGCCGGAGGCGGTATTCATCTCCTGTTCGAACCGCGATCACGCCGAACAGGGCTTTGCGCTCCTGCAGCTCGTGGCCGCGAACTTCCCTGAGTTGATGATCGTGGCCGGCGGCTCCAGCTTCGCGCACGACAACGCCAGGACGCTCGCCGCCGGAGCGACCTATGTTCCTTCGACCCTGACTGAGGCGCGGGAGGATTTTCTGACGCGCCGCAAGCGCGCCAAGTCGAAGTCGCCGCGGAGCATCACCTTCAGTGGCTCGCGGTTCCGGGTGCCTCCGCCGGCGTAAGGGCAGGCCCGGCGGTAGTTGTCAGCCCGGCGGCCAGGCGAAGTTTCTGCCGCCGAGGATGTGGAAGTGGATGTGGAAGACGGTCTGGCCTGCGGCTTCACCCGTGTTCAGGACGACGCGATAGCCATCCGAGGGCAGTTGATGATCGCGGGCGATCTGTGCGGCGCGCAAGAGCAGGGTTCCGATCAGTGTCTGGTCTGCCGCACTGGCCTCGTCGAGAGTGGCGATGTGCTTGCGCGGCACGACGAGGATATGGGTGGGCGCCTGCGGGTTGATGTCGTGGAAGGCGATGACCTCATCGTCCTCGTACACCTTCTTCGCCGGGATCTCGCCCGTGGCGATGCGGCAGAACAGGCAGCGGTCGTTGCCAGCCATCACCCGGATAATACGACGACGCGCGCGATACCGGCGAGATCGGAGATGAAGCGCTCGACGTGATAGCGCCTGGCGGCGGCCGCTTCGCGAAGGAGCGCCTCCTGCCCATATCCGATCTCCATGATGAGCTGCCCGCCGCCCTGCAGCACCCGGCGGGCCTCGTCGAGAATCCGCTCGATGACCTCCGTTCCTCTGCTGCCGGGCGTCAGCGCCAGCATCGGCTCGTGATCGCGCACCTCGGTCTGCAGCGTGGCGATCTCGCTTCCGGCGATATACGGCGGGTTGGAGACGACGAGGTCGAATACGCCCCGGACGGAGCCGAGCACGTCCGACGCCGCGAGCCTGACACTCGATTGCAGCCGCCGGCGATTGGCATCGGCCACAGCCAGCGCGGCCATCGACACGTCGACACCCAGGACACGGAGGTCGGGGCGCTCGCGCTCGATGGAGACGGCGATGCAGCCGCTGCCTGTGCCGACGTCGACGACGCGTCCCCCTCGAGGGGCCCGCTCGATGGCCGCCTCCACCAGCAGTTCGGTTTCGGGACGGGGAATGAGCACGCGGTCGTCGACGAGGAACTCCCTGGAGAAAAAGTCCGCTTTGCCGCGGATGTACTGGAGAGGCTCGCCTCCGTAGCGGCGGAGCAGCTGTCGCTCGAGCTGCTCCGCGTCGGCGTGCTCATCGCCGTGAGCGACCAGCCAGGCTGCCGAGCATCCCGTCAGATCGGCCAGGAGCACGTCGACGTCACGCGGATTCACGCCGCGCTGCAGTGCCTCGTCGCGAAGGCGCGCGCGCAAGGCGTCGACGCGCTCAGCTCTCATACGTCAACTCGAGGAACACATCTTCGAGCGGACTGCCGGGCCGTCCGGCGGCCTCTTTCAACTCAGAGGTTACCCCCGTGGCGATGATCCGCCCGCGGTGCAGGATGGCGATGCGGTCGCAGACCGCCTCGGCCACGGAGAGCGTGTGCGTCGTCAGGAACACCGTCTTCCCTTCGGCGGCGAGTCGCCGGAACAGCACTTTGACCTGGCGCTGGGCGAGCGCGTCGAGCCCAACCATCGGCTCGTCGATGATCAGCAGCCGCGGGTTGTGCACGAGCGCGGAGATGATCACGAGCTTCTGTTTCATCCCGTGCGACAGATTCTCGATCCTGGCGTCGGTCCAGTCCTGGAGATCGAAGTAACGCAAGAGCTCCATCGCCCGCGGCTCGGCATCCGCCCATTCGCCCCCGTAGAGGTTCGTCACGAACTGCAGGAGCTCGCGGCCGGTCAGTTTTTCGTACAGGTAGGGGCGATCGGGCACGTAGCCGGTCATGCGCTTCGCCGACGTGCCGTTCTGGATGACGTCGAGGCCGTCGATGCGGACCTCCCCGGAGGTGGGGAGGGAGAGTCCGGCCAGGATGCGGATGGTGGTGGTTTTGCCCGCACCGTTCGGGCCCAGAAAGCCGTAGATCTCGCCCGGGGCGACGGAAAGGCTGAGCCGGTCGACGGCCGTGAAATCGCCGTATTTCTTTGTCAGGTCTCGGATTTCGATCATGGCCGCCACGGCCGTAGACGTTATCATCCGCCGCGGTAAACCTTGCGGCGGATGAGCCGTACCACCCAATGGCAGAACGTGAGCAACTCGACGACCGCGCTCTCG
Organism: Thermoanaerobaculia bacterium; assembly: GCA_038244815.1. Lineage (GTDB taxonomy): Bacteria > Acidobacteriota > Thermoanaerobaculia > Gp7-AA8 > Gp7-AA8 > DASVHS01. The sequence continues at coordinate 16,816 of JBBRTB010000014.1, forward strand.
TGGAGCGCATCCTCGGGGGCGACCGGGATCGCTTCAGCGAGCTGGTGTCCCGTTATGAAAAGCGGGTCATCAACTACGTGTATCGGATCACCCATCGCTATGAAGACGCTCACGATCTGACGCAGGACATTTTCGTGAAGGTCTACCTCGCGCTCGATCGATACGATCCGAAGTACCAGTTCTCGACCTGGTTGTTCCGGATCGCCCAGAACAGTGCCATCGACGCGCTGCGCAAGAAGAGCATCGCCGAGGTGCCGTTGACGCGGCAGTCGTCCGACGACGACTCGGGGACGAAGGACCGCGAGTTCGCCGACAACGGCATCTCGCCCTATCGCGCCCTCAAGAACAAGCAGCTCAGCGCGGCCATCGACACGGCAGTCGGAAAGCTCCCCGCCGACTATCGCGAGCTGATCCAACTCCGGCACTTCGCTGAGCTTTCGTACGAAGAGATCGCCGTCATGAAGAAGTTGCCCCTGGGCACCGTCAAGAACAAACTGTTTCGTGCGCGCAATTTGCTGAAGGAAGCGCTCGATTCGTTCGTGGAACCCTTATGAATCGTGAATCGTGTCAGCGGTATCTCGCGGATCCGGACGCGAACGCCTCGCACCTCGCCGAGTGTGCGGAGTGCCGGGCGCTGGAAGAGGCGCTTTCCGAGGCCGCGGGCCCCGCGCCCCGGACCTCGGTCGAAGTGCCCGATCTGCCGGTTGCAGAGTGGGAAGGTGCTTCGTACCGCGCATGGCCGCTGGTCGTCGCCGGTACGATCGCCGTGGCCGCGATCACCTTGATTCTGTTCGCGGCCACCGGCGCCTCTCCCCTCGAGATTCTCCGCGGCAACGTTCCTTCGGGTGACGTGATCGCTTCGATGTTCCACCTCGCCAGCGGAGCCGTACAGAATGCGCCGGTACGCTGGCAGGTCGCGATCGCTGTCTCCTTCGTCGTGGTCAACGGCATCTTCATCGCGCTGCTGCGCCGCGCGCCGCGAGGTCTCGATGTTTAGGCGTGCGGTCATGCCGGCGGTGGTGATGGCGGCGGTCATCGCCATCGCCCTGACGGTACTGCCGTCGGGTGCGGTCGGCAGCGAGCAACTCCTGAACACGCCCCGCTCTAACGATCGTTACGCGTTCGGCCACGACGTCGTGATCATGGCACCTGTCGCCGGCAGCGTGCAGGTCTACGGCGGTTCCGCGGATGTGCGCGAGGTCATCGATGGCGATCTGCTCGTGTTCGGCGGCGAGACCAGGTTTTCCGGCAACGGGCACGTTCGCGGCAACGTGATCTACGCCGGCGGTAAGGTCATCGGCGCCGCGGGACGGGTCGATGGGCAGGTCTTTCCCCTGACGGGCATCCAGGGAATGGCCGCGGTGATGACGCGGACGGCGGTGATCCTGTCGCTGCTGTTCGTCTGGCTCGTGGCCGCGGTCATCGTGACGCTGGCCAGCGGGCGCGAGGTGCGGCTCTCCTCGATCGAGATTCGAGCGAGCTCGCTGCACTGTTTCGTTCTCGGTCTGGTCGCGTTCACGAGCTTCGTGCTGACGGCGATCATGTTCAGCTACCTCGTGCCGTATCTCATCGGCATTCCGCTCCTGGCCGCGTTGGCGGTCTTTGCGATTCTGACGAAGATCTACGGCATGATCGCCGTGTTCCACGCCGTCGGCACGCTTGTGGCCGGCTCCCGCACGCGCGAGAAACTGGTGGCACGCAAGTGGTTCCACGGCGACGTGGCCATGGTCGTCGCCGGCGTGCTGATCCTCGGCGCCATCCGGCTCATTCCGGTGTTCGGTACGCTCGTCTGGAGCGGCGCGTCGGTCTTCGGGATCGGCGTGGCTCTGGCCACGAAGTTCGGGCGCCGCGAGCCGTGGTTCCTTGCCTGGCGGCCCGCGGAGGCGTGAGCCCGTTTACGGTCGCACCTGGACGGATCGGCGGCGGCGCGCTTCGATCCCGCCGCGCAGAAAGACGCGGGAGACGCCTCCATACTCTCGATCCGTCGCCACACGCGTGTAGACGACGCGCGGTGGCCAGCCGCCCGGTTGCGTGAGCGAAACGGAGCGTTCGTCGGTTGCCGTGTCGTCGATCCTCTGCGCCATCTGGCGCCGATTCTGCCATTACGCTCCACGCTAGATGTTTTCGACGATGGCCTGTCCGAACTCGGAGGTCTTCACCTTCGTCGCGCCCTGCATCAGACGCTCGAGGTCGTACGTCACTTTCTTCTGTGCGATGGTCTTGCCGATGGCGCGCTCGATCGCGTCGGCGGCTTCGAACCACTTCATGTGCCGCAGCATCATCACCCCGGAGAGGATGAGCGAGCCGGGGTTGATGGCGTCCTTGTTCGCGTACTTCGGTGCCGTGCCGTGCGTCGCTTCGAAAATGGCCACTTCGTCGGACTCATTCGAGCCCGGCGCCATTCCCAGGCCTCCGACCTGCGCGGCCAACGCGTCGGAGAGGTAGTCGCCGTTCAGATTGGTCGTGGCGATGACCGAGTAATCCGCGGGTCGCAGCAGCACCTGCTGGAACATGGAGTCGGCGATGCGGTCCTTAATGATGACCCGGCCCTTCGCACCTTCCGCTCCCACTTCCGACTCGGGAATGGTCCGATCGCCGAACTCGTCCTTCGCGACCTGATATCCCCAGTCCTTGAACGCCCCCTCGGTGAATTTCATGATGTTGCCTTTGTGCACGATGGTCACGGAATCGCGCTTCGCGGTGATCGCATACTCGATGGCCTTGCGGATCAGGCGTTTCGATCCGAACTCCGACACCGGTTTGATGCCGATCGCCGATCCGTCGCGGATCTTCGTGGTGCGGCGGTCGAGAGCGTTGATGAAACCGATGAGCTTCTCCGCGTTCTCCGAGTTTGCCGGCCACTCGATCCCCGCGTACACGTCTTCCGTGTTCTCGCGGAAGATGATCATGTCGACTTTCTCGGGCGCCTTGACGGGCGAAGGAACGCCGGGAAAGTAGCGCACGGGGCGGACGCAGGCATAGAGGTCGAGCACCTGACGCATCGTCACGTTGAGCGAGCGGATGCCGCCGCCGACCGGAGTGCTGAGCGGACCTTTGATCGACACCCGGTACTTGGCCAGCGCGTCCAGGGTCGCCTGCGGAAGGAACTCGCCGAACTTCACCGTGGCCTTGTCGCCGGCGTAGACCTCGTACCAGGCCACCTTGCGCTTCCCGCCGTAAGTCTTCTTCACGGCGCCGTCGATCACGTACTGTGTGGCCCGCCAGATATCGGGGCCGGTGCCGTCCCCCTCGATGAACGGGACGATGGGGTCATCGGGGACGACGATGCTGCCGTTCTTGAAGTCGATTCGCGAGCCGGTGGCCGGCGGGGCAAGGCGTTCAGTGGTCGACATAGCGCGGGCGAATCTATGCCAAAGCCGCCTGCGCCGCAACGAGGAGCGAACGCAGAACGGTGATGTTCGTCCTATCCGACTCCGTTTCGATCGTCTTCGGCGTCTCCAGCAGCTTTGGCAGCCGTGCGAACCGAGGGTCGTTGAGGACAAAGGCGAAACCGTCCAGGCCGATCTCGCCCTTTCCGATGTGCTCGTGGCGGTCCACGCGGCTCCCCAGCGGCTTCTTCGAGTCGTTGAGATGAAACGCGCCGACGTTCTCGATACCGACTCGCCTGTCCAGCTCGTCGATGGTCCGCTCATAGCCGTCGCGCGTGCGGATGTCGTAGCCCGAAGCGAAGATGTGGCATGTGTCGATGCAGATGCCGACGCGAGCGCGGTCATCGACGGCCTGCAGGATCGTGCCGAGCTCTTCGAAGCTGCAGCCAACGCATGAGCCCTGGCCGGCGGCGGTCTCCAGCAGTGTCACGACGCGGTGTCCGGGAATCCGGGCGTGGACCCGATCGAGCGAACGCGCGATCTGATCGAGTCCGTGATCCGCTCCCGCACCCATGTGCGCGCCGGGATGCAGGACGACGGCGTGGACGCCGAGACGCTCGGCGCGATCGAGCTCGTCGACCAGCGCTGCGATCGACTTGCGGTGAAACTCCTCGTTCGTCGTGGCCAGGTTGATGAGGTAGGACGCGTGTGTGAGGACCGGCCTGACGCTGCGTCGCTCCGAAAACTCCGCGCAGATCTCCGGCGTCAGCTCCTTTCCCTTCCACTGATTCGAGTTCTTGGCGAAGAGCGCGACGGCCGAGGCGTCGATGGCGGCGGCACGCTCCCACACGGTTGGCAGTCCCCCCTTCGTCGAGAGGTGAGCGCCGAGGAGATCTCCGGCGCTCTTCGGGAACGTGAAGCGGTTTTTACGGGCCATGGGGACGATGCCGCGTGAACGCGTCAGCGCAGCCGGAAATTCACCGTCACGGTGTAGTAGACATCGATGGGCTGGCCGCGAAACGTTGCGGGCCGGAAGCGCCATCGCTCCACGGCTTCCTTCGCCGCGTCGCCCAGCCCGTACGGGAGGTCTTTGATGATCTCGACGTCGTCGATGGTCCCGTCCTTGCGCACGACGCCGCGGATCACGACCGCGCCGCCGATATTCTGCGCGCGCGCCATGGCCGGATAGCGCGGAATGACGCGTGAGATCTCATCAGGCTGGGTGCCGCCGGGAGGGACGGCGGAGTAGACCGCCGCGTTGTCGATGAGGTCGCCGCTCGGCTGGATGGGAGAAGGTTCGGCTGGCGGCTGCGGAGCGGCGGACGCCGTCTCCGGGGGTGGTTGTTCGCTCGTCGTCTCAGTCGCCGCGGTCGTATCCGTGGTCGTGGCGGTCTCGGTCGTGGCCACGTTGAACTGCGGGGATCCCGACGCGGTCACGTCGATGTGATCGATGTCCGCGTAGGCGATCTGATCGTGATAGTCGACGGCATAGAAGTCGTGGTCGCGTGTGTAGACGCGAACGTTCGTCCCGGCTGCGATCTCGCCGACCAGAGGATAGAAGATGCCGGGGCCGGCATAGAGTTGTGCGCGATCGGTGGTGACACCGGCGAGGATGGGCAGCTTGCGGATCGCGGCGTACCGCGCCAGGCGCCCGGCGCGTTCCGACGTCCGCTCCAGGTTGGCGCGCTCCGCCCACCCGGTGAGCCCGTCGTTCGTCTGCACTCGCACCCACGCTCCCTGATCTTCCAGCATCTGCAACTGTTCACCGGTCGTGGCCGTGGCGATGACCGCGGCGCGCGCGTTCGCCTCGGTGCGAATGCGAATTCGTTGCGGCAGCACGGTGACGGTCTCGGCAACGGGCGTCACGGGGGACTTGTTGCCGCCCCGCAGCACGATCAGCGCAAGCAGCGCGAAAAAGATGACGCCCAGGAGAATGACGACGAGGAGACCGCGGGTGTGCCGGGTATGCGAATCGGTCAACGCTTCCGATCCTTCATCAACGCCACCATGATCGCCTTCTGCATATGCAAACGGTTCTCCGCCTCGTCGTAGATGACCGAGCGCGGCGAGTCGATGACGCCCGCCGACACCTCTTCACCGCGATGCGCCGGCAGGCAGTGCATGAAGATGGCGTCCTTCGCCGCCATCGACATGACGCGTTCGTCGATCATCCAGCCCTTGAAGTCGCGACGGCGCTTCTCCGCTTCCTCTTCCTGTCCCATGGATGCCCACACGTCCGTCTCGACGATGTCGGCGCCTCTGACCGCTTCCTCGATCGACGTCGTCACCGTCAGCTTCGTTCCCGCGGATCGCGCATCTTCCTCGGCTTCAGCCACGACGATGGGGTCGGGCGCGTAGCCGCCCGGTGTGGCCACGGCGATGTCCATTCCGACTTTGGGCGCGCCGAACATCAGCGAATGGGCCATGTTGTTGCCGTCGCCGATATAGGCGATCTTCCGTCCCTTCAGGCTGCCGAACCTTTCCCAGGCCGTGAAGTAATCGGTCATCACCTGACAGGGATGAGAGAGGTCAGTGAGACCGTTGATCACCGGGACGCTCGCGTATTCGGCGAGATCGGTGACGGTCTTGTGCGCGAACGTGCGCGCCATGATCCCGTCGACATAACGCGAAAGCACTTTGGCCGTGTCGGTAATCGGCTCACCGCGTCCGAGCTGGATGTCGCGCGAGGAGAGAAACAGCGCGTGACCGCCGAGCTGGAACATCCCCACCTCGAACGAGACGCGCGTACGTGTCGATGACTTCTCGAAGATCATGGCCAGCGTCTGCCCGGCCAGCGCGTCGTGGAACTTCTTCGGGTGGGCCTTGATGTCCCGGGCCAGCGCGAAGAGCTCGCTCACTTCGTCAGAGGTGTAATCGTGGATCTCGATGAAGTCTTTGTGTCGCATGAGGCCGGGATTGTATGCGGTCGTGGGTCGGCGGTCGGGGTCAACAACTGAGGCGTCCAGGCGGCCCCACGACCTACGACCGGCGACCCACGACCCGGTACTTCCCGTTCTTCTCTTTGACGCGACCTTCCTGGCAGAGTTTTACGAGGTGTGCGTGAATCTGGATCTCGGCCGCGTCGCGCAGCCGCTCGTCGAGACCGGCGTAAATCCGCTCGCGCATCTGCGGGATGGAGGTCGCGCCATGCTCCATCGCGCTCATGACCTGGCTCTCCCGTTCCAGACGATGTTCGATGGTTTCGTCGAGGAGCATCGTCGCTCCTTCGCGCGTCGGGCCATGACCGGGGTAGACCCGCCGCGGGTTCCTTGACCGGAGGAGGCGGAGCGAGTTGAGGTAGTCGCGCATGCTGCCGTCGGGCGGAAAGATCGTCGTGGTTCCGAACCCCAGGACCGTGTCACCGCTGAAGAGGTCACCCTCGCGCGTGAGGAAGCAGACGTGTTCCTGTGTGTGGCCGGGCGTGGCGACGACTTCGAGCCGGGTGTCTTCCATGTCGAGCAGCTCGCCGCCGGCGATCCGCCGGTCGACCGCGGAATCGTCGAGCACGCCCACGGGCGCCACGATCTTCGCGCCGGTGGCCTCGCGCAGGGGCATGGCCGCCGGCGCATGGTCGGCGTGACGATGGGTGAGGAGGATCGTCTCCAGGCGCGGCATCGCTTCCACGATGGCGCGGATGTGCGACTCGATCATCGGCCCGGGATCGATCACGGTCGACTGGCCGAGAAGCCAGGTGCGCGTCCCGTCGAGCGTGAACGGTCCCGGATTCGGTGCGGTGATGGCGCGGATGTTCACGGCAGCACCGGCCGGTTGTTGACGAGGATCGGCTCGACGATCTCGATCTTCGCATGCCGCCGCTCCTCGAGGAGCTGAGCGGTCGACGTCGCATCCCGGATCTCTTCGAGATTCCTGATCGTCGGAAACACCATTGCCAGCTCGCAGCCGCGCGCAAGCGCGTCCTTCGGCGCGATCCAGATGTGGTCGACCGCTTCCGCTGCGTGCAGGGTGACGCCGACGTCGCGCGGGACTGACGCGAGAAAGAACCAGGTGTCGAATCGTTTCGGCAGGCCGGCCGGCGTGACCCAGCGGGACGTCAGAACGAGCTCGCCCTCCAGCCGGATCGACGTTTCCTCGAATACTTCGCGAATGGCGGCGTTGCGCGCGGCCTCGATCGTACCGGGCTGGCCGTCTTCCGCATCGACCGCGCCGCCCGGAAACACCCACGCCCCGGGGACGAACGAGCTCTTCTCGTGGCGCTGGATCATCAGCACCTCGAACGGATCGTCGCGGAGGACGAGCACGCTCGCCGCCGGCGCCGGTTTCACGATCAGCACCGCGCTCCCTGCCAGCCGACCCATTCTTCTCCGCCCGGTCCGCGTTCTTTCTTCCAGATGGGAACCGTCTCCTTGATCCTGTCGATGAGCATCCTCGATGCCTCGTACGCTTCGGACCGGTGCGGCGCGGTCGTGACGATGGAGATGGAGACGTCGCCCACGGCGAGATGTCCGAGGCGATGGATGACGCCGGTGTTGACCATCGGCAGCAGGCCATGGACTTCGTCGACGATCTTCGCCATCTCTTTCTCGGCCATGGGGCGGTAGGCGTCGTAGAAGATCGACTGGACCGGCTTGCCGTCGTGGTGATCGCGGACCACACCCTCGAAGAGGATGCAGGCGCCGTCGGCTGGCCGCATCGTGCGGCGGACGAGCCCGGGGGAGTCGATCGGCTCGTCCGTGAGGTAGCTCATCCGCCGGCCACCGGCGGGATGAATGCGAGCTCGTCGCCGTCGCGCAGAACCGTGTCGGGCGTGGCGTACGTCTCGTTCACGGCGATCATCGGCGGTTGCCGATACTCGGCGAGTTGAACATACTGCTTCCGGAGGGACTGCCACACCTCGCCCGCCCGCGCTCCCTCCCCCAGAGAGAGCTCGGCTTCGCTCTTGCCGGTGATGTCCCGCAGGACGGCGAAATAGAGGAGGCGGACATTCATGGTGTCGATTTTATAATCGCCGCGGGAGCCCGATGACGACCTTCGTACCGCAGATGACCGTCGAAGCAGCGCTTGCCCTCCACCCGTCGGCGAAATGGGTGTTTGCGGCATATCACATCGGCGGCTGTTCGCAGTGTGCGCTGTCGGAGGAAGAGACGCTCGAGCAGGTCGCGGTGGGCTATCAGTTGCCGCTGGACAAACTGCTCGGCGATCTGAACTCGCTCCTCACATCTTGACCCGCCCTGCCGCGCAGCGGCTCATGCTGGCCCTGCTGATTCTCGCCGCCGTGCTCGCGGCAGGGTTCACGAAGATCGCCGATCTCGACTTCTGGTGGCACCTGAAGGCCGGACAGGTCATCGCCGGGAGTCATGCGGTGCCGCGCACCGACATCTTCAGTTACACCGCGTTCGGTCACGAATACGTCGACCACGAGTGGCTCTTTCAGCTGTCGCAGTACGCGACATGGAGCGTGGCCGGGCCGCTCGGCATCGCACTGCTGAAGTGTCTGATCGTTGCACTCACGCTGATCATCGTGGCGTGGTACGCCGTACACGCCGGCGGCGATCCGGTGGTGATCGCCGGCCTGACGCTTCTGGCGATAGCGGGCGGCATCACGCGATTCATCGAGCGCCCGGAGCTGTTCAGCACGCTGTTCGCGGTCATCACGTTCGTGCTGGCCGACTCGTATGCGCGCACGCGCGACTGGAGATTTCTGGCGGCGCTGCCGTTGCTCTGCGCGTTGTGGGCGAATGTCCACGCGGCGGTGGTGGTGGGATTGATCATCCAGCTGTTCTTCGTCCGCTCGCTGCCGCAGCTCGGCGCGCTCGGCGCATCGGTCGTGGCCAGCTTCCTCAATCCGTTCGGATACCGCGTACTGACGGTTCCCTTCGAGCTGACGCGCATCATCGACTCCGGAGTGCTCAACAACGAGGAGTGGCGCCATCCGACCATCGAGAAGGTGCCGTTCTATTTCGTGGCGCTGGCGCTGACGGCGGTCCTGCTCATGCGCCGCCGCAATCTCAGCCACCTGCTCGTCGCGGCGTTCTTCGGCTACATCTCCCTCAAGTACATCCGCAACGTGGCGCTCTTCTGTACGTTTGTCCCGCTCGTGGCCGGCGAAGAGGCCTCGCGGCTGGCGCGGAGTTGGCGGAACGCCATCGCGGCGCTCGGTGCCGTGGCCGCGATCGTGGTTTTGACGGTCTATTTCCCGTTCCAGCGCGGGATCGGCGAGGCCTCGTACTTTCCTGATGGCATCGTGCGCTTCGTGAAGCAGCGCGATCTGCGCGGTCACATGCTCAACAGCTACTCGTTCGGCGGCTATCTGATCTGGACGCTGTTTCCGGAGCGGCCGGTGTTCATCGACGGGCGCAACGAGGTCTACCTGCCGCTGCTGGAGAGACTGAAGGCCGCACGGTCGGACAGCCGGGCCTGGACCGGGCTCCTGCGCGACGAGCAGATCGAATACGCGCTCCTCGACTACGTCGACGATCTCGATCGCGTCGTCACGTTCGACGCCGCGGGCAAGTCCACGAGCGGCTATGCGCCGATCACGGCCACGCGCTTCCCACGCTGGCGATGGGCGCTCGTCTACTGGGACGACGACGGCATGGTCTTCGTTCGCCGCGGCGGGACGAACGCGGTGACCGCCGAATACGACGCGGTCTATCCGGAAGGGCGTGGGTACGAACGTCAGCTCGTCGAGAGCGGTGTCGTCGATCGCGAGCGCGCGATCGAGCAACTGCATCGCAAGCTCGGCCAGGATCCCGGATGCCGCCGGGCCAAAGCCCTGCTGGCCAGTCTGAGTCAGAATCGATAGCGAAGGCCGATGGTCGGATGCACCGGGGGTTGAGGCGATGACGAGCGGCTTGTCAGTTTTGCAACGGCGGCGCCGGCGAAGGAAAATCTTGCCGGGAAAACGCAAGCACCAAGTCTCACAAGCATTGACAGGGAAGTGGCTTGTTCACTGATATTTCAATGCTTGCGTCCGGTGCGGCCCGGCGCTCCCCTGGGTCCAGGTCGCACCTGGCCCGCATTTAGCAGCGGTGCCGGTCACGATGAAAGGGGGTTTCTTCTAGAGATAGTGAGAAACCACGAGCGCGAATCCAGCCACGTAGTTCGCGCTGAGTGGCCGCTGCGGACTCCCTCCTAAAAACTATTGGACCGATTTTGGACGATTTAATCACTTAGCTTCCTTGAATCCCACCGACTGGCCGCAGCGGTCCAAACCCCTGAGATGATGTAACACGGACGGAGCCGAAAGGCTCCGTTAGTGTTTTCAGACATAATCCGCGCCCGTTCATGATCAGGAAACCGACTCTCTTCATCATCGATGGCTCGAACAACCTGTACCGCGCGTACTACGCCATCCGCAACCTCACGAACTCGGCCGGTTTCGCCACCAACGCCGTGTACGGCTTCACGCAGATGCTGCGGAAGCTGCTGAAGGACCACAAGCCGGACAACATCGCCGTGGCGTTCGATGAGGGCCGTGAAACCGCGCGCACCGCACGGTTCCAGGACTACAAGAAGGACCGCAAGCCGATGCCCGACGACCTGTCGGTGCAGATCCCGTATCTCTACGAGGTCCTGGAAGGATTCCGCATCCCCATCATCCGCTCGTCGGAATGGGAAGCGGACGATTTCATCGGTTCGCTGGCCTGCAGCGCGCGCGATCGCGGCTACCAGGTCGTCATCGCCACGAGCGACAAGGACTTCTTCCAGCTCGTCGGCGACGGCATCTCGTTCTACCACACGGGCCGCGAGGTCATGTACGACGCGAAGAGTGTCGAGGAGGTGTTCGGTTTGCCGCCGGACAAGGTCGTCGATGTCATGGCCATCTGGGGCGATGCCATCGACAACATACCGGGCGTGCCGGGCATCGGCGAGAAGGGTGCAAAAGCGCTCATCCAGCAGTTCGGATCGCTGGACGGCTTGTACGAGCATCTCGGCGAGATCAAGAAGGCGGCGCAGCGCAAGTCGCTCGAGGACAATCGCCAGCGGGCCTATCTCTCGCGCGATCTGGCGCAGATCAAGTGCGATCTCGAGCTGAACATGGATTTCGACACCCTGACGCTCGACGAGCCCGATCGCGCGAAACTGCACGACGTCTTCTCCCGCCTCGAGTTCGCTTCGCTGATGCAGGAGTACCTGCCCGCGGCTCCGGCGCTGCCGAAGGAGTTCCGGATCGCGGCGAACGGCCAGGACATCCCGGAGTTCGCCGGTGAGAGACCCTTGAGCGTCTGGTTCGAATCGAAGACGCCCGATGGGTTCGACGAGCCGGTGGCGGCCTCGATCTCCCGGCGCGCGGGCGAGTCTCTGGTCATTCCGATCGACAAGACCATGGGTGGCACCGAGGAGATGCAGGCGGCGCTGCGGCAGCTGCTCGCATCCGATCGTACGTTCATCGCCCACGACGCCAAGCTGCAGATCCGCCGTCTCCACGCCGGCGGCTGGCCCGTGCCTCTGCGCTGGGAAGACACGATGTTGATGTCGTACGTGATCAATCCCGGTCTTCCCAGCCATTCGCTCGCCAACGTCGCGCGCGACCGGCTCAAACAGGACATCGTCACCCGCAAGGACGTGCAGAAGACGGCGCCGCTCTTTGCCCTCGAGCACGAGCTGGGCTCCGCGCAACTCGGCCCCTGGCAGGATTACCTCGGCGACAAGTCCGACGTGGCCATGGCCCTCCGCGACATGCTCGAGCCCGAGCTCAGCCGCGATCCCGCCCTCGCCGACATCTACAAACGCATCGAGATGCCGCTGTTTCCGGTGCTGTGCCGCATGGAGGAGCGCGGGATCCGCATCGACGCCTCACTGCTGGGAGAGATGTCGCGGACGATGGGTACGCAGATCGCGGAGCTCGAGAAACGCATCTACGCGGAGGCGGGCACCGAGTTCAACATCAATTCGCCGGCTCAGCTCGGCCACATCCTCTTCGAGAAACTGAACTACCCGGTGCTGAAGAAGACCAAGACCAAGCAGTATTCGACGAACGTGGAAGTGCTGGAGGAGCTGGCCACGCACGGCTTTGCGATTCCACAGCTGATCCTCCAGCACCGCGAGCTGCACAAGTTGAAATCGACGTACATCGACGCGCTGCCGCTGCTCGCCGGCGCGGACGGCCGCGTGCACACGTCGTTCAATCAGGCCGTCGCCGCGACCGGCCGTCTGTCGTCATCCGATCCGAATCTGCAGAACATTCCCATCCGCACGGAGCAGGGCCGCGAGATCCGCAAGGCCTTCATCGCGGACGACGGATTCGTTCTCATTTCCGCCGACTACTCGCAGGTCGAGCTGCGCATCCTCGCGCACATCACGCAGGACGAGACGCTCATCGAGACGTTCCGCAGGGGCGCGGATATTCACCGTGCCACGGCCTCGCAGATCTTCAGTATTCCGGAGGACCAGGTCACGGCCGACCAGCGACGGGCCATGAAGACGATCAACTTCGGCGTGCTGTACGGAATGTCGGCGTTCCGCCTCTCGAACGAATTGAGCATTCCGACCGGCCAGGCCAAGGAGTTCATCGAAGCGTATTTCGGGCGCTATCCGAAGATTCAGCTGTATCTCGATCGCACGCTCGACGAAGCGCGGTCGACCGGCAAGGTGACGACGTTGTTCGGACGGGTGCGATACATCCCCGAGATTCACAACCGCTCGTTCACCGTTCGCGGCAATGCCGAGCGCATGGCCACGAACGCGCCCATTCAGGGCACGGCCGCGGACCTGCTCAAGATGGCCATGATCTCGCTCGACCGGCGCCTTGACGAGCTCACCGGAGCGCGAATGTTGCTCACGGTCCATGACGAGATCGTCATCGAGGCACCGGAGAGCGAAGCCTCCGGCGTAGCCACGATCGTGAAGGACTCGATGGAGAACGTCTATCCGCTTGCCGTGCCGCTGGCGGTCGACGCCCGCTGGGGGAAGAGCTGGTACGACGCCAAGGATTGATGTCATTCCGAGCTCGCTCTTCTGCGCTTGCGATCACGTCGACGCTGCTGATCGTCGCGGCTTGCGGCAAGCCCGCGCAGCAGTTGAAAAAGGCTGTTCGGGCCGCCGGCGTTCGCGGACCGCAGGTCTCCGTAACGGTCATCACGCAACGGACGACACTGCAGCCGGAGAACAGGACCACGGTCTCCACGATCGTCATCGGCGGCGATGTCGCGCGCGCCACGGACGAGACCGGTGAGTGGCGCCTCTTCGACCTCAGGCATGAGCGCGTGGCGTTCGTCAACGAGTTCGCCAAAACGTTCAGATACGAGTCGCTGCAGTCGCTGCGCGATCGGTTCGATGACGCGGCCGATGCGCCGATCGGCGACAAGCTTCCGCGCGCTGAGTTCGTCCCCACGCTGGTCCGCCGCGACATTCTCGGCATCCCGGCAAGACAATGGATCGTGAAGCTGGGCGGATATCAGCGCGAGATCTGGTTCGGGTTGCATCCACGGATCCCGCCGCAGCTCTTCGCACTGATGCTGGTCAGCCGCCGGCCCAGCGCCGATGCGGCCATGACGAAAGGCGTGGACGACACATTGTTCGGCATGCGCGGCTTTCCGCTCGCCGAGCATTCCGAACTTCCGTACGCGAACAAAAAGATCATCATCGACCGCGAAGTGGTGAGCGTCGATCGGAGGGACGTTCCCGCAGCGCTGCTGGAGATCCCGCCCGACTACCGGGAGGTGAAACCGGCCCCGCGCGCCGCTCCCCGCGCGAAACCGCCCCTCCCGCCCGAGCCGCCGGTCGTGACGATCACGAATCCGCCTGCGACGACCTCGAGCGCCGTTGCACCGGCCGAAACCACCACGCACGCCGAGACGAAAAAGCCGGCAGCCGCCGTGAAGAAGACTCCAGCCAAAAAGGCTCCGGCGAAAAAGACGCCGGCGAAGAAGAAGTCGCGTGCTGCCCTTGAGCGCAGAGGCTCCTTAAAGGACGTGGCGCACGTCGCCCTGCCGGCGGGTCACGCCTTCGCGATCGAAGAACTCCAGCAGGGGAATGGCGATCTTGCGCGAGAGTCCGAAGAACTCCTTGAACTGCCCCACGTCGATCGTCTGACCTTTTTTGCCTGAGATGGCTTCACGAGCGGTGGCGATCGTGAGGCGATGCACGTAGACGCCTTCTGCCAGGCGCACCAGCGTGCCCTGCTTGACCAGGAATCCGATCACACCCTCGATCATCTTCGGCTTGTACGACATGGTCTGGATCAGCTGTGAGACCGGCGGCGGCTGCAACCCGGCGTCGGCGAACCGTTTCTCGATGGCGCGGGCCAGCTCGCCTTCCGTCCCGCCGAGGTTTTTGGAGCGGCCCGGGATGTCGAGAGCGTCTCCCTGCACGACGGCAATGTGTTCCCTGGCCAGATCCTGAAGCACGTAGTTGATCACCGCCGGATCGGCGCCGTGCGGCAGCAGCTTCTGCACGAATTCGCCTTTCGGCACATTCATGGCCATCTTGTTCGTCTTGAAGTAGCCGTCCAGAAACTCCATCGAGCGGCGCCGGAACTCGGCGATGGTGTCGCGGTGCAGCCAGCGTCCTTCCGCGACGGCGGCCAGTTGATTCATGTCGCGCAATTCCTTGCGCAGCGTGAGGATGGTGATGCCCGTACGTGCCTGCACCGCATCGATGGTCAGCCCGCGCAGCCCTTCCATTTTCGCCATCAGCTCGACGCGATCGCGCAGCGAGCCGGCCCAGAGGGTCTCCAGGATCTCGCCGCGTGTTCCGGGGCTCAGCTTCGGCAGGTGTGTGTCCAGCACCACTCCGCCACCGATCGTGATCGCCGGTGAGTACCGCCGGATCACGAATCGATCTCCCGCCACCGCCACGACCGGTGACTCGAGCCGGATCTGAACGAATGCCCGTCCGCCCGCTTTCAGCTCGCCCGCGGTTTCGTCGACGAAGCGGACCTTACCCAGCAGCTCCGCGGAGAGGTGGTGAAAGCGGATGCGCGTCTGCTCCTTGAGCGGTTTGGCATCATCGAGCAGATCGAGACGCGCCGTGATCACCTGCGAAGGCCGCAACGTACCCGGCCTCGTCAGTTGCTGCCCGCGATGCAGATCCTCCGTGGCCACATCGGCAAGATTCACCGATGTGCGCTCGCCGGCCGATGCGAATGCGCGCGGATCACCATGCACCTGGATGGCCCGGGCGCGGGTGCGACGCCCGCCCGGAAGCACTTCGATCTCCGCGTCGGCGTCGAGATGGCCCGAGAAGGTCGTCCCGGTGATCACCGAGCCGAAGCCTTTCATCGTGAACACGCGGTCGATGGGCAGGCGGAACACGCGCGTGGTGGCGTCGCGGTCGTCGACCGATGCGACGGATTTCAGGATGGCCTGTCGCAGCTCATCGAGACCGGCGCCGGTCACGCTGCTCACCGGCACCACCGGCTTCCGCTCCAGGAAGCTGCCGGCCACGAGCTCTTCGATCTCCAGGCGAACGAGATCGACGATCTCCGGCTCGACGAGATCGCTCTTGGTGACGGCCACCACGCCGGTCGGAATCTCCAGGAGCCGGCAGATGGCGAAATGCTCGCGTGTCTGGGGCTTGATGGACTCGTCGGCCGCGACCACGAGCAGTGCGCTGTCGATGCCGCCGACTCCCGCCAGCATGTTCTTCACGAAACGCTCGTGTCCCGGCACGTCGATGAAGCCGATCTGGTAGTCGTCGGTGATCCAGCTGGCGAACCCGAGGTCGATGGTGATGCCGCGGCGCTTCTCTTCGGGAAGGCGATCGGTGTCGACGCCCGTGAGCGCCTTCACGAGCGAAGTCTTTCCGTGATCGATGTGGCCGGCGGTGCCGACGACGCGGCGTTTGCGAAGCATGGAGCGTGATCGTAACCGGTCACCGGGCGGAAAGGGGGCGCGGTGGGGGGGTAGCGCTATCCCGCGAACCGGTCCGGATACGCACTTCTCAATTGCTCAGGGATCCGTCCACTCTGACCCAGCGCGGCCTTGATCTCACTGGCGTTGACGACGGCCTGTCCGCGAAAATGATTGTTGGTGATCACGTAGGTTTCTTTCTCATCCGCCATGCGCTGGATGCGTCCGATCCACGGCTCCAGTTCATCTTTCGAGTAGAGGTAGTTGTAGCGCTCCCAGCTTTCCTCGTGCGCAAACCACTTCTCGTAATTGCGTCCGTGGAAGCGGGCATACGCAAGCGGACCGGTCGTCACCTCGGACGGCTTCACGGAATCGTGAAACAGCGGCTGATCGACGTTCACGAACGCGACGCCGTGCGCGTCGAGAAAGTGAAGGAACTCGTCGTTCTGAAACGTGGCATGGCGTACCTCGAGCGCCTTCGGATAGGCGTCGAACGCCACGAACAGTTGCTCGAGCCTCGTCAATGCCTCGGGCGTGTTTCTGAAGCTCCAGGGGAACTGCAGAAGGATCGCGCCGAGCCGTCCGGCCTCCATGAGCGGATCGAGGTACTGACGGAAGGCTCTGACGTCCGCCGGTGCCAGTGCTGCTTTCTCGTGCGTGAAGCCGCGGAACACCTTCGTCGTGAACCTGAAGTCGGGATTCGACGCCACGCGGCGCACCCAACTGCGGGCATGGGCCGGCGGCGGAACGCGATAGAACGGCGAGTTGATCTCGATCGTGTCGAAGAACTCCGCGAGGTAGGCGAGGGGGTCGAATCGCGACCCGTGAGGCGGGTACACCGTCCCTTCCCAATCGGCATAACTCCAACCGGCGACGCCTACGCGAATTTTGTGGTTGTTCATCGTTTGTGGCAGTTCCACGTTATTTGCACATTGGCGTAAGTGTTTGCGCTCATTGGACAACTATGCTAGAAACTGTGAAACGACTCCAACCAAACCACCGAGGCACAGCAGCAGACGTTGAGGAGTCGTGTGCGTTTTTTCGGAAGGGGGCTGATCGTTAGACTCAGCAGTTCTACACCCAGGAGATTGCGGGGAGACGTCGCAGCACCCCGCACGGAGCACATCGCTGCGCATTCAAGTTTCACAAGGTAACGAGCAGTTCATTAGGAGATCAAAGGTTCATCATGGATACATTCAACGACAAATCCCTTCAATGTGCCGACTGTGGACAGGACTTCATCTTCAGCAAAAACGAGCAGGCCTTCTACTCCGAGCGCGGCTTCACCAACGAGCCGAAGCGCTGCAAGAACTGCCGGGACAAACGCAAAATGGCCCGCGACGGAAACGGCGGCTCGCGCGAACGTCAGATGGTCAGCGTCACCTGCGATAGCTGCGGTGTGGGTACCGAGGTCCCGTTCACGCCTGTGAGTGGCAAGCCGGTCTACTGCCGCGATTGCTACAACCAGCGCCGGTCCTCCTCACGTCCCTCCTCCTGGGCATAAGACTTCAACCTGTGGTTCTCGCTACGGCGGACTTTGATCGAGTCCGCCGTTTTTGTTTGAGATGGGTCCTCGGTCCTCGGTTTCTTATCCTCACCCGGCAACCCAGCGACCCAGCGACCCAGCAACCCAGCAACCCAGCAACCTGCACTACAATGCGCGCCGTTTGCCGCCATCACTTCTCCCGCCCGTAGACAACATCCTCGATCTCGTCGGTAACACGCCGATGTTGCGGCTGGCGCACATGTCCGGCGGATCGATTGCCGACGTCTTCGTGAAGCTGGAGTTCCTCAATCCCGGCTTCTCGGTCAAGGACCGCATCGGCGTGGGGATGATCGCGCGGGCCGAGAAGGCCGGTCTCGTGAAAAAAGGTGGGACGATCATCGAAGCGACGGCCGGGAACACCGGCATTGGCCTGGCACTGGCTGGCGTTCGGCTGGGCTACCGGGTGATCCTTTGCGTTCCCGAGAATTTCTCCATTGAGAAACGCGAGGTCATGAAGGCCCTCGGCGGCGAGGTCGTCCTCACACCCAAAGATCTCGGCATGAAGGGCGCGATCCGGAAAGCCGAGGAACTGGCCGGAGAGATCCCGAACTCGTACGTGCCGCAGCAGTTCACGAACCCGTTCAACGCCGAGGCTCACTACGAGACGACCGGCGCGGAGATCTACCAGCAGATGGAGGGTCGCATCGACGCATACCTCGCCGGTGCCGGAACCGGCGGTACGTTCACCGGCGTCGCCCGCTATCTGAAAGAGCGGATTCCGGGCGTGCTCTGTTTTGTCGTCGAGCCGCAGGGATCGATTCTGAAGGGTGGGGAGGCGGGACCACACGAAGTCGAGGGGATCGGCGCGTCGTCGTTCATCCCTGCCGTGCTGGACATGTCGCTGGCCGATGATGTGATCATGGTCGAGGACGATCCCGCTTTCGCCATGGTCAAGCGCATCGCGCGTGAAGAGGGCATCCTCGGCGCATCATCGGCGGGGGCGAACGTGCACGCGGCGCTGCAGGTCGCCGAACGTCTCGGTCCTGGAAAGCGTGTTGTGACGCTGATCCCCGACGCGAGCGAACGCTACATGTCGAAGGGTATCTATACGAAGTGGCATAGCGAGTAAGACATGGGATTTTCGACTGAGTGCATTCACGCGGGACAGGAACCCGATCCCACCACGGGCGCGGTGACGATCCCGATCTACCAGACCTCGACGTACGTGCAGCCGGAGCTGGGCCGTCACAAGGGCTACGAGTACGCCCGCACGCAGAATCCGACGCGCGCGGCGCTCGAAGCGAACCTGGCCGCGCTCGAGCGCGGGAAGAACGGGCACTGCTTCGCCTCGGGGATGTCGGCGATCGACACGACGTTCCGGCTTCTCCAGTCGGGCGATCACGTCGTCGCCGGCGAGAATATGTACGGCGGCTCCTACCGGCTCTTCAGCCGCGTCCTGGAGAAGTTCGGCCTCCGGTTCACCTACGTCGACACCTCACACGCCGGCGAGCTGCGCAAGGCCATGCGCCCCGAGACGAAAATCGTCTTCCTGGAGACGCCGACGAATCCGATGATGACGATCACCGACATCGCGGCGTGCGCCGGCATCGCACATGAGGGCGGCGCGCTGGTCGTCGTCGACAACACATTCTGCTCGCCGTACATCCAGCGTCCCATCGAGCTCGGGGCGGACATCGTGCTGCACTCCACGACGAAGTTCCTCAACGGTCACTCCGATTCGGTCGGCGGCGTCGTGGTCACGAACTCCGACGACCTCGGCGAGAAAATCGGCTTTCTGCAGAACGCCGTCGGCGCGATCCTCTCCCCGTTCGACTCATGGCTCGTGTTGCGCGGAGTGAAGACGCTCGCGGTGCGCATGAAGCGCCACGAGGAGAACGGCGTGGTCATGGCGAAGTACCTGGTCAGCCACGCCAAAGTGAAGAAGGTGTACTACCCCGGCCTGCCCGATCACCCGCAGCACGCGCTGGCGAAGAAGCAGATGAACGGCTTCGGCTCGATGATCTCGTTCGAGCTGGGATCGTTCGACAACGCCAAGAAGTTTCTCGATCGCGTGAAGCTCTGTTCGCTCGCCGAATCGCTCGGTGGGGTGGAGACGCTGATCTCGCATCCCATCTCGATGACGCACGGCTCGGTGCCCGAGGAGACGCGGAAGAGACTGGGCATCACGCCGGGGCTGGTGCGGATCTCGGTCGGCATCGAGGACGTCGAGGATCTTGTGGCGGATCTCGAGAACGCCTTCGCAGGCGTTTAGAGGTCGTAGGTCGTAGGTCGTGGGGGCCGCGAAGCCTTGATGGATCGCCGGTGTTGGCTTCGCGGCCCACACGACCGACGACCACGACCGACGACCACTAGAATGTCCTTCGTGCAGCCG
Source organism: Thermoanaerobaculia bacterium (assembly GCA_038244815.1). Lineage (GTDB taxonomy): Bacteria > Acidobacteriota > Thermoanaerobaculia > Gp7-AA8 > Gp7-AA8 > DASVHS01. Next base: position 36,775 of record JBBRTB010000014.1, read on the forward strand.
GTCTCTCTCATCGTTCTCGCCTACGTCATCGGCTCGATCCCGTTCAGTTACCTGGTGGCGCGGCTGGTGTCGGGCACCGACATCCGGCAGGCCGGCAGCCGCAACGTCGGCGCGACGAACGTGGCCCGGACGGCGGGCAAGAGTGCCGGAGTCCTCGCTCTCAGTCTCGATCTCGCGAAGGGTTACCTGGCGGTAGCGCTGGCGCGCTGGATCGTCATGCGGCCGGGCTGGCCGTTTGCGTCGATTTCCGCGAGCCCGTTGCACTCCCGGGAGATGTGGATCGCGCTGGCCGGTCTGATCGCCGTGCTGGCACACATGTTTCCGGTCTGGCTGCACTTTCACGGCGGCAAAGGCGTGGCCACAGCCGCGGGCGTGTTCCTGGCGCTCGATCCGGTCGTGGTGGCCGGGGGGGCGATCGTATTTCTGATCGTCATCCTGTCCACGCGCTTTGTCTCCATGGCCTCGATTCTCTCCGCAGCTTCGATTCCTCTGTTCTTCCGATTCCTCGCGCAGAACGCGCCGTTCTGGCGCATCGTCATCAGCATCGTCATTGCCATTGCCGTCATCACCAAACATCATTCGAACATCGCGCGGATCACGCAGGGCACCGAGCGTCGCGTTGGCGAGAGGAAAGGTGAATGAAGATCAGCATCATCGGTGCGGGCGCATTCGGTACGGCCATGGCTGCGGAGGCCTCCCAGAACGGGAATGAAGTCATGCTCTGGGCCCACGACGTCAAAGTGGCGGAGTCGATCCTCACGGCGAGAACGAATCCTTCCTATCTGCGCGACGTGACGCTCTCCGAGTCGGTGAGTGCCACCAACGACATTTCCGTGGCCGCTGCGTTCAGCGACACGATCCTGATGGTCACGCCGAGCCATCATTACCGGCGTGTGCTCACCGAGCTCGCGACGCACGTCGACCGGCCTCTCAGCGTGATCTCCGGAACCAAGGGCATCGAGAACGACAGCCTCCAGCGGATGTCCGAGGTGACCTCGCAGGTGCTCGGTGAGAAGCTCCGGCGGTTCGCGGCGTTGTCGGGCCCGACCTTCGCTATGGAAGTGGCGCGCGGCGATCCTACGGCCGCGGTGATCGCCTCGTTCGACGTGCAATTCGCGCAGGAGCTGCAGCGGGTGCTGTCGGGAGACACGTTTCGTCTTTACAACTCGACGGATGTCGTCGGCGCTGAGCTCGGCGGTTCACTCAAGAACGTCATCGCCATCGCCGCCGGGGTGCTCGAGGGGCTGGGACTCGGCTCGAACACGACGGCCGCGCTCATCACGCGGGGTCTGCATGAGATGACCCGGCTGGGGATCGCGCTCGGCGGAAAGCTGGAGACCTTCGCCGGGCTGGCCGGCATGGGCGACCTCGTCCTCACCTGCACGGGGACGCTCTCGCGCAACCGCGCCGTGGGCGTGGCCCTCGGCCGCGGCAAGCGGCTCGACGAGATTCTCGATGAGGCCAGGTTCGTCGCGGAGGGAGTCAAGACCTCGAAATCCGCGACGGAACTGGCGCTGCGGCACGCCGTGGAGATGCCCATCACCAACGAGATGTACCGCGTGTTGTACGAAGGCCAGGAGCCGCGCGCGGCCATCCAGCGGCTGATGACCCGCTCGCTCAAAGCGGAGCACGCCAGATAAACACCGACGCCGTCGATCGCAGGCCCGAGGACTGCTTTAGTATGTCCGGCGTGCGTCAGAACCTCGGCGAGATGCTGTTGGCGGCGAACCTCATCGACGAGGTGCAGATGCAGATCGCTCTGGCCGAGCAGCGTCAGACCGGCAAACGATTCGGCTCGACCCTCATCGAGCTCAAGTTCATCGACGAGAACGTCCTGGCCGCTTTTCTCTCCAAACAGATCGACGTGCCCTGCATCAGCCTCCTGCACATCGACATCTCCAAGAAGGTCACCCGCAAGATGAACCGGGTCCTCTCCCTCGAGACCAAAGCGGTGCCGGTGAGGATCGACGAGCAGGGGCGCCTGGAAGTGGCCATGGCGGATCCCACGGACTCGGAGACGCTGGCTCAGCTGGAAAAGGCGACGGCGATGACGATCGCGCCACTGATTGCGCCGGAGAGCTCGATTCAGACAATCATCGACAAGATGTATCCGGAACACGTCACAGGCGACACGACGCTGTCGGTACGGCAGACCAGCCTGCCTCGCAACATGCCCACCGATCCTATTTTCTGGGATCTCATCGAGGAGCTCGACAACACCGATCTCGATCAGCGGCTGGTGAAGATCGAGAGAAATCTGGAGCAGATCTGGGTCCTGCTCGAGAAAGTACTCCGCACCCTGGAGTTGCGCGAATCGATACGCACCGAACGGTGAATTACCGGTGCTTCGCGTCGTCCGGTTTCGACGGCGAAGGTTGTGCGCTCGCCGCCGCCGGCTGCGGGCTGGATGCCTGCTGTTCGAGCTGGTGCTCGGTCTGCGCGGGATCGGCCTCGAAGCCGCCGTTCTCCTCGGCGGCCGCGGCGAGCCGCGCCGTCTGCTTCTGCTTTTCGTCAGCGGCTTTTTTGGCGAGCTTCCCGCGCTCGGCAGCGCGCTCCTTCTCTTTCAGTTTCGTCTCATACATGACCTGCTCGGCGCCCTTGGCGGGCTCGGCGACGCTGATCGATGGCTGGATCTTCGTGGTGGTGATGTGGCCGGTCGAGCTCTTGATGGTCTCGTTCGTGATCACGATCCGCTTGCTGGCGGCGCGGTTGGTCTTCTTGGCTGCCGCGACGAGCGGTGAATCGGGCGCGGTGGACGTAGTCGCTGCCGGTTGGGTCTGCTTCTCCGTGGCCGCAGCCAGCGACCCCGACACCAGGAGGACAACCGAAGCGATCAGAACCGGTTTCATCGTCAGATCTCCATCAAGTGTAATGCCGGCCGGGTCCGCCGTAATTTCAGCAGGCCCCGAATCTTGCAATTTGAAGCAGGTTCTACATGTCGCCTGAGCTGCTTCTGCACAAATACGGTTACTTCGCCGTCTTCCTGGGGACGTTTCTGGAGGGCGAGACGATCCTGGTCATGGCCGGCTTCTTCGCCGAGCGCGGCTACATGGACGTGTTCATCGTGGCGATCGTGGCGGCACTGGGCGCCTACACCGGCCACGTGTTCTGGTTCTTCCTCGGCCGCCGCTACGGAGTGAAGCTGCTGGATCGTTTTCCGAAGATGAAGCAGCACTTCGGGCGCGGCATCCGTCTCTTTGAGCGCTACGGCGCAACCGCGATCATCATCACCCAGTGGCTGTACGGTCTGCGCATCACCTGCGCGGTCATCATCGGCATCTCCCGCATCTCGGTCCTGAAGTTCCTGATCTACGAGGCCATCAGCGTGCTGGCGTGGGCGGCCGTCATCACCGGCCTCGGTTACTTCTTCGGAGCCGCCGTCGAGCGAGTACTCGGTCGCGCCGCCCACATCGAAAAGTACGGACTGATCATCCTGCTGGCGATCGCCATCGCCATGTGGGGTTATCACCGATGGAAGGAACGGCGCGCAACGAGGGAGTAACGAATCTCTCAGCCCTCGAACGCCTTGTGCTCCAGCTCCGCCTGCGCTGCCGCGAGGCGTGCCACCGGCACGCGGTAGGGTGAGCAGGAGACGTAGTCGAGATCGCAGGAGCGGAAGAAACGGATCGAGTCAGGATCGCCGCCGTGCTCTCCGCAGACACCGACTTTCAGCTTCGGATTGACGGAACGACCGCGCTCGGTGCCCAGCTTCACGAGTTGACCGACGCCTTCGATGTCGATCGACTCGAACGGATCCTTCGGCAGGATCTTCTTGTCGACGTATTCGGGAAGAAACGACCCGGCGTCGTCGCGCGAGTAGCCGAATGTCATCTGCGTGAGGTCGTTCGTGCCGAACGAGAAGAACTCCGCGACTTTGCCGAGCTTGTCCGCGATCAGGGCAGCGCGCGGAATCTCGATCATCGTGCCGACGACGACCGGAATCTCCACGCCTCGCTCCTGGAACGTCTCCGCGGCCACTCGTCGTGTCATGTCGACGGTGAGTTGCAGTTCCTTCAACGTTCCGACGAGGGGGATCATGACCTCGGGCTGGACGTCGATGCCGGCTTTCTTCACATCGCAGGCCGCCTGGTAGATCGCGCGCACCTGCATCTCGTAGATTTCCGGAAACGTGATCCCCAGGCGCGTCCCGCGGTGGCCGAGCATGGGATTCACTTCGTGGAGTTGATTGACTTTCGCGCGCATCTCCACGAAACCCCAGCCCATGTCGCGTGCGACGGTGGAGATCTGCGACTCGGTCTGGGGCAGGAACTCGTGCAGCGGCGGATCGAGGAGTCGGATCGTCACCGGCAGGCCGTTCAGCTCGCGGAAGATCTCTTCGAAGTCGTCCTTCTGGTAGGGAAGCAGTTGGTCGAGAGCCTTGCGCCGCCCCTTTTCGTCGCGCGCCAGGATCATCTCGCGCACGCGGAGGATGCGCTCTTCCTGAAAGAACATGTGCTCGGTGCGACAGAGGCCGATGCCGGCGGCGCCGAAGAGCCGGGCCACGCGCGCGTCCTGCGGCGTGTCGGCGTTCGTGCGTACGCCCATGGTACGGATGGCGTCTGCCCACTTCAGCAGACGATCGAAGTTTCGATAGACCTCGGAGTCCTCCGGCTTCATCGATTTCTCGACGAGGACCTGGATGACCTCGGACGGACGCGTGGGGAGGTTGTCGCTGATGATCTCGCCGGTCGTGCCGTCGATCGAGAGCCAGTCGCCCTCTTCGAGCGGCTCGTGGCCTTCCACGCGCATCTCGCTGCGTGAGTAGTCGACGCGCAGCGCGCCGGCTCCGACCACGCAAGGGCGGCCCATGCCGCGCGCCACGACCGCGGCGTGCGACGTCAGTCCGCCGCGCGTCGTGAGAACTCCGACGGCGCTGTGCATCCCGGCGATATCTTCGGGCGAAGTCTCGACGCGGACGAGAATCACCGGACCGTCCTTGGCCATGTCGATGGCGTGCTCGGCATTGAAGGCGATGCGCCCCGCCGCCGCCCCCGGTCCGGCCGGCAGCCCGCGCGCGAGCATGCGGCCGCCGCTGAGCGCCTTTTGCTTTTCCTTCGCATCGAAAACCGGAGCGAGGAGCTGCACGATCTGCCCCGCTTCGACACGCTCGACGGCCTCGCGCTCTTTGATCAGACCTTCCTCGACCATGTCGCAGGCGATCTTCACCGACGCGAAGCCGGTGCGCTTTCCCGTCCGCGTCTGCAGCAGATAGAGCTTGCCGGACTGGATCGTGAACTCGATGTCCTGCATGTCGCGGTAATGCCACTCGAGCTTTCGGTAGACGTCCTGCAGTTGCGCGAAGACGGGAGGCATCGTCTCCTCGAGCGATTTCTCGTCGCCGATCGCCTGGGCCTTCGTAATGGGCATGGGAGTGCGGATGCCGGCGACGACGTCCTCGCCCTGCGCGTTCGGCAGATATTCGCCATAAAAGCGCTTTGCGCCCGTGGAGGGATCGCGCGTGAAAGCGACGCCGGTGGCGCAGTCGTCGCCCATGTTACCGAACACCATCGACTGGACGTTGACGGCGGTGCCCCATTCGTCGGGAATGCCGTTCAGCTTCCGATAGGTGATGGCGCGCTGATTGTTCCAGGAGCCGAACACCGCGCCGATGGCACCCCAAAGCTGGTCCTGCACCTTCTGAGGAAACTGGTGCCCGTGATCCTTGACGATCTTCTTGTAGGTCTCGATGAGCTCCTGCAGGTTCTTCGCGGGGATTTCGGCATCGGTCTTCACACCCGCGCGGTCGCGCAACGCGAACAGTTCGCGCTCGAAGTTCTCCTTCTCGATACCGAGCACGACGTCGGAGTACATCTGGATGAAGCGCCGATAGGAATCGAACGCGAAGCGCTCGTCGCCGGACGACTTCGCCAGTCCCTGCACGGTCTCATCGTTCAGGCCGAGATTCAGGATCGTGTCCATCATGCCGGGCATCGAGGCCCGGGCGCCGGAGCGCACGGACACGAGCAGCGGCTTGCCCTTGTCCCCGAACGTGCGGCCGACCGATTTCTCGACGCGCGCCAGGTTCTCGCCGACGGTCGTTTTCAGTTCCTTCGGATAGCTCTTGTCGTGCGCGTAGAAATACGTGCAGACGCCGGTGGAGATCGTGAAGCCGGGCGGCACCGGAACGCCGATGTTGGTCATCTCGGCGAGGCCCGCGCCTTTGCCGCCGAGGACGTCTTTCATGCCGGCGTTGCCCTCGGCGTGACCCTCGCCGAAGTAGTAGACGTGTTTCTCCATCGCGCGCGATTATGCTTCAAACCGGCTGCAGCTCGATGACGCTATACAGCACTCGCTGAATCTCGGTCTCGATCTTCCGCGGCGGTGAATCACTGCCGATTGCCTGCCACTGGAATCGCTTCGGATCGATCCCGCGCTTCCGCATGGCCGAGCGGAGCGCATCGAGCCGTTCCTGCGATCGCCGGAGATTCGAGGCGGAGCTGCCCATGCGGAACTCGCGTGACACGAGCTTGTAGCGACCTCCGTCCGTTTTCGCGATGAGGTCGAGCGTGGCTGCGCTGCTCTTCTCGTCAAGCGCGCCATCGGCGTTGAAGTGCAGTCCGTAGAGCGGCAGGCGCTTCAGCCGCGGAATGATTCCGGCCGGGACGTCCTGATGACTGAGCTTCCCGCCGCACGCGGCCCGCTCGCCGAACCAGCTTTCCGCGGCTGAAAACTGAATCGGCTCGACGTACCAGCGCAGCCCGCTGAGATGCTTGCCGTCGGGCGCCGTGTCCATCGCGCCGAATCCCCAGTCCGGTCCGCTCAACCACACGAATCGGTAGACCGTTCCGTCGGTCCCCCCCTCGAACGAGGTCGGATGAGCGCCGCCGATCGTACCGGTGGTGCGCCCGCGGTCGGTCGAAAACGATGCCGGGAACCCATTGATCGACCAGCAGCCGTCGATCGGCTGCTGGACGGGGGGGCGAACGTACTGTCCCTGGGCCTGCACCGATGCGAGCCGCGCGTATTTGCCCGGTGCGTCGAGCACGGATACCCGCAGGTAGGTGAGATCGACCGGCGGCGTCACCGGGAAGAGCTGCACGTCATCCGACTCCGGGAGGTTCACCTTCAGGAGAGGCGTAAAGCTCGTGCCGTCCGTAGATGAATCGAACTGCACGGCCTTGACGCGGAAGACAGGCGCCCTCGACGTCTTGACGCCGATCTTTTCCACGCGCGTGAGTCCCGGCAGCGCGAACACCATCGACTGCTGAGGATCGTCCGGCGGCGCGTTCCACGGGGTGGCCGGGTCGCCGTCGATCGCGCGCAGAGCCGACTGATCGAGCGTCAGCTCCCCGGTCCGTGAGATCACCGACGCCCCGAGCGCGATGTTGAGCAGGTTGCCCTTCTCCTCGGCATCGGGCTGCGCGCTTGCCACCGCCGGTGTCGCGGGCGCTGGCTTTTGCGCCGGCCTGTCGCTGCATGCGAATGCAAATACAAGCATCGAGGAAAGCACGACGCGCTTCATGGCCGGTAATTGCGGCGATCGACGACGATCTTCGTGACGTCCGCAACCTTCATCACTGCGCTCCCTGCCTTCCGCAGCAGTGACATGCGATTCATGCGCAGGTCCGGGTCGTCCACCATGACCATCACGTCTTTGAAGAACGCCTCGAGCTCCGGAGCCATGGCCGCGAACGACTCCAGGGCGTTGAGGTAGCGACGTTCCTTGATCATCTCGCCGATCTGCTCGGTGACGGCGTTCGTCAACTGGTCGAGCCGCTTTTCCGCCGGCTCGACGAGCCTGGCGGGGTCGACGCGGGTGTCTCGATGTTCCCTGGTGATGTTCTCGATGCGCTTCGCGGAGTCGAGCACGGAGAGGAAGTTCCGCTCAGTGCGCATGGCCTTCAGCGCTTCGATGCGATCGACGAGATCGGTGAGCGAGGCCGCCCAGCCGGCTGCCATGGCCGCGTCGATCTCGTCATAGGCGAAGCCGTAGGCGGACGCCTCCAGGATCGTGCGTACACGCTCACCCAGGAAGGCCAGCAGATCGCCTCGCAGCTCCGGCCATGCTGCTCCGTGCACCTGGATCCCGATGTCGGTCAGCCGGTCAACGCCGATGCGGATCTGCCGTGTGTCGCGGTTGAGCAGAATCTGTACGAGGCCTTGTGCGGCCCGGCGCAGCGCGAACGGATCCTTCGAGCCCGACGGCTTCGCGCCGACCAGGAAGAATCCGACGAGCGTGTCGATGCGATCGGCCAGCGACAGGACGGCGCCAGAGACCGTTCGCGGAAGCGCATCGTCGATCGTCACCGGCTGGTACTGATCATAAATGGCCTGCCATACCGTTGCCGGCAGCCCCTCTTCACGGGCGTAAATGCCACCGATCCTTCCCTGAAGATCGGTGAACTCCTTCACCATCTCCGTGACGAGATCAGCCTTGCTCAGCCGCGCGGCCGTGAGCGTGTCACGCGGCTCCAGCGCGAGTTCTGCCGAGATCGCCGCGACGATTTTCTCGATGCGCCGCGTCTTGTCGAGATAGTTGCCGAGCTTCTCCTGGAACTGCAGATGCGAAAGGGACTCGACGCGATCCTCGAGCTTTTTCCGCCGGTCGGTCTCGTAGAAGAATTTCGCGTCGGCGAAGCGCGCGTTCGTTACGAAGGAGTTGCCGTACGCCGCGTTTCCGTCGGGATCGGCCTCGTTGTCGAGAACGGCCAGGAAATAGGGAGTGAGCTTGTTCCCGGCATCGCGAATGGGGAGCTGCTTCTGGTGCACGCGCATCACCGTCACGAGCACTTCCTCGGGAAGGCCGAGGAACTCGCGGCGAAACTCCGCGCGGACCACGCCGGGGTATTCGGTGAGGTATTGCCACTGCGACCAGATCGCCGCGTCGACCGACGGCGCGCCCTGAACCTCGTTTCCGAGAACCCGGGCCCGTTCGGCCATCACGTGACGGCGGCGCATCGAGTCCACGACGACGCGCGCCAGCTCCAGCTTCGTCACGTAGTCGTTGTACGACGTCACCGTGATCGGCCCCGGCGCCAGGACCCGGTGCCCGACCGTCCGCGTTCCCGACTTCACGCCGAAGATCTCGATGGGGAGATGTTCGCCCTCGAAGACCGATACGATCGAATGAACCGGGCGGATGTACGAGTGCTGACCGGTGCCCCAGCGCATCATCTTCGGCCAGCGCAGCGATTCCACGATCTGGGGGACTTTCTCTCCAATCGTGTCGGCCGTCTTCTTTCCTTCGACGCGGCGTCGGATGCGCACGTACTCGTCCGCCGACTCGATGACGTCTTCCGTCCCGGCGCTGTTCTTCCTGAGAAATCCCTGCAGGGCCTTGGTCGGCGCGCCCCCGGCGTCGTAGGCCGATTTCTTCGGCGGACCTTTGACTTCCTGCTCGCGATCCTCTTCCTTGAGCGGAAGATTCGAGAGATAGATCACGATGCGCCGGGGCGTGCTGTTGATGCAGATGTTGTCCGCGGCCGTGATCTGGGTGAGCTTCTCCTTGAGCGCGGCGTGCGCCGCGTCGTGCATCCACGCCGGGATCTCCTCGGCCACCAGCTCGAAAAGGTATTCGGCCATCAGGAGGCTTTCGCTTTGACAGGTGGGGCTGCCTGTCCTCCACGAAGCAGCGGAAAGCCGAGCGCCTTCCGCGCTTCCAGAAACTGCGCCGCGCAGCGGATGGCCAGATCGCGCACCCGTTTGATTACGCCCACGCGCTCGGTGACGGACACCGCTCCGCGTGCATCGAGTGTGTTGAATGCGTGCGAGCACTTCAATGTCCAGTCGTACGCCGGGAGCACCAACTCCGCGTCGAGACATCGCTTCGCTTCGCTCTCGTATGCGTCGAACAGGCGCCAGTGCAGATCGATGTCGGCGACCTCGAAGTAGTACTTCGAGAATTCGAATTCATCCTGGCGACGGACCGCACCATAGTTGAACCCGGCTCCCCATTCGATGTCGAACACCGAAGCCTGGCGCGACAGAAACATCGTCAGGCGCTCGATCCCGTAAGTGATCTCGGCGGAGATCGGCGCCAGGTCGATGCCGCCGGCCTGCTGGAAGTACGTGAATTGCGTGATCTCCATGCCGTCGAGCAGGATTTGCCACCCCACCCCCCATGCCCCCAGGGTGGGCGATTCCCAGTTGTCTTCTTCGAAGCGGATGTCATGGCGCGTCAGGTCGAGTCCGAGGGCGCGTAACGAATCGAGATAGAGATCCTGTACGTTGATCGGCGCCGGCTTCAGGATCACCTGAAACTGATAATGCTTGCCGAGCCGGAAGGGATTGTCTCCGTAACGACCATCGGCTGGACGGCGCGACGGCTGAACGTAGGCGACGTTCCACGGCTCAGGTCCGAGGACGCGCAGAAACGTGGCCGGGTGCATGGTTCCCGCGCCGACCTCGACATCGAGCGGCGTCTCGATCATGCAACCGCGCTCCGCCCAGAAGTTCTGCAGCGTGAGAATGAGCGACTGAAACGTCACCCGAGACATGGGGGCGGATTGTACCCGAGGCCTCAACTGGTGGTCGTCGCCGGCGGCTGCGTGTCCGTGTCGGGCGGCGGCGGAGGGGCGGTATCGGTCGTCGGCGGGGCGGTGCTCGTCTTTGGCGGCGGAGGGTTGAAAGATGTCGACGTCGTCGAAGTCGTTGCCGTCGTCGAGGTTGTCGATGCGGTTGCAGTCGTCGTGGTCTTCGGTGCTTGTGCGATCGTCAACGTTCCGGCGAGCGTGCCGGGCGGTTCTGTCGACGTGGCGGTCGCCACCTGCGGCAGTGTGAAACTCGTGGTCGTGTCGGTGTTGGTGTCAGTCATCGCCGGTGGCGGCACTTCGCCGGGAACGGTGATGGTCGAGCTTGCCGCGGTCGAAGTCCCTTCCTGGACGACGTCATATTGCTGCTGCTCGCGTTGCAGACTCTCGCCCGAACCTCTGCCGCATGCGGCAAGGAGTGTGACGGCGGTGAGATAGACCAAAGTCTTTTTCATCGTTACGCTGAACGCCTGAGGTCGCATTTTGTATGCCAGAGAGTGTGCAGAACCCGAGGTTCGCGGAAGCGGTCGTGGAGAGTTTCCAGCGCCAGCCGTTCATGACCGCGATCGGCGCCAGGCTCGTTCGTGTCCTTCCCGGCGAGGTGGAGGTCGAGTTGCCGTTCAGTGAGGCCATCAGCCAGCAGAGCGGAGTCGTGCATGCCGGAGCGCTCGCGGCGATCGCCGACAGTGCCTGCGGCTATGCCGCGCTCACGTTGATGCCGGCCGGGTCGGATGTCGTGAGCGTCGAGTTCAAGGTGAACCTCCTGGCCCCCGCGGCCGGTGAGCGTTTCGTCGCACACGCCCGCGTGGTGCGGGCCGGACGAACGCTGACTGTCTGTACGGCTGACGTGACCGCATATCCCGCCGTGGCCACGGTGGCCACGATGCTGGGCACGATGATGCGGCGCGCTTAGAGTGGCGCGCCTTGCCTGCTGGAACCGCCGATCGTACGATCCACCCGCGATGGCTCGGCGCGTCCGATTGCTACTCCTGCTCTGCTGCGTGGCTGTCTCCGCGTGCAGGGAGCACCGCCTCGAACGGCCCAACGTTCTCCTGATCACGCTGGATACATTTCGTGCCGATCGCATCGGACCTCAGACGCCGAATCTGCAGCGCCTGGCCCGGGAAGGAGTGGTCTTCGCGAACGCTGATTCGGCGGTGCCGCTGACGTTGCCGTCGCACGCCACGATCCTCTCGGGCCTTCTGCCGTTGCATCACGGTCTGCGCAACAATGGCAGCGGCTCGTTTCCGGAGAACCGGCCGACGCTGGCGACCGTGTTTTCCGCGGCCGGGTATCGAACCGGTGCATTCGTCAGCGCGTTCGTGCTCGACCACCGATTCGGCCTCAACCGCGGCTTCGAGGTCTACGACGATGCGGTGGCCCGCGATCCGAGCAGTGCTTCGTCCTACGACGCGGAGCGGCGTGGTGGCGACACCGTCGATCGCGCGCTCGGATGGCTCGGTCAGGCCGGCACCCGGCCATTCTTCGCCTGGGTCCATCTATACGACGCGCATGCGCCGTACGCACCACCGCAACCGTACGCGCAGACTTACGATGGCGAGATCGCCTACGTCGACGCGCAGGTGGGACGGCTGCTCGCGGCAGTGGACCGATCCAGGACCGTCATCGCCGTCGTCGGCGATCACGGCGAGTCGCTCGGCGAGCACGGCGAGCTGACCCACGGCCTTCTCCTCTATCAGCCGACGCTGCACGTGCCCATGTTCATCGCCGCTCCCGGCGTCACGGCGGCGACGATCGAGGAGCCTGTCAGCTCGGTCGATCTCGCGCCGACGTTGCTCTCTCTCGCCCTCGAGCAGACCGTCGTCTGCGACGGCGTGAGTCTCGGCGACAGCGTTCGCGGCCGCCGCGAGCCGGCCCGGCGCGATCTCTACGCGGAGAGCGAATACGCCACCATCTTCGGCTGGAGCGATCTCGTCTCCATGCGCCGCGGGCCGATGAAGCTCATCGAGTCGTCGAAGCCCGAGCTGTACGATCTTCAAGCCGATCCGCACGAGCAGAGGAACGTCTTCGAAGAGCAGCGGCGCAGCTTGCGTGCGCTCGCCGACGCGTTGTCGAAGTTGCGCGGCACCGCGGTGCCGCCGGCCGCTGCCGCGGTCGACGAGGAGACGCGCGCGAAACTCGCCAGCCTCGGCTACGTCGCGCCGCAGCCCTCAACCCAGTCGGGCACGGAGCGACCCGATCCCGCGGCCATGGCGCCGCTCTTTCGGGCGTTCGAAGAAGCGAACTGGGAGCTCAACGACAACCACGCCGCCGAGGCCATCGAGAAACTGAGATCGATCGTGGCGCGCGATCCTGAGAACGCCGTGTTTCGCGGCAGTCTGGCGCGAGCGCTGCGCCAGATCGGGAAGCTCAGCGAGGCCATTCCTCTGTACAGGGAGGCAGTGGCGATCACGCCCGATGATCCTGAGGCCTGGTACAACCTCGCGGTGGCACTGCAGGAAGCGGGTCGGACGAAGGAAGCCGCGGTGGTGATCCGCGAGGCTCTTCGCCGCGATCCGCGGCGACCGGAGGCGCACAACACGCTCGGAATCTCGTACGTGGCGGAGGGCAAGCTCGGCGCCGCGCAGGACGAGTTCTCGAAAGCGCTGGCCATCGATCCCCGTGACGCCCGCGCACACACGAACCTGGCCAATGTGTATCGCGCATCCGGAAAACTGGAGGAGGCCGCTCGCGAATACGAGCAGGCGCTGGCCATCGCCCCCGATTACGCGGATGCGCTCAATGGCATCGGCGTCGTGGAGGTGCAGCGCGATCGTCCTCAGCAGGCCATCCCGTTTTTCGACCGCGCTCTTCGGATCGCGCCGGCCTTCTACGAGGCGCAACTGAACCGCGGAATCGCCCTGCAACTCAGTGGAGACCGGGAGGGGGCTGCGGTCCAGTTTCGCAAGCTGCTTGCTGCGCTTCCACGAACCCGGGAGTTCAACGAGCGGCGGCGTGCGGCGTCCGACCTCCTGTTACAACTGCAGCGAAAACGCGGTTGACCCGATCCGGAGTTAACGACTTCATCTATGATGTCGCGAAACTCAGTTGCCAACGCACTCTTCGAGGAGGGCTTATGTCCAATCGCACTCGATACCCGTGGTTGTTGTTGCTTCTCATCATCGGATGCATTTCTCCGCTGTCACTGTTCGCGCAGGCCAGCGGATCTCTCTCCGGGCGGGTCGCCGATGCATCGGGCGCCGCCTTGCCCGGCGTCACCCTGAGAGCTACTGATGACGCCACCGGCTTCAGTCGTAGCGTCGTGACGCAGACCGACGGCACGTACAAGTTTCAGGCGCTGCCGCCCGGAACGTACAGCGTGATCGCGGAGCTTTCCGGCTTCGCCACGACGACGATGAAGCGAGTGCAGGTCAACGTGGCCACCGATCGCACGCTCAACGTGACGCTCAATCCCGCGTCGGTGAAGGAGCAGATCACCGTTACCGCGGAGGCACCGCTCGTCGCGACATCGCCGAGCGTGGGAACGGTGGTGAGCCAGAACGAGTTGCAGAACCTTCCGCTGAACGGCCGCCAGTTCGCGAACCTCGGCTCGCTCGCTCCGGGAACGTCGCTTTCGGTCAACTCCGATCCTACGAAGCCTGGTCAGCTGACGATCGCGCTCAACGGCGGCAGTGGCCGCAACGTGAACTTCCTGATCGACGGCGGCGACAACACCGACGACACCATCGGCGGCGCGCTGCAGAACTTCAACATTGAAGCGGTGCAGGAGTTCAAGATCCAGACGATGCAGTACAAGGCCGAGTACGGGCGCTCCAGCGGCGGCGTGCTCAGCGTCGTCACGAAGACCGGCACGAATCAGTTCATGGGCAGCGCCTACGAGTTCTATCGGGCCAAGGGATTGAACTCGATCTCGAACACGGAAGACACAACCGGCGTCGGCAAGCAGCCCTATCGCCGGGATCAGTACGGTGTTTCGTTTGGCGGGCCGATCGTCAAAGACCGCGCCCATTTCTTCGGAACGTATGAGAAGACGAAGCGGACCACGAGCTACACGGTCGACTCCGGCGGATTGCTGCCCGGTTTTGACGGTACCTCCTCGACATTGCCGTTCGAGGACACGCTGGCCACGGCGAAAGCGTCGGCCGACATCAACGCCAAACAGTATCTGCAGGTGCGCTACGGCTATCAGAAGAACAGCGACAAGTACGGTGCCAGCTCATTGGCGGCGCCGAACTCGCTGGGGACGACGCTCAACAAGTACTCGTCGGTCATGGCCGGTCACACCTGGCAGGTGGGCGGCAGCATGCTCAACGACTTCCTGTATCAGTACACGAAGTTCGACAACCTGATCGGCGCCGACTCGACGCTGCCCTACATCTACTATCCATCGGGCGCGCACTCCGGCCAGAACGTGAACACGCCGCAGTCCACGCATCAGGTCAAGCACCAGTTCAAGGACGACTTCAGCTGGTCGAACGATCTCTTCGGCCGTCGCAACGACTTCAAGGTCGGCGCGAACTACATCAACGAGCCCACCCTCGGCGGTGACTTCACGGTCGGTACGACTGGACAGTTCACCCTCCTCAATGACACGCTCGGCTCCCCGGTCGAGAACATCCTGTACAACGGCGGGTTCTCCGGCGACAACACGCCGATCAAGCAATACAACTTCTACGGGCAGGATGACATCGCGATCAGTCCGAAGCTCATGGTCAACGTCGGCCTCCGTTACGACCTCTGGACGGGATTCGACCTCAATCAGTCGATCAACCCGAACCTGGCCGTGTTGCAGAGCGCGGCCATCCAGAGCCGCTATCACGAGAGTTACATTCAGGACTTTGCGAACGGCGGCGGGACGACGCTGAAGAACGACAAGAACAACTGGGGTCCGCGCCTGGGCTTCTCGTACGACATGAACGGCGACGCGCGCCACATCGTGCGCGGCGGCGTCGGACGCTACTACGACTTCCCGTATACCAACGCCACGATCCTGTTCCCGGCCAGCGCCGTGCAGTCGCTGTATGGCCCGGTGTATCAGTACGAGGATCCCAACGGCATCAAGAACGCCAACGGCACGTTCTTCAAGCCTGGCGATCCGCTGCCGCCGAACCAGGTCTCCGGCCAGCTTTCCGATCGGACGACGCGCGAGCTGGCGGATCCGAATCTGGCCACCCCGTATTCCGATCAGGCTTCCATCGGTTACTCCATGGAAGTCAGCAACGCCCTCGGCCTCAACTTCGAGGTGGTGAGCATCCGCTATCGCGACATTCCATTCCGCTTCCGCGCCAATCCCGTCGATCCCGCCACCGGTAGGCGCCGTTTCGCGCCGGTCGCGCCGGGCAACTTCCGGCTGTGGGTCGGCGACGGCAAGGCCAAATATGACGGCGCGAATATCGGATTCCATTCGCGTCTGGGCACTCGCTTCGAAGCGCAGGGCTTCTACACCTACTCGAAATCGAGCGGCAACGTGCTGGCCGGCGCCGACGAGTTCCGCATCACGGCAGTCGATCATCAGCCGGACCTCGCCGCCGTTCGCGACAACACGGTCAATCCGCTCGACCCCGGGTGCAGTGCCTGCTTCGGCCCTCTCAATACGGACGCCCGTCATCGCGTCACTCTGAGCGGCGTCTACAGCGCGCCGTACGCGATCAACGTCTCCGGCATCTTCCGCTATCACTCCGGCCTGCCCTATACGGAATGGACGGGCCGCGACATCAACGGCGACGGCTATGCGTTCGATCTCGTTCCGGGCGTGGCTCACGTGAACAACCTGCGCGGCGCCTCGTTCTCGCAGTTCGACGTCCGCCTGGCGAAAGAACTGAACTTCGCCGGCAACTACGGACTGGAGCTGATCGTGGAGATGTTCAACGTGTTCAACTCGAAGAATCCGGCCGGATACATCGGCAACTGCGGATACGACGTCGCCTCGAAGCAGTGCACCAATCCGACGTTCAAGCAGGCGACGGCCTACGCCGGGGATCCGGGACAGGGCGAGCAGCGCCTCCTCCAGCTGGGCGCTCGCGTCCGCTTCTAAATCACTCCGTTTGCAGTCGTAAGGGCGCCGCCGGTCTCGGCGGCGCCCTTTGTTTTCGCGGGCGGAACAACGTGCCTGGCCAGCATGTTGAATAAACCGTACCGAGGTGGTACTGTTTGCCGCCGCGGAAGAAGAAATGCTGAAGATCTCTCGAGTCACCGACTATGGATTGCTGGCCGTGGTCTACCTCGCGCGCAGGCACGGCGAAGTCGTGGCCGCACGCGAAATCGCGGAGTTTTATCACCTGCCGCTGCCGATGATCACCAAGGTGCTCAAGGCGTTGAATCACGGAGGTGTGGCCAGCTCGCACCGCGGTGTGGGCGGCGGCTATTCATTCGACGGCGATGCCGACGCGGTGACGCTCGGTCAGTTGCTCGAGGTGCTCGAAGGTCCGTGGGACCTCGTCGAATGCGAGAGCATCGACGACGAAGGCCACGCGGTCTGCTCGATCCGGGTAGCCTGCCCTTCCCGCCGCTTCATGTTCGGGATCAACCGTGCCATCAAGGGGGCATTCGATCAGGTCACGCTTTCCGATCTGATGCGGGGCGGGATGCCCAACGTTTACATCGATCACAGCGGGACGTCCTTGGAGCAGCCGCGGCTCCGTTGACCCTCGCGTCGCTTGGGACAGAGAACCATGAACGAGACCATCCAGGAAATCACCGATCAGGAATACAAGTACGGCTTCGTCACCGACATCGAGTCCGACGTCGTTCCGCCCGGACTCAATGAGGACGTGGTGCGCACGATTTCGGCGAAGAAGGGCGAGCCCGAGTGGCTGCTGGAGTGGCGGCTGAAGTCGTTCCGCCACTGGCTGACGATGAAGGAGCCGGCGTGGGCGAACGTCCACTACGACCCCATCGACTATCAGGCCACGAGCTATTACTCGGCCCCGAAGCAGCAGAAGAAGCTCAACTCGCTGGACGAAGTCGATCCCGAGCTGCGCAAGACGTTCGACAAGCTGGGCATCTCGCTCGAGGAACAGAAGCGTCTCTCCGGCATCGCCGTCGACGCGGTGTTCGACAGTGTTTCGGTGGCCACCACGTTCAAGGCGGAGCTGGCCAAGCAGGGCATCATCTTCTGCTCGTTCTCCGACGCCGTGAAGAATCATCCCGATCTGGTCAGGAAGTACCTCGGCTCGGTCGTTCCGTATACCGACAACTTTTTCGCCACGCTCAACTCCGCGGTCTTCAGCGACGGCTCGTTCTGCTACATCCCCAAGGGCGTCCGTTGTCCGATGGAGCTGTCGACCTACTTCCGTATCAACACGGCCAATACCGGGCAGTTCGAGCGCACGCTCATCGTGGCCGATGAAGGCTCGTATGTGAGCTACCTGGAAGGCTGCACGGCGCCGATGCGCGACGAGAATCAGTTGCACGCCGCGGTCGTCGAGCTCGTCGCGCTCGACAACGCCACGATCAAGTACTCGACGGTGCAGAACTGGTATCCCGGCGACAAGAACGGCAAAGGCGGCATCTACAACTTCGTGACCAAGCGCGGCAAGGCCTTCAAGAACGCCAAGCTGGCCTGGACGCAGGTGGAGACGGGCTCGGCGATCACGTGGAAGTATCCGAGCTGCATCCTGCTGGGCGACAACTCGGTCGGCGAGTTCTATTCGGTGGCGCTGACGAACAACTACCAGCAGGCCGACACCGGCACGAAGATGATCCACATCGGAAAGAACACGCGCTCGACGATCGTGTCGAAGGGCATCTCCGCCGGTCACGGCCAGAACACGTACCGCGGACAGGTCACCATCATGAAAAACGCGGAGAACGCCCGGAACTACTCGCAGTGCGACTCGCTGCTGATGGGTGACAAGTGCGGCGCGCACACGTTCCCTTACATCGAGGTCCGCAACTCCACCGCGAAAATGGAGCACGAGGCCTCGACGTCGAAGATCGGCGAGGATCAGCTCTTCTATTGCCAGCAGCGCGGTATCTCCGCGGAGGACGCGGTGTCGATGATCGTGAACGGCTTCTGCCGCGAGGTGTTTCGCGAGCTGCCCATGGAGTTCGCGGTGGAAGCGCAGAAATTACTGGGAGTGAGTCTCGAAGGAAGCGTCGGCTGATGCCACTACTCGAAATCAGGAACCTGCACGCCGGTATCGACGGGAAAGAGATCCTCAAGGGTCTCGACCTGTCGCTGGATGCCGGTGAGGTCCACGCGATCATGGGGCCGAACGGCTCCGGCAAGTCGACGCTGGCGAACGTGCTGGCCGGACGGCCGCACTACGAAGTCACGTCGGGCACGGTGCTGTACGAAGGGAAGGATCTCCTGGCGCTGCCACCCGAGGAGCGCGCGCGCCAGGGCGTGTTCCTGGCCATGCAGTATCCGGTGGAGATCCCCGGCGTCAACAATACGTACTTCCTCAAAGCTGCGCTCAACGCGCTGCGCAAGCACCGGGGCGAGGAGGAGCTCGACGCCGTCGAGTTCCTGCAGATGGCGCGGGAGAAGATGAAGGTCGTCGACTTCGACGAGTCGTTCATGAACCGCGGCGTCAACGAAGGGTTCTCGGGCGGCGAAAAGAAACGCAATGAGATCTTCCAGATGGCCATCCTCGATCCGAAGCTGGCCATCCTCGACGAGACCGACTCCGGCCTCGACATCGACGCGCTGCGCATCGTCGCCCACGGTGTGAACACGCTCCGCAGCGAGAAGCACGCCGTACTGGTCATCACTCACTATCAGCGCCTGCTGCGTTACCTCGTCCCCGACGTCGTGCACGTTCTCGCCGCGGGCCGCATCGTGAAGTCGGGAGGCAAAGAGCTGGCCGTGGAGCTCGAGCAGAAGGGATACGAGTGGGTGGAGCAGGAGGTCGCCGGCGCGGCGCGATGAGAGCAGCGGCCCTTTCGATCCGCGAGGAAGCGGCCGAGCGGTTTCGCGAGCTCGGATACCCGACCACGCGTCTGGAAGAGTGGAAGTACACGAACGTCGCGCCGATCGCGAAAACTGTGTGGGTACCGGCTTCTGTGTGGGTACCGGCTTCAGCCGGTACAACTCCGGCTGAAGCCGGAGCCTACACCTACGGCCCCAGGGCGGTCGCGGAACTGATCTTCGTCAACGGGCACATCGTCAACAAACGGGAATTCCGGGTTCCCGGACTGCGGGTCATCCCCATCAGCGAGGCCAGTGAAGCGGACCTCGAGCCGTATTACGGTCGGCTCGCGGACTGGCAGCACCACGCCTTCGTGGCGCTCAACATGGCCGAGTCACGCGACGGCGCGCTCCTCATCGCCGACGGCGCGGTCGAAGGCTTCGTACATCTTCTTTTCCTCGGCCAGAGCGACGGCGTCTGGTCGCATCCGCACAACCTCATCGTGGCCGGCCGGGCTTCGCAATTGACCGTGGTCGAGACCTACGCCGGCACCGGCCGGTACTTCACGAACGCGGTGACGGAAGTCTTCGCCGGCGATGGTGCGGTCGTGGAGCATTACAAAGTCGAGCGCGAGTCGCTTGAGGCCTTTCACGTCGGCACCGTGCAGATCCGGCAGGAGCGGTCGAGCAGCGTGATCTCACGCAACGTCTCCTTCGGCGGCCTGCTCGTGCGCAACGACGTCAATGCCGTGCTCGACGGTCCCGGGGCTAACCTGTCGCTGGACGGACTCTTCGTGCTCGGCGGCAGCCAGCACGTCGACAATCACACGTTCATCGATCACGTCAGTCCGCAGGCCGAGAGCCACGAGCTGTACAAGGGCATTCTCGACGACAATGCCCGCGGGATCTTCGATGGCCGGGTCATCGTGCGTCCGAACGCGCAGAAGACGGTCTCCCGTCAGGAGAACCGGAATCTGCTGCTTTCCGAGACGGCCATCGTCGATTCGAAGCCCACTCTGGAGATCCACAACGACGACGTGAAGTGCAATCACGGCTCGACGATCGGCCAGCTCGACGAAGAGACCATGTTCTATCTGCGCTCGCGCTGCCTCGGCGAGGAAGAGGCGAAGAACCTGCTCGTCTACGCCTTCGCCAGCGAGGTCGTCGATCGCATGAACATCGAGCCGGTTCGCGAACAGATCCGCCGCGAGCTCTTCCAGCGGATGCCGGGGCGGCTTCCGGAGCCAGGGAAGGAGTCGCGATGACGTCCTCGGTTCTCGGGCCGCGGTCCTCGGTTTACGACCTCGGCGCCGTGCGGCACGATTTCCCAATCCTGGGGCGATTCGTGCGCGGCAAGCCGCTCGTGTACCTCGACAACGCGGCGACGACGCAGAAGCCGCAGCAGGTAATCGACCGCATCGTCCGTTACTACTCGGAGGAGAACTCCAACGTGCACCGCGGCGTGCACTACCTCAGCGAGATCGCTACCGCCGCGTACGAAGGCGCCCGTACCACGGTCCGGCGCTTCATCAGCGCCCGCGACGAAAAGGAAATCATCTTCACGCGCGGGACGACCGAGAGCATCAACCTGGTGGCGCAGAGCTGGGGACGTAAGAATGTGAGCGCCGGCGACGAGGTGCTCATCTCGGCGATCGAGCATCACTCGAACATCGTGCCCTGGCAGATGCTCTGTGCCGAGAAGGGCGCCACGCTGCGCGTCATCCCGGTGAACGAGCGCGGCGAGATCGTGATCGAAGATTACGCGGGCATGCTCAACGAACGCGTGAAGATCGTGGCTGTCGGCCACGCCTCGAACGCTCTCGGCACGATCAACCCGATCGCCAAGATGATCGAGCTCGGGCACGCCAACGGCTCGCTCGTCCTCATCGACGGCGCGCAGGGCGTGCCGCATATGGTCGTCGACGTGAGGGCCCTCGACTGCGACTTCTACGCCTTCTCGGGGCACAAGGTCTATGGGCCGACAGGCGTCGGCGTTCTCTACGGCAAAGAGAAACTGCTCGAGGCCATGCCGCCCTGGCAGGGTGGTGGCGACATGATCCTCTCGGTGTCCTTCGAGAAGACGACGTACAACGCCCTGCCGTACAAGTTCGAAGCGGGCACGCCGAACATCGCCGGAGTGATCGGTCTGGCCTCATCGCTGGATTACATGAGCTCGATCGGCGGCGACCTCATCGCCGCCCACGAGCACGACCTCCTGACTTATGCGACCGGCCGGCTGGAAGCGATCGACGGCCTGCGGATCATCGGGACGGCCGCGCACAAAGCGGCAGTGATCTCGTTCGTGCTGGAAGGTGTGCATCCGCACGACATCGGCACGATCCTCGACCGGGACGGCATCGCCATCCGCACCGGCCATCACTGCGCGCAGCCGCTGATGATGCGCTTCAACGTCCCGGCCACCGGGCGGGCCTCGTTCGGCCTCTACAACACGCGGGAGGAAGCGGACGCGCTCGTCGAGGGGCTGGGGCGGGTGATCGAGGTGTTTCGTTGACGAACGATCTGCGCGAGCTGTACCAGCAGGTCATCCTCGACCACAACCGGAATCCGCGGAACTTCCACGAGATCGCCGGCGCCAACAGGCGCGTCGAAGGATTCAACCCACTCTGCGGCGACCACTACACCGTATTCGTCGATTTCGACGGCGATACGATCCGGGACGTGAGCTTCACCGGCAACGGCTGCGCGATCTCCAAGGCCTCGGCATCGGTGATGAGCGCGACCGTGAAGGGGAAGTCGAAGGACGAAGCCACGCGCTTGTTCGAGACGTTCCACGCTCTGGTGGTGGGAGACGCAAGCAGCCTCGACGCGGCAGATTTGGGGCGCCTGGCCGCGTTCTCAGGAGTGTCGGAGTTTCCCGCGCGCGTGAAGTGCGCGACGCTCCCGTGGCACACGCTGCGGACGGCTCTGGAAGGCGAAAAGGATACGGTGACCACCGAATGAACATGCGCGAAGAAGTCGTCGTCAGCCGGACCGCGGAAGCGGTCATGATTCCCAGCGGCGAGCGAGTGCTCGTTCCGCAGGGCGCCCACGCGACGATCACCCAGAGCCTCGGCGGCACGTACACGCTGATCACCGATCGCGGGCTGATGGTCCGCATCTCCGGCAAGGAAGTCGAGGCCATCGGCAAGACTCCGCCGGAAGCGCAGAGCGAACCGGAGTCGATCGACGAACTGACCATCGAGAAACTGGAGACGTTCGTGTGGGACCAGCTCAAGACCTGCTACGACCCCGAGATTCCGGTGAACATCGTCGACCTCGGCCTCGTATATCTGTGCGAGCTGACCGACGCGGAAGGCGGCGGCAAGAACGTGAAGATCAAGATGACCCTGACCGCGCCGGGCTGCGGGATGGGCCCCGTGCTGGCCGGCGACGTCCGCCACAAAGTCGAAATGATTCCCGGTGTCAAACACGCCGACGTCGAAGTCGTGTTCGATCCGCAATGGGACCGCACCATGATGTCCGACGCTGCCAAGCTGCAGCTCGGCATGATGTGGTGAGGGGTTCACCCCGGGTCAGCGAGGCGCTCCTCCGTTTCTTTTCGGGCGTTTTCGTATGGGTCTCGGGAAGCAGCCCCGGCTTGAATGCGCAGGCACGACGGAGAGTTCCAAGTGGGACCGCACCTCAATGATGGCGCTTGAACCAGGTCCACTGACCGATGGGATGGCCGAGCTTCAGTTGCGTCGCCTGTAGATAGCCATCGACTGCAGCCACGATGGCGACGACGCCTGACAACACACCGCAGCTCGGCGGAACGAGAAACACGATCCAGGCGGCCAGTGCCACGAGCGCTTTCTTTTTTTGTCCCAGGCGCGCGTAACCACCGGCGGCGCCAGGGAGAAGATTGAGAGCGGCGATGAGTTCCGGATCGGGCTGCACGAGAAGAGCGATGCGCCCGCGCCGGGAAGACGCGGACGCATCGAGAAAAAACCTACATCTTCTCGGCCATGTCGGTGATCACGGGGATACGGAAGCGCTGGCCGTTGACCGCTTTCACGATGCACAGCACCGTCAGTGCCAGGAAACCGATCCAGACGATGCAGCCGACCAGACCGGTGATGCATCCGACGCCCGGAACGTGGATGAAAACGCTGCCGAACTGGATGATGCACCACACGATTTCCGCGAGCAGCAGAGCCACGCCGTTCTTGGCGTGCCATTGCACCTCGGGATCGTCCTTCTTCATGAAGAACGGGATGAGCGCCAGGATGCCGAGGTACGACAGGATCAGCATGATCGTTCTGTCGGAGTTCGGTCCGGGACCGCCCGGGGGCGGTGGCGGCGGTGGCGTGTACGAACCGCCTCCCGGCGGCGGTGGGACAGTGGGCGGAGGAATTGCGCTCATTCAGTCTCCTTAATGGTTTTGCGGATTGAACCGCGGTGATTCTATCGACTTTGGTCGAGTTGCGCGAGACGCTTCTCGGCGGCCAGCATCGGAAGGACGGAGAGAAGCAGGGAAGCACCGATGGCTGCGGCGATCGGAAGCGCCGCGGAGATCCAGGCCCATTCGTATCCGACGTCGAACGCCTTCCAGAAGAAGTACTGCATGACCGGCCGGGCGGCAAGCAGCATCATGGCGCCGACGTACAGGAGAGATAGAGCCATGTAGGCGAAACCGCCCAGCGAGAGACCGACCTGCAGCGGATTCTCGGCCGCGAAGTTCGGTGACCAGGCGCCCATTCCGATCCCGAGCGCGACGAGCGTCACCGCCATCATCGCCGCGGTGGGCAGGGTGAACGCCCAGACGATCGTGCCGGCGGCGAGCATGACGTTCGCGAACGCGGTCAGGAGGACGGCCACGATCGTCAGCGGCACCCCGTAGACGATCAGCTTCACGAGCAGCAGCTCCCGGTAGGAAACGGGTGCCGCCTGCAGCATCCAGAAGGCCTTCCCTTCCGAGGAGACCGAGGGATAGGCGAAGCGCAGACAGATGGCGGCAACGACGAATCCGGCCATCCCAAGGTTGGCGTAGGCCACGATGGTGGCGCGTGCGTCGCCGCCCAGCGGCAGCATGCGCACGTTGTAGAGATAGATGAAGAGCAGCGCCGCCATCATGAAGAGCTGCGACCACTGCGCCACGTCGCGCGTGAGCGTGCGGATCTCCTTGGCCATCAGCGCCCGCACCGGTGGCGACGCCCTCCCCAGCAGCATGTCGATGGAGCGTGTCAGCGGCTTCGCCCCGAGCGCCATCGGGGCCATGCTCTCGCGCGCCCGCACGAACGCCGTGAAGTACGTATCACGGCTGACGAAGGCGAAAAAGATCAGCGCGATCGCGGCCACCAGGGCGATGCGTGGCGGCAGCTTCTGCGGATCGGGGGAGACCATCACGTCCGCCAGGGCCGTTCCGGGGTAGAGATCGATCGACGGCAGATCGATGGCGCGCAGGACCGCGGTGAGGTTGTCGGTGCGCACTTCGGTGAACAGACGCTCCGGACGGCTGACCCGGAATGCCACCACCGTGACGGTCAGGACGAGGATCGCCAGCGTGGCCACGATCTGATGCACGCGGCGCACGGGAAACCAGCGCACCAGCAGCACGATGGCCAGGGAGGCCAGCGTCACGGGAATCGTGAGCAGCAGCGCCAGATTGACGAGGACGATCGGGTAGTACGTCCAAGGCCGCTCGTACTGGCGCGCGAAAGCCACGAACATCGGTACCAGGAACGCGAATACGATCGTGGCGCTCTGCAGAAGAGTCTTCGACCAGCGCGACGCCACGATCAGGAACTTCCGTCGCGGGGCGGCGTGGTAGACATCGAGGTCGAGATCGGTAAAGAACGCCCCGATCGCCGCCGTCAGCGACGACGAAAACAGCACGATCGTGGCGACCAGGAACACCATCGCCAGGATGTTGCGCAGAATCGCCAGCGCGAAGAACGGCGTGGCTTCTTCGATCTGCGCGGTGGCCCGGAAGAGCCGGCGGAACAGTCCGTAGTCAGCGTAGAGGAAGAGCGCGAGCGTGAGCCCGACTACGCTGATGCGGAGAATCGCGGCCGCGTTGATCGGCCGCAGCTTCGAGAGGGCGATGCGCAGGGGCCACATGGTTGCGGATCGTGTTCGTCCGGGCTAGCCAATCTTACGCGCCTGCCTGAGCCAGGCCATGGCGCTGGCGCGTCTGGCCGTGCGGTCCCGATGGCGCTCCAGTCCCAACTCGATCAATCGCTCGATGAGCCGCGAATATTTGATCTCCGTCGCCTCCCAGAGCTTCGGGTACATGGAGATGTTGGTGAAGCCGGGCACGGTATTGATCTCGTTGACGAAGAGACGGTTCGTGCCTTTCTCGAGGAAGAAGTCGACGCGGGCGAAGCCGCTGGCACCGATGGCGCGGAAGGCCGCCACGGCCAGGCGCCGGATCTCCTCGACGCGGTCCCGCGGAAGCTTCGCCGGAATGACGAGCGACGAGGCTGAGTCCGCCATGTACTTGTCCTCGTAGTCGTAGAACTCCCGGCCGGCCACGATCTCGCCCGGCAGCGACGGCTCCGGCTGTTCGTTGCCGAGCACGGAGACTTCGATTTCGCGCGCATCGAGTCCACGCTCGACGAGAACCCTTTCGTCGAATTGAAAGCCGAACGCCATGGCGGCGTCCAGATCGCGGTCGCTCTTGACTTTCGCGACGCCGATCGACGAGCCGCCGTTGGCCGGTTTCACGAAGTAGGGCAGGCGCAGGGTGTTGTCGACCGCCCGGGCGATTCGCTCGCGCTCTCCACGCCACTCCACTTCGCTCACCAGTACGTATTCGACGACCGGCAACTTGGCCGTGGCGAACGCGTGCTTCATGTGGCCTTTGTCCATTCCCACCGCGGACGCGGCTACGCCCGACCCGACATAGGGAGCGCCGATCGTCTCGAGATAACCCTGGAGCGTGCCGTCCTCTCCGCCGGTGCCGTGAATGAGCGGAAAGGCCACGTCGGCGTTCCCGCCGCGCCACCAGGAGTCGAACGAGAAATCGTCGTCACGGCGATCGCTGCTGTCTCCCATGAGGATTCCGGCGCTGCGTGCGGGTGCGACGAACCCGCCATCGCGGGCGATGCAGATCGGAATGACTTCGATCCGTGTCTGCGGCGCGGCATTCGCGACCGACCGTGCCGAGAGAATCGACACGTCGTGCTCGGCGCTGCGGCCGCCGAAGATCAGGGCGGTACGGATCGTCATATCCCCCTCAGATTCCTCGCCGTCTGACGCTCCGGGTCACTTCGGAATGGGAATGCTTCCCAACAGATACTTCAGGTCGTCATCACGCCAGCGGATGCCGCCGCCGATGATAAACGCGGTGTGGTTGAGAGCGTTGTCGACGCCGGAGGTCAGGAAGATGCGCGGCGTATTGGGCTTCTCCATCCGCAGCGTGTATTCACCGAAGACGCGAACGTGCGGGTTCGAGTCGTAGCGCTGGCCGAAGTCGAACGCCTCACCGGTCAGCCGAATGCGCGGGTTCAGCTGGTAGTCGGCACCGACCCCGCCGGTGTTGTCGAACAGTCCGACGCGTACGCCCAGGTTGTCGAGCAGCCATCCCGCCTGCGCGGAGACCCGCAGAGCCTGGTCGTAGCGGGTCTCGTGGGTCACGGTCGTATGACTCAGTCCGGACGTGGGATCGGTCACCGTGTCGATGATGTCCTTCTCATGCTTTCGTCCGGCCGGATCGTCGGCGAACTCGATGTTGTAGAAGCGATTGCGCTCCATGTTCGGAATGAGCCGCACGGTCACCGCCGATCGCGACCGGCTGCTGAAGTCGATGCCGTCCTGCTTCGTCTCCGCGCCGGCCAGGTACTCAGACTTCATTCCCAGGTCCAGGCCGATCTTGCCGACGCGGCCCAGCGTGTTCTTCAGCTCGTTCACGCCGCTCTCCACCGACCCCAGCGCGGTGTTGAGGCGGTTGTATGCCTCCTGGTCGTAGATCAGCTTTCCGACCGTCCCCTGGCCGCTCTTCACCTGGCCGGTGATGGAGTTCATGTTGTCGGTGGTGGTCTTGAGGTCCGCCGACAGGACGCGCAGATTCTCCACGATCTTGCGCATGTCTTCGCGGTTCTCGCCGACGGTTCCCCCGACTTGATTGGCCACCCGGTCGATGGACGCGGCCAGTTTCGGGATCGCTATGCGCAGGTCCGCCGTCAGCGCGCGCATGTTGCCCACGGTGGCGTCGACGTTCTCGCGGTTCGCGGCCACCATCTCCCGCAGCTCGCCGCTCACCTGACGGACGTTCTCGACGATGTCCACCAGCCGTTGCTGACCGGCCGGGCCGCCCACCACGTTCCGCAGCGACTCGGTGATCGCTTTCACATCCGTGGCGATTGCGGAGATCTGCGCCGTCACGTCGTCGATCGAGGCCGGCTGCGATCCCTGCAGGGTCACGGTCTGTTCGGTCGACGTCAGCGGCGTGGCCGCAGTGCCCGGATTGAGCTCGATGTACTTTTCGCCGAGGAGGCCGAGATTGGCGACGTGCGCGGAGGCATTGGAATGCAGGGGGACGTCGTCATCCAGGTCGAGGGTCACCTCGGCCTTGCCGTCCGGGAGCAGGCGGATGTGCGTGACTTTGCCTTTGCGCACTCCGGACACGCGCACCGGCGACTTCTCGTCGAGACCGGCCACGTTGTCGAAGATCACCTTGACATGCCGTGTGCCTTTGCCGCGACTGAGGTCGATGTCCTCGATCTTCAGCACGAAGTAGCCGAGGATGGCCAGGATGATCAGCATGAAGACGCCGACTTTTGCTGCGGAGCTCATAGTTGGTCCTCGAGAGGGTCGATGCCCACTTTCCTCATCATCTGAAACAGCAATGCCAAGGGCAAGCCCACCACGTTCGTATACGAGCCGTGAATCGAGTCGATGAACAACGCTCCGATCCCCTGGGCGGCATAGGCTCCTGCTTTGTCGAGTGGCTCGCCGGTGGCGACATACCACTCGATATCGTGCTCCGACAGCGGCAACATCCGCACCTCGGACTCCGCTACGCGCGTCTCGCTATAGCCGATGCCGGCATTCTGCAGGGTCACGCCGGTATAGACCACGTGAGTTCTCCCTCCGATCAGGTTCAGCATCCGCGCCGCGTCGGCATGGTGGAGCGGCTTCTCGAGCAGCTGATCGCCGAAGAGCACGGTGGTGTCCGCTGCGATGATCCATCGGGAAGGGTACTTCCCGGAAACCGCACCGGCCTTGTCGCGGGAGAGGCGCGCCACGTACTCCTCGGGTGCCTCGCCGGGCTGATGCTCTTCCGGCACGTCACTCGGCACGATGTCGAAGGCCATGCCGACCGAGGCCAGCAGCTCCCGACGGCGCGGTGAAGACGAGGCCAGAACGAATCGCGTCATCAGTCCAGGATCCCTCCGGCCGCGCGGCTGATCGAGAGAACGACGACAAAGCGGGCCTCCGGCATGATGCGATAGAGGATGCGCAGGTGTGCGGCACGATAGCTCCAGAGACCCTTGAGCGGCTCGAACAGCGGCGCCCCTGCGATCGGATCCTCATCGATGGTCTCGAGCGCCTTTCGCACGTTCGTCCGCTCCTCGCCGCCCAGCGATCGCCAGTCTTCTCCGGCCGCCTCGGCCATGCGCAGCCGGTCATTCCACAAGAAGATCCTCCGGCAGGAGCACCGCTCCGCGTCGGACCTGCTCGTCGGCCTCGTCGATACGCTGGCGCAGGACGGCGTCGGCCGCGACAGCGATCGTCTCACGCAGGGCCAGGTACTCGTCATACGACACGAGCACGACCACGCCGCGTCCGTTGCGCTGGAAAAGAGTCCGCTTACCGGTCAGCTCGCACGCGCTGACGATCTCGCGCACGTTTTCGTTCAGGTCGAGGATTTCGAGGACGTTTTCCATTTCCGATCAGGCCCTGCAGGTACGTGTGGAACTCATCACCGAGACCGGGGTGGCGGAGTGCGTAGTCGACGGTGGCCTTGAGGTAGCCGAGCTTTTCGCCGGCATCATAACGGTGACCCTCGAATACGTATCCGTAGAAGTCACCCTGCCGTACGAGCTCCCGCAGGGCGTCGGTGAGTTGGATCTCTCCGCCGGAGCCGCGTTCGGTCTTCTGGATCAGCGGAAAGACGTCCGGGGGAAGGATGTAGCGGCCGATGATCGCGTAGTGCGACGGCGGTTTGATCTTCGGCTTTTCCACCATGTCGGTGATTTTGAAGCGGCGGTTTCCCTGGAGCTTGCCGGCCACGATCCCGTAACGCGATGTCTCCGCCGCCGAAACCTCCATCAGGGCGATGACCGGCCGGCCGGTGTCTTCGAACACTCTGCGCATCTGCTGCAGGCAGGGTTCTTCGGCCAGGATCAGGTCGTCGGGCAGCAGCACTGCGAACGGTTCGTCGGCGATGGCGTCGCGTGCCATGAGCACGGCGTGTCCGAGCCCGAGAGCATCTTTCTGCCGTATGGAGATCAGGTCAACCAGCTTCCCGGTCGCTTCGACTTCGGCGAGCAGGTCGTTCCTGCCGCGCTCGCGGAGCTGCCGCTCCAGTCCGGAAGAGCGATCGAAGTGATCGAGAATCGATTCTTTGCCTTTGGATGTGATGAGGATCAGCTTGTCAAAGCCCGAGTCATGCGCCTCTTCGATCCCATACTGAATGATCGGTTTGTCGACCAGCGGCAGCATCTCCTTGGGGATGACCTTGGTCGCGGGAAAGAAGCGGGTGCCGAAACCGGCACAGGGAAACACACAGGTGCGGAGCAATGCCATGGGACGGGTAGGATACCCGACGGCTTTCCTGCAAGGCCTCGGAATTGCTTTGGCGGCTCAGTAGTGCAAATATCTAGTCGGCCGCGAAATGCGTAAATTCCTCATTTTCCTCACTGTTCTACTCATGTCCACCCCTCTCGCGGCGCAGTGGAGGCGTGCGGGACTCTTCGGCGCCGATGTTCGGGCTCTGATCGCCGATCCCACCGATCCCGATCTTCTTTTCCTGGGAACGAGCGGCGGGCAGGTTTACGTCTCGGCCGACGGCGCGAAGACGTGGACGAATCCGCGCAACGGCATCCCGTTTCCCGGCTACATCGTCGACAACCTCGTGGTCGACCGCAACGGCCGCCTCTGGGCAGCGTGCTGGGGTCTGTGGGGCGGCGGAGTCGTGGCCGTGTCGAACGATCGCGGAGTGACCTGGATGCGGCGTGATGCCGGTCTCGAGGATGTCTCGGTTCGCGCCATCGCCATCGATCCCAACGATGCGGACTTCGTGCTGGTCGGCGGCCCCGAAGGGGTGTATCGCAGCACCAACGCAGGCCAGTCGTGGTCGAAGCTGTCGCCGCACGAGAACGTGGAATCGCTGGCCATCGATCCGCGCAACCGCGACACGATCTACGTCGGCACGTGGCGGCAGGGCTGGCGCACCGACGACGGCGGCATGACCTGGAAGCACATCGATCAGGGCATGGTGCTCGACACGGACATGTTCGGCATCACCATCAACGAGAACGATCCGGACAACATCTGGCTGGCCACGTGCGGCTGGGTCTACAACAGCGCCAATCGCGGCGATCAGTGGACGCGCTATCGCGACGGATTCAACAACCGGCGTATCCACGATGTGGAGATCGATCCGTGCGATCGCGACACGATCTACGCCGGCTCGGTTGCCGGCCTCTATCGATCGGAGGACGCGGGCAAGAGCTGGTACGTGGTCTCGAGCGAGGACCTCGTGGTCAACTCCATCGTCCTGCATCCCCAGCGCCCCAACCGCGTGATCCTCGGAATCGAGGGCGACGGCGTCTACGTCTCGAATGATCGAGCCCGGACCTTCACCCGTGCTTCCGATGGTCTGCACAACCTGCGCATCACCGCCATCGTTCCGGATCCGCACAAGAGGGATCGAGTGTACGCATCGGTCGCCTTCGGCGGCAGCGCATCCGGCATCTATCGCTCGGACGATGCCGGCCACGACTGGACGCGCGTCAGCACGACGCGCCTGCCGGAAGTTCTGTCCATCTCCATCGCCCCGGAGATCAACCCGGAGGCGAAGTTCCTGGCCGGAACAGAGAAGGGTTTTTTCTGGAGCAACGACGCGTCGGAATGGACGCAGGCGGATCCGTCGAGTTTCCCCATCCGCGTCAACAAGATTCTCCGGTTCAATCGCACGCGATCGTTCGCGGCGACATCCGAAGGTGTGTTCACCACCCGTGACGGCGGCAAGAAATGGTATCGCCTGGCCGGCGCGGACTCGCGAACGGTCGACATCGCGCTCGCCGGCGTCAACGGCATGCGCGCTCTGCTCGCCCTCAGCAACGGCGGCCTCAATATCTTCGACGGCGAGAAGTGGTCGGCCGTCGCCAACGCGCCGGCGACCGGAAGAACGATCGCCATCCGCACGGTGTCGGGTGCGGAGAACGTGTTCATCGCCGGCGCGCAGGGGGTCAAAGCCGGATGGATCAACTCCGATCAGCAATGGGTTCCGTCCGAGGCGCCGAACGCGCAGTACGCCTCGGTGTTCGGCTCGACACGGAACACCGACAACGTGCTGTTTCTGACCTCGCGGGAGCAGCGTGAGATCCTCGTCGGAACACCGGATCAATCGGATTGGCTGCAGCTCGTTCTCCCATCGGTCAATACGGATGTGACGACGATCGCGCCCGATCCCGGCGGCAACCGCTTCTACGTCGGGACAGTCGGTGAAGGCGTGTTCGTGTACGACGGAAAGACCGAGCGCTACGTGCGGAGCAGGCCCGCGGAAGTCACGGTCGCCGGCGGGGGAACGCAGTAGCGGGCCGGGTCGTGGCGCGTATCCCCCGCCCAGATTCCTCGCGCTCTACGGCGCTTCTAATGACAGGTCGGCTGGAACCGTGCCCCCGTCATTCCGAAGCCGCGCGAGACGGCGAGGAATCTGGGCGCGGGGCGAACACCACACAACCCCCGCCCGGATTCCTCGCGCTCTGCGGCGCTCGGAATGACTATCCGGGCGGCTGGACCGGCTCCCACACCGGATCGTAGTAGCGCACGGCCAGATACCCGAAGCCCCTCTGCCCATACTCGGATTTCGGATCGTCCGACAACACCACCACGATGTTCGGGAGGCGGTCGTCGTAGATGATGACCGACGGCGTCTTGAGCGGCTTCGGATCTCCGAGCTCTTTCCTGAGCATGTTCTTCTGTTCCCTGAAGGCGGCCCGGATATCGGGGATGAGCGCGAAGAGTTCGAACCGCACCGAGCGCAGGCGCTCGCGTCCGAAATCGAGCGTCATCGATTTGTCGTCGCTGTAATCGACGACGAGCTGCTCCTTGTTCTTGCCGGGTTTCAGGGTCCAGCCGGCATCGCGCAGCGTTCTCTCGGCGTCGCCGCGGGTCATGCCGATGGTGAGATGAAACGACTGCGGCGCCATCCACGCCGTCTTGCTGTTCGATGGGAAGGAAGCCACCAGTGCGAGGAGGATGACGGCGATGGGCATGCGTCAGTGGACGTAGGTGTCCGTTTGAATGTCCTTGCGGGACTGCACGATCGAGGTGGCCAGCATGACCCGGCGTCCGATCTCTTCCCACTGTTGCGATTTCACGAGATCAGGGACAGCCAGCGACGGTCCCAGGTTCACGGCGACGCAGCCGGCGTCGAGATAGGCGTCGATCATGTCGAGGGGAACCGGGCCGCCGGCCAGCATCGGCACATCGCGGATCGGGCCGCGGATCGTGCGGATGAAATCGGGACCGCCGAGATATTGCGCCGGATACACCTTGACGATGTCCGCGCCGCTTTCCCAGGCCCGGATGATTTCCGTGGCCGTTCCCGCTCCTGCCACCGAGAGCAGGTCGTTCTCGACGGCGTATTCGATCACGCGGGTATCGGTGTGAGGCGAGACGATGACCCGGGCGCCGGCGCGCCGGGCCTGCGCGGCATCGTTCGAGCTGCGTACCGTGCCCGCCGCGACGATGATGTCGTCGCCGGCATACTTCTGGACGATCGAGGCGATGAGCTCATAGGCGTCGGGAGTGGTGAGAGTGATCTCGACGATGGCGATTCCGTTGCGTGCATACGCTTCGGCCACAGCCCGTGCCGCCACGGCACTATCCTCCCGCACGACGCCGATGATTTGTTCCGAGCAGACGCGCTCGAGGAGCTCTTTTCGCGACATGAATCGTCCGCGGATAGGTTATCACGCGAAACTGCTAAGCTGTTCCGGCGTCGGAGGCGGTCATGGTCCTGATCAACAAAGCCATCAACGAGGTGACGGTGAAGCTCGTCTATTACGGGCCCGGCCTCTGCGGCAAGACCACGAATCTCGAGAAGATCTACGGCAATCCCAAGCTCGACAAAAAGGGAAAGATGATCTCGATGTCGACGGAGACGGACCGCACGCTCTTTTTCGATTTCATGCCCATGGAGCTCGGAACGGTCGGCGGACAGAAAGTTCGCGTGCAGCTCTACACCGTTCCCGGCCAGGTCTTCTATGACGCCACGCGCAAGCTGGTGCTGCGCGGTGCCGACGGCGTGGTGTTCGTGGCCGACTCCCAGAACAACATGCGCGAGTCGAACGTCGACAGCCTCGAGAATCTGAAAGCGAACCTGCGTCTCAATCGTCTCGATCCCGACAAGGTGGCGGTCGTGTTCCAGTACAACAAGCGCGATCTGCCCAACGTCGACTCGGTCGACGACATGACCTCGTACCTCAAACCCGGCAACGCCCCTGTCGTCGAAGCCGCGGCCATCCAGGGTCTGGGCGTCACGGCCACGCTGCGCGCGGCGATCACGCGCATCCTCGAGAACCTGAAGAATAACGTCAGCACCGCGCTCGAGGACGCCGCGCCGCTCGAAGCTCCCGACATGACCGCGAAGTCGGGCCGCACTTCCGGATCCGCCGGGAAGCCCAAGATCTCGATGCGCACGGACAACGGCACATTCCGGACGGTCACGGACGAACCGAATCCGTTCGACGCGGCCGCCGCGGCCATCACCGAACCGGAAGAGGATCCGTTCGGCAATGAACTGCCCATCCAGGCCGGGGCGCCTCGCGGCAACGGCCGGGCGGAGATGGAGTCGATGCTCGACGGCGCGCGCGACGTCGTCCGCGCGCTGGAGACCGCGCTCGAGAAAGCCCGCCAGAATGAGCGTTCACTCGCGGAGAAGCTGGCGCGACTGTAGGCGATGACGCTCCGCGTGCCGCTCAGCCGGTACCCCGGCTTCAACAAGTTCGTGCTGGACTGGCTCGGCGGCGAGGATCGCGCCACGCGGTTCCTTCCCCGGGGGGCCGCAGCACCAGGACGTTCTCCTCTCCGTCAATCCCTCGTCGAGCCGCTGGCGGCACTCAACCGCCGCTTCGGGCTTTTCGTCAAGCCCGAGCTCGAACGGTGGGCAGCCGGTGAGACCGTCACGATCGTGGCGGGACAGCAGGTTGGATTCGCCGGCGGTCCGCTCTACACGCTGGCCAAGATCGCCACGCTGCTGAAGATGAAGCGCGATCTGGCGCGCGCCGGCACTCCGGCCACGGTGATGTTCTGGCTGGCGACGGAAGATCACGACTTCGATGAAGTCGCGCAGCTGTGCGTTCCGGTCCGGGGCCGCCAGCTCGATCTTCTCTGCATGCGAGCGTCGCGAACGGCGGAGCCGAAGCGGGCCGTCGGGCCGGTGCCGGTGCCCGAAGGGTTGATCCAGGAGTTTCTGGCGTTGTATCCGCCGGAGCGGCCGCAATGGTTGCGCGAAGGAATCACGTTCGGCGACTCGTTTGCTGAGCTGATCGCGGGCATCTTCGGATCGGAGCTGATTCTCGTCGACGCGTTGCTGCCGGAGCTTCGCCGCGCCGGCGCGCCGCTTTTTGCGGGGATCTTCTCGAAATGGGATGCAGTGGAACGGGCGCTCGCGGAGCGGTCGCACGAGCTTGCCGCCGCGGGGTATGCGCCGCAAGTCGTTCCGCGCGAAGGGGAGTCCTACTCGCTCCTGTTTCGTCTCGACGATGCCAACGAGCGCCACCTGATCGTCAAGCCCTCGCCCGAACCGCTCGACCCGGAGCGCATCTCCACCTCGGCGCTCACGCGGCCGCTGCTGCAGGACTTCGTGTTGGGGCCGGACGTCTTTGTGGGCGGTCCGGCTGAAGTCTCGTACTACGCACAACTGGCGCCGCTCCACGCTCTGCTCGGCGTGGACATGCCGCGCGT
Source organism: Thermoanaerobaculia bacterium (assembly GCA_038244815.1). Taxonomy (GTDB): domain Bacteria; phylum Acidobacteriota; class Thermoanaerobaculia; order Gp7-AA8; family Gp7-AA8; genus DASVHS01. The sequence goes on from JBBRTB010000014.1 coordinate 72,139, forward strand.
AGGACTGCGCGGGCACGCGCTGGTGGCGCCGAAGCGCGTCGTTCGCTTCATCGAGCGCTACGCGATCCGGCCGGAAGAGATCTTCACATCGCCGGATGCGCTGCTTGCGGAGCGAGAGCCGGAAGGGGTCGCCGAGATCCGCCGGGAGGCCGAGACGGCGCGCTGGCAACTGATGGGGCACATCGGGCGCATCGCCGAGCTGGGACTGCCCGCCGACCACGCGCTGGCGCGCGCCATCAACCGTTCCATTGGCCACATCGAGTATCACTTCGACAAACTCACCGAGCGAAGCATCCGCGGACTGGTGCGCAAGGATAAAGAACGCTACGCTGCCGCCAGGGAACTGCAGTCGACGCTTTATCCGGACCGTCACGTTCAGGATCGCGTCGTCGGATGGTTCCCGTTCTGGCTGCAATACGGGCAACTGCTCGTCGATCGGATGATCGAGGACATCGAGCCCGACACTGACTCCTTCAGCATCATCGAAGTATGACCGACGCCGTCGACATCCTCTTCACCGCCGCTCATCCGGACGATCTCGAGCTCTCCGCCGGCGGGACTATCGCCAAGGCCGTGGCCGGCGGAGTCAGCGCGGGCATGCTCGAGCTCACCTATGGCGAGATGGGCACGCGGGGAACCCCGCAGCTCCGCAAGCGCGAAGCCCGCGCCGCCGCGAAGATTCTCGGAGTGCGCTTTCGCGAGCAGCTCGACTGTGGCGACGGAGGCCTGCGCACCGGACGGGAGGAGGAGCTGCAGGTCATCGAATTCATCCGCCGGTCGCGGCCGCGCCTGGTGTTCGCGCCATGGCCCGACGAGCGCCATCCCGATCACGTGCGCGCCGGCCGGCTCGTCACCGATGCTTCGTTCTACGCCGGTCTGCGCCAGATTCACACGAAGTTTCCGCCGCACCGCCCGCAGGCAGTGATCTATTACATGCAGAACTACGTCGTCCCGGCGTCGTTCATCGTCGACGTGAGCGATACGTGGAAGACGAAGATGAGAGCCATCGGCGCCTTCAAGTCGCAGTTCTTCCATTCGAAATCAAAGGAGCCGAAGACGAATCTGGCGGACAGGAAGTTCCTGGAGATGATCGAGGCGCGTGGAAAACACTTCGGCGCCATGATCGGCGCTTCGTACGGCGAAGCGTTCGTGACCAAACAACCGCCGCGCGTCGATGACCTGATCGCAGCCTACGCGGGGCGGGAAGCGTGAGAGGGGCGCGGTGCCGGGCCGCAGGCCTATGAAGATCGGCATTACCTGTTACCCGACATTCGGCGGCTCCGGCGTGGTGGCCACGGAGCTGGGCATCGCACTGGCGCAGCGCGGCGATGACATCCATTTCATCAGCTACGCGCTGCCGTCTCGCCTCAACATCTACCTGCACGAAAGGGTACGCTTTCACGAGGTCACGGTCACAACCTATCCCCTGTTCGACCCCTATCCGCCCTACACTCTGGCGCTGGCCACGAAAATGGCGGAAGTCGCGGCTTACGAGAAGCTCGATGTGCTTCACGTTCACTACGCCATCCCCCACGCCATCAGCGCTTACCTGGCCAAGCAGATCCTCGGCAACGCCGGGCTGAAAGTGATCACCACGCTGCATGGCACCGACATCACTCTGGTCGGCCGTGACGAGAGCTACCTGCCCATTACGAAATTCGGCATCGAGGTCTCGGATGGGGTGACCGCGGTTTCCGAATGGCTGAGAGGTGAGACCGTGCGCAACTTCGGGACGCGCCGGGCCATCGACGTGATCCCGAACTTCGTCGACCCCAACCGCTTTCAGCGGCAGCACAGCGCCTTCTGCAACATGTTCGGCGCCACCACCGACAAGCTCGTCTGCCACGTATCGAACTTCCGGCCGGTCAAGCGGATCATGGACGTCGTCCACGTCTTCGAGAAGCTCAATCGTGTCGTGCCATCGAAGCTCATGATGATCGGCGACGGCCCGGAGCGCTCGCACGCCGAGGCGTACTGCCGCGAACACGGTCTGCGCCAACGGGTGTTCTTTCTGGGAAACGTGCCGAACCTCGAGGAAGTCGTCGGCGGCAGCAATCTCTTTCTCCTCCCTTCTGAGGCGGAGTCGTTCGGCATGGCCGCCCTCGAGGCAATGGCCTCGGAGGTGCCGGTGATCGCTACGAACGCGGGTGGACTGCCCGAGGTCGTTGTCGACGGAGTGACCGGATATCTTCTGCCGGTCGGCGATGTCGACGGCATGGCCGAACGAGCCATCGAGATTCTCAGCAACGACGACCTGGAGCGCCGGATGGGAGCAGCCGGACGAGAGCTGGCCATCGACAAGTTCGACCAGAACAAGATCGTGCCGCGCTATCGCGAGGAGTACGAGCGTGTCATCGCCGGCGAGCGCGTCGGCGTGTAGCGCGTGCTCGTCCTACGGCTCGACCCGCAAACCGCCCTGCGGCCCTGCGTTGCCGTAGATCTCGTCGTATCGCCGGTAGCTGTTCATCACCTTGCGGATGTAATCCCTGGTCTCGTCGAAGTTGACCGAGGAGAGGAACCAGTCGTGGCCCGGCGACGGTGCCAGGCGAGACCAGAGCGCCACCTGTCTGGGCCCGGCGTTGTACGCGCCGGCGGTCATGTAGCGGTCGCCGTTGAACTGCTTCGAGAGCTCGCTCACGTACTTGGCGCCGAGCTGGATGATCACGCGCGGATCGTAGAGATCCTCCGCACTCACGTCGACGAGGCCGACGGCGCGTCCGATGTCGCGGGCGGTGGTGATGATGAATTGCAGCAGCCCGCGCGCGGCCGCTTGCGACTTTGCGCGCGGGTTGAACCGCGACTCCTCGCGCATGATGGCCAGTACCAGTGTCGGATCCGCGCCGTATTTCTTCGAGTCTTCCTGGATGAACGAATCGAAGTAGCGCGGATAGAGAAGCCGCCTTACCGTATCGGGCAGAAGGTCGGGCAGGAAGTCCGCCGGCACACTCTTCATCAGGACCTCGACCGCGTAGATCGATTCCCGCGACGCGCTGCCGCGATTGAGGGCCACCGACTGCGTGAGCGCCGAGCGCATCGAGCGAAGTGAGTAGCGTTGCCGCGCTTCCTCCGATGCCTCGTCGTAGAGTCCCAGCGCCATGAGTAACGCGCCGCGGTCGTTGACGTCTGCGTCCGGGAAGTGTGGGAGCGCGTCGGGCCGAAGCTCGAGCACGTTCCTGTACTGGGGGATCTCCCGGTAGATCGAGGCCAGCCGTTCCAGTTCCGTTGTTCGATCCCGCAGTGAGAGAAGGATCCGGTCGGTCTCGATGGTCTTTGCTGCCTGGAACTGTTTTGACGCTTCGAGCTTTTTGACCTGGGCATCGCGTACGGCCAGCTCCTGCGCGACGCGTGACTGCATGGCCGGACTGTTCATCCGCTCCCGCGCGAAGTAGGCGAAGTGCGTTGGAACGGAGGCGCGCAGGACGGCCAGGTAAGCGACGAATGCGCCGTGCGCATCGCGCCACTCCAGAGCTCGCGCGCGCCAGTAGCCGAACTCGGGCAGGTCGTACTTGTCGAGCATCCGGAGAGGAACGGAATTCAACGTGGAGAGCGCGGCGGCGGCGTTGCCGTCGGCGAGCATTCCCAGCGCGTACGCCAGGGAGCCGTCAGCGACGGCGTGATCCTTCGGCGCGATCTTCCGCAGAAGTTGGAGATCGCCGGCCGCCTCGGAGAACCGCTTCTGCTTCACCCGCGTGCGGATTCTCTGCGTGAGGGCGGCCATGGTGGCGGGGAACCGGCCGGGCACGGCGATGGCTGCGGTCATCAGCCGCTCCGCGGCAGCGTCGTCACCGCGAAGCTGCGCGGCGCGGGAAGCGTGAAACAGGAACGTGCACTTCTGCTTCTTGTCTGCCGTGGTGCCCGCGCCGCGGAGGTAGGTCTGCTGCGCCTGTGCATAATTCTCGTTGCCGAAGTAACTGCGCCCGATCTGGAACAGCAGGTCATCGCGTTGCGCGGGAAGCTCGGCCAGCGCCTGCGTGAGCAGCGCGATGGCCCGGTCGAAACGCCGGTGGTTGCGGAGCGCGTCGCCGAGGGTTGCTCTCTGCGTGGGCGTCATCCGGGCGATGAGATCGGGGCGGTCCACCGCGCGGCTGACCCGGTCCGCGGCGTCGTCGGTTGTCTCCCCGTTGAGCAGCGCCATCGCCGATGCGAAGGCGTCGCCGGTCCGGCCTGCCCGGAGCTGCGATTCCGCAATGCGCGCAGCCAGCTCACGCCGTTGCGACGAGATCGACGAAGCCTTCGCCCTGGCCGCGAATGCGATCAACGGAGCGGGATCCTCGAGCGAGCCGAGGTAGTCGGCCTCGTCGTCGATGGCCTGGTGGCGATAGAACGCATCGGGGTAGCGATCGATCAACTCCTGTCTGGCGCGGCTTGCGGCGTCGTGATTCCCCCGCCCGTCCTCGATCTCGGACTGGTGATAGAGAGCGAGATCGCGCAGTGGATTCTTCGGCTGGAGATACTCCGCGAGCCTTGCCGCCGCTTCGCGCAGGTCGTTGCGCTCCAGGAGCACGCGGGCATGGAGGTAGGCCAGGGAGTCGCGCGCGTAGAGATCGGGATGCTGTTTCTCGATGGCGTCCAGCAGTTCCTCGAGATCCGCGGCCGGCAGCCGTTCGAACGCGTCGCTCCACTCGGCGACCGGAAGCACCTTCGACGGCGGCGTAGCGGTCTTCTCTGCCGGAGCGATCCGAAAGACGCGGTGTCTCTCGACGCGCTGTCGCGAGACTACGGCGACGACGAGGGCGATCACCACGACGAGCAGTACTCCCGCGGCGACGGGGATGGTCAGGCGTTTCTTCAAAACTCGTTGGGCGCGAGCGTGCCGCTCAGAACGGCCTGTGGCGCGCGCCGGAGAATCTCAGCACGTGCAATCGCATAGCCAAGGATGGCGTCGACGAGCAGCCGCTGCCCGTCGCTCGAAAGGAGAATGAGCACTTTCTTCTTCACTTCCCGGATCTCGATGATGTCTTCCCACCGCATCCAGCGCCCCCGTTTTCCAAATCGCGCGAAAAGTTTGTTCTCGTACATCACGCCGGCGTCGCTGAAGTAGATGTGATCGCCGTACTGCAGGATCATCGCCACGACGGTACCGATGAAGAGGAGAACGAGGCCGGTCATGGGCAGAACGCGGATATCGTCCGCGCTGACGGCGATGTAGCGAAAGACCAGCGCTGCTGAAGCAAACGATGCCGCACAGGAGATGAGTCTCGAAATCGGAGAGCGCTCGAAGACAAGGATCTGGTTCGTGGACATGGGGTTGTTCGCGAGCAGTGTAGAATGCCGCACCTTTGCGGGTGCCCGTCCCGAGCACCGAGCACCCAGCACCGAGCACCCAAGACTATGCGCTGGTCACGTTACTTCATCAACACCCTCCGCGAGGTTCCGGCAGATGCCGAGATCGTCAGCCATAAGCTGATGTTGCGCGCGGGCATGATGCGCAAGGTTGCGGCGGGGATCTACACGTACCTGCCCCTCGGTCTGCGGTCGCTCCAGAAGCTCGAGGTCATCGTGCGCGAAGAGATGAATCGCGCCGGCTCGGTGGAGCTGCTGATGCCGGCCATTCAACCGGCAGAGTTGTGGATGGAGTCGGGGCGCTGGCAGAAGTACGGGAAGGAACTGCTGCGCATCAAGGACCGCCAGGACCGCGACTTCGTGTTCGGGCCGACGCACGAGGAAGTGATCACCGACACCGTGCGCGACGCCATCAGCTCGTACCGGCAACTGCCCCTGAACCTCTACCAGATCCAGACGAAGTTCCGCGATGAAGTGCGGCCCCGCTTCGGCCTCATGCGCGGCCGCGAGTTCATCATGAAGGACGCCTACTCGTTTCACGCGTCGCGCCAGTCTCTCGACGAGACGTACCAGGCCATGCGCGACGCCTACACGCGCGTGTTCAACCGCTGCGCGCTGGCGCACGTTCCGGTGGAAGCGGACACCGGCAACATCGGCGGGTCGGCATCACACGAGTTCATGGTGCTGGCCCGGTCGGGCGAGGACGCCGTGGTGAGCTGTCCGGCCTGCAGGTATGGAGCGAACATCGAGAAAGCCACGTCGAAGTTCTTCTCCGACGAGCCCGAACCGGCTCCGATGATCGAGATGGCGCCACTGCATACGCCGGGGATGAAGACGATCGACGACGTGGGCAGATTCCTGCAAAAGCCGACCTCCGAGCTCGTGAAGACGCTCGTGTTCGAGACCGAGAACGGCCCGGTCATGGTGCTCGTCCGCGGTGACCGCGAAGGCAACGAGGTCAAGATCAAGAACCACCTCGGCGTGAACACGCTGGAGATGCTGCCGGACGCGAAGTTCGAGGCCGCCACGGGCGGTCCCATCGGCTATTGCGGTCCGGTGGGCACGAAGTGCAGGCGCGTGCTCGCCGACGTCTCTCTCCAGTCGCGCAGGAACTGGGTGGTGGGCGGCAATCAGAAGGACACGCACACGGCGGGGGCGAATCCCGGCCGCGATTTTCCGGAACCGGAGTGGGGCGACTTCACGACCGTGCGCGCCGGCGATCCCTGTCCGCGCTGCGGCAGCAAGCTGGAGATCGACCGCGGCATCGAAGTCGGCCACATCTTCAAGCTCGGCACGAAGTACTCCCAGTCGATGAATTGCGTGTTTCTCGACGAGAAGGGCGAACGCCAGCCGATGATCATGGGCTGTTACGGCCTCGGGATCACACGGACGGTGGCTGCCGCCGTGGAGCAGAGTCATGATGACGACGGCATCATCTGGCCCATGCCCATCGCTCCGTTCGAGTGCGTCGTCACGATCCTCGGCAAGGAAGAAAACGTCGCACGCATGGCCAATGAGGTCTACGAGAAGCTGCTTGCGCTCGGAATCGACGTCCTGCTCGACGACAGGGACGAGCGCCCGGGCGTGAAGTTCAAGGACACGGACCTGATCGGATTCCCCCTGCGCGTGGCCGTCGGGGCGAAGAGTCTCGCCAACGGCCAGATCGAGTGGAGCCTGCGCAAGGACCGCGTGAAGCAGCTCGGTGTGCCCGACGACGTGATCCGCCGTGTGGTGGAAGCAATCATGGCTGCCCGCGTCTGACGCCTCTGCTATCCTTCTCGCAAATCGTCCACGCGGAGGTTTTCAGATGCGCAGGTCTCTTCTTCTGGTCGCGCTGTGCGCGCTTGGCGCGGCGCCGCTCGCCGCGCAGAACACCGACATCGAGGCGCTCTCCGGCCTGCAGTTCAACTTCGGTAATCCCGGCGCCCGTTCACTGGGCATGGGCGGGGCGTTCCTCGGCCTGGCCGACGATGCCTCCGCGGCCGAGGCCAATCCGGCCGGCTTGGCCATCCTGCGCAAGCCGGAAGTGTCGCTGGAAGCGCGAAACTACGAGGAGGCCCAGGTCTTCACGACAAGCGGGACGTATCCGAACGTGGTGCGCACCCCGTTCACCCACTACAGCGACCGGGTCGTGGTCAGCTTCGCCAGCGCGGTCTACCCGATCAGGAACAAATTCACGCTCGGCCTCTACTACCATGAGCCGCTGAAGAATGCCGGCGGTGGCACGGTCTTCCCGACATTCAATCAGAACACCGGCAAGCTGGAGACGAAGACGCCGAACTTCTACCTTCCGACCGCGGGCGGCGGTCCGATCAGCGAAGCCGCCTGCATCGCGCTCCGTCAGACGACGCACAATCCGGCGGCGTGTCTCGAGTATCGCGTCGACCCGTTCATCTCGGCGCTCGACGTCCGCCAGCGAACGTACGGGATCTCCGGCGCATGGCAGGTCCTGCCGACGCTGTCCATCGGCGCGAACGTGCGTTACCAGACCTTCAAGGAAGGAGCGTTCACGTTTCGTTTCGACCCCAACACGTTCGACGCAAAGAATGTGACGGTGCAAGCCACCGCCCGCACCAACGGAACGGACGTGCAGCTGACTCAGGAACACGACGTCACATTCGGACTGGGGTTCAAGTGGGCGCCCTCGGACAAGTTCAGCGTCGGCGGGGTGGTGAAGCAGGGACCGAAATTCTCGGCGCCGACATTCTTCGCCGGCTCGCAGACCAACGGCGAGTTCGTGCAGGTGGCCGACACGACCTTTCATGATCCCGACATCGCCGGCCTCGGGCTGTCCTTCCGCCCCATCCCCACGCTGACGATCGACGCCGACGCCGACTACGTCAAGTACTCGAACCTGGTCGACGACTTCGTTTCCGTCACCGCGGACGTATCAGACCTCAATCACCCGTTCGTGGCGAAAAACGTAACCGAGCTGCATGTCGGTGCGGAATACTTCTTCGCGGTGAAGGTGCCGTTCGCCATCCGCGCCGGTTACTGGCACGACCCCGCCCATTCGGTGACCTGGAACGGCCCGATCACCCGAGCCGACTACGTTGCCGAAGCGCTGCTCTACCCGAAGACGGCCGATCAGAATCACTACTCGATCGGCGGCGGATTCGCCTGGCCGAAGTTCCAGATCGATTTCGCCTACGACACCTCGAAGTACTACAAGGTCGGATCGCTATCGATGGTCACGCGCTTTTAGAGACCCTCAACGTTGCCGCGCGGACAGTGCCTCGAGCGGCACGTCCATCAGATCGAAGCTCTCCCAGCTCCTGTAGTCGAAGTGCCACCACTCGGATGGCAGCGGGATGAAGCCGTGACGCGTCATCACCTCTTCGAGCCGGGCACGGTTGGCCAGTGCCTGCCGCGGAGCGGCGGTGTAATTGCGCCGGGCCCGGTCGGTGAACTCGTCGTAGCCGCTGGGCATCTCCAGTTCCTGCCCGTTGCGCAGATCGATGAGCGTCAGATCGACGGCCGCGCCACGGTTGTGCCGCGATCCCTTGGCGGGATCGGCCACGAAGTCGGCGTCCCTGATCGGCTCCCACATCTGCTCGGTGATGCGGTATGGGCGATAGGCGTCGTAGATCTTCAGTCCGAGGTTTTCTTTGGCCAGCTCGGACTGCGCATCGCGGAGAGCGGCCGCTGCTGGATAGCGCAGGAATGTCTTCGCCACGGGGTACAGCTGGCGGTGCATGAAGTTGTTCGTGGTGGCGTAGCGGACGTCGAGGACGATGCCGGGAATGAACGACTGCAGATCGACGAACCGCTTATCCGGCTCGGCGCGAACGATCTGTTCGTACGTGGCCAGATCCGGTACGACGTGAAGACCGTAGCGGTTGGCGGGGATCGCCGGCGCCGCGGCGCAGCCGGCGAGAAGCACGATCGCAACGAGTGGGAAAGCACGTTTCATGGGGATCAGTCTATGCTTCACGGCCGTCGTACACCGCCGCGGGCCAGGCTCTTCTAGAACGTCGCGGCCTTGCGCGTGTTCATGAACGTCTCGAGCTGATCGGCAGGAAGGGGCCGGCTGATGAGATAGCCCTGGATCTTGTCGCAGCCGTGGCGCCGCAGAAACTCGAGCTGTTCCTCACGCTCCACTCCTTCGGCGACGACGTCGAGTGTCAGGCTGTGGGCCATCTGGATGACGGCGCCGACGATGGCGGCGTCGCTCGGATCGGTGGTGACGTCCTTGACGAAGCTCTGATCGAGCTTGAGCGTGTCGATCGGAAATCTCTTCAGGTAATTCAGTGATGAATACCCCGTACCAAAATCATCCATTGAAATCCGCACGCCGAGGGTCTTGAGCTCGCGGAGCGTGTACATCGTGTTCTCCGCATTCTGCATGGCGTTGCTCTCGGTGATCTCCACCTCCAGGCTGGAGGCGTCGATCCCGGTCTCGTGAATGGCGGAGCGGATCGTCTCCACGAGGTCCGGCTGCTGAAACTGTCTCGCCGACAGGTTGACGGCCACCGTGAACTCCTGGTCGATCTTGCGCTGCCAGGACTTGAGCTGGCGGCAGGCCGTGCGCAGGATCCATTCGCCGATGGGCACGATCAGACCCGACGCTTCCGCCACGGAAATGAAGTGTGCCGGCGACAGCAGTCCCAGTTCGGGATGCTGCCAGCGCACCAGGGCTTCCACGCCGACGACGGCATCGGTCCTGGCGTCGATCTGGGGCTGATAGTGCAGAACGAGCTCGTTCTGGCTGAGGGCCTTGCGCAGTGCGTTCTCGAGTCCGAGGCGCTCCAGGGCGCGGGCGTTCATCGCCGGCGCGTAGAGCTGGTAGTTGTCACGGCCCTGTTCCTTCGCGCGGTACATCGCCGTATCGGCGTTGCGCACGAGCGTTTCCGGATCGGAGCCGTCCGCCGGAAAGATGCTGACGCCGATGCTCGTCGTCACGAACAGCTCGCGCTCGTTGACGAAGAACGGGATCTTCAGCGTCTCGTTGATCTTCAGGGCGATCTTCGCGGCGTCCTCGATGTTCTCGATCTTCGGAATGAGCAGCGTGAATTCGTCGCCGCCGAACCGCGCCACGGTGTCGCCCTCGCGCACGCAGCGGCGCACGCGCTCCGCCACCGCCTTGAGCAGCGTGTCGCCGACGGTATGGCCGAGCGAGTCGTTGATGTCCTTGAACCGGTCGAGATCGAGGAAAAAGACCGCCAGCTTCTGATGCGCGCGGTTCGCCTGCGCCAGGGCCACGATCAGCCGGTCCATGAACAGCGGCCGGTTGGGCATGCCGGTGAGGGCGTCGTGATAGGCAAGGTGCTCGATCTCCACGGCGGCGAGCTCCGACGCCTCCCGCTCGTCCTCCAGCAGGCAGGCGATCATCCCGATAGCCATGATCGACTGGATCAGAAAGTCGATGTAGCCGAGATACAGCGTGTAATCGAGCAGACGCCCGCCGACGAACCAGAACACTCCCAGCGTGACGTATTGGATCTGTTCGAGGGCATAGGCGCCGAACGCGGCCCCAAGAACCGTGAACCCGATGCCCACGCGCCGGCGGCGCGCGCTCCACAATTTGCCGGCGGTATAGCCGAAGGCCAGTGCGGCCACCAGGGAGCGGACGGCGACGTGCGTGAAATAGCGGCCGCTCGACAATGAATCGGGCGTGACGAACAGCAGCGAGATCAGAAAGCCAAAGACGAACAGGCCGATCGTGATGCGGCGCGAGTCCACGAGACGCACCGGCCGCCGCCGCACCAGCTCATAGACGCCGAACAGCAGCCAGCCGATCTGCAGGTAGCCGGTGATCCCGGTAATCACGCTGGCGACGATGCGCGCCGGGTCGGTGGCGGGAGTGCGCAGCACCATCGCCATCGTCGCCGACACACCGCTGAACAAGTTGAAGACCGCCAGCGCTGACCAGCCCAGGCTCCAGTGCAGCAGGTAGGACTTGCCGTATTGCCGGTAGAAACCGAACAGCACCAGCGCCATCACGGTCGAGCCGATGGTCTGGGCGATGAACGTCAACGTGGCCGCGAGGTCAAATGGCGGCATCTAGCGGTTTCTCATCATGTCGTGAACATCGATTCTGTCGTGAGTATCGAAGGTTTGCCAAGAGCGGGCCGTCAAGATGCCGTCGAATAAGCGTCAATCAGCCGTCGAGCCGCCTTCCCGTACCCGAACACCTCGGCCCGCCGGTTTACTTCGTGGCGCAGACGGTCTCGGTCCTGCGCCAGGAGGCTCACGGCGGTCGCGGCAAGATCACCCGCCGTCGCCGTCGCGGCAACGTGACGCGCGCTCAGCTCCCCGAGGACTCCGCGAATGCCTTCGATCGGAAAGATCGCCGGGGCCACCCCGCAGCCCATGGCCTCGATGACGGCGCGATGACCTTCATCGGAGCCGGAAGCGGTGAAGAGCAGGACATCCGCTGCACGATAGTGCTCCGCAAGGTCGTCCTCGTGGTAGCCGGCCCAGATCACGGCGTCCCCGAGTGATCGCTCGCGGGCATGCTCCTCGAGCCGCGGCCGGTGCTCACCATGGCCGATCAGGAGAAGCCTGGAGTCGTCGCGCGCCTCCCGAACGAGCGCGAACGTGTCGAGCACATCTTCGAATCCTCGACCCCACGCCATCTTTCCGATGGCCACGAGCAGCGGTGCCCCGGGCGCGATTCCGTACTGTGCCCGCACGTCCGGTCCGTCCGGGGTGAACTGATCGGTATCGAGCGGCGGAGGCGCGATCGTCACCTCGCGTCCACGGAGAACGGCCGAGGAGGCCAACTCATCGTTGACGACGAAGACCGAATCCGTCCGCGCCAGCAGCGACCGCGTGAACGGCTCGTTGCGCAGCGTGCGGCGGGAATGAAACGTGCGGGCGATGCGCGGCCGGCGGGGACCACGAGCCACGAATCGCGCCAGCCAGTGGTCGTAGGTCAGATGGGCATGGATGAAGTCGAAGCCGTGCTCGGTGACCAGGCGGTCGAGCGCGGCCTCGCTGCGCAGGAACGAGACCGGATTCTGCGCCCTGGCGATGACGGGGTGTGCGAAATCACGACGGGCCAGCTTCGCCTGCAGCTTGTATCCGCCGACGTAAGCGTAGTGCGCGTCCGTTCCCGCCGCGCGCAGCGCCTCCACCTCGGCGAACGCCAGCGCCGCCGCTCCTGTCCACCGGTTGCCCGCCGCCAAATGGAGGATTTTCATCTGCTATAGTGCGCCCGCCATGGCGGTCGATTCCGAGCTTCTCGAGATTCTAGCCTGTCCTCTCTGCAAGGAAGAGGTGAAACTCGTTTCACTCACGGACACACGCCGCACGACCGTGCGCGACAAGTACCGGGAGAAGTTTCGTGGCGAAGAACCGGTCGTCGAGCAGGGACTGCAGTGCGTGAAATGCCATCGCGTCTATCCGATCGTCAGCGACATTCCGGTCATGCTCGTGGACGAGGCATTCGACACTCCCTAGACGGTCGCGAGTCGCCAGTCGTAGGTCTGGGGGGGGCTGCGACGCATGAATGTTTTCGATCGCCTGCGACTCTCCGGCCTGCCGCCGGCCACCCGCTACGCGGCGGTCATCTACCTCGCTCACGTACTCCTGCAGGGGAAGATCGCGCTCTCCGAGCTCACCGCGGCGGCGACGCTGGTGCTGGTGGCCATCGCGCTTTTTCGCCGGGAGATCAGGCCGTCGTTTCACATCCTCTACTTTCCGCTTGCCCTTTACGGGATCGTGTCGACGGCTTCGTCGATCGCGAATCACGCCTCTCGTCACGCCTTCGGCGAAAGCGCGCTGTGGCTGAAGATGGGCATGTTTCCCGCCGCGCTCATTCTGTTCCGCGAGGTGATGCGTCTCCGCCGGTACGCACTGGGCGCGCAGATCGTCTTCGCAGTGGCCATCAGCCTGGATGGCATCATCCAGTACTTCGGCGAGGCGCAGCACGATCTCGAGCATCGCATCACCGGACCCACTGCTCACGTAATGACCTATTCGGGCTTTCTGCTGCCGGCGTCATTGCTGCTCATCATTCTGGCTGTGCGCAGGCGCAGCGGATGGATGATCGCGCCCGCGGCCATCGTCTCGTTCGCGCTACTGCTGACGTTCACACGCAGTGTCTGGCTGGGCTGGCTCGTGGCCATCTTTGCCGTTCTGCTCCTCAATCGCTCGGCCTGGATCCTCTACGCGGTCACCGTGCTCATCTTCGCCGTGACCTTCGTCCCGGAGGCGATGTTCGGGCGGCTGGTCTCGTCGTTCGACGTGCAGCAGTCGTCGAACCTCGACCGCATCCGCATGGCCGAGGGCGGCCTGGAGATGATCAAGGATCATCCGGTGCTGGGCGTCGGACCGGCGAACGTCAAAGAGGTGTATCCGCTCTACCGCAAGGCGGACGCGCCGCGGTTCAGGCCTCCGCACCTGCACAACAACATCATCCAGCTCTGGGCCGAGCGTGGCATCGGAGCGGTCCTGGCGTACCTGCTGCTGTTGGGCCTGTTTCTGCGCGAGTGTGCGCGTGGTTGGCAGGGTCCGGGTCGCGAGTTTGCCGAGGCCGGCGTGGCCATCGCCGTCGGTCTGGCCTACGCCGGACTCTTCGAGTTCAACTTCGGCGACACGGAGGTGTTGCTCATCATGCTGGAGCTCTTCGCTCTCGTGATCGCCTCGATCGAGGCCGCCCAGCCCGCCACGAATGAACCGGCCCCGGGCCTTGTTGCGAGAGGTCCGGCAGGCCTCCGGGCCGCCCCGTAACCTTTCCAACATGGCCGCGTCGAAGGGAACAGAAGCAGGGGAGATGAAACACCTGAGCGATCAGGAGTTGATGAGAATCGTTCAGGCCGGCGATTACACCCCTGCCTCGGAGCTTTACGACCGCTACAGTGCGCGGATTTACAACTTCGCTTTTCGTTTCTTGAAGAACTCCGAGGCGGCCGAAGACGCGACGCAGGAAGTGTTCGTCAAGATGATGAAGTACGCGAATCAATTTCAGGGCGATGCCAAGCTCTCGACGTGGCTCTTTTCCATCACCGCGAACTGGTGCCGCGATTACCTCCGGAAAGCGGACAACAAGCCGAAGGAGTCGGAGGAGGTGCTGCTGATGCTGCCCTCCTCGAGCGAGCTGGGACCTGAACGCAATCTCGAGAAGAAGGAAGACGAGCGGCGCGTGCAGCGGGCGCTGAGCGCGCTGACGCCGGAGCAACGCGAGGCCATTCTGCTGTCGCGGTATCAGGGTTTGTCGTACGCCGAGATCGCCCAGATCGCGGGCTGCTCGGAAGGCGCGGTCAAGACGCGTGTCTTCCGGGCCATGGAAACGTTGAAAAAAGCGCTCGCCGCGGAGGCGAGCGGAGGAAACCAATGGTCGACTGTCATGAGATGAGAGAGTCGATGCCGTTGCTGCTGTCCGAGTCCCTCGATCACAGCCGGCGCGAACTCACACATCAGCACATCGAGACTTGCGCGGAATGCACCGCCGAGTGGAATGCCTATCGCGAGACCTGGGGTCTTCTGGGAGCGCTGCCGGAGGTCGAAGTCCCGGCGCAGGTCCGCGAGCGGTTCCTGTCCGCCGTCAGCAACCCCGGCGCGCGCCCGAACGTGGTGTCGTTCACGCGGCGGCCGGCGATGAAATGGCTGGCCCAGGCCGCGGCCGTGGTCGTCCTGGCCGGTGGCGGGTACTTCGCCGGTCATCGCTCCACGGACGTCCGGCCGGCCATCAACGTGGACAACCCGCTCGTCACGAGCGTCCAGCCTTCGCAATACTCGCTCGTCGAGTCGCGCGTCATTCCGGCCAGTGCCCTCAGCCCGGACATCCAGGGGCGTCCGAACATCCACAACGTGCAGTTCACCGACTCCGACGCCAGCGACAACAAGATCGGTCTTTCGTTCGATGTGACATCGCGCATGACCGTCACTGGCAGCCCCAGCGACCGCAGCATGATCCGGTTGTTGTCGTACGTGCTCGAGGATGAGAACAGCGACGTTGCGCCGTCGCGCACGCAGGCCATCGAATGGGTGCGCAAGATGTACGCCGCGCCGCAGCATGGGCAGCCGGAAATCGCCGACGCGCTCGCGAAGGTCCTGCGCAACGACTCTCATTCCGGCGTCCGCATCAGCGCGGTCGACTCACTCAAGACGTTATCCGGCTCCGCGTCGGCGGAGACGCGCCAGGCGCTCATCGAGGCGCTGAAGAACGATCCCAATCCCGCCGTGCGCATCAAGGCCGTGGAAGCGCTCGCGAATATCGCCCACAGCGGGACGCCGCTCGACGCGGCCACGCTGGACACGCTGCGCGCCAAAGCCTCACAGGATGATGAAAACATGTACGTCCGCGTCAAAGCGGCCGAGGTGCTGAGCAATATCCGTCCGCAATGATGATTCGCCGTCTCTTCGCCGCCGGTCTGATCCTGGCCAGCGCCACGGCCGTGCGCGCGGCCCAGGTCACGTCCAACCAGCGCATCTCGAAGGAACTGCCGATGTACATCGGCGGATCGTTCGTGCTGGACAACCCATTCGGTGACGTGACCGTCATCGGGACCGATGACACGAAGGTCCTGGTCATCGCCGAGAAGACCGTGAGCGCGCTGGACAAAGATGCGCTTGCCGAAGGCGTCGATCAGACCGAGCTGGTCGTCGCGGGCGATGGCCGCCGGCGGGTGGTGAAGACGCTCATTCCGGCGGTGCACAGCGGCAGTTGGACGAGCGGCGTCAAGTACACCGTCCGCGTGCCGCGGACCGTGCACCTCATCGTCACCTCGGGCGTCAGCCACGTTCACATCATCGGCATGCGCGCCACCGTTTTCGTGAAGATCTTCAGCGGCCTGGTCACGCTCGAGCAGCTCACCGGCGCGTCGACCGTCGAGGCCACGAACGCCAGCGTTGTGTTCAACGCCCCCGACCGCGGCATGACCGACACGGTCCTCAGCACCGTCAACGGAAATATCGAAGTCCATGCGCCATCGGGCACGCGCTTCCGGTGGGAAGCGGCGACCATGAAGGGCGACATGCTCACGACCTTTCCAGTGCACGGCGCATTCATGGGTGCGCGTTTCAGCGGGACTATCAACGGTGAGGGCGGTCCGCTGGTCAGCACGCGCTCCTTCATGGGGAAGATCGTGGTGCTGCAGAACGGGACAAGCGTGGCGGCGGCGAAGTCGGTGCGTCCCCTCCCCGGCGGACCGGACGCATCGGGCATCCAGACCGTGGAGATGCGGCCGCTGGAGCTGCTCAGCGTTCAGGGATTCCTGCGCTACGTCACGAACCTCGGCAACATCATCATCGGCGAGATTCACGGGAACGCCGATCTGACCACCGGCGCCGGTGAGGTCCAGCTCGGATCCGTGTTTGGCGACTGTTCGGTCGTCTCCCGCGGCGGCCCGCTCAACCTCGGAAACATCATCGGAACGCTGTCGGCGCGAACCGAAGCGGGCGACGTCAGGGTTCAGTCGGCCCGCAAAGGCGGAACGATCATCACCGGCGGCGGGACGATCCGTGTCAACTACACCGGCGGTGACACGAGGCTGCAGTCCGGTGGCGGCGACATCTTCGTGACTCATGCCGACGGCCCGATCAACGCGGAGACGCAGTCAGGCGACATCACCATCACCGTCGACGGAGACACCAGGACGAACAAGATCACGGCCAAGACCGCGAAAGGCAACGTCATGATCAACGTGCTGGCGACGTTCGCCGCGGATGTCGATGCCACGGTGATCACCTCCGACCCCGACAGCAACAACATCACGTCGGATCTCGCCGGCCTGCAATACCGCCGCGAGCAGATCGGCGGCAAGACCAAACTGCGCGCCACGGGCAAGGTGAACGGCGGCGGCGATCGCCTGGAGCTCTACGCCGAGGACGGCGGAATCCAGATCAGCACGCATGCCGGAGCACCGCCGCAATAGCGGTTCGTCTGCTACCATCCGGCTCCCAAAGGGGGGACGCCTTGAAACACATCTTCCTCGCCGCACTGCTGATTCTTTTTGTGGCCTGCACGAAGTCGGAAACGACGAATGTGACGACCGAGAGCACCGCGACGACCGCCGCGGCATCAGACACGCAGACTGAGACGACAAGCACGACCACGCAGACGGCAGTGACGGAGACGAGCACCGCCCCGGCCACCACGACGACGGAAACGACGCAGACGGCGCAGACCAGACAGGCGACGCCCGCGGCATCCAGGAAGCAGGAGAAAAAGATCATGGCCAACGACCAGGACAAAGTGGCGGTGCTGCACACGACGGAGGGCGACATCACCATCCGCTTTTTCCCCGACGTCGCACCGAATCACGTCAAGAATTTCCTCAAGCTCGCCGAGAGCGGGTTCTACGACGGCACGAAGTTCCACCGCATCATTCCGGGCTTCATGATCCAGGGCGGCGACCCGAACACGAAGACGGACAACACCTCATCGTGGGGCACGGGGGGCTCGGGAACGAACATCAACGCGGAGTTCAACGGAATTACCCACAAGCGCGGGATCGTGTCGATGGCCCGTTCGAACAATCCGAACAGCGCGTCGTCGCAGTTCTTCATCGTGGTGAAGGACTCGACGTTCCTGGACCGGCAGTACACGGTCTTCGGCGAGGTCACGAAGGGGATGGACGTGGCCGACAAGATCGTCAACGCGTCGCGCGACACCAGCAACGATCGTCCGAACAAGCCGGTGGCCATCACCAGCATCACGATCCGCGCGGCCTCCGCCGGTGAAAAAGGGCCAGCGCCTCAATAGCGTGCATTGATGCTGCATTGACGTCAGGCATGCCGACGCCGTCGCCACTCCCGTCCGAGGCAGAAACGTTCGTCCGGGAGTGGCTGGGCGAGCGCTGGTCAGCTCAGGCCCTGCCGGGCGACGCCTCCGTTCGAGCCTATTACCGGATCGCGGGGCCGGACGGTAAGACTTACATGCTGGCGTACTACCCGCCGGAAGTCCGTTCGCAGCTGCGGCGGTTCATGGCGGCGTACGAGGCGGTCTCGCAGCAGGGAAGCGTGCCCCGGGTGCTGCGGCATTCGGAGGCGGCGGTGGTGCAGAACGACGTCGGCGACCGGACGCTTTACGATCTGCTGCACGACGACCGGGAGCAGGGGGTGAGACTGTACCGCGCGGCGATCGACCTGCTGGTCGACTTCCAGCGGTCGCCGGCACAGGAGATCAATCCGCCCTTCACGGTGGGATTCTTCCGGGCCGAGCTGGACATGACCCGTGAGTATTACGTGGATAAGCTGATGGGAGCGCCGTCGTCGGAGCGCCTGGAGCCGTTTTTCCTGAAGCTGGCCGGGAATCTATCGCAACATCCATATGTGCTATGCCATCGTGATTTTCATGGCCAGAATATACACGTTGTAAATAGCTCTCTTTATCTTATCGACTATCAGGATCTGCGGCTGGGACCGGACACGTACGATCTGGCCTCCCTGATGAGAGACCGGGGTGTGGCCCGGCTGATCGGCGACGATGAAGAAACGGATCTCGTCGAGTACTATGCGCACCGGTCGCACGGGCCCGACGGCGTGCCACGACGGTACTTCGAGACGCTGCTGCAGCGGTCCATCAAGATCCTGGGGACGTTCGCGAAGCAGCCCATCGTCCGGGGCCGGCTGCACTATCTCGAGTTCATTCCGCCGACGCTCGAGAGCATCCGGCGGTGTCTGGCCGAGTTGCCCGAGTTCGCGGCGCTGTCGGACCTGCTGCCGATGGAATTCTCGATGGAGCGGGCCCGGGAGCGGGCCGAGTCAATGAAGGAGACGTAGTCCGATGGCGAAACACAAGATCACGCTACTGCCGGGCGACGGGATCGGCCCGGAAGTGACCGCTTCGGTCGTGGCCATCATCGAGTGCGCCGGCGTGGACGTGGAGTGGGAGAAGTATCTCGTGGGAGCGGAGGCGATGGCGCGGTTCGGTGACCCGCTGCCGCAGGAAGTGCTCGACTCCATTCTGCGCAACAAGGTCGCTCTCAAGGGGCCGGTGACCACTCCCGTGGGCACGGGGTTCTCGTCGATCAACGTCCGGCTGCGCAAGACCCTGGACCTTTACTCGAACCTGCGGCCGGTCAAGTCGTTGCCGACGATCAAGTCGCGTTACGAGAACATCGATCTGATCGTCGTTCGCGAAAACACCGAGAGCCTGTACGCGGGGCTGGAACACGAGGTCGTCCCGGGTGTCGTGGAATCGCTCAAGATCATCACCGCCCGGGCTTCGCTGCGGATCGCGCGTTTTGCGTTCGACTACGCCCGCCTCCACGGCCGGAAACGCGTCACAGCCGTCCACAAGGCCAACATCATGAAGCTTTCCGACGGCCTGTTTCTCAAGTGCTTCCGGGACGTGTCGAAGGAGTATCCGGAAATTCAGGCCGACGACCGCATCGTCGACAACCTCTGCATGCAGCTGGTCATGAATCCCAATCAGTTCGACATCCTCCTGCTCGAGAATCTCTACGGCGACATCGTGTCGGATCTGACGGCCGGACTGGTGGGGGGGCTGGGAGTGGTCGGCGGCGCGAACATCGGCGAAGCCAGCGCGGTGTTCGAAGCAGTCCACGGGAGCGCCCCTGACATCGCCGGCCAGAACAAGGCCAACCCACTCGCTCTGCTGCAGAGCGCGATCATGATGCTGCAGCACATCGGCGAGATGGACGCGGCCGCACGCGTCCACGCCGCCGTGCTCCAGGTCCTGGCCTCGGGGCCGCAGAATCGCACGAGCGACATCGGCGGCACCGGGACCACCTCCGATTTCACCGCCGCCATGTGCGCGGCACTGCGGAAGAAGTAGTTGGAGAAACCCCTGTTCGAGCCTGCCTTCATGCGGGGCCTGCGACATTTCAACGACCTGGCATTCTGGGACGCGCACGAGGCGTGGGAAGAGCTCTGGCTGGCCGCGGAATCGGATCTCGATCAGTTTTTGCAGGGACTCATCCAGATCGCGGCCGCCTATCACCATCTGAAGCGCGGAACGTTTCGCGGTGGCGTCAGGCTCTTCGACGCCGGTCTGGCCCGCCTGGCGAACTTCGCTGATCTCTTCTGTGGGATCGACCGCCGCGACGTGGAGCGGGCCTCACGCACACATCGCCAGTGGGCGGCCGAGCGGATGGAGCGCGGCGAAATGGACGCCCGGCTGGCGCCGGACGCCTACCCGAAACTGCATGTCGTTGGCAAGATCATTCCGCCACGCCAGCCGTGGTGAAATTGGACTCGACACGAAACGAGATCACGATACAATCGCCAGCCACTTCATCCCCGACAAAAATCTGCCTCACGGTGAGGATCTATGCAGGATAACGATGCGCGGGATCGGGAGCTTCTGGGTGCCCTGCAGGAAGACATTCCGCTCGTCTCTACACCATTCGCGGTCATCGGTCAGCAGTTGGACATGTCGGAAAAGGAAGTCATCAAGCGTGCTGAGAAGCTGAAGCGCGATGGTGCCATCCGCCTCATCTGCGCGCACTTCGATCTGCGCGCCCTCGGCTACCGGTCGTGTCTCGTGGCCGCGCGCGTGAACCCGGAGCGCATCGACGAAACCGCTCAGATCATCAACGGGCATCCCGGCGTCACCCAGAATTACAAACGCAACAACGACTTCAACCTGTGGTTCACGATCGCGGTGTCGCCCACCTCGAAGCTCGGCCTGCAGCGCACCATCGATGTTCTCGGCGAGGAAGCGGAGTGCGAGGTGGTTCGTGCTCTACCCACGCTCAAGCTCTACAAGACCAGCAGCGCCGATGGGCACGAGTGGCACGGCGTCGACGGTGAGTTGCAATCTGATTTCAGACAGCTCACGGCCGCGGAGATCGAATCGATCCGGTTGCTGCAGCGCGACCTGCCTCTGCAGCCGCGCCCGTTCGACGCCCTGGCCCGCGGAACCGGAATGGCCGTCGACGAGCTGCTCTCGACCGCTCGCTCGCTGCATCAGCGCGGCCAGCTTCGCCGCGTCGGCGCCTCGATCTCCTCCCGCAAGCCGGGATTTGTGGCCACGGCCATGGGCGTCTGGGTCGTTCCCACGGATCGCGTGGACGAGTACGGCGCTCAGCTCTCGCAACACCGCGCCGTCTCACACTGCTATCTCCGGCCGGTCTACAGCGACTGGCCCTACAACGTGTACACGACGGTGCACGGACGCTCGGTCGACGAGTGTGAGTCGATCATCAACGATCTCGCCATCGACACGGGGTTGACCGACCGGCAGGCGCTCTATCCGACGAAGGAGTACAAGAAGGCGCGGATCAGCTTCTTCTCCCAGGAGGCCGAAGAGTGGGAGTCCACCCGCGCCGGTAGCCAGGCCGTGGCCGCGTCCTAGGGACGAGAGAGCACCACTGGCGGCAGAAAATTTTGACGCGTCGCGCTTGGATGCGGCGGTCGTAAGCGAAGCGCTTTCTGTGACTTGCCTCAGGATGGCTGCCGGGAACCGCCGTTGAATCGTCAGCGGGCGCATGAGCGACGACGATGACTTCATCCTCGACAACGACGAGAGCGTCCCGGCCCCCGGCCAACTGACGGGATGGGAGGTCGTGCGGTTCGAGCTGGGTGACGCCGAAGAGCCGGCCGAGTGAGCGTCATGCAGCCGCGGAGAGGCCGGACACGTTTACTTCGTGCCGATCTCCTCGACGGCTGCGATGGCGCCCTGAAAGCCGATCTTCGAATGCGTGCCGTCGCAGAACGGCTTGGTGGTCGACCCGCCGCATCGGCATAGCGCGGTCTTCTGCACCGGGATCTCGTTGCCGTTCGCGTCCGTAATCGTGAAATCGCCCTGGACGATGTACGGCCCGTTTTCTTTGATCTTGATGGTGACGCTCATTCCGGTGCGGCCTCCTCAGAACATCGGGTTCTCGGCGTGATGGTGGAACTCCCACTGATAGAGATAGCCTGGGAATTGAAGCGGTACCACATAGTCGACATCGACGTAGATCGAATTCGCGGTGCGGCGAATCTTCACGTTGTCTTCGGTCACCGGCAGATCCTCGTCCTGGGCCTTCCGGAGGATCGCGGCCATGATGCGATCGTCACCACGCATCCCGCCCGCTTTGGCCTGATCGATGACTTCCTGGCGCAGTTCCGCCGCGCGAACTTTCACGGGAACCATTTTCCAGGCGATGAACACTGCGATGGCCAGGAGGACCAGGCCGAAAAGGCATCCCATCTGCCCCTCACCCCGCTCACTCCCCTTTCGTCGACGCATAGAACCTCCGCTTTCGATGAGATTAGCATCTCACTCAACACATTTGAAGATACGGCTGATGCGGAACGCCCTCGGACCGCCATTTCCGGGAGACAAACTCGATGCCCGCGCCGGTGTCTGCCCGGCCGGATCCTGTGAAGACCAGAGCACCATGCGCACGCGGCCGACCACGAGATCGCGCGGCAGCGTGCCCCAGCGGCGGCTGTCCAGGGAGTTCTCGCGGTTGTCTCCCATGACGAAAAACGCGTCAGCGGGAACGAGCTGCGCCGAGATCGAGCCGTTGGCGGCCTGACCAAGAAGATAAGGCTCGGCGATGGCGTGCTCGCCGATCCGAACGTGGCCGGCACTCGTGTCGATGAGATCGCCGGGCAGAGCGATGATGCGCTTGACCATCAGGTCCGACTCCTCGAAAGGAGCGCGGAACACGATCACGTCACCGCGCCGCGGCTCGGACCAGCGATATGGAACCACGAGGATGTGATCGCCCGGCTGGAGCGACGGCATCATCGACGCGGAGGGAATCGAATAGATGTTCACCAACGCCCGCACGCCCATGGCAAGCGCGACCGCGATCAGGAGCGGCTCGGCAATCAGGCGCGCGACGGATTTCTGCCGGGGCATCAACATCACTGAAACGAATGGAGCCTGCCGAAAGTTCCACCCGTCATTCCGAGCGCAAGCGAGGAATCTGGGCGGGGGAGTGTGCCCACCACCCAGATTCCTGACAACCCCCCCACCCGTCATTCCGAGCGCAAGCGAGGAATCTGGGCGGGGGAGTGTGCCCACCACCCAGATTCCTCGCCGTCTTCGCGGCTCGGAATGACGTTACGTCGTGGCGTGCAGGGTGTCGCGTCTGACCGGGGACTGCGCTTCGCCGGCGGCGGTGACCGCATACACGGGCATCTTCTGCTTGAGCCCTTTGAGGGCGAACTCCCCGAGCGATTCGGTCTCGAAGCTCCCGACGATCCGGTCGAGCGTGTTTTTCGAGATGACCAGCTGCCCCGGCTTGGCCACGCCGCTCTCCAGCCGCGAGGCGATGTTCACAGCGCTTCCGAGCACGGTGTAGTCGACGCGCTTCTCGGTGCCGACGTTGCCTACCACCGCCGGGCCGCTGTTGACGCCGACCCGGACCAGTACGGCTGGCAGGCCCTGCTTCTCGCGCTCCGCGTTCCATTCGCCGACCAGCCGCTGCAACATCAGACCGGTGAGCACGGCCCGGTCGGCGTGATCCTCCTGCGGGATCGGCGCGCCGAAAAAGGCCATGACCGCATCGCCGATGAATTTGTCGAGCGTGCCGCCGTACTCGAAGATCGATTCCACCGCGCAGGAGAAGAAGTGCGACAGGAACTCGGCCACTTCCTCCGGCTTCTTCGTTTCCGATACGGTCGTGAAGCCGGAGATGTCGGCAAAGAGAATCGACAGGTCCGCGGTGCGGATCTCCGTTTCGTCGGTGGTGATGACACCCTTCACGATCTCGTCGACGACGGCCGGTGAGTGATAGCGCTCCATCTTCGAGCGGATCTTCTGCTCCTGCTCGAACTTCTCATTGAGCTGCGCTCGCTCGATGGCCACCGCCGCGAAGTTCGCCAGCGCCGTGAGGAGGTCGAGGTCCTCCTCGGTGAAGCGGCCGACGTGGATCCGTGAGTCCACCTGCACCGCACCGATGACCCGGCTCCGGTTCCAGAGCGGCACGCACATCGCCGAGCGGATCCCATGAATGGCGATCGACTTGCCGCCCAGGAGCCGGGCGTCTTCCAGCGCGTTCGACGTCATCAGCGCGACCTGCTGTTCCGCGACCATCTTCAAGATCGTGCGCGAGATCGGGATGTCCTGCTGCTCGGCGCCGTCCAGAAACTTCGTCAGCTTCGGAACGGGGTTTCCCTGCTCGTCGAAGAGGATGATCAATCCACGCTCCACCGGGAGATAGCGGAAGATCATGTCCATCACCGTCTCCAGCAGCGAGTTGAGGTCCTCGCTCTGCAGCATCGCTTTGGCCACCTGGACCAGGACCTGGAAAATCTTCTCGCGCGAGACGCCCGGCGCCGCTTTCGAGCCCGGCTCCGATGGCACGCGTGCCGCCGGATCGCGCTGCAGCTCGCTGAGGTCGAGTCCGAACTCGGAGTTGAAGTCCGAGATGCGGCGGATGACGGTGCCGGGGGCGTTCTCGAACATCGAGTCCCCGGAGAAGTCGACCGCGGGAACGGCCTTGACTTCAAGTTGCACCGAACCGACGTGAATCACGTCACCCGCGCTCACCTGAGCTTCGGTCACCAGGCTGCCGTTCAGCTTGACGCCGTTGGTGGACTTGAGGTCGATGATCCACCAGCCGTTGTCGCGCGGCTCGATCCGCGCGTGCTTCCGCGACACCGAGGGGTGGTTGAGAATCAGGTCATTTCCCTCGGTGCGTCCGACGGAGAGGGGGGCCTTCAGATCCGTCACCCGCGGGACGCCGAGGTCGGCGTAATGGACCTGGAGCTGATCGGTCATGCGAGATCAGGAATTATAGCCGCTGCCTCAATGGCTCACGGCCCGGCGCCGGGAGAAAGGCTGCATCGTGAGTGTCAGGTGAGGGGCGCCGGTGGCGTCGACGACGAAGACCGTTGCGGAAGAAAGGGCGGCGCTCCCAAAGTAGGTCGCGCTGAACCGGCCGGCCGGATCGACGAGAAGGATCTTGTACGGACCGGGGACGAGGGAGACCTCGAAGCCGCCGTCGGCGCCGCTGCTCACCGTGGCCACGCGGTGCCCGGCGGGATCGAGAAACGTCACCTGGATTCCCGGCACTGGCCGCTGCAGCGGATCGAAGACGCCGCCCCCCACGAGCGTTCCGCGCTGCAATGCGAAGTCGGCTGTTGTTTCGGCGTCGGTCACGACCGCAATCTCGGCCGCCTGATCGAGGTTGGCCGATTGGCCGCTGTATCCGGGAGCGTAAAAAAGGGCCGGATCTGCCGCGACGAGCCGGTACGATCCTTCCGGAAGCACGAGGTGGTAGCGGCCGTCCGGATCCGTGGTGGTCTGGCCGAGGGCGATCCCGGCGGCGTCGTACGCGATGACGATCGCGCCCGCGATCGCGGCGTGAGTGGTCCGGCCTGTCACCGTGCCGGACACACGGCCGCCATGCGACAGCGCGAACGGCGCCAGCGTGATGGACTGCCCGATCGTCGCGCTGAGACCGGTGGCCCGGGCGAAGCTCGCCTGCATCGAATAGAACTGCGTGGCCCAGACGAGATTGGTATCGAAGGCGGCCAGGCGAAACGTCCCGGGAGGCAGGAGGATGACGTAATGTCCCTTCGCATCGGTGGTCACGAACGTGCGCTCGGTTCCGTCGGAGTTGTAGGCGGCAACGGTGATGCCGGCGATGCCGTTCCCGTTCGTCGCGTCGACGACGCTGCCGGCGATGAGACCTCCGCGATCGAAATGGAAGGTCAGGCCGCTCCGGATCTGACCGGCGCTGACCGTGACCGCAGGAGACTGTTCGAACGAGGTGGCATCGCCATAGAAGGCCGCCGCAAATCGGAACGTGTTGTCGATGGCCACGAAGCGATAGGAGCCCGGCTGCAGCGTCATGGTGAAACTGCCGCTCACTCCGGTCGTGACGAACGTAACGAACTTGCCGGCGGCCGTATACGCATAGACCGAGGCATTCTCGACCGGGGCGCCAGTGGAGTCGGTCACGAGTCCAAAGATGCGCGCGCCGAGTTGAAGAAAGAAGTTAGCTTGCGGGGTCCCGTTTCCGACGACGACGGGCTCCGCCTCGGCGAAGCTGGTACGGTCTCGATAGAAAGCCGGCGCGAATGCGCCCGCGTCGTCATAGGCAACGAGCTTATAGCTGCCGGCCGGCAGGACCATGGAGTACAGCCCGTTCGCGCTGACGGCCGTGAAGCCGCGACGTGTCCCGGACAGGTTGTATGCGGTCACGGTCAGCCCGGGCCGGGGTCCGCCGCTGGTGGTGGCCGTGCCGGAGACCGTAAAGCCGGCCGGCAGGGCGAAATCGAGAACGACGGCCTGAGAGGCAGCGACCGCGATCAGCAGCGATTCCTCGAATGAGGGCGCGTCGTTCGCGAATTCCGTGGCGTACTTCCCGGCGGGGTCGTAGGCGAGCATTCGATACTGGCCGGCAGGAAGGGCCATGTCGTACCGGCCATTGACGTCGGTTGTGGTGTTGGCCTGCAGCACCCCGCTGGTCGTGTAAGCGGCCACGACCATGGACGGCAAAAGCGAACCATCGGCGGATGCGTGCACTCTGCCGCCGATGGTCTGGGCCTCGGCCGCGAAAGCACCGAAAAACACAGCAATCAGGAGGGTCGAAGAGGTCCACCGGAGCCGCACGGTGGCAGTATCGCCTAGAATTGCTAGCCCGCACATCCGGGCCGGTCTACCGATGACGTTTCTGTCGCGCTTCTCCATCCGAACGAGGTTGGCCCTGGTCATGACCGGCGTGCTGGCGCTCATCTCGCTGGCGATCATCGTCTACATGCCCTCGCGTCTCGAGCACCAGGCCTTCAACGCCCTGATGCAGAAGGCCGTGGCCCTCGGGGAGATGAGCGCGGTCACTCTGGCGCCCAATCTCGAAGAGCACGACCGCACAGGCGTGGCGGAGGCGCTCACCGCGGTGCGCCGCAATCCCGACCTGGTGTTTCTGGTCGTGGAGGACGAGAAGGGCGAGCGGTTCGCGACATTCAGCGCTCTTCTGGCCGACGAGAGCGACTTCGCGCACATCACCATGCATCCGATCGGCGAGGGCTCGCTCCTCACCCCGCACTCCGACCCGCAATTCCGCCGCGAGAGTGAAGGTGGCCTGACCGCGAAGGGCGACATCTTCGTGACCAGGACTCCCATCCACTGGCTCGGAAAAGATGTGGGAACGCTCTACCTGGGATTTACGGCCGAGCACGTGCACGAAGACATCGCCAAGGGCCGGGCTGCCATCGCCTTCGCGACACTGCTGGCTTTCGGCATCGGCGTCGGCGCGATCTTCGCGCTGAGCGCCGTCGTCACCAATCCTCTGCGGCGGATGGTCGAGACCACGCAGCGCATCGCCGAGGGCGAGCTCGATCAGAGAGCCGAAGTCGGGTCGAGCGACGAGGTCGGGCAGCTGGCGCGCTCATTCAATCTGATGATCGATCGCCTGGCCGCGGAACAGTGGGAGCTGGAAACCTTCAATCGCGAGCTGGAACGCCGCGTCGACGACCGCACGCGCGAGGTCACCGAGCAGCTCGAGGAACGCAAACGCGCGGAGGAGAGATACCGCCTTCTCTTCGATCGGAACCTTGCCGGCGTCTACATCGCCAGAACGGACTTCACCGTCGTCAGTTGCAACGACGCCTGCGCCCGGGTGTTCGGCTATGACACGGCCAGCGAGTTCATCGAGCTCTCGGGGAAGATCGCTTATGCCTTCGAACGCGATCGCGACGCCATTCTGCGGCGACTGCATGCCGAAGGCATCGTCACGAACGAGGAGGTGGAACTGCGCGGGCGGGAGGGGCAGTCGGTGTGGGCGCTGGAGAATGTACGGTTGATCGAGTCATCGACCGGTGCCTCGCTCGAAGGCATTCTGCTGGATGTCAGCGACCGCAAGCGGGCCGAGGAGGAGATCGCTTATCGGGCCTATCACGATCCCCTGACCGATCTGCCCAATCGCGCGCTGTTCCTGGACCGGCTGACCGTGGCCATCGCCCACGCCGAACGACAGCACCGGGCGCTGGCCGTGCTGTTTATCGACGTCGATGATCTGAAGATGGTCAACGACACGCTCGGCCATGCCACGGGCGACGAGCTTCTCAACCGCCTGGCCGGACGGTTGAGCGACATGATCCGGCGGGGCGACACCGTGGCGCGCGTGGGCGGAGACGAGTTCGTGATTCTGCTTCCGGACATCAATACCGAGCACGATGCGGCCAGCATCGCCCAGAAGCTTCTGGAAAGGATCGGGCAGCCGTTCGTGGTCAACGGGGAGGAGTTGCATGTGACCGCCAGCGTCGGTGTGGCCCTCTACCCGAGCGATGGCGTCGATGCCGAGACGCTCATCCGCAATGCCGACGGCGCGATGTATCGCGTGAAGGAGAAAGGCGGGAACAAGTTCCAGCTCTCCAGCCGCCTTGTCAATCGAACGCTCGGCCGCATGTCCCTGGAGCAGGAGTTGCGCAACGCCATCGATCGCGACGAGTTCATCGTCTACTACCAGCCCCAGGTCTCGCTCACCACCGGCGAGATCGTCGGAGTCGAGGCGCTGGTGCGCTGGCAGACCGCCGACGATTCTCTCGTCGAGCCGGGAGCATTCATCCCCGTCGCGGAGCACACCGGTCTCATCGGTCCGATCGGCGCGGTGGTGTTGCGCAAGGCCTGCGAGCAGTACGCATCGTGGCAGAAACAGGGATTCCTGATGCCCCGGATCGGGGTGAACGTCTCGGCTCGGCAGTTCTTTCAGCCCGACTTCACCGGGACGCTGGAGCGCACGATCAACGAGTCCTGCGTCAGTCCGAACCTGATCGAGATCGAGATCACCGAGAGCGTGGCCATGCAGAAGACCGAACACGGTATCCGCATGCTCCGGCGTCTGCGCGAGCTGGGCATTACCATCGCCATCGACGACTTCGGCACGGGCCAGGCTACGTTCAGCTACCTGAAGCGGTTTCCCGTGGACACGGTGAAGATCGACAAGAGTTTCGTGCGCGAGCTGTCGGAGAAAGCAAGCGACAAGTCGATCGTCATGGCCATTCTGCTCATCGCGCGCGAGCTCCGGCTGCGCACGGTCGCCGAAGGCGTGGAAAAGACCGACCAGCGGGATTTCCTGCGCCGCCACGGATGTGACTCCATCCAGGGCTATCTGATCAGCCGCCCGGTGCCGGCGGTTACGTTCGAGTCGATGTTCCTCCAGAGCGGGCCCGGCAGGATCGACGTGGCCGCGATCGCCGGAGTGACCACGTAGGGGGATTGGCAACGAATCCGAACGGCGGCTCTCACTTCGCCGATCGTCGCGCCAGCTCCTTCGCGAGGAGCTCGGTGGCCCGCGCACTTTGCGCGGGACTCCAGTTCAACTCATATCCCGGCAGCGTGGCGTCGCTCTGCTGATTGAAGAAGATGACCGCACGCACTCCACGGCTGTAGGTGTGATCGATGTGGTAGAAGGCCTGGCTGTACCACTGATAGACGTCACCGCCCTGACCGACGCTGCCGAATTCGCTGATCATGATCGGTTTGTTCAGCTTGAGCAGCATCGGATAGGCCTTCTCCAGAATCTGGTGAAAGCTCCACCAGCGCGACCAGGAGGCGATCGTGCCATAGTTGAGGACGCCGACGCCGATCCAGTCGACGTACTCCGGTCCCGGGAAGTAGTACTCGAACCACGGCATGGAGATGTGCGGTGACCACACCCACAGCACGTTGGTGGCGCTGAATTTCTGAAAAATGAAATGGATGTGCTTCCAGGCCGCGACGAAATCGTCGGGACGGTTGCCGTTCTGCGGGCCCCACGGATAACGATAAGGATCGTTCATCTCGTGTGCGAAGCGGATGAAGATCGGCCTCTTATACGCTGCCGCAGCCTTCGCCCACGGCACGATATAGAAGTCGTAGTCGCCTCGGGCCACCGCGCGCAGACTGGCGTACTCCCGTTCGGCCAGGGGCGGCAGATTCGTGCGCAGCCGTGGATCGAAGTCGTTGACCCAGGGCTCCCACGTGATCAGCGGAACGGAGCCCATGCGATGGATGGAATCGACCATGCGCGTCGGAAACTGCTGGTCGGGCTTGTCGCCCCACGATGCGTAGAACGAGATGATCGGGAAGTGATAGCGGACCTGCTCCTCGAGCCGTTCCATCCCCGCGAAGGTATTCGGGAACCCGCCGTCATAGACGCCGAACAGCATCATCGGCGGATTGCGCAGCGCGGTCATGGAGTTGAGCATCGGCTTCATCGGCTCGAGGTAATCGCTGCGCGATCCCTTGCGCGCGCTCCGAACCGCGTTGCCTTCGGCATCGGACATCCACTGGGCTACCCGGGTCAGTCGCTCACTGACCGGTGCCCAGACGTTGTTGAAGACCGAGCCGAAACCGAGCTGAAACAGGATTCCGAGCGCGATCAGCCATCCCAGAGCGAAGAATGCCACCTGATAACGCGTTGCCGCCTTCACGTCGAGCTCTCCTCACTGTCGACCCAGGCCGCGTAGATTCGACCGCTCATCAACACGATGTTGATCATGAGAAACAGGACCATCCCCACCGTGACCTCGGTCGTAATCAGCACCTCGGATTCGGCCACGATGTACAACTGCCGGATCAGCGTCCACACGATCGTTGCCGCGGAAAACAGAATCGTCAGCAGCGGCACACGGGCCAGCGTCCAGAATCGTCCCAGATGACGTTCCTTGCGCGTGGGGATGTAAGGCACCTCCACCCCGCCGATGGCCAGGACCAATCCCCGAAGAAAGACGTTCCACGACCCGATTTTCAGCAGTGTTCCTCTCCAGTGCCAGCCCCGCTCGCGAACCGGATCGCACAGCCAGCGCTGGGCGAACCGATAGATCATCACTCCGAGAAGTCCCACCGGCAGGGCATGCTGGACGTACTCGGAGAGAAAGATGACCGCCGGCTGCGCGCCGAACCAGAGGTAGATGAGGGGAATCGAAATGTAGATCAACGTCGTGAGGCCGACGACATAGTAGCTGCCGATCATCAGATACGACAGTTTCTGATGCGTGCTCAGCCTGCGGAAAGCGCGCGGATACTCGTGGAACAGCACGTCGTGCACGCCCCTCGACCACTTGAGCTGCTGGCGCAGAAACGAGTCCAGATCGGCCGGGACGAGACCGCGCGACACGATCTCCGGAACGTATACCGAACGCCATCCGGCCGCGTGCAGGCGGATGGCCGTCACCAGATCCTCGGCCAGCCCGATGCCGTGGCCGCCGATGGACTGGAGCGCTTTCCGGCGGAACGTGCAATTCGCGCCGATGGCCACGGCCGTTCCTGTCCCGTGCATGCCCTGCATCGTCGGACCGTAAAACGAGAACGTCTGCTCCGCCGCCGCCCTGGCTACGAATGACTGCGGAGCGTTGTAGTAGGCCTGGCAGACCTGAACGAATCCGATGCGGTCGTCCGCGAAATATCCGAGTACGCGGTCGAGGAACTCCGGGAAGGGGATGTGATCGGGATCCAGGACGAGGATGAACTCCTCGTCCGTCATCTCGAGGGCCCGGTTGATCTTGCCGGCCTTGGCGCCAGGCAGGCCCACGATCTCCAAATGGACAGCGCCCATCTCCGCGGCAAGTGCGGCGAACCTCGGGTCACGCGTGTCGTCGAGCAGATACGTCGTGTGGGGGTAGCTCACGGCGCGGGCGGCGGCGAGCGTGCGCACGAACATGTCGTAAGGCTCGCCGGGTGACGATGTCGTGAAGATGGCCACGCGAAGACCGGCAGGGGCGGAGACCGGCGCGGGCTGCTCGATGTGGAACACGTTGTACCAGCCGATCAGCAGACGGGAGATGCCGTACCACGTCGCCAGCGAAAGCAGGATGAACAGAGCGAAGTTGTTGACGTGCTCGAGACGAAACCACCACTGCCCGAAATACACGACGCTCTGCAGACCGAGAAAAAGGAGGGCCACGGAAACCCAGCGCTCCCAGCTGGCGATGGGCCTGGCGCGGCGGTGCCGAAAGATCTCAGCGTCGTCTTGCCAGGGTTGCATGGACTGAGTTGGCGCGATAGAACGTGGTGACGCTGTGCTCGATGCTCACGTCGAGCGTGATGCCGCGCGCGAACGGCATGCTCGATGTGAACCGCACCCTCCACGGCCAGTACGAACGATCGAAAGGCGACTGGCCGATCTGAAGCGGAAACGATGTAACGCCGCTGTCGGGCCAGAACGCCTGGGCCTGGTCGCTCGCCCTTCCTCCGTCCCCCTGCAGCCGCATGGTCGCACCAGAGGCGAACCGCCGCTCGATCGCCAGAATCAGCCGCCCTTCCAGGAGATGCTGCGGCGTCCAGTAGGGATCGTACGCGCCGCGATAGGTGTAGTGAAAGAACGAACCGGAAGAATCGAGCGTGGCGGTGATGCCGTTGACATAGAAACGGCTCTCCGCGGTGTCGCGCCCCAGAGCGGACGCTCCCGCCCAGACCTTCCAGTTCCGAAGCGTGGCCATCGGCCAGAGTACGTAGGCATCCGCGGCCTTCGCGGAGTTTCGATCGGAGAAGCGATCGTGCTCGATGCCGATGGACGCCAGCCATGGCTCAGCGTGCTCCCAGCGCAGCGCGCTCACGACCGTGAACGGGTAGAGGCGGGTGGCGTTGGACAGCATCTCGCGGCGCGTGAAGGACAGCGCCAGGGAGTCAGGTGCGGACAGCCGCAGGCGAATCGACGCGCCGCCGGTCACGTGTGCGCGCCCGTCCGGCGCGCGGATCAGGCCGAACGATGGAATCAGGGTCATCCGCCAGGCCGGCAGGACGGTTTCGTTCTGCAGGAGGGCGAACGGCACGCCATGCCTGCCGCCGGCATCGCTGGAAACGGTGTAGCCGCCGGCAGTGACATCCCACCGCGTCAGCGGATCGCTGAAGACCGAGACGCGCACCGCGGTACGTGTCGAGCGAAAGGGCTGGTCGTCGTCGACCATACCGGTGTCAAACGACTCGGTCGTCGATGAGGCGGATCGCAGCTCGGCGAGGCTGCGGCGGACGGTCTCGCGGTCCGGATGTTTCACCGCCAGAGCGCGAAACTCGCGCTCCGCAGTCCGGAAATCGCCCGACCAGTAGGCCGCGGTGGCCGCGCCTTCCGCGGCGTCGGCGTCATGGGCATTGCGAGCCAGGAGCGCCTCGAAACGGCGTCGTGCCTCGCCATAGCGGCCTTGCCAGAGGCGAACGCGGGCCAGCCCCAGTCCTGCGTCCCGCGACGACGGCGAGAGGGCCAGCACCCGGCTGTACACCTGCGCCGCCTCATCGAACCGCCTGGTATAGGCGAGCGATTCAGCTCTCCGGAGCAGGGCCGCCGGCTCCTCGGCGGCCAGAGCCACGGCCGCCACCATCACGGTTGCCAGACTGACGAAAGAACGGAAGCGCATCAGGATGGAAATCAGAGTACGTGATCGGGCCTCCGAGCGGAATCCCCATCAGGTCCATCACGTATAATCGCCTCTCGTCCGACAGGGGGAGTGGTCCGCACAATGAGCGAGCAATCGACGGCCGCGAGTGTCGTTTCATCGAGCCCGCTCGTGGTTCGCGCGGTTCTGCGCACCGACGTCGGACGGGTTCGCTCCGAGAATCAGGATTCTGGAACGATCACCACCCCGGAGGAAGAGGTCGCGCACCCGGGCGGCCGCCTTCTGATCGTCGCGGATGGCATGGGTGGTCATCGCGGCGGTGCAACCGCTTCCCGCCTCGCCGCGGAAACGGTCCGCTCTCGCTACCTGGGCAGCGGCACGGACGACATCGCGGCCGCGCTCCACGATGCCCTGGCCCGGGCGAACACGCGCATCTTCAACGATGCCCAGTCGAACGCGGACCTGCGCGGCATGGGCACGACGACCTCCGCGCTCGCCATTCGAGGCAATCAGGCCTGGTTCGGCCACGTCGGTGACTCTCGCATCTATCTGGTGCGAGGGGATGAGATCACGCAGTTGACGGATGACCACTCCCTGGTGGCCACGATGGTTCGCGAGGGCCTCCTTACCTCCAAGGAGGCGGAGAACCATCCGCGCCGCAACGTGCTGCAGCGTTCGATGGGTGTGTCCGAGGAAGTGGAGATCGACGTGCGTGGTCCGTACGAGATCCAGGAGTACGACACGTTCGTGCTCTGCAGCGACGGACTACACGGCGTGGCCAGGCCGAACGAGATCAAGGACATCGTTCTCAAAGCCTCGACGATCGAACAGGCCGCGGACGACCTGCTTCGCCTGGCGCTCGATCGCGGTGCGCCCGACAACGTGACGCTCATCGTCGCTCGTGCGCACAGGCCCGGTTTCGAGCCGGGAACCGCCGATGGCGATCGCGGCTCGTACGACGAGACCATCCGGGAGGAAAGCACGGGAACGTCTGATGAAAGCGAACGCGAAGGTGCTCCCGCGATCACCGAAGAACGACCCGCGCGCGCAACCATCCGCCCCTCCACTGTTGTGAAGTGGGCACTCATCTTCTTCATCGCCCTCGGTGCTTTCGGCGCGTGGCTTTTCCTCACTCAGCAGCAGATGTTTCAAAACCAGACTTCGTCATCGCGTTAAGCCCCATGTCCCGTTTTCCGTACCTTTGCCTGTTCGTGGTGGCCGCGTGGTTGACGGCGTGCCGGGCGGATGTCGAGCATCTCGATGACGTGGAGAAGATGGCCTACAGCGTGAAGCCGGCGGTCGTGCGCGTCAATGCTCTGGGCATGGGCGAATTCCGCTATGACCGTGGGCTGATCGAGGCGATCGAGCGGAAGATGAAGTCCGATGGGCATCCCGTCGCGGCGCGCAATCTTCCCGGCGATGGCGCGGCCGTCGACACCGGAGCGGGCGGCTCCGGCAGCGGCTTCATCATCCATCCCGACGGCTTCATCCTCACGAACGGTCACGTGGTGGCACCGGCCAGCGATCAGTCGGCACTCGATCACGATCTGCGCCGTAACGGAGCCATCGCCGCGCTGGTGCGGCACTTCCCGGTCGAGGAATTGCGGGCTCTCTACCGCGACGAAGCTCTCGACACGTACATCGGCGTCCTGGCCACTGCGGGGACGCTCGCCAATGTCAGGGTGGTGAGAGAAGTCGAGCTGTCGAATGGCGAGACGCTGCCGTTCACGGTCGAGAAGTATTCTCCTTCGCTCAGTGAGCGAGGCATGGATCTCGCGCTTCTGCGGGTCGTGCGCACGAAGCTGCCCATTCTCCGGCTCGGCGACTCGGAGACGGTCGGTGTCGGAGAGTCGATCTGGGCCGTCGGCTATCCGGCCGTAGCCAGCAGCACCGACGAGGTCATCGGCGGATGGTTGTCCCGGGACAGCGACCTGGAAGCGACGTTCAACCCCGGGACGATCACGTCGATCAAACGCAACGTCGCCAACGCCACGGTCTTCCAGTCGAACGTGGCGATCTATCGCGGCAACTCGGGCGGCCCGGCCGTCGACAAGAACGGCGACGTGGTGGGCATTTCGACCTGGGGCCACACCAGCGCCGAGCAGATCAAGTTCCTGGTTCCGATCAACGCCGCCAGGCCGTTCATCGCCGCGGCCGGTGTGGTACCGAACAACGACGGCGACTTCAACCGCTACTATCGGGCGGCGCTGGACGAGGCGGCCGGGGGCGAGTGGGGCAAGGCGCGTGAGAATCTCGCCAACGCATCGCGGCTCTTTCCGAACTCGCCCGACCTGATCCGGTTTAAGCGCGACGCCGACCGCGCCATGAACCGTCCCTCTCCCTGGCCGGCGCGCTCGATCACGACCGCTCTTCTCGGTGGCGTGGGGGCGGTGGCCATCATCGGCGCAATCGTCCTGGCCGCCGGCTCGCGGCGCGCACGGGTTCCGCGGGAACAGGCGGGCCCGGTCGCCGAGACGGTGGTCGAGCCGCACGACTTCGCTGCACCGCGGCGGGAAGTGATCGGGAAGTTCACAATTCTGAACGGAGCCCGGGCCGGAGAGAAACTCGGTCTGGGCGGTTCGGGAATCCGCATCGGCCGCGAGTCGGCAATCTGTGAGATCGTATTGGAAAATCCGAAGGTCTCGCGGCTCCATGCGGAAGTCGTTTCGATCGATGGCAAGGTGATGCTGATCGACAGGAATTCCTCGAACGGGACCTACGTCAACGATGAAAAGATCGACCGGCGGTACCTGAGAGACGGCGACATCATTCATTTCGGCGGCCGCAATGCCATTGCGGTCGCATTTCATGCGTGAGGACCACAGTGGCCGACAAGCGATGTGAAAACGGGCACTTCATCGACGAATCGTGGGACCTCTGTCCGTACTGTCCCGCGGAGAGCGGCGAGAAGGAGATCCCGGTCGTGCGTCCCGCCGCCCGGGTGGTCGCGCCCATCGAACCGCCCGTGCCCCGCGAACCGCCGCGTTCCGTACCGGCGCCCGCGCCGCCCGTGGCGCGCCGGGAAACGGCTTCGGTCAGCAGTCCTCCCATGGAGCGGACAGTGGCTGTTCCGAAGATCGGTGAGGGCGGCTCGGCCGCGCAGCCGAAGCGCTATGTGGTGGGCTGGCTGATCGTGCTGAACGGTGGAACACGCGGAGAGGCCTACCCGGTCCGGATCGGCCGCAACGTGCTCGGACGCGATCGCCGCTCCGACATCATCCTCAGTGACGATCAGGCCTCATCGCATCACGCCGACCTCGTTTTTCGCCCCGAGGAGCGACGCTTCATCCTCATGGACCACAACTCGACCAACGGCACGTATGTCAACGACATCGAGATCGAGCCTCGCCGCGATCTCGTCGAGAAGGACGTGGTCCGGGTCGGGCTGCAGAAGTTCCTCTTCATGCCTCTGGTTCAGGACGGCTTCTACTGGGACGACGAAGGTGCTCTGAAATGATCGGAAACGTCATCGGCAACTACCGTATCGATCGCGAGATCGGCGAAGGCGGCATGAGTCACGTGTTCGTCGGGAAGACGACGGTGGCGACCGAGATCCTGCCAGCGAATTATCAGGTTGTGCTCAAAGTGATGTCCGAGGAGCTGGCTGGCGAGATCACCGCGCGCAAGCGGTTCGTCAAGGAAGCGCAGATCCTGTCGAAGCTCCGCCACCGCTACATCACCCGTTTCTACGAGTTCATCAACAACGACAAGGGTGCCGTTCTGGTGATGGAGTATGTGGAAGGCCTGCCGGTGGACATGATCATCGTGGAGAAGGGAGCGCTTCCTGTCCGCGAGGCCATCGGCATCACCCAGTGCATGCTCGAAGCGCTCGTCTATGCGCACGGCAAGGGCATCGTGCACCGCGACATCAAGCCGGCCAACCTGATCCGGGAAGGCTCCGGCGCGGTCAAGGTGACCGACTTCGGCATCGCCAAGATCAAGGAGGGGGTGGGAGCGGCCACCCAGACCGTCCTCACGAAATCCGGATTTCTCCTCGGAACGCCGCACTACATGTCGCCCGAGCAGATCCGGGAGCCGAAGGATGCGGGCGTGAAGTGCGACATCTACTCGGCGGGCGTGGTGCTTTACGAGATGCTCACGGGAACTCTGCCCTTCAACAGCCGGTCGCTGCCGAAGCTGATCGACGCGATCTATCGCGGCGAGAAGCCGCTGCCGAGCCGGTCCCGGCCGGAGATCGACAAAGATCTCGAAGCCATCGTGCTCAAGGCCATGCACGCGCGCCACGAGCAGCGTTACGAGACGGCGCGCGAATTCTACGAAGCCCTCGAAGAGTACAACTCCAGACAGCCGGTGGCCGGACCTCCGACCACCCCCGTGCCCGCTGCCGTCGCTCATGCCTCGGCCGGCGGATCGTGGATGCTCGTCCCGGTGAAAAATGACTCGACCGAAAAGCATCCGATCAGCGGCGATAGCGTGATGGTCGGTCGCGACCGCACCTGCTCGATCGTCCTCTCGCACCCGGCCGTCTCGCGGCGCCACGCCCGGATCACGCTCTCCGGAAGCGCCATGGTGCTCGAGGATCTGCAGTCCGCGAATGGAACGTACGTGAACAACACCCGTGTGGACAAAGTGAAGCTCAAAGCCGGTGATGTCGTCCGCTTCGGCGCCGACCCGGCCTGTACGTATGTGTTAAGAGATCATTGAAGGTCGTTGGCCGCAGCGGCCTGCGACCCTCCAGGAGAGACGACCCGGAGTCAAGGGAATGCCACAGATCAACTGTCTGAAGTGCAAACAGCCGTTCGATGCCGCGCTCGAGCAATGCCCGAGCTGCGGCGATCGCGTGACGAGCTTTCAACGGACGTACGCGTCACGTCTCATCGACGGCAAGTACCAGATTCTCGACCGGCTCGGCGTGGGCGGGATGGGCGAGATCTTCAAGGTCCGGCACATCCATCTCAACGAGCTTCGGGTCATCAAGATCATGCGGCCAAACGTCGCCGCGGACGATCAGGGCCTGCAGCGCTTCCTGCAGGAGGCGCGCACCTCCACGATGATCAAGCATCGCAACCTGGCGATGCTCTACGACTTCGCGCAACTCGACGACGGCTCTTACTACATGGTGTGGGAGTTCATCGACGGCGTGAACATCCAGAAGTGGATCTCCACAAACGGCCCGGTACCGCCGCGCCTGTCCGTGGAGATCTCCGTGCAGGCGTTGACGGGACTCGAGCATCTCCATTCGATGGGCCTCATTCATCGCGACATCTCCCCCGAGAACATCATGCTGTCGCAGGACCATCATGGGAAATTGCTGGTGAAGGTGATCGACTTCGGTATCGCCAAGTCGCTCGCCGAGGGGGAGGGAGGACAGGGCCTCACCCAGACCGGCATGTTCCTGGGGAAACTCAAATACGCATCGCCGGAGCAGGCCGGTTACCTCAAGGAAGGAGAGAGTCTCGATCCGCGCAGCGACCTCTATTCGTTCGGCATCGTCATGTACGAGATGCTGGCCGGGCGGGCGCCGTTCCAGGCCACCAACCCGCACGGGTACATCCTCAAGCACGTCACCGAGAAGCCCGCGCCGATCTCCGAGACCAATCCCCAGGTTCACGTGCCGTCGCAGCTCGAAGCCGTGGTGATGCGGTCGCTCGAGAAGAATCGGGACAGCCGCTTCCACACCGCGGCCGATTTCGCGAGTGGACTCGAGGCCATCCGGGCCACGATTCCGCCCGATCAGAAGTACGGACTGGGCGAGCGCATGGTCACGCTTTCGGCAGCGAAGACTCTGTCGGAGCTGCCGAAGTACATCGGCGGGACCGCCGGTACGATGGGCAGCCAGCCCACGCAGCAGACTTCGATCACCTCATCGCAGAACGAGGCCACGGTCATCGAACGAGGCGCCGGCAGGACCGCGACGGGCAGCAACGATGCCACCGTCGTGGAACGCTTTGGGGCCACGTCCAGCGGTGCCGCACCGACCGTGCTCGAGCCGAGGATGGGCTCCGAGGCCGCTCCGACCGTGCTGGAACGGCAGATGGCCCGGCCGCGACGGAGCTCGATGGCCATCGGCGCGATTGCTGCCGTGGTCATTCTGGTCATCTCCGCCGTCGTCGTATACGTCGTGACTCGTCCGAAGCCCGGCGGTGGCGGGGTAACGGGTTCGGTGGTGTCGTCCGCCACGCCGGCGACCAGCGGCACGAAGATCGACGCCACCTCTCCGGCAGGTCCGCCGGGCCGTCTCCTGCTCTCCGCGTCTCCCTGGGGCGAGCTCGAAAAAATCGTGAACCTCGACAACAACCAGGCCATCGCACTCGACGACGACAAGAAGTCGACGCCCACGGCCATCCAGCTTGACCCGGGCAAATACTCAGTCACGGTGCGTGGTCCCGGCTCCACTCAGATCATCGACGTCGACATCCAGTCCGGACAGGACGTGAAGAAGTCCGTGGTGACCGGCAGCGTGAACTACGACGATCTGGAAAAACAAGTGAAGCAGCCATGAGACGTTTCATCACCATCCTGATTTTTCTCACGGCGGTCTCCGCGGGCGTGGCACAGGCCTCGTGGTAC
Organism: Thermoanaerobaculia bacterium; assembly: GCA_038244815.1. GTDB lineage: Bacteria > Acidobacteriota > Thermoanaerobaculia > Gp7-AA8 > Gp7-AA8 > DASVHS01. Next base: position 112,066 of record JBBRTB010000014.1, read on the forward strand.
GACGACTACGATGCCGGCTTGAACGCGATCAAAGCAGGTGATTGGAAGGTCGCGGCCGAGAAGATGAGCGCGGCGATCGCTCGCAACCCCGGCGAGAACAACAACGCCCGTACGTATGGCGCGATCTTCATCAACTATCACCCCTACTACTACCGCGCCGTCGCTTACATCAATCTGGGCCAGTACCAGAAGGCTGTCGCCGATCTCGAAAGGACCAGTGGCCCGGGCGCCGTCGACCGCGGGTCCATCGATACGCTGATGGCCCAGGCGAAGAAGGGTGCCGAGACTCCCGCGGTCACCGAGACGTCGAAGCCACCGGTAACGACGACGACCGAGACGTCGAAGCCGCCGGTCCCCTCGATCGACAACGCACTGCGCAGTCGCGCTCGCGCCGCGCTGGACGATGCCAGCACTCATCTGAAGTCGGCGCGCGACCGGAAGGCGAATGGCACAGCAGAATATCGCAGGGCCGAAGACCGCTACCTCGATGCGAACAGCAGGTGGGGATCTGCGAAGTCGAACGACGACCTCAACGCCGTCCTGGCGGAAGCAGACAACGTCAAGCTGCTGGCCGATTCGGCCGCGGCGCCCGAGGTGGCCGTCGTCATCCCGCCGCCGCCCCCGCCGACGAGCACGGGAAGAATCGGTGACGCCACCGAGCATACGATCGGCAATACCACCGCCCGTCTGCGAAACGCGTTGCAGGATTACTTCAACGGCGATTTCGACAAGGCCCAGCAGGCATTTGAGACGCTTTCGCGGGAGATGCCGCGCAACCCGTGGATCTGGGCGTTTCTCGGCGCCTCGCAATACTCGCAGTACGCGTTCGAGGGCACCGCGTCGTACAAGGAGGATGCGATGGTCTCGTTCCGGAAGGCGCGAACATACGGCAAATGGAAGAATGGACTGCCCCAGAAGTACTTCTCGCGCCGCATCCGCAACGCCTTCGAACGGACGAGCGGATAAAAAAAAGACTCCGCGAGGAGTCTTTTTCAATGCAGCGTGACGTTTGTCGCTCTATTCGTAATCCATCCCGCCGCCCATCCCACCCGAGCTCGAGCCGCCGCCCTCGTTGCCTGTGTTGCCGCTCGAAGGGCTGCCGCCCATGCCGGAAGGTGAGGAACCGATGGATGACGTGCGTTCTTTGACCTGGTCGACGACGCGGCTGATGACGCTGCGCGCGGCGGGCATGGCACTCCTGGCCGCCATGGCTGCTGCTGCGCCGGCCGCTGCGCCCGTCGCCGCCGCAACGGTCGTCTTCGTGACGCGGGTTCGCGCCGCTTTCCTGGCGGCTGCGCGGCGAGGAGCCTTGCGAGTGGCCTTGCGAGTGGCCTTGCGAGTGGCCTTGCGAGCGGCCTTGCTTCCGCCCTTCCGGCCGGCTGCTGGCCGGCGCGCGGAAGTCGAGCGCTTCTTCGAACCCTTCGAGCTCTTCTTCGAGCTCTTCTTCGACCCGCGGCTCTTCGATGCGCCGCGGCTCTTCGAGCTCTTCTTGCTGGAGGAACGCTTCTTCGATGATTTCTTGCTCGACGAGCTCCGAGATCCGCCACGCTTCGCTGAGCGCTTCTTCGAGGATCTGGAGCTCTTCTTCGATGCAGCCATGTTCTGTCTCCTTCTGAATGTTCGGTGTGGGGGGACCGTAATCGGGATCAGGAATCACGCTGCGTGCAATCTGTGTGGTGCACGCGTTGCAACAAACCAATGTAGACGAACATGTCGCGATTGTCACGCGTAACACCGGCGCGCTGGATCCTGCTCGTCGCGACCATTGTGTTCGTCGCGCTGGAGATCTTTTGCGTCTATCTGGCGGTCTTCAATCACCGGATTTCCGGCGAGCTCCTGGACGGTCACTGGCGCTCTCCCACGATCATCTCGTCGGCTGCGGGAGGGCACGAGCACGAGGTCCTGCGTCTCTATGGCGTCGACTGGCGCGTGACGCCGCCGGTTCGTCTGGACGCGCTGCCCGGATACGTCGGGAACGCCTTTCTGGCCGCCGAAGACGTGCGGTTTCATCATCACCTCGGGGTGGATCCGATCGGGATGGCCCGCGCGCTCGTTGCCGACGTCCGCGGGCATGGCATCGTTCAGGGCGGCAGCACCATCGATCAGCAGATCATCAAGACCCGATACCTGACCCAGGCGCGCACGTGGCGCCGCAAGTTTGTCGAGCTGATCCTGGCCGTGCTTCTCGACGCCCGCCTCTCCAAGGACGAGATCCTCGAGCTCTACATCAACGAGGTCTACCTCGGACACTCGGGCGGCAGTCCGGTCCTGGGCGTCGACGAGGCTTCGCGGCTCTATTTCGGCAAGCCAGCCAGCCGGTTGCGTGCCGACGAGGCTGCGCTGCTCGCCTCGATCGTGCGGGCGCCGAACATCCTCAGCAAGACCCGGCTCGACCTGGCCCGTGACCTGCGCAACGGCATCCTGCGCACCATGGTCGACCACGGCTGGCTGGCACCGTCCGAATACAGCGCCGCCATCAATCGGGCCGTCGATTTCGGCAGTGGTTCATTGCCGCCTTCGCCCTTTCCTTTTTACCTGCGGGCCGTCCGCTCCGAGATCGCCCGGCGCACCGGCGCGGAGGCAATCATCGAAGGCGGACTGACGATCGTGACCGAGATCGATCCGGTCGCGCAGAGGGAGGCCGAGCGCGTGGCTTCCCGTGCTCCGGAACAGCTCGAGTCCCGCTTCTCCTGGATTCGCGCGCAGTCGCGGCAGGAGCCGCTTCAGGCAGCCATTCTCTCGGTCGATCCGCGCGACGGAGGGATCCGCGCGCTGGTCGGCGGTCGTGATTTCCGGGCTTCGCCGTTCGATCGCACCACCTCGATGCACCGGCAGCCGGGATCGGCGTTCAAGACTTTCGCGTATGCCGCCGCAATCGCTTCGAAACGCGTGACCACCGCTTCACTCCTCCTCGACGCCCCGGTGACGATCGAAGTCAGCGACCACGAGTCCTGGACGCCGCAGAACTACGACGAGAAGTTCCGCGGTCGCGTGACGCTGCGGCAGGCCTTCGAGGCCTCGCTCAATGTGCCCACGGTGCGCATGACCCAGCAGGTCGGATTGCAGAGAGTGGTCAGCACCGCGGAGAAATTCGGCTTCGAGGAAGAGATGGCCGCCGTGCCTGCGCTCCCCCTGGGGGTCACCGACGTGACGATGCGGGAGCTCACCGCCGCCTACACTCCCTTCCCCAATCTCGGCGTGCGCGTCGAGCCGTTCCTGATCAAGGCGGTTCGCGACCGCCACGGCAAAACGTTGTTCAGCGAGACCGCACACGAGAAACGCGTCTGCGGCGCCGACGTCGCGTACGTGATGCACTCGCTGTTGCGCGGAGTGGTGCGCCGCGGTACGGCGTCGCGGCTGAAACGCTATGGCTTGTCCTATGTCGCCGGAAAGACGGGAACGACCAACGACTATCGCGATGCCTGGTTCGTCGGTTACACGCCCGACATGGTGACGACGGTCTGGGTCGGTTATGACCATGGCGCGCCGCTGCGTCTGTCGTCAGCCGAGGCGGCCATCCCGATCTGGGGCGCCTACATGAGCGCCATCCCGCACCGGCACGACGAGCCGAAGCCGCCGGCCGGTGTCACCTTTCGCGATATCGATCCGGAGACCGGAATGATCTGGGATCAGGGCTGTCCCGGCCCCGTCCACGAGGTGTTCCTCGAGGGCACCGCGCCGACGAAACATTGTCCGCGCGGCTTCCTCGGCGGCATCGTGCGGCGCGTCTTCTTCGAGTCGGAACACTTCGACGAGCCGCCCGCGATCAGCTTCGAGAAGTTCCGCGAATGGGCCAACGAGGTCGATCGCAACCGGCAGGAGGTGGAGGGATTTTTCGGCCGGCTGCGCCGCTTTTTCCGCAGCCGCGACTAGTTTGACAGCCACCGGCGACGGGTCTACATTACCAGTCGCTGGAGTGATTTGGGGCCGCTTGCAACCAGCCTAAAAAAAGCTAAATTGCCGCCGTAGTCGAACGATAAGTTTTCGATTTGGCCCCACGAGAACTCGTGGGGCTTTATTTTTTACCCAGCAACCCAGCAACCCAGCAACCCAGCAACCCAGCAACCCAGCAACCCAGCAACCCAGCAACCCAGCAACCCAGCAACCCAGCAACCCAGCAACCCAGCAACCCAGCAACCCAGCAACCCAGCAACCCAGCAACCCA
>JBBRTB010000015.1:0-107593 GCA_038244815.1 Thermoanaerobaculia bacterium
CAACTCAAGAGCGAGGTCGCAGCTTGGGAAGCGCCGCGCAACGAGAAACAAGTGCGTGTTCAGTGGCGCCTCACCATCGACCAAGCGCGCATTAAACTCCACAAGGTCTACCCAAAGATTCAAAACTGACGATGCACTAGTCATTCCGAGCGGCAGCGAGGAATCTGGGGGGCGTGCGACCCATGACCACCCCGGTGGCTTAGAATCCGCACGACGGATTGAGAGATGTCGAATGATCGTTCCGATGATTCGCGGGATGACTTCGCTTACTTCAGCGGCGAATACGCCCAGGCTCTGCAGGCTCTGAAAGCCATCGAGGATCAGTCCTCCACGCTCCTGCTCCTCGGCAGCACAGACGAACTCCGCACATTCATCGACCAGTTCATCGAGATGGCCACGCGCGTGAAGGCCGAGGCCGGGGATCGCAACGAGCCGAACTTCGTGGAGTGGTTCGACGAGCTGATCAAGAACGCGGAGACTCTGCGGACGGAGATCGTCAGCCGTTGACGGCGATCGACGAGCTCGCTTCGCGCGTCGAAGCGCGCGTCATCGCCGACCGCCGCGACATTCACGAACATCCTGAGCTGGGCAATCGCGAGTTTCGCACCGCGAAGCTGGTCGCCGATCGTCTGCGTGAGCTGGGCATCGAGACCACGACCGGCGTCGCGCACACCGGCGTGGTCGGTCTGCTCCGCGGCGCCCGGCCCGGGCGAACCGTCGCGCTGCGCGCGGACATGGATGCTCTGCCCGTGCCGGAAGAAGTCGACCTTCCGTTCGCGTCACGCGTGCGCACGACGTACGACGGCCGCGAGGTCGGCGTCATGCACGCTTGCGGACACGACGCCCACGTGGCCATCCTTCTCGGCGTGGCCGAGGTGCTCGTGAAGATGCGCGGCGAGATCGCGGGAAACGTCAAGTTCCTCTTCCAGCCCGCCGAAGAAGGAGCGCCGGCGGGTGAAGAAGGCGGAGCTGAGCTGATGGTGAAGGAAGGCGTGCTCGAGAATCCGAAGGTCGACGCCATCTGCGGCCTGCACGTCGGCTCGCGCGTGCACACGGGGCAGATCGGCTACCGCCCCGGCGGAGCGATGGCCGCGACCGACACGCTGCGCATCGTCGTGCACGGCCGGCAGACACATGGCGCCTATCCCTGGCTCGGCGTCGATCCGATCGTCGTGGCGGCGCAGATCGTCATGGGACTGCAGACGATCCCCAGCCGGCAGATGGAATCGACGCTGGCTCCGTCGATTGTCACGATCGGCATCATCCGCGGCGGCGTGCGCAACAACATCATCCCCGACGAGGTGGAGATGGTGGGCACGCTGCGGTCGCTGGACGTGACCATGCGCGAGGAGCTGCACACGCGCGTGCGGCGGACCGCGGTGCAGATCGCGGAGAGCGCGGGCGCGCGCGCGGAGGTCACGATCACACGCGGGTACCCGATCACGTACAACGATCCTCAGCTCGTCGAGGCCACGCTGCCGGTGCTGCGCCGCGTCGCCGGCGAGCACAATGTCGTGCTCGCACCGGCTTCGCTGGGCGCCGAAGATTTCTCGTTCTTTCAGCAGAGAGTGCCCGGCTTCTTCTTCTGGCTCGGCACGCGTCCCGTGAATCAGAGCGAGCGGGAGGCAGCCTCGAATCATTCGCCGCGCTTCTATGTGGACGAGAGCGGGCTGCTGCTCGGAGTCAGGGCGCTTGTGAATGTGGCGTTGGACTTTGTCGGAGTGTCCAATCGCTAATCTGCGATCTCCTCGACCACATCGATCACATCGAACACCGACTCGATCACCGCGCCGAGTACGAGATGCCCGGCCAGACCGCGCGCGTGAGCCTGCCACGGGAACGCCCGCGGCAGAGGCGTGAGTCCGAGCAGCGTCAGCGCCGCTTCGTCGAGAGCGAGCCACACGGCGATGCCGTAGGCCAGCCCCGAACCCAGCCCGAGAGCCGGGATGCGGTTACGGGCGGCGCCGTACACGATGCCGGTCGAGACGCCCAGTGACCAGTGGATCGCGGAGGCAAACGACTTCCGCTGGTCCCCGGTCAACTCGCGATCGGCCAGGGCGGCCACTTTCTCAGCGGCGATCTCGTATGCGCTCTTCTCCCCGCGGGCGGCATCTTCGCGTTCCTGCACGCCCTCCGGCTCGCGCTCATAGAGAAACGTGGTGGCCTGGTCCATGATCCAGGTCGCGGCGGCACCGGCAGCAGCGCCGATGAGGAGGTCAGCGATCAGGTTGCGGTTGGCCATCGGCTACCCGCGATTGCAGATTTCTTTCCAAGAGGATCTCGTCGCTCATTTCCCCATCTGCTTGATCCGTCCCCAGTAATCGGCTCCCGACAACCACTGGCCTCCGTCGATCACGAACGACTCGCCGGTGACGTACGACGCGTAATCGGACAACAGATAGGAGGCGGCGTTGGCCACTTCCTCGAGCGTGGCGAAGCGGCGCAGCGGAATGGTCCTGCGGATCCCTTCCTCGATGGCGGGATCGGGGAAGAGGCGCTTCGACGCGCCTTCGGTGTGCACGGGTCCGGGCGCGATGGCGTTGAGGCGGATCTTGTGCCGGGCCCATTCCACGGCCAGGGTCTGGGTCATGGCCATGACGCCGGCCTTGGCGCTGGCGGAATGCACGACACCGGGCGCGCCGGTCCATGCGTAATTCGCGATGACGTTGAGGATCGACCCGCCGGTTTTCTTCCCGATCATCCGCTTGCCGACGGCGCTCGTGCAGTAGAACGTGCCGTTGAGCACGATGCCGATGACCGAGTTCCAGCCGTTCGTCGTCAACTGTTCGGACGGGACGATGAAGTTGCCGGCGGCGTTGTTGACGAGGAAGTCGATGCGTCCGCGCTCCGACTCGACACGCGCCGCCATGGCCTCGACCGCCTCGGCGTCGCGCACATCGAGAACGTGATAGTGCGCCGCGTCACGCCCGCTCTCCGCGCGGATCTGTTCCACTGCGGCGGTGAGATTCTCTTCCTTGCGGCTGGCCAGCACGACCGTGGCGCCGAGGCGCGCCAGCTCGCGGGCGATGGCGAAGCCGATACCGGTTGCGCCACCCGTGATGATCCCCACCCGTTTGTCGAATGATTTTTCAGGCAGCATGACGGCGCGGACAATATCACCGGCCTGCCCCTATAATCGCCAGCCGATGCGCCGCGCCTCCGCAATCATCATCGTCGCCCTCGCCCTGGCAGCCTGCTCCGGCGCGGAGAATAAGCTCAAGCCGCTGAGCGAGGCCGGCGAGAAGCTCTACACGCTCAAAGGGCACATCGTGGCGCGGTACGCTCCCGACAACACCATCAGGCTCGACCATGAGGCCATCCCTGGCTTCATGGAGGCGATGACCATGGACTACAGCGTGCGCGGCGCGAACGTCACAGCGCTTCCCGCCGATAACGTGCCGGTCGAGGCGAAGCTTCACGTTACGAGCAACGCCTACTGGCTGACCGACGTGAAGAAGGCCCCGTAGTGAGCGGGGAGCGGCGCGAGTATCAGCGGCTGGCGCTGACCAGCCCCCTGGAAGGCAAGTTCGGCAGAATCGACGTGCGTCTCCTCGACGTCAGCGCCATCGGAGCGCTCATCGAGTCCGACGTCGACATCCCCATCGGGAAGGAAGGCGTTCTTCACTTTTCCTGGCGCAGTCAGAAAGTGAAGATCCATGCGCAGGCGGTGAGGACCGAAGATGATTTTGCGGGGCTGCGCTTCACCGAAGACAGTCGCCGCCTGCGCGATCTCATCACGGAAAGCGCACTCGAAGTATTGCGCGCCCAGGAAGCGAATCTGGAGGGTGATCGCCATCGCAACGTGATCTCGGGTGACGAGACGCTGACAAGCGCGTCGGCCGGACTGCGCGCGGCCGGCTTCGTGACCTGGACGCTGCTCGCGGACGGCTGGAAGCGGCGCAAGTCGCTGCTGCCGGATCAGCCGGAAGACGGATTCACGCTCGCGGCGAGCGAACCGGACGACCAGGTGCAGCTCCTGTGCAAGACCTACGAGAACGGCGACGAGGAAGCGCGCCGGCTCACGCGGCTTCTTGCCGAGTTGAGCGCGGCGACCGTGCGGCCAAACCCTTGAAGCGCATGGCCATCCTGCGCAGCGGTGCCCGGAAAACGGGGATGATTGCCGCGATGACTTCGGCCAGAAACGAGATCGGTTCGAAGAGCATGATTCTCAGCGGGACTCTGCGCGCCACCGGACGAACGCGAAACTCGCGGCGCACCAGGATGGCGCAGAGGGCCATGACCTTCGGCGCATGCACCCGATCGCACGTCACGACATAGCGCCTGACGGCGAACAGGTTTTCGGCGATCTCGCTCGCGTAGACAATGTTCTCGAGCGTGGTCATGGCGCGCTCCTCGAGGACGACGACGTGATCGGTCAGATGCTCCGAAAGCGCCCGCGTCATGGCCCGGGCCTCGGAGTCGTCGATGGTGGCCGAGGTATGCCCGCCGCTGAGGATCAGGGCGTCGCAATGCTCGGCATCGAGAATCCCGGCCACGCGGCGCACGTAGTCGCGCAGATCCGAATGTAGATCGTAGCCGCAGACGATGGCGATGGTCGTCAAGAGGTCCGCCAACTCTCGCTGAGAATCGGACCAAACAACAATACCGGCAGTGACGAACCGGCGCCGACCAGGTTCGTTCCGGCATCGAGCCAGGCCAGTCCGTTCGCGCCGACCATCGACGTGGAGACGCCGGAGCCCTGGACTCGCGCCGGAATCGCAAAAAGGCCGCCCTCGCGCGAGACCACCTGCACCCGAAAATACATGCGGCGATCGCCACGCGACTGAAATACCTCCGCGGCTCTGGCCTCGACGGAAGGAAGAAAGAGATTGGCCGTCTGCCCCATCATCTTCCGCAACGCCGGGCGCACGAACAACAGAAAGCCGACGAGGCACGAAACCGGATTTCCCGGCAGGCCGAAGATCGGCTTCCGGCCGGCGCGCGAGAAGACGATGGGCTTGCCGGGTTTCATGGCCACCTGCCAGAACTTCGTCTCCGCGCCGATGTCGTCGAGCGCGTCCTTGACGAAGTCGTAGGCTCCCTGTGACACGCCGCCCGAGCTCACCACGACATCGGACTCCAGCGCGATGCGCAGCGCCGCCTTCGTGGCCTCGCGGTCATCGGGGACCGGCGGGAAGAGGCGCGGCTCGCATCCGGCATCGCGCGCGAGCGCGGCAAGTGCCAGCGAGTTCGAGTTCGCCACGCGGCCGCTGACGATCTCGTCGCCCGTCGACAGGATGCCCACCGTGAGCCGGCGTCCGACCCGCACGCTCTGTTTGCGTACCGTAGCCAGCACGCCGATCTCGCCCGCGCCGATGGGCAGACCGGCGCGCAGCACGATTTCGCCGGCACGCATGTCCTCACCGCGCCGCCGGATATTTGTACCTGATTTTATTGCACTATATATCTTCACGGTTTCGGAGCCGGCATCGGTGTGCTCGACCTGAATCACCGCGTCGGCGCCGCCGGGAATCGTCCCGCCGGTCATGATCCGGATGGCCGTTCCTGCCGAGACCACCGAGCGGGGGTCCGCGTCCGCGGCGATGTCGTCGATCACTCGCAATGCCGCCGGATCCGCGTCGCTGGCCCCCGCCACATCGGGCGCGCGGACGGCGTAGCCATCCATGGCGCTGTTGTCCGCGCCGGGGACGTCGAACGGCGCGATGACGTCCTCGCGCAGGACCAGTCCGCAGGCGCCGGCGAGCGCGATTTCTTCGGCATCGAGGGCGGCGACGTCCGCGAGCACGCGCGACTGCGCTTCCTCGACGGTGATGAGCCCCTCGCGCGGCGCTCTTCCCTGAAACGACCCCACGGGGCGATCATAGTTCTTGCAGGGGAACTCATCCATGACTCAGGTCGAGACAATGCCATCGAATACGCGCCGTTCGGGCGCGGATCGCATTCCCGTCGCCGTCCTCGGCGCGACCGGCTCGGTCGGCCAGCGCTTCGTGCAGTTGCTCGAGAATCACCCGTGGTTCCGGCTCGCCGAAGTGGTGGCCTCCGAGCGCAGCGCGGGAAAGAGCTATCGAGACGCCGCGGGATGGCGCCTGGACACGCTGCTGCCCGATGCGGCCGCGGCCCTGACCGTCAAGGACCTCGGCGTGGAGCTGGAATCGCGGCTGGTGTTTTCCGGCCTCGATTCCTCGGTGGCCGGTGAAGCGGAAGATCTCTACGCCGGGCGCGGATGTGTCGTGGTCTCGAACTCGCGCAATCACCGCATGGATGAGGACGTGCCGTTACTCATCCCGGAAATCAACGCCGATCACCTCGATTCGCTGGAGTGGCAGAAGAAGCGGCGCAAGTCCTCCGGATACATCGTCACGAATCCGAATTGCTCGACGATCGGTCTGGCTCTCGCCATCGCCCCGATCGAACGCGCCTTTGGCATCGACCGGCTTCACGTGACGACGATGCAGGCCATCTCCGGCGCCGGCTACGCGGGCGTCGCCTCGTACGCGATCCTCGACAACGTCATTCCCTACATCGGTGGCGGCGAGGAAGAGAAGATCGAAGCGGAGCCGCTCAAGATCCTGGGCCGCTGGACCAGCGGAAAGTTCGAGAACGCGCCGTTCCGCATTTCCGCGCAGGTGAATCGCGTGCCGGTCATCGACGGACATCTCATGACCATCTCGCTGTTGCTGAAGAAGAAAGCACCGCTCGACGCCGTCCGCAGCGCTATCGAGGAGTTCACCGGCGAGCCGCAGCGCCTCGCTCTGCCCTCCGCCCCGAAGAAGCCGGTCCACTACGCCCAGGAGAACGATCGCCCGCAGCCGCGACTCGATCGCGATCGGGAGCATGGGATGAGCGTGACTGTCGGGCGTCTGCGCCCATGCCCGCTGCTCGATCTGCGCATGGTCGCTCTGGTGCACAACACGATTCGCGGCGCCGCCGGTGCCGCGCTCCTGAACGCGGAGCTGCTGGAAGCGAAAGGACTGCTTTGATCGTCATCAAGTTCGGCGGCACCTCCGTCGGCGACGCCGGTCGCGTGGCCAACGCCATCGAGATCGTCGACGCGCGGCGCGATCAGAAACCGATCGTGGTCGTCTCCGCGCTGGCCGGTGTCACGAACGAGCTCGTGGCAGCCACCGAAGCGGCCCGCTCCGGCGACGCGGCGCGCGTGGCCGAGATCATCGCCGGCATCCGCCAGAGACACGAAGACGTGGCCCTGCAGCTCGTACAGCAGAAGATCGATTTCTTCGAGGCCTTCACCAGGCAGCTCGACAAACAGATCGACCAGATCCACACCATCCTGCGCGGCATCGCCCTGCTCGGCGAGATCACCCTGCGGGCAAAGGACAAGGTCGTAGCCATCGGGGAGAAGCTTTCCTCCGTCCTCTTCGCCTATTCGATGATGATGCGCGCGCTGCCCGGCGAGCACGTCGACTCGGAAGAAGTGGTGGTCACCGACAGCCGCTTCGGCGAAGCCAGTCCACTGATGGACGAGACGCGCCAGGCGGCCCGGCGCGTTCTCCTCCCGCTCGTCGAGCGAAATCTCATCCCGGTGATGGGCGGCTTCATCGGCCGCACCTGCGAAGGCGCCACCACCACTCTGGGCCGGGGAGGATCGGACTACAGCGCCGCCATCATCGGGGCGGCCATCGGTGCGGAGGAGATCCAGATCTGGACCGACGTCGACGGCATGATGACGTGTGATCCGCGGCTCATCCCGGCCGCGCGCATCATCGAGCGCCTCTCCTACCTCGAGGCCGCGGAGCTGGCCTGGTTCGGCGCGAAAGTGCTGCACCCGAAGACGATCGCGCCGGCCATCGAGCAGAACATCCCCGTCCGCGTGCTCAACACGCACAACACCGGCAGCTCCGGCACACTGGTGACCGCGGAGGGCGATACGCGCGAGCAGGGCCCGCGTGCGATCGCGGTCAAGCGCGGCGTCACGGTCGTGCACATGACGTCGAACAAGATGCTCGGCGCGCACGGCTTCCTGGCGCGGCTGTTCGCCATCTTCGAGCAACTGGAGATCTCCGTCGATCTCATCACCACTTCGGAAGTGTCGGTATCGGTGACGATCGACGAGAAGCAGAACCTGGCGGCGCTGGTGGAGAAGCTCGCGCCGGTCGCCGACGTGACTGTCTTCGACAATCTCTGCATCGTCGCCGTCGTCGGCCGCAACCTCATGAGCGACTCCGGGGCGGGCGCACACATCTTCGAATCGCTGCGGGGCGTACCGATGTCGATGTTCTCGATGGGCACGTCAGGATTGAACCTCTCCATCGTCATCGACGAAAAACAGGCCGACCAGGCGGTGCGGTCGATCCACCGGGTGCTGTTCGAGGGAACGGTCCTCGGTCCTCGGTCCTCGGTCCTCGGATCCACCCAGACGGGAGAGCGGCGATGAAGATCGCCATCCACGGATACGGCAGGATGGGGAAGGCCGTTGAGCACGTAGCGCGCGAGGCAAAGCACGAGGTGGTGATGGCCCGCGATGGCGTCGACGGCGCTGACGTGATCGTCGACTTCTCGCACGCCGATGCGATCGACCGCGTCGTCGACCTGGCCTGCATGCACAAGGTCAATCTCGTGATCGGCACCACCGGCTGGAACGATCGCATCGACGAGATCGGCAGGCGGATCGAGAAGGGCGGCATCGGTGCGGTGTACGCGTCCAACTTCTCGCCGGGTGCGCAGGTGATGTTCGCGCTGGCGCGCCGTGCCGCGGAGCTGTTCGCACGATTCCCGCAATACTCTGCCGGTATGGAAGAGCGCCATCACTCACAGAAGAAGGATGCGCCGAGCGGTACCGCCCTGCGGATCGGCCGCGAAGTCAGGGACGGAAGCGCCGGAAAACTCGATCCGTCGATCGTTTCGTCGCGGGTGGGCGACGAGTTCGGTCTGCACACGGTATTCTTCGACTCACCCGACGACCTCCTCGAGATCTCGCACCGCGCGCGCGGGCGCGACGGATTCGCGCGCGGAGCACTGATGGCGGCCGAGCTCCTTGGCGCGCGAAAGGGGCTCATTCGATTCGAAGAGATGGTGATGTCATGAGCTTTCGTGGGCTGGGCACCGCGCTGGTCACACCGTTCACCGCCACCGGGGCCCTGGACGAGCGGGCGCTGGAGCGCTTCGTCGACTTTCAGATCGAAGGCGGCGTGAACTTTCTCGTCCCCTGCGGCACGACCGGCGAGAATCCGGCACTCTCGCAGGACGAGCACCGCCGTGTGGTCGAGATCGTCGTCAAACAGGCCGGCGGGCGCGTGCCGGTCCTGGCGGGCGCCGGCGGCAACAACACCGGCAAGACCATCGCGCTCACGAACATGGCCATCGATCTCGGCGCCGGCGGCGTACTCTCCATCACCCCGTACTACAACAAGCCCAGCCCCGACGGACTGCGCCGTCACTTCGGCATGCAAGCCGAGGCCATCGAGAAGAAGAAGCCGGGCTTTCCGATGATCCTTTACAACGTGCCCGGACGGACCGGCGTCAACATGAGCGCGGCCACCACGCTGCGGATGGCCAGGGAGATTCCGAACGTCATCGGGGTGAAGGAAGCATCGGGAAACATGGAGCAGATCCTGACGATCCTGCGCGAAAGAGAGGACGGCTTCCTCGTTCTGAGCGGCGACGACGCCTGGGCCCTCCCACTCCTCGGCGCCGGCGCGGACGGGTTGATCTCGGTGGCCAGCAACGAGGTACCGGCGCTGATGCGCCGTCTCATCGACGAGCACTCGGTGGAGATCCAGAATCGCCTGCTGCCGCTGCTGCTCGGCAACTTCATCGAGTCGAATCCCGGCCCGGTCAAGGCGGCCCTCAGGATGATGGGGATCCTCGAAACTGATACCGTTCGTCCACCACTCGCACCGATCACCGATGCGAGCAGAAAAACGCTCGAGTCGATCCTGCGTGAATGTGAGCTCCTGTAGATGCTGACGATCGAAGAACGTGTCGCTTCCCTGAAGTCCGCTGCGACCGATCGCGCCGAGGCGGTGAAGGTAATCGGTCTGTTTCTCACCGAGCTCGAAAAGGGTGCCGTGCGCGCCGCCGCGCGTGACGACATCGGTGAATGGAAGGTGCACCCGTGGGTGAAGGAGGGAATCCTGGCCGCGTTCCGCTTCGGCGTTCTCGCTGAATTCGCGTCGGGCGCCCTCTCCTTCGTCGACAAAGACACCATTCCGGCGCGGCGGTTCAAGACGCACGACGGCATCCGCATCGTTCCTGGCGGCTCCTCGATCCGGCGCGGCACCTTCATCGGAAAAGGTGTGGTGATGATGCCCCCGGCCTTCGTGAATATCGGCGCGTATGTGGACGAGGAGACGATGATCGACTCCCACGTCCTGATCGGCTCGTGCGCCCAGATCGGCAAACACGTGCATCTCTCCGCCGGCGCGCAGATCGGCGGCGTGCTGGAACCGGTGGGGAGCATCCCCGTGATCGTCGAGGACGATGTCGTGGTCGGCGGTAACTCCGGCATCTACGAAGGAACGGTCGTGCGCACGCGCGCCGTGATCGGAGCCGGCGTCGTGCTCACCGGATCGACACCCGTCTACGACCTCGTGCGCGGCCAGATCTACCGAAAGTCCCCCGGCCGTCCGCTGGAGATTCCGTACGGCGCGGTAGTCGTACCCGGCTCGCGCAAGATGAAGGGCGCGTTCGCCGAGGAGCACGACCTGCAGATCAACACGCCGATGATCGTGAAGTACCGCGACGAAAAGACCGATTCATCGACGGCGCTGGAAGAAGCGCTGCGATAGGCGCAGGACCGGCTCCTAGGCCCGGGGGCCTTTCTCCACGATCGCTTCCAGCCTCCGATTCTTCTGCCGGTTGGCCTCGGTGTCGTTCGGCGCGATCGGTTTGGTCATTCCCCAACCTTTGGTGATGAGCTTCGACGCATCGAGCTTCTCGTTGTCGACCAGCCATCGCCTCACCGATTCGGCGCGGCGCTCGGAGAGAGCCTGGTTGTAACGGTCGTTGCCAACGGAGTCGGTGTGGCCCTCGAGCCGCGTTCGTCCTCCCGGGTTGGCGCGGATGATCGTGGCCAGATCGGCGAGCGCTTTCGCGGCGTCGGGACGGATCTCGCTCTTATCGAAGTCGAAGAGCACGTCCGCGGGCAGGTTTACGCGAACCTCGAGATCGGTCTCCAGCGCGCCGAGCGCGCTCATGGCCTGGCGAAGCTGCGACACCGACGCCACCAGACCCTGCGCCTCCAGGCCGGTGATGTTCAGGATCGAGGACTGGAGGTCGAGCGCCCGCCTGGCACCGAGCCGGGCCACGGCGGCTTCGGCGGCCGCGTCGGTCTCCGGTGCCCAGGGGTCGCCGTAGACGGCGAGCAACAACACCAGAAGCGTGATGCCCATGGCCTCAGTCCTGAATCGTCAGATCGTCGAACGGAGCCATTTTCGGCAACTGCAGCGTGATCGTCTTCACGTTGGTGGGAGGCGCGGGAAACTTCATCCACACGGTCTGTGATTGCCCCCCTGGGATCGAGGCGGACCAGCGGTCATTCCAGCCCGACCGGTTGGAGGCGATGTATCCCCCCTTCTCGTCTTTCAGCACCTCGTACTTCTTCCCGCCGGCGGTGTCGAGCAGCGACACTTCCCTCCAGATGAATTCCGGCTGGACTTCCTCACCTTTGTTGGTGAGCCGGACTTTCGCGGTGAGCGTGTTGCCTTTGCGCCGGAACTCGGTGACTTCGGCCGTGACACCGGGCCAGTTCGTATCCTGCGATGCGAGCGATGCCGCCGGCGCTGGCGCGGCCACCGCAGGCGGCGCGCTCGACTGTGCCGCAGTCGTCGTCGTCACTTCCGGAGAAGCGGTTGCCGGAGGTGCAGGTGCGGCCGTGGCGGACGACTCCGTCGAGGTCACGGAGGTTGTGGTTGTCGTCTCCTGTGCTCCCTTGCACGACACGAGCAGCAGGGCAAAGGTAACGATCACGAACGAACGGCTCACGATAGGCCTCCTCGCTGGTTTGTCGGGATTTCGAGTATACGCTTGAGCGATGAAGCCGGCGCAGCGACTCGACGGCATCGAGCTGTCGCTCATCCGCCAGATCAACGCGCTGGCCACGCCGCTGTCGGTCAACCTCGGCATCGGCGAACCGAACATCGAGCCCGACGAAACGTTGCGCGAGATGGCCCGGCACGCCACTTCGGTTCCGTGGCGCTACTCCCCGAACGCCGGGCAACTATCGCTGCGAAAGCGAATCGCCGCCGGAACGGGCTACGAGCCGAAGAGCGAAGTCTGCGTGACGGCCGGAACCGAGGAGGCCCTTTACGCGATCTTCCAGGCGTACGTGAATGCGGGAGACGAAGTCCTCGTACCGAATCCCGGCTTCGTCTCCTACGCCACGATGGCGCGGCTGTGCGGAGCGAAGCCGGTGCCGTACGACCTCGAGCCTCCGGGCTGGACGCTCGATCCCTCGAAGATGCGGTTCACGCGGAAGACCAAGCTGGTCATCGTGAACTCGCCGTCGAATCCGCTCGGCTCGGTCGTCGATGAGAAGACGCTCGACGCCATCGCCCGCGCCGCCGAGGATCACGACGCGCTCGTCGTCAGCGACGAGGTCTATGGCCAGCTCTGGTTCGACGCGCCGCCGCCGTCGATGAGCGGGCGGTCGCCGAACGCCATCGTCGTCAGCGGGATGTCGAAGTCGCATTCCATGACCGGGCTGCGCCTGGGATGGATCCTGGCGGGGGCGGAAATCATGAAGCCGGTCGTGACCGCGCACCAGTACATCGCCACATGCGCCTCGGTCTTCTCGCAGGCTCTCGCGGAGATGATCCTCGCCGATGCGGCGTGGAACGAGGCGTGGCTCCGCAACGTCCGGGCCACGCTCGGCACACAGCGGGAAACGGCGCTGCACTCGATCCGTCGCGAGCTGGAGGTGGATATCAACCCGCCTGCCGGCACGTTCTACGCGTTCGTGCCCGTTCCGGCCCGCGACACGCTGGCGTTTGCGAAGACGCTGGCCTCCGACGCCGCGGTCCTGGTCATTCCCGGCATCGCCTTCGGCAGTGCCGGCGAGGGGTTCATCCGCATCTCGTTCGCGGCCTCGCTCGAAGAAATCGGAAGCGGCATCGAGCGCATCGGGCGGTGGCTGCGGGACTCCGGCCGCTGACAGTGGAAGCGTCATTCCGAAGCCGCGAAGTCGGCGAGGAATCCGGATGGTGGAAGCCTTGCCCCCGCCGTCATTCCGAAGCCGCGAAGACGGCGAGGAATCCGGGTGGTGGAAGCGTTACCCCGGCCGTCATTCCGAAGCCGCGGAGTCGGCGAGGAATCTGGGTGGTGGAAGCGTTACCCCCCCGCCCAGATTCCTCGCTGACGCTCGGAATGACAGCGTTGCCCCCCGTCATTCCGAAGCCGCGAAGACGGCGAGGAATCCGGGGGAGTCCGAAACTTGCAATCGTTTACCATTCGATCCGGATGGCTGTGAAGGCAAACCAGGCAGAGGAGAAAACGTCCCCCCCGCTTCCGCAACAGGAATCGGTTGCGGCATCCGAGGTGTCGCTGTATCGAAGCGTGCTGAAGATCAGGCAGGAGCACAAGCTCGAGAATCTGGGCATTTCGTTCTACGACGCCGAGACGACGATTCAGTGGTCGTACAACGCCGACCACTATTTCCACGCCGCGTCGACGATGAAGCTGGCCGTCCTCCTGGGTGTGTTCCGGCAGGTCGATCGCGGCGAATTGCAGCTCGACGCGCCGGTACACGTGCGCAACCGCTTCACCAGCATCGTCAACCAGGAGCCTTTCATGCTCGACCTCGGCGGCGACGCCGATCCCGACGTGTACGGCCATCTGGGGCGGACCCTGACCGTGCGCGAGCTCGCCTACTGGATGATCACGAAGTCGAGCAACCTGGCCACGAACCTTCTCGTCGACGTCGTCGGTATTCCTACGATCCAGCAGGCCCTCGACGAGCTGGAGGTCGACGGCGTACGCGTGCTCCGCGGCGTCGAGGATCAGGCTGCCTTCGAGGCCGGATTGAACAACGAGGTCACCGCGAACGGGCTCCTGAAGATGCTGCGTCTCATCGCCGACGGCAAGGCCTATTCGCAGAAGGCATGCGACGAGATGCTGGAGATCCTGCTCGATCAGCAGTACCGCAGCGGGATTCCGGCCGGCCTTCCGAAAGCGGCGCGCGTGGCCCACAAGACCGGGAACATCTCCACCGTGCACCACGACGCCGGGATCGTCTATCTCGAGGGACGGAAACCGTACGTGCTGGTGATCCTCACGCAGTTCCGCGCCGAGACCGGTCGCGGAACCGCGGTGGCGGAGGTTTCGCGCGACATCTTCCACGCGCTGGCCGGAACGAGCCATGAGCCGGAACCCTGAGACGCAGATTCTCAAGGTCGTCGACGCATTCGATCTCGATGATGAGCTCCGGTCGCTGCTGCGGCCGGGGGAGATGGTCCGTGACGACGCCGGACGCCGCCACCGGCTCCCCCGCTATTTCTACGAGATCGAATCGCACGAGGCCGCGGTCGGGACGCGGCTCACCGCCCATTTCGGACTCAACGAGTTCACGCTCGTCGACCTCAAGGAAGCGCCCCGCCTGCAGCAGTTCCCGCGCTACGTGCCATGTGCGGTGCGCCTGCTGGCGTTCTACCTCGAACAGTTCCGCGCCGCGGTCGGTGCGTCGGTGCACATTGCCGTGAACGGATCGTACCGATCTCCCGCGCACAAACTGGCCATCAACGGGACGACGCACATGTGGGCCACGGCGGCGGACGTCTACCGCATCGGCACGAACATCCTCAAGACGAAAGAGCTGATCGAGAAGTACAACGACATGGCCGAGGATCTGAGCGAGGACATCTCGGTGCTGCCGTACGGCCACGTCACCGGCAACAATGCCGACGATCACGTGCACATCGATCTCGGCTACATCACGTTGGTCCCGCGCGAGATCAGTGAGGATCGCATGGAGCAGCCGCAGGAGAACCGGCCCCGCTTCGCATTCGAGGAACGCCGCAGCCGGGAGCGCAGAACGCCTGCGGCCGGGCCGGAGCCGGCGGCGAAAACCGAATAAATCTCGCCCTCCCCCGTCCGCTCAATTCGGCCCGCCGTTTGCTTAGCCTGCTTCCAGCGGAAGATCTGTTTCTTAGCTCCCCCCGGAAAACTATGCCGCTTCAAGACTTGAAGGACGATGCCGGCCAGGGAAGGCTCCCCAGAGCCCGAACGACACTCCAGATGCCTGTGATCGGTATGGAGTCGGAGTTCAACGTGTGGCTCGACGGCGTGGAGATCGATCCGAAGCCGTTCTGGAAGCATCCCAGCTCGTTCATCGACCGGCCTCTGCTGCCGCGCGAGAAATCGTCGCTCCAGCTCCCCACCGGAGGAGCCGTCTATTTCGACCGTGGCGTCATCGAGGTGGTTACTCCGGTCATCGAGCTCGCTCCCGACAGCACGGCCCGGATGGTGCGCAACCTGTGGGAGCAGATCGATTTCGTGCGCGATCAGTTGACGAAGTGGCAAAAGGAGAACGGATACACCGTTCGCCTCAAGGCCTACAGCAGTCACTACAACATCTCCTACGAGACTCCGCGGCGGCACCAGACCAAAGCGCGCAACGAGAAAGCGCTGGCGCTCCTGCTCACCTACATCCTGCCCGTGCCCGTGATGATCGTGGCCTCGAACCGCAGATCGACCGGCGTCGGCGTGCGCCCGCGCGGAGGACGGATCGAAGTGACCGTCGACTTCACGCCCGATCCCGGTCTGATGATCGCGGCGGCCACGCTCATCACGGGCATCGTCCGCGAGGTGATGACCTGGCCGACGTACGACCTCTCGATCCTGGAGCGGATGCCCGTTCCGGTCGTCGACGGCGTCGTTCCCGGCAAACACACCACACGCAGAGGCTGGCTGACGAAGGACTTTCACTACCAGCGGAGCCCCTATACCTCGGATATCAACGCGCCGATGTGGACCGATCAGTTCGGCAGAACGATGTCTCTCCGGGAGATGGGCCGCCGCGTGGCCTGGCATTTCCGCAAGTCGATCCGCCGGTACTCCGATCCCTTCAGCTTCCGTTTGCTGTTCGCGATCCTGAGCGGCCGTGCGCCGTCGCTGCTCGATCTCGTCGATCGCCCCAGCGCCTATGAGGATGTCGGACACCTCTGCCGCTGGGGCAGCGTGATCCACGAGCTCAAGAACTACGACGCCGAGATCGACCTGCACCGGGGCAAGCACGCCCGGAGCGGCCAGTCCATCGACGAGTACGTCACTGCGAGTGAACGGGAACGCGAACGCCAGCGCGCCGAGATGGCGAAGGTGCGGTCGTTCGAGCCGCGAGAACAGGCTCTGCGCGAAAAGATGACCGCCAAGGCCAAAGAGATGTCGCTCATCGAAGGGACTGAGCCACCGCTCCCCGTCAAAGCCGCGGCACGGCGCCCGAAGTCCTCGCTGTCCCGCCGCAAAGGCGACACTCCCGGCAAACTCGTTCCCGGGCGGAGCGGCGAGTACGTCAATCGCCGCGGTGTCTCGCTCGTCAACGCAAAGCCCGCACGCAACCGCCGCAAAAAAACGGAGCGGCGCACCAACACCTACGCCGTACCGTTTCCCGACCGCCGCCTGACCCGCTCGGCGTACGAGCAGGTTTTCCTCAAGCTCGTATCCGGTGGACGTCTGAGGCTCGGCCGCGACACGTACACCCCGATCGGGATGAAAGGGTGGTATCACGCCATCTTCCGGCGTGACTCCGACGGCACCGAGCGCCTGCTCACGATCGACCAGCTGCTTAAGAAGATGAACGACTGGATGTGAAGGGGTCGTGGGTCGTGGGTCGTGGGGGCGTTATCGCTTCGAGGCTCACACGACCAGCGACCTGCGACCCGCGACCATCACAGGCGTCTCTCCAGATCCTCTTCCAACGCCTTTTTCGGTGACCGGTCTTTCAGCCGCGGCTTCTCCAGGAGCGTGGCGAACAGGTCTCCCACCCCCCACGCCAGAAACGAAGTCGCGGCAACGGTCAAGAGCTGGGCGGGAGTCTGAAGATCCAGCAGTAGAAAGAGCGTGACCGGGACGATTACGCCCATGACGACGAGGCCGATGACGAGTCTGACGCCGGACAATCGGCGTCATTTGACCACATCATCGCAACGCCGGCAGCGCGGTCAGTTCCGCGGTGCGGCTCTGCACGCGATCCGAGTACTGCTTCTGAAAGTTGCGGACGTTGGACACGTACTTCCGCGTCTCGCGAAATGGCGGGATGCCGTCGAACCGGCGCACGTTGCCCTCGCCGGCGTTGTACGCGGCGATGACCTTGGTCTCGTTCCCGTTGAACTGGTCCTGGAGATAGCTCAGGTATTTCGTCCCGGCCTTGATGTTCTGAGCGGGATTCATGAGATTCGAGGCACCCATCCAGCGGCCCGTTTTGGGAACGAGCTGCATGAGTCCCTGAGCCCCTGTGTGCGAGCGCGCGGTCGGCTTGAACTGCGACTCCTGCTGCACGATGGCAGCCACGAGTTCGGGGCGCAGATTATTCTTCAGCGCCTCCCTGTAGATGATTGAGCCGAACGGAACTTCTTTCGCGAAGAACTGCGCTTTCGCGTTTTCCGCGGCCTGCACGATCTGGCGCGGCGCATTCGCCAGCGCTGCCGGAGCGGCGCTCATCGCTGCGAGCGGCACGCGCACGGCTTCCTCGACACCGTGGGTCACACCTTTCGCGGCGGCAGCGACCTCGCCGGCGACCTCGCTGGCGATGTTCTGCGCGCTCTCCAGGTCGCCGCTGATCCCCTGATCCGCGGGAGGCTGAGCCCGCTCCACTCGCGGCCGCATCCCGTAGACCACCAGAGGAGCGCCGATGCTTCCGACAGCCAGCGTCGCGCCGATTGCGAGAGTCACGTACTTCTTCCCCAGCTTCGCAAAGCTGGGCCTGACTTTCTGGACCTCCTGTCGAAGCTGCGACCGCTCGAACCCGTCGAGAAATCGCTCTCGATAGGGTCGGGTCGTCTTGAGCTCGGCCATCGTCTCCTCCTCTGCCTATAAATTATTTGCAAGGCGGAGACCAAGGTCGGAACAAATCTAAACTATTGTGGAATAAAAACTTGCCTTGCCTCTCTACAGAGGCGGAATCGTGAGGCAGAACGTCGCACCTTTACCGAGGGTCGAGTCGACCGTCAGCGTTCCGCCGTGGCTCTCGATGATGCGTCTGGCCAGGAAGAGTCCGTACCCGGGGCCGCCGCCGCGCTGCTTGTCGAGCTTGCTCACACCGCCGAGCTCGAACACCTGCGGCAGGTAGCGGGGATCGATTCCAGCCCCGTTGTCGCGGACGCAGAGCCGCTGTCCGCCGCCGGCGACGGTGCACTCGATGGTGACGTGGCGCTCCCCGTTCGGGCGGTCGGTGAAGAAGAGGGCGTTGGCGACGATCGCGCCGACGGCCTCGCGCATTTTCTCGGGATCGACGTTCACCGTCGGAAGATCGGAGGCAACGTCGACGCGCGCTCCTCCTTCATCGATGAGGAAGTTGTACTTCAGCAGCACTTCTTCGACGATCTCGCGCAAGGGGGTGGGGCGCTTTACGGTGGGACGCCCCAGGAGCTTGACCATGTGGGCCATGTCATCGAGCACGCGCTTCATGTACTGCGCGCTCGAGCGGATGCGCTTCAGAAAATCCTGGCCCTCTTCATCGAGCCGGTCGAGATAATCGCTGAGGAGCAGCTCGCTGAAACCGTCGACGGCAAAGATCGGCGACTTCAGGTCGTGCGACAGCACGCTGAAAAACCGCAGGAGCTCCTCGATGGTGACGGGCTCGTCGACTGCGCGATTCTGCTTTTCCACGGTGGCGATTTCATACCTCCAACCGCTGTGGCAGGCTGCAACTTATAAGCCACTGGAAGCCTTACGAAACACAGCGATCCGCCCCTCGCCGATGATCTCGGTGGATCCGTCCTCCCCGATCGAAAGGGCGCTGCCGGGCGGAATGCCGATCCCGATGTCGACGTCGGCAGACGACATCAGCCGGCGCAGCGTTACGTCGTCCGCGGCATCGAACGCCGTATCGACGGCCGTACGCGACAGCCATCCCATCCCGTCGAGGGAGCCGGCCGCGCTCATATCGCGGACGCGAGTGCCGAAGCACGAGGCGGCCGCTC
Organism: Thermoanaerobaculia bacterium; assembly: GCA_038244815.1. GTDB lineage: Bacteria > Acidobacteriota > Thermoanaerobaculia > Gp7-AA8 > Gp7-AA8 > DASVHS01. The sequence goes on from JBBRTB010000015.1 coordinate 19,050, forward strand.
CGATCGCGGCGATCACCGCACCGTTCTGCGCGGCGTCGCGAAGGGCCATCTCCGTGGCCGACTGCCGCAATGTCGAGAGCAGTTGGTTCGTCACGCCGCCGCCGAGGTAGATCATGCCGGCGGAGAGGATCAGGTCGAGGTTCTTCTGCCGCCGGCTGTCGCGCCCGCGATACACCGGCACGTTGATCGTCTCGACGGAAGGGTCGATTCCGCGAAAGTAGTTCCCGATGTGCAGTGCGTATTCGGGCGAGCCCGATGCCGTCGGCAGAAACGCGATCGACCGCCGGTCCGCCGGCATCCGAGACAACAGGAATTCGTCGATCGCGCGCGTCTCGCCGAATGAGAACTCGCCGCCGCCGATCAGCACGAGTCGCTGGACCGGCGTAGCCAGGATGACGTTCAGCGGTGTCGCCAAACCTCTTCGACCATCTTGCCCATATCCGCGGGCGATTTCACGACGTGGATGCCGGCCGCTTCGAGCGCTTTCATCTTTTCGGCTGCGGTCCCGCTGCCGCCGCTGATGATCGCGCCGGCGTGACCCATGCGACGTCCCGGGGGCGCCGTCTGTCCGGCGATGAAGGCCACCACCGGTTTGCGCACATGTTCTTTCACGAAGGCGGCTCCATCCTCTTCCGCCGTTCCCCCGATCTCACCGATCATGATGATGGCCTCGGTGGCCGGATCCGCTTCGAACGCGGCGAGACAATCGACGAAGTCGGTGCCCGGAAGCGGATCACCGCCGATGCCGACCGCGGTGGACTGCCCGATCGTTCGCGTCTGACCGACCGCTTCGTACGTGAGCGTTCCCGACCGCGACACGATCCCGATCGGGCCCTCGCTGTGAATGTGCCCGGGCATGATGCCGATCTTGGCCTGACCGGGCGTGATGATGCCCGGGCAGTTCGGACCGATGAGACGCGAGGCCGGGCGTCCCTGGCCGACGTGACGCTCATTCGACTTCTTCATGAAGTCGTGGGCCTCCATCATGTCGTTGACCGGAATGCCTTCGGTGATGCAGACGATCAGCTCGATGCCGGCGTCGGCGGATTCCATGATGGCGTCGGCAGCGAACGGCGGCGGCACGAAGATCAGCGAGCAGTTCGCCCCTTCCCTGGCCCGCGCCTCGGCCACGGTGTTGAACACCGCGAAGCCTTCATGCGTCGTCCCGCCCTTGCCCGGTGTCACACCGCCGACGACCTTGGTGCCGTAGTCGCGGCACTGGATGGCGTGAAACGACCCTTCGCGTCCGGTGATGCCCTGCACGATGACGCGCGTGTTCCTGTCTGCCCAGATTGCCATTACTTCGTTCCTTGTTTCTTCGCCGCGGCGACGACCTTCTGTGCCGCGTCCCACATGCCGTCGGCGGTGATGAGCGGCAGTCCCGACTCGGCCAGGATCTTCTTGCCGAGATCGACGTTTGTCCCCTCCAGCCGCACCACCACCGGAACCGGAAGCCCGATTTCGCGCGACGCGCTGACCACACCCTCGGCGATGCGGTCGCCGCGCATGATTCCGCCGAAAATATTAATGAGAATCGCTCTCACATTCTTGTCACTCAAGATGATGCGGAACGCGTTCTTGACCTGTTCGGCGCTGGCGCCGCCGCCGACATCCAGGAAGTTCGCGGGCGATCCGCCGGCCAGCTTGACGATGTCCATCGTGGCCATGGCCAGCCCCGCTCCGTTCACCATGCAGCCCACCGTCCCGTCGAGCTTGATGTAGTTGAGGCCGAACTTGGACGCCTCCACTTCCAGAGGATCCTCCTCGTTGTAGTCGCGCATCTCCACGATGTCCTTGTGGCGGAAGAGCGCGTTGTCATCGAAGTTCATCTTGGCGTCGAGCGCGAAGACGTCGCCTTCTTTCGTCACCAGCAGCGGATTGATCTCCGCAAGCGAGGCATCGGTGTCGATATACGCGCGCATCAGCTTCTGCACGAAGTCGACGCACTTCTTGTACGGGTCGCCGGAGAGGCCGAGCGCGTATGCCACCGCTCGCGCCTGAAACGGCTGCACGCCCAGCACGGCGTCGACGGGCTCGCGGTGGATCGCCTTCGGATCCTTCGCCGCCACCTCCTCGATCTCCATGCCGCCCTGCTTGGAGGCCATCACCACCGGCATCCCGATCTTTCGATCGAGCGTGATGCCGAGGTAGAGCTCCTTGTCGATGTTGAGAGCTTCCTCGACGAGGAGCTTGCGCACGACGCGGCCTTCCGGCCCGGTCTGGTGAGTGACCAGCGTCATGCCGAGCATCTTCTTCGCCAGGTCGGCCGCTTCGTCGGGAGTCTTGGCGAGCTTGACGCCGCCGCCCTTTCCCCGGCCGCCGGCGTGGATCTGCGCTTTGACGACCACGCGTCCGCCGAGTTGCTTGGCGGCATTGCGTGCCTCGTCCGGTGTGTCGACGACTTCGCCGCGCGGCGTGGGCACGCCGTAGTGGCGAAGAAGCTCTTTCGCCTGATATTCGTGGACTTTCATGGGGATCCTTCAATCCCGAGCGAAGCGAGGATCAGTACTGCGACCGCGTGCTTCGCTCGTTGTGGATGCTCCGCCGATCCGTTGCTGCGCTCGGGATCAACGAACTGGCGGCGCGGTTTTTATCACAGAATGACGGGTGTGAACGCCGGCGACGAGATCACCATTCGACCAACCGAGCTCGTCGCGGGCGGCGACGCCATCGCGCGCGTCGACGGCTTTCCGGTTTTCACGCCCAACGTTTATCCCGGCGATGTGGCACTGGTGCGCCTGGCCGAGGTGAAAAGAGGCTTCGCCAGGGCCGAGGTCCTGCGTATCGTCGAGCCGTCGCCGTGGCGCCGGCTGGAACCTTGTCCGGTGGCGGGCGACTGCGGCGGCTGCGACTGGACCGCACTCCGCCTGGACAGGCAGCTCGAAGCCAAGCAGCGCATTCTCACCGAGTCACTGCGGCGCATCGGCAAGTTCGACGTCGCTTCGCTGCCACAGATCACGCTTCATCCGTCGCCGCTCAACTACCGGATCCGGTCGCGGCTTCACGAGGATGGCGGCGCGGCCGGGTTCTACGCGGCGGGGTCGAACCGCATCGTGCCGCTGCCGCCGGAATGCGAAGTGGTCGGTGTCGAGACCGCGAAGCGGTTTGGCGGCGGCGCGTCAACCCTGCCCTCCAGCGAGACGGGAGCTGCAGTGTGGGAAATCGGCGGCCGCATCCTCACCGACGCCGAGTTCAGCGTGCACGTCGACGGCTACTCGTATCAGCTCTCCACGCGCTCCTTCCTGCAGGTCAACCGCCATCTGCTCGGCACGATGCTTCGCCTCGTCGCCGGCCACGCCGACCGCCTGGTCAAACGCGACATCGCCGTCGACCTCTACGCCGGCATCGGATTCTTCACGCTGCCGCTCGCGGACCGCTTCGGCCGCGTCTTCGCCATCGAAGGCTCGCCCGAATCCGCGAAGTACGCGCGGCGCAACGTGCCGAAGAATGTGCTCGTGGTCGAGTCGCCGGTGGAGAATCAGGTCAGCCGCATTCCCGAAGCGGACTTCATGTTCCTCGACCCGCCGCGCGCGGGGGCGCGGCCGGAAGTGATTCGCGCCGCCGGCGAGAAAGCCAGCTCGATGGTTTGTTATCTCTCCTGCGATCCGGTAACCTTCTCCCGCGACGCCAGCCGGCTGACCGCGTCGGGCTGGCGTATCTCCACGCTCGACCTTCTCGACCTCTTTCCGAACACGCACCACGTCGAGACTCTCGCTTCCTTCGAGCGTGCCGGATGACACACCCGCCGCCCCTGCACTGATCGCGTTCATCGCCGGACTATTGTTCGCTTCGAACGCGCTCGCACTCTTCGTCGTAGCCACTCTGTCCTGGCGATTCCAGCGGCGAGCCGCGATCGCTGTGGCCTTCTTCGCGCTCGGCGCGCTTCGGGGTGCCGCAACGCTACCACTCCCGCTGCCGCCGGCCGATCGCTTCGTGACGGTCGAGGCGCGCATCGAAGGCGACTGGACCGTCCGCGAGCACGTTCGCTTTCTGCGCTGTACGCGATTTCGCGCGAACGGCGTCGACGTCAGCGCGCCGGTCACGGTCTACGCGCGTTTCGAACCGCCGCCCATCGAGCGCCAGCAGTTCATCGAGGCCGAAGGAATGCTTCGCCTGCTCGATGGAACGCGCTACTCGCTGTCGGTGAAATCGCCGAGGCTGATCTCCTACCGGGGACAGGTATCGACCTTCGCGCCGTCCACATGGAACCGGATGGCGCGGCAGCGGATCCGTCCCTTCGCCGTCACCCATCCCGACGAAATCGCCATGATCGAAGCGCTGGTCCTCGGGCGCGGGGAGCGCTTGTCCGACGATGCCAGACAGAACTTCCGCCGCGGCGGGACCTATCACCTGCTGGTCTTTTCCGGCCTGCAGATCGCGCTTGCAGCCGCGGTGATCGCGTTCGCGCTCCGATGGCTGGGCGCGCCGCGAGCGTCGGACTGGTCTCTACTCATCTTCGCTGCCATCGCGCCGCTGTTCATCGGACCGACGGCCTCTGTGTCGCGGTCGAGCGTCGGCATCGCGCTCTACGCGCTGTCGAGAATCCTGAAGCGGCCGACCTCGTTCGAGAATCTCTGGTGCGTCGCGGCGCTGGGGCGTCTGATCCTCGTTCCGGCCGACCTGACGAATCCGGCATTTCAACTGACGTACGCGGGTGCAGGCGCACTGATCTTTCTCGGCAAGCCGATGGCAGGACGGGCGCGCTGGCTCGGCTACGCGATCGCCGCGGAGCTCGTGATCACGCCGCTGACGCTGTTTCACTTCCATCAGTACGCGTTGGGCGGGTCGCTGACGACAGTCGTGCTCACGCCGGTCATCTTCGTGATGCTCGTGGCCGGAGCGGCGTTCTGCGTTACGACATGGACGCCGCTGCTCGTTCTCATCGGCGCGCTGAACGCGCTCTGCGCGCGTCTCAACGATCTGTCGTCGCCGGGATCGGGATTCTTCGCGGCACCACCTCCCGATGCGCTGGCCGCCGGACTTCTCGCCGCGCTTCTGGCGATGGCGCTGTTGCGCGGCCGCCTGCGGGCGATCGCGATCGCTCTCGCGCTGACCGTTCCCACCTTCGCGGCGATCGGGCGTGATCTCGCCCTGCGCTCCACGGCACAACCGCACGCCACGTTCCTCGACGTCGGCCAGGGTGATTCGATCCTGCTTCGATCGGGAGCGCACAACGTGCTCATCGACGGCGGAGGCCGCAGCGGAGACGTACGGTTCGGTGAGACCGTGCTCCTGCCTCTGCTCGTCGATCGCGGTGTGCGCAGCGTCGATCTGGTCATTCTCAGTCACGCCCATCCCGATCATTGCGGTGGCCTGCCCGCGGTCATCGAACAACTGCACGTCGGCCAGGTCTGGCTCAACCCGCGAAGATTTCGGGGGGAATGCGCGCAAACGATGCTGGCGGCGATCCGGGGCCGCGGCACGCCGGTCCGCCTCATCCGCGACGAGGGTCATGCCACCATCGGCGAGTTTCAACTCGACGCGCTCACGGTCACGCGCGCGATTCGCCGCGCGCCGGAGAACAACAGCTCGATCGTGGTCCGGGCCCGGGCGGGCGGGCGATCGCTGCTTCTGACCGGCGACATCGAGCGCGAGGCAGAGGCCGAGCTGGCCGGACGCGTCCAGGCCAGCGACATTCTCAAGGTCGCCCATCATGGGAGCCGCAGCTCCTCAACGCCGCCATTCCTCGAAGCCGCGAATCCGCGGATCGCCGTTATCTCCTGCGGCGCGACCAACTGGTTCGGACACCCGCATGGAAGCGTGTTGAGGGCGTTGCGGTCGAGGAACGTGCGCGTCTGGAGAACGGACCGCAACGGCACCATCGATGTCGATCTCGGACCGGCCATCCTCTGCCGGCCACAATTTGACACTCCCCGCTAGGCCGCCTACAGTTGATTTGCCCCTTATGTCGAGCACCATCCTCCGACTCGGCTTGTGGATGTTGATCCTGACGCTCGCTCTTTTCGTGGTCGACACGTCATTCGAAGGGTCCCCCATCGCCGAGCTGATCACCGTCGGGCTGCTGCAGAAAGTCTTTGCTCTCTCCGCGCTGCTGATCGTGGCCGGCATCGTCACGCGCATTTTTGACAAGACCGCGGGGAAGGTCCTGCAAAAGACCAATCACTGTCGCCTCTGTCAAACCGTCATCCCGGCCGGCCAGATCTACTGCCGCGTTCATCTCCGGGGCATGCTCGAGCGCGAAGACCGCAAAACCCACAACACGCGCATCCGGTGACTCTCGTCGTCATTGCCGGTCCGACAGGCAGCGGCAAGTCCGAGCTGGCGCTGCGCCTCGCTCCGGCCGTCGGCGGCGAGATCGTCAACTACGACTCCATGCAGATTTACCGCGGCTTCGACATCGGAACCGCCAAGCCCGCGCAGGCGGATCGCCTGGCCGTGCCACATCATCTCTTCGACATCGTCTCCGCGGATGAAGAGTTCAACGCCGCCGATTACGCGCGGCGGGCGCGCGAGGTCGTCAGCGACATCGACCGGCGGGGAAGAACGCCGATTCTTGCCGGCGGCACCTTCTTTTATCTGCGTGCCTTCCTCTCCGGCCTGCCGGAGATGCCGGGGCGCGATGAGTCGATTCGGACCCGTCTTCGCGGCATTTCCGCCGCACCGCGCGGACCGTCGCGGCTGCATCGCTGGCTGAGCCGCGTCGACCCTGCCAGCGCCGCGCGGATTCCCCCGGCTGACCGCCATCGGGTGGAGCGAGCGCTCGAGGTCTGGATCGTGGGAGGGAAACCGATCTCGTCGTGGGAGCGGCCCGGATCCGACGCCGCGCACGAATTACCGGCAATCAAGATCGCTCTCAATCTGGACCGGGCCCGGCTCGTCGAACGTCTCGACGCGCGCGTCGAAGCGATGTACCGTACCGGGCTCGTCGACGAGACCGCGGCGCTGCTGGCGCGCTATCCACGAACGGCCCGCCCGTTTGCAGCCATCGGATATCGCGAAGCAGCAGCGGTGGTCGAAGGCGAGATCGATGTCCGCGCAGCCATCGCTCGGACCAGCCAGCGCACGCGAGCCTACGCGAAACGCCAGGTCACCTGGCTGAGGTCGGAGCGAAACGTGCACTGGATCGATGCGGCAGAACGAGAACAGACATTCGCGGCCGCCCTGCGGCTGCTGAGAGAGGGCAGAAGTTGAACGTAAGGATTCTCCGCGCGCTCGTGGCCGCGACACTTCTCACGGCCGCCTGTTCCAGTACCACCGCCCCGCCACCGGCCACCGCACCACCCACCCACGAAGATCATTTCCTCGTCAATCCCCGCGCCGGCTACACGAAGGTCTCACCGCCCGGGGTGGAAAAGCGGTTCGAGTCGGCCTGGCGCCTTTTCCTCTCCGGAGACCTGGCCGGGGCGCGGAAGCAGATCGCCGGTCTCCGCGCGCGCAACCCCGAGTACCTGCCCGCGGCACTGGCCGAAGCAGCCATCGATCTCAAGGAAGGCAACCTCGCGGCGGCCCGATCGATCGTGCAACGCGTCGAGAGCGAGGCGCCCGACTACTCGACGGCGCAGGTCTACGACGCCGAGATCGCCATCGCCGAGCACCGCACCCAGGCCGCGTACGACATCTATGGCACGCTCGCCCAGCGTCCGGATGCACCGCCATCGGCCTCCGAGCGGGTGATCATGTTGCAGAATCGCCTGTTCGAGGAGTTGTTCTCATCCGCGCAGACGGCCCCTGACGAAGAGTCGATCCGGCTGCTCCAGGAGGCGCTGACCATCAATCCTGGCGCGGTGAACGCACGCGTCATGCTGGCGGACAAGCTCATCGCCCGTCATGCCGTCGAAGAGGCCCGAGCGATTCTCGACCCGGTCGTGAACTCGCCGGAGGCCGACAAGCCGGAAGTGCAGCAGGCGCTCGCCGAGATCGAGGTTGGCCGCGGCCAGTACCAGCAGGCCATCGCCCGGTACGACCGGCTGTCGCGCCTGGATCCGCGGTACAAGCCGCGGCTCGACCAGATCAAGCAGCAGTGGAGCGCGGCCAATATGCCGCCGCAATACCAGCGGGCTTTCGGGAGCGACGCCATCGACCGATCCGACTTCGCGGTCCTCGCTTACTGGAAGCTGGCATCGATCCGCTTCGCCCAGAACCTGGGCTCGCCGCCGATCGCCATCGACATCGAAGGCATCCCCGGACGCGAAGAGATCATCCGCATGATCGCCGTCGGTGTCTATGACGTCGATCCGGTGACGCGCCGGGTCTCGCCGCTCCGGCCGGTGAACGCCGCCAACCTCGAGCGGCTCGGCACGCGCCTGCTCACGGCCGGACGCGCCGGCTGCGCGCGGGGCATTCCGGCCGAGAACGTTCTCACCGCCTGCGGCGTGAGCGATCCCGCCGTCACCCTTCCGCCCGATGCACTTGTCACCGGAAAGATGGCCGCGGCCATGCTCGACGACATCGAGAAAGTGCTGCACTAGCCGGCAAAGCGGAGATCAGCGGAACAGCGTCAGCCGCGGGAGCACGAACTTCTCGCGGATGGCGCGGCGGAGGTTGGCCTCGTACGTCCGCTGGCGCGTCTTGTCGTCGAGATCGGCGACGATGAGTGTGATCGGCTCGACGAGACGGCGGCGTTCGCTCTCCGGCATCGATTCGAGAAGGCGATCCATGAGACCGCGCTCGACTTCGATGAGCCGCTCCTCGATGTTCGGCACGCTCCTGGCCGAGAGCAGCCCGCGAATCTCGGCGGCAATGGCCGAGACGATCGCCGGCGGGGCTTCGGAGCGCTCGACGTCGGCGGCAAGCGCCTCCAGCAGGCCGCTCACATTCTCTTCCGGCGCGGAGTCGCCGCTGCCGGCGTAGAGATCCTGCCGGTCCTGCCAGATCTCCTTCACGGCGTGCCTGCAGTACGAGAGGCTGGAGATCACTTTGTGCCGTCCACTGGTCTCGTTGTTCTCGAACACGCTGTCGATGGCCTCGATGACGACGGCCAGCGGAATCCCGTCGTCGAACCACTTCTTCATCAGCGCCCAGTCCCTGGCGTTGAGGATGAAGGGCGTGCCGCGGCGATGCGCGAAGTGCGCTTCGATCTCCAGGAAGTAGTCGCTGGCGACGGGTGTGACGGTCACGATCGAGCTCTATTGTGACGCACTGCTAGAATGACCGGCATCGCCTCTGGAGATCGGATGGACCTGTCGACGCCGCGCGCCGAAGTCACCGTGTACTCGCCGCTTTCCACGCCCTTGCGTCAGGCTCTGGACGGCGAGACCGTGTCGATCGGCCGCGCTTCCGAGTGCTCGATCCCGATCCGCGACCGTTTTCTCTCGCGCAAGCACGCCGAGATCGTCCGCGCCGGCACGAACTGGATCCTCAAGGACCTCGGCAGCGCCAACGGCACATATCTCAACGGCGCACGTGTCAAGCGGGACACCCGGCTCAACTCCGGTGACCGCATCCGCCTCGGCGACACCGAGATCGTGTTCCTGGAGCGGGAGCAGACCACGGATCGTTTCCTGGCCGTGGCCGACACGGCCGCACAGCCCACCATCACCATTCCCGTGCAGGAGATCGATGTCGAGGCCAACGAGCCAATCGACGTTCCCCGTCTGCAGACGCTCAACGCCCTGGCTCGCGAGCTGATCGAAGACCGGCCCATGTACGAGCTCTTCGGATTCCTCGTCGAGCGGGTCATGGAGCACCTCACTCCCTCGCGCGCGGCCGTGGCGTTGCTGGCAGAGGACGGGAAAACGTTCGCGCACGTCGAGGTGCGCCGGGCCGATGAGAGCGACAGGTCAGAGCTCAAGATCAGTCAGACGCTGCTCAATGCCGTGATCGAGGACAAAAAGGCGCTGGCGTGCATGGACGTGGCCGGCGACAAGAAGCTGAGCATGTCCAAGTCGATCGCCATGCAGGGGATCCGCTCGATTCTGTGCGCGCCGCTCATCGTCGGCAATGAGGTCGAGGGCGTGCTCTACGTCGACTATCTCATCGCCCAGAAATCGATCTCCATGGAGGACGTGCGCCTGGTCGCCCAGATCGCGCGGTTCGCGGCGATCAAGCTCGAGACCACGCGGCTGCGCGAGGAGGCCATCGAGAAGCGGCTGATGGACGAGGAGCTGCGCACGGCCTCGAACATTCAGCGGCGCCTGCTGCCGCCCGCCCCCACCGGTGTGGCCGGCTACTCGTTCGTGGGCACGAATCAACCGTCACGCACCGTCAGCGGCGACTACTACGACTTCCTGGTCCGCCCCGACGGCCGCATCTACTTCGTCATCGCCGACGTCAGCGGCAAAGGCGTTCCGGCCGGCCTGATGATGGCCGGGCTGCAGGTGGCGTTTCGCATTTTCGCGAAGAGCAATCCCGATCCGGCCACGCTCGTCGCGCAACTCAACGAGTCGCTGCACGAGACATTGCCGCGCTCCAAGTTCGTCACGCTGTTCCTCGGCCGGCTGGACACGGCCACCGGCGTCGTCGAATTCGTCAACGCCGGCCACACGCCGCCGTTGTGGATCCGCCGCAGTGGTGCCGAGGAAGTGCTGGCCGGAGACATCCTCCTCGGCGTGGTCACCGCGGCGCACTACTTGAATCGCAAGCTGCAACTCGAGCCGGGTGAATCGCTCGTGCTCTTCACCGACGGCGTGACCGAAGCGCAGAACAGCAGCGGCACCGACCTGGGCGCAGAAACGCTGGGGCGGGCGGTGGAGGGAACGTTCGGCAAGAGCGCGGGCGAGGTGGCCTATGCGATCAGCGAAGCAGTGCTCTCGCACTCCGGCGACGCCGAAGCACTCGACGACGATGTGACCGTGGTAGTGGTGACTCGCTCGCTCTAGGAAGCCGGCGGTGCAACTGCGGGATTCGCGGGCTCATTCGTCGCGGCACAAAAGCCGGGAGCAGGTCAGCGTCATTCCGAGCCGCGAAGACGGCGAGGAATCCGGGGGGAGGGCGCGACTCCCCCGCCCGGATTCGTCGCGCTCTGCGGCGCTCGGAATGACTAGCGGTGCAACTGCGGGATTCGCGGGCTCATTCGTCGCGGCACAAAAGCCGGGAGCAGGTCAGCGTCATTCCGAGCCGCGAAGACGGCGAGGAATCCGGGGGGAGGGCGCGACTCCCCCGCCCGGATTCCTCGCGCTCTGCGGCGCTCGGAATGACTAGCGGTGCAACTGCGGGATTCGCGGGCTCATTCGTCATGGTACCGAGCGCAAGCGAAACTGGGGGGAGTGTGCCCGCAGCTACGAAACGGCACGCGCTACTGCTGCTTCAGCCACTGCTCGATGGCGGCGGTGGCGCGCGCGTTCCGGAAGTTGTACCAGGCCCGCTCGACGGTCCGATCGCTTGCCAGCACGCTTCGCCATGTTGCGCTGCCGACGCTCTTCATGAGCGCCGTGCGCGTGCCCGTCGGCTCGAGCGTCTCGATGAAGGCACGGCGATCCTCGTCCTCCGACTTGCGGACCGGTACGCGCCTGTAGCGCGAGGCCTCGAGCGTCGTGCCGTCGCGCGACTCCACGACTTCTCCGCTCTCGACGTCGAGGTAATAGGCGATGACGCCGGAGCCGTCGAGATACGCGGCCTGCAGACCCTCGAGGTCGGTTTTCGGTGCGGTGAGCCCGATCTTCGCGGCGGCCGGCACCGGCGCGGGCGGCGGCGCGGCCGCGGGCGGCGGCAGACCCCACTTCATGTTCTGCCGCAGGAACGCCTCGTCGCGCTCTTCGCGCCGCCGGGTCCAGCCCCGCAGGGCCAGTCTGATTTTCTGGAAGAACGAGATGGCCATGATCCGGTTGTCGTGCAGTGGCAATGATATCTTCCGCCGGCATGAGCCAAGACCGGCTCGAGACGAGTCTCGACATCGATCGCCTGTCATCACTCGAGATCGTCCGCATCATTCAGGAAGAGGACGCGAAGGTGGCCGCGGCGGTGGCCGCGCAGCGGGAACGGATCGCCCACGCCGTCGACCAGATCGTCGAGCGGATGTGGCACGGCGGCCGTCTCTTCTACGCAGGTGCCGGGACGAGCGGGCGCATGGCCATGCTCGACGCCTCGGAGCTGCCGCCCACGTATGGCATCGACCCCTCGCTCGTCCGCGTGATCATGGCCGGCGGTCCGAGCGCGTTCTTCGAAGCGGCCGAGGGGGCCGAAGACGACGAAGACGCCGCCATCGAGTCGGTGAATCGCGATGTGCGCGCGGACGACGCCGTCATCGGGATCGCTGCGTCGGGCACGACGCCGTTCACCGTCGCCGCTGTCCGCCGCGCCAACATGCTCGGCGCGCTCACCGTCGGCGTCACCTCGGTGGCCGGCTCTCCACTGGCCAGCGAAGTGGACATCGCCATCGTCCCCCTGACCGGCCCCGAAGTGATCATGGGCTCGTCGCGCATGAAGAGCGGCACGGCGCAGAAGCTCGTGCTCAACGCGATCTCGACCGCGGTGATGATTCGCCTCGGGCACGTCTACTCGAACCTGATGATCGACATGCCGGCGACGAACGAGAAGCTGCGCGGCCGTGCCGTGCGCATGGTGGAGCTCGCCGCTGGCGTGACGCGGCCCCTGGCGGTGCAGGCCCTGCGCGACGCTGAGGGAAGCGTGCGGCTGGCCACCGTCATGGCCAAAAAGAACATCGGCGCCGCCGAGGCCCGACAACTGCTCGAGAGGAACTCGTTGCGCGAGGTGCTCGGCCAGTGAACCGCATGGAGCGGCTCATCGAAATCACGAGAAAGCCGCAGCGCGTGGTCATCGGCCTGATGTCCGGCACCTCCGTCGACGCGGTCGACGCGGTGCTGGTGCGGATCTCCGGCGTGGCACCCTCGGCCAGGATCGAGAAGATCCGCTTCGGCAGTTATCCGTTCCCTGAAGACATCCGCACGCGCATCAACACGCTGTTCGACAAGGACAAGGCCAGCATCGAGGAGATCTGTCACCTCGACTTCGTCCTCGGCGAATTGTTCGCCGCTGCGGCGAGCCGCGTCATCGCCGAGGCGGGAATGACCAACGATCAAGTCGACGTGATCGCCACAGCCGGCCAGACGATCTGGCACCGGCCGCGGCCGACGAACGAGGAATCGGCGGCCAGCGTTCCCTGGATCGGGAAGTCGGTGGCCACGCGCTCGACGCTGGCCATCGGCCAGGCCGCGGTCATCGCCGAGCGCACCGGGATCCTCACCGTCGGCGATCTGCGCGTTCGCGACGTCGCGGCAGGCGGACACGGTGCGCCGCTCGTCGCTTATTTCGACTGGGCGCAGCTCCGTCACGCCACCAGGGCGCGAGCCATGCAGAACATCGGCGGCATCGCCAACGTGACGTACGTTCCGCCGGGCGCGGAGCTCGGAGACGTGCTGGCGTTCGATACGGGACCCGGCAACATGATCATCGATGCGCTCGTCTACATCCTCAGCGACGGCACCGAGACGTTCGACCGTGACGGTCTGCGTGCCGCGCGCGGCACGGTCAATGAAGACATGCTGTCGTGGTGCATGGCCGATCCGTACTTCCAGCTCAAACCGCCCAAGACCACCGGCCGCGAGCGCTTCGGACGGCAATACGCGCGCCGCCTGGTGGACCGCTTCGCCGGCGTTCCGTTCGACGATCTCGTGGCCACGGCGACGGCGCTGACCGCCGGCAGCATCGCCGGCGCCTACCGGAGCTTCATCGCCCGTCCGGTCGACGAGATGATCGTGGCCGGCGGCGGCGCCAGGAACCCCACGTTACTGCGCATGTTGCGCGAGCGGTTGCCGGAGTGCGAGATCAGCGTGCATGAGCATCTCCAGGAGAAGGAAGCGATGGCCATGGCCCTGATCGCAAACGATTCGCTGGCCGGCATGAACACGAACGTTCCCGCCGCGACCGGAGGCCAGCCGGTGATCCTCGGGAAGATCTGCGTATGAACGGTGAGAAACAGCTCTTCGGCCGGGCCTTCGTCGACGGCACGATCAAGGACGACATCCTCATCACAGTGCGCGGCGCGGCTATCGCCGACATCATGCAGATCGCCGCTCCGCCGGCTTCCGCGGATCGCGTGAGCGGTCTCATCGTCCCCGGCTTCGTCGACATCCACATCCACGGCGGCGACGGTGCGGATTTCACTGACGGCGACGCCGCGGCCAACGAACGGATCGTCAACTTTCACGCGCGGCACGGAACGACCGCCATGGCCGCCACCACGCTTTCGGCGTCGCGCACCGATCTGCAGAAGGCCATCGGCGCGATTGCCCTCACCGCCGCGAACGCGCCGGGCGGCGCCGAGATCTGCGGCATCCACATGGAAGGACCCTACATCAGCGTCCGCAACGCCGGCGCGCAGGATCCCGCTTCGATCCGACCGTCCGACATCCAGGAACTCACTACTCTCCTCGGCGAGGCCCCGAGGATGCGGTGGATCATGACGGTTGCGCCGGAGATCGAGGGAGCGCGTGCCCTCATCGAACACTTCAAAGGCAAGGTGCTGTTCTCGATCGGACACACCGGAGCGACGTTCGCCGACGCCGTCGCCGCGATCGAATGGGGGGCGTCCAGCTTCACGCATCTCTTCAACGCCATGACCGGCATGCACCATCGCGAGCCGGGCGTGGTGGGCGCCGCGCTGGAGTCGGTCGATGCCACCGCGGAGTTGATCGCGGACGGCATCCACGTCCATCGCGCCGTGATGCGCATCGCCTGTGGGGCCATGCCGAACCGGATCGCGCTCGTGACCGACGCCATTCGCGCCTCCGGAATGCCCGACGGCAAGTACAGGCTGTACGACTACGAGATCACCGTCGCCGGCGGCACGGCACGCCTTCCGAACGGTACGCTGGCCGGCAGCGTGCTGACCATGGACCGCGCCGTCCAGAACATGGTCGAGCTGGCGGGCATCCCGGTGGAGCGAGTGCTCCCCATGGCCAGCGAAGTGCCGGCGAGAATTCTGGGCGTGGGCGACCGCAAGGGAAGAATCGAGAACAGCTACGACGCCGATCTCGTGATCATCAACGAGAAGTTCGAGACCGAGCGCGTGTTCACCCGTGGAGCCGAGGTTCCGGGTTGATCTGGGAACAGCTCGAGAACTACGACGCGCTCTCCGGGCGCGCCGCGAAGATTCTGCTCGAAGCGATTCGTGTCAATCCGCGCTCGGTCCTCGGACTTCCAACCGGCCGCACGCCCATCGGAATGTACAAGCGCGTCGTCGAGGACTGCGGAGCCGTCCACGTCATGCCGACGCATCACTGCTTCCGCGATGTCACCACGTTCAACCTCGACGAGTATGTCGGCATCCCGCACGATCATGAAGGCAGCTATGCGGCGTACATGAGGCACAAGCTCTTCGAGCACGTCGACGTGGACCCGGCGCGCACGCACATCCCCGACGGCAACGCGCTCGATCCCGGCGTCGAGTGTGATCGCTACGAGAAGGAGATCCGCGATGCCGGCGGCATCGACCTCACCTTCCTCGGCCTGGGACGCAACGGGCACATCGGATTCAACGAGCCCGGCACTCCCTTCGACTCGCGCACGCGCGTCGTGGCACTGACCGAGTCGACGCGCAGCGCCAATGCCCCGCATTTCCCCGACGGACCCGTGCCCACCGCCGCCATCACCATGGGCATCGGGACCATCCTGGAGTCGCGCCGCATCGTGCTGCTCGCCAGCGGGAGCGGCAAACAGGACGCCATCGCCCGGCTGCGTTCGCGCGATATCAGCACCGCCTTCCCGGCCTCCGCGTTGTGGATGCACGAGAACGTGCACGTGCTCGTGGCCTGAGTCCTGCTACGGCCGACGGCGGCATGTCCCGTTCCCGGCGAGTCACGCTGATCCTTTCGACGGTCATCCTGGCCGTGGCCGGCTACCGGTTCGCCTTCATCTATCGATGGCGCACCGGCGACTGTGCGACTGGCGGGCAGCCGGTGCAAGCCTCCACGATCTATCCACGACGCCTGCTGGTCATGACGTACAACATCGAAGGAGACGCCGAGTTGCTCAAGGGATCGAGCCACATCGACGAGATCGCCAGGGTGATCAACGAAGTGAACCCCGACATCGTCGGCCTCAACGAGGTGCACCGCGGGACGTGGCAGGCCAGGTTTCACGACCAGATTGCCCGGCTGCAGCAGCTCACGCACATGAACGGTGTATTCGGGCGCAGCTACTCGGAGGTCGGCGGCGCGTTCGGCAACGCCATGCTGACGCGCGGCCAGATCGTAGCGGCGGACGTGCACAACCTCCCGTGTGCCGGCGAGCCGAGATCGCTGCTGGCGACGACCGTGCGGATCGATCACGCCGACATCCAGTTCTTCGTGGGACACGTCGCTTCGTGGGGGGGACTGAACCGCTCCACTCGCGACAAACAGCTCGAGTGCATCGGCAGCCACGTGCGGGTGAGCCCCTACCCGCACATCCTCACCGGCGATTTCAACGCACCTCCCGAAGCCACCGAGATGGCGCGATTCCGCCGGCTCAACACCACACTGCAGATCTGCGGCGCCGGCCTGCCGCCAACCCAACGCGTCATGAACAAGCGAATCGACTACATCTTCGCCGACCGCGGATGGCAGGTGCGCAGCGCGCGCGTGCTCGAGGCCGGCCCTTCCGATCATTTCCCCGTCATCGCGGAGCTCTGGCATGACCAAACACAAAACTGAAGTCCCGTTCTGGCAGACCATCCGCGGAACGACCTACGTCCGGCTGCCGGTCATCGCTTTCGGCGCAATCATGGTCATGCTCGTCGGCCTGGCCATCACGCTGTGGTCGATCAAACGCGAACCGCAGGCTTCGCTGCATGTGGAGAATCCCGGCGAGCTGCGGACGCTCATCCCTTCGATCGTGGGTGTGACCCAGGGCAGCCTCGAGCAGGGCAACAAGGTCGAGGTCCTGGAGAACGGCGACGGTTTCTTCCCGCCGCTGATGCGTGATATCGCGTCCGCGCGCGAGACGGTACACCTCGAGACGTTCATCTGGTGGGACGGCGTGATGCCCCGACGCCTGGCCGGGCTGCTGGCGCAGAAAGCACGGCAGGG
The DNA here is from genome assembly GCA_038244815.1 of Thermoanaerobaculia bacterium. Lineage (GTDB taxonomy): Bacteria > Acidobacteriota > Thermoanaerobaculia > Gp7-AA8 > Gp7-AA8 > DASVHS01. The sequence goes on from JBBRTB010000015.1 coordinate 35,975, forward strand.
CCTGGAAGTGCGGGTGCTCGTCGACGCCTCCGGCGGTCACAAGATGAAGAGTGAAACCGAGAAACTGATGACGGACGCCGGCGTTCACGTGGCCCGCTTCCACCCGCTCCGCCTCTCGAACCTGGGACGCCTGAACAATCGCGATCACCGCAAGGAGGTAATCATCGACGGACAGATCGGTTACGTCGGCGGCTATGGCATCGCCGACCAGTGGACCGGGCACGCTCAGGATAAGGATCACTGGCGCGACACCGGCTTGCGCGTCCAGGGGCCGGTGGTGGGCCGGCTTCAGGGTGCGTTCTGTGAAAACTGGATCGAGGAGACCGGAGAGGTGCCCGCGGGCGAGAAGTACTTCAAGGCCTTGCCGGCCGCGGGGACCAGTCCGGCGCACATCGCGTACACGTCGCCCACCGGCAGCGTCTCGTCGGTCGAAGTCCTCTACTACCTGGCCATCAAGGCGGCGCGAAAAGAAATCATCATCGAGAACCCCTACCTTCTGCCGAGCAAGGAGGCCATCGATGCCATGGGCGAGGCTGTGCGCCGGGGCGTATCCGTGAAGATCATGGTGCCGTCGACAGACGCCACCGACAGCCCGATCGTGCAGCACGCCAGCCATCACAACTTCGGCACCATGCTCGAGCGCGGCGTGCGGATCTTCGAGTACCAGCCCACGCTGTCACATCAGAAACTGATCATCGTGGACGGGCTCTGGTCGTGCGTCGGGTCGACCAACTTCGACCCTCGCTCGTTCCAGATCAACGACGAGATCAGCATGGGGGTGATCGATCCGCAGGTCGCCGCGACCCTGACCGCGGCATTCAACAACGATCTCGAGGCGTGCCGGGAACGCCATCTCGACGAGTGGGAGCACCGCTCGTTTTGGCACAAAGTCGTCGACGGGCTAGCATACCTGGCCCATGGGGAACTCTAGGCCGAAGACGCCATGGTAAGCCTTCTGGTCGAAGGCCGCTGGTCCATCCGCGCCATCGGCGAGGAGGACATGCGCGGCGCGATCGCATTCCTGCAACGCGATCCGTTGATGAACGTCTACCTCATCTCCAGACTGCTGGAAGAGCGCAGCGCGGCCGCGACGCAGATCTACGTCGTCCGCCACAACCGCGAGATCGTGCTGGTGGCGTCGCTGGCCACGAACATCGTCCTGGCCGCCGACCCCGCCGGAAAGAGCGACGTCATCGACGCGGCGGTGGCCATGGTGGCGGAGAGAATCATCGCCCGCATGCTGCCTGTCCGCGCCATCATTTCGCCGGCCATTCTCGTCGAACAGTTGTGGTTGCGGCTGCGCACACGCATCGACCCGCCGGCCGTCGTGCGCCTGAATCAGCCCGTGTATGCGATCCGGCGCCGTCTCGACTTTCCGGATCTGACGACGGCGCGCTACGCCACGGTGGACGATCTCGATCCGCTGATCCCGGCGTGTGCGGCCATGCACAAGGAAGAGGTCGGCATCGATCCTCTCGAGCGCGACGCGGCCGGATACCGCGAGCGGATCCGCGAACTGATCGACCGGAGGCGGGCCATCGTCCGCCTGGTTGACGGGGTCATCGCGTCGAAGTGCGAGTTCTCCGCTGTCAGCGACGAGGCCGTACAGCTCATGGGTGTCTGGACGCATCCGCGATACCGGCGGCGAGGCCTGTCACGGGAGACGATCCGCGAGGTCTGCGGGCATCTGTTCCGGCGGGGCAAAAGCGTCACCCTGTTTGTGAACGACTTCAATCTGCCAGCGGTCAGTCTGTATGAGACCATCGGCTTTCAGCGGATCGGCGTGAACCGCGCGCTGATCTGGTAAAGCCGCGGCCCGAACATTGCAGAATTCATCGGCGCTCGCAGGCACTGGGAGGTAGGAAACAATGCCCGAAACCGGCACCGTCAAGTGGTTCAACAACGATAAGGGATACGGCTTCATCAAACGCGAAACGGGAGAAGACGTCTTCGTCCACCACACCGCCATCGTGAATCAGAGCGGCTACCGAACGCTGAACGAGGGAGAGCAGGTGGAGTTCGAAGTCAAGCAGGGCCCCAAAGGCCTTCAGGCCGAGAACGTTCACCGCGCCGACGAGCAGGCCTCCTGACGCCAGTCCGGGCCTCAGCGCATGGCGAACATCCCGAGGGTCGCGCCGAGGGCGAGCGCCGGGACCGCCTCGGCCTGCCCCTTCATCACCAGCAGCACCGCTGAGAGTGCGCCGGCCATGATGATGAGCGTGCGCAAAGCGAGATCCTGAACATTCAGGGGACGTTTCATGGCCTTTGACCGACGCTTGGACGACGTCGCAGCCGCGATTCTAGCAGAACGACCCTACATCCGATCAGGGAGCGCGATGCCCAGGAGCCCCATTCCACCGAGCATGGTGCGTCTGAAGATCTCGGCGCAGACAGCGCGCCGCTGGCGCTCCGCGTCGTCCGTCTCGCTGGCGATCGGGAAGCGGTGGTAGAACGAGTTGAACTTCTGCGCGAGCGTGAGGAGATCGTGCGTGATCACCGAGAGCTCCAGCGAATCGACGGCACGGCGAACCGACGACGGCAGCTCCGCGGACAGCCGTACCAGCTCCCACATCTCGTCGTTGATGCCCTCATTCAATGTGAGGCGGTCGAGGTCGCGGTCGGCGATCAGGGCATCGACCCCGCGCTCCTGCATCTTCCGGAAGATGTTCTGTACGCGCACCGTCGAGTACTGCAGGTAGGGGCCGGAGTCGCCTTCGAACGTAAGCGCCTCGGCCAGGTCAAAAGCGATCACTTTATTGCGACCAAATTTCAGCATGAAATAGCGTAATGCCGCAACCGCCACCTGATGGCCGAGCGTGCGGATCTCCTCATCGGACAACCCTTCCGCCCTCCCCTCGCGCACGGCGTCAGTCGCTTTCTCCTCGAGCGCGTCGAGCAGGTCATCGGCTTTCACGCCCAGACCCTTGCGGCCGGACATCTCCAGGTACGCGCGCGCGGCGTCTTCCTCGGAGACCTCCATGCCCAGCGCCTTCGCCGTGGCCGGAGTGAGCGCGACCATCTCGTACGAGAAGTGGATCGAGCTCTCCGCTTCGCGCGCGTGTCCGAGCAGGGCCAAACCTTCCTTTACCACCTTCTGCAGGTACGACTGGCGGACGTCGATGACGTTGTAGACGCGGCTGGCTCCGCCGAACCTCGGCGCTGCCGGAGAGCCTTCATCGGTCGTGGTCTCCCACAGAATGCGGCCGTCGGCGTAACGGGAGAACTCGCGGTAATTGAACGTGCGATCGAGCAGTCCGAACTTCCAGAGCTGATAGGCGATGTCCTTGCCGGTGTAGGTCACCGTTCCGTTCGAGCGCACCAGGATCTTGTCCGGCTCGTCCATGCCCTCGAACTCCGCCGTCTCACCGAGCTTCATCACCCAGCAGCCCTTGTGCTTTCCCTCGCTCTCGAGGACGACGGCGCCGGACGCTTTGAGCAGCGCGAAGGCCCGATCCCAGAAATGGAGCTGGATGATGTCGCTCTCTTTCGGCAGGAGGTCGTACTCGATGTCGAGCCGCAGCATGGTGGCGACGTGCAGGCGCACGATGGCGCGGGCCACGATCGCGGCGAGCTTCGCCGTGTCGCCTTCGCCCTGCTCGATGCGATGCAACGTATCGCGCCGCCATTCCTGCGACTGCGGATTCTCGGCGTAGTAATGCGCCATCTTCGAATAGAGATCCCAGCAGAAATAATCAAAAGAGGCCTCGGGCCTCGGGCCTCGGGCCTCGGTTCGCTTCTGGACCTTGTCGGCGTCCTCGTTCAGCAGATGCTCGAAGGCCACGACGACGTCGGCGACCTGCACGCCCGTATCGTCGATGTAGTTCTGCGTCTCGACGTGGTGCCCGAGCCAGCGCAGGCAGCGCACCAGCGTGTCGCCGAGGACGGCGTTGCGGATGTGACCGATATGGGCGGCTTTGTTGGGATTGATGTTCGTGTGCTCGACGATGACGCGCTGGCCCGTCGAGGCGCCGGCGGCCATGACGTTGCGCAGATGCGCGGCGGCGAACGCTCCGCGATCGAAACGGAAGTTGAGATAGCCGGCGCCTTCGATGGCCACGGACTGCACGAACAGCGGAAGCTTCAGGTCGCGGACCATGGTCTCGGCGATCTCGCGCGGCTTGCGTTTGAGTGCCCTGGCCAGTTCCAGACAGAGCGGCGTGGCCAGGTCGCCCATGTGCAGCTTCGGCGGCGCCTGCAGAACCACACGGTCGACGGCGTGCCCGAACAGGGCCAGCACGCGCGACTTCAGAGTCTCGCTGAGTTGCTCGGTGATTTGCTCGAGGATCATGACGTCTCGCAGTGCGTGGTGTCGTTCCAGAGTCTCATTACCCAGTGATCGGCGCGGCGGACGAACACGTTCATGGCGGCATTGTCCTGCGCGAAACGGCGCGCCGTGGACAACGGAACACCCAATAACGCCGTCGCCGCGATCCGTATTGCCGTGCCGTGGGTGACCACGACGGCGCGCCGGACGCCATCGACCGAATCCAGCGCGTCCCTGACGCGGGCCAGCACCTCGCTGTGCGATTCACCTTCCGGACAGGCGAAGCCGTCATCGGAAATCCAGCGACGATAGCTTTCCTCGTCGCTCTTCCGGACTTCGAGGAAGCGCTGCCCCTCCCAGCGTCCGTAGTTCATCTCCCGCAAGCCGTCGAGGATGCGAACGGGAAGTTCCGTCGCGGCGGCGATCGCTTCCGCGGTGGTGAGCGCGCGCCCCAGCGGCGAGGAGAAGAGGGCATCGGCGCCGGAGCCTTTCAGGCGCTGGGCGAGACGGGCGACCTGTTGCCGTCCGCGCTCCGACAATTCACTGTCGCCCCAGCCCTGAGCGATTCCGGCCACATTGTTCAATGTCTCGCCGTGACGGACGAGGATCAGTTGCTCGATCATGGCCTGGCCGCGGCCGCATCGGCGGAGAGCAGACTGGCGGCAGTCATCTCCTTCGGCTTCTCGATGCCGAGAATCTCCAGGATCGTCGGCGCAACGTTGTCCAGGGCACCGCCGCGCAGCAGACCGTAGCGCTTCTTCGGATCGACGAGGATCAGCGGCACGGGATTCGTCGTGTGCGCGGTATGAGGCTGATTCGTGGCGGGGTCGAACATCAGTTCGCTGTTGCCGTGATCGGCGGTGATGAGAGCGATGGAGCCGGCGGCGGCCGCGGCGTCGAGAATCCGGCCAACCGCGAGATCGGCATCGTGCACCGCTTCCACCGCCGCTTTCATCACGCCGGTGTGTCCGACCATGTCCGGGTTGGCGATGTTGAGAACGATGAGGTCGAACTTCTTCGAGGCGATCGCTTCGACGACACGATCGGTCAGCTCGGCAACCGACATCTCCGGCTGGAGATCGTATGTGGCCACCTTCGGAGAGGGAACGAGGATGCGCTCCTCACCCGGAAACTGCCTGTCCGACCCTCCATTGAAGAAGAAGGTCACGTGCGCGTACTTCTCGGTCTCGGCGATGCGCAACTGTTTGAGTCCCGCGTTTGAGAGCACTTCGCCGAGGTTGTTCTTCACCGGCTCGGGCGGATAGAGCACAGGGAGGTCGAAGTCCTCGTGATAACGGTTGATCGTCACGAGCTTCGCTTTGGGACGGGCCATGCGTCTGAAGCCGGTGAACTCGTCGTCGCTGAACGCGGTGACGATCTCCCGCATGCGGTCCGCGCGGAAATTGAAGAAGAGCAGGGCGTCGCCGTCCTGCACTTTTCCAGGATGCGCGCCGTTCTCGTCGAGCACCGCGATCGGCTCCATGAACTCGTCCGTCACGTCCTGTGCGTAAAAACGCCGCACGGTCTCGAGCGGATCCTTCGTCTGTGTGCCAACGCCGAGCGTCATCAGGTCGTACCCGCGCTGCACGCGCTCCCAGCGCTTGTCGCGATCCATCGTGTAGTAGCGGCCGATGATCGTCGACAACTTCGCCTCCGGCTTGTCTCTGATGAAATCGAGCAACGCGCCGAGATACTTCTCCGCGGATTTCGGCGGCGTGTCGCGGCCATCCAGGATGGCGTGCACGTACACCTGTTTCGCTCCGTCCTCGATCGCGGCCGCGATCAGCCCGTGTAGGTGATCCTGCAGCGAATGCACACCGCCGTCCGACAGCAATCCCGCGAAGTGAATCGCCGCCGAGGCCTTCACGGCGCCGGCGAAGACGCGATTCTTCTCGAGCTCATGCCGCTCGATCGACTTACTGATGCGCACGATGTCCTGATCGACCACACGCCCCGCTCCGATGTTGAGATGGCCGACCTCGGAGTTGCCCATCTGCCCTTCCGGCAACCCCACCGCCACACCGGAAGCCTCCAGCGTCGTCCAGGGACGGCTGCGGAACAGCGCGTCAAAGTGCGGAGTCTCCGCCTGCGCGATGGCGTTCCACTCCTTCTCTTTGCGGCAACCGAAGCCGTCGAGGACGATGAGAATCAGTGAGGGACGCTCCGCCATTGCAGGCGCGGGAAGATACCAGAGGGAGACTCTGAGCGGGAGGCTGTGTGGTGAGCCGTATCAGGGCCAGGGCCTGACGCCCGGGGCCTGGAGCAGTGCCTACGACACCTGCTTCTCGCGCTTGAAGACCATGCCGATGTGATCGGTTGCGCCGGTCTTGAAGTTGATCGAGGTAATGCTGACCAGCTCCCATCCTTCATCGCCGAGGCGGTTGAGCTCTTCAGCGCGGCGCGGATCCATCGAGTAGTTCTCCGACCGGACGTTGATGATCTTGTATTCCCAGGTCTTCATTGTCCGCCCCCTCCCGCGGTGCTGAATTGTTGAGCCCGAAGGATATCAGGCCTGAGACCGCCATGCGACCGCCTTGTCGGGTACGTCCGTGATGACCCCGTCGCAGCCGGCGGCACGCAGGCGTTCCCAGTCGACGGCCCGATTCGGAGTCCACGGCACGACCTTCACGTTCCGCTCGTGCAGCGAACTCACCATGACCTCGTCGACATACCGATACGCGGGAAAACACCAGCCCGCGCCGAGGCGCGCGGCGTATTCCGCAAGCCCGTCGATGTAGCCGTAGACGGTGATCCCGAGGGGAACGCCGGTTCCCCGGCGGTGCAGCGTCCCGATGATCGAGTGATCGAACGATGCCAGGACGATGTCGCGCCAGCCGGAAACGTGCTCGACGACCACGTCCTCCCATTTGCTCCGTTTGATCTCCAGCACCATGGTGGTGCGGCCGGAGTAAGGGCCCAGGCGGTCGAGGCGCTCGACGGCCACCCCTTTTTCCGATAACTGCGCGATCGAAAACGACTCCACCGGCATCTCGCCGATGTCGTCGTCGTGGTAGAGCACGGCTGTGCCGTCAGCGAGCAATCGGAGATCGGTTTCGAATCCGTCAGCGCCAGCGTCGAGGGCGGCATCGAACGACGGAATCGTGTTCTCCGGAAAGCGCTCCGGACTGCCGCGATGACCGAAGATCATGAAGGGTCTCAACATCGTAATCTCTTGTCCCGTATCGACTAACGTGGTACGTTGCTTCGATACAGGGAGCAAGCGTCCATGGCGAAAAAGATCCTTCTTGCGGATGACAGTATCACCATCCAGAAAGTCGTCGAACTGACGTTTTCCGACGGCGACTACGAGGTGATCGCGGTCAACAACGGCGCCAAAGCCGTCGCAAAACTGTCTGAAATGCGGCCTGACATCATCCTCTCCGACATCATCATGCCGGAGAAGAACGGCTACGAAGTCTGCGAGTTCGTGAAGTCACATCCCGAGTACCGCAACATCCCGGTCGTTCTGCTGACCGGAACGTTCGAGCCGTTCGACCCTGACCGCGCCGACAAGGCCGGATGCGACGCGGTGGTCACAAAGCCATTCGAGTCTCAGAGCCTCATCCACAAAGTGGAAGAGTTGATCGAGCAGGCGCGCAGCACAGCGTCCACGGCCCAGACTCCCGCCATACAGGAGACCCCGGCTCCGACCCATGCTCCACCTCCCCCGCCTCCACCGGCGGCAGCAGCGCCTTCTGTTCCCGCGCCGTCGCCGTGGATGGAGGAATCGGGCGCCGCTGCGGCTCCCAGCGGATTCAGCCGCAGCGACGACCTGTTCGGCGGGAGCTCACAGCCTTCGCAGTCCTCGGCGGAGACGCCGTCCGATCCTTTCGGCTCCTCGCCGCCGGCCGAGTCGTTCAGCGGCGAAACGCGGGGGTTCCCGAAGATGAATTTCGATGATCTGCCGAAGGAGCCCGCGTCCGAGCCGGCCGCTCCGCAGTCTCCGGCGCCGGCCGCTTCATCGCCGTGGGACGAACAACCGCCCGCTGCCAGCGGGGAGACCAGAGCGTTTCCGCGCATGAATTTCGAGGAGATGCAGCGGCCTCCTCAGCCTCCGCCGGCTTCGGAAGCCTCGCCAGAAGATCACGACTCGCCGTTCGGTGCATCTCCTGCCGCGGAGTCGTTCAGCGGCGAGACCCGCGCCTTCCCCAAGATGAGCATGGACGATATGCATGCGATGGTGAAACCGGAACTGCCGAAACCCTCGAAGGAGGCTCCCAAACCGGAGGCCGCACCTTCGCCGTGGGACCAGGAGCCCTCGTCCGGTGAAACGCACGCATTCCAGAAGATGAGCTTCGACGAGCCGGCCGAATCGCCGGGCACGTCACCGGCCACACCGGCCCCCTCACCATGGGATGAACCGGCTGCCACATCTCGATCGGGAGAAGCGATGGACGAGACGCCGAAGGAATCCGAGTCCAAGCAACCCGCGTGGGCGTCACCGGCTCCGGCCGCCTCGTCGACCGCGAGCGGCGACGGTGTCGATCTGACCGATGAACAGGTCGAGCGGATCGCTCGCCGCGTCGTGCAGATGATCTCCGACCAGGTCATCCGCAACATCGCCTGGGAAGTCATCCCGGACCTGGCCGAAATGGTCGTCAAAGAGCGCATCCGCCAGCTCGAATCGGAAGCGTGAAGATCTACACGCGCACGGGTGACGCCGGGGAGACTTCTCTCTTCGGCGGAACGCGCGTCCCGAAGAACGATCCGCGCATCGATGCGTATGGCACGGTCGACGAGCTGAACGCCTTCATCGGTGCCGCCCGCGCCACATGGCTCGGCTCTCCGATCGACACGCAGCTCGCGTACGTGCAGAGCGATCTCTTCGATATCGGTGCCCAACTGGCCTCGCCCGGAGCGTCGAGATTCAAGGGCGCCGATGCCACGCGCATCGCCACGCTCGAACAGGCCATCGACGACATGGAGCGCGAGCTCACGCCGCTCACGAGTTTCATCCTGCCCGGCGGTTCTCCGGCGGCCGCGCACCTGCACGTGGCCCGCACCGTCTGCAGACGCGCCGAACGGCTGGTGGTTGCACTCGGAGACTCGTCGGCCGCGACAACCGTCACATATCTCAACCGCTTGTCGGACTACCTCTTCGTCGCGGCGCGGTATGCCAATCACCGCCACGGCGTCAGCGACGTCGTCTGGGGCACCGAAACGTAGAGTCCTACGATTCGCCGCGGCGCTTCGGGGCCTTCGCCGAGTTCTGCCAGGCCGACCACCAGAGATCGCGCAGCAGCGACGAGCCGGCGGCGAGCCGGCCGGCGGCGAAGCGTTTCCCTTCCGCTGAGGGCGAGGCAATGGGATCGAAGGCGCCGCGCTTGTCGAGGCCGTAAAGCTCCTCGACGAGCGATTGCGACGAACGGATGAACGCAAGCGCGGTCTCGAAATAGTCGGTGCGCAGGACAGGCGGCGCGACCCGCGCCGTGATGTCCGGGGTGGTGATGGCCCGCGATACGAAATTCGTCTCGAAGCGCGCATGGATCTGACAGTCGTTCGCGTACCCGTTCGGATTGGCCATGACCCATCCGTTGTAGTTCACGGTGTCGTGAAGGGGATTGGCCTCATCGGCGACGAAGTGGCCCATCACGCCGGCGGTGCTGATGATCTCGCCTTCGATGGCCGTCCGCTCCGGAGAATCGGGAGCGCTGAACCGCCACTGGCGGAACTCGGCGGTGAGCAGCTCGCTCATCTCGGCGACGCGCCATGGCGAGAATCCCGGCTCCGTATTGGAGACGCCGAGGTGCGCGAGCCGCCCGGAGGAGTAGAGGAGCGCCAGGTACTTGTACCGGTCCAGCGGCAGATCCAGCCCCTCCACCATCTCCTCATTCAGAAAGTGATCGGGCGCATTCGTCGGTTCGAACGAAGGACCGGCATTGTGGAGACGGTCTGGCTGGTAGCCGAGCCAGACCAGCTCGGGAAACGAGCGATAGAAGAAGAGAGGCATGCCGGCCGGCAGCGACAGCGTGGCCGCTTCGTTCGACATGAGGTGGCCGGCCTCGCCCCAGGCAAAGGCGTTCGAGGACAGCGTCAGCAGCGCCACGGCAAGAAGGATTCGTCTCATCGATCGGGTCACAAAAACCTCGCACCTCTCGGGGAATTCCGGCGACGTCAGGGACCGAGCGTCTCCGTCTCCACGTTCGGAAGGATGCAAAGGTATCGCAACTCGATGGCACCGAGCATCACCACGCTGCCGCCGCGCAGCGGCGTGGGCGCCGCGATCACCCGGCCGTCGATTCGCGTCCCGTTCTTGCTCCGCAGATCCTCGATGACCGCGCCATCGCCTTCCGTCGTGATCGCCGCGTGATGTCGCGACACACTCGACGAAGGAATGAACACTTCCGCCGCGGGATCGCGGCCAACGATGTTCCGGCCGCGAGCGAGTGGGAAGACGCGATCGGCGAGAATCAACTGGTGGACCGGTCCGTTCGCGCGGACCGGGGACGCATCCGTGGCTTCGCGAACGTCTGCGTTGAACGCATAGCCGTGACGGTGCACCGTGCGGATGGCGTCGCGCGAGGGACCCAGGGCGGAGCGGATCTCGCGGACGAGGACGGCCAGGCTTCCGTCGACCACGAACGTGTCCGGCCAGAGACGATCGTGGAGCTCCCTCTTGTCGACCACGCGGGGCCGCTCCTCGATCAGAAGACGCAGGAGATCGAGACTCTTCCCCGAGAGGTGGAGGGCCGCGCCGCGATCGGAAAGCAGTCTCGCGTCAGTGTCCAACAGGAACGTGCCAAACTCATAGCGCATCGGCGAGGAACGAAACTCGAGCCATTTTACTCGCCTGTACCGGCGCGCTTCGGTGAAGGCTTCCAGGCTCCGAGCCGGAGGATCTCGATTCGCGTTCCCGTCGTCCGCGTGATCATCGTCCGGGTCAGGACATAAATCGGCAATCGCAGGCGGGCGGCGAGAGCCTTGTCGTTGTCGGATGGAAAAGGACAGGGATTCGGATGGGTGTGGACGATCGCCACCGTATTCGCAGGGATCGCGCCGTAGAAACTCGCTTTCTCGAATTGATTCAGATAGGGCCAGGGTACGAAGTCCTCTTTTCCGGAATCGTCGCGAACGATGAATGCGGCGTGCTCGAAGGAGCTCTGGCCCCAGGCGGAGAGTTTCAGCAGGTGCCAAAACTGCGCGATGAAACGCTCTTCAAGCCGGATCTCCGCGGGTCGCCCCGCTTTGGGCACCAGCATCAAGGCCATCGTCAGAGCAACCGTTCCCGCGATCTTCATGTCCGGAAGATCGAGCCGGGAGCGGCTGCTGCTCTAAAGGCGTTCTAAGAGAGTTCTGAAAGCGCGCGCGTAGAATGACCGCAGTCCTGTCTCGAATGTGCGCCTTGAATGATCTTGCCGGCAAAGAGGTTGGCCGCTACCGCATCGTGGCACTGCTGGGCGCTGGTGGGATGGGCGAGGTGTACGACGCCATCGACTCGTCGCTCGGCCGTCACGTCGCACTGAAGATTCTCCGCCGCGACGCCGTGAGCGACGCCAACCGGGTGGCCCGCTTCGTCCAGGAAGCGCGGTCCGCGGCGATGCTCAATCACCCGAACCTCGTTTCGATTCACGAGATCGGCGAGGACGACGGCGTTCACTTCATCGCCATGGAGAAGATCGACGGCTCGACGCTGCGCGAGATCCTTACGAGAGGGCGATTCCAACCGGCTCATGCCCTCGACCTGATGGCACAGGTGACCGACGCCGTGGCCACCGCGCACGCCGCCGGGATCATCCATCGCGATCTGAAACCGGAAAACATCATGGTCTCGAGCACCGGCCATGCCAAGGTCCTCGACTTCGGACTGGCCAAACTGCAGGCCCCCACCATCCTGGCCGGCGATGCTTCCGCAAGCACACTGCTCAAAGCCACGGACTCCGGCAGCATCCTCGGCACCGCCGGTTACATGTCGCCGGAACAGGCGCAGGGCCAGGCGGTGGATGCGCGGACCGATGTCTTCTCCCTCGGCTGCATCCTCTACGAGACCATTACAGGCCGGCGGGCCTTTCAGGCCGCGAGCTCGATCGACACGCTGCACAAACTCATCCACGAAGATCCGCCGCCGCTCCGCACCATCGTTCCCGATGTTTCCGCCGAAATCGAACGCATCGTCAGGAAGTCGATCTCAAAGGATCCGGACGAGCGCTACCAGTCTGTCCGCGACATGACCATCGACCTGCGCAATGCCCGTAAGGAGTTCGGTACTTCGCCGGGCGGGCCCAGAACGGCTCGACCGCTCCTCCTCGCCGCGATGGCGATCGCCGGAATCGTCGCGGTCATCTTCGGCACGCTGGCAATCCTGCGCCGCGCCGCGCCGAATTCGCCGGTACAGGTCGAGCGCATCACCAGGACCGGCGACGTCGTGAACGCCACCATCTCGCCCGATGGAAAGTACATGGCCTACGTCCGTTACAACGAGACAGGCCAGAGCCTCTGGCTGAGACAACTCTCCACCGATCAGGATCTGAACCTCATCCCGGCGGGGCCGTTCAACGTCTGGGGCGTTTCGTTCACGCCCGACAGCAATACCATCCTGTACTCGACGAAGAGCAGTGGTGAGCCCGATGGGATCCTGAGCAGCATTCCGGTCATCGGCGGGCGCGGTCAGCGTCTGCTGCAGGGAATCGACAGTGGCGTCTCATTTTCTCCGGACGGAAAGCAGATCGCGTATCTGCGACGGGATTTCCCGCAGCCGCAGTCGAGCGCCCTGATGATTGCGTCGAGCGACGGGAGTGGTTCGCGCGCCATCGCCGTGCGACATGCTCCGGATTTCTTTTCACCGATCTGGTTCTCCGGGCCCTCGTGGTCGCCCGACGGAAAGCTGATCGCCACCGCCTCCATCAGGCGGGAGAGAACAGCGCGGGCCAGGATCGTCGGAATCAATCCCATCACCGGTGCGGAACAGGTGATCGCCGATCCCGGATGGCAGCATGTGGGCCGAGTGACATGGCTTCCGGATGGAAAGAACCTCGTGGCCATCGCCGGAAGCGGCTCGATGGTCGGAGGTCTCGCGGGCGATCGCGACAGTGCGCTATGGCTCATCCCGATCGGCGGCGGAGAACCGCGCCCGATCACCCGTGACGTCGACGGCTACCGAAGCCCCACCGTGACCGACGACGGCAGCCGGTTGATGTGCGTCCGCCTGACCGAGCCGATCAGCGAACTCTGGCTCGTACCGATGGCGGCAGGCAGCGCACCACAGAAGCTGCTGGCCGGCCTCGACATAAGACCTCAGCCTTCGTACCTGGCGAATGGGAACATCGCGTTCTCGACCAGGGGCGTGATCGCGTCCGTCGAGCCGGCCGCCGAGAGGGCGGCACACGCGACGGAGCTGGTCCACGACCGGTTTCGGAACTCGTTTCCCATCGGAACTGACCGGGGCATCGTCTACACGTCTTCGCGCCCGGAAGGCGAGACGATCTGCGAAGTCTCGCTGAGCGGAGAATCACAAAAGATCATCGCTCCGGGCCGGGCCCTTTCGGTCACGCGAGATGGCTCGCGGATGGCGTTGCTCCGGCAAGGCTCCTTATGGATTCGATCGCTTCCCGGCGGCCACGAGAGCAAGCTCCCACTGCGCATCGACATCGATACCGACGACGTGGCATTGTCGCCTTCGGGCGACCGGATCGCCGTGGCCCACGGATCCTCCGCCAGGGCAAGACTGGAGATCTACTCGACCAGCACGAACAAACTCCTGTGGAGCACGCCGGTGAACGGTGAGTGGCACGGTGTCCACTGGATGCCCGACGGCTCGGCGCTGCTGGCCAGCGGATTGGCTCCCGATCGCGCGAATGTGTGGAAGTTCAATTTTCACGGAGAGCCGACGAAAGTAACAAACTTCTACGGGCAGCTGCTTCTCAACTTCGACATCTCGCCGGACGGCAGGAACCTCACGGTCGTTCGCACTCAGTTCGAGCGCGATGCGGTGATCATCCGCGGATTCGACTGAAAGGCGGGCCACCGCTGGATTCCCGTCGTCTTTCGCGGCTCGAATTGGAAGGATGGTCGGGGCAAGAGGATTTGAACCTCCGACCTCACGGTCCCGCTCAGTAGGCGCCGACCCGCCCCTTTTTCGGCTGAGCCTTTGCACGCTGTTGCTGAGATCCGTCGCATGGAAGACCGAATTTCGCGTCAAACGCGCAGTCCGGTCTGATCACGGCGATCATCAGGGACGGATTACCCTGGCATCGACCGCCATTCGTCACGAATCCGATCGTCGAGCAGGCGCCTCCGAACTGAGGGAACCCGAGCACCGAAGTGAGCTGCGTCAGCGTCTCCGCCGTCGCGGCGCCCACGGCTGCCTTCGCTTTGTCGCGGTCCCTCCCCGATTTCCAGTCTCTTTCGCCTGTCTTCACGACCTGCCCGTACGCCTCTACAGTCACCGGCACGTCAGCCGAACGAAGCTCCGGATGATCCTTGTACTCCTTTCGGATTCCGTCGATCGTCGTGGCGGTGCCTGGCAGCTCGAGCTTCACCTTCACCGGCTTGCCCTCGTTCACCGTGTATTCGGCATTCACAAGGTGGCTGTCATAGCTCCTTTGAATGTCGACGCGGACATGAGCTCCGTCGACCGTTTCGAACAGGTACGTCTCGCTGCTCTTCTTGTCAGTGTTCGAAGTAATGACGGTGGCGCGGTAAAGAGGCCCGCGGTTGCGGTCAGAAATGACGTAGTGAGTTCGCGTCTCGACAGGCTGATCAGCGATCGCCGCGGTGGTCACAAGCGCGAGGATCACCGAGGCACAGAGAATGGTTCTGGACATTCTTAATGTCTACCATGACTTCTCTTCGGCGAAAGCACACGTCAACTCGCGGTCTTGCACAGTCAGCTCGAACGCGACGCCGTCGTCGGAATGACAGTGAAGGATGGTCGGGGCAAGAGGATTTGAACCTCCGACCTCACGGTCCCGAACCGTGCGCTCTAACCAGGCTGAGCTATGCCCCGAGAGAAAGGACGCGGATTCTAGGGGTTTCCGCATCCGCCGTCAACGACACCCCCACACGAATCATTCCTCAGAAACGAAACGCGATCCCCGTCGAAACGATCAGCGGTTTGACATGGATCGTCGCCTTTGACGACGTTCCGATGAACGTGGCGTAGGAGCGGCTCTCGATCGGCGTGTAGCGCGCGTCGCCGAGAACGCTCCACCGCTTCGACAGCGAGATCTCCAGGCCACCGTCCACCACGAGACCGATCGGGTTGTCGAACTTCACGTCGCCCAAGCCGCTTGTCGGCTTCGCGATGTCGCGCAGGATCACGTAACCCGCGCCCGCACCGATGTAGGGGCGCAAGGCCGTGCCCTCGAGCATGTGCCATTGCAGGACGGCGGTGACCGGATAGATCTGCGCGTATCCGAGGTCGGCCACGGTGACGTAGTCGCTGCCGCTGCGGCGGACGTGAAGCCGTGACTGGAGTACGGCCACCTTCGCCTCGAGCGACACGCGCTCCCCGGAGAAGAAATTCAGGCCGAAGCCCAGGCCGCCTCCGTTGTCGAAGCGCGGCACGTATTTCACCGTATTCGGATCGAACGTGGCCCCGCTGCTGCGGTGAACGCCTTCGGCATCGGCGAACACGACAACGGAATGTTGTGCAAGCACGGGCGCCGCAGAGATCAGGACAGCGGCGAGTGCCGCAAAGTGTTTCATTCTTGTGTACTAACACAACGCAAGAAGCGAACCGCAGCGGAATCGCCCTCAGACGCCTCACGTTGGACCGGGGTGAAAGGAGGCTCCATGCGAAGCCTCACAATCTTCATCCTCACCACTCTTCTGGCCGCCACGGCCGTCCTGGCGCAACAGCCACCCCCGAACGAGAAGATCCAGCCTCCGCCGTTCGGCGAAAAAGTCGAAGTCAACGCCGTGCTCATCGACGCGGTCGTCACCGATTCCCACGGCGATCAGATCCTCGGACTCGACAAGAACGATTTCCTGGTCACCGAGGACGGCGTACCGCAGAAGCTGGACTCGATGGACTACTTCACCACGCGCAAACTCCTCAACTCCACCGAGGCCAATGCACCGTTCAAGGTCGAGCAGGTGCACGAACAGCGCTACATCGTCTTCTTCTTCGACAAGCCGGAAGGCAACCAGCTTTTCAGCCGCGTGGCCCTCGCCCGCGCGGCGGTGAACCATTTCCTCGATAACGAGATGGCCGGCGGAGACCAGGTGGCCATCGTCGGCCATGACGTCCGGCTCAAGGTCTACAGCGACTTCACGTCCGATAAGGATCAGCTCCGGCACGCTCTCGATGCCGTGGCTCGATTCGGCCTCGGCATTCTGAAGCCGCCCCCGGAAAGCGACACGCCCTCGATCCTCCGCAACGTCGACCGCAACTCCATGATGAGCAGGACCGGAACGACGTACGAGGCGCTCACCGTGCTGGCCGACGCCCTCCAGCCCATCCGCGCACGCAAGAACCTCGTCCTCTTCTCACCGGGCATTCATGAGCCGGGTGAGCTCGTCCGAGACGGCGTGCCGCTCAATCGCAGCCGCTACTACGAGCCCATGATCGAAGCGCTCAACGAGGCGAACGTCACGGTCTATGCGATGAACCTGTTTCAGGATGCGCCGTCCGCGCCTGTCTTTCATCAGACGCTCGAGTCGCTGGCGCACGAAACCAACGGCGACTACTACCGCTACCCGAGCAACTTCTCGAGCGCGATGAAGCAGGTGGCCAAGGCCTCGGCCGGCTACTACCTGCTCACCTATCGCACGAACAAGACCGGTCGCGGCTACCAGAAGGTCGAGGTCTCGATCAGGAATCACCCGGAGTTTCACGTCGCGTCGCGAGCCGGCTACACGTACGGCTACTGAGACGTGCAGACGAAGCGCACGCGCTCGCCGGGAGCGAGGTGGGCGAGCTTCCAGCGCTCCGCCCAGAGCACGGTCATCGGCTGCAGATAGCCGCCGGTGACCGGATGGTCCGGTCCCATGGCCACGATGCTGCCGTCCGGATGCAGTTGCAGCGTGCCGAACTGCATCCCGATCGACGGCAGATCGGCGGGCGGCCTGACGTCGATCTTCGTCAGCGGCCGCATGCGGATCCCGACGCGATCGATCGCCGTCGTCACTTCGCATTCGATTTCGGCGAGGCCGATGTCGTGAGGACCGCACATTGTCTGGATCAGGCCTCGGGCCTCGGGCCTCGGGCCTCGGATTTGCGCCTTGCCGATCGACAGGTAGCCGCGGAGACCGCGCGTGATCCGGCCGATGTGCGTTTCTTCCCTGACCTCGATCACTCGTACGCCGCCGAGGTCCGCCCAGGTGTATGTCCCCGGGCGTGTGATCCTCGGGCCCACCTGCGCGAACTCGAACTGCTCCTCTCCGCCGGCCGCGGCGGCGAGGTCGAGATCGAATGGGCCGCCGGCCGGGAGACCGCGCTCGAGGTTGCTCCAGTCGGGCGCGCGAACGCGCGTCATGAACGGCGCGTCGATCCCGGCCGGCGGTTCGCGCTGCGCCGCCGATCGAGGTGCCGGAACCATGAGCTCATCGACCGGCTCGATCGCGATCTCATCGCCGGGCACGAATCGATTCTCGAGGTCCTCGCCGGTGCGCCCGAGGACGTTCCAGCCCCCGGGTGAGTCGAGCGGATAGAAGCCGGCTACCGCGCCAGCGATGGCGAAGGAGCCGAGCGCCACCGGTCGTGACGTCGGGCGGCGCGGCATCGCCCACTCCGGCGGCCACCCGTCGAGGTAGGCGAAGCCGCCGCGAAAACCGAGGTAGCGGACGACGAGGCGAAGAGCGCGAATGCGGGCGAGAAATTCGTCACGCGTCATGTCTGTGCGCGCGAGGAAGTCGCGCAACTCCGGCGCGTACTCATCGCGGAGAGACACTCGGATTGTCCGGGTTGCCGGGTTGCCGGGTTGCCGGGGTTCTCCAATCGAACCGAGGACCGAGGCACCGAGGACCGAGGACGGTTCGGACGGTTCGGACGGTTCGCTGAACACGACGTAGAGCGACGAGTGCCCGACGATGCAGGCGAGCACTCCCTCCCGGGCGCGCACGCTTCTCGCGGCCGCGTGCAAATCCGCCGCGCTGATGTCGCGGTCGAGCTCGATGAGAAACGCGTGGTCGCCGGCAGGAGCGATGTTCACGTCGGATGTCATGCTAACGTCTCCGCGCATGAATCAACACGCGGAACAACTGCTGGCCGAGATCGCGCGCCAGGCCATGATCGATCGCGGACTGCAGCCGGACTATCCCCCCGACGCCTTGCAGCAGCTCGAGACGATCAAAGCGCCGGCGAAGGAAGCCGGCCTGCGCGATCTTCGCGATCTGGCGTGGTGCTCGATCGACAACGACGACTCGCGCGATATCGATCAGCTCTCATGGGCAGAGCAGAAGGACGGGGCGGCGCGCGTACTCGTCGCGGTTGCTGATGTCGACGCCGTCGTCAAAAAGGACACGCCGATCGACAAGCACGCTCGCACGAATACGACCTCGGTCTACACGGCCGCGCGGATCTTCGCCATGCTGCCGGAGAAGCTGTCAACCGATCTCACCTCGCTCAACCAGGACGAAGACCGCATCGCCATGATCATCGAGCTGATGGTGAGCGCGGATGGGGAGGTGCAGGACGGCGACGTTTATCGCGCCGTCGTGTGCAACAAGGCCAAGCTCGCCTACAACAGCGTGGCGGCGTGGCTGGACGGCAAGGGCGAGATGCCGCCGCTCATCGCCAGGATCAAAGGGCTCGAAGAGACGATCCGGCTGCAGGACAAGGTGGCCGACCAGATGCGCGGGCGCCGCCACGAGCTCGGCGCTCTCGATCTCGAGACCATCGAGACGAAGGCCATCTTCGCCGGCGGAAAGGTCGTGGACCTGCGCGAGGACGTCCGAAACAACGCTCGCATGCTCATTGAGGACTTCATGATCGGCGCAAACGGCGTCACGGCGCGATTTCTCGAGAAGCATCACGCCTCCAGCCTCCGCCGCGTGGTCCGCTCGCCGGAACGCTGGGACCGCATCGAGAAGATCGCCTCGGGCCTCGGCGACAAGCTTCCCCCGGGTCCCGATGCCGGTGCGCTGGAAGCGTTCCTGCTGCGGCGAAAGAAAGTCGACCCGCTGCGCTTCCCCGATCTCTCACTGGCTGTGGTGAAAGCGATGGGCGCGGGCGAATACGTGCTGGAGCGACCGGGCCAGGAGCCCATCGGCCACTTCGGACTGGCCGTGAAGGACTACGCGCATTCGACGGCGCCGAACCGCCGCTATCCGGACATGATCACGCATCGCCTGCTGAAGGCGGTGATGGCGAACGCGCAGGCAGCGTACTCCGATGCGGAGCTGGCGTCGCTGGCCGAGCACTGCACGGCGCAGGAGGACGCTGCGAACAAGGTCGAGCGCCACGTGCGCAAGTCGGCCGCGGCGTCCATGCTCGAGTCGCGCATCGGCGAGCGCTTCGACGCCATCGTCACCGGTGCGTCGGAGAAGGGCACCTGGGTGCGCATCTTCCACCCAGCGGTCGAAGGCAAGGTCGTGCACGGCGAGCAGGGTCTCGACATCGGTGAGCGCACGCGGGTGAAGCTCGTCGCTGTGAACGTGGAGAGAGGGTTCATCGACTTCGTGAAAACGGGACGTTAGCGCCGGATCACGGAATCGACTTCCGATCGATGAGGATGTTGTCGATGAGACGCGTCCGGCCGATGCGCACGGCACCGGCGACGAGCAGATCGCGCTTGAAATCGGCCGGTCGCTCGAACGTGGCCGGGTCGACGAGGGCGAGGTAGTCGACAACGACGCCGCGCGTCTCGGCGGCCATAGCGTGCATCAGCTTCTCGACCGAAGCCGCGTCTTCCACGCCGTGCCGGAGCGCCTCCTCGCCTGCGCGCAGGGCACGATGGAGAACCGGCGCAAGCCGGCGCTGCTCGTCGGTGAGGTAGCTGTTGCGCGACGACATGGCCAGGCTGTCCGCTTCCCGTACCGTCTCGCCGAACACGAGTCGCACCGGCAGGTCGAGATCGCGGACCACGCGCTCGATGACCGCACACTGCTGCGCGTCCTTGCGGCCGAATACCGCCAGGTCGGGCTGCACGATGTTGAACAGCTTCACGACCACAAGGGCAACCCCATCGAAATGGCCCGGCCGCAGTCCACCCTCGAGCGGCTCCGCCACCGGTCCGGGCGACACGGCGGTGGTCGCGCCCGCTGGATACATGGCGTCGACGTCCGGCAGGAAGAGAAGGTCAACGCCCTCCCGCGCCAGGAGATCGCGGTCACGTTCCTCGCTCCGCGGATAGCGCGCGAAGTCCTCGCTCGGTCCGAACTGTTTCGGATTGACGAAGATCGAGACGACCAGAAACGTCGCGCCGCTCTCGCGTGCGACGCGAAGCAACGACAGATGCCCTTCGTGGAGAAAACCCATCGTCGGAACGAAGCCGACGGTCGCGCCACTCCCGCGGGCGCGTGAGACAGCTTTGCGAACCTGATCGATCGTGCGGACCGTCTTCATCGCCGCAGGATACTTCGAGCCGTCATTCCGAGCCGCGAAGACGGCGAGGAATCTGGGCGGGGGACCGGAACCTCCACCCAGATTCCTCGCGCTCTTCGGCGCTCGGAATGACTCGTTTCTGCCCCTGTCATTCCGAGCGTCAGCGAGGAATCCGGGAGGGCGCCGAATCTCACTTCATCGGCACGACCACTCCGCCGCTTCCGTACAAGCGATCCAGCTCCTCACGCGTTCCAGAGTGAAAGGACTCCGTCTTCTCGTCGGGAAACGTCCCCGCGCGCACGTCGGTCAGGAAGTTCGTCAGCGCCGTCTTCATGTCATCGGCAAGATGCGCGTATTTGCGTACGAACTTCGGCGTGTGTCCGTCGTAGAGACCGAGGACGTCGTGGAAGACGAGGACCTGGCCGTCGCAGTGAGGTCCGGCACCGATACCGATCGTGGGAATGGAGATGTGCTCGGTGATGAACGCGGCCAGTTCGGTCGGCACGCCTTCGAGCACAAGCGAGAAACAACCGGCCTGTTCGAGAGCGCGCGCCTCGTCGATCAGACGCCGCGCTTCGTCCACGCCCTTGCCCTGCACCTTGAATCCACCCATGGCGTTGACCGACTGCGGGGTCAGACCGATATGACCCATCACCGGGATCTCGGCGTCCATCAGCGCTTCGACGACCCGGATGCGGCTGGGCTTTCCTCCTTCGATCTTCACCGCATGCGCCCCGGCCTGGATGAAGCGCCCGGCGTTGCGCACGGATTCTTCGACCGACAGGTGATACGAGAGATAAGGCATGTCGCCGACGACGAGCGCATGGGAGGCGCCGCGCACCGCCGCACGGGTGTGATGGATCATGTCGTCGACGGTCACGCTCAGCGTGTCGGGGTATCCGAGGACGACCATGGCCAGGGAATCGCCGACGAGAATGATGTCGGCCCCGGCGGCGTCGGCGACGCGCGCACTCGGATAGTCGTAAGCCGTGAGCATGCCGATCCGCTGCGAGGCTTTCATCGCGCGTATCTGCGGAACGGTGATGCGTTTGACTGGCTCGGCCATGTTCTCCTCTCTCAGGACGGAGAGGAGCACGTCGATCCGGCACTGGTGCCGGACAGGGCCGGCCGCGAAGCTGGCCCTGGCGTTTCTCCGTCCCGGTCCGTTCTACTCAGGATCCAAGCGGTACGTAGTACTGCGTTCCCTTTTGAGCGTTTCGAATCTGCTCCACGAGCTGATCGAAATGCTCGGGCTTGTTCACGAAGTCGATGTCGTTCGTATTCACCACAAGCAACGGCGTCTCGTCGTACCGGTAAAAGTAGTGTGAGTACGCCTCGCTGAGCTCTTGCAAATACGATGACGAAATCGACTTCTCGTAAGCGCGCCCGCGCTTCTTGATGCGCCTGAGTAGTGTATCAAGATTGCCCTGCAGGTAAATCACGAGCTCCGGATGCGGCACCGTTTCGACGAGCAAGTCATAGAGCCGGTTATAGATGAGCAGCTCGGAGTCGTCGAGCGTGAGGTAGGCGAAGATCTTGTCCTTCGGAAACGTATAGTCGGCGATGATGAGCTCGGTGAAGAGGTCCCTCTGGGCCACGCCGCGCTGCTGGTCGTAGCGGGAGAGCAAAAAGAAGAGCTGCGTGCGAAAGGCCGCACCGCGCCGGTCCTTGTAGAAGTCATCGAGAAACGGATTCTCCGCATCCTCGAGAACTCTCGTTCCCTTGAACCGCCTCGCCAGCATCGTCACGAGCGAGGTCTTGCCGACACCGATCGGACCTTCGACGGCGATGTATCGGAAGGGCAGGGGCTCGGACATCGGCCGCAAGGATAAAGGAAAGTGCGCGCTTCGCAGCGCTTTCGCGACCTCCAGCCTCAACGCCTCGGATGCCGGTCTGGCGGCTTTGCCGTGACCGGCATCACAACATAGGTAAGGTTTAGCGTACTTCCATAATTGCTACTTCACGGCTGAGCTCGTTTTCCGTATCGTCGAGTGCACAACCAATCGTTGCTGATCGTTCACATCACTTCGGTCTCCGCGATGCCCACGTGGCCCGTGCACCTCCAGCCGGCACGCGGATCACCGATCGACTCCAGCCCCAAAAGGGCAGCGGCCGCGTCGACCGTTGCTGGTCTTTCCTCTCCCTCTCTCTCTACAACGCCCCTTGCAGGAGGACACATGACTCGACGGATAACCAGTCTCTTTGTGTTGTTGTTGTCCCTGGTCGTTTCACAGGCCATGGCGCAGACCGATCCCGGTGTGCGCGGAGGAGCGGCGGCGGCCGGTGGACCGCTCTCGTCGGTTGCCGCAAACAATCCCGTCACGATTCTCAACTTCTTCAATGACGCGGTCGATCGATTCAAGGAGGTCGATTCCGTGTTGGGCACCCTGGCCGGCGAGGAAGGCGTGGGGCTTGGACCGCGCTACAACTCACGAAGCTGCTCGTCCTGCCACGCCCAGCCGGCGGTGGGCGGCAGCTCGCCCGCGACGAACCCGCAGGTGGCTGACGCCACCAGCCACGGAGCGAGGAACACGATCCCCTCGTTCATCACCAGTACCGGACCGGTGCGGGAAGCGCGGTTCATCTTCTTCTTCTCCGGGAACACGCCCGATCCGAGCCGGCCGAACGGCGGTGTGGAGGATCTCTACACGATCGTCGGCCGCGTCGATGCTCCGAATTGTGCCAGCACGAACGATCTCCCCCAGCCCGGGTTCTCGACCGCGGTGGCCACCAACAACATCATCTTCCGCATCCCCACGCCGGTGTTCGGCGCCGGGCTGATCGAGAACATCTCCGACGAATCGCTTCTCGCCAACGCCACCGCGAATGCGCACAACAACTTCGGCATCGGCGGAACGTTCAACCACAACGGAAACGACGGCACGATCAGCCGCTTCGGCTGGAAAGCGCAGAACAAGTCGCTGGAAATCTTCGCCGGTGAGGCCTACAACGTGGAGCAAGGTGTGTCAAACGAGCTCTTCACGCAGGAACGTCCTCTGCCCGGCGAAGACATGACTGACGGCATGCCAGCGGGATGCCGGAATCCAACACCCGAGGATCACACCAACTTCAACACCACGGCCATCGGGACTTCGAGCGACACGGTGGCATTCGCGATGTTCATGCGTCTGCTCGCTCCGCCGGTGCCTTCCACGACGGTGCCCGGCGGTTCGTCCTCGATCAACAACGGCCGGAACGTGTTCAACGCCATCGGCTGCGCCACGTGTCACACCACCTCGCTCCGCACGTTCAACTCGCCGTTGACCTCAAGCCTCAGCGGCGCGACGGCGAACCTGTTCAGCGACATGGAGATCCATCACATGGGCTCGGGCCTGGCCGACAACGTCTCACAGGGTGGGGCCGGCGGCGACCAGTTCCGCACTTCTCCGCTCTGGGGCGTCGGCCAACGGATCTTCTTCCTCCACGATGGACGGACCAGGAACCTGCTGACGGCCATCGGCGCGCACCAGAGCAGTGGATCGGAAGCCAATTTCGTGATCAGCAACTTCAACAGTCTGAGCTACTCTCAAAAGCAGGACGTCCTGAATTTCCTGCGATCGCTATGACGTGAACGGGCGCATGAGTCTCGATGGGGTCGCCGGCCGGCCGGCGGCCCCGTCACAAAGGAGATCCCATGATTCGACGAATCCTGTTTCACGGTCTGCTGGCTATGGCACTGCTGCTGACGGGCATCGCCACGGCATCGGGGCAAGGCGACTTCGCGACGACCGACACGAACGGGCCGCCTCCCACGCCGCTGCCGACCGGCCTGATCCTCATCCCGGGGGCGGTGGCGCGCTCGAGCGACTCGCGAACGCCGCTGCCTGAGACCGGCCGCATCGTCAGGAGCGTGTACCGCAACGCCTACTTCGGCCTCTCCTACACTCTTCCCGAGGAGTGGATCCAGGAGTTCTCAGGACCGCCGCCGTCGGATACGGGACAGTACGTGCTGGCCGAGATCTCACCGTCGAAGTCGTTCAAAGGCCCCAGCCGGGGCTCGATTCTCATCACCGCCCAGGACCTCTTCTTCTCGCTCGGCCCTGGACAGACCGCCGCCGAAATCATCCAGGACTCGGCCGAACACCTGCCCTCGTTTTACAAACTCGAATCAGGGCCCGCCGACCTCGACATTGCGAACCATCGAGTGACGCGGTACGACTACGCATCCCCGGCGGCCGGACTGCATTGGCGTGTTCTGGCCACCGAGGTGCGCTGCCACTCCGTGCAGTTCGTGCTGACGAGTGCCGATCCGGGACTTCTGGACGCCATGGTCGAGGGAGTGAAGCACTCCGAGTTTCTGGCCGAGCCCACGCCTGGTCGTGGCGGCGGCGAAGTGCCGGTCTGCATTCCCCACTATGCCGTTCCGGCCAACATCGAATACAAGGTCGAACCGGTGATGACCACGCGCAAGGCGGACTCGATGCCGGTGCGCATCATCATCGGCAAGTCCGGCAAGGTGGAGCACGTGCATGTGATCAGCGCATTCGCCGAGCAGGCCACGATCATCACCGACGCGCTGCTGCAGTGGCGCTTCAAGCCTTACCTCGTGAATGGAGAGCCCGTGGCCGTCGAGACCGGTCTCGTGTTCGGGTTCGACCGCAAGCGGGCAGCCGCAAAAAAATCAGCCCATCTCGATTAGAAGCAGAGCGCGTTCAGGGCCGCGAAGCCGTGTGATACAACTCGCGGCCATGCTCCGGATCGAAGACTACAAATTGCCCAACGGCCTGCGGGTCGTGCTCAACGAGGATCACTCCGCTCCCCTCGTCGCCGTCAACGTCTGGTACCACGTCGGATCGAAGAACGAGCGAAAGGGGCGCACGGGCTTCGCCCATCTGTTCGAGCACATGCTCTTCTCCGGGTCGGAGCACGTCGGCAACAACGAGCATTTCCGCTACGTGCAGTCGGTGGGTGGCGTGCTGAATGGAACGACATTCTTTGACCGCACGAATTACTTTGAAACATTACCATCTAACTATTTGGCGCTGGGGCTCTGGCTGGAGTCCGACCGCATGGGCTTCTTTCTCCCCGCCCTCACCCAGGAGAAGCTCGACATCCAGCGCGAAGTAGTGAAGGAAGAGCGCCGCCAGCGCTACGACAACGCGCCCTACGGCACGGCCTTCGAGCGCCTACTGCATCTCTCCTACGATCCCGACTACCCGTACCACTGGCCGACGATCGGCTCGATGGCGGATCTGGCCGCGGCGTCGCTCGACGACATCCGGGAGTTCTTCGCCACGTGGTACCGCCCCGACAACGCCGTGCTCACGCTCGTCGGCGACTTCGTCCCGGCCGTGGCCAGGCGTCTCATCGAGAAATACTTCGGCGACATCCAGCCGGGCGGACGGTTTCCCAGCTTCGAGGCCAAACGCGACCCGATGCAGTCGGAGCGGCGGGAGACGTTTTCCTCCATCGTGCAACTGCCGCGCATCTACCGGCTCTACCACCTGCCGAAGATGGGCGACCGCGACTGGATCGCCGCGGACATGCTTTCCACGATCCTCGGCAGCGATAAAGCGAGCCGGCTCGACCGGGCTCTCGTGCACGAGCAGCAGATCGCCCAGGACGTGGCCGCGTACGTGCTGCCGACCGAATCGACGGGCATGTTGATGATGCATGCCACGGCCAAGGAAGGGGTCGAGGTGACGCGGCTGGAGCGAGCCATGGACGACGAGATCGCCCGCGTCGTCGCGGACGGCATCACCGATGACGAGCTGACGCGCGCGCGCGTACGCGCCGAGGTCGAGTACGCGCATCAGATCGAGAACTACGACTCGCGCGCCGACATGATCGGCATGATGGCCACGTACTTCGGCGATCCGCAGCGCGTGCACACCTGGCTCGACGCGTACGACAGCGCCACGGCCGACGATCTCGCGCGCGTGGCGCGCACCTGGCTCACGCCCGAGAATCGCGCCACCAGCATCTACGTTCCGGAGGCTGCATGAGCGACGACTTCCGGACCTCCGCTCCGAAACCGGATGCCCCACGCCCCTATCACTTTCCTCATGTCACCCGTCAGACGCTGCCGAACGGATTGCGGGTGCTGGTGGCCGAGAATCGCAACGCGCCGGTCGTGGCCATGCGCACGCTCGTTCGATCGGGAGCCGATCACGATGACGCGGAGCACGCCGGTCTGGCCTCGCTCGTGGCCGATCTGCTCGACGAGGGCGCCGGGGACCGTGATGCCATGCGCCTGGCCGAGGACATCGGACTGCTCGGCGGGTCGCTCGGATCGGGAGCCGACTGGGATGCCTCCTACATCTCGGCCGATGTGCTGAGCCGCAACACCGGTCCGACCGTGTCGATTCTCTCGGATGTATCGTCGCGCGCCACGCTGCCGCAGGACGGCTTCGACCGCGTGCGCAGCGAACGGCTGACCGACATCCTGCAGCAACGCGACGAGCCGTCGGCCATCGCCGGAAAGCGGTTCGCCTCGCTGCTCTACGGTGAGGGAGCGTACGGCAACTCCATCGTCGGCAACGCCAACAGCGTCTCCCGCATCACCGTCGAAGACGTGCGCCGCTTCTACAAACAGCACTTCGTTCCAAACAACAGCTCCGTCGTCGTGGCCGGCGACGTCTCCGCCGCGGAAGGCCTGACCATGGTGGAGGGCACGTTCGGACAGTGGCAGCGCGGCGCCGAACCTCCCCGTCCGACCGTGTCGCCGCGCACCATCGAATCGAGCCGGATCTACATCATCGATCGTCCGCAGGCCGTCCAGTCGGAGATCCGCATCGGACACATCGGCGTGCCGCGCTCCTGCAACGACTACTTTCCTCTCTCCGTGATGAACGCACTGCTGGGCGGCGTGTTCAACTCGCGCATCAATCTCAACCTGCGCGAGCGGCACGGCTACACGTACGGCGCGCGCTCGGCATTCGCCTTCCGCCGCCAGGCTGGTCCGTTCGTCGTGGCCGCGCCGGTGCGCAACGAAGTGACGCGCGAGTCGGTGCAGGAGGTGCTCGCCGAGCTCCGGCGCATCCGCACCGGCGACGTGGAGACTGTGGAGCTGGACGACACGAAGAACTACCTGATGGGCGTCTTCCCGGCCACGGTGCAGAGCTCGAGCGACATCGCCAGCCGGCTCGTGGACATGGAGCTCTACGGCCTCCCCGAGGATTACTTCGACCGCTTTCGCGAGAACATCGCCGCGGTCGGCCGCGAGGAGATCGAGCGCGTGGCCAGGAAGTACATCGATCCCGACCGTGCACTCATCGTGATCGTCGGCAGTGCCAAAGCCATTCGCGAGCCACTGGGACTGCTGGGCTTTCCCATTCAGGAGCTGGACATCGAGGGGAAAGAAGTGGCCTGACGCTCAGCGCAGAATCGCGTAACTCACCTTCGTGAAGGATTCCCCCGGGGGCTCTGCCGATCGCCAGCGGCGGAGGCGGAAGCGGCGCTTCCTCAGCGAACAGCGGGAGGGTCGAGAGGATCGCCAGCAGCAGCGCTGTTCGCATCGGCTCCAATTACGCCTGAAACAGTGCTGCGTTGCGTTACCGGCCGGTCAGGGCTCGGGTACGCTTCGCGGTCCATCGCCAGCGCCGCTCCCGCGGCCACGACCTGCATCAGCAGAAGGAGCGACGAGATCCCGTGCATGCGCCCGAACTGCCTGCGGATCGGATTCACATTGGACAATTCGCTGATCGGCACCGGCGAAGACGCGCGGATCGACCGGATGCGCAGATCGGTGGCCGCCTGCCCCGCCGCCAGCACGATGGCCACGAACACGATGGCCAGCACGTAGGCGCGGCCGCGCCGCCAGTCGAGAATGAGCAGCAGGAGAGGGGCGATGAGGCCGATGTAGTGCCAGCGCGCCAGCATCACGCCGACGATGTCGGCGGCAATGGTCGTGCTCGGCGCGGCGCGGAACGCCGCCGGCGCAGCCACGGCGATCAGAAACAGACCGCTGCCGAGCCAGATAGCGTGAATGAAGCGTGCGATGAGGTGCCCGTTCATGTGACGATCCTGGCGATCGATTCGTTGAGGGGCGGCCACAAAACGCCGCGATCGGTGATGATGGCCGTGATGAGATGCGCCGGCGTAACGTCGAAAGCCGGATGGCGGATGGCCACTCCCACCGGCGCGATCTGCCGGCCGAAGGCCTCGTAGACCTCGCCGGCATTCCGTTCCTCGATCGGGATCTCGTCCCCGCTCATGCAATGGATGTCGATCGTCGACAACGGTGCGGCGATGTAGAACGGAACGGCGTGCGCGTTAGCCAGCACTGCCAATGGATACGTGCCGATCTTGTTGGCGGTGTCGCCGTTCGCGGCGATGCGATCGGCGCCCACGACCACGGCGTCGAAGCGGTCCTGCTGGAAGAAATGCCCGGCCATGCTGTCGGTGATCAGGGTGACGTCGATACCATCCCGCTGCAGCTCCCAGGCGGTGAGACGGGCACCCTGCAGATAGGGGCGGGTCTCGCCGGCGAACACGTCGATGCTCTTGCCGCTCTCGACGGCGGCCCGGATGACGCCCAGTGCTGTGCCGTAGCCGCCGGTGGCGAGCGCTCCGGCGTTGCAGTGCGTGAGCACGGTGCTCCGTTGCCCGAGGAGCTCCGCGCCGAAACGGGCCAGGCGTTTGTTTGCCTCGACGTCTTCGCTCAGGATCTTCTCTGCTTCGCGCTCGAGGTTTTCACCGCGGTCATGAGCGTCGAGCATGCGCTCGATGGCCCAATGCAGATTGACCGCCGTCGGCCGAGTGGTCCGCAGCCGGGCCGCCGCTTCGACGACATCCTCGCCGTTGCGGGAAGCGAGAGCCATACCGAACGCGGCAGCCACGCCGATGGCTGGCGCGCCGCGAATGATCATGTCCCGGATTGCGTTAGCGACGGATGTGCAGTCGCTGCAATCGATCCACTTTTCTTCGCCCGGTAAGAGCCGCTGGTCGAGCAATTGCAGCGAGTGGCCGGTCCAGCGAAGCGGTGCCACGTGTGCCGCTCTCGCGGTTGGAATCACGTCGATATACTAACCGGGTTCGCTCCGGGAACGAGCGAGGAGCCGGCGCCAAGCACGCTGTGCCCGGGACGAACCGAGCGGAGGAGCCCCATGGTAAAGGTTGGAGTGAACGGATTCGGCCGCATCGGACGCAACGTCGTCCGCGCGGCACTGGCTGGAGAGTTCGACATCGAGTTCGTTGCCGTCAACGATCTGACCGATGCCGCCAGTCTCGCCTATCTGCTGAAGTACGACTCCGTTCACGGAACGATTCCGAACGAAATCAAAGCGACGTCGAAAGGTTTGACGATCGACGGCAGAGAGATGCGCGTCTTCTCGAGTCCCGATCCCGCGGACATTCCGTGGGGTGAGGTGGGCGCGGAGATCGTCGTGGAGTCGTCGGGGCGTTTCACCTCGAAGGACAAGGCCTCGCGCCATCTGCGCAAGGGCGTCGAGCACGTGATCATCTCCGCGCCTTCGAAGGACGCCGACATCACCGTGTGCATGGGCGTGAACGAGGACGCGCTCGACGCCTCGAAGCACAAGATCATCTCGAACGCCTCCTGCACGACGAACTGTCTGGCCCCGGTTGCGAAAGTGCTGCACGAGAAGTTCGGCATCAAGACTGGCATCATGACCACGATTCACTCCTACACGAACGATCAGGTGATCCTCGACCTGTCCCACAAGGATCTGCGCCGCGGCCGCGCCGCAGCGCTGTCGATGATTCCCACGACCACCGGCGCCGCGAAAGCGGTCGGCCTGGTCCTGCCGGAGCTCAAGGGCAAGCTCGACGGGATCTCCGTGCGCGTGCCGACGCCGAATGTCTCCCTCGTCGACCTCACTTTCCAGACCGAGAAGGCCGCCAGCGCCGACGAGATCAACGGGGTGCTACGCGACGCCGCGCACGGGCGGCTGAAAGGCATCCTCACCTGCAGCGATGAACAGCTCGTCTCGGTCGACTTCAACGGCAATCCGCACTCGTCGATCCTGGACACGACGTTTACCCGCTCGGTCGATCCCCACATGCACAAGATCCTGGCCTGGTACGACAACGAGTGGGGCTACTCGAACCGCATTCTCGATCTCATCGCCTACGTGGCGCGGGTGAAGAGTGAATCGCTCGCGGCAAGATGATCGGCATCCGCACCATCGACCGGCTGCAGCTAGGCTCCGGCTCTCGCGTGTTCTATCGCGTCGACTACAACGTGCCTCTCGAGGGCACGCGCATCAGCGATGCCACGCGCATCGAGGAGACGCTGCCCACGCTCGATCTCCTGCGAAGCCGCGGCGTCTCCATCGTCATCGCCAGCCACCTCGGCCGTCCCAGGGGCGAGCGCAATGCCAAGGACTCGCTCAAACCCGTTCGCGAGGCACTGTCCAGGCTCGTCCACGCGGATGTGCAGTGGGCCGATGACTGCATCGGTCCCGATGCGGTACAGAAATCGAAGTCGCTCCAACCGGGGGAGATGCTGCTCCTGGAGAACCTGCGCTTTCACGCCGGCGAAGAGAAGAACGACCGCGTCTTCGCCGGGAAGCTGCGCGAGCTCGGCGATTTCTACGTGAACGATGCCTTCGGCGCCTGCCACCGCGCGCACGCGTCGATCGAGGCGCTGCCGCGCCTCTTCCCGAAAGAGAACATCGCTGGCGGCCTGCTCCTGGCCCGCGAGCTCGAGTTCCTCCAGAAAGTGACCAACGTCTCGGCCCGTCCCTTCGCCGCGCTGCTCGGCGGCGCGAAGATCGCCGGAAAGATCGAGGCGCTCGAAGCGCTGGCCAGACTCGCCGACGTGGTCCTCATCGGCGGCGGCATGGCCAATACGTTCCTGGCCGCGCAGAACGTCAATATGGGCGAGTCGCTCGTCGATCACGATTCCATGGAAACCGCCACACGGATTCTCTCCGCCGGTCATCGCGCCCAGATCATTCTGCCGGTCGATCTGGTCGTCGCTGATTCGCTCCAGTCGCCGTCGAAGATCGAGACAGTCCGCGTGAGCGAGGGCCTGAAAGAGCCGCAGAAAGCGTTCGACATCGGACCGAAGACGATCGAGAAATACGCAAGCGAGCTCGGAAAGGCCAGAACGATCTTCTGGAACGGCCCGATGGGTGTGTTCGAGAAGGAGGCGTTCGCGAAAGGAACGATGGCCATGGCCCGTGCCATCGCCGAAGCGGACGCCATCACGATCGTCGGCGGCGGCGAGTCGGTGGAAGCCGTGAAAGCATCCGGCTTCGCCAAACGAATCAGTCATACTTCCACAGGCGGCGGCGCGTCGCTGGAGTTCATCTCCGGTGAGGCGCTGCCCGGCGTGGAGGTACTCAGAATGTGAGGTCGCTGGGTCGCCGGGTCGTTCGCAACCCCCCAGCGTCCCAGAGTCCCAGCATCCCAGCGTCCCAGTCCGATGGCTCAGGAAATCGAAGTGAAGTTCCCGCTGCGCGATCGCAACGAGCTCGTGCAGAAGCTCCGCGGGATCGGCGCGACCCGGCTCTACGCGGAGACGTTCGAGGACAACATCGTCCTCGACCGGCGGGGAGAGCTGCGAACGCGCGGGGCGCTGCTGCGCGTACGGAAATTCGGACGCTACGCGCTGGCGACCTACAAAGGGACGATGTCGATCGAAGACGGAATCAAGTCGCGCGAGGAAGTGCAGACCGGTGTGGAGAGCTTCGAGCTGGCCATCCAGCTCTTCGACTCCCTCGGCTTCAAGCCCGTCTTCCGCTACCAGAAGTTCCGGGAGGTCTGGCGCATCAGCGACGTCGAGGTGGTGCTGGATCGAACCCCCATCGGCAACTATTTCGAGATCGAGGGGCCGGTGGAGGTCATCCGTACCGTGGCCGCGCAACTGGGCATGAATATGGATCAGGCCATCCGGCAGTCGTACGCCGATTTGTACCGCCAGCATCGCCGCACGCGCGCCGATCTGCCGGAGAACATGGTTTTTGCACCTGAGGATCTTCCAAGCGCATGAAAGCGATGATTCTGGCCGCCGGGTATGGCACCCGGCTGCGACCACTGACCTACTCCGTTCCCAAACCGATGGTGCCGGTCTGCAACCGCCCGCTCATCGGATACGCGGTGGAGAACTTCATCCGCCTCGGCGTGAACGAGATCATCGTCAACCTGCATCATCTGCCGGAGATCCTGGAGCGGTATCTCATGACTGCGTACGGTCGCGAATGCAAGTTCCACTTCTCGTACGAGCCCGAGATCCTCGGCACGGGGGGCGGGATCCGCAAAGTACGGTCGCTGCTCCAGTCCGAGGAGGAGTTCTTCCTCGTCAACGGCGATACGATTCAGATCCCGCCGTTCGCGAAACTGCAGGAGGCGCGGCACGCCCGGAACGCGCTGGCGGCGCTCACGCTGCGCCATCCGCCGGACGGCGACCGGTTCACGGCAGTGTGGTTCGAGAACGGAGTGATCACCGGCTTTGCCCGCAACGGAATCGGCGAGCCGCTCATGTTCTCGGGATCTCATCTCATCAGCTCGCGCATATTCAGCCTGCTTCCGGACAAAGAGTTCTCCGGGATCGTCGATGAGGTCTACATTCCTCTCATCGCGAATGGGAGCGAGGAGATCGCCGCGACCGTCGACGACGGTCCCTGGTTCGACATCGGCACGCCGCAGCGTTACATCTCCGCGGCCCGTGGGGTGCTCGACAGGACGCTGGGCGGCGAGATCCCGGTCGTGAAAGGCTCCAGGATCGTCCGCGACTCGGTCGTGCACCAGACCGCCTCGATCATCGGCGGCGTGACGCGATCCTCGATCGGGGCGCGCAGTGTGGTGCGCGGTAAAGTGGGCGACTCCATCATCGGAGAGGATTGCCGCATTTCCAGCAGCGCCCAGCTCGATCGCTGCATCGTCGGCGACGACGTCGAGATCTCCCGGCCGCTGCATCTCTCGAACGCGGTGATCTGCCGCGACGACGCCGCCATCCCCCGCGATGCCGACTACAGTTTTCAGGCCGGGCTTGCCATCGCCGAGTTCTGACTATAATCCGCGCGCCATGTCGAACCGTACATTCACGATCATCAAGCCGGACTCGGTCCGCAAAGCGAATACCGGGAAGATCATCGCCCGGCTGGAGTCCCAGGGTTTCCGGATCCTCGGCCTCAAGAAGGCCACTCTCTCCCGCAAACAGGCCGAAGGGTTCTACGCCGTGCACCGCGGGCGCCCGTTCTTCGGCAGCCTCGTCGAATACATGACGTCCGGACCCGTGTTCGCTGCCGCGCTCGAGCGCGACAACGCCGTCGCTCATCTGCGGAAGGTCATGGGCGCCACCGATCCCGCCAAAGCGGATCAGGGGACGATCCGCAAGGATTTCGGCGAGTCCATCGAGCAAAACGCCATCCACGGCTCCGACTCCGACGAAAACGCCGACATCGAGATCGGATTCTTCTTCGCAGCCTCGGAATTGCTCTAGACGCCGGGCCGGATCACTCCGCGACGATGATCGCGCTCATGCCCCTGGCTTCGAGCGCGCTTCGCGTCTTCACGGCCAGCTCTCTGGTCGCGAACGGTCCGATGCGCACGCGATAGAGGTCCTCGTGGTCGACGAAGCTCGCCTGGCCGATGCGGGTGAGCTGCATCTGCAGATCCTTGGCGTTCGCTTCGACCGAGAACGCGCCGACCTGCACCACGAACCGCGGCGCACGCGGCGCAACGACCACTCTGCGCGGCGTCTTTGGCGGCGGGGCGGCCACCGGCGCGGCGACGGGTGGGGTGGGTGGGCTGGTGGCGGAGGTGGCATCGCTCACGGGAACGTTCTCGACGGTCTTGCCGTCCGCCGAGACCTGACGGCGCGTCTCGACGCCGCCCTTCTGCTCCTGCACCTCGACGTGAAAATCGGAGTCCGCCGCGGCGGTCGTCTGCGAAGGCAGCGGGAAGGCGACCCTGGGCGGCTCGCCCGAGGCGATGGCGACCCTCTCTTTCGGCGCTTCGATCCTGACCTGGTATGGCGCGGGCGGCTCGCGCTCCCCGCGGCCGATCTTCACCAGCTTGATGTCCACCTCACCGCTGCCGGGCTCGATGAGACCGATCTGCTGCGCCGCGGCGTACGACAGATCGATCACGCGCTGGCCGATATACGGGCCGCGGTCATTGATGCGCACGCGCACGGTCTGGTTCGTCTTCGGGTTGGTGACGTCGACGACCGTGCCGAACGGGAGCGTGCGGTGCGCGGCCGTGAACTGCAGTGGATCGAAGATCTCGCCGTTGGCGGTGGTTCGCCCCGCAAACTCCTCGCCGTACCAGCTGGCGATCCCGTGCGAGACCTCGGGGATGGGCGCGGTCTTCGGCCCGGTCGTGGCGCAGGCGTAGCCGAGAATCACGATCATGGACAGGGCCGCCGCCGTGCGCAATCTCATACGCGCAACTCCCCAGCCTGCTCGCGAATCTCCGATCGATGGGCATCGAGAATCGGGTCGATGTCTTCGATCACGAACCGCTCGGTCTGCTGGCTCGACAGTCCCACGTAATCGGCTGGCCGTGCCAGCACGGCGATCGTCTCCCCATCGATTCCGAACAGCGAGTCGGCGGCGATGCGGGCGAAGAGATCGTTCTGGCCGCCCGACTTGAGCGCGTCGGCGGCGGCCTGCGAGTGAACGCGCACGCGCTCGTGAAGCACCTGCCGGTCTCCTCCGCGGCGCACGCCCTCCATCATCAGGTTCTCGGTCATCATGAACGGCAGCTCGCGCCGGACGTTCGCGGCGATCACCTCTTCGTGGACGACGAAGCCCGCGGCGATGTTGTCGTAGATCAGGGCCAGCGCGTCCGCCGCCAGGAAGGCCTCGGGGATGGCGATGCGGCGGTTCGCCGAGTCGTCGAGCGTGCGCTCGAACCACTGCGTCGCCGCGGTGAGGGCGGGGTTGAGCGAGTTCACGATGAGGTGACGGGCCAGCGCGTCCATCCGTTCGGCGCGCATCGGATTTCTCTTGTACGCCATGGCCGAGGAGCCGACCTGCTCCTCCTCGAACGGCTCCTCGATCTCGCGCAGATGCTGCAGCAGGCGCATGTCGTAACCGAACTTCGACGCTGACTGTGCGAAGCCGGCCAGCGCCCCGACGACCTGGGCGTCGACCTTGCGCGAATAGGTCTGCCCCGAGACCGGATAGCTCTTTCGGATTCCCAGCTTCGCCGCCACGAGCTGCTCGAGCAGATTGACCTTGACTTCGTCCCCTTCGAACAGACTGAGGAACGAAGCCTGCGTGCCCGTGGCCCCCTTGACGCCGAGGAGCGCCAGTTGCGACAGCCGGTATTCGATCTCGCGGTAGTCGAGCAGCAGGTCGTGAAGCCAAAGCGTGGCGCGCTTGCCGACGGTGGTGAGCTGCGCGGGCTGGAAGTGCGTGAACGCCAGGGCGGGCGTGCTCCGCCACTTCCAGGCGAAGTCGCGCAGCTTCTTCATGAGATTCACGAGGCGGCGCTGCAGAATGTGCAGCCCCTCGTGCATCTGCAGGATGTCGGTGTTGTCGGTGACGTACGCGGAGGTGGCGCCGAGGTGGATGATGCCCTTCGCGCCCGGGGCCTGCAGTCCGTACGCGTAGATGTGCGACATCACGTCGTGGCGGATCTCGCGCTCGCGGCGCTCGGCGTCCTCGTAGTTGATCGACTCCGCGCTGTCCTTGAGCTCCGCGATCTGCTCGTCGGTGATGGGGAGGCCGAGCTCCTGCTCCGCCTCGGCCAGAGCGATCCAGAGGCGGCGCCAGCTCCGGAACTTGTAGTCGGCCGAGAAGAGGTACGACATCTCGGCCGAGGCGTACCGTTCGGTGAGCGGATTCGATGCGGAGTCGCGCTTCACTACCGGATTATACTAAGGGACAGATGTCCGCTCCGGTCTCGACGCATGATTCGCGGCGTGCCACCCAGGTGACACTGCGGGCGGTCATCCTGCTCTCCGGCGTCCTCACGCTCGTTTTCCTCGTGTCCTTCTTCTTCAGCGACCGCGGCATCGCCGAGCTGCAGCACGCCCGGCACCGCGTCTCCGATCTGCAGAGCGACATCTCCAGGCTGCAGGCCGAGAACGCCCGCCTCCGCGGCGAGATCGACAGCGCCAGGCACTCCACGTTCGCCGTCGAGAAGATCGCCCGCGAAGACCTCGGCCTCTCCAGGAAAGGCGAGGTCGTCTACATGCTGCCGTCGACCGCTACTGCCGCGCGATAGCCGCGGCCTTGTCGATCTGCGCCGCGTAGTCCTCCAGCACCTTCGCTTCGATCTCGATCTGCTGATTGGCCTCGGCCCAGTTCTTCTGCTCGATCGCCTCGCGCACGCCGGGAAGCGTCTTCACGCCGTAGCCGGTGTAGAAGCCGGGCGCGTAGATCTGATGGCGGAACCAGGGGCGGCGTGGCAGGCCTTCGCTTCTCGTCAACGACTGCTCGGCATGCATCATCGCCTCATCGAGGGCCGGTGATGCCGTGGACGGTGCGACCTTCGCGTAGTCGCTGGCCGCCTTTTTCAGACGGGCTACGGCGTTCTGCAGCGGCGCGAAGTTGAGGTACGGCGCGGGCGGCAGCGCTTTCGGTGCGATGAACGTCTCCGTCGGGTCCGCAGCGAGCTCCAGGGTGTTGTCGGCGGCGAGACGGTTGCGCTCCTCGATGTCCTTCCGCGTCGTGTCCGCGAGCTTCGTCACCTCGTCGGTATAGCGCCCGATCGTGTCGGCCAGCGTCGAATACTCGAACGGAAGCACGTCGGCGTTGGCCAGCCGGAGCATGAGCCGCCCGGTCGTCTTCGCCTGCACGATGCCGTACGCGAATCCAGGATCGGTGAAACGCGTGTAGTGATCGAACGAATCGTAGATCGAGTGATAGGAGCCGCCGCCGTCCTCGCCGCCGTAACCGATGTTGAGCGCGGCGATGCCGAGGTGCTGGAGGAACGGGGTGTAGTCGGATCCGGAGCCGAGGGCGGCGAGACGGATGAGCTCGCGATCGCGGATCTCCTTGCGCTCCTCCGGTTCCTTCGTGTTGGCGAGATCGCGCGCCCGCAGCCGCTCCAGCACGGACACCTTGCGCTCCGCGTCCGGAACGTCTCGCGCCACCTGCGTGACCAGGCGCTCCAGCGTGTGCGAGCCGGCGGCGTCGAGGAAGCCGCGGCCGTTCGTATCGGAGTTGATGTAGGCGACGGCGTGCTGCTGCAGCTCCGCAGCATGCTGCTCAACCCACTCGGTCGAGCCGATGAGACCCTGCTCCTCGCCGTCCCAGACCGCATAGATCATGGTCCGTTTCGGACGCGATCCCGCTTTGGCGAGCTGGCCGATGGCTCGTGCCTCCTCCAGCTCGGCGACGAGGCCGCTGACCGGATCGTTCGCGCCGTTGACCCAGGCGTCGCAGTGGTTGCCGCGAATGACCCATTCGTCCGGCCGCTCGCTTCCCTGCAGCCGCGCGATGACGTCATAGGCGGGAACGAGGTCCCAGTTGAACTGCAGGTTCATGTGCACGCGCGTCGGACCCGGTCCGAGGTGATAGGTGATCGGGAGCGCACCGCGCCAGTCGGGAGGAGCGACCGGGCCGCCGAGCGCACGCAACAGCGGCAGGGCATCGCCGTACGAGACAGGGAGCACCGGGATCTTCGTGAGCACGCCGCTCTCTTCTTTCGTCAGACGTTTCGCGTCTTTCGTGGCACCGATACCGGGCGTGAGCGGATCGCCGGTATGCAGAGGCATGTCCATCACCGAGCCGCGCTGCGCGCCGTCCTCGCTGCGATACGCGCCCTTCGGATAGACATCGCCCTGGTAGTAGCCGTCGTCGCGCGGATCGGAGTAGATGATGCAGCCGATGGCGCCGTGCTCGGCGGCCACCTTCGGCTTGATGCCGCGCCACGATCCGCCGTAGCGGGCGATGACGATCTTCCCTTTCACGTCGACGCCGTTGCGCTCGAGCTCCTCATAGTCCTTCGGCACTCCGTAGTTGACGTAGACGAGATCGCCCGTGACCTCGCCGTCGATCGAATAGGCGTTGTAGACGGGAAGCTGCTCGTTGCTCTGGCCGGACGTCGAATCGGCCGCCAGCGGCGGCTCGAACAGTTTCAGCGTGTAGCGCTCGGGCGCCACCATCTCCACGACGCGCATCTTCGGCGTGGGGAAGAGGACGCGGAACTCTTCGATATTCGTGTCGTAGCCCCAGGAGCGGAACATCGACGCCACGAATTCCATGTTGTCGTGGTCGTACGCCGAGCCGAGATGGTGAGGGCGGGCAGAGAGACGGCGCATCCAGTCGCGCAGGTTCTCGCGGTCGAGCTGAGAGTCGAATTGCGCCTCCAGCGCGTGCTCCTTCACCGCGTCCGCCGCGGTGAAACCGTAGATCGGTTTGTCCGTCGTCGTCGATTGCTGGGCGAGAACGGTCGAAGCGGTGAGAAGTGCGATGGCCAGTGCGCGTCTCTGCATGGCGCGCAATTGTAGCGGGTCACCGGCCCTGCAACGACCCTATACTCCTGCCGATGTGCGGCATCAACGCGATCTTTGCGTACGCGCCGGCGGCACCGCCCGTCGATCCGCGCGAGTTACTCGCCTGCCGCGAAGCCATGCACAGCCGCGGTCCCGACGCCGGCGACTCATGGATCTCCGGCGATCAGCGCGCCGGTTTCGGCCATCGACGGCTGGCCATCATCGATCTCTCCCCCGGCGGCGCGCAGCCGATGACGCGTGCGGAGAACGTCATCATCTTCAACGGCGAGATCTACAACTACGAGGAGCTGCGCGCCGATCTGGAGCGGCGCGGCGTGCAGTTCACGTCGCATTCCGACACCGAAGTGCTGCTGCGGATGTACGAGAACGAGCGCGAAGCCATGCTTTCGAAGCTGCGCGGCATGTTCGCGCTGGCCATCTGGGACGGCGCGCGCCGGCGGATGTTCCTGGCCCGAGACCCGTACGGCATCAAGCCGCTGTATTACGCCGATGACGGCCAGACGTGCCGCGTGGCCTCGCAGGTCAAGGCATTGATCGCCGGTGGCCGCGTCGCAAAGCAGTTCGATCCTGCCGGTGCGGCGGGGTTCTTCCTGCGCGGCACGGTGCCGGAGCCGTTCACGATGTACCGCTCCGTCCGGGCCCTCCCGGCCGGCTCGTACACCTGGATTGACGATCGCGGCACTGCCGAGCCGATTCGATACTTCTCCATCGCCTCGACGCTGCGCGATGCCGTGGAGCGCGACGAGCACTTCACCGCGGAGCAGCGCCTCGAGTTCGTGCACGACGCGGTACTCGAGTCGGTGCGCTACCACTTGGTGTCCGACGTTCCCGTCGGCGCGTTCCTCTCCGCTGGAATCGACTCCAGCGCGGTCGTGGCATTCGCGCGCGAGAGCGGCGCGAACGATCTCCAGACCATGACCCTCCGCTTCGAGGAATATCGCGGCCGCGACAACGACGAGGCTCCGCTCGCGGACATCGTGGCCCGGCGTTATGGCGTCCCGCACACGATTCAGGAGCTGTCGCGCGATGAGTTTCTCGCCGCCGTGCCGCGCGCGTTCGAGGCCATGGATCAACCGAGCGTCGACGGTTTGAACAGCTACTTCATCAGCAAGGCGGCGCACGACATGGGGCTGAAAGTGGCGCTGTCAGGTGCCGGCGGCGACGAGCTGTTCGGCGGCTATACATCGTTTCGCGACATCCCGCGATGGATGCCGGTGACTTCGGTGCTCAGCCGCGTGCCGAAGCTCGGCGACCTCGTGCACGCGATCAACGGAGCCCTGGCCCTGCGCAGCCGTCACATCAGTCCGAAGATGGGCGAGATCGTCCGCTACGGCGCGTCGTACGCGGGCGCGTACTTCGTCAAGCGCGGCCGCTTCCTCACCACCGAGCTCTCCGCGATCCTCGGCCCTGAGATCGCGCGCGAAGGCCTCGAGCGCCTGAACATGCTGGCGCTCATCGAGCAGACGGTCACGCCCGACCCCGGCAACCCCTTTGCCCGGATCGCCGCACTCGAGTCGTCGCTCTACCTGCGCAACCAGATCCTCCGCGACATGGACTGGGCCAGCATGGCCCACTCGCTCGAAGTGCGGGTGCCGCTCGTCGACGCACACCTCCTGCGCCGCATCGCACCGGCCCTGGTCACACGCCGCGAGCGCGGAAAGAAAATCCTCGCGGATGCGCCGGCGAAGCCGCTGCCGGCCGCGGTTCGCGACCGCAGAAAGACAGGCTTCACGCTCCCGCTCAAGGAATGGCTGAGGCAGGAGAGCGGCGGCAAAGTCGAGTTCGGAAAGCGGACCTGGGCGCGAAAGGTCTACGAGACGCTGTTCTCCCCCGCCAACGGGTACTACTGACTTGAGGCCTCAAACCTCGGGCCTCGGGCCTCGGTTTCCCCCGCCCGAGGCCTTTGCTCAATGCACACTCATCCTCTCAGGTTCGAGTGACAGCTCCAGCTTGCCCTGCGCCGTCAAGTTCACAAACACGGTGTCGCCGGCCTTGAACGATCCGTCGAGCAGATGCATGGCCAGCGGGTCGATGATCAGCTTCTGCAGCGCGCGCTTGAGCGGACGCGCGCCGAATGCCGGGTCGTAGCCTTCGCGGGCGATGTAGTCCTTGGCCGGCTCGCTGATCTCGATCTGCAGCCCGCGATCCGAGATGAGCTTGGTCAGCCGCCGGAGCTGGATCTCGATGATGCGCTTGATGTGGGCCATGTCCAGCGCGTGGAAGACGATCACGTCGTCGATGCGGTTGAGGAACTCCGGCCGGAAGTGACGGTGCAGCTCCTGCTCGACGTTGCGGCGCATCTCCTCCTCCTGCGCCGGCGACTTCGTCGACTGCTGATACTCGTGGATGAACTGTGAGCCGACGTTCGAGGTCATGATGATGACCGTGTTCTTGAAATTGACGACGCGGCCCTTCGAGTCGGTGAGACGTCCGTCGTCGAGGATCTGCAGCATGACGTTGAAGACTTCCGGATGCGCCTTCTCGATCTCATCGAAGAGCACCACCGCGTACGGGCGCCGCCGGATGGCCTCGGTGAGCTGCCCGCCTTCCTCGTAGCCGACGTAGCCCGGCGGCGCGCCGATGAGACGGGCCACGGCGTGACGCTCCATGTATTCGGACATGTCGATGCGCACGAGCGCGTTCTCGTCGTCGAAGAGAAACTCCGCCAGCGCCCGGGCCAGTTCGGTCTTGCCGACGCCGGTCGGTCCCATGAAGATGAACGAGCCGATCGGGCGATTGGGGTCTTTCAGTCCGGCGCGGGAACGGCGCACCGCGTTGGCGACGGCCACGACCGCGTCTTCCTGGCCGACGACGCGCTGTTTGAGGTTGTCCTCCATGTGGATGAGCTTCTGCATCTCCGACTCGAGCATCCTCGTGACCGGCACGCCGGTCCACTTGGCGACGATCTCGGCGATGTCCTCGTCGGTGACTTCCTCGCGAAGCAGCGCTCCCCCTTTCTGCATTTCGGCGAGCTTGCCCGAAGCAGCGTCGATTTCGCCCTGCAGTTGCGGGATGCCGCCGTAGCGGAGCTCGGCCGCCTTGCTGAGATCACCTTCGCGCTCCGCGCGGTTGGCGGCCTCGCGG
Organism: Thermoanaerobaculia bacterium; assembly: GCA_038244815.1. Classification (GTDB taxonomy): domain Bacteria; phylum Acidobacteriota; class Thermoanaerobaculia; order Gp7-AA8; family Gp7-AA8; genus DASVHS01. Next base: position 78,068 of record JBBRTB010000015.1, read on the forward strand.
GTCTCCTCGAGCTTCTTCTTGAGGTCGGTGATCGTGGTGATCACCGCCTTCTCGCTCTCCCACTGCGCTTTGAGGCCGGCGATCTTCTCGTTGAGCTCGGCGATCTCCGCTTCGATCTCGGCGCGGCGCTGGTTCGAGAAGGTGTTGTCCTCCTTCGCCAGCGCTTTCTGCTCGATCTCGAGCTGTGTGCGCCGCCGCGTCAGCTCGTCGAGCTCCTGCGGCATCGACGTCAGCTCGATGCGCAGGCGCGACGCCGCCTCGTCGACGAGGTCGATGGCTTTGTCGGGAAGAAAGCGGTCGGTGATGTAGCGCTGCGACAGCGTGGCCGCGGCCACGATGGCCGAGTCCTGGATCTTCACGCCGTGATGAACTTCGTAGCGCTCCTTGAGCCCGCGCAGGATGGCGATGGTGTCCTCGACCGTCGGCTCGCCGACGTAGACCGGCTGAAAGCGCCGCTCCAGCGCCGCATCCTTCTCGATGTACTTCTGGTACTCGTTGAGCGTGGTGGCGCCGATGGCGCGCAATTCGCCGCGGGCCAGCGCCGGCTTGAGCATGTTCGAGGCGTCCATCGCCCCTTCCGAGGCGCCGGCGCCGACGAGCGTGTGCAGCTCGTCGATGAAGAGGATCACGCTGCCCTCGCTCTCCTCGACTTCCTTGATCACGGCCTTGAGCCGGTCCTCGAACTCGCCGCGATACTTCGCGCCCGCGATCATGGCGCCGAGGTCGAGCGCCACGACACGCTTGTTCTTGAGACCTTCCGGGACGTCGCCTTCGATGATGCGTCGGGCCAGACCTTCCACGATGGCGGTCTTGCCCACGCCCGGCTCGCCGATGAGGACCGGATTGTTCTTGGTGCGGCGCGAGAGCACCTGGATCACGCGGCGGATCTCCTCGTCGCGCCCGATCACCGGATCGAGCTTGCCCCGGCGCGCCAGCGCCGTCAGGTCGCGCGCGTAGCGCTCCAGCGCCTGGTACTTGTCTTCCGGATTCTGGTCGGTCACGCGCTGCGTGCCGCGAACCGACTGCAGCGCCTTGAGAATCGCGTCGGGAACGGCACCGTGCCGCGCCAGAATGCGCGCCGCGGTCGTGTCCTTCGACTGCGCGATGGCCAGCAGGAAGTGCTCGGTCGACACGTATTCGTCGTTGAACTGCGTGGCCGCCTCGAACGCCTTGTCGAAGACTTTGCGCAGCGACGACGACACGCCCGGCTCCGCCGAAGCACCGCCCACTTTCGAATATCTGGCGACCTCACCGGCCACCTCCGCCTCGATCGCGACGGGACTCAGTCCGAGCTTGTTGAGAATGGGTGTGACGATGCCGCCCTCCTGCCGCAACAATGCGAGCAGAAGGTGCTCCGGCGTCACTTCCGGATTGCCCGCTCCGCGAGCGAGGTTCTGCGCCTCGCCGACGGCCTCCTGAGCCTTGACCGTAAGCTTGTTGAAATTCATTTGGTTACCTCACATTGAGTCTGATAGACTCATATCCGCGTAACAGGCAGGAATTGCCGTTCATTCCGCTTGCAATTCGCGTTCACGATGGGGTCATTCCGAGCCGCGAAGACGGCGAGGAATCCGGGTGGTGGAGTCCTCCCGCCCGGATTCCTCGCGCTCTGCGGCGCTCGGAATGACTCGTGCCGGACGATCACTTCGTTGCGCCGCCTTCGCGTCGCGCGCTGTCGACGAACTTCGGTCACGCCGGCACGAGCGTGGCCATCACGGCGCCGCCGCCGAAGCGGCGCGCCGCCGGCAGATAGCGGAGCGGTGACGGCTGTCACCGGCGGGAAGCACCCCACCGACGGTAAACGTTAGAATCAACAGATGACTGCTACCGCACCGTTGCGCGACGTGTCGGCAGAATCGGCCTTGTTCCAGTCGATCCTCGAGCTCATCCGCCGCACGAGCACGCAACTTCCCGACGATGTGGTGAAAGCGATCACGGCGGCACGAGAGAACGAGAGCGCCGGATCGAACGCCGACGTCGCGCTCGACGTCATCGGCTGCAACATCGGACTGGCGCGCGACCAGTCGGCGCCGCTCTGCCAGGACACCGGCACGATCCTGTTCTACGTCCACACGCCGGTCGGGTACGACCAGCTGGTCTTCGAAGAAACGGCCACCGACGCGGTGCGCCAGGCCACGGAGCTCGGCTTCCTGCGGCAGAACAGCGTCGACAGCATCAGCGGCAAGAACACCGGCGACAACACCGGCCCGGGCTCGCCGGTCTTTCACTTCCAGCAATGGCGCGAGCCACACGTCGAAGTGAAGCTGATGCTCAAAGGCGGCGGCTGCGAGAACATGAACGCGCAGTACTCGCTGCCGCATCCCGACTTCGGCGGCCGCGATATCAGCGGCGTCGAGAACGCCATCCTCGACTCGATCCTGCAGGCGCAGGGGCAGGGCTGCGGCCCGGGAATCCTCGGCGTCTGCATCGGCGGCGACCGCGCCACCAGCTACTCGTTCGCGAAAGAACAACTGCTGCGCACGATGGATGACCCCAGCTCGGATCCCGTTCTCTCGGCGCTCGAGGAGCGTATCGTCGAGAAGGCCAACAAGTCCGGAATCGGCCCGATGGGATTCGGCGGCAACACCACGCTGCTGGCGTGCAAGATCGGCAAGCAGAACCGCCTGCCGGCGTCATACTTCGTCTCCATCGCGTATATGTGCTGGGCGTTCCGGCGGAGAGGTGTTCTCCTCGATCGCGGAGGGAACGCCACGGAGTGGCTTTACTGAGAACCTATGTCATCCATCAAGCTCGCCACTCCGATCGACGAACAAACCATCCGAAGCCTCCACGTCGGCGACACCGTTGTCGTCACCGGACGCCTCTACACCGGCCGTGATGCCGTTCACCATCGCCTGCACGAGGGGGTGAAGCCGCCGGTCGATCTGGCCGGGCAGATCATTTATCACTGCGGTCCGGTGATGGTGAAAGAGGGCGAGAAGTGGGTCTGCAAGGCCGCCGGGCCGACGACCAGCTCGCGCGAAGAGCCGTATCAGTGGGAAGTCATCCGCGACCACAAGATCCGCGGCGTGATCGGAAAAGGCGGCATGGGCGAGAAGACGCTTGCCGCGTGCAAGGAATACGGTGCCGTCTACCTGCACGCCATCGGTGGAGCGGCACAGGTATGCGCGGCCTCGATCAAGCGCGTCGACGGCGTCGACTGGATGGACCTCGGCTCGCCCGAAGCGATCTGGCACCTCTGGGTGGAAGACTTCATGGCCATCGTGACGATGGACGCGCACGGCCAGTCGCTTCACAAGCAGGTGTTCGAGGACTCCAGGCAGAGGCTGGCGGCGCTCAAAGCATGAGAGCCGGCCCTAACGTCAGACCATGCGAATCGAACGCGACACCTTAGGCGAAGTCGAGGTTCCCGACGACGCGCTCTACGGCGCGCAGACACAGCGGGCCGTCGAGAACTATCCCGTCAGCGGTCTGCGCGAGCACCCCGCGTTCATCCGCGCCTTCATCTTTCTCAAGAAAGCGGCGGCGCTGGCGAACAACGAGCTCGGCGCGATGGACGAGACGATGTCCGCCGCCATCGCCGCCGCGTGCGACGACATCCTCGGCAGCGAGGAGGAGCATCGCCGCCACTTCGTCGTCGACGTCTTCCAGGCCGGCGCGGGAACCTCGTTCAACATGAACTGCAACGAGGTCATCGCCAACCTGGCGAACGTGAAGCTCGGTGGAAAGATCGGCGTCTACAAACCGGTCCATCCGAACGACCACGTGAACATGGCGCAGTCGACGAACGACGTCTTCCCGACCGCCATCCGCATCGCCACGCTGCTGCTCCTCCACCAACTGTTCCCGCAACTCGATCTGTTGTCCGAGGCTCTGGACGAGCGCGGCGAGGCGTTCCGCGACGTCATCAAGTCGGGGCGTACGCATCTGCAGGACGCGGTGCCGGTCACGCTCGGGCAGGAATTCAAGGCTTACGCGGCGGCGATGCGCCGCTCCACGCAGCTCCTGCGCGCCGCCGGGCACGAGCTCGAGATCCTCGGCATCGGCGGGACGGCCACCGGAACCGGAATCAACACGCCGGTCGGATATCGCTTTGCGGTCGTCCGCTATCTGTGTGATCTGACCGGCCTGGAGCTGCGTTCCTCAGACGATCTCCGCGAGACCATGCAATCGCAACTCCCCGTGGTGGCCGTCTCGGCGGCGCTGCGCAATCTGGCGCTCGAGCTGACGCGCATCACGAACGACCTGCGACTGCTCGCCAGCGGACCGCGGACCGGTCTCGCCGAGATCGTCCTGCCGGCCGTGCAACCCGGTTCGTCGATCATGCCCGGCAAAGTGAATCCGTCGATGCTGGAGTGCATGAACCAGATCCTCTTTCACGTCATCGGCGCGGACACGGCCATCGCCTTCGCGTCCCAGGCCGGACAGCTCGAGCTGAACGTGATGATGCCGCTGATGGCGTTCGAGATCACGTTCTCCATCGACATCCTGAAGAACTTTCTGCCGGTGTTCGTCGAGAAGTGCATTCGCGGCATCGAGGCCGACCGGGCGCGCTGCGAGGCCTACTACGTGAGCTCGCCGGCGTTGGCCACCGCGCTCAACCCGATCATCGGTTACGCCGCGGCGGCGGAGATCGCCAAGGAATCGGCGAAAACAGGCACGCCCATCCCCGAGCTGTTGCGCAAACGGAAGCTGATCCCGGAGGAGAAGATCCGCGAGATCTTCACGCCGGAGTTTCTGGCCGGTCAGGCCGACCGCAAGGTCTGACCGATGCGCCTCTTCATCGCCACGACGTTCCCCGAGGCAGTGACGCGGGACCTCAATGAGCGCGTGGCAGCGATCCGGTCGAAGCTGCCGCCGGCTTCGTGGGTTCGTCCGGAGACCCAGCACCTCACGTTCGCGTTCCTCGGCGAGCACGAGGAGTCGCTCATCGACGCAATCGCCCCGGCGCTGGAGACGCGGTTGCACGGCACGAAGCGGTTCACAGCATCTCTGCACCGGTGCGGATTCTTTCCGAACGCGCCACGGGCACGCGTGGGGTGGTGTGGGCTCGATCCGGAGGAACCGTTCATCGACATCGCCCACGTCGTGCACGACGTCGTCACCCATCACGGCGTCACGCTCGAGGGCGCAGACTTTCGGCCGCACCTGACGCTGATGCGCATCCGCGAGAGCTGGCCGCCGGCGTCGACGGAGCTGTTCGAGCGCTCGCTGCGCGATTACCGTTCAGCGCTGTTTGACGTCGACACCGTGACGCTCTATTCGAGCCGGTTGAACCCGAACGGGGCGGTCCACTCACCCATCCGGACGTTCGCGCTGGCCTGAGCCGTCACTGCGGACGCCGCAGCGCGCGGTTTCCCCGCCTCGGCTCCGTCTTTCCGCGCAACTGCCCGCACGCCGCGGCGATCTCCCGCCCTTTCGAGCGACGCACCGTCACGTGCGCGCCGGCTTGCACGAGCGCGTCGGCGAAGCGGTCGATGGCCGCCTCGGTGGGCCGCTTCATCCACGACGGCAGGTTCGCATCCTCGTTGAAGGGGATGGCGTTCACCTTGGCGTGCAACCCGCGAATCAGCCGCGCCAGCGCGCGTGCATCCTGGGCCGAGTCGTTGTAGCCGGCCAGCAGGACGTACTCGATCGTCATCTCGCGCCCTTTCTCGAGCGGAAAGCGGCGCAGCGCTGTCATCAGCTCGTCGAGCGGATATTTCTTCGTGATCGGCATGATCTCTTCACGCCGCTCCCGGTCGGGCGCGTTGATGGAGATGGCCAGGTTCGGCCGGCGATCGAGCCGGGCCAGATCTTCCAGTCCGGGGATGATGCCGGAGGTGGACACGGTGATCCGTTTCGGCGCGATGTTTTTGTAGAGGATGTCCAGCGTCGCCACCAGATGCTCGAAGTTGAGCAGCGGCTCGCCCATCCCCATGAAGACCACGTTGAGCATCTCCATCGGGATCTGCTTCTCGTGCTGCACGATGAAGAACTGCCCCAGCATCTCCGAAGGCGTCAGATTGCGTCCTGCCCCGAAGAAGCCGGTCACGCAGAACGTGCACCCCACCGCACAGCCGGCCTGGGACGACAGGCAGATGCTGGTGCGGTCGCGCATCGGCATGTAGACGGACTCGATGCGGTTCCCGTCGTGCAGCGCCAGGAGATACTTCTGGCTGCCGTCCGCGGCCGGCGCCGTCCGCTCCACGACCGCGGGCCATTCGATGACGAAGCGTTGCGCCAGCTCGGCGCGCGCGTCCTTGGGGATGTTGGTCATGCCGTCGAACGACGACACGCCGCGCTGATGCAGCCACTCCGCGACCTGTCTTACGCGAAACGGCGGCGAGACGATCCCGGCGAGGACCTGCTCGAGCCGGGCCGGAGCGAAGTCGAGCAGGTTGGGACGAAGCTCATTCGTCACTGTTGTGTGCCAGAGGCTCGACGCGGCGCGTCGTCCGCACTTTGCGGGTCGGGTCGATTCCCAGTCCGCGCAGCAGCGAGAGATCGTTGACGTTGATGCGGAACTGCACGTCCCGGTTCTCGTCGCGCACGACGAGCTCGGCGGTCGAAGGCTGCGGCTCGTCGCCGTCCTCGTCACCCTGCTTGTTCAGTCCGATGGTGGCGTCGAGCACGACGTACAGGTTGTATCCCTCGTCGCGGATGCGCTGGATGTGCTGATTGACGTCTTCGGATCCGGAGATCGACTCGTTGATCGCCGTTCCGAGCTCCCTGAGTAACTGCTTGATCTTGTCGTCCACGTGGGTCTCACTATCCGCGCGTCCCTCGCTGCCGGTCAAGATACCGGGCCAGCGCCGAGCGGAGTACACTATTTCGCCGCATCCCGCGGCTGCAGGCGGCCGGCTACCGAGCTCCACAGCTCCGACCAGTACGCCAGATACTTCCACTTTCCCCACTTCGCGTAGCGCCGCAGCATGGTCTTGTCGGCCACGCGCCGTCCACCGTGATACGTCTCGCGGACGAAACGACGGAACTCGCTGTCGACGGCGATGAAGTCGTGCCGGCCATCCATCGCCAGCAGATGCGCGGCGCCGTAGGGACCGACACCGGGTAACGTCCTGTAGGACGAAAACAATCCGTCCGTCGGCTGCAACGGATCGCTCAACGCCTGGAGATCGATCGCTCCCGAGAGGATGCCGGTGGCGAGCGTATGGATCGATTTCGCCCGGTACCCCAGCCGGCAGTCCGTCTGCAGCTCCGCCTCGGAGAAGCGGGCCACGTCTTCCGGCGACGGGAAGGCGGCGAAGCCGAGCGGGCTGCGCCGTCCGCACTTCTCGACCAGCAGCTCCACCATGCGCCTGGTCTGCGCCCAGGTCGTATTGGTCGTGGCCACGATCTTGACGATGTCCTCGAAGAGCGTGCTGCTGCAGAGCAGCCGCCCGAAGTCCGCTTCCACGACCCAGACGTGCGCCGGAGACTTTGCGGCCAGAGCGATGAAGTCGGTGGTGTCGACCTCGAGCTGAAACATGCGCGTCAGGCGCTTCTGGATCTCGCGCACCCAGGTCCGACCCTCAGTCGGACCGGTCCGGCTGGAAGGCGGGCCTGCATCAATCGCATTCCTTCGAAATCGAATCTCGAGATCGAAGACCCGCTTCCCGACAACCTCCGGGCGCCGCAACACCATGGCCTTGCGGTCCCAGCGGAACGGTGAAAGGAGATACCAGCCGTGCGACTCTACGGTCGCAGCGAACGAGAAATGCGGTGGGACAGGAAGGCGCACGCTGGAGGCGACGGCCGGAATCGAACCGGCGAATAAAGGTTTTGCAGACCTCTGCCTTACCACTTGGCTACGTCGCCTCAACCCAGTGCGGCGCGGGGTCGCGCGAGTGTAGTGAACACCCCCCGCAGCGTCAAATATTCGGGCGGAAGGCGCCGCCGCCGGTTCATCGCCGGCGGCAGCGTCATCACCGTTACTTCTTGTCGCCGCAGTTGCAGCCGGCACCCTGTCCACAGGAACAACCACCGCCGCAGGAACAGGACTGGATCGCCGTCACTTCATTCGAGTTGGTCATTTGCTTTCTCCTTCTGGATGCCCGCGTTTCCCGCGGCTCCAACAAGGCAGACGCAGGACCAAGGGGTTTCATTACACTGCGCCCATGTCGTCGACTCAGGAGGTCACCGAAGAGCTCGTCGAGAACCATCGCCAGTTCCTCGCGTTTCTCGAGCGCAGACTGCACGACCGGGCGCTGGCCGAGGACATCCTGCAGGACGGGTTCGTGCGGAGCATCGAGAAGCAGGGAACGCTTCGTGATGGCGAGTCGGCGGTGGCCTGGTTCTATCGGGTCCTGCGCAACTCGATCGTCGATCATTACCGGCGGTCGGGGACGAAGAGCAAAGCGCTCGAGTTGCTGGCGCGCAAGATGGCGGACGCGGTGGAGCCGCCGCCGGAGATTCGCGACGAGATCTGCGCCTGCGTCACGCGCCTGGCAGCCACGCTCAAGCCGGATTACGCACAAGCGTTGCAGCGCGTCGAGGTGGAGGGAGTCCCCGTGCAGACATTCGCGGCCGAGGCAGGCATCAGCGCGAACAACGCCTCGGTTCGTGTGTTCCGGGCGCGCCAGGCGCTGCGCAAGCAGGTCAAGGCATCCTGCGGGACGTGTGCCGAGCACGGCTGCGCCGACTGCCAATGCGGAAAGTGATGGAGTGGAGCGCAAGCGAGCGCCGGATTCTCGAGTCGCTGAAGACGCCTGCGCACATCCAGGCATATCTGGACGAGCTTCCGTACGATGAGAAAGGCGGGGGGTCGTCGCCGCGCGTCGTGATGCGCAACAACAAGGTGCAGTGCTACAGCGGCGTGCTCTTCGCCTGCGCCGCGCTCCGTGAGCTCGGCTATCCGCCTCGCCTTCTGTGGTTCGACGCCGAAGAAGACGACGGTCACGCCATCGCCCTCTATGAGCGCGGCGGACTGTGGGGGCAGCGTGGCGAAGTGGAACTTCACGACGATCCGCTCGCGCGAGCCGGTCTATCCGTACCTCGCACTTGGCCTCAGCTACTTCGACGGCTATTACAACAGCACGGGCAAACGGACGATGCGCGCGTTCACGGTTCCCATCGACCTCGAGCCATTCGAGTGGCGCGGATGGAGATTCGCCGAAGACGACATGGAGTACGTCGACGACGCGATCGACACCGCGCCGCGCGCATGGACGCTTCCGCGTGACGTGGCGAAGGACATCAACCCTGTCAGCGAATCGCTCCGCCAGGCCGGCCTCCTCGGCGCGAATCCGGAGGGACTCTGGAAACCGGAGTGATTGGCAGCGCCGCGTCATTGCTCGTACGCGCGAGCAAGTGCGACGAAACGGTTGCAGCGTTAGACGTGAAGTCGATGGAGGAAAGCCGCCCGCTCCTGGCGCGTTTAATGAGATAAGTGAGCCAGGTCTTGCGAGCGGGCCGACCCTCGCCTCAACCTGAGGAGAAGAGAATGCCGCGATCACGATCCCGCCGCCGTAGAGTGCTTTTCCAGACGCTGCTCGTCGCCGTTATGTACGGCGTGCTGCCGGCGGCTTTGATGGCTCAGGCGGCTCCGGCCACGGGATCCGCGTCACGCGCTGCAGCCGGTCCGTCCAATCCGGATCTCTCGCCGGCCCCGGGAAAGATCGACGTCAAACCTGCGGCACGCGACGAAGAGATCCGCAAGCGGATTCAGAGCGTCCTGGACGCCACGAAGTGGTTTACGCACCCCGTGGTCCGGGTCGACCAGGGAGTCGTGTTTCTGAACGGAACAACCAACTCGACGGAGCTGAAGAAATGGGCCGGCGATCTGGCTCGCAACACTCAGGACGTGGTGGCCGTCGTGAATCGAATCGAAGTCGCGCAGTCCTCGCCATGGGATCTCGGGCCGGCGTGGAGCGGCTTGCGGGTTTTGTGGCGCGACGCGATCCGCAAGCTCCCTTTCTTCGTATTCGGCCTGTTCATCCTGGCACTCTCGCTCGGAGCCGGGGTGCTGACCACCCGTGGCGCGCGTCTGTTTCTGAAGGAGCGCATCGCCGGTGCCCTCATTCGAAACGTGATCGCACGCGCCACCGGAGTGCTGGTCTTTCTTCTCGGCACCTACATCGTTCTTCGCATCTCGGGGTTGACGCAACTGGCGCTCACGGTCATCGGGAGCACGGGCCTCATCGGTCTGGCCATCGGGATCGCGTTCCGGGACATTACCGAGAATTTTTTGGCCAGCATCTTCCTCAGCATGCAACGCCCGTTCGCCACCGGCGATCTCGTCGAGATTACCGGCGTCACGGGCTACGTGCAGCAGTTGAACGTGCGCACGACGATGCTCATGACACTGGATGGCAATCTGGTTCAGATTCCGAACGCCACCGTCTACAAGACCAATCTTCGCAACTTCACGACCAACGCAAACCGCCGCGAAGACTTCGTCGTCGGGATCGGCTACGACGACTCGATCGCCGACGCCCAGGAGACCGCGCGGAAAGTTCTCGCGGAGCACCCGGCCATCCTCGACGATCCCGAACCCTCGGTGCTGGTGGACGGGCTGGGGAAGTCGACGGTCAATCTTCGCGTGTACTTCTGGCTCAACGGGCGCGAGCACAGTTGGCTGAAAGTGCGCTCCTCCGTGATCCGGCTCGTCAAAGTGGCGTTTCAGAAACGGGGGATCTCCATGCCCGATGAAGCGCGAGGGGTCGTTTTCCCGAAAGGGATCCCGGTTACCCTCATCGACGGCAAGACCGAGCTGCCACGCGATTCCGGCTCTGCCGGACAGCCCACGCCGCAACCGCCATTGAAGGAGGCCGAAGACGTGTCGACGAAAGCGGAGGGGGGATTGTCGAGCGAGGCCGGCGTCATCGAGAACCAGGCGAGCAACGTACAACCTCTGAAAGAAGAAGAGAACCTGCTGCGGAATTCACCGAAACAGGCCTGAACTCTCCTGCCGGGCCGGGGTCACTGCTGTGTCACGGCCTCGCCGAACTGCATGTACATCTCCGCGAGCTTGTTTTTTACGCCTTGATCGGCGCGTGCGAGATCGGCAGAGATTTCGTCTCTGCGAGCCAGGACTGTTTCGAGCACTTTCCTGCGCTCCGAGCCGGCCGGGAGTTGTGCGCTGGCGGTGGCCGAACGCAATCCGTCGAAAAATGTCGTTGCGCGCTCGCCGGCCTTGCCGAAGTTGTTCACGTTTGCGTCGTGCAGAACGTCTCCCAGCCTCCCGCGCAGCGTGGCGACCTGGAGATCGAAACGTGTCTGATCGAGTGTGGCCTGCATCTCTTTAGCGCGATTCGCGCAAAGCCGTGACTCTTCGGCCGCACGGCCGGCGCGCGAGGCGCCAGGCAAATATCCTGCGAGGAAGATCAGCACTGCACCGATGAAAATCGCGATGCCGGTGACGAGCCGTTTGCGGGAGGGTTCCATACGTTCTCCTTTGGCGACCTCGAATGCGACTCTCAAGACCATCTCCCGAATCGCGGGGTCGATTGCACCTCGTTGCTCTCTGAAAAGACATTGGCTGTGGCGGCTGGACTCGAACCAGCGACCACCGGATTAACAATCCGGCGCTCTACCAACTGAGCTACACCACAGCAGTCAGGAGCCGGTCATGGTAGCAGACGCTCCCTGATGGCGCGGGCACGCTCCACCGCGCGCGGCGTGTCGGCATGGATGCACAACGTATCGAACTCGAGCGGCAGCTCCTGGTCCTCCCGCGCCATCACCTTTCCCGACGCCGCCAGACGATGAGCCTGCTCCGCCGCCTCCTCGATCGACAGCAGCGCGTCGGCGTCCCTGCGGCTGACCAGCGACCCGTCAGGCATGTACCGGCGGTCGGCGAACGCCTCGCGAATCACGTGCATCCCCCGTTCGCGCGCCGCCAGAGCCATCTCTGACGTATCGGCCGCCACGATCGACATCGACTCATCGATCTCGCGCGCGGCGTCGATCAGCACCAGGGCCAGGGCTCGATCGCGATGAGCGTCGTTGTACAACGCGCCGTGCGCCTTCACGCGCTGGATGGCCACTCCTTCCGCCGCGGCGATCTTCGCGAACGTGGACATCTGATGGATCAGGGCCCGGCGCAACTGGCCCCCGTCGATCGACACCGATTTGCGTCCGAAGTTCTCGCGGTCGGGATACGAAGGATGGCAGCCGAGGATGATGCCGCGCGCGGCGGAGAGACGAGCGGCCTCGCGCATCGACGCCTCATCCCCGGCGTGACCGCCACACGCCACATTCGCGGCATCGACGAGCGTCCACAACTCGCGCTCCACTGCGCGGCTGTTCTCATCAGAAGCTTCGCCAAGATCACAACTGAGCTCGATCATTTCGGTCCTCGGTCCTCGGTCCTCGGGTGGTCGTCGCCGCGGCGATCGCTGCGATCGCCAATGACAGGAGCGACACGAGGCCAAACCAGAACGTCAGCGGGTTTCTGTAGTGCAGGTCGATCTCGTGTTTTCCGTTCGGGACCGGCAACGCCTGGTAGGCGAGATCGGCGGCGATCAAGTTCGCGGGTTGGCCATCGATCGTCGCGTGCCAGTACTTGTGGCGCGTGATGCTGACGACGAGAAGCGCGTCGCCGGCGGCACGTACGCTGAGGTGCGCGGAGTTTGAATTCTGTGCTGCCGCAAGCACTTCGCCGCCTGCCGGTTGAGGTGGTGCGGCATCGAGGCAGGCGCTGCGCGGCGTCCAGGATGCCGACGCCAGTTGCGCGACGAATTCCTCCTTCGATGCGCATCGCACCACGCGATCGGCAAAGTAGAAGCGCGGGTTCGTGCGGAGCGGCACGAACGCGATCGGCCGGATGGCCTCCCCGCGTCCGGCCCGGTCGAGCGGCATGAACAAGGCGCGGGATCCGGCGTTGGAGATCGAGGCCATCCGCTCGACCCAGAGCGGCGTGCGCTGCCGCAGCTCGCGCATGGCGTCGAGGAGATCCGCAGTCGGCAGAAGCGCGGTCTGATCGATATCGCGATTGAGCGCGCTGTCGATCCCGAACGTCGCGTTCATGTGCGGGAACGCGCCGTTGCGGAGCACCCAGTACATCTCCGGCAGGTCGAGGTACGTGCGTGCAATCGCCGCCGCTCCATACCAGTCGGCCTGATGGAAGAGACGAGTCCCGACCGGAACCGGCGGAACGGTTGCCGGACGTTCGGCGAAGAACCGGTGATCGATGGTCTCGGCGACATGCGGACGCTCGATAGCCAGATCGACGACCAGCACCGCCACCACCAGGCGGCCCCACCCCTCGGCGCTCATGCGCTTTCTGGCCAGCAGCAGCGCCACCACACAGACGGCGCGGATCAATCCAAGCAACCAGGTCTGCATCGACATGGTTGCCATCACCGTACGAAGCGGATGGACTTCGATCGCCCAGAAGCGGATGAACGCGTCCGCATATCCCGGCGAAAACGTGAAGAGCAGCAGGACCAGGCAGATCGCCCCTGCAATCGACGCCACGATCGCCGCTCGCCGGACCAGCGATTCATCGCCGTCGAGCAGCCGATCGAATGCAAACGCGGCGAAGATCGTCAGAGGCACGACGGCCAGGATCAGAAACTTCTCGGGATAGCGGAACGAGGAGAAGAGCCGCAGGTCGTAAAACAGCCGGAGCAGCGGAGTGTGACTGCCGATGGCGACGACGAAGCCTGCGCCCAGCGCCAGCCCGGCGTAAAGCGATCCGCGCCGCCGCAACGACAACGCCGCCAGCGCCAGCGCTGCGGTCAACAAGCCCGGATAGATGCTCAGAAAAAACGGATCGAGCCAGCGGTACTTCGCAGTGCCCCAGTAGAAGCGGGCGTGCTCGCCCGCCGGTCCGAGCGCGCCGGGCACGAGCAGCTCCGCCGCCTTGACCGGAGGCGTGCTCCACGTCGACACGAGCGAGAACGGGAACGGACGCGATCGCACGCTGTCGCGCAGGTGATCGATGGCCGGAACGATCTGCACCGACGCGATGAGGAGCGAGGCGACGAGGATCAGCAGCCCGCGCCTCACCGCGAACGGGGGCGCGCGACGCCACACGTACACGGCGACCATCAGAATGCATTGCGCGATCGTCACCGGCTCGCCGCCGAGGAAAATCATGGCCAGGCAGATCGCGGCCAACGCCGCGCTGCGCCGCGTCGTCCCGGCGGCGAAAAGCGCGATCCACGGCAACCAGGCCAGGCAGAAGAGATACGGGATGAGGCAGGTGAGCGACAACAGGAGTCCGCCCAGCGTGTAGGCAACTGCGCCGAACATGGCGCTCTCGATGCGCAACTTGTGCGACCGCAACAGCGCGTACACACCGATCGCTGCAATGTAAAAGTGCAACAGGATGTGGAGCCGGAACGCCAGCTCGTAGTCGGGCAGCAGCAGGAGCCAGTTCGGCGGATAGAACACCTCGAACTCCGGATTCGCCGCCAGCGGTTGCCCTTCCGAGAGCGAAGGATTCCACGACGGGAACTGTCCCGACAGGATGATGTCGCGCGTGACCTTCTTCATCGGATAGTAGAAGCGGGTGACGTCGCGGAAGTAGAACGAACGGCCGAAGAAGAGGACATCGGAGAACATCAGCGTGACCACGGCGACGACGATCGCCACCGCCATGGCGTCGCGACGGCTCACGTCTCCGCCTCGGCCAGCTCGCGGCCGCGCGTCTCCGGAAGAAACCAGATGAGCACTCCGCCGATGGCGAAGAAGACGGCATCAGCGGCCAGGGCAGCGCCGAAGCCGTATCGCGGAGCGGCCGAGCCGATGAGCACCGGCGCGGCGGCTGAGGCCAGGCGGCCGGCGTTGTAGCAGAAGCCCTGCGCCGAGGCGCGGATGCTTGTCGGAAACAGCTCGGCAAGCATCGCTCCGAACACGGAGAAGTAGCCGTGCGCGAAATAGCCGACGAGCGGTCCGATGGCCAGCAGCGTCCACGTCGAGCGCGCGTTGAATGCGAAGATCGGAACGACGGCCGCCGCGCCGACCATGAAGAGCGTGAACGCCGGCCTGCGTCCGATGCGATCGGCGATCAAGCCGAACGTGACATAGCCGAGAAACGCGCCGGCCTGCAGCAGCACCAGCCATCGCGCCGACTTCGTGATCGTGATCCCCGCTCCCCCTTCACTCACCGGCGACGCCAGAAACGCCGGCAGCCATGTCACCAGTCCCCAGTACGCGACGAGAACGCTGCCGGCCACGAGCGTGGCGACGACCGTCCTCTTCAGCAAACGCGGCGCGAAGATGTCCGTCCATTTCGACGTGGTCTTCACGCGCTCGCGCCAGATGCGCGGCTCTTCGATCCCCCGCCGGATGATGAACGCCGCAACGGCAGGGAGCGCACCGAAGAGGAACAGCACGCGCCAGCCGAACCGCTCGAGCACGACCGAGGCGATTCCCGCGGCGATGATCGCGCCGATGGCCCAGCCGGACTGCATGATGCCCATGGCCTTGGCCCGGTGTTCCGCCGGCCAGGTCTCGGCGACGAGGACCGATCCCGACGACCACTCGCCGCCCATGCCGATCCCGACGAGCGTCCGCCACATCACGAGCTGCCAGATCGCGCCGGCCGTGGCCAGTCCCGCCGTCGCGCCGGAGTAGATCAGGATGCTCCAGGTCATCGCGCGCACGCGGCCGATGCGATCGGCGAGACGTCCGAAGACGATGCCGCCGAGCGCGCTGGCCACGAGCGCGACCGAGGTGAGCATCCCCATCGTCGCCTTCGTGGTCCCGAACTCCTTCTGGATCGAAAGCACCGCGAACGTGAAGAGGAGGAAGTCCATGGAGTCGAGCATCCAGCCGATCTGCGCGGCGAAGAGCGCGCGCCAGGCGGATCTGTCGACTCCCTGCATGAGGGGATTGTACGGGGCGTTTTAGGTCGTTGGTCGTGGGTCGTGGGTCACGGGGGCCTCGTCGCTCAAACGCCCCCGTGACCAACGACCAACGACCAACGACCTACTTACGACCGATTCAACTGATTCAAAAGAAACGTCTCGAGGCCCAACTCCACCGGAACGCCGCCCGACTTGCGCTTGACATCGAGATCGGCGATCGACGCCAGGGCGCGGAACAACTCGCCTTCCGTGTGTCTGCGCGCTGCTTCCCATTTCTTGTGCAGCGGAAACGGATGCGGGCGCTGGCGCACGAGGCCGAGCGATTTCATGTAGTCGCCGAGGGAGTCGGCGACTGTGTCCTTGAAACGGTTGTAGGTCATAGAACCGCGCAGGTCGATGTTCTTCGTGCGCGCGTAGGAGCGGACGGCGATCATCTGGCGGAGCTCGTCGGCCAGCGGAAAGAGAAAACGGCCGTAGAGGATGTCGGCGGGCGCGCGCGGGTCGTCGCGCCGTGCCTGGGATACGAGATCGCGCAGCTTCCCGACCGCCTCCAGGATCTTGTCCTCGGTGAAAAGCGACGCCAGCTCGTAGCGAGCGCCGCCTTCCACCGCTTCGACCTCGCGGTCGACGTCGGCGGCCGTCACACGCCCGCCTTCTCCCACCATCATCGCCAGCCGCTCCGCCTCCGCGACCGCCGTGCGCAGATCGGGGACATCGCGCGAGAACTTGTCGGCGAGCATCCGCTCGATGCCGAGGCGCTGGCGCAGACGGGCCACGGCATTGCTGTCGAAGCGGACCTTCGCCTCCGCCGCCACCTCGGCGACCGCGTCGTCGAGCGCCGCGCCGAAGCGCTCGCGGGTGAGGTCGGCCACGACGACGGCGCCGTGCTTGTCGATGAGGTCGACGGTCGCGGAGTCGCGCGGGATCTCGCCGGTGCGCAGCAGCAGGAACGTTCCCGCCGCACCGCCGCGGGAGATGGCCTCGACGAGCAGCGCCGCGTCGTCCTCGCCGCGTCCCGCTTTCTTTCCCGTGGCGCGGCAGAAGCCGAGCATGTCGGCGAGCGTCTCATCGAGCGGCACGCCGAGCGCGCCCGCGATCTGCGCGTCCTTCATCTCCAGGTCCGCACCGACGAGACCGAGGACGTGCAGGAGCTTGGCCGCGGACGTGGCGCGCTTGCGGTCGGTCTTCGCGCTCTTCCATTCGGCGACCGACTTCTCGAACAGCGACGTGATCTCTTTCGCCGAGACGAACGCATTCACCTCGGGGACGACGAGCAGACGCTGCCCGCCGAACAGCGACCCTGTGCGATAGGAATCGACGATGCTCGCCAGCTCCGTCCCCGGTTCGAAGACCTCAACGCCGATCGATGGATTCTTCGCAACCATGGCCTCGCGGATCTCATGGAACGCGCGCTCGGACAGGAACTCGCTCGAGCCGCCGATGAGCACGACCAGCGGCGGTTTGCCGGCTTCGATCTGTTCGAGGACTTTGGTCAGCGGCTTTGGCATACGGCCGTTCTCAAAACAAAAAGGAGCGGACACCTCCGCTCCTTTCACAAACAACGAACGAAGTGAGAACTAGGAGAGCATCCCCTTTTCCTGCAGCTCCTGGCAATCGATGCAGAAGGCTGTCCAGGGCACGGCCTGGAGGCGCTTGTCACCGATGGTATTGCTGCAGTTCGTGCAGGTGCCGAAGTTGCCGTCCTTGATGCGGGCGAAGGCCTCGTCGATGAGCATGAGCACGTTGCGCTCGCCGTCGGAGAGCGAGAAGTTCAGCTCCTTGGAGTAGGCGCTGGCCGCTTTGTCGGCGAGGTCCTGGATTCCGTCATCGGGCTGCGCGTTGCCGGCGGCTTTGTCGCGCTGGAAAGAGTCGAGAAGCTCGTGCTGCTTCTTGCGCAGCGCGGCCTCGAACTGCTGATAGGGGTTCGTCTTTGCTTTGGCTCTGGCCATCGGCCCAGATCTCCTTACTTGTGATATCGGATGTTGCGCATCAGGGTGCAGGCTCGATAGATCTGCTCCACCAGGACGACCCGCGCCAGAACGTGCGGAAGAGTCATCGCTGAGAGACTGAGGAGCTGATCGGCACGGTTTCGGATGCTGTCGTCGAGTCCGACGTCGCCGCCGACGACGAAATTCACACCGTCGGGACGATCGATCGTCAACCGTTCGAGCCACTTCGCAAACTTCAAAGAATCAAGCTGTTGGCCTCGCTCATCGAGGACAACGGTGTACCCACGATCGGGAATCGAGGCCACCAGGCTCGCGGATTGAGCGCGCATGATAGCCACATCATTCAGACTTTGTCTACCGCGCTGCGGTTTCACTTCCGTAACCTCAATCGGGAAGAAGTGCTTGATTCTATTGAGGTAACGGCTCGTGACTTCCGCGAGCTCGGCGTCGGAATGTGAACCGGCGAAGATGAAACGGAATTTCATCGCGTCATTCCGAAGCCGCGGAGACGGCGAGGAATCTGGGAGGTGGAATCGCGCCACCGCGTCATTCCGAAGCCGCGGAGACGGCGAGGAATCTGGGAGGCGGAATGGCGCCACCGCCCAGATTCCTCGCTCACGCTCGGAATGACTCGGCCGGTGGTCGGTGGTCGTTCTCTTCCCTCGCCTTCCCGCGTCATTCCGAAGCCGCGGAGACGGCGCCACCGCCCAGATTCCTCGCTCACGCTCGGAATGACTCGGACCGACGACCTATGTAAGCCCGTACTTCCTCCGCTTCTCCAGGAGCGTCTTCCTGTTGATGCCGAGGATTTCCGCGGTCTTCGAGTAATTCGACCTCGTTTCGCGCAGGACGGCGCGAATGTAGTTCTTCTCGAGCTCGTCGAGCGTCCAGTGCCCCAGCGCGGCGGCCGTGACGAACTCGGCGTCGCTGAGCGGAAGCGCGTCCGGCGCGATGCTCTCGCCTTCGCCCGTGAGAATGGCGCGCTCCACGGCGTTGCGGAGCTCGCGGACGTTACCCGGCCAGGCGTGGGAGACCAGCAAAGCCGCGGCGGATGACTCGATCGTCTTTCTCTTGTCCGCGAACTCTCTGGCCAGCGGCAGGATGTCCTCGCGGCGCTCGCGCAGCGGCGGGACGGTCACCGTCACCA
Source organism: Thermoanaerobaculia bacterium (assembly GCA_038244815.1). Classification (GTDB taxonomy): domain Bacteria; phylum Acidobacteriota; class Thermoanaerobaculia; order Gp7-AA8; family Gp7-AA8; genus DASVHS01. The sequence goes on from JBBRTB010000015.1 coordinate 96,862, forward strand.
CGTTGATGCGGTAGAGAAGGTCCGGGCGCATCGCACTGATGTCACCGCTGGCAGAGGCGATGACGCGCGCGGTGAAGTCGACGTTCTGGTTGCCGCCGAGACGCGTGAAGCGCCGGTCCTGCAGAACGCGGAGCAGTTTGGCCTGCAGCGTGTCGGGCAGCGCGTCGATGTTGTCGAAGTAGACGGATCCCGACTTTGCCTGCTCCAGCCGTCCGATGCGACGGGTGACGGCGTCGGTGAACGTGCCGCGCTCGTAGCCGAACAACTCGCTCTCGAACAGGTCCGCTGGAATCGTCGCGCAATCGACGTGAACGAACGGCTCGGCCCGGCGCGCGCTAATCGCATGGATGGCCTCGGCCAGCCGATCCTTGCCTGTCCCCGACTCGCCGCGGATCAGAAGGGGGACATCGTGATCGAGAACCTTCTCCACCGTCGCCAGAAGGTTGCGCATCGCCGGCGATTGCGAGCGGAAGAAATCCAGGAGCCGGTGCTCACGACGTTTTCTTGAAGGCATTCCGCCGCGGCCTGACCGCCGTGCGCGCGGGCTCCTCGCTGTAGTCCGCGGTCACATTCGGGGCATCGCCCCACAGCCGCTCCAGACCGTAAAAGCGGCGGCACTCCTCCGTGAAGACGTGAAAGATGAAGTCGCCGAAGTCGATCAGGATCCAGCGGCCGGGCGTGGTCCCCTCGACGAGCAGCGGCTTCACGCCGAGGTCCGCGCGAAGCTTCTCCAGGACGCCGTCGGCGATGGCCTGGGCCTGCCGCTCCGAGGTGGCGGAGCAGAGGATGAAGTAGTCGGCGATCGAGGTGAGCTCGGCCACGGCCAGCACGTCGAGGTCGATCGCTTTCTTGTCCATTGCCGCCGTCACGACCACACGCACTCGGCTTTCAATCGAGGAATCGTTCACTGTTCAGGCCTCTCGGTACAGTCGATTGTGTTCAATGTAGTGCGAAACGCGCGGATCGACGAGACCGCCGATCGGCTCGCCCGCGCGAACCCTTCTGCGGATCTCGGTGGACGACACCGCAAGCATGGCGTTCCTGGCAAAAACGATCGAGCCGTGCCTGCCGCGCTCCGGCGGTGTCTGGAGTTTCGGCGCCCACCACTCCCCCCCGGCGCCGGTGGGGGCGACCTCCAGCCGCGTCAGGACCACAAAGTTGGCCAGCTCGAAAATACGATCGATCCGTTTCCAGGCGTTGAGCTGGGCGAGATTGTCGTCGCCGATGATCCAGTCCAGCGTGGCCTCCGGGTATCGCGAGCGAAAGACCTGCAGCGTCTCAACCGTATACGAGATCTCTCCGCGATCGAGCTCCTGCGGCGAGACGAAAACCGTCTCGATGGATTCAGTGGCCAGCACGGCCATGGTGAAGCGGTGGTAGCCGGATGCGAATCGCTGCTCGCTCTTGAACGGCTGGCGGTACGCCGGGACATAGATGAGACGGTCCCATCCGAGCAGTTCGCGGACGGCCAGAACCGGCTCCAGATGGCCGCGGTGAAATGGATCGAACGTGCCGCCGCAGATGCCGATCTTCATCCGGTTGTGGACACGGACAGCTCGGCAACCCGTGCCTCTTTGTGCTCGCGTACGGACCGCGCCAGAACCCGCACGAGATCGCGCACGCCTTCGCCCGTGACCGCCGAGATCTCGTCGTAGTCGCGGCGCTGCTTTTTCGCGTAAGCGCGCAGCAAGGCGGAGTTGCCTTCGATCGCGGAGTCGAGCTTCGATCCGACGATGATGCGCGGTTTTGCCGCCAGCGTCGCCGAGTAGAGCTCGAGCTCGCGGGCGATCGTTTCGGCATCCCCATCGGGATGATCGTTCGACGACAGATCGACGAGATGCACGAGCACCGAGCATCGCTCCACGTGACGGAGGAACTGGTCACCGAGGCCGTGACCTTCGTGCGCGCCCTCGATGAGACCGGGGATGTCGGCGACGACGAAGGTCTGGTCGTCATCGGCCTTGACGACGCCGAGGTTCGGTACGAGCGTGGTGAACGGGTAATCGGCGATTTTCGGTTTGGCCGCGCTGATCACGGAGATGAGCGTGGACTTGCCCGCGTTCGGCAGACCGATCACACCGACGTCGGCGATGAGCTTGAGCTCGATCGACAGCTCGCGCTCCTCGCCGGCTTCACCCGGTTGCGCGAAGCGAGGGGCCTGACGCGTCGCGGTCGCGAAATGCTGGTTGCCCTGACCTCCGCGCCCACCCTTCGCCACGACCACGCGCTCTCCCTCGACGGCGAGATCGGCCAGGAGCTCACCCGTGTTCCTGTCGCGCACGACGGAGCCGAGCGGCAACTCGATGGTGACATCGGCGCCGTTCACACCCGAGCAGTTCGAGCCCATGCCGTGCTGCCCGCGGCCGCCCTTCCACTCGCGCTGAAACTGAAGGTGGTAGAGCGTGTTCAGGCGTCCTGAGGCCACGAGGTACACCGTGCCGCCCGCGCCGCCGTCACCGCCCGAGGGGCCGCCTTTGGGGACGAACTTCTCGCGACGGAACGCCACGCACCCGTTGCCGCCGTCTCCGGCTTTGACGCTGATGGTCGCATGGTCGATGAAGTTCATTTGGTCTGCGGATGTGCCAGAGGTGTTCCAAGTATACGAGGCCTCGGGCCTCGGGCCTCGGGCCTCGGGCCTCGGGCCTCGGTTCAAAAAGAAAAGCCGCCGGTTGAGGCGGCCTTAGTAACAAAACCGAGCACCCAGCACCCAGCACCCAGCACCCAAGGGGACTTACTCGGCCGGCTTCACCGAGACGAAGCGGCCTCGCTCGCCCTTGTCGTGAAACTCCACGATGCCGGCGATTTTCGCAAACAGCGTGTGATCGCGGCCGAGACCGACGTTCGGGCCGGGGAAGAAGCGGGTACCGCGCTGGCGGACGATGATCGTCCCGCCGCTGACGAACTGCCCGGAGAAGCGCTTCACGCCGAGCATCTTCGGCTGCGAGTCGCGGCCGTTGCGTGAGGAGCCCTGTCCTTTTTTATGAGCCATGGGTGTGACCTCTCAGATCTTGATCGATTCGATGCGAAGCTCGACCAGGTCCTGGCGATGACCGTGTTTCCGCTTCGTGTGGTTCTTGCGCCGCTTCTTCTTGAAAACAGTGATCTTTTCCCCGCGGGACTCGCGGAGAACCTTCGCCACGACTGATGCGCCCGCTACCGTGGGAGCTCCGACTTTCGGCGAGTCGCCGCCGATCATCAGCACATCGCTGAACGTGACTTTGTCTTTGTCGGCATGACCGAGCACGTCGCGCTCCACGCGCAAAAGCTCGCCTTCGGCAACCCGATACTGCTTCCCACCGGAACGAATGATGGCGTACACGAACGACCTCCAGAAAAGGACCCGACCTTTTAACACAGATGACGGGATCTGCGAAAACTTGGAGGGTATGGGGGTTATTCCGGGGGGTTAGCGGTTAGCGACCCGTCATTCCGAGCCGCGAAGACGGCGAGGAATCCGGGTGGCGGAGTCCCCCGCCCAGATTCCTCGCGCTCTGCGGCGCTCGGAATGACGAGTTGCCGGCAACCCGGCAACCCGGACGTTTGTCACACGGTAACGGCATAAAGTTGAACGTGAAGATACGGAAAGTTGAACGTTTGACTTGCGTCGAAGGGCGTTTTCGCTGATAAGATCCGCCCCCTCAGCGAATTACGAAAAAGAGGACTTCGGCAACGCACCTGCACACAGGGTTACGGAGTCGTTTCATAAAAGCTAACGGATGGAATCAGATGTTAAGGAAATGCATGGAGGAAAGAGAGGAAAGCGAGTTTCAGCGCCACCCGAGTCAATCGAAAAAGCAACGGTTTTAAGGAGAAAACATATGAACTTTCGAACCATCAAGGTTCTGGTGACGGCGCTCATGATCGTGATCATGGTGGCGCCGGCACTGATGGCCCAGACGGCAACGTCGGGCGCAATCGACGGAAAGGTCACCGACAGCAGCGGCGCGCCGCTTCCCGGTGTCACAGTCGAGATCACATCCGCTCAGCTCCAGGGCACAAAGACGGAAGTGACGGATACGAGGGGCTCGTTCCGCTTCTCCCTTCTGCCTCCGGGCACGTACAAGATGACGGCTTCGCTGTCCGGCTTCTCGCCGACGCGGCAGAGCGGTATCTCCGTCGGCCTCAGCCGCGCCACCACGCTGGACGTGCAGATGAGCGCGGCGGTCAGCGAGCAGATCACGGTCACCGCGGCCGCTCCTGTGGTCGACGTTTCGTCGAACACGTCGGGCGCGAACGTCACCGCGCAGACCATGCAGACACTGCCACTGGCCCGATCCTACGTGGCCGCGATTCAGGTGGCCCCCGGAACCGCCAGTGACGCCTCCGGCGCCACCGTGTACGGCTCCTCGGGTGCCGAGAACCAGTACATCATCGACGGCCTCAACACCACCGCCGTCCGCGATGGTACGCAGGGTAAGAACCTGAACATGGACTTCGTGCAGGAAGTCGAAGTCAAGACCGGCGGCATGCCGGCCGAATACGGCCGCCTCACCGGCGGCGTGATCAACGCCATCACGAAGTCCGGCGGCAACCAGTACAGCGGCGATGTCTTCGGCTTCGATTCGCCGAAGTCCCTCCGCGCTGACAACACGACATTCGGCGATCAATCGATCATCGCCTCGTCCGTGACCGAGAACAACAAGAACCTCTGGGACTACGGTGTCGACCTCGGCGGCTACTTCGTCAAGGATCGTCTCTGGTTCTTCGGCGCGTACGACCGCCAGGACCGCACGGACGTCCGCACGCGCATCAACACGGCCATCGACCTTCCGAACTACCAGCTTCCGATCGGTGCGGCACTCAACACCGGCACCAAGAGCAACCTGTATGCCGGCAAGCTGACGCTGCGTCTCACCGAGAATCAGAACCTGGCGGCGTCGCTCTTCGGCGATCCTCGCACGACGACGGGTCCGCTCTTCGCGATCGCCGGCCCGCCCAGCACGTTCGACGGAACACTCAAGCGTGGAGGCAACGACTACAACGGCCGTTACAACGGCATCTTCGGCACGAACTTCATCGTCAGCGCCGAAGCCGGCCAGCACAAGGAGAAGATCGAGTACGGCGGCGCCGGGACCGGGATTGCGCAGTCGATCAACTCCACGGTCAGCCCGAACGTTCTGACAGGTGGCTTCGGCTTCTTCGCCAACGAAGCGTACAAGCGCAATGTCTACAAGGGAGACATGAGCACGTTCCTGTCGACGCACGAAGTCAAGTTCGGCGGCGACTTCGAAGACCTCAAGGGCCAGTTGCAGAACTACCAGGGCGGCGCCGGCCAGCGCATCTACCAGTTCGCCACCGCCGGCGGCCAGACCTACTATCGCCACCGCTTTTATCTCAACGATCTCACTCCGGGATTCGACAGAAACGATCCGTCGACGTGGTCGCTGGCCGTGCCTGAAGTAACATCACCGGAAACAAAGAACACCTCCCTGTATGTCCAGGATGCGTGGCGCATCGCCCCGAATCTGACGCTCAATGCCGGCGTTCGCTGGGAAAAACAGCAGGTCTTCGGCCGCGGCGGCGTCCTCGGATTCGAGATCAACAACAATTGGGCACCGCGCCTCGGCTTGATCTGGGACGTCATGAACAACGGCCGCAGCAAGGCGTACGCGAACTTCGGGCGCTTCTTCGAAGCGATCCCGATGGACATCAACATTCGCGCCTATGGCGGTGAGCTCGTGTGCTTCTGCTACAACCAGAACCCCGATGCCGCGAATTGGCAACCGGACCTCAGCGCCACGCCGATTCGGCGCTCGACGATCCTCGGCACGCCGACCACTCCGGCGGATCCGAACCTGAAGGGACAGCACATCGACGAGTTCCTGCTCGGCTACGACCAGGAAATCTCACCGAACTTCGCCATCGGCATCAAAGGCACCTACCGCAATCTGGCCAACGTGATCGAGGACATGCTGGTCGGAAACACCGGCGGTTACAAGATCACGAACCCCGGCTCCGGCATCGGCCGTGAGGCCGGCTTCTACGAAGGCGGCACGGTGGTCACCCCGACCGCGAAGCGCACGTACAAAGGCGTGGAGATTCACGCCAACAAGCATTTCAGCAGCAACACGCAGTTCTTCGCCAGCTACGTCTGGTCGCGCCTGGAAGGCAACTACGACGGCACGTTCCAGAACTCGACAGGCCAGCTCGACCCGAACATCAACTCGGCGTTCGACTATGCCGACTTCATCGTGAACAACACCGGACTGCTCAGCAGCGACCGTACGCATCAGCTCAAGTTCTACGGAAGCTACATGTTCACGAACGGCATGATGAACGGCTTCAACATCGGTCTGGCCACGCACTACTACTCGGGCACACCGCTCACGGCTTATGGTTACTCCTTCGCGTATTCGAACTGGGAGTACTACCTGACCAAGCGCGGCGCTCTCGGCCGCGGTCCGGCCGACTACGAGGCGGATCTCCACTTCGGATTCCCGCTGAAGACCGGCCCGACCACGGTCAACCTGATCGCCGACGTGTTCAACGTCCTGAACCTCCAGAGGGCCACATCGCTCGACCTGCGTTACAACCGCAATCAGGACATCGACCAGTGCGTCGGCTTCAGCAGCCCGGCCGCTTGCACGTCGGACGGCGGTCTCAAGACTGTCGATGGCACGATCACGCCGATCGGAACCGTCAACATCAGCCAGGCGCCGAACCCGACGTTCCTGAAGGCCGGCACGCAGTTCACCGACCCGCGCACGTTCCGTCTCGGTGTCCGCGTGACGTTCTAACCTCTACCCCATCGTGTAGGATGAAGGCCCGGCTCATGCCGGGCCTTCTTTTTTGATGCGCCGCGCTCTCGCCGCCGCAACCTTCCTCGTCCTCGCGGTGATCCTCGCCGTGACGTTCGTCCGATTCCAGCCGGCAGGGTTCGCCCGCGTGGCCCGAAGGGGCAATTCCATCCGCGTTTCGGCACAACGCGTCGCCTTCATCGTGCCCGGCGGCGAGCAATGCATGGCCCCTCGCCGTGGCGAGCAACTCTTCTTTCAGAGCCACTCGCAGGCGGGCGATCAGACACTCACCATCAACTTCGCGTATGACCCGCCGCCGGCCGTCCATGACGATTGGCCCTCGGGTGACTGGTGTCGATCGCTATCCACGTTCGTCGACGACGCCATACGCAAAGCCGGCCCGGCATCGATCGATGATCCGCGCGCGGTCGAGGCGGCCATCTCTCAGGGACTGCAGCACGCGCTCGCGGCCGCGGGACTCCGGACTAGCAGCGTCTCCGTACGTCTCGACCTTCCGCCCGGATGGGAGCGCACCCGTCCCGTGCCCGCAGTGACGCGACTGGTGAAGCCTGCACCACCCGTTCTGTTCATCGGGCTGGACGGCGCGGACTGGCAGCTCCTCGACGACTACATCGCACAAGGCGCCATGCCGAACCTCGCGCGCCTCGTCCGCGAAGGCGCGAGCGGCGTCCTGGAGACGGAACACCCGCCGCTGTCACCGATTCTCTGGACGACGATGATGACCGGCGTCAGTCCGCTCGAGCACCAGATCCTCGATTTCACGCACTTCAATCGCAGCACAGGCGTGAAAGAGCCGATCACATCCGACGAGCGCGCCGTACCGGCGATCTGGAACATGGCCACGGCGGCCGGAAAACGGGTGGCCGTCTTCGGACTGTGGGCGACCTATCCCGCCGAGCCGGTGCACGGCCTCCTCGTCTCCGACCGCCTCTTCACGTTTCTCTACAGCGAGAGCACGCCGCCGCCGGGAATCGTCTTTCCGCCGTCGCGGGAGTCGTGGGCACGCTCGCACGTGGCCGAGGCGGAGAAAGCGATCGACTTCGCCACGATGAAACACTACCTCCCGTGGCTGACCGAACAGGAAGCCAGCGATCTCGCGCACGAAGAGAATCCATACGCGAAACCGGGCAGCGCCCTGCACCGCATCCTCGTGGAGACGGAGATCTACCGCCGCCTGGCCAACGATCAGCTGGCGCAGTCGTTCCCCGACCTCGGCATCATCTACATCCAGGGCACCGACACGATCGGACACGTCTTCGCGCCGTTCGCTCCGCCGCTGCAGCCGGGTGTCAACGCCGCCGACTACGAGCGCTATCACCAGGTGCCCGAGCTCTACTTCCGCCACATCGACGAGATCCTCGGCGAGTTTCTGCGGGCCGCCGAGCGCAACCACGCGCGCGTGATGATCGCCTCGGATCACGGCTTCCGCTGGAAGGAGGGACGACCCGTCGAGCTCTCGAGCGTGGCTACCGCCACCGCGGCGAAGTGGCACCGCAATGAAGGCATCGTGTTGCTGTGGGGACCGGGCATCGCGCCGACCGGCGGTCATCGTCTGCGCGGCGGGATCCGCCAGGTGTGCGCGACGCTGCTGGCGCTCTCCGGTCTTCCAGCCGCGAAGCATGCGGCGCCCGCTCTCGACGGTGCCGGCCTCGCTCGAGCCGGCTCCTCGATCGACTATCGCGAGCTGTTCACGCGCTACGTGCCGCCGGCGCCCACCGCCGCGACAGCCGCGTCCGCAAACGAAGAGCTGTCGAAACTGAAAGCGCTCGGCTACATCGGCTCGGGCGAATCGACATCGCCACGCCCCGCTGGGGCGGAGTCGACGAAGACCGCTGGCGCGTACAACAACGAGGGGCTGATCCTCAAGCACGACAACCGCATCGCCGATTCGATCGCCGCATTCCGGGAGGCGCTGAAGCTCGATCCGAACCTGGCCTCGGCGGCGTGGAATCTCTCCGATCTTCTCTACTCGCGAGACGAGAATCGCGCTCAGTCGGACGAACTGCTCCTGCGCGCATTGCAGAACGGATTGCCCGAGGCGCCGAAGTACGTGATCGAGCGGGCCATCAAGGATCAGCGGTCGGGACACGCCGATCGGAGTCTGCGGCTGCTCGAAGCCGCGGTGACGCGCCGTCCGGACGAGGCCGAGCTGCGCATGTTCCGCGGCCGCTACCGCATCGAGGAGAAAAACTGCGCCGGTGCGCTCGAGGACTTCGAAGCGGCCGAGCGTCTGAAACCCGACGACGCCATCGCCTTCGCCTCCGCCGGCCTCGCCCAGATCTGCCTCGGCGACCAGGCCGCGGCGCGGGCCAGTTTCCAGCGATCGCTGCAGATCAACCCCAGCCAGCCGGCGCTGCGCAGGTTCATGCAGCAGTGACCCATCAATCCGAGTCGCGCGGGCGGCGCCTGGATTGAGCCCGTACTACCACCGCACTTCTTTCGCGGCCACGCCCACCGCGTCACTCAATTCGTCGCGGATGGTAGCGAATATGCGGTACGTCCCTTTCGAAAGGCGCAGGCCGTGTGAGACCTCTAATTCAGTCTTTGTCTCTGCATCGGCGTTCGTGAACGTCTCGACGTAGTGATGAAACGCGACAGAAAGACCGGCGCTGTCGAACACGGAAACGTAGATGTGCAGGCGGCCCACCTGTCCATCGCTCCGATCGACAAGCGTGGCCGAAGCCATCGGCATGCTGATATGCACCGGCACGATCGAGTGCCCGAGGCCATCAGACCTGGGATCATCGACCACCAGCGTGACCGGCAGCGTCGATTTCTGCGATGCGATGCCGAATGGTGTAGCCATCGCCCTCTCGAATTCCAGCTCGTGCGACAACTTCAGAAAGTTCTCGCGGTACATCAACGTGTAACGGCCGGGGCGATCGAGGGCAACGTGGATTCGGTGGAAACTGCCCTCGGCTGCTTGCGAGTGATAGCCGAGCGAGTAGTAGTTCGATGTCGCGCTGTCGAACTTCGCGATCGATTGGTCGAGCCGGTTGCTGGGCATGAATGTGCCGCCCGTCAGGGCTGCCAGCCAGTAGGCCGCGCTGCTGGGGGACTGCGTGGGACCCACGGGATCGACGACGAACAGACTCACGTTCGCGGCGTTCGCCTCACGCACCATGGCATCGTGAAACACTGCCTCCCGCGCCGCCTCTTCGCCGGCGGCGGGCACGATATAGCCGGGCACCTTGCTACTGATGATCAACATCGCTTTCCTGCCGGGTAGCCAGGCCATCCCGCGAGCAGTGGTGACGACCGATTCGAAAAACGAAGCAGCGGAGTGCATGTCCTGAGCCGCATCGACCGCATCGCGGAACGACTGCACCACACATCCGCCGGCCGGACAATCGGGGCCGCCAGCATCGAGCTTGATCCGTCCGCTCGGCATCGGCTCAGTTGCGGTGGAAGGCACCGCACCGGCAGCGATCGCGGCGAGCGCGGCGTGAATCACAGCACGATCCGATGTCAGTGGCAGGGTGGTCTGCAGTGCGAGACGACCTTTTCGCAGCGTGACTACCGACCAATTCGAGTCATCCGCCGCGCCATCGAGAAGCCGTTCGATCTCAGCCACCGCTCGCGATCGACGGGGCTTGTCCAAGAGCGAACGATTGTCGATCAGCACGACCACACTGCGCTGCCGATCGGGGTCACTCTGAAAATCGGCGGAAGCCTTCGGCTTCGACGTCGTTCCGGAAACCGCCTCGAAGTTGCTGATCGGCTGCACGACGTCGTCTTCCCGAATCTCGAAGTCCTTCGCGGTCAGCCCCGGCACAGGATTTCCGTCGTGATCGAGAACGGCGACGTCGATGTTCACGACCGTGACGTCGATCCGCTCGCTGAGCGGCGGGAGGGAGGGCGTCTGACCTGCAACGCCGAATGCACAGAACCACAGCGCAAGGAAGCCGGCCCGTCTCATCGGTCACCTCAGATTGGCGACAAGGATCATAGCGCTCCCCCTCGTCATTCCGAGC
>JBBRTB010000016.1:0-99051 GCA_038244815.1 Thermoanaerobaculia bacterium
AAGAGCTCTTTGCTGTCCATGCCACCAAGGATAATCGTCAGGACCGTGCGACGGACTCGTTCGACCGACGCATAGCTGCCCCACGGGTGGAAGTGAATCGGAGTCAAGCCGGTCGGGTGGCGGAGGGCTTGACCCCGATTCGCTTCCACCCAATCCCATTCATGCGGCGGTCGAACGGCCACTTTGCCCCGTCAAGTCACCCACCTGAAGTAGCGAGGAGCCACAAAGGTGTGATCGATCTCACCGTCAATCCCGGGATCGATGACGCGCGCGTGGCCATCGCCATGGATGGTCAGAAAATCGCGGACGCCCTGCTCGCCCCTTACAAGGTCACGATCGATTTCGGACCGACACCGATCGAGCACCGGATCAGCGTCACGGTCATCGCTCCGAGCAGGCCCCACGTGCAGTGGGTGGAGACCATCAATCGCGGTCATTCACCGCTGCGCGTGAAAGTGCGGCCGGTGGATCTCGGCTCTCGCCTGTTCGAAGCAACCACGACGGCGCCTCAGGATGACCCGGTCGCTGCCGTGGAGCTGTGGAGCGCCGGAAAGCTCGTCACGTCCCTCAGCGAGCCGCCATACAGATTCACGGTTCCGCCCGTGGTGATGGACAGCGGGTTCGTGCAGGTGACGGCGCGGTTGAAGTCGGGCCAGGAAGCGGCGGACTTCTGGTCCGGCTCGGGCCAGGTGCACGTCGAAGAAATCGAGGTGCGGGAAGTGCCGATCTTCGTGTCCGTCGTCGACGGCGACGGAGTGACGCGCGACGACGTGGACCGCTCGCTCTTCCGCATTCTCGACAACGGATCGGAAGGAAAGATCGTCGAGTTCGGCAAAGCCTTCGACCAGCCCATCTCGATCGCGCTCCTGCTCGACGCCTCAGCCAGCATGACCTACAACATCGACCGCGCCACACGCGCGGCGCTGTCCTTCGCCAACCACACGCTCAAGAAGGGCGACCGCTGCAGCGTCTACGCGGTGCACGACGTTCCGCGGCGCAAGCAGAGCCTCACCGGCGACAGCACGCTCGTGGCCAAAGCGATCCTGAGCATCGAGCCCGAAGGCACGACCGCCCTCTACGACGCGCTGGAGAGCGCCATTCGCGAGCTCCGGGACGAGAAGAACCGCCGCGCCATCGTCGTCCTCACCGACGGCGGCGACACGTCCTCGATCGACTCGTACGACGAGGTGAAGAAGGCGGCCATGTCCAGCGGGATCCCGCTGTACTTCATCGTCTACGACACCGGCACGGAGACGTCTGGACGCGATCTCCAGTACCTCGAGAACCTAGCCGTGGAAACCGGCGGCTTCGTGGCCACCGCTACCGAAGGCACCCTGCAGGCCAAGTATCACGAGATCGAGAAGGATCTTCGCGCGCAGTTCGCCATCCGCTACCAGATCACCGACTTCACCCGGCAGAAGGAGTGGCGCCACATCCGCGTCCTGCTGCGCTCCCCGAAGCTGACCGCCAGGACGATCCGCGGATACTTCACGCCCTAAGGTGAGCAAACCGCTGCACTAGAATTCGCGCGAGTGAGCCGCAACGACCTCCTGATCGCGAGCCTGCGCGACACGCTCGCGAAGACCAAAGCCTTCGAGCGCATCGCCGCATCCGGCCGCCGCCTGGAGATCACCGGCGCCTCCGTCGAGGCCCGCGCCCTGCTCGTGGCCACGCTGCAGGAGCAAAGCGGCAAACGACAGGCCGTGGTCATCCCGGGCGAATCGGCGACCGCGGACTTCGAGACCGCGCTGCGTCTCTTCCATCGCCATCCGCGCTGCGTCTCCGTCTATCCCAGCCCTTCGCTTTCCCCATACCAGGACGTCGGCCCGTCCCTCGGCGTCGTGCGCGAGGAGATCGACGCGCTGGGCAAACTGATCGATCGTTCGGTGGACATCCTCATCGTCCCCGCGCGGGCGCTTTTCCAGCGGCTGCCGCCGGCCGGGACGTTTCAGGATCGCGTCATCGCGCTCCAGGAGGGGATCGATCTCGACCTCCACTCGCTGATGCAGCGCCTCGTCGAGAACGGCTTCGTCCGCACCGACCTCGTCGGCGAAGCGGGCGAGTTCGCGTTCCGCGGCGGCATCCTCGACCTTTTTCCGCCGACGGCCCCGAAGCCGGTCCGCCTGGAGCTGTTCGGAGACCGGGTCGAGTCGCTGCGCTGGTTCGACGTGGAAACGCAGCGCTCCGAGGGGCCGGCCGGTGCGGTGACCCTGCTGCCGATGACGCAGTTCGCGATCGACAAGAGCACGCGTACGTCACTGGCACGCCGGCTCTCGCTCGATTTCAACGATCCCCTGTACAAGCGCGATCTCACCGAGAAGATCGATCGCCTGACCGAGAACGGCACCTTCCCCGGTATCGAACATTACCTTCCTGTGGCCGCGCCGTCGGTGACGTTCGCTGATTACATCAGCGGCGAAGACTGGAGCGTGGCCTTGATCGAGCCCGATCAGATCACCACCACGATCGCGAAGTACGAAGCGCTGCTGCGGGCAGAGTACGAGGCGGCGTCCGAGAAGGGCCGCGCCGTCTATCCGCCGGAGACGCTGGTCGTGCCGGGCCCTGACGTGCTCGGCTTCATCGGGAAGGCCCGGCTGGCCTTGAGCGAGATTCACGTCGCCTCGAAAGAGTTCGAGGAGCTGCGTATGCACGGCCCGTCGGTCGATCGCTATACGAATCGCCTGTCCGAGTTCACCGCCGACCTGGCCAGAGGGCACGATCGCGGGCAGCACCAGATCGTCTTTACGGCGACGAAGGGCGGGCGCGAGAAAGTGGAGCGCCTGCTCCGCGAATTCGGGGTGCCCTTCGCCGATGACGCCGACCGGCTCAGCGGCGAACTGCTCGTCACAGCCGGCAACATCGCCCGCGGCTTCTCACTCGACGAGATCAACGTCACGGCCTATTCGGAATGGGACCTCTTCGAACCGCCCCCGTCGACGCGCGTCGGCAGCAACCGCAAAAAGACCGACGCGTTCATCACCGATCTGCGCGACCTCAAGGTCGGCGACTTCATCGTGCACGTCGACCACGGCGTCGGAAAGTACGTCGGCCTGCAGCGCATTCCCTTCGGGCAGACTGAGCGCGAGGTCATGGAGATCGAGTACTCCTCCGGCGGCAAGCTGCTGATGCCGATGGAGAACCTGAACCTCATCCAGAAGTACTCCGGCGGCGCGGAGGCTCCGCCCAGGCTCGACAAGCTGGGCGGTACGGCCTGGGCGCGCACGAAGGCCTCCGTCAAGAAAGCCATGCGCGACATGGCCGACGAGCTGCTCAAGCTCTACGCCACGCGGCAGATGGTGCAGGGACACTCGTTCAGCAAGGACTCGCCATGGCAGTTCGAGTTCGAGGAGGCGTTCGAGTTCGACGAGACCGACGACCAGATGGCCGCGATCGACGACGTCAAGTCCGACATGGAGTCGCGCAAGCCGATGGACCGGCTGCTATGCGGTGATGTGGGCTACGGCAAGACCGAGGTGGCCATGCGTGCGGCGTTCAAGGCGGTGATGGACGGGAAGCAGGTGGCAGTGCTGGCGCCGACCACCGTCCTGGCCTTCCAGCATTCCCGCACGTTCATGCGCCGCTTCGCCTCGTTTCCGGTCACCATCGAGCTGATGTCCCGCTACTACGGCGCGAAGGAGCAAAAGGAGATCACGAAGAAACTCGAGACTGGCGAGATCGACGTGATCATCGGCACGCATCGGGTGCTGTCGAAGGACATCAGCTTCAAGGACATCGGCCTCGTCGTCATCGATGAAGAGCAGCGCTTCGGCGTGGCTCAGAAAGAACGCCTCAAGCAGCTCAAGAAAGCCGTGGACGTGCTGTCGATGTCGGCCACGCCGATTCCACGCACGCTGCACATGTCCATGGTCGGCATTCGCGATATCTCGGTCATCGAAACGCCGCCGAAGGATCGCCTGGCCATCCAGACCGCCGTCGTCCCGTTCAACGACGAGTTCATCCGCGAAGCCATCGAGTTCGAGACCGGCCGCGGCGGACAGGTCTTCTTCGTCCACAACCGCGTCGAGTCGATTTACGGGATGAAGGAGTCCCTGGAGAGGCTCGTGCCCGGCTTACGCGTGATCGTGGGACATGGGCAGATGGAGGAGCGGGAGCTGGAGCGGGCCATGCTGGCGTTCATCAACCGCGAGTTCGATCTCCTGCTCGCCACGACCATCATCGAAAACGGTATCGATATACCAGCGTGCAATACCATCCTCATTAACCATGCGGAGCGGTTCGGCCTCTCCCAGCTTTACCAGCTGCGCGGGCGCGTCGGCCGCAGCGACCGCCTGGCATTCTGTTACCTTCTCGTGCCCAGCGATCGTGTGCTGACCGGCGACGCCCGAAAACGTCTGGCGGCCATCCAGGAGTTCTCCGACCTCGGCGCGGGATTCCGCATCGCCGCCCGCGACCTGGAGATCCGCGGCGCCGGCAACATCCTTGGCGGCGAGCAGTCCGGACAGATCGCGGCGGTCGGCTTCGAGATGTACACCAAGCTGCTCGAGGAGACCATCCGGGAGATGAAGGGCGAACGCGTCGAGGAGGAAGTCGAGACCTCCATGAACCTGGGCGTCGACATCTACATCCCCAAGGACTACATCACGGACGAGAACCTGCGCATGACGTTCTACAAGAAGATCGCCTCGGCGCAGAGCGACCAGCGGCTCGAGGACATCCGCAATGAGCTACGGGACCGCTTCGGTGCCGTGCCCGCGAACATCGACAACCTGCTGAGCTTCGTCCGGGTGAAGCGCTACGCCCAGTCGATCGGAGTGATCTCGATCGTCCGCGACGGCGCTCGCGCGATCGTCAAGATGACGCAGCACGCGAAGATCGATCCCAACAAGCTGCTGCAGCTCATTCAGGACGACCCCCAGGTCCGCTTTACGCCGAACGGAGTGCTGTCCTATCCCCTTCAGGCGCAAGGCCCCGGAGTCATCGACGCGATCGACCAACTCCTCCGCAGCCTGGGGTCAGGTCTGTAGTTCGCAGTTTTTTCTACCAATCGCAGAAATCCTCTACCTTTTCTACAATCCGCAGAAAAAACTGCGAACTACAGACCTGACCCCACGGGCTTAATGGATGAGGTCCGGGCGTCCGGCCACGCTCCAGTTGTCACCGCTCAGGTTGTCGACGGTGGAGCCGAATGCGAACCACCCTCCCGCCGAGTCAGGCGGGACCACGGCCATGGATGTCGCGCCAAAATTCACGTTCGGATTGAGAGAGAGCACGCCGAGCGAACAGGGGCCGACGGACAGCGAGAGCGACGAGGTGTTGCCGCTCAAGCCCACCACGTTGATCGCGAACGTGCGCGGAGCACTGCTGCCGGTGGGCAGGTAATTGAAGATGAACACGTTCGTCCGGAAAGCTCCATCGTGCTGAAGCCCGTAGATGTACTGCACTCCCGGGTATCCGCCGATGGCCACCGACGGGAAACTCTGCGATGCCGTCCCCTGGTATCCCGGGATCGGCGTCCAGATGCGTGAGAATCCGTCGATGTTGCCGGTCGAATCGAAATTTCCGTTCGAATCGACAGCCACGACGACGATGCTGCCGAGGCCCGATGTGTGGAAAATGGTGTTGACGAAGTCGGGCCACACGTAAAACGTGTTCGGACTCAAACGCAGGGCCTGACTCGTGGCAGTGGAGCAGGAACCGCCGTTCGAAGGAAAGTAGATCACAGCGACGTTCTGGGAAAAGATCGTGTCGTTGTTGACGAGCGTCACTTCCGAACGGAAGTACAAACCGCCTGCCGCTGAGGTGCTGCCGGCCACCGCGAACAGGAAGGCGTTGTCGGGACCTTCCGATGAGACCGCCGCTCGAGGGCCGGTGGCCTGCCGGAACAACTCGGTGGGATTCAACTTCAGATCGATCAGCTCGGGCTTGGCGAACCGCCGGGGCGCAGCCGGCTGAGCCAGCGCTGAGGTACACACAACGACACACGACAGAGCGAGAAGCAGCTTCTTCATGGGCCCTCCTTGTTTGTTTCCGCAAATGTAGGGACCGCAGCGAGAGAACCGGCAGGATGTCGGCAGGTTTTGTTACACTCCGCCCCTCGCCCATGTCCCGTCGGATCTTCGCGCTTCTCGCGATTGTACTCACATTCGTTTCCTGCCATCGCAAGCCGGCGACACCTCCTGATGTGATCGTGCGCGTCGGCGAACGGATGATCACGCTCGCGGACTTCAAGCGTTATCTCGATCGGAACACCGGCACCGACCTGGCCCAGATGGCGCCGGAGGTGGCCAGCGCGATGCTCGATCAGGATGTGGAGGAAGTGGTGCTCGCCGAATATGCCGCCACGCACGGCGTGGAAGTCCCTGCCGACGCCATCGCCGCCGCGGTGCGCAGCGACGCCGGGGCCACCGTGGTCGAGAAGCGTGACGAGATGCGCCGTCAGAAACTGATCGCGAACCTGTCGGCCGAGATCCAGGAACCCGACGAGAAGCGCGTCCGTGACTACTACGACCAGCATCAGAGCGAATTTCGCAGCGGTGAAGAGCTGCACGTGCGGCAGATCCTCGTTCACGACGAGGCGCTGGCCGATGAGATCGAGGCCAAGCTGAAGAAGGGCGCGGCATTTGAGGATCTCTCCAGCCAGTACTCGCTGGCGCCCAACGCCAAGCGCGGCGGGGACATCGGCTACATCAGCCGCGGTGAGCTGCCGAAGATGTTCGAAGACGAGATTTTCGCGCTCCATCCCGGGTCCGTCAGCAACGTGATCCGGACCGAGTCGAGCTTCCACATCTTCAAGGTCGACGAGCGCAGGCCTCCAGGGGTCGTCGACCTGGCGACGGCGGAGCCCGTCATCCGCCAACGTCTGCGTGAGGACGCCATCCGCGACCGGATGGCCCGCCTTGTCGCCCAGGCCCGCAGTGATCTGAATATCGCCGTCCTCACCAAGCGGCTGCCCTTCCGCTACTCGGGGACGCTGCCGGTCGCCGCCAACGAATAAATCGCCCCGTAACTTGTTGTCCACTCTGCTCGTCGGAATTCTGAAACCTATGAAGAAATCACTGATCTTCCTGGCAACCGGTCTCGTGGCCAGCGGCGCTTTCGCCGCCCAGACCCTCGAGTCGATCGTGGTGCGTGTCGGCGACCGCATCGTCACGGCATCGCAATACGAACGCCGTCTTCATGACGCCTACACCGAAGCGGAGCAAAGCGGCGTTCCCGCCGAGCAGCTGGCCGCGCGCAAACAGGAGCTCCGCCGGGGTCTGGTCGACGACCTGATCAACGAGCTGCTGATCAAGGATCGCGCCGACCGTCTCGGTATCACCGTCAATGACGCCGAGATCAAGGAAGCCATCGTTCGTCTGAAGTCGCAATATGGGATCACCACGGACGAACAGTTCGACGAGTCGCTCAAAAAGTCAGGCCTGACCCGAGCCGAGATGGAAGGGCGGCTCCGCGACACCCTGATCACCAACAAGGTCTTTGCCCGAGAGCTGCGCAACCGCGAGGAGCTCGATGACCGCGAGCTGCGTGAGCGCTACGACCGCGAAAAAGAACACTATCGCCTCCCCGAACGCGCCCACCTCCGCGAGATCGTGATCCTCCGTCCCGACGGAGCCGCCGCCATCGACGCCGCGCGGCAGAAGGCGAACGACATCACCACGCAGCTGAAAGCCGGCGCAGACTTCGCCAAGACCGCCACGACCGTGTCCGAAGCCGGGACCAAGGCAAAAGGCGGCGATCTCGGTGAAGTGGCACGCGGTGAGCTGCTTCCCGATCTCGATAAAGCGGTCTTCAACGCCGCCCAGGGCTCGATCATCGGACCGATCGAGACGCAGTCAGGCTGGCACATCCTCAAGGTCGAGCAGCGTCTGCCATCCGAAGTGCCGGCCTTCGAGTCGGTCAAGGACAAGCTCCGCAAAGACGCCTCCGAAGAGACGTTCCAGCGCGACCTCAAGGCCTACCTCGATCGTCTGCGTAAGGACGCCTACATCCAGATCAACGACAGGAACATCCCCTCGACGTAGGGAGGCTCTTCCTCCGGATTCTACCCTCCGTAGATCCTTATTGCCGCCGAGGTATCCTCGGGGCGGCATGAAGGATATGGATAAGGCCCTCGAGGCGATTCGGCAGCGCAAACCACGGCGTGTGGTCGCGTTCACCGGGGCCGGCGTCTCCGCCGACAGCGGCATCCCGACATTCCGCGGCACCGATGGAGTCTGGGAGAAGTTCCGCGCCGAAGACCTCGCCACTGCCGAGGCATTCGAGCGCGACCCCGCACTGGTGTGGAAATGGTACGAATGGCGGCGTGACCTGATCCGGCACGCTCAGCCGAACGCCGCACACATCGCCATCGCGAAACTGACCGCTGCAACGGTCGTTACGCAGAACGTCGACGGGCTTCACGGGCGAGCGGGCTCGCGTGACGTGGTCGAATTGCACGGCAACATCTTTCGGGTGCGCTGCATGCGCGAGGGGACGAGCTCGATGGGCGAAGAGCCGTTCCAGACCCTGCCTCCCCGCTGCAGTTGCGGGGCCCTGCTCCGGCCGGATGTGGTGTGGTTTGGCGAAATGCTGTCCGAAAGCGTGGTGGCGCGCGCCTCCGCCACGATCATCGGTGCGGATCTGCTGCTGGTCATCGGCACCTCAGGCGTCGTCTATCCGGCAGCCGGTCTGGTGACACTCCATCGCGGATTGTCGATCGAAGTGAATCCACAAGCCAGCACCGCGGCCTCGGCGTGTGACTTTGCCGTGGCGGGGCGGGCGGCGGAGGTCGTGCCGGTGATCGTGGACGCTGTACTGGAGCCTGGTCAGTCAAAATGACCGACCTCATCTCGGATCTCCCCACCGACGACCGTCCCCGCGAGCGGCTGCTCACGCATGGCCCGGAAACACTCTCCGACGCGGAGCTGATCGCCATTCTCCTCGGCTCGGGCGTGCCGGGGAAGAACGCCATCCAGCTCGGGCGCGAATTGCTCTGCGACGGATTCGCCGGACTGCGCAAGCGCGGGCCATCGCAGCTCGCTAAATCGAACGGCATCGGTCCGGCCAAGGCCAGCAGGATCATGGCGGCATTCGAGATCGCGCGCCGCCTTGCCTCCGCCGAATCGGATCGCCAGCCCTCGTACGACGCCGACGCGTTCGGCCGCGCGCTGGTCACGGCCTGCTCCCATCACGTCCAGGAACGGCTCGGCGCGGCCTTTCTCGACTCGCGGCATCGCATCCTGCGCCAGCGCGAGATCTACGTCGGAACGATCAATCACGCCGCGGTATCAACGCGCGACGTGATCCGCCACGCGCTCGAGGAGAATGCCACCGCCGTCGTTCTCTACCACAACCATCCCTCGGGCGATCCGTCGCCGTCGGCTGAAGACCTGGTGTTCACGCGCAAGATGGCGGACTCGCTGCGCCTGTGCGACATCGATCTCGCCGATCACATCGTTATCGGCGCGAACCGGTTCTATTCGATGCGGCAGCGCGGACAGATCTAGCCAGGGAGTCTCGGCACAGGTTCGGCGCTCGGAATGACGCCAGCTCTACGTAGCCACCAGGGCCGGCTTTGCCGAGCCGGCGGTCCGGTCCGCGTAGACGGGAGTGAGCCATTTGTGGCGGTCGGGTAGCTCGCCGGCGATGTAGGCGAAGTATTCCTTCTGCACTCTCTCGGTGACGGGACCGCGGCGCCCGGCACCGACTGTAATGCGATCGATGCTCCGGATCGGCGTGACCTCCGCGGCGGTGCCGGTGAAGAAGACCTCGTCGGCGACGTACAGCGCTTCGCGCGGGACGAGTGTCTCGGTCACTTCGTAGCCGAGATCGCGCGCCAGGCGGATGATCGTGTCGCGGGTGATGCCGGCCAGCACGGAAGCCCCGAGCGGCGGCGTCATGATCTTGTTGTCGCGGACGAGGAAGACGTTCTCGCCCGAGCCTTCACTGACGTAGCCTTGCACGTCGAGGGCGATGCCTTCCGTGTATCCGTCGGCAGCGGCTTCCTGCCGGATGAGGATGGAGTTCATGTAGTTGGCCGTGGCCTTGGCGAGCGCGGGGAACGTGTTCGGCGCCATGCGGCTCCACGAGGAAACGCGGACGTCGACGCCCTGTTCGAGCGCATCCGCGCCGAGGTACTTGCCCCAGCGCCAGGCTCCGATCATCACGTCGACCGGACACGAGGCCGGATTGACGCCGAGCGAATGGAACCCGCGATAGACGAGCGGCCGGAGGTAGCAGTCGTCGAAGCCGTTGGCGCGGATGAGCTCGAGGCAGGCCTTCTTCGTCTCAGCCTGCGTGAACGGGATGAGCATTCTGTAGATCCGCGCGCTGTCGAACATACGCCGGAGGTGCTCGTCGAGACGGAAGACGGCCGGACCGTTCTTCGTCAGATAGCAGCGGATCCCTTCGAAGACTCCCGAGCCGTAGTGGATGGCGTGGGTGAATACATGGACCTTCGCGTCTGCAAAATCGACGAGTCGTCCGTTCATCCAGACCTTCTTCACTTCTTCGAACGGCATCAGGGCCTCCTCAGTTGGCTGGGTGACTCGTCGGCGAGCCGAGGTTGAAACCTCTGGTCGAGTATAGGTTCCGCTCTTTGTGCGAGTCAATGCTATAAACCTGCCATTTCACGGAGAGTTAGCGACGCGGTACGAGATGGAAATCAAGGGCAAAACCGTTGTCATCACAGGAGCTTCGAGCGGCATCGGACGCACGACGGCGCTCGAGTGCGCGCGGCGCGGCGCGAACGTCGTGCTGGCGGCGCGGCGAATGCCGCTCCTCGAAGAGGTCGCGGCGGAATGCCGAGCGCTGGGAGTGAACGCGACGGCCGTCCCCACCGATGTCACGAAACGCGATCAATGCAACGCCCTGATCGCGGCAGCCGGGAGCGTCGACGTTCTCGTGAACAATGCCGGCTTCGCG
The DNA here is from genome assembly GCA_038244815.1 of Thermoanaerobaculia bacterium. Classification (GTDB taxonomy): domain Bacteria; phylum Acidobacteriota; class Thermoanaerobaculia; order Gp7-AA8; family Gp7-AA8; genus DASVHS01. The sequence continues at coordinate 10,864 of JBBRTB010000016.1, forward strand.
ACGTTCGACCGGATCGAAAACGCCCGTCCCGATGACTTCGAGGCGATGATGAACACGAACTACTTCGGCACGGTCTACTGCACGCAGGCGGTGCTGCCGCAGATGCTGGCGCGCCGCACCGGCTCGATCGTGATCGTGTCCTCGATCGCCGGGCTGATGGGCTACTCGAACATGGGTGCGTATGGCGCCACGAAGTTTGCGCTCGTCGGATTCGCGGAAGCCCTCCGCGACGAGGTACTGGGCAGAGGCGTGGACGTTGCACTGGTCTGCCCCGGAACAACGGACACCGACTTCTTCGTGAAAGCCGAACGCGACAAACTACCCGGCGCCTCGCGCCTGATCCTCAACCTCTCGCCGGAGCGGGTGGCGCGCGCCATCTGCGACTCCGCGGCCGATGGAAGATACCGGCGCATCGTGCCGTTCACGGCCCGACTGTTCATCCGTCTCAAGGAATTCTTCCCCCGGCTTGCGCACGCGCTGTTCCGCGGCGTTTCGGGCCTCATGGAGCGTCGATGAGATTCCGTCTGTCCCGCGCGCCCGCGACGGCGTCGCTTCTCGCCGCGATCACCGTGGTGTTCGTGTTCGAATGGCTGACCGGCGCGTTGTGGGATGACAACGCACTCGTGCAGATGGGCGCGATCATGCCCCGCGCCTACATGGTCGCGCACGGAGAGTACTGGCGTCTGCTGTCGGGTATGTTCCTGCACGGGAGCCTGATCCACTGGGCAGCAAACGCCTGGGCGCTATACCAGCTGGGCATGCTGTTCGAGATCATGTTCGGCACGCCGCGCTTCCTGGCCGTGTACTTCGTCACAGGAATCTGCGCGTCGATCGCCAGCTCGATCTTCACCCACGGTCCCTCCATCGGGGCCTCCGGCGCCATCCTGGGCATCCTCGGCGCATTCATTTTCTCGATCCGCCGCTCCCCGCAATGGCGCCACGAGCCGTGGACGAAGAGCCTTCTCGCGCAGCTCGTGTTCTGGGCCATTCTCAACATCGTGCTCGGATTCAGTGTGACGTACATCGACAATGCCGCACACCTCGCCGGACTGGCGACCGGCCTGCTGATGGGATTTCTGCCGCACCGCGTACCGCCGCCGCCGCCGAGCCGCGGCGTGATCGAGGTCAGGCCGTACGACGACGGCTCATCGCTTCCGCAGAATCAGTCGTAGATCCTGTGGGCCGAAGAACCGCTCGTTGATCGCTTCGGTGAGCCGCCGCACTTCCGCCGGATCGTCCGGTGAGACCGGCAGCCGCGCGGCATCGGGATACGGGTGCACGGCACGCAGCTCATGGACATCGAATCCGTGCTCGCGTCCCAGGAGAACGAGCGCGGCGGGATGACGGGGAGCGAGATGGGTGGGATCGCGCCAGAAGTCGGAGCCGGTCACGAGCAGCGATTCCGCGTTCGGCGTCTCGATCATCAGCAGACCGTCGCGGCGGAGAACGCGCGCGCTCTCTGCGAAAAACGCGAAGAGGATGTCGACGGGAAGATGCTCGACGACGTGCGTGGCGAGAATCGATCCGATCGAAGCACCGGCGATTCCGTCGAAACATTCCGGAACACCGGCCAGAGTGACCTCGAGCCCGCGCTGCTTCAGGTCGGCGATGGAGCGCTCGTTCGTGTCGAAACCGCGGGCGCTGAGGCTGGCCTCCCGGCAGAGGGCCAGAAACTCGCCGCGGCCGCAACCGATGTCGAGCACCGGTTGATTCGATTTCGCGAGCTCGAAATAAGGCAGCAGGGCGTCGCGGACGAGGGACTCGCTACCGCGCAGCGAATCCTCGAGTCTTCGATAAACCGCGGCCTCGGGCCTCGGGCCTCGGGGCTCGGTCTGGACGGGCGCGTTCATCGCGTCCCGCAACCGCGCCGCCACGGATTCGATTTTCTGATCCAGCGCGGCGACGAGTGCGTCGTTACGCCGCGACGCGATGGGGATGAGGTCGCGGACACTCTTGATGCCGGCGGCCAGCGCTTCGTCGCCGCTCTGTACATCGGCCTGTAACGTCTGCACGGCATCGCGGGCGTCCGCGCGCGCATTCTCGATCTCGGCGCGCACATCGCTGAGCAGGTCGAGCAGAGCCAGATTGAAGTCCCGCTGCCGATCGAGATCGGCAGCGGAGCCTCGTCTCAGGATCCTGTCGAGAAGCGATTGCAGCGCACCGCGTGTGCGATAGCGCTGGTTCGTACGCCACACCTCGCCCCAGCCTGCCGCGCCGGCGGGAGGGGCGTCGACGTAGCGCTCGTCGCTCATGCGCTAGGGCTGGGCGGGAGCTTCCGCCACCGGGGCGGGAGCCTCTTCGATCTTCTCCACGCCGATAGGCACGACCTCGACCTGGATGTGCACGGTCACTTCGCGATGGAGACGGACATCGACGTCGTGGACGCCGGCCGACTTGATGGCATGCGCGATCTCGATGCGTCGCTTGTCCACCGCGACGCCTTTAGCCTCGAGCGCGTCCGCGATCTCGTTGGCCGTCACCGAGCCGAAGAGCTGGCCGTGCTCGCCGACGCGCTTCTGCACGGTGATCTTCATGCCCTGCACGCTGGCAGCGGCTTTCTCGGCCGCGGTCTTTTCCTGCTGCGCGAGCTGCGCCCACTTCTTGCGCTCCTGCTCGATCGACTTCAGGTTGCCGGCGGTTGCTTCGCGGGCCAGATTTTTCGGAAGAAGGAAATTGCGGGCGTAGCCGTCCTTGACATTGACGACGTCGCCACGCGTACCCAGGCCACGAATCTCGTCAGTCAGTATGACTTTCATGAGAGTCATCCTTTCGCTTTAGGTGTCGAAAATCGAAAAACGGATCGAAGAGTCCTGCCAGCATGAGCAGCACGAAACCGATGAGGGTCATGCAGAGCATGCCCAGCAGAAGGAAACCGAATGCGCTGCCTACAAAGCCGGCGCCCGCTTTCACGAGCAGGAAGCGGAAGATCGCCAGTCCCTGCAGGATGTACAGGCAGATCATGAGCGCAAGCGCGTTTGCCGCGATTCGCTGCGGCATGCCCGAGAGAAGCGGGGTCAGGCCGCCGGCGACGAACACGAACAGGAGCCATTCCGGAAAGGCCAGATTGCGGAACAGGTACATGCGGCGTTCGATCGTGTCGGCCACGCGCGTCGCGGCGAACGAACGCCACGCCGAGAGACGGCCGACCATCATCAGGCTGAGAATGAAGAACAGGGCGATGTTGAGCAGGATCGTCGCGGTCAGAACCTGCGGGGTGTGCAGGAGAAGCCACAGACAGACGCGGCCAAGCGAGGACTGGGTGAACGCGGCGCGGTATTCGTTCGCTTTCTGCGTGGCGAACAGCGTCTGCTCGGCCAGCTCCGCGGTGTACGGCGAGAACGACAGGGCCGCGCGCATGATCAGCTCGGAGAGGCCCAGGCCGATGGCGCTGAAGAACAGCGTGAACGTCAGCACAGACCCGAATTTCTCCTGCCTCTCCACCAGCGGGACGGCCAGAATGCTCGGCACGGCGATCGACAGAGCCACCACCAGAAACGACGCGTAGGCCATGTTGACCTGCGCCGGTCCGGCAGCGGAGACCGACGGTGCCACCAGTACGGTGATTCCCGCCAGGACGAGCGCCAGCGCTCCGGCCGCCCAGGCCGCACCGCGTCCGTTCCGGATCGCGCAGTGAAACAGCGAGGCCGGAGCGAACACCAGGAGCGGCGAGACCAGCATGAGTGCGGTAGCCACGCCGTATCCGGCCACACTGCGCGCCAACCGGCCGAACGGCCGGGCCGGTAGCGTCGCCATGTCACCGTGATCGAGAGCCACGTTCGTCATTGGTCTCGCATCAGTCCGTGGCGAACGGCAGCAGGGCTACCGTGCGCGCGCGCTTGATCGCATTCTGCAGTTTGCGCTGGTGCAGCGCGCAGGTTCCGGAGATGCGGCGCGGAAGAATCTTTCCCCGCTCCGGGATGAACTGCTGCAGCGTCTTCACGTCCTTGTAGTCGATGTACTCGAGCTTCTCGACGCAGAACTTGCAGACGCGCTTCCGGCGGTAGAAGAACTTCTTCTTGCCGCCCTGCTGCGCGCCGCCACGATCGCGATCTCCGCCGCTGCGGGGGCCGCGGGGTCCACTGGATGTTGTGGCCATGGTTTTTCTCCTCTACCTCAGGCGCCTTCCGGCGCACTTGGCGCAACCGGCGCCGGCTCAGGGGCGACCGCAGTCGCCGTCGTGGTGGGACGGACGCGCTCCTTCTTGGGATTGCGTTTCGCGAGCTTGTCGGCGCGCTTGAGGTCCTCGTCGGTGCGCACGATCATGTGCCGAAGAACGGGCTCGGAGTTCTTCATGCGCCGATCGAGCTCGGCAAGGGAGCCGTCGCTCTCGAACACGAAGAGGTGGTAGTTGCCTTCGTTGAACTTGTGGATGGGATACGCGAGACGGCGGCGGCCCCACGCTTCTTCGTTTTTCAGCGTGGCACCTGTCTTCTCGGCGATGCCCCGGAACTCGTTGGAGAGCGCCGTGGCTTCTTCCTCCGGAACTTGCGGAGAGAGAATGAACAGGACTTCGTAAGTCCTCATGATTCCTCCTTCTGGCCTAGCGGGACCACGCCTCTGGCGAGGTCCAAGGAAGCTGGCAGATTGTAAAAGATGGCTCCAGTCGAGATTGACGGGAGCAGGTGATTCTACGCAAAGCGGCTTGTGGGGACAATTATTTCGTCCCCGCGAGCGTGGAGAACCCGCAGGAGGGATCGGCACGGGCGCGAAGGGCGGTCAGCGCATCGGTGGCCACCCAGGCGATGCGCTGACCGCTCACGACCTGCCTGAGCCTGCTCACGGCCTCCCGAAGCGCATCGGAATGCGAGATGTCCTCGACTTCGCCCCAGGTTTCTGCCAGATCGAGCCGCGGTCCCGTGAGGGACCATACGAACAGCGGCACGTGAATCGATTGCAGATAGTGCCGCACCTGCTCCGGCGAGTGGGCGCTCCGGTCGGGGACGTTGCTGGCGATCAGCACGACCGCGCGCCGTCGCGCCGGCGTCAGCGTTTGCAGAGCGGCCACCGCGACGGCGTCGGCAAACTGGCGCGGGGTCTGCTCGAGGGGGGCCTTCCACATGGGAAGAGCGAGCAGCCGGAGCATCCCCCCCTTCGCCGCCGGGATGTCGTTCGAGTGCTCGAACAGGATCGATGTACCTCCGTTCCTGCTGGAGAAATGCTGGGCGATGGGCCACACCATGCGCTCGATCACATCGGCGTCGAGTGTCGTGTCGCGCGTCATCATCTGTCTGACCAGCGGCGAGAAACGCTGCTGCACCTCCATCTTCCGCACCACCGATTCAAATCGCCTCGGATCCGGTTCCCGAACGAAGAGAACGAGCGCGTCGTTTTTCTCGACGGCCGAGGCGTGCAGCGCAATGCCATCGGCAGAGAAACAGCCGTCGAGCTTCGTCACCGTTTCCGGACCGCCGGTGATCACCACCGGTGAAAGCTGTGCGCCGGTGGAATCGGAGAAACCGCCGTTGACGACGATCTCGCCGCGGGCCAGAGAACCGTCCACGAAACGGAGCTCCGCCGAGATCACGTGCGATCGCGTCCAGTCCAGGGTGGGAAGCGGTGCCGTCAGTCCGTTCACGCGCAGCGGAACGCCGTCCAGCCGCACCGCGGCCGTGGAGCTCTTGAGGAACTGCAGGTGCCGCGCCACGAGCTCGACGAACTTCGGCAGGCCATGATCGTCGTTGTGCACAAGGATCTCTACTTCCGCAACGTGACGAGGCAGATTGAGAATCTGCGCGGTGCGATCGATCTCCTCGCCGCGATCGTCGTAGGCGACAGCTACGAGCTCTTTCGGTTCCAGCATGCCCAGGTCCAGGGACGCCTGCCAGGGAGCTCCGCGCAGCACCGCGAGCTCATGACCGCCGAGGAGAAGCCGGACCGACCTGACGTTCTGATCGACGCGCAGTTCCACCGGCTGCACTCCCGAGACGAGACCGAGAAACAGCGTGACAAACACGACGTGGGACATCGTGAAAGAGAGTCTACAAGACCAGATCGATCAGAACTGAAAGTAGATGAACGGCGTGATGCCGGCGCCGAAATAGTAGATCGTGAGGATGGCGCACATCACCGCAAACGCGCCCGCGAACGTGCGCAGGTGAAACACGAGGTGCGCTCCCGAGATCGTGTCGCTGGCCACATCCATGTCCAGGAAGCCGAAAGCACCGGACCTGCGTTCCATGAGCACGCCGGCGAAATGCCCGGCGATCACGACAGCCAGGGCCCAGGGAAGAGCGGAGGGAAACCAGACGTTCGCGCCCGTTCCGAACCCGAACAGCGCACGCGTGAGATCGCGCGTGGCCTGGAACGTGACGGCGCGAAACGGAACCCACGCCAGCACGACGAAAAGCAGCGTCATCGGCCACGCGATCGCCACGGGAACGCGCCGCTCCGGCCAGCGCGTTCGCCAGAGCCGGTGCACGGCCAGCGCTCCTCCGTGCAGCAACCCCCAAAGCGCGAAGTTCCAGCTCGCGCCGTGCCACAGACCGCCGAGGAACATCGTGATCATGAGGTTCACGTAGGTCCTCGCCGCGCCACGCCGGTTGCCGCCCAGCGGTATGTACAGATAGTCGCGCAGCCAGGCGCTGAGCGTCATGTGCCAGCGGCGCCAGAACTCCGCGACGCTCGTCGACAGATACGGCATCCGAAAGTTCTCGGGCAGGTCGTAGCCGAACATCCTGGCCGTGCCGATGGCCATGTCGGAATAGCCGGAAAAGTCACAGTAGATCTGCACCGCATAGGCGATGACACCGCACCACGCCGTGAATGAGCACCAGGTCTGCGGCGCCGAGAACACCGCCTGGGCGATGGGAGCCATGTGATCGGCGATGAGGATCTTCTTGCCGAGTCCGACGAGGAAAAGCGAGGAGCCCTCACGGAGTCGCGAAAACGTCGGACCGATCGGACGATCCATCTGCGGCAGGAAGACGGAGGCACGGACGATCGGCCCGGCGATCAGATCGGGAAAGAACGTCACGAACATCGTGTAGTCGAGGGGCGAGCGGGCCGGCGGAATGACCCCGCGGTAAACGTCGATCGTGTAGCTCATCGACTTGAACGTGTAGAAGCTGATGCCGGCTGGCAGCACGACGCTGAGGAGACCGATCTCGTGTCCGGACCATCCCAGGACCCCGTTGAGATTGGCGATGAAGAAATTGACGTACTTGAAGTAGCCGAGGATGGCCAGATTCGTGACCACGCTGACGGTGACCCAGAGCTTGCGCCGGCTCGGCCACTCGCTGCCATGGATCCACGATGCGCAGAGGAAGTCGATCCCGCTGATCAGCAGCAGCAGGATGAGATACCGGTAGTCCCACGCGGCATAAAAGAGACACGAGCCCGCGCAGATCAACGCCTTCTTCGTTCTGTGCGAAAACCGGCGCGAGGCCAGAAACAGCATCGCCGCCAGGAAGAGCAGAAAGCGAAAGCTAGAAAAGACCACGCGTCCGCAGCCTTTCGATCTCCGCCGCGAGCAGGTGCGCCGCCGCGGCATGTCCTTCCCGATTGAGGTGCCCGTAGCCGAAGTTGCTGTTCGAGAAACCGGTCGGCGCGCGCCCGCGGCGCCGGAACCCGGCGAACACCTCGCGCAGGTTCACGCAACTGACCCGCTTCGACAGGCACCACGCGTCGAACCGACGCTCCATCTCCGTCGGGGGCAGGAGAAAATCGGGAACGAGAAACATGGTCACGCGTCCGCCGTACGCTTCGCGAAGCCGGTCCAGCTCGAGCTCGACGGGCCCGTAACCGGGCTCCCTCTCCGGCCGCGCGTCCGCCGCGCGAAAAAGCGGCGGCATCGGCGTGTCCCGAAGGACGAGATAGCGTTGCACCCCGAGATTGAAGAGCGCGCTGTGACGCCGCAGCGGTTGCGTCAGCCACGAAAAACGTCCCGATCGAACGGCCGGCACTTCGACCTCGAGCCGTCCGTCGACACGCTCGAAGTAGGGACGACCGGGCCGGGCCGGTGTGTTCTCGAAGTCGAGCGGGATGAACTCGATGATGGTCCATGCCGGATGGAACTCCCCGAGATTCCTGGGAGCGGCATAGACGTCTTCGGCCAGCGACTGTGCGTCGTGGCCGACGTTGAGCACCGGTAAGCCGATCTCATGTTGCAGTCGCGCCGTGAAGGGCTGGTCGTCGGCGACCTGCGTGGCCTGCGTCACCGAGTTGCCGACGGCCAGAATCGGCGCGCCGCGCGGAGCCGGACCCGGGATCACGCGCACGCCTCGGTCGTCCCAATGGCTCGTGGAACCACCTTCGAAGTAATAGCGCCGCAGCTCTGTGCCGTAGTAGCCCCAACCCGCACCCGGCTTCCAGGTCTGGATTCCAAAAAAGAGATGCTGGAGGACGAGCTCGAAGAGAACGACCGCGGCGAGCATGCCTCCGAATGCGCGGAGCCTGTGCACGGCGCTCATATGGGCGGAGTCAGTGGGCAACAGCACGACGGCGGGAGCCGCGCTCGATGAATCCGAGATTCTCGTAGGCGTTTCCGAGGATGGGCTCGGGATCGCCGCCGAGCCAGTCGCGAATCGTCGTGGCATACACCGAACGGAAATCGATGCGCGGCTTCAGGTCCCCTTCGTCGAGATCGCCGAGATCGAATGGATCTCCGTACCACTGGCCGCCACGAATCGGAGATCCCAGCATGAACACCGCCCCGGCCTTGCCGTGATCTGTACCGAGGCTGGCGTTCTCCTCGACACGCCTGCTGAATTCAGAGAAGCCCATGACGATCACGCGGTCGTCGAGACCCCGATACTCGATGTCGCGCTGGAACGCGGTGAGCGACGACGACAGATCGCCGAGAAGTGAAGCGTGCAACCCGGTGGCGGAGCCGCCGCCGGAAGGGCCATTGGCCTGGCCGCGATGCGTGTCGAAGCCGTCGAGCGTGACCCAGATGACGCCCGTGCCATTTCCCCCGGCGATCATCTGCGCCGCGAGACGCAGCGACTGTCCGAGAGGCGTGACCGCCCTTCCCGGCGCGGCGTAGTCGACGACCACCGACGGCGGGGGAAGGGTGTGGAGAATATCGATCGCTGAAAACCCGAGAGCGCCGGTCTCGCGGACGATGTCGGCGACGCCGCCGGCACGCGGATGTTGATAGATTCCGCGGAGCGCCGAACGAAACAGCGACGCTTCGTCAGGGTTGGACGCATCTCCTTTGATGTCGAACGTCTCCACATCGATGAGGCAGGTCGGCAGAACGCGCGACGCCGCCACGCCGCGCGGGGTGCTCGTGGCCACTCCGACATCCGCAACCGGCGAGAACGCGGCCGGCGCGTAGAGATCGGCCCAGCGTCCCAGCCAGCCTCGGGGCTCGCTTCCGGGATTTTCGCTCGCCGTCGACCAGACGTCCTGGCAGCGGAAATGTGACCGGTCGAGCGAGGCGAAACCGACGTTCGTGACGAAGGCGAACTTGCGCTGGTGGTAGAGCTCCTGAAGGCCGGTCATGGCCGGATGAAATCCGATCTGCGAGTCGATCTGCAGAATCTGCGCATCGGGGATCGAGAGAGCCGGCCGCGCCGACCGGTAGCGGCCGTCCGTGTAGGGGATGAACGTGTTCAGCGTGTCGTTTCCGCCGATGAGCTGCACGATCACGAGGGTCTTTCCCCCCGTGGCCGCGGCCAGCGCCCGGGCCGCCAGTCGGGTCGGAAAGAACGCCAGTGATGCGCCGGCGATAGTTCCTTTGACGAATGCCCGTCGGGTCAGTGTCACCGCGGTCCTCCCATCAGATGATCTGCCATTCCGGAAGCGAGATGATCATGTGCGCGAGACCGCGCATGCGGATGCGCAAGGTCACACCGCCGGGCAGCACGCCTCCTGGGGCTACGTAGTCGATCAAGGCTTGTCGCGTAGCGCTGTCGACATGCACCGGACCGAGTCGATCGAGATAGAGATCCACCGCCTCGGCGCCCGTGGGAGGAATCCCGAAGAGGAGCGGCTCGAACACCGCGGCCACGGTATTGGCGAAATTGATCCGGCTCAGCAGCGCCGCGGACGTGACCCAGGTGAGACCACCCTTCCAGCCGGAGACGTCCGGCGGCTCGTAGAGAAGCTGTCCCTGCTGGATCAGGTGATCGCGCGCGGAGATGATCTCACCGTCGATTTCGAGCATGTGGCAGGTCATGACCACGTGCTCGACCGGCGATTTCACCTTCGTCCACATAGCGCGCGGAGAGTACATCTCCGGTGATTTGAGAATCGCACGCACCACCGGCTGTACGGTGGTATCGGAGTCGAGGAAAATCTGCGCGAAACGATCGACCACCTCGGGCTCCGGACTGTCGTAGGCGAAATAGGAGAACAGCTTTCCGGCGATCCAGCGGGCGTGCTGCGGCTGCGTGCAGATGATGTCGATGATGTCTTCGCCGTTGAGATTGCCGCTCTGGCCGAGAAAGGTCTTCTGCCCGTCGTCGTGCCACTCGGGGCGATACTCAAACACGATCGGATACACGGTGCGGTCGTTGGTCCAGCCGGTGAACGCTCGCGAGGAGGCCTTCACGTCTGTTTCCTCGTACGATCCGCGACCCAGAGTGAAGAGCTCCAGAAGCTCGCGTCCGAAGTTCTCGTTCGGGTGGTCCTTGATGTTGGTCTCGTTGTCGAGCCAGACCAGCATGGCCGGGTCGTGGGCCACCTCGACGCACAGGCGCCGGAAGTTCCCGACCGCATAACGGCGGAACAGATCGTTCTGATCGCGCATCAACTGCGTCTCGCCGACCTTGGCCCAGCTCGTGGCGAAATGGTTATGCCAGAAGAACGTCATCCGCTCCTCGAACGGACGGGCGGTGTAGATCATGCGGGCCAGCCAGAGCCGGACGTTGTCAGGGAGGGTCTGCGGATTGGGCTGCTTGAGGACGAGGTGCATCGAGGCGATGCGGTTGTCGAGCGCGGCGTTGGAGATGGCGCTGTAGTCGACCAGGCGGTCGACGGCGCCTTCGAGTCCATCGCTCACGGCGGTCTCGAGCTCCGCGGCGGTGGCCCCGAACGCGGCGCGACGGTACAAATGGGCTGCTGTTTCCTTGTTCCAGTTGATCGCAGTCATGCGCCTGAACGGTGGCCCGGGATCCTCGGATGATAGCGCGGCGCACGATGGTGGACAATGCGGCCATGCCCACGGCGCGAGCACGGCGAATTCAGGATTCGGTTGCGGAGCTGCTCGCCATCGGCATCGTGGTCTGGCTCAGCGATGCCATCCTGCTGGCCGCCCGCGGCCGCGGCGAGGTCGATCCGCTCCACGTTTCATTCTCGATCGGCGTCGTCGCCGTCGCATGCGTCATCGCAGCGGCCGGCGGCCGCTATGTCCCGGGACGTCCGTTGCTCGTCGTCGCGGCGATCGCTCTGGCATGGTTCGCCCGTTTCGGACTGGCAACAGCCCCGCCGCTGAGGGTCGGCGCGGCCGTGCTCATTACGGCGTGTTGCGCGCTGATGGCCTGGTATCTCCCGACGCGAACACTGGTCATGCTCGTCCCGCTGGCGCTTCTCGGTCATCAATGGCTGATCACGCGGCAGCATCCGGGCGCCGGTCCCATCGTCGCGGCAGTCATTCTGACGCCGCTTCTGCCGCGGCTGTTCGAGGCGTTGCGTTCGCGACCGGGATTCGTGCTGGCCGCAAGCGCCGTCGCCGTCGTACTGGCCGTCGCGGTCGTGTTCCCTCTTCGACGCCGCGTCGACGCACGCACCTGGGTCGGTCGCGCCGCGGAGTCGCCACCCGCGTCCGGCTCCAACATCGTGCTCATCGTCATCGACACGCTTCGCGCCGACCGCCTCGGCGCGTTTGGTTATCGCGTCCGGCCGGCCAGTCCGTTCATCGATTCACTGGCAGGGCGATCGACCGTTTTCCCTCGCGCCTACTCCTCGAGTTCGTGGACGATGCCCGCGGTGGCGTCGATCTTCACGGGGCTTCCTCCCGGTGCGCATGGCGTCGTGACTTCCGATCACGCTATCCGCGCCGAAGTGCCGACTCTCGCCGAGACGCTGAGGAAGGCCGGCTACTACACGACCGGCATCTCCGCGAATTTCGGCCTGGACAGGGAACACGGCTACGCGCGCGGCTTCGCGCGCTACACGGTGCTGTGGCGCATCATCCGTGGAACCTGGGACGCGGTCCCGTCGATCTGGGACGACCTGAACACAATCCTGACTCACTACTATGACCAGTGGGCCGACCTCGTTCCCGACTGGAACTGGAAGCCGCACGCCGATACGGTCACCAGCCGCGCCATCGCCGAGATCGATTCCGCACCCCGCGACCGGCCGCTCTTTCTCTTCGTGCAGTACGTCGATCCGCACGCGCCGTGCGATGCGCCGGGCCGCGACCGCTGGAGTCCGTCACCCGCCGATCGCGGCTTCGACGAACAGTGGTCGGTCGAATACGACCGTGAGATCCGCCGGCTCGACAGCGCGCTGCAACAACTCGTCGGCCACATCGATCAACGCCTCAACCCCGCGCGCACGATGTTGATCATCGTTGCCGATCATGGTGAACAACTCGGCGAAAACGGCTGGCGAGGCCACGGACTCAACCTCAGCGAGGCCACGATCAGAGTGCCCATGCTGGTGCGCTATCCCGCGGGACTGAAACCGCCAACCGATCCGGCGTCGCCCATCGCCACCGCGCGCCTGTTCGATTTCGCCATCGAAGCGGCGAATCTCGAACCGCGAATGCAACATTCGCCACCGCAGTCGTCGCTCGTGCGAGGGAACGTGATGCTCCGCTCGGTCACGGACGGCACGTACAAGCTCGTACAGAGCTGGGACATCCGGTCGGGCAGGATGACTCATGAAGAGCTGTTCCGGCTTCCCGACGAGAGGCACGACGTCCGCGCCGCCGGTTCGGCGACGGCCGCCACACTCCGCGCCGCGATGAACGCGGAGCCGCTGCCGATCGGCTCACCGGAAACGCTCTCCGATGAGGGGCACGCGAAGTTCCGCGCCCTCGGCTACCTGCACTGACCGCGCGCTACACTTCCTATCGCCATGTGCGGGATCAGCGTGGTTCTCGACCGAAGACCGTCCGCAGAGACGCTCGATCTGGTGACGCGCATGCACGCCACGATCGAACATCGCGGGCCTGACGGCGAAGGCTTTCTGACCGCCGGCGCCAGGCTCCATCGCGCCGACTCCTTCGATCTGCTCGATCGCGAGGCCACGCAACCGATCGCTGCCGCGTTCCGCCGTCTCAACATTCTCGACCTCACTCCGGCCGCTTCGCAGCCGATGATCTCGAAGCGGAAACCGGTCGCCCTTCTATTCAACGGTGAGGTTTACAACTTCCGGGAGCTGCGCCACGAGCTGGAGGGCGGCCGCACGTTCCAGAGCTCCGGTGACACCGAGGTTGTTCTGGCCGCGTATGAGCGGTGGGGAACGAGCTGCTTCGAGCGGTTCGAGGGGATGTGGGCCGTCGTCGTCGTCGACCTGGAGCGGCGATTGCTCGTGCTGTCGCGCGATCGCTTCGGGATCAAACCGCTGTTCTGGCACGCCAGCGGGAGACGACTCTTCCTGGCGTCGGAAGCCAAACAGATCATCGCCGCGACGAAAGAGGCACGGGCCAACCGCAACCTCGTCGGAATGTTCCTTCGGGGCGTGCGATCTCCCGTGCTGGACGAGACCTACTTCGAGGGGATCCGGGCCGTGCCGCCCGCCACGTTCTGTGAGGTGCCGATCGACGGCGACACCATCGAGCCTTTGCGGTTCACGCGCTACTGGGACCTCGGTTCGCTGAGCGCGGACCGCGCCGTTGCTCCGCCCTACGACGAAGCCGTCGACCGTTTCGACACGCTGCTGCGCGCCTCTGTGGCACGGCATCGCATCGCGGACGTAAGAGTCGGCTCGCTGCTCTCCGGCGGCCTCGACTCCTCGACGCTCGCCGTCATGCTCTCCGAGTTCGACGACGAAGGGGGGCGGCAGTTCCCCACGTTTTCGTTCGGCTTCCGCGACCGCGAAGCCGACGTGTGCGAGATGCCGTACGTCGACGCCGTCGTGCGCCATCGCGGATTGACGAACTTCGAGACGTCGATCGACCCCGATTGGGTCCGCGACAACACTTCACGCGTCGTCTATGCGCTCGAAGAGCCGCTCCTGGGCATCCCGCCCCTGGCGCAGTACCGCGTCCTTCAACTGGCGCGCGAACGCGGCACGACCGTACTGTTCGACGGCCAGGGTTCCGACGAACTGTTCGCCGGCTATCCGTATCACCAGCGAATGTTTCTCAGCGACCGCTGGCGGCGGCGGCGCTTCGGAGACCTCACCCGCGAGCTCCGCGCCATCAAAGCGAAGGATGGAGGCTCGCCGCTTTCGTTCTTTCTCAAGGACATGGTGCTCACGTCGCTCCGTGCGAAGTTTCGAGACCCGAACCGGCCCCCGGACTGGATCGAGTCTTCGTGGTCCGCGCGCGGCGATCCCGAATACGTCGAGGCCATGGCGGACCGCGGCGTCGACCGATCGCTCGTCGACCGCCAGATCCACTTCGACGTCCGCTGGGGCAACGTCAAGACCATCCTCGGATATGGAGACCGGAACGGAATGGCGCACTCCCTCGAGTTGCGCGTGCCGTTCTTCGACCGCGCGCTCGTCGAGTTCGCCATGACCCTTCCCGATTCCTACAAGATCGGTAATGGCGACCGCAAGCGCATCCTGCGCGATGTCGCGCGCCGCCGGCTTCCTCCCGCCGTAACCGAGCGCGTCGATCGGCTGGGATTCGGCGTGCCGGAAGAGCGATGGATGCGCAACGGCCTGTGGAGCGACATCCGGGAGACCGTGAGCGCGGCGTCATTCCAGTCGCTGGACTGCTTCCGGCGCGACGCTCTGCGCTCGAACGTGCTCGCGTACGAGTCGGGAAAAAGCAATGATGCCCGTGCCATGTGGCGCCTGCACACCCTCGCTCTCTGGAAATCCACGTTCGGAGTGACGCTCTGATGACCGAGACAACCACGCCCCGCGCCAAACGCCTGCTGCTCTGTGCCGCCGGCGGCTATCAGGTCTACAACCTTCCCGGTTTCATTCTCAGCCTGCTGCGGCATTTCGCGGATGACGTTCAGGTCATCCTGTCGCCGGCCGCGGCCAAGATGACGTCGACGTACGCGATCGAAGTGGCCTCGCGGCATCCCGTCTATACGGAGATCGATGATCACGGCGGGGATATCTGGGTGCCACACATCGAGCTTTCCCGCGGCTGCGACCTCATCCTCGTCTATCCCGCCACTGCCAGCATCATCGGAAAGATCGCCAACGGAATCTGCGACGATCTGATCTCGGCAACGGTGATCGCGGCGACGGTGCCGGTGTTCTTCGTCCCCATCGCCAACTCGTCGATGCTCGAGCATCCGTCGCTGCGCCGCAACGTCGAGCAGCTCCGCGCCGACGGCTACGTCGTGCTCCCGTCCCCTCCCCCGGTCGAGATCGCCACGCGCGAAGGGCTGGCCGAGGCGGGGAGCGGGTTTCCCCTGCCGCCGCTGCTGATGCGGATGACCGCTGCCCTCCGGGATCCGACGCTGTCGACCGCCCGCAGGGAGCCGCCCCCGGGCGGGTCGGAAAGCTCCCGATAGACAACTTATCTTGGGCCGATGTACTATCCGGAACAACCTTTAAGGGTATGAGCGAACTTTTGTCTCGACCGTTACTCCGCCGGAACTCCTCCGTTGAGGAAGCGCCGTTAAACGACGAAATGATGCTGTTCAATCCCACGAACTCTCAGTTCTACGTTTTGAATCGCACAATGGCGTTCACATGGAAGCGGCTCGAGACGGCGACGTCGATCGACGACCTGACCGAGAGCATGGCCACGACGTTCGCCGGCGTGAATCCGGATGAAGCCAGGAACGACCTCCGCAAGGCGGTCGAGCAGTTGATTTCTCTGGGACTTGTCGAACCATCTGCATGAAACGAGGAGGAAACCTACGATGACTGTCGAGACCCTGACTCCGGTAGCAGCGAATGACCTGCCCCAGTACGAAGCGCCCGCCATCCGCGTGATGAGCGAGGAAGAGATCCTGAAGTCCTTCCAGATCACGCAGGCGATGGGCACCTGGTGGGGCGGCACGACTTCTCCGTGCACCTGCTGAACAGGCAGAACGCACAGAAACCACCGGAAAGCACCGGTCCTTGGCGCGAGTCGATCGCGCAGGCCGGTGTTTTCATTTCCTCGCCCCGCGCCGCGGCGCCCTTCCGCACCATCTCGGAGCTCGCCGGCGAGCGCGTGGCGCTGGATTTCGACAGCCACGAGCTTTACGCGGAGTACGCAGCCGTGTTCGGCGGCACCGCTCCGGCCGAATCCACCGGCACATCGACGGACGCGGATGTCGTCATCGAGCTGCTGGCCCACACACCCGTCAGCGGCTTCGGGTATCTGACCGTCACGCGCCAGGGCAGTTCGATCCCTGCCCTCGACTACTTCATCGGCCTCAATCGTGCCGGATGCACGTACCGCGAGCTCGGCAGCGAGTCGGGATGGAAGGCGATCGGCGAGGTCGAACACGAACCGCTGTTCCTGATCGCGAACGAGCATTGCTTTTTCCGCATGTCGTCGGACTGGCCGGTCATGGTGCTCAGTCTGGTGTTCCGGGCGGCGTTCGGCGTTCGCGATGACGCGGTGATGTTTCACGCCGCGAGCATCGCCATCCACGGCCGGGGCTTCATCTTCGCCGGTCCGCGCTACTCGGGAAAATCGACGACGGCGCTCACGCTGGCCTCGCGAGGCCATCAGTTTCTGAGCGACGAGATCGCCTGGTTCGTTCCCTCGACAGGTGAGCTCATCGATTTCCGCCGCCCCGTCGGCGTGCGCGAAGGCATCCGCGCCGCGGCCATCGACGCCGTGATGCCCGGAGTGGCGGGCAGCGGGATCGACTGGCACGACTCGCTGCGGCTGCCCATCGACGCACTGGTGCCGCAGCAACCCGCGGTCCGGACGCGCCTCCACGCGGTCGTGTTTCTCCGCCCCTTCGAGCCGAAGCCGCGGCTCGTGCCGGTGACGCCGACCCGCGAACATCTCCCGCTGCTCCAGCCGCTGCCGATGTCGATGCTGAACACATCGCCGGCACGTCGTATCATGCAACTCATCCAACTGCTCTCGTCCGTTCACGTGTACGACCTGCACCCCGGACACCCGGACGAGACGGCACTGATCCTCGAGGAGGCTGCTCTGACATGCCAATGACCGTCAATGATCGCGCCCGGGCGATCGCCACCTTTCGATTCATCGAGGTGAAACTCATGGAGCTCACCGCGGCATGGACCCCGTCCACTCCGGAGATGGAAGCGAAGGTGATGTTCGGCCGCCATATCTGGGATTTTGCGCAGCACGCCGACGCGCTGGGCAAACGGACGTTCGAGCTCCGGCAGCCCGAGCACTACACGTTGCCGGCCGACGGCGCGTACCAGGAACTGCTGGCCCGCATCGGCTCCGCCGACGACACCGCCGGCCGCATCGCCGGGCTGTACGAGGTCATCGTGCCCGGCCTCACCCGCCGCTACGAGAATTACATCGCCGCCACCGATCCTATCCTCGATGAACCGACGATCGTGATCATGGAGCGTATCGCTGGCGATCTGAAGCGCCAGACTGCGCAGGCACGCACGCTGATCGCGCAGCTCGGACTCGAGGCTCCTCCTCATGCTCCTCTCTTTCAGCAGGAGATGGACACTCCCCATCTCGCCGCGACGGGAGCGACGGTATGAAGACGATGGGATGGTTCGACCTCGGCGATCTCCGCCTGCGCGAGGAGCCCCTCCGCGACGACTGCTTCCGCGTCGTCCGTCACGACACGGACATGGAAGAGCACCCGACGAACACGGAGTTCGGCCGGCGCGAGATGCTGCACCGGCACATGAGCAACGAGATCACCAGCATCGACATCGCCGCGCAGTGCCTGGCCGAGTTTCCCGATGCACCGTGGCAGTTGCGCATGGAGCTGGCCCGCCAGTGCTGGGATGAGACGCGGCATGTGATGGTCCTCTGGCGCCGTCTGCGCGAGCTGGGCGGGCACAAGGGCGAGTTCCCCATCAGCACGTTCGAATGGTGCGTCACATCCGCGATCAACGACCTGGCCGGACGGCTGGCTACGCAGAATCGCACGTTCGAGGCCGGCGCCATGGACGTGGTGGGCGGCCTGATCCGCATGGTGCGCGACGAGATGCACGACGAAGAGACCGCACGCGTGCTCGAAGGCATCCTCGCGGACGAAGTCCAGCACGTCCGCTTCGCCAACCGCTGGATCCGGCGGATGGCGTCCGAGGACAAGCGCGTGCTCATGCGCGTGGCATCGGCGGTGCGCTTTCTCGCTGTCGTGAACGATCGCTTCCGCGCCAAAAGCGGAGAGACCGACGCCGCCGGTCACGTCTTCGACACGCCGGAAGCACGGGTCCCGGCCGTCAACATCGAAGACCGCAAGCTCGCCGAATTCAACGATGGCGAGATCCAGGAGATCCTCATTCAAGCCGGCTTCCGCACGCTGATTCCCGAGAAGCCCAGGGAGAGCCGGCCATGACCGACATGAAGCTGTTCGCCGAACCGCCCGCGCGCGACGCTCGCTTCGAAGTGAAGGAGAAGTGGTCGGAGCTACGGAATCTCGACGGCCAGGATCCCGAACATCAGACCGAGTTCCTGCATCGGCAGATGAACGAGGAGATCAACTCCATCGAGATCTCCGCGCGCAATCTCTCCGATTTCCCCGACGCGCCGTGGGAGCTGCGCATGGCCATGGCCCGGCAATGCTGGGACGAAGCCCGGCATTGTGAGGCCTTTCGCCGTCTCTTCGAGGCCAGGGGCGGCACGGTCGGCGAATATCCGGTGATCAATTTCCAGTATCGAATCATCACGAACATCAACTCGCTGGCGGGGCGGCTGGCCGTCCAGAACCGCAGCTTCGAAGCGGCCGGCATCGACGCCATCGATCTCAACCTGCAGGTCTATGACGCCGAGCGCGATCGGGCGTTCATCGCCCTCTTCGAGATGCAGCTCGCCGACGAGATGCAGCACGTCCGCTTCGGCAATGACTGGGTGAAACGCCTCATCGATCTCGAGGGGCCGCGCACGACATTCGCGGTGGCACGAGCCGTGGCCCAGGCTGGCATGGCCTTCCAGCAGGTCGCGGACGCCGGGTCGGCGATGTATTACCCGGTCTCCGATGACGCCAGGCGCGAGGCCGGATTCAACGACGACGAGATCGATGTGGCCCGCCGTCTGGCCGAACACAAAGTGTGACCGAGGGTCCGCAAGTCGCACCGGGGCCCGAGCTCGTGGCCATTGCCAGACTCTGGCGCGCCAGCGGCCGCCAGATCGTCACCAGTTTTCTCGGCACGAGCATGCTGCCGACGATTGCGCCGGGCATCGAGCTGACCATCGACTGCGCACACCGTTGGGACGCGGGCGACATCATCGCGTACGTCGTGGGCAGCACGCTGATCGTCCATCGCATCGAAGCGGTTGCGCCGGATCGCCGGCTGGTCCTGACGCGTGGAGACCATCATCGGATTCCCGATGATCCGTTCGATCCCGGCGAGGGCATCATCGGAACGATCGTTCAGATCCGCAGGGGCGACGAGTGGGTCGCACCGCCCGGCCCGCCGCACACATGGCTTCGCGCGTTCGTGCTGCGCCTGATCCTGCCCTCCTTCGCACGCAACGCCGGATCGTGCCGGCGACGGCTCATGGCCCTGCGCGCATTGACGAGGCCGGCGATCATCCCGCCGCTCGTCATCGGAAAGCTGCGGCGGATGCGCTCCGGCCGCTGAGGCCCCAGGTTCAGCGTGCTAGACTTTCGCGAATATCTGCCATGTCTGAGATTGCCCTCGACCGGTCCGCGGCGACGACGACCACATCACGCGGCTGGATTGTTTCTCCCTCCTTCGACTCGATCCTGATCATCTTCGCGCAACTGACGGTTTTCCCGATCATGCTCGCCTACCGGTCGACCGATACGCGAGCGCTGGCGATCGGCGCCGCGCTCACTCTCGCGTTCGCCCACTACTTCTCATCCGCGGCTTTCTTCTTCTGGAAGGAGAGCAGCGAATACCATCGGGAGCGCTGGCTGGCCTTCTTCGCAGGTCCGGTCATCCTTGCGCTGATCTACTGGTCGTTCATCGTGGCCGGAGTTCCGTACGTCATCCAGTTTGCGCTGTTCTTCTGGACGGCCTGGCACGTCGCCAAGCAGAACACCGGCATCCTCTCGATCTACCGCCACCGCGCCGGCAACGCCGATCCCAGTCAGAAAGACGTCACGAACCGCGCCATCCTGGCCGTCAGCATTTTTCTGGCGCTCTGGAACATCGACACGCACATCGAAGTCTCGGCGCTGTTCGACATGGTCGCCAGAAACGTGGCGTCGTTCGTCCGCTTCGCGGCCGGAGTCGTCGCCTTCGTCGCCGTCGCTCATCTGGCCATCGTTCTGGTGAGGCGTTGGCGCGCCGGCCACACACCCACGATTCCGGAGATGCTCTTCCTCTCCGTCAGCCTGTTCTTCTTCTACCCTTACCTGCTCATCCGATCCTCGGCGATGGCCACCGTGGCCATGCTCCTGCCGCACTACGTGCAGTACATGGCCATCGTCTGGCTCGTTCACCGGCGCAAGTTCGGCGATCAACCCGCGGCGCCCGTGCCGGTGTTTTTGCGGAAGTTGAGCTCGAAATTGATGTACCTGATTCCGACCCTGCTGGCCATCGGATTCGTCTTCGCCATCAGCGAAAAGGAGCTGGCGACAGCGGGAAGGCACTCGATCTTCGTGACGCTCGCTGTTTTCATCGCATTTCAGCACTATTACCTCGACGGGTTGATCTGGTCTTTCAAGCGCGCGCACGTGCGCAAGACCATCGCACCTGCCCTTCTCGGCCGGCCTACGGCCGCATAAACGATGAACGGGTTCCCGTCCCTGCAGCACCTCGCCGCCACCTACCCGTGGCTTCGGGCCACCGCCGAGACTCTGCGCCTCGGGGCATTCCTCGGATTCGTGTTTCTCGGTCTCAGGATGGTCTGGAAGCAGGTGCGCAGCCAGGATGCGCAGCGCGCCACAACACAGTTCATCGTCTATGCGATCGCCGTGACGTGCGCCGTCGGATTCACGCAGATCGAGGCGTGGCCCTTCTCGAACTGGGCGCTCATCCATCACATCAGCCAGCCGCAGATGCTCGATTGGATCGTGGAGGGAACGGACGCCACGGGGAAGGCATACCGGATCGACAAGCGATTCATGGAGCCGATGCCGTATGAGGACTTCGACACCTGGTTCAAGACCGGATTCTTTCGCATCGGCCGCACCGAGGAGGAAGCAAAACTCTGTTACCTGGTCCGCCGGCCATCGACGCCGGGACAGGAGCGCGTGGCTCGTTTCCTGATCGCGCGCGCCGAGATCGCGCGCCAGCGTTTCATCCGCGGCCAGTCGCCCGGCAGGAACGGCACGATCGTGGGTCCGTTCGCGGCGCCGTATCACTTCGATCGTCCGACGTTGTGGCGCACGGTGTCCGATGTACCGTCGACGCCGTTCGTCGGCCTGCGCATCTGGCAGATCGAATGGGGCGTCGAGGAACGCTATCGCGACGAATCCAGCGTCAAGCGCCGATTGTTGTTCGACTATCGATCATGACTATGGCCATTCAGGATTTGCGCCGCCGGTTCGACGCCTTCTGGTTCGCCGGGGAGAGCAGAGCCAACCTCGTGGTGACGCGCGTGCTTCTGGCTGGTACTGCGCTGTGGGTGGTCCTCTCGCGATACAGGCTTCCGTCGATCGTGGCGTTCCCTCCGGAGATGTGGAACCTCGTTTCGTTCGCGCGGCGCGTCCGGTTCGGATACTTTCTCGACGTCAATGCCGAATATGTCCTCTTCGTTCTCCTGCACCTCACGTTGATCGCCGCGATCTTCGGCCTCGCTCCCCGGCTCAGTTGCATTTTGAGCGCGCTCCTGCTCGTCCACTTCGCGCCGCTGGAGACGATCCTCTGGACGCCGAATCCCTACCTGAGAGGACTGACCATCCCGGCGCTCGGTTTGTTTGTGTTCGGTGTTGCGGGAGGGCGCGAGCGGCGGCGGTGGCCACTGGTGCTGACGCAGCTCTTCTTCGCGCAGATCTACTTCTTCGCTGGCTATTCGAAGCTCTTCACCGGCGGCTTCGGCTGGGTAACGGCATCGAACATCCGCGGATACCTCCTGATGCTCAACCAGTTTCTCGAGTTTCCGAGGACGCAGATCGGCTACGCCCTGGCGCCGTATCCGCTCGTCTGCGCGGGGATGGCCTGGGCTGGAATCGTGTTCGATCTCCTCTTCCCCATCGTTCTCTTCAAGCCATCGACACGGCGCTTCATGCTGCCGCTGGCATTGCTCTTTCACATCGCCAACGCGGTCGTCTTTCACGTCGTCTTCCAGGACACGGTGCTCCTCTTGATGTTCGTGAACTGGGAGCCGCTCGCCGCGCGCGTTCGCGGCTGGACGCCGGCGGCCTGGCGGCGGCCCGTGGGAGAGGCATCCTGATCCATCAGGCCATCTACGCGGCCGCGTTTCTCGCGTTCGTGGCCGGCCTCGCCGCCATCCGGTTCGCGCCCACGCCGGATTCACGGCGTAGGTTCATCGTGCTGCTCACGGCGTACGTCATCGTCACGCATCTCATCATCGGCGTGACTCAGAAGGACGCCTGGCCGATCACCAATTACTGTCTGATGCACGGTCGCGCGGATCTGCGGCACGCCGAGTTGTACCGATACGGATTCTTCGGCGTAGACAAGGACGGCCGTGAATGGAGGATCGATCCGTACGCGTGGCACTCGATGAGCGACTGGCACCTTCAGCTCTGGTTCTACATTCACTTCGCCAAACTCTCACCGCCTGATCAGCAGCAAGCCCTCGGCTGGTTGTATGGTCTGGCGGAAGAGCAGCGGGCTCAACTCGCTCGCGGCGATCCATCGATCTCGTGGCTCGGTCCGGTGAGCGCGCCGCAATGGTGGATGTTCCCGCGTGAGCTTGCCGTGCCGCCGGAGCCTTACCGCGCCCTGCGCGTCTACAAGGACACGTGGTTCCCGGCCACGATCATCTTCGACCGCAAACCGGTCACGCGAAAGCCGGTCGGCGAATGGCGGGCCCGGTGAAGGAACGGATCGAACGGCTGCTGTTCGCGCCCGCTTCGCCCCTCGGCCTCGTCGTCGCGCGCGTGATCCTGGCGCTGCAGGCACTCTGGATCGTGTTGTCGCGGCCCGGCATGCGCGATCTGACCAGCTGGCCATCCCCGTTCTTCACCGTGCCACCAGGGGTACTGCCCCGCTTTCTGATCGTCCCCGGAGCAGAAGCCGTCGACCACGTTCTCTACGGCATGCTGATCGTCGCGCTGGTGGCGACGCTGTTCGGCGTGCTGCCGCGACTGGCGATGATCACCAGCGCCACCCTGCTGTATCACCTCGCGCCGATGGAAGCGATCATGGGCGGTCTTCTCTACACGGCCAGTCTCGGGGGGCTGACCCTGCCGATGCTCGGCTTTCTGATCATGGCGTTCTCGGGCTCACCGCGGCTGAGAAGCGAACGATCGCCGGAGTATCGCTGGCCGCTGGTTCTCATCCAGATCCTCTTCGCGTTTCACTACCTCAACGCCGGGCTGGCGAAGCTGCACTGGACGGGCCTCAGCTGGTACAGCGCGAAGAACGTGGGCGGCATCGCCGCCACGCTCTGGACCCTCAATGGTCAGCGCCTCGGGCTCACGACGTTCAACAGGCCATGGCTGGCAGGAGCGATCGGCGTAGCCACGTTCATCCTCGAATTCGGATTTCCTCTCGTCATCTTCTCCAAGTGGGCGCGCCGGATCCTGCTGCCGGCGGCGGCAGTGGCCGCGTTTCTTCGCGTGCTCGTGTTCGGATTCTTCTTTCTCAGCTTCCCGTCGATCGGGGTGATGGTGAACTGGGATGCGGTGGCGAGGCGGTGGGAAAAGCGGCCTACGGCGGCGTGACCTCGACGATCCCGTCGGAACAGTAGAGCCGTATCCCGTTCGCGGTGACCTCGTGCGTCCCTGGCCGCCTGCCGTGCCGCTCCATCGAGTATGTCCGGGCTCGTCCCATCGGCAGCGCTGCTCCCGTGGGATCGCGATAGAGCGATCCGAAGAGTTGCGCGGTGCCGGAGACGAAATGCCAGGTGCGCTCCGCGCTCCACTGGTCGAACGGCACGCGCCATGATGTCGAGCGCGGAGAAGGGCGGCTCGTCGCCAATGCCGGATCCTGGGCCCGCCGCGGCGCCGTGCCCGCGGCAATGGCTGCGAGTGCGGAGGACAACTGCTTCGCACCGCGTTCGGCAAGCGTGAAGTAGACGTCGACGATCGACTGTCCACGCGCGACCGGCATGCTTTCCTGCGCGACGATGTCGCCTGTATCCACCCCGGCATCGAGCCAGTGGACGGTCGTCCCCGCCTCGCGTTCATCGTCGTAATACGTCCAGAACAGAGGATCGGATCCACGCAGGCGAGGGAGCAGCGACTGATGCAGGTTCACGCCACCGTTGTGCGCGGAAGCGATCAGCGCCGGTGAGAGCACGTGCGGGAACGTAGCGATCACGATCAGATCGATGTCCAGCGCCCGTAACTCCGCAGCGGTGCCCTCGGCGCTGTACACGACAGCCGGAATGCGCTGGTCGCGCGCGGCGCTCACGAGCGGATCGGCGGGAAGTCGCCCCATCAACTGCTTCAACCGGGCGCGATAACCGAGGCGGCGGCGGGGAGTGACTACGACGGCAACGCCATGATCGCGCGCAATCTCGCGAAAGACCGTGACCGAGAGCGGGCTGCCTGAGCCGAAGAATGCGATTCGTTGGCGCAACACCGGTCATGATAGCGATCTCGCGGAGCGGCACGGCCTGCATGCTAGACTCGCCAACCGCCCATGCAGATACCAGCCAATCTGTGGCCGGCGCTCTTTTCGGCGTCGACGGGCAAAGCCTGGCCGCCCCTCACGGCCGAGGAGATCGAGACTTTCATCCGAGACTGCGCGGCGGAAAGCCTCCTTCCGATCCTGCAGACGGATGATTCCATCCCCGCAGCGATCCAGGAGGCGCGCAAGCCCTTCGCGGCGCTGTTGCCCCTCCAGAAGCAGAGGACGCAGATCCTGGTCCGGGCTCTCCAGCGCATCGGCGAGATCCTCGAGGGCGAAGACTTCGCATTGCTGAAAGGCGCCGACTACGCATTCCGGCTCTATCCCCAGCCCTACCTTCGTCCGATGTCCGACATCGATCTGCTCGTCCCCGCGGCGCGAATGCCCGAAGTCTGCCGCCGCTTCTTCGAGGCGGGAATGCAGCAGCACTTCCCCGCCGGGACGGCATCACGGCTCAAGAGTCATCATGAGACGGTCTTCACGCTGAACGGCGTGTTGATCGAACCGCATCACTCGTTCATCCAGCGGGCCCGTCACAGAATCGACTACGACGGAATCTGGAGGCGTCGCATCGCCTTTCACCCCGCGGGCGTGCGCACGTTCCGGCTCGCTGATGCTGATGCGCTGATCTATCAGACCCTGCGGATGGCCACCGATCAATTCAACGAGCCGCTGATCCACTACCTCGATTTCTATCTGCTGCTGCATCGCTTTGAGGGCGACCTCGAGACTCTGGCCGGACGGGCGCGGGAATACCGTACCGAGCGGGCGCTCTACGCCGCCTTCCGCCAGCTCACACGACTCTTTCCGGAGCTCCATCCACGCACCGATGCTCTGCTCGAGAGTCTTCTCAGTCCCTCCGTTCGCCGCCACCTCGACGAGCGGGTGCTGCCGGCGCGATTCATCTATCGGCGCATCGCCAGGCGCGAACAGTTGTGGCGCAAGTTCAACCTGATGGACGGCTACCGCGAGCGCCTCGGATTTCTCTTCTACTGGGCGTATGCGGCCGTGGCCGGCCGGTTCGTGCGGTCTACTCGCCCGGCATCATGAACCGGAAGTTCTGCACGACCAGCTTCACGTATTCGGAAAGGACGTCGAATCGATCGATGGGACGGCGCCACCAGACGTCCGGAACGATCCTCTCATAGCGATCCGGCCGCATGAGGACGTCCACGGCGCCGGCGGCTTCGCGGCGAAAGTATTTTCCGGCCCGCCGCGTGTGGTACGGCGAGGTCGAAACGATGATGCGCTTCCAGCCCTTCCGGCGCGCCAGGTCGATCGTGAATGCGGCCTCGTCGCGCGTCGCGTCCAGTTGCACGCCAGACTCCTCGATCGACGCGGCGGGCACGCCCATCTGCTGCAACACGTTCTTCTGGAGGTCGATCCAGACGGGAAACTCGACGTGCAGGCGTTGCATCAGCTGGCCGTTGACTTCGCCTGGCGAGCGCAGCAGAAGAATGCGTCCGCTCCAACCTTCCTTGTAGAGGGTGGCCGCCTCCAGCGTCCTCTCCATCCGGTGCGATCCCAGAACGACGATCGCATCGGCGGGAGCGAGTTGATCAGAGCGGATGAGCGCGCGTCCGAGAAACGGCGCGGCCAGCCGCGCGGCCAGCGCCAGCAGGACGAGAACGACAAAGAAGGTTCCGAGCCGACGCAGCCACTTCATTCGTTTTGCGAGGATGCTGGAGCCGTTGACCGGACTTGAACCGGTGACCTGCTGATTACGAATCAGCTGCTCTACCAACTGAGCTACAACGGCTTACCTCGCCAGGAACCCCAAGAACAGCAGGGCGCGCGATTGTATTCACCGATACCCATGCTGTCCAGCGGTGCTAATCTTCGGGAGGAGGAGGCGTCCTCCCCTGACCACGGAGGTGACGATATGACGCCACAGGAATTGCGTTCACGCCGCGTTGCAATCGGGATCTCGGTGGGCGAACTGGCGTTCGAAGTCCGTCTGCCCATCCGCGCGGTGGCAGAGATCGAGAAAAGCAATCGCGAAGTGCCGCACGCGGATGTTTTCGTTCGCGCGCTCGAACGCCTCGAGCGCGGCTACGTCGTGCGCCGCTCGACCAGCGGGTCTGATTCGTAACGAACACCTGCTACCATCGCCTGGGACGCGCGCCCTTAGCTCAATTGGACAGAGCATCAGACTTCGGATCTGAGGGTTGGGGGTTCGAGCCCCTCAGGGCGCACCAGGATCCGAAGATCGACTGGCTTCCTCTTCGAGGGCATCGGCGATGCGCATGGCGTTGGCCTCGATGAGGTCCGCGGTGGCGTTCGCGGGCCGGGACGGACACGAGTGCAGGTGAAGCAGCGCAACGGAATGAACATACGGCCAACCAGCGCGCTCCACTTCGATCCGTCGATGGCACCACACACATTCAAAGTTCACCGGGCAAACCTCCTCCACGAACCGGCGGAGAGAGAGTGCGCCGACCACTGAATGGGGAGTACCCGGAGCGGCCGAACCTACACCCTTGACAATTCAAGTTTGTAGACTGTGGGCATGGCCGGCCGCATCCTCGATCACGTCAGCAAAATCTGCCTCTCCCTTCCGGACACCGAGCTGACGATGACCTGGGGTGCGCCACATTTCCGGGTCGCGAACAAGATCTTCTGCGGCTGCGGCAAGGGGAAGGAGGGGACCGCTCTCGTGTTCAAGCTGGAGATCGAACACGCCGACATCCTGGTCAGCAACGATCCTCGCTTCACCCGCTCGCCCTATGTGGGACACAAGGGCTAGGTCTCCATGGACGTGCAATCGATCAGGAACTGGGACGAGGTCCATGCGCTGGTCCTCGAGAGCTACCGGCTCATCGCTCCGAAGAGGACGTTCGCGAAACTGGCCGCGGGAAAAGCGCCCTGACCGCGCAATCACGCTCGCTTCACGTCTCGGTCACGAGCTGATCGCGCTGCGCCGCCCGCGCAGACGCAATTCACGCGTTGCTGCGACGCCGCCGCACGGCATGACCCGCCCGCGCGGGTATCGTGGCCGTGATGCCACTGACACCTTCTGAATTGCGCCTGTTCGAGGAGGCCTGCGCGAACCGCGCGAATCAGGGCGTGGCCAGCCTCCTCAACGTGTTCGGGGCCGCCACCGCCTCGCAGATTCTCGAGCAGATCGCCGCCGCTCCGGTGACGATTCGAAAAGAGTTCATGGAACACGTGCGCAGAGCCATCGAGGAACAGCGGCGGTTTCGCCCGAAGGGATGAGTCTTCGCCGCGTGCTACGATCCGTCGCCTGACACGCTCGGAACGCCTCACGCTCAGCGCATGCGCCGTCGTCTCACTGGCCTTACGATGCGTCGCCTTTTCCCGCTACCGCTTCGACTCGGACGAGCCCCAGCACCTTCATGTCGCGTGGGGCTGGACTGCCGGCCTCCTGCCGTATCGCGACTACTTCGATAACCACGCGCCTCTGTTTCAACTGCTCACGGCGCCCCTGTTGGCCGCACTCGGCGAGCGGTCGAACATCCTGTTCTTCATGCGCGCGGCCATGCTGCCGCTGTTCGCCATCGTGCTCGCGTGCACCTACCTCCTGGCCCGGCAGATGTACTCGCAACGCGTGGCCCTCTGGTCGGTCGTGCTGCTCAGCCTCTTTCCGCCGTTCTTCCTCAAGTCGATCGAGTATCGGACGGACAATCTCTGGAACGCGTTCTGGATGATGGCGCTTCTGGCGCTGGTCTCAAGACCGCCCACGTGGCGCCGCTGGTTCGCCGGCGGATTCCTTCTCGGGTGCGCGCTGGCGGTCTCGATGAAAACGATCCTGCTGGTGGTCACGCTGGCGGGTGCGGGCCTGATCACCCGTTACGTGCTGCGCGATCGAACGCGCTTCGCAATCCCAGCCCTCGCCGCGGCCGGCGGGTTCGTCATCGTACCTGCGATCCTCAGTTCGTACTTCATCGCCGTGGGAGCCTGGCGCAACCTGGTCTACTGCGTGATCACGTTCAACACGCTCATTGAGAAGACCAGGCCGGAACTCACCATCCAGCGCTATTTCTGGCCGCTGGCCATCGCGGCGATCGTCCTCGTCGCCCGCAGACACCCCACCGCGAGCGTGCGACGGATGTTCTGCGCGACGGCTGTGGCGGTCTTCGCCGTGACCCTTCTCGGCTTCTGGCTCCTCGTTTCCCCTCGCGACATGTTGCCGATCATGCCCATCGGAGCGATCTTCACGGTCGCTGCGCTCGAGCGGTTCGATGAGCGAGTGCTCATCTACTCGATCACCGCCGCGGTGCTCACGATCGCACTCTTCCACTACACCAGCCGGTTTCAGAATCGAACGCGAGCCTTCGTCACGATGATGGATCAGGTCCTTCGTCTGACCCGCCCGGGCGAGCCGGTCATGGACATCAAAGGCGAGACGATCTACCGCCCGCGTCCTTACTACTACATCTTCGAATTGATCACGCATGACGCCATGGCCAACGGGCTGCTCCCCG
This sequence comes from Thermoanaerobaculia bacterium, assembly GCA_038244815.1. Taxonomy (GTDB): domain Bacteria; phylum Acidobacteriota; class Thermoanaerobaculia; order Gp7-AA8; family Gp7-AA8; genus DASVHS01. The sequence continues at coordinate 40,119 of JBBRTB010000016.1, forward strand.
ACCGTGTGCCCGAGGCGGTCGTGGCCGCGCGGTGCCATGTGGCGCAGGCCGATGGACGAGAGTTTCCTCCACGCGCCCGGGCATTCCTCAACGCGAACTTCATGGACCTGGGCCGGCTGCGCGCGGCCGGACAGTGGCTTGCCGCGGACGGTTCGTTCACGATCGCCGTGCCGGGGCGCTACGTCGTCATCCAGACCCACGGCGAGGCCGGTGGAACGTTGGACGGATCCGAGTATGAAGGGGCCCGGGATCTCGCGGCTGGAGCACATCGCTTTGTTCCGCTCCGGCCCGGTGAGCGGCTGGCCGTGTTGTGGGCGCCGGCGTTCGAGCGCGGCTTCTCGCCGTTCCACCTTCAGGACCGCGACTTCAGGTCAAGAGGCCGCCACTCACATTCAAGACGGTTCCTGTGATGTAGGCCGCCTGCTCGGAAGCGAGGAACACGACGGCGTAGGCGACGTCGTCGGGCGTGCCCAGGCGCCTCAGGGCGATGTGCTCTTCTAGCTTGCCCTTCGCCTCGTCGGTCATGGCGTCGGTCATCGACGTCTGAATGAATCCCGGTGCCACGGCATTCACGGTCACGTTGCGCGATCCGATCTCGAGCGCCAGAGCCTTCGTGAATCCGATGAGCGCCGCTTTCGAAGCCGCATAGTTCACCTGGCCGGCGTTGCCCATCATCCCGACGACCGAGGAGATGTTGATCACGCGGCCCCATCGGGCCCGGATCATTTTCTTCACCACTTCCTGTGTGATGTTGAACGCCGAGTCGAGATTCGTGCGCATCACGCTCGACCACGCCTCCGGCTTCATGCGAATGAACAGGTCGTCCGCGGTGATACCGGCGTTGTTGACGAGGATGTCGATACCGCGCTCCTCCTGCAGTTTCCTGATGCGCTCGCGGACGTCGGCACCGGTGATATCCAGCTCGACGGCGGTGGCGTTGCTGCCGATGGCGCTGGCCACCTGCTGCACGCGCTCGAGACTCCGCGCCGCCACGAGAACGTGCGCGCCGGTCTCGCCGAGCCGCCTGGCGATGGACTCGCCAATGCCTCGCGACGCGCCGGTGACGAGCGCCGTTTTCCCGCTGAGATCGATCTTCATGCCTTCACCCGTGCCAGGAACGATTCCAATGATGCGACATCCGAGACGTTGACCAGCTCGACCGAGGAGTCGATGCGCTTGATCAGACCGGTCAGTACGTTCCCGGGACCGACTTCGACGAAGTGTCGCACGCCCATGGCCATCATCTTCTGCACCGACTCCACCCACCGCACCGGCGATGCCACCTGGCGGATGAGGGCGTTGCGCACCGCATGCGCGGTTCCGATCGGCGAGGCATCGACATTCGAGATCAGCGACAGCCCCAGATCCTTGAACGGCGCCTTTTCGAGAATCGGGCGCAGGCGCTCTTCTGCCGGCTTCATGAGCTCGCAGTGAAATGGCGCGGAAACGGGAAGCAGAAGGGCGCGGCGCACTCCCCGTTTCTTCGCCGCCTCGATGGCCCGATCGATTCCCGCCTTCGTACCGGCGATGACGATCTGTCCCGGGGCATTGATGTTCGCGACGGACACGACCTCGCCCTGCGCCGCTTCGTCGCAGATCGCGCGCGCCTCTTCGACCGACGGACCGATCAGCGCAGCCATCGCGCCCGCTCCCACCGGCACCGCGTCCTGCATGAACTTCCCGCGCAGGTGAACGATCTTTGCAGCCTCCGGTGCGGTCAGTCCGCCCACGCTGACGATGGCGCTGTACTCGCCGAGCGAATGCCCGGCCACGAGATCGCGGCGCGTGGCGTTCTGCTCTTCGAGCACGGCGTGGATCGCGGCGGAGACAGCGAGAATCGCCGGCTGCGTGTTCCGCGTCAGTTTGAGTTCTTCGTCCGGACCCTCGAAGCAGAGCCTGGAGATCGAGTAGCCGAGAGCGGAGTCGATCTCGTCGAAGACGCGGCGGGCGGTTGGATAGCGCTCGGCGATATCCTTGCCCATCCCCGTGTACTGGCTGCCCTGGCCGGGAAACACGAATGCGGTGTTGTGCACCATCGGCCGCGAATCATACCGATCTTCTTCACCATCGGCAGGGTGCCGGGGGCGCTCTGACACATTACCGGCTGGTTTCTGCCGATGTGCGGTGCCGGCCGCCTGGAACGGCGCAACATCGTCGAGTACGAGCGCGCGGCGATGCATGCGCTGCTTTGCGGTCGCGAGGATCTCATCGACTGCCTCGTACCGGGAGCCTGAGCGGCTACTCGCCTGACCGGGCCTCGACGACGCTGCTGTCGTGCTCGCGCGTGTGCAGCTCGCCGATCTTGTCGCGGATCTTCTCGCCCATCTGATTGACGGCGAAGTCGCGGGCCACGCGGATGGCGTTCTTGATGGCTTTGGCGTTCGAGCGGCCATGGCAGACGATGCAGCCGCCGTTGACGCCGAGGAGAGGCGCGCCGCCGTATTCGGAGTAGTCCATGCTCTTCTTGAGATCGTCGAACGCACTCCTGAGGATGAACGCACCGGCCTTGCGGATCGGCGAGCTCGTCACCGCTTCGCGCAGCTTGCGACCGACCATCTCGCCGAGCGCCTCGCCGGCCTTGAGCACGACGTTGCCGGTGAATCCGTCGCAGACGATGACATCGCAGTTCCCGTTGAAGACGTCGCGGCCTTCGGCATTGCCGATGAAGTTCAGACCGGTCTCCTTGAGAACGCGGAACGTCTCCTTCGTCAGCTCGTTGCCCTTGCCTTCTTCTTCGCCGATGGACAGCAGGCCGACGCGCGGCGCGCCGATTCCGAACATCATCTGGGCGTAGAAATGGCCCATGACCGCGAACTCGCGGAGGTATTGCGGTTTGGAGTCGACGTTCGCGCCGACGTCGAGCAGAACGGTGTGGCCCTTGACGTTGGGAAGAATGGCTGCGAGCGCGGGGCGGCTGACCCCTTCGATCGTGCCCAGGACCATGTAGGCGGACGTCATGGCCGCACCGGTGTGACCGGCCGACACCATCGCCTCAGCTCGTCCCTCTTTCACGAGGTTGGCGCAGACGCGGATGGAGGAGTTGCGCTTCTTGCGGATCGGTGCGAGCGCGGCGTCGTCCATCTCCACGACTTCGCGGGCATCGACGATCTCGATGCGCGTGGCGGAACCGTCGCCGAACCGCTTCAGCTTCTCGGCGAGGACTTCTTCCCTGCCGACCAGAACGATATCGACAGAATACTCGGCAGCGGCGAGCAGGGCACCCTTGACGATCTCGTCAGGGGCGTGATCGCCCCCCATCGCGTCGAGCGCGATGCGGCACGACCGGACGCGTGCTGCTTCCGCCATGGAACGCCGGAACTACAGGACGTCCTTGACGGCGATGACTTCGCGTCCCTTGTAATAGCCGCACTTCGGGCAAACGCGGTGAGGCATCTTGGCTTCGTGACACTGCGGGCACGTCGAGAGCGACTTGGCCACGAGGAAATCATGCGCCCGGCGCGTGCGCGTGCGAGCCTTGGAATGGCGTCTTTTGGGATTCGGCATCGGACTTCTCTCCTACTGATTCGTTTTCTTCGAGATCTGGTCGCGAATGCCCTGGAGTGCGCCCCAGCGTTCATCGGTGACCGAGTCGTCGCAATTGCAGCGCTCGCGCGTGCGATTCACTCCACATTTCGGGCAAAGACCGAGACAATTCTCGTCGCAGAGCGGCTTCATCGGAATGGTGAGCTGGATCTGCTCCGCCGCAAGATCCCGAAGCGGGATCTCCCGATGAGAATAGAACTCGACGTCGAGCTCCTCCTCACCGGCGATCTCGACTTCTTCTTCCGCGCCAGACCCCTCGGGACGAGGCCGGAATCTTACGTGAAACTTTCCCGAGTTCGCAAACGGATAGGGATCGACACACCGCGAGCAGTTGAGTTCGAGCACGACCTTCGCGGTTCCGTCGGCAATGTACTCGCCGGGGTAGTGGCCCTGCTCGACGTACGCGTCGAGCTCGATCGAGCCGGTACCCGACACCTCGTCGCGATTGATCTCGCCGGCGGGGATCTCGAAGAGTCCGTGAACCGTCTGCGATCCGAATTCGTCGATTTCGTCGAAATTGATGACGTCGCTCATAGAAAAGAACGGAAAGCCCCCGGCGGGCCGGGCGCTGGTTCATGCCCTAACCTCTTGACCTGCCGATCTATTTCGCCACGCGTACCCGTAATTCCTCGGTGGCGGCATTCACCGAGTGCGCGGCCTCCAGCGACCGCGCCGAGGACAACCAATCGATCCAGCGCCGGAGGTCGCGCGCCGAGCGGTAGAGGCGCGGTGCGATGAGACGCAACCCGGTGTTGTCGCCGAGCCGCTTGAGGATTGGGGCGGCTCGCTGCGGATCGAGACGCACCGACCAGTCATTGGACAGCCACGAGGCGTTGGCGAACGCCTCGGCCGAATAGCGGCCCATGCTCTCGTTGTCGAACGAGACCAGCAGTTCGCTGCCTTTTCTTCGAATCTCGCCGAACAGGCGCACCGCCGGTTCGATCCTGCTGATGACCTCCTCGTTCTGTTCGGTGGCGTTCGCCACGATGAGGCCGTCGGGGCGCGGCATCAGCGTTCCCGCGTTCACGTCATAGAGGACGATCGTGCCGCCATCGTCGAGAAGACGAGAAACCTTCGACATGAGCAGACGGTCGAGATCGCTGACGAACCGGGGCGGATGGCGGAACGTCGCCGCGAGCAGCGCGCCCTCGGGGAACCGGGGCCTGACCGCGGGTTGAGGTTCCGAGGTCTGAGGTCCGCGGTCCGGGCTCTCAACTCTGGCACTCAAGCTCGTCAGATTGAGGTCTTCGGCTCCAATCTGCACGGTCGTCACCACGGGACGGGGCATCGGCGGAAATCCGTTCGACTCCGGCCCCTGCTGGACGACCACCGCGTCCGCGGAGGGAAGCCCGTTGGCCACGGCCAGGATTCGATCGAGACGGGACGCACCGAGAGGCTCGCCGGCGGCAGGATTGATGAGGAGCGTGCCGGCGCTGACGCGGGCGTCGAGGCCCGACCCGAGCATCAGATATACGCGGACGATTCCGGCGCGCAGCGGATCGAGATGAATGGCGTAGCTGGTCCGCTTTGCAGCGCGCCACATCACCAGATCGGCGTCCCCGATCATCCAGGGGCGGGGAACCTGCGGCTTGTCGATCCATTCGAGGATGGGGTCGCGCGTGAGGGGATTCGCGATCAGCCTGGCCCGAACGGCCGAAGCAGCGGGGATGAGCGCGAACGTCTCGGCGTTCGCCGGGACGGCGGCCAGAAGATCGAGTTGGGCGGGCGTGAGCGGAAAGTGCACGCCGCCGCTCGCCGCCGGCACCGCCGTGCTCAGATAGATCACCACCGCGGCCAGGGCTACGGCCACAGCTACGATGAGGGTCAGGATGACGATCGTGAACTTCCGCACCTGTTACTATCCGCCTCCGTGATTCTGCCGACTGTCGGCACGGTCGTTCACACCCTGGGCCACGCATTCGCGCAGCGCATCTCCCGCGCCAGGCGCGCCGCCGTGTCGCGCCGCCGTCCGCTCAGGATCGGCTTCGACATCCGTCCTTTCTACGAGCCTTTGACCGGCGTGGGCTGGTATCTCTATCACCTTCTGCATGAGATCGCCCGTGACGATGAGGTGGAGATGGTCTTGTTCGGCGATGCCCGCATCACCGATGAGGGTCCCCATCTTCACGCCGCCCTGCCCGCGGAGGCACGCCTCTTGTCGTTCGATCTGCGCGGACAGCCACGGTCACGTCTGGCCCGGCCTCTGACCGCCGCCGCGTATGTGGCCTGGATGGAGCTGGCGGATTGCGACGTGGTGTTCGGCGCGAATTACTTTCTGCCGCGACTGATGGGAGCGATCGCCCGGCGGCGCGTCATCACCATCCACGATCTGACGTACAAGCGTTTCCCGGAGCTGCTGCAGAAGGAGACGCTCGACAACCTGGAGCGGCAGATGACGCGTGAGATCGGGCTGGCCGACGCCATCATCTGCGTGTCGGAGTCGACACGGCGCGACCTGCTGGCGTACTACCAGGTGGACCCGAGGCGCGTGCACGCCATTCATTCAGGGCTGGCCACGCTCGAGAAGCCCTGGCCCGTTCCGGGCCTGCCGGAGCGCTACATCCTGTTCGTGAGCACGATCGAGCCGAGGAAAAATCTCGACGTGCTGCTCGACGCGTTCGAGGCCATCGGTGACCAGTACAGCGGAGATCTCGTCGTCGCCGGCCGCATGGGCTGGAAATCGGAGCAGACGGCGCGCCGGCTGCGTGGCCGGCGGATCATGCATCTCGACTATCTTCCTCCCGCCGAGCTGGCCACCGTCTATCAGAACGCCGAGGTGTTCGTGTTCCCGTCGATCTATGAGGGATTCGGGTTCCCGCTGCTCGAGGCCATGGCGCAGGGCGTGCCGACGATCGCCGCGCGCAGCTCCTCGCTTCCCGAAATCGGCGGCGACGCCACGCTCTTCTTTGACCCGCACGATGCGCGGGAACTGGCGGCGGCCTTGCGCCGCGTGACCACGGATCCGGTGCTGCGCCGCGACCTCATCGCGCGCGGCCGCGAGCGCGCGGCGCACTTCCGCTGGGATGTGGCAGCACAGGAGACGCTGCGGGTGATTCGCAGCGTCTCCTTCTGAAGCGCCCCCCACCCAGATTCCTCGCCGTCTTCGCGGCTCGGAATGACCAGCCGCCGTCAGGAATCTGGGCGGGGGGTCAGCGTGACGCTACACTCCAGCGATTGCAATCGCTCAATGTCGTGATCGACGGCCGGCCGCTCGTGGGGAACCGCACCGGAGTCGGCGTGCACACCGCCGAGATCGCGGCACGCCTGCCGTTCCAGCCCGCTCCGCTCATCGCCTCGCATGCGCCCATCGAGAACCGCGATCGCGTGGAGCACTGCCGGTTTGCTGTCGATCCGTATCCGCTGGGCGTGCTCTGGCAGCAGCTCCGGCTTCCCCGCATCGACGGCGATGTCGTCTGGGGACCTCACGGCACACTGCCCCTTGCGCTGCGGAAGCCAGCGGTCGTCACGCTCCACGACTTCACCTCCATCACCATGCCGGCACGCCACAAGCTCAGCACCATCCTGTCGTTCAACCTTTTCATCGGACGCAGCCTGGAAATGGCCGGACGCGTAGCGGCGGTCTCGCGCGCCGTGGCAGCGGAGGCAATCCGCGGCTTCGGCGTGGCGCCATCGAAGATCGAAATCGTGCCGAACGGGGTCGACGACTTCTTCTCGCCTGGCGATCACGATGGCGGCGGCTACATCCTGTTCGTCGGTACGCTCGAGCCGCGCAAGGGCCTCGGCGATCTGGTCCGCGCGTGGTCCGCACTGCCGGCGCCGCGGCCGCGGCTTGTCCTCTGCGGAGACCGCGGATGGAGAACACGCGTGCAGAATCTGCCCGGCATCGAGTGGACCGGATACGTCACGCGCGAACGGCTGCGCGATCTCTATCGCGGCGCGCTGCTCTTCGTCTATCCCTCACGCTACGAGGGATTCGGGATTCCGCCGCTCGAGGCGATGGCGTGCGGCGCGCCGGTGGTGGCGACGCGGACCGGCGCGACAGCCGAATATGCCGGCGACGCGGCGCTGCTCGTCGATCCCGGGGACACCGAAGCGCTGCGCCAGGCCATGTTGCGGCTGATCCGTGATGGGTCGCTGCGCGACGAGCTGCGCGGCCGTGCCATCGAGCGCGCCGGCCTGTACCGGTGGGACGCGAGCGCACGAACAATGACAGAGCTGCTCCTGGAGGCAGGGCGGTGCGCGTAGCCATCGACGCGCGCAAGATCGCCGATTTCGGCATCGGCACGTACATCCGCGGCCTGCTGGGCGGTCTCCTGGAGATCGGCGGCGACGACACGTACATCGTCCTCGCTCCGGCCTCCGCGCGCGACCTCGTGCCCGTACCGTTCGAGCACGTCGTGCTGGAGACGCCGTCGTATTCGGTACGCGAGCTCGTCTCGGTCTCGCGCGCGGTCGAGCGGGCCCGCGCCGACGTGTTTCACTCCCCGCACTACGTCGTTCCGTTCACGCGACGCCCCACCGTGGTCACCATCCACGACCTCATTCATCTGCACCAGCCGATGAAGAACCGGCTGGTGCCACTGTACGCGCGGATCATGATGCAGCGTGCGGTACGCAAGAGCGCGCGCGTGCTGACCGTGAGCGCGGCCGTGAAGAATCAGATCATCCTGGAGCTGGGATGCCCGGCTTCGAAGATCGCGGTGACGCACAACGGAGTCGACGAGGTCTTTCGGGGCGGCCGGCCCAACCGTTCACCCGCGCACTATTTTCTGTTCGTCGGCAACGACAAGCCCCACAAGAACGTCGACCGGGTGGTGGAGGCCTATGCGATCGTGCGCGCCGTGATGCCGGCGTCGTCCCTGGTTGTGGCCGGAAGTCCATTCCGCAGATTCGGCGCCCGCGAGGGAGTGATCACGCCGGGCTTCGTAACCACGGCCGAGTTGTCCTCGCTCTATCGCAACGCCATCGCGCTCGTGCAACCGAGCCTGGAGGAAGGGTTCGGACTGCCGGCGCTGGAGGCCATGAGCTGCGGCACGGCCGTGATCACGTCGCACGATCCCGCGCTCGTCGAGATCACCGCGGGTGGAGCGCTGAACGTCGACGCGCGTTCCGTTCGCGAGATCGCCGGAGCCATGCAGTTGCTGGCCGGCGACGACGACCTTCGCATGACTCTGGCCGCGCGCGGAATCGAGCGCGCTCATCGCTTCACCTGGCGAGAATGCGCGCGCGAAACGCGGCGCGTGTATCGCGAGACCAGCATGTCGTGAGTTGCTCGAGTTGTGGAACTCCGTGGAACAGCATGCTTTTGATTTCGATTTTGATAAACAAATGCTTGACAATATCGTTTAAACATCGCATATTAATGCCAACAAAATGATGATCGCCAGAAACTGGTCGATACAAGCAGCGACTGTAGATGGTCATCAGCATCGCTCTCTCCAGGTTTTTTCCCCCCTCACATCGCATACACAAGTTGCCGGAGCGATCCGGTGCTTTTTGCCAAGTAGGCGCGACCGGGAGGTCCCGTACGGCATGAAAGGTGGTGAGCTCGATGGCCGCGAAGAAGAAAGCTGCTAAGAAGTCCAGCAAGAAGTCGTCGAAGAAACGCTAAGATCATCACCATAATCTGGGGAGTCTTCCGAGGGGCCCGTTAAGGGCCCTTCGTTTTTTCTCTCGTACAATCGCACTGGTGACTCCCCGATCACTTCGCGGCGCGATTGCCGGCCTTCTCTGCACCGCACTGATCGCCGCGGTCTCTGTGAGCAACGAGACCTATTTCGGCGCTGAGTGGCTGCTGCGCGATTGGATCTCCGCCCGCCTGGCTGTACATCGCCAACCGGACCCACGCATCGTCCTCGTGCCCATCAGCGATTCCGCCGCGCGCGTACTCGCCGACTATGGGCGACCGCAGAGCTACACGCGCGAGCTGTACGCCATGGCCATCGAAGAGCTCCGCCGTGCCGGTGCCGTCGTGATCGCAGTCGACCTCCTGCTCGCCGAAGAAAACGTGGCCGATCCCGCGGGCGACCGCCGCCTCGCCGAGGTCCTGCGCACCACACCTGCGATTCTCGGTGCCGAGACGATGGCTCCCAACGAGCGCGCCGCAGCTTCCGCGCTGGCACCCGATCTCGTCTGGTCCATCCGCGGCGAAACGCAACTCCAGCCGAAACACGCCATCCTCCCGCGCTTTCCCGCCCCGATCGGCACGATGCGCATCGCCTCGTCACCGTTCTCCGCGAACGTGCACACCTATCCGATGGTCGATCGCGTCACCAACGGCTTCGTGCCGAGCCTGGCCGCGGAGATGGCCCGGCAGTTTCTGCACGCGCGCCCTGAAGCGTCCGTCGAAGGCTCCTCCTTCGTCTTCGACAGCCGCTCCGTTCCCGTCGATGACCATCTGACGATGGTGATCCGCTGGCACGGGGGAGCGGGCTCCAGCCAGGGGCTGAGCTACAAGGCCGTCGACTTCGACAAGGTGATCGTGGCGGCGATGGCGCGCAACGATCCGTCGGCCGGCGTCAGCCCCGAAACTTTGGCCCGGTTCGAAGAGCAGTTCCGCGGCAAGCTCGTGCTCATCGGGCAGACCGCGGTGGGCCTCGATCTGCGCGCCACGCCGCTCTCGCCCACCGCCGCCGGCGTGGAGATCCACGCCAACGCTGTGGACAATCTGATCAACGGCCACTTCGACGCCGTGGTCGATCGCTGGCTGGTCTTCCCGCTCATCGCCATCATGGCGGCGCTTCTCGGCGCGCTGCTCGACCGGATCCGCGGCCAGCTCGCCGCCGCCGCGGTGACGATCCTGTTCGTCGCCGCCGCACTGGGCGTCCTCTACGCCTCGGCAGGCGGAGGGCACATCCTGCCGGCCTTCGCTTCGATCGCGTCGCTGGTGGCGACCTACATCGTGCTCACGGTCATCAACCTCATCTCCGAACAGAGGCAGACCGCGCTGCTGCGCACGACCTTCGGGCGCTACGTCTCTCCGCAGATTCTCGACCACATCCTCGCCCATCCCGAGAAAGTGCATCTCGGCGGCGAACGGCGCGATCTGACCATTCTCTTCTCCGACATCCGCGGCTTCACATCGATCTCCGAGGCCTCAGAGCCCGAGGAGGTCGTGGAGATGCTGAACGAATATCTGACCCGGATGGTGGAGATCCTGCTCGCCCACGGCGGCACGCTGGACAAATTCATCGGCGACGCCGTGATGGGGTTCTGGAACGCCCCGGTCCTCGATTCCGATCACCCCCGGCATGCCGTGGCCTGCGCCATCGAGATGATCCGCGAGACCGCCGCGCTGCGCGAGCGCTGGACAGCCGTGGGAAAGGCGGCCATCCGCATCGGCATCGGCATCAACACCGGCGAGGCGGTGGTCGGAAACATCGGCGCCGAGAAGGTGTTCGGCTATACCGTGATCGGCGACGCCGTCAACCTGGCTTCGAGGCTGGAGAGCAAGAACAAGGACTATTCGACGGAGATCATTATCAGCGAGTTCACCCGGGCGAGAATTGGAGACGCGGTCGAGTCGTTTTACCTCGACGAGGTCAAAGTGAAGGGTAAAGAAAAGGCGGTCAAGATCTATGAAGTCCGTGGCTAGCTGCATATTGTTGCTCGCCAGCGCGACCATGCTGCACGCGTCGCCGGCACTCTTCAGTCCCGGATCCGAGTCGAGATGGATCGTAACGCGCGGCTCGTCGCCGGCCGGCACGCTCACCGTCCTCACCGGCTCCACGGGAACCCGCGCCGAGCTCCGCTCTCCATCAGGCTCCCTCACCACACTCCTCGGCGGCAACGGGAGCGTGTGGATGCGCACGAGCAGCGGCGATGTCGAACTGTCGTCACTCAGCGCCGCGACTCCGGAAACAACCGTAGCGGCGGCACTGCTCCTGCCGTTCACGACCACCAAAGGCGATACCGTGGAAACGAAGAAGGGCAAGGTGGCCACGTACGCGTTCCGCGGAGCTGCCGCCCGCTACACGTTCGACGGGAAGGGTCCGGCAAAGGTCGAAGTCGACCTCGGCGGCACGCCATACACGCTGACGCGCAAATCGCTGTCGAGCACCTCGGCCGACGCCTCGACTTTCGCGATCCGGCCGAAGAAAGGCACCGCCTCCCGGCTGGCCCGCCTCTCCGGCGATCTCCTCGGACCCACGGATACGAGCGTGTCGGCGACGGCTGGTGGTAGAGGCGCAGGGAACACCGGACTCAAACTCAAGGACGGCGGCGACTACGCCGCCGTAGAGAAGCTCGAAAAGCGCGACACGGCCTGGAAAGCAAAACTCGATCAGGCTCTGACCGATTTTCAGCAGTCGGGCAAAGTCGGCAAAGCGCGGGAGGATCGGTGATGAAGAGACTCACAGGCATCGCCACGGCCCTGGCGCTGACGGTCGCAGCATCGGCACAGGCGCAGTTCGGCGACATCCTCAAAAGACTCGACCCCAGCAAGATCAAGAAAGGGGCACAAGTCGTCCATCAGGCTTCACACGAATTCACCGAGGATGAGGAGGCGGACATCGGACGGGTCGTGGCCGCGCGCATCCTGGCGACGTATCCGATGGCAGGCAACGACAAGGTGCAGAAGTACGTGACACTGGTCGGCAACACCGTGGCGGCGTACAGCACGCGCCCCACGCTGGAGTGGCACTTCGCCGTCATCGAGGCACCCTTCGTCAACGCCTTTTCGGCGCCGGGCGGCTTCGTGTTCGTCACCACCGATGCGCTCAAGCAGATGCATTCCGAAGCGGAGCTCGCCGCCGTCCTCGGCCACGAGATCGCACACGTGACACAGAAGCACATTCTCAAAGAGGTCAAACGCGCCAACACCATCAATGCCGGAGTCGATCTGGCCAAAGCGAGCTCGGGCGGCTCGTTCCTGACCGACGAGATGGGCGAGAAGATCGGCAAGATCGCGTACGAGAAGCTGTTCACAACCGGTCTGTCCCGCCGCGACGAGGAGGAAGCGGACACGATCGGCACCGAGATCGCCGGCCAGGCGGGCTACAAGGCCAGCGAGTTCCTGACCTTCCTCGAGGATCTCAAGAAGCTCGAAGGCTCGAAAGAAACGAGCATGCTGACGGCGACGCATCCGAGTCCGGACGACCGGATGAAGTACCTCCGCCCGAAGCTCAGGAACGACAACGGCGGCGTGGTCCTGGCGGAACGCTGGGTCGAGTGGACGCGGTCCTGATCGTCATGCGCAAGACCACGCTCGCACTGATCTTTCTGTTGGCCACCGCCCTCCCCGCGGCCGCGGAGCAGGTGCGTCACACGTTTCAGTCGTCGGTCGCGCGCGGCGACGTACAGCGCGTGATCATCGATGTGCCCGCCGCGGATGTCGGCATCCGCAACGGTGCCGGCGACAAACTGGCGGTATCGGGATGGGTCTCCCGCGATCCGGACAGCGACCGCAACCGCGACAAGGAGCAACGCATCGTTGACGACACATCGGTCGTGATCGAGGTGAAGAACGGCGAGGCCACGGTCCGCCGCCAGTTCGGACCACAGGCGCAGAGCTGGCGCGCCGGCATGTTCAGCAACTACCACGTGACGGTGGAAGTGCCGCGCGGTCTGAACATCGACGTGCAGACGCGGTACGGCGACGTCACCATCGAGGGAAGCTTCGGCGACATCGACGTCGACCTGCGTGCCGGTGACATCGATGTGCGCATCCCGAAAAAGGACGTGCGCCAGCTCAACGCCTCGGCACGCATCGGCGATGTACGTACGCGGATCGGCGACGAGATCGTGCAGCGCGAAGGGGTGTTCCCCGGCAAGACGCGATACGCGAACCCCGAGGGACGCACGATCGTGAACGTGCACGTGACCGCCGGCGACGTCAACGTGGATTTGACGCCGTAGCCACGAAGCGCCTGGCCTCCTCTTTCGTCTTCACCTGGCCACGGATCTGCGCCTCGAGAAGTGCGCGCTTGCGCCGGCCCAGCTCCGGTCCTTCCTCGATGCCCATCTCTTCACCGGTGAGGAGAGTGCGAATGCCGAAGTCCGGCATCGTCACCCGGTCATCGCGGCCGAGGGCGCGAAGAACGGCCGGGAGTTGCCGCGCCACGAGCTCGCCGGAGTCATACAACGGCACGCGCAAGTCATCGCTCATCGCCAGCAATGACTGGAGAGCGGTGACCTCGCGCAGGAGCTCCGCGCTCCATCGCCATCGTTTCGCATATTGCTTGGGATGAGCGACGAGCAGCGCGTATGCGCCTGCCAGCGACACATCGTCCGTCGGCGCGGCCTGGAGCTCCCGCCCGAAGAGGGGAAGGTCGAGGCCCGTGGAGCGCAGCAGCGAAACGGCCTGGCGGAACCTTCCGGCCGAGAGAATGATCGACAACTCGAACGTGATGCGCTCGGCGGCGACGGCGGTGAGCAGCGAGGCTCGGGTTCGGATCGCATCCACCGTGGACAGATCGATCTCGAATGCGTAGCGCACCGCCATCCGCACGGCCTTGAGGCAGCGCAGCGGGTCGTCGTCGAAGTTCTCCGCGGCAATCATGCGCACCACGCCGTCGCGCAGGTCGTCCCGGCCGCCGTGCGGATCGAGCAGCGTGCCGTCACGCAGCGATACGGCCATGGCGTTGACGGTGAAGTCGCGCCTGGCCAGGTCCGCCCCGATGTCGTGATCGAGGATCTCCGCGAAGTCGTAGACACGGTCACCCTCGACGACACGCCATGCGCTGAGGTGTTCGCCCGTGCCCAGCCGGATCACACGCCGGCTGATCGACTCCGCGCAGCGGCGCGGGTCGTCGCAGGCGATGTCGGCATCCGCGGGCTCGAGGTCCAGCAGCAGGTCGCGGACCGCACCGCCGACGACATAGCAATCCGGGGGGAGCGACGCCAGTCTGGTGAATCGTCGCACCAGCTCGTCACGCAACATGATTGCGCAACGTGCCGATACCCTCGATCTCCACTTCCACTTCGTCGCCTTCGCCGAGCGGGCCCACGCCGGCCGGCGTTCCGGTGCAGATCACGTCGCCGGGGAGAAGGGTCATGACCGAGGAGATGAACTCGATGAGGAAGTCGCACTTGAAGATCATGTCGCGCGTGTTGCCATTCTGCTTGACCTCGCCGTTGACGCGCGTGATGAGACTGAGTGCCGAAGGATCGAGGTCGGTCTCGATTTCCGGCCCGATCGGGCAGAAGGTGTCGAAGCTCTTGGCGCGCGTGAACTGCACGTCCTTCTTCTGCAGATCGCGCGCGGTCACGTCGTTGGCGCACGTGAATCCGAGGACGAAGTTGCGCCACTGGGCCCTGGGGACGTTGCGGGCGCGCTTGCCCATGACGATGGCCAGCTCGCCCTCGTAGTCGACGCGCTGCGATTGCGGCGGACGGACGATCGTTCCGCCGGGCGGAAGAATGGAAGTGGGCGGCTTGAGGAAGATGATCGGCTCGCTGGGAGCGTCGTTGCCGAGCTCTCTGGCATGCTCTGCGTAATTCCGGCCCACGCAGACGATCTTGCTCGGGGCCACGACCGCGGCCGGATCGGCCGGAGTGGACGCTTCATCGACGAAACGCGCCAGCTTCATCATGCCTACGTTATCATTCGCGGCCGATGGCACAGACGACATTGTTCTCGCGCGACGAGATCCAGACGCGCGTCGCCGAGATGGCCAAGCAGATCAGCGGCGATTTCGGCGACGGCTCCGAGCTCATCGCGCTCTGCGTCCTCAAGGGTGCGGTCTTCTTCTGCACCGACCTCGTCCGCAACATGTCCATCGACGTAGCGCTCGACTTCATCCAGATCTCCAGCTACGGAAACCAGAAATACTCCTCCGGCGTGGTGACGATCCTCAAAGAACCGCAACTGGACATGCGCGGCAAGTCCGTGCTCATCGTCGAAGACATCATCGACAGCGGCCTGTCCATGCGCGAGGTGTTCAACTACATCGAGAGCCGCGGCGCTGCGAAAGTGAAGACAGCGACCTTCCTGGATAAGCCCAAAGCCCGCAGGGTGCCGTTCAACGCCGACTACGTCGGCTTCTCGATCGAGCCGCAGTTCGTCGTCGGCTACGGCCTCGACTTCGCCGAGAAGTACCGCAACATCCCCGAGGTGCAGGTGCTGTCGGACTGAGCCTTCCCGTCCGGCATTCCGGGCGGCCCTTCAGGATGAGATGCGGCCGCTGGCGAGCAGCACGATCATCAGCAGCCCCAGCGCGTACCGGTAGTAGATGAACACCGACGTCGTATGCGTGCGCAGGTAGCGGATCAGGAACCAGATCGACGCGTAGCCGGAGATGAATGCCACGGCGATGGCGACGATAATCGGCGTCCATCCCAGCGCCGCCAGATGGGCGCGCTCGTGAACGAGCTCCAGCATGCCCGCGCCGCCGACGGCGGGAATGCTCAGCAGAAACGAGTAACGCGCGGCCGTCGGGCGATCGATCTTCCGGAACAGCGCAGCCATGATCGTCGAGCCACTGCGCGAGGAGCCGGGGATCAGCGCCAGACACTGGCCGAGACCGATGGCCACGCCGTCGGGCACGCGCATGGCGTCGAAGCCCTTCAACTCTTTTCGCCTGACATACAGCTCGGCCAGCTGCAGCAGGACCGCCACCACGATCACCATCACCGTGATCACCCACAGCCCGCGAAACACCGACTCGACGTACTTCTTCAGCAGCAGCCCCAGAACGACGATGGGAATCGTGCCGATGACGACCAGCCAGGCCTCGCGTGAATCGGTGTCGGTGAGCGGGTGCCGGTTCACCAGTCCGCGGAAGAACCCGGCCACGAGCCGGATGATGTCACCCCGGAAATAGATGATCGCCGCGAACCAGGTCCCGAACTGGATGACCGCCGACGCCGCCGCGCCGGGATCGCCCCAGCCCAGAAGCACCGGAATGATCTCGAGATGAGCGGTGGATGAAACGGGGATGAATTCTGTCAGGCCCTGGACCAGACCGAGAACAATCGCTTGGATGATGGACATAGTAAATCCGAGATTCAGCCTCTCACATCTCCCAGATGACCGGCAGGATCAGCGGACGCCGTCCCATGGTCTTGCGGAAGTACCGCTTGAGCAGCGTCCGCATTTTCTCCTGAAGCACGTCGGAGTCGCGCAACCCGTCGGTGGCACTTTCGGTAAGCATGCCAACAAGCTGCCGGCGCACTTCGTCCAGCACGTCCTGACTGGCGTCGACATGAACGAGGCCACGGGTGATGATCTCGGGGTCGCGGATCAGTCGTCCGCTCGAATCGATGGCGACGACGACGATGACGAAGCCATCCTCGGCCAGATGCTGGCGGTCGCGGACTACCACTTCCGGCACTTCCTCGGACTCCGCGTCGATAAAGACCTTGCCGTTCGCCACGCGCTCCTCGAGCACGCGCACCTCGCCGGCGTCGATCTCCGCGACCTGCCCGTTGGTGATGACCACGCCGTGGGGCACGCCGACCGACTGGCCGAGACGGGCGTGATGAATGAGATGCCGCAGGGTGCCGTGAATGGGAACCAGGAACCTGGGCCTGGTCAGATTGAGCATCAGCTTCAGCTCCTCTTCGCAGGCGTGACCGGAGACATGCACGTCGGGATGCTCGTGCGAGATCACCTCGGCACCGCGCCGGTAGAGATTGTCGATGACGTGGGCGATGGCCCGCTCGTTCCCGGGAATCGTGCGCGCGGAGATCACCACCGTGTCCCCTTCCCCGATGACGATCTGCTTGTGCTCGCCGATGGCCATCCGCGATAACGCCGACGCCGGCTCGCCCTGTGTGCCTGTGGTCATGATGACCAGTTTTCGGGGCTCGAGATCGGCCGAGCTGGCGCGCGCCTCGCGCGGGAACCTCAGGTAGCCGAGTCGCTCCGCGGTCTCGATGTTGTCGACGAGCGAGCGTCCGATCAGGAGAACCTTGCGGTTGTGCCGCCGTGCCGTGTCGATGACTTGCTGGACGCGGTGAATGTGCGACGCGAACGTGGTGGCGATGATGCGCCCATTGGCGTTCGCAAAAATCCGGTCGAGGGCGCCCCCGACGGTGCGCTCGGACGGGCAATGTCCGGCCACGAGGGCATTCGTCGAGTCGCTCATCAGCGCCAGCACCCCGCGCTCACCGTATTCGGCAAACCTGGCGATGTCGGTTGGTTTGGCATCGATCGGCGTGTGATCGATCTTGAAGTCGCCCGTGTGGACGATCGTGCCCGCCGGCGTGGTGATGGCCAGGCCGATAGCGTCGACGATCGAATGCGTGACACGGATGGCTTCGATGCGGAACGGCCCCGTCTCGACGACTTCACGCGGCATGATCTCGCGCAGGTCGATGCCTTCGATGCCGAACTCCTCGAGCTTGTCGCGCACGAAGCCGAGCGTCAGCGGCATTCCGTAGACCGGCAGCGGAACACGCTCCACGAGGAACGGCAACGCCCCGATATGGTCCTCGTGACCGTGGGTCAGAAAAACGGCCCGGAACTTCACGGCGTTGTCGTAGATGTACGACATGTCCGGCACGATCACATCGACGCCGAGCGTGGCCGAGTCGGGGAACATCATGCCGCAGTCGACGACGATGGCTTCGCCGCCGTACTCGTAGATCATGCAGTTCATGCCGATCTCGCCGAGTCCGCCTAACGGGATGATTCTCAGAGGCGCCGGTTTGCCGGGTTGCCCGGTTTCTTGTGTGTAGGAATCCGACATTGTCTTAGACCCGGCTACCCGGCAACCCGATAACCCGGCAACCCGTTCACGCAGCAACCGGTCACGGATAGATCCGGTTCAACATGCGCGGATACGGAATGGTCTCGCGCAAGTGTGGCACGCCGCTCACCCACGCCACCATGCGCTCGATACCCATCCCGAATCCAGAGTGCGGGAAGGTGCCGTACTTGCGAACATCGAGATACCACTGGAATTTGTCGATGGGCAGGTTGTGGTCCTTGATGCGCTGGAGCAGCAGATCGTGATCGTGAATGCGCTGGGAGCCGCCGATGATCTCGCCGTAGCCCTCGGGCGCGATCATGTCCAGACCGAGAACCACATCCGGATCCTTCGGATCGGGCTGCATGTAGAACGCTTTGATCGAGGTCGGATAGCGCGAGATCATCACGGGCCGGTCGAATGAATTCGCGATGACCGTCTCCTCGTCGCCGCCGAAGTCGTCACCGAAGCTGACGTTCATGCCCTTCGTCTTCAGGAGCTCGATGGCTTCGCGATAGGTGATGCGCGGGAACGGCTTCTTCACGTTCTCCAGCTTCGTCACGTCGCGCTCGAGCGTCTTCAGCTCTTCCTGGCAGCGATCGAGCGCGCGCCCGACCAGATATTCGACGAAGTCCTCGGCCAGTCTCTCGAGACCGTCGAACTCGAGAAAGGCCACCTCGGGCTCGACCATCCAGAACTCCATGAGGTGCCGCCGCGTCTTCGATTTCTCGGCGCGGAACGTCGGCCCGAAGCAGTAGACGCGTCCGAACGCCGCGGCCGCGGGCTCGAGATAAAGCTGACCCGATTGCGACAGGTAGGCCTTCTCGCCGAAATAATCGGTCTCGAAGAGCGTGGACGTTCCCTCCGCTGCATTCGCGGTGAGGATCGGCGAGTCGATCAGGACGAAGTCGCGGTCGTAGAAGAAATCGCGGATGCCCTTCTCGATCTCATTGCGCACGCGCAGCACGGCGTACTGCTTCGAGGAGCGCAGCCAGAGATGCCGCAGGTCCATGAGGAACGCCGTGCCGTGCTCTTTGGGCGTGATCGGATAGTCCTGGGCCAGCTGCATGACCTGGAACGACTCGACGCCGAGCTCCACCCCGCCCGGCGCGCGCTGCTCGGCACGCACGGTCCCGGTGACGCGCACGCTCGACTCCTGCGTCACTTCCTCGGCGGCCTTCCACGTCTCCTCGGAGACCTCCTTCCGGAAGACCACGCACTGCAGGTAGCCGCTGCCGTCGCGGATGATCGGAAACTGCAGCTTCCCCGAGCTGCGCTTGTTGTAAAGCCAGCCGTCGATGGTGACCGTTTCGCCGATGTGCTGCGGGAGCTCCTTGATGCGGACAGAGGACATAAGGCGGCGGATTATAGCGGCCCTCATTCCGCGCGTTACAGCCGCTCGATCGACACAGCGATGTCCTGCGCCTGGGTATCGACCTCGGCGAGCTTCGACGCGAACCGCTCGATCTTCTCCGACTCGGTCGCGTAGAAGCGCTGATACGGCTCGAGGGCGGAGCTGATCCCACGGACCATACGGTCGATCTCCGTCGTCGACTCACGAACCAGCGACTCGCCCATCGTCGTCCGCAGCTCGTTGATCCGGTGCTTGAACTCGGTCTTGGCCTTGCTGCGCTTGTACGGAAGGATGAGGAAACTCGTCACCAGCAGCATCGTCGCCGCGGTCAGTCCGGTGACGTCGAGGGCCATGCTGCTGACCGCGGAGGTGATGATGTAGCCGAGCCCCAGCGCGCCGGCACCGAGGCCGAACGACTGGATGACGGCGCGGATGGCGTTGTCGATGATGCGGCGGCTCTCGATGTTGACGTCGTACGAGGCCAGGCGCTGCTCGGCCTGCTTGCGCATGCGCGAGTAGACCTCCTCGCGGTTGTAGGCGAACTCCCGGCCGACGCGTCCGATCACGTCGCGGTCGCGGGCGTCGCGCGTGGCCTCGCGGTGAAACTCCTCGACCGTGGAGTTCCAGAGCTTCATGTTCTCGCGGATGAGCCAGTCCACCGACTCCTGGATCGTGGCGTCGATGCTGCCCTTGAATCCCTGGAAGACCTGGCGGTCGAACTCTTCACGGAAGCGCAGGCTGTCGCGCAGCAGCATCACGTGCTGGATGCGCACGTAGCGGTCGAGGAAATCGACGCCGCGGCGCTCGAGATCCATCATCAGATTGTCGACCCTGGCCACGAACTGCCTGAAGTTGCTCTCCAGATCGCCGCGGGCCCTGTCCAGCTGCGCGGTGATCGACTCGACGCGGGTCTTGTCCGCCTCGAGCAACTGGCGCCGCGAGTCGATGACGATGAACTGCTTCTTCGACAGACTGGCGATCGTCTCGAGCGGCGCCTCCAGCTTGAGCCGCACCCGCTCCTTCTCCGACAGCACCTGGAACATGTAGTGCTCGAGCTCATCGAAGCCCCGCCGCGTCTTGGCACTGACGGGATAGATGACCGGATCGAATCCGAAGATGCCGCGGATGTTCGTATTCAGGTACTCGAGCACCTGGGCGATCTCGGCGTCTTCCTTCGTGTCGACCTTGTTGAGGACGAAGACGACCTTCTTGCCCCACTCCCGGATGTACTCGAGGAACTTGCGCTCCGACTCGGACAGCGGCCGGTCGATCGACGTCACGAACAGCACCAGGTCCGCGCGCGGGATGTAGTCCTCCGTGATCTCCTGATGGCGGGCCACGATCGAGTTCGTGCCCGGCGTATCGACGAGCGTGATGTTGCGGAGGAAGTCGATCGGGTAAAACTGCTCGACCACAAAATCGGAGATCTGCCGGAGCGTCTGGGTCTCCCCGAAGCGAAGCAGCGAGATGCGGTCGTCGACCGGAACCGGCCCTTCCACACGCAGCTTCGCGCCGAAGAGCGCGTTGATGAGCGACGACTTGCCGGCGTTGAACTCGCCGACGATGACGATCGTGAAGAGATCCTCCAGCGTCGCCAGGAGATCATCGACGCGGCCACGCTCGACGGCCTGCTCGCGGTCGAGCGTCTCCCGGAGCTGAACGAGGAGCTGCCCCTCGCGCCTCACCAGCGCCTGCACCTGCGGATCGACGACGGTATCGAAGATTCCCGGCATGGCTATGCGATCACCTCGGCACTCTCACCAGGAGGGATTGTGGCACGCTCGTGAGCGTCAGTGGTGTGGGGAGCGTGAAGACCTCCCCGTCGATGCCCACGCGCAACGTGGCCCGGCGCGCCTGCATCTTCATGGCCGCCGTCCGGAAGGAGCGAAATCCCGGCGTCTCCAGGACCCGGCCGGCGAGGTAGTGGGCGACGAACTTCATCAGCGTCAGCCGCGGCACATGCGGCAGCCAGTAGACCGAAAGGCATCCGCTCTCCAGGTTTTCCCGCGACGCTTCGACGCCGATGCGTGACAGATCGTAAGGATTGTTCGACACCATGAGCACCGGTGTGCGAACGAGCTCCGAATGGTGCGCACTCTCGATGTGCAGCGTGACGTGCGGGTACTTGCGCAGCGTGCGGTAGGCCGCGTAGAGCCGGGCCTTCCAGCGGGGGTAATCGCGGCCATGCTCCTCCCGCCGCGCCACCAGCTCGGGATAGAGGCCGAGGGAGACGTTGTTGACGAAGAAGCGGTTGTTGATCCGGGCGGTGTCGACCTGGCGGGTGTCGCCGCTCATGACGACGTCCAGCGCCTCGCGCCAGCCGAGCGGGATTTCCAGGTCCCGGGCGAAGTGGTTGTACGTTCCTACGGGAATGACGCCCAGGACCGCATCGGTGTTGACCAGGGGCTGAACGACGTTGGTGATCGTGCCGTCGCCGCCGGCGGCCACAAAAAGCCCGACGCCCCGGGCGATTCGTTCACGGATTGTTTGCGTGCAGTCGAGACCGCGCGTGAGCGGGATCACCTCCAGGCCGGCCTTCCCCGCCGCGGCGGTCAATTGCTCACGCTCTGTTTCCGCGAGTTTCGCGCCTGAGGAGGGATTGAAGAACATCGTTCCCGTGATTTTCGGCAATTTTCGACTCCACGCCGCCGGTTGAAGACGGCGCACCAAATTCGTCCAGAGGATCCCGATGAAACGTCTTGTGATTCTGATCGCGATACACGTGATCGCGTTATCCTCCTTCGCGGCGGACAGCCCGAAAGAATGTACCCTTTGTGTCGGCGCCGTGTCCGGCCTGACCGCTCCGCCCACGGCGACAGTTCCCTTGCTGGTCGAGACGACAGTCAATGACCTTGCCAACCTTGCCCAGCCAATGGATGCGCTCACTCCGCAACAGCGCGCCAAGACCGTGCTGGTGGTGCGCTACTCGACCGAGGAGGGGAAGGACCCGCTGCTCGACGTGGAGTCGAAAACAGCCACCATCGTCGAGTGGGCGCGCCTGCACGGACCGTTCGACGCGCTCGCCGCGGTGGTGGCGAACAACGATCCGGCCGTCGTGTCGTACGCGATCAAGCGCCTGGCCGTGACCGCGCAGGGGGCGAACGCCGCCGGCCGCATCGCCGTGGCGCACATGCCCTTCGACCAGCTCAAAGGGCTCTTCGAACATGGAGCGCAGTCGTATTTCGACGCCTTGATCGTCGATGGACAGGATGTCCAGCCCACTGCCGCCTGGCTGATGACCAACGATCCGGCCAAGAAGATCTACGCTGTGGTGACGGCGACCTCACCGAACGCGATGTTCGACCTCGCCCAGGCGCTCTCGCAGGGGGCCACACGTGCCTACCTCAACAGTGCCGGCGAGAGCCCGAGCTACGCCGCTCTGGCCAGCTTCAACCAGGCTCTGAGCGGAGACTTCGCGTTCGATTCGACCTCGCGGACGGCCATTCTCGACGCCAAAGGCAACAAGACTCCTACACCGGTGCTGACGTTCATCCGCGGAGAAGATCTCCGGGCGCTGGTTGTGCCGCGCGGCGACACGCAAACCACGATCGTGGCCATTCCCAGCGATCAGTTCGAGAAGCCCAGGCGCGTGGACGCCGCGGGCGAGACCGCCATCACCGACACGGGCAAAAAAGGGGGAAGCCTGCTCGTCGGCGTCCGTCCCTCTCCCGATCCCTACGCCATCATCGTCGACCGGGCCGAAAAGCCCGATCAGAACGTGACCCGGGAAGCGATCGACGTGGCCACTCATCGCGGCATCACCGTCGAGGAGATCATCCGCAATCACCAGGCCTACCAGTCGTTTCAGGAGTCGATCCGCCCTCGCTACATCGCCCGCGATATGACGAAGCTGCGCTTCGACATCGGCGGCGGCGCGGAGGCGGTCGAGGCCACCATCGCCGGCGACTACTTCGCCGACTCGAAGAACAACAAGGCCGACTGGATCTGGCAGGATTTCTACCTCAACGGTGTGAAGTGGAAGTACGGCCGCATCCCCGAGCTGCCGCTCATTCAGCCGGAGAAGGTCACCCAGCTCCCGCTCGATATCCACCTCACGAACGAGTATCGCTACCAGCTCGTGCGGGAGACCGACGTGGCCGGTTATCACACATACGAGGTCCGATTCGAGCCGCCGCAGAACGCGCCGATCTCGCTCCCGCTTTATCGCGGCACGGTGTGGATCGACGCCCGCACCTGGGCGCGCGTCCGCATCAGCATGGTCCAGCTCAACCTCACCGGCGAAGTGCTGTCGAACGAGGAGCGCGTCGACTTCCAGCCGTTCGCGGTCGAAGGCTACCGGCCGATCGAAGCCACCGATGTGGCGACGCGCGACGCCCGGTCGGTGCTGTGGCTGCAGCGCGAAGTGGCGGCGCAGCAGGTCGTCTCGGCCGCCGGACGCGCCAACGTGGTGCTCCGGTCGACGACGTTCAGCGACTTCCGCATCGATCCGGTCGACTTTGACGCATCGCTGGCGCAGGCTTCGGCGTCGGACGCGCGGATGGTCCGTGAGACGAAGGCCGGCCTGCGCTATCTCGAGAAGCGCGGCGACGGCGAGCGCGTGGTCCAGGAAGGCTTCAATACTTCGCGCACGTTCCTCCTCGGCGGCATCCACCACGACGCTGGATTGCAGTATCCGGTCGTTCCCCTCGGCGGGATCGACTACTTCAACTTCAATCTGGGCGGCCGGGGCATCCAGACCAACGTCTTCTTCGCCGGCGTCATCCTCGCGGCGAACGCCACGCATCCCAACGTCGCCAATACGCGTACGAACGCAGGCGTGGACTTCTTCGGCATCGCCATCCCGACCGACAACTCCATCTTCCGCGGTGGTGTCGAGCAGAAAGGTGAAGCGGTCAAGACGCTGCCGACGAATCTCACGCTGCGCGTGGGACATCCCGTCTTTGGATTCGGAAAAGTGGACGTCTCGTTCGGCCTGTCGCACACCACGTATCAGCGCTCCCAGGACACCGCGCCGGACTTCGCCGTTCCAGCGGACACGTTCCAGGCCGGTCCGTCGATCGACGGGCAGTACTCGCGCTGGGGCTATACGCTGACCGGCTTCTATGACTGGCGGACCCGCACGTCATGGCGTCCCTGGGGCAATCTGGCCGAATACAGTCCCGACCAGAAGACCTACACGACGTTCGGAGGAAGCTTCGGCAAGAGCTTCTACCTGCCGAGGTTCCAGCGCATCAGTGTCGACGTCAACTATCTCGACGGCAAGAACCTCGATCGTTTCTCGAAATACGAGCTCGGCTTCTTCGGATCGCAGCGCATCCACGGCATCCAGTCAGGCTCGGTGCGCGCGGAGAGCGCCATCCTCAGCCATCTGTCCTACGGCTTCGTGTTCAGCGATCAATTCCGGATCGAGGCGTTCTACGACCAGGGATTCCTGAGCGACAAGACCGCGGGCTACAGCCACGAGCCGTTCCAGGGCATCGGCGTTGCCGGGCAGACCGTCGGCCCGTACGGGACGCTGCTGCGTCTCGACATCGGCAAGACGGTCGGCCGCAACGCCCAGGGCGGGTTCGTGGCGAACGTGGTGTTCCTCAAGTTGTTCTAGGAAACAAATAAAAAGCCCGGCGCGATGCCGGGCTTTTTGTCGCATCCACTCTGGTCTGTCTAAGGTGTGGGTGCAGCGTTGAGTACGTAGAAGTCAGCCGAGGCAAGCTCGATCCGGTTGCCGCGCGAGTCGAGTATGCGTGCGGTGACGCGGTGGCGTGCGTTGGAAAGCTTGGTCGTATCCATGGTGAATCGCCATCCGGAGTTGAGCGAACCGAGGAACGACGGGTTCTGGTCGTGGACATCAGGACGGGGGAACCCGTACTGGGCCTGTCCGACGTAGTCGCCGTCGATGATGATCTCCACCGCGGCCACGCCGTCGAAGTCGAGCGCCCATCCCTGCATGACCACGTTGCCGGTGACGTAGTCCTGAATCGGCGAGGGCACGTCGATGTAGCCGAACGACGGCGAGTCCAGCGACGAGTCGGAGCACTTGAAGAACACCGGGATGCCCTGCGGTCCCGGAAGCTCGGTGATGGTCTGCTGCTGGTCGCCGACGCGAACCTTGAGCACGTGATTGCCCTCACGCACGCCGAGGTTCAGGAGGTTGCCGACATCGAGGGTGAACATGAAGCCCGAGCGTGGTGCATCGGGATAATTCGGATAGAACCGTTCCACGTCGTAGCGCGGGATGCCATAGCAGTTCGCGTAGCCGCCGAACGGCAGCGTGCAATCGTCGGTGGAGAGGTAGCGTACGCCGTCGATGAGCAGCTCGACGTAAGAAACGCGACCGAGATCGGCGCGGGCACCGAGGTCGAGAGCCCATCCGCGGACCGGGGTGATGCGCGCAAACGGACGAACCGGCGGCGAAACGACCGGCGGACCGGCGCTGACGCCGCAGTTGGTTCCGTAGAGCACGGCGTCGCGCTGCGGCTCGTCGATGTAACCGAATGGATGGAGATTCTGCTCGCTGTTGAGGATCTGCACCTGGCGGCGGCCGATCAGGCGCGCGCTGCCGAGCTTGTCGGTGGCCCGCACTTCCAGAAGGTGAACGCCGTCCTGTACACGCGTGGTGTCCACGTTGGCGACGAAGCCGCTGAAGAGGGCTCCCGGAAAATCGGGGAACGTCGCGCCGACATCGGGCCGGGCATCCCCGTACATCGCCGACTGCATGATGCCGCCGTCGATGAGAACGTCGATGCGGGAGACACCGTCGGTGTCAGCGGCCCAGCCGGCCACCGGAAACGATCCGGTGGTGTTGTAGGTGACATCGCCGCCACCGGGCTGATCGAGCGAGCCGAACGGAGTCTGATTGAGCGTGTTGTCGATGGTGACGGTGCGCCGGCCCAGCTCCTGAAGCGTCCCGTCGCTCAGATAGATCCGGACGTACACGGTGTGCGGACCGTTGGAGAACCGGCTGGCCAGAAATCCGGTCGTGAATCCGGGAGCGGTCTGATGAATCCCGGGATAGTTGGGATAGGCCTGCTCGATGTCGATGCGGGGCAGCGCCGTGATGGCACGGTACTGAAACTGATCGTCCACGTACAACTCGATCTTCGAGATCTGCGCCGGATCGAGTGCCCATCCTCTGACGAGAACGACGCCACTCTGAACGGCCGCGGAATCCGGAAAATCAAGCGCTCCGCAGAATGCCCCCGCGGTGCAGTTCGTTTGCGCGATCAACGCAGGGGCCAGAAGCGCCGACAATAAGGCGAGAACCAGGCCGCGGGTAACCCATCTCCACATATCCCCACTCCTCCAACCCGAAGATGACCTGAATGCTATGGCGTCAGCCGACGATACTCCGGTGAGTGTAAAAAATCAAATAATCGCCGTGCTGGGCAAGCCCATCGTACTTGTTTGCACGAGTTTATACTAAGCAGGGTGACATCTCAAAACGAGCCCGCCGCGACGGATTCAACCCTTCTCATCGACTCGGTTCGGGCGGCCGGGACGCGCATCCGCCCCTACATCCACCGCACTCCCCTCCTGCCGAGCCGCTCGATCTCGGAACGGGCCGGTGTGGAGGTGCGGCTGAAGTGCGAGAACCTCCAGCGCGCCGGGTCGTTCAAGATCCGCGGGGCCATGAACGCGCTCCTGCAACTCACCCCAGAGCAGCGAAGACGCGGCGTCGTGGCGTTTTCCTCCGGCAATCACGCTCAGGGAGTGGCCCTGGCCGCCCGGACCCTCGGCATCAAAGCCACGATCGTCATGCCGGAGAATTCCGTGCAGACCAAGGTCGACGCCACGAGAGCCTATGGTGCGGAGGTGGTCCAGGGCGGAGTCACCGCGGCCACGCGCGACACGGTCGCTCGCGAGATCGCCGGACGTACCGGGGCATCCGTGATTCCGCCGTTCGACGACGAGCGCATCATCTCCGGCGCGGGAACGGTCGGTCTGGAAATGGTCGAGGAGTGGCCGGAAGTGACAGCGGTGATCGTACCGCTCGGCGGAGGCGGGTTGCTCTCCGGGGTCGCCGCCGCCGCCACGTCCGTGAAGCCCGG
Organism: Thermoanaerobaculia bacterium; assembly: GCA_038244815.1. Lineage (GTDB taxonomy): Bacteria > Acidobacteriota > Thermoanaerobaculia > Gp7-AA8 > Gp7-AA8 > DASVHS01. The sequence goes on from JBBRTB010000016.1 coordinate 67,613, forward strand.
CATCGACGTCTACGGCGTCGAACCGGCCGCGGGAAACGACGGCGAGCAATCCTTCCGCAGCGGACGGATCGTATCGATCGATCCTCCGAACACCATCGCCGACGGTGCGCGCACTCTGGCCATCGGAGCGCTCAACTTCGCCGTGATCCGGGAACGGGTGAGGGACGTGGTCAGTGTCGACGACGCCGTCCTGCTCGAGACACTGAAATTCGCCATGTACCGTACGAAGCTGGTGATCGAGCCGACCGGAGCGCTCGGGCTGGCGGCGTTGTTCTCCGGAAAGGTGCGTCCGAGGGGACCCGTCGCGGTGGTCATCTCGGGAGGGAACCTGGATTTCAACCTGCTCTGCAAGTAAACCGCACGCATGACCGGCAATCTCTTTGGCGATGCGGACAGCCGCGACGCCCCCGAAACTCCACGAGGGGATGCCCCCCTTCCGGAGCGTCTCCGCCCGAAATCGCTGGCCGACGTGATCGGGCTGGAGGAGATCCTCGGGCCGGGACGTTTTCTGCGCAATGCCATCGAGAGCGATCGCATCCCCTCGATGATCTTCTGGGGGCCGCCGGGATCGGGCAAGACCACGCTGGCGCGGATCATCGCCGGCACGACGCGCGCGCGATTCGTTCAATTCTCCGCGACCAGCACGTCGATCAAGGACATCAAGACCCTGATGGAAGAGGCGCGCAAATCACGGCAACTGCGCGGATCGAAGACGATCGTCTTCATTGATGAAATCCACCGGTTCAACAAAGCGCAACAGGATGCGTTTCTGGGGTACGTCGAGTCGGGCGACATCACCCTCATCGGAGCCACCACGGAGAATCCGTCGTTCGAGGTGAACTCGGCCCTTCTGTCACGCAGCAAAGTGGTGGTCATCCCGGCGCTGGAACGCGAACAGGTCATCACCATCCTTCATCGCGCCATCGACGATCCGAGCGTCAGCCAATACGGAATCGAGATTCTGCCGGACGCGCTCGACTTCATCGCCGCTACTTCCGCGGGCGATGCGCGACAGGCGCTGAATTCACTGCAGCTCGTCGTGGAGACGGCCACGAAGGAAGACGGGCCCATCGACGCCCCGAAGATCAGGACGATCCTGCAGCGCCGCTCCCTGATGTATGACAAATCGGGCGACGAGCACTTCAACATCATCTCGGCGCTCCACAAGTCGGTGCGCAACGGCGATGCCGATGCCGCCGTGTACTGGCTGGTGCGCATGCTCGAGGGGGGCGAAGACCCGCTCTACATCGCCCGGCGCATGGTGCGTGCGGCATCGGAGGACGTCGGCAACGCCGACCCGCAGGCTCTGGTCTTCGCCATCGCCGTCCAGCAGACCGTTCATTTCCTGGGCATGCCCGAGGCCGGAGTCGCGCTCGCCCAACTCGTCACGTACCTGGCGGCGGCGCCGAAATCCAACGCGGCGTACGTGGGCTACGGCGAAGCGGTGACCGAGGTGCGCCAGGGTGACAACCCTCCCGTGCCGCTGCACATCCGCAACGCACCCACGCGTCTCATGAAGGACCTTGGCTACGGCCAGGGATACAAATACGCCCACGACTTCGAGGATCAGACCGCGGCGATGGACTGCCTGCCCGATGCATTACGGGATCGCCGGTTTTACGAACCGAAGGATGCCGGATTCGAGCGCGAGATGCGCGAGAGGCTGGAGCGAATGCGGAAGGCGCGGAAATGAAAATGCAAAATGCAAAATGCAAAATGCAGAATCAGGGTCGAGCGAATGCGGAAGGCGCGGGACTGAGAAATCTTGAATGAAGAATCGGCCGTCGCCGTGATCGTGATTTCTTAATTCGAAATTCGAAATTCACTCCGACAACGGCTCAGAGCAGATACCAAATGCTTTTTTGCATTCTGCATTTTGCATTTTGCATTTCGAATTCTGCCTTCACTCCGAATACGCGTTCGCCTTCCTCTTGATCACCGCCGGCTTCCGGTCCTCGCCCACATTTACATAAACCACGGTCGCTTCGGTCACGACGACCCGTTTCTCCGGATCGTTGCCGCGGATGGCCTCACAGGTCACCTTGACGGTGATCGAGGTCGTGCCGATGCGTACGGTCTCGGTCCAGAAGGAGATGAGATCGCCGACGAAGACGGGCTCGTGAAAGACGACCTTGTCCATCGACACGGTGACCATGAAGCGGGAACCCTGCCGGCGCGCTTCGATCGCGCCGGCCTGGTCGATGTAGGAGAGGATGACGCCGCCGAAGATGGTGCCGTGGGCGTTGGTGTCGCGCGGCATCATGAGCACGCGAATGGCGGGCTCATCCCACTTCGAAACGGCTTCCATCGGCGTCAGGCGCCCTGCTGCTGCGATTTGCTGCGCGACTGGAGCACCTGCTGATTGATGTCCACTTTCGCTTCTTTGCGCAGTTTCTCCAGAAGGACCGCGCGAAGATTGCGCGACTGCTGACCGCGGATCATGTCCATGTAGGAAGCCTCATTCGCCTTCACGTCCGCATCGGTCACTTTCTTCTGTTCGGTTACCGAAAAAACGACGGCGCCATCGCCGGTGGCCACGGGGCCCTCGAGTTTTCCGACCGGAGCGGCAAAGGCCGTATTCACGAGCTGCGCGGTGTCGCCGGTGATGCCGCTGGTGAAGCCCTGGCGGTTCACGGTGGTGTCGCTGGCCGGAAGTCCGACTTTGGCGGCCACCGCGTCGACCGAAGGCGCGCCCGTCATGGCGTTCTTTAGCGCCTGCAGGGCCAGCTGCCTGGCCTTGCCCATCTTGGCGTCCTGCGTCACGCGGTCGCGGATCTCGGCCAGCGCGGTCACACCGGCCGGACGAATGCCGTACAGGAACGGGATGACGATGCCGCGCTGCGTGCCGGTCATCTCGCCCACGTCATTCTGTTTGGCGCTGAACGCCCATCCCGAGAGGGCCGGATTGGCGCCGATGCCGGGGATCGTATCCGTCTTCTGGAACCACAGCGTGTCGTTCGAGCTGATCTTGTCATTGGCGTACGCCGCGAACGCCTCGGCCGTGGCCGGTTTGTTCTGGCGAAGCTTCGCCGCGATCTGCGTCATCTGCTCGCGAGCCTGATCCTTGGCCATCTGTTCGGCCACCTGTGCGGCGAGCTCCGCCTTCACTTCTTCGAATGACTTCGTGGCCGCCGGACGCCGCTCCATTACTTTGAGGATGTGGTACCCGTACTGCGTCTTGATCGGATCGCTGATCTGATTGAGCGGCAGAGTGAACGCCGCGTTCTCGAACTCGGGCACCATCTGCCCGCGCGAGAACCAGCCCAGATCGCCGCCCTTCGCCGCCGACTGAGGGTCGGCTGAATTTTGCTTGGCCAGGGCCGCGAAGTCCGCACCGGAGCGGAGCTGTTTCACCAGCGATTCCACCCTGGCCTTCGCCGCGGCGTCGACCTCGGGAGCGGCGTTCGGATCGACCTTGATCAGGATATGAAGGGCGTGGGCTTGCTCCGGGGTCTTGAAGTCGTTGACCGACGCTTCGTAGCGCTTCTTCAGTTCGTCTTCGCCGGGGATGATCTGCGACCGAAGGCGGTTGAAGTCGGCCATGAGGTACTTCACGTCGCGCTGTTCGGAGTGCGAATACTTCGACTGGTTGGCGCTGTAGAACGCATCGACCTCGGCAGGAGTGATCGTGACGGTGCCCAGCTCGCGGTTGGCCGGATAGAGCACGTAACGGATCTTCGCGTTCTCGCTGATGCGGCGGTACTCTGCATCGGCCATCTTCGGCGAGATGATGACCGACGCCGCCATGACGCTCTCCATCTTCTGAATGGTGATGTCCCTGGCCAGCTGGTCCTCGAATTCCGCCGGCGAAGAGAAACCCAGGTTCGCCGTGACGTAACGGGAATAGAGATCGGCTCCGATGAACGAGCCGTCCGGATTCTTGAGGATGGGAATCTCCATGATCTTCTTGCGGACCTCTTCCGGCGTGGCGCTGAGATGGAGGCGCTGCGCCTGCTGCAGCATGAGCCGCTGATCGACGAGCGAATCGATGACCTGCTTCGACAACCCCATCTGGTCGAGCATCTCCTGGGTGAGGTTCGCGCCGTAGATCTGACGGTAGTTCTGCTCCGCGTAGTACATGGCCCGGTCGAAATCGCGATACGTGATCGTCTCGCCGTTGACGCGCGCGGCGTAGCCCCCGGCCGCCGAAGCGCCGCTCGTACCGCCGGCACCCCAGTCGACGAAGATGAACAGGATGAAGACCGCCACAACCCCGACGAGGATCCACTTGAGCTGCTGGAAGCTGTCACGCATCAACTTGAGCATGGGAACTACCTTTCGGACGAAATGTCGCCGCGCGGGCGACGAGTGAGAACCTCAAGAAAAAACGGCGCATCTTACCTATTCCCCGCCGTCGCGTAAACGCCTCTCTGTGCTATAACAATTCGTGGCGGGAATGGCCAAAAAGCGTAGCAGGGCAGTGCAAGGTGCCGAAGTCGATTGGTACCTGATATCGATCGACCGGCTCAAGCAGGTCGGTCTTGTCGTCTTGATTCTCCTCCTTGCCGCTGCCGGTTACTTCTTCTGGCAGAAGGAGAAGGGCAACCCGCGCTCGAATGCCGAATCCGCGATCGCCGACGCGCGACAGGCCCTGAACTCACTGGCTGCCTCGAAGGACTTCAACATTCACCGCCCCGAGTTCGATCGTGCGCAACGCAAACTGGACGAGGCGAATTCGCACTTCGGGGCCACAAAGTACGCCGAGGCTCAGGACGCGGCGGTGGAATCGCAGACCATCAGCCGCGGTGCGCTCAGCGGCGACCGCGAGAACGACGCCCAGTTTCTCACCGTGGAAGGCGATGTCCGGTTTCAGAAGGGCGGTTCCGGCGACTTCAAACCTGCCGAGCCGCGCACTCCTCTATTCAATGGCGACTGGGTCAAGACCGGGGATCATGCCTCAGCCGAGCTCATCTTTTCGAACGGGTCGCTCTACACGATCGGCTCCAACGCGCTGCTGGAGATCTACTCGCAGGTCACCCCCGGTTCGTCGAAGAAGACGAACGAAGTGAAGATGCAGGTCGGCTCGGTCGAAGTGGCCACGACCGACGACCAGTCGACCGTGCGCACGCCGGGCACGCGCGTGGTGATCGACTCCGAGTCGACCACCCAGGTGGGCGTCGACAAGGGGCAGCAGACCGCCGTCGTGGCCACGCGGGGAACCGCGTCGGTGGCATCGAGCACGGGCGGCCAGACCATCAAGCTCAGCAGCGGCGAAAAAGTCAGCGCCACCGCGGCGGGCCAGGTCTCCGGCGTCAAGACGCTCGCCGAACCTCCGGCGATCCTCTCGCCGGCCGACAACCAGGTGTTCCAGATGACCGGCGACCTGCGCGTGCAGTTCGGCTGGGACAAGGAGCCGGCGGCCGGCGCCTACGTCCTGCAGGTTTCCCGCTCCCGCCTCTTCTCGACCCTGGAGATCAACTCGCGGCGCCAGACCACCACCGCGAACGCAAAGGTGACCTCGGAAGGCTCGTTCTACTGGCGCGTCGCCTCCCTGGGAACCGACGGCGAGGTCGGGCCGTTCTCCTCGTTCCGGCGCTTCCGCGTCTCCGGAGGCAGCCGAGGCGGGTCGAGCGCGGTGACGGCGGACCGGGAGCCGCCGAAGCTGCAGCTCAACAAGCCGTACTCGATCGGCGGTCCGTTCTTCATGATCGAAGGGACGACCGAGCCGGGCGCCACCGTGTTCATCAACGAGGAAGAAGTGGACGTCGAGTCCAACGGCCACTTCAAGAAGCTGGTGAGCTTCAGCAAGACCGGCTCGAACGCGGTGGTGGTGAAAGCGATCGACCCCGCGGGCAACCAGACCGTGAAGTCCGAGTCCGTGTTCGTGGAGGAGTGACGGACGTTCTCGGTGCTGGGTGCTCGGTGCTCGGTGCTGGGTGCTAGGTGCCTCGGTGCTGGGTGCTTCGGTTCGCCCACCGCAAAACCGAGAACCGAGAACCGAGGGACCGCGGATCAAGGACCGACGACCGAGGACCGATGACCGAGCATCCAGCACCGAGCACCGAGCACCCAGCACCCAGCACCCAGCACCCAGCACCGACTGTATAGTTCGCGGGGCAAACGTTTTGCACCACGTCTTCGCGACTACGCTACCGAGATCCACCTGACAGGGGAAAATTGCTTCAATGGCATTGAAATCTTTGCTTTCGATGTTTTCGAACGATCTCGCGATCGATCTCGGAACCGCCAACACGCTCGTCTACGCGAAGAACAAGGGCATCGTCGTCCGCGAGCCCTCGATCGTCGCCGTCAACAAGATCAACAACAACGTCGAAGCCGTGGGCAAGGAAGCGAAGGAGATGCTCGGGCGCACGCCGGGGAACATCGTCGCCATCCGGCCGATGAAAGACGGCGTGATCGCCGACTTCGAAGTCACCGAGAAGATGATCAAGTACTTCATCGAGAAGGCGCACGGGCGCCGGTTTCTGGTGAAGCCGCGGATCGTCATCTCCGTGCCGTCGGAGATCACGCAGGTGGAGAAGCGCGCGGTCAAGGACTCCGCACTCCGTGCCGGCGCCACCGAGGTGTACCTGATCGAGCAGGCCATGGCCGCCGCCATCGGTGCCGGCCTTCCCATCACCGATCCGACCGGCAACATGATCGTGGACATCGGCGGCGGAACGACGGACGTGGCCGTGATCTCGCTGGCCGGGATCGTCTACTCCCGCTCGGTGCGCGTGGCCGGCAACGAGATGGACGACGCGATCATTCAGTACATCAAGCGCAAGTACAACCTGCTCATCGGCGAGCGCACGGCCGAGCAGGTGAAGATGGAGATCGGCTCGGCCTTCCCGCTGGACGAAGAGATGACCATGGAGATCAAGGGCCGCGATCTCGTGGAGGGTGTGCCCAAGACGCTGGTCGTCTCCGACGAGGAGATCCGCGAAGCGCTTTCCGAGACCGTGGCCACGATCGTCGAGGCCGTGCGCGTGGCGCTCGAGCGGACCCCGCCCGAGCTGTCAGCCGACATCATGGACAAGGGCATCATCATCGCCGGCGGCGGCTCGATGCTCAAGAATCTCGACAAACGTCTGCGCGAAGAGACGGGCCTTCCGGTGACGCTGGCCGAGGATCCACTGGCGTGTGTGGCGCTGGGGACGGGGCAGATGCTCACGGACTTCAATCTGCTCAGGAAGATTTCGATCGAATGAGCGCGACACTGGCGTAATTTCTGCTCAGGGCGGTTGATCAGTTATGGCAGTTCCCTCAGACGTCATCCCGCGTCGGCCAACGCTGTTGTTCATCGTCGTCCTCTCACTCCTGTTCATTCTGATGAGCCTGAGCAGCCGGACGCGGTACATCGGCGAGACGCGTACGCTCTTCGAGCGCACCGTGATGACGGTGTTCTCTCCCGTGCCGCGGGCGGTGAACTGGGTGGGCGGGACGGCATCCGACATGTTCCACGGCTACCTGGATATGCGCCGGGCCGTGAATGAGAATCTCGACCTGCACCGCAGAGTGGCCGCGCTGACCATGGAGAACCTCAAGCTTCGCCAGTCTGCGACGGACATGCGCCGTATGCGCAGCCTCCTTGGCTATTCCGAGCAGTTCACGCTGCAGACCTCGGTGGCGCAGGCGATCATGCTCGACACGTCGGGCCGCTTCAAATCGATCATCATCGATCGCGGATCGTCCGACGACATCGAGATCAACGACGCCGTGGCCAATGCCAGCGGGCTCATCGGACGCGTCGTATTGACGACGAAGGACATGGCCAAGGTACAGCTTCTGACAGACGGGAACTCCGCGGTCGGCGCGCTCATCGAACGGACTCGGCGGCAGGGAGTGATCCGCGGTGACGGATCGGGTGGTCTGCAGATGAACGACGTGCCGGCGCTGTCGGACGTCGTGGCCGGGGACCGCGTCTTCACGGCCGGCATCGACGGCATCTATCCAAAGGGGATTCCCATCGGCGTGGTCGTCAAAGCCGAGCAGGGGCCGAACCTCTTCAAGAACATCCTGGTCAGGCCGGCCATCGAAACCGGGTCCATCGAAGAGGTCATCATCATTCACACGCGCAAGATTCCGGCGGGAGTGGTGAGGTACACCCCGTGAGGTGGTTGCGCTTCGCCGTGGGCCTGCTGATCGCGCTGACGCTGCATTCGCTGCTGGACAGCTTCTTTCCGAACGCGCTGGCGTTTTTCAATCCTTACGTCATCCTCATCGTGTACTACGCGATGGGCGGCAACGTCCTGGGAGCGATCATCGCCGGCGTGATCGCCGGTCTGGTGCAGGATGCCTTTTCATCGTCGATGTTCGGACTGCACGCGTTTTCGCTGACTGTCTGCGCGTACATCGTGGCGTACATCAACTCGCGCCTGTCGCTGCGCGGGACGTTCGCGTTCGGCGCCTGTCTGGCCGGGGCGGTGATCGTCAATGAGCTGGTGATCTATATCCTCGTAAACATCCTCCTGCGGCAGCGCATCGAGATGTTCGAGCAGGGTCTGCTCGTCAAGACGATCTTCACGCTCATCTTCGGAATGTTTGTGTATCAGCTTCTGGCGCTGTTCCTGCGCGAGGAGCCGGTGGAAGCAACCAGGTTCTAAGCCCATGCGAGTCTATCGAGACGATCAGAAGTTCCTGCAGTTCCGCATCAACGCCGTGTTGTGGGGCATCGCCGCAGTCTTCGTGTTCCTGGCCGGATCGTTCTGGTTCGTGCAGGGCGTGCAGGCCGACAAGTATCGCGGGTTGTCCGAGGCCAACGCGCTGCGAGAGAACGTGATCCCGGCGAAGCGCGGCCTGATCATGGACCGCAACGGCAAGATTCTCGCGGACAACCAGCCGACGTATTCGCTGACGGTCGATCGCGTGGTGCTGAAATCGCTCATCAAAGGCGACGCCAATCATCGCCCCAAGCTCATCACCTTTCTCTCCGGCGTCCAGGGAGTGCCGCCCCAGGAGATCGAAGCCCGCTTTGAGAAGGGAAAAGACATTCCCATGGCCCGGCCGCTGCCGGTCGGCGAAGATCTGGCCATGGATCAGGTGGCCTCGATCCAGGCCCAGGCAGTGTCGTTTCCAGAGCTGAACGTCAATCCCGTGCAACGCCGCAACTACGGCTACGGCACGATGGCCGCGCATGTGATGGGATTCCTCGGCGAGGTCAACGACAAGGACCTCGCCCAGCATCCCGACCTCAAGCAGGGCGACCTCATCGGCAAGCGCGGCGTCGAGCTGATGTACGACAACTATCTCCGCGGCAGAGACGGCGCCGAGTACTGGGAGTACGACAGCCATGGCCGCCGCCTCTCAGAGTACGTGCCTGCCCGCAAGGAAGCGGTGGCCGGCGACAACGTCTATCTGACGCTCGACTTCGAGATGCAGCGCCGCGCCGAACAGTACTTCATCGAAAACGAATTCGTCGGCGCCGCGGTCGCGCTCGATCCCCGCAACGGCGAAGTACTGACCATGGTCTCGTCGCCGACGTTCAATCCAAACGTCTACTCGAAGCGCTTCACACCGCAGGTGTGGAAGACCATCATCTCCAATCCGTTCAAGATCGAGCTGAACCGCTGCATCCAGGGCCTCTACTCGCCGGGATCGGTCTTCAAGGCTGTCATGGCCATGGCCGGACTCTCCGACGACGCCATCACACCGACGACGACGTTCGACTGCGCCGGTACGGCGGTGTTTTTCGGACGCCGCTTCCGCTGCTGGCGGCGCGCCGGGCACGGCTCCGTCTCCGTCGCCAACGCCCTCAAAGTCTCCTGCGACATCTTCTTCTACAACGTGGGAGCGCGGCTCGGTGTCGACAAGATCGCCGAGTACGCCCACAACCTGACGTTCGGCGAGATCTCCAAGATCGATCTCGACGGCGAAAAGGCCGGCCTCCTTCCATCGACCACCTGGGCGGAGCAGAAGCAGCACCGCAAGTGGTATCCGTCGGAGACCATTTCTGTGGCCATCGGTCAGGGACCGCTGATCGTGACGCCGCTGCAGGTCGCGAACATGATGGCCGCCATCGCCAACGGCGGAAAGGTCTACCAGCCCCACGTCGTGCGCAAGATCGAGCACATCAATCCGGACGGCACGAAGAGCTTGAAGGCCGTGCAACCGCAGGTGCTGCACGAGGTGAGACTCTCACCGGCCGCGCTGCAGACGGTCCGCCTCGGCCTCTGGAAGGTGGTCAACGAAGAAGGAGGAACGGGCGGCAACGCGCGCATCACCGGCCTCGACATCTGCGGCAAGACCGGCACGGTGCAGGTCATCGCCCAGCACGGCTGGATCAGCACGGCGAACATGCCGTTCAGCGCGCGCGATCACGCCTGGTTCGCCTCGTTCGGCCCGCGCGACAACCCGGAGCTCGTCGTCGTCGTTTTCGTCGAGCACGCCGGAACGCACGGCGGCATCGACTCCGCACCGCTGGCGAAACTCATGTACGAGGCCCATTTCCGCCGGGACATTCAGAACACGCGTCTCGACCTCAGCAACCCCGATACGCTCGAAGCGATCAAGGAAGGGAAAACGCCCGTCCCGGGCCAGGCACCGAAGGCACCTGCGGTTCCTGTCGACAGCAACCTGGGACACTGACGTCAGACGATGCCCACCGACCGCACTCGAAACCTGCCTACGCTGGACTGGAACTTCATCGGCACCGCCCTGGTGATCGCCGCGATCGGCTGCCTGCTCGTCTATAGCGCCACCTATTTCAATGATCCCGGCCTGAACACCTTCAAAAAGCAGCTTCTCTGGATCGGAATCGGGATCGCCCTCATGGCGCTCTTCATCAGCGTCGACTACCACGTCCTGTTCGATATCGCCCCGATTCTGTACGGCATCGGTGTGGTGCTGCTCGTCTATCTCCTGGTCTGGGGGAAGGTCACCGCCAACGTGAAGTCGTGGATCCACATCGGCGGTTTTCAGTTTCAGCCCGCCGAGTTCATGAAGGTGTTCACGGCCCTGATGCTGGCGAAGTTTTTCGACTCGAACGATCGCGCCTATCTGAATTTCCGGTCGTTCTGCTATGCCATGGGCATCATCGGCCTGCCGGTCGGACTGATCATCGTGCAACCCGACTTCGGGACGGCGGCGACGTTCTTTCCGCTCGTGGCCGTGGCCATGTTCTTCGGCGGCATCCGCCCACGCATCTGGGCGGCCATGATCCTCATCGGCCTCATCGCCCTCCCCGCCGGCTGGGTCTTCTTCCTGAAGCCATATCAGAAAGAACGGATCATGATCTTCCTGAATCCGGAACGCGATCCGCTCGGGTCCGGCTACCAGGTCACGCAGGCCAAGATTGCCATCGGCTCGGGCGGCATCCACGGCAAAGGATTCAAACAGGGCACCCAGGCGGCGCTCGGCTATCTTCCGGCACGGCACACCGACTTCATCTTCGCCGTCCTCGGCGAGGAGTGGGGGTTCATCGGCGTGGTCATCGTTCTCAGCCTCTACCTCTACCTGATCACGCAGGCGCTGACGTTCGCCAAACATGCCCGCGACCGCGGCGGCACGTTCTTATGCATCTGCCTCATCTCCTTCATCATCTTTCACGTTTTCATCAACGTGGCCATGCAGATCGGTGTGCTGCCGACCACCGGCATTCCGCTGCCGCTCATCTCCTACGGCGGATCGTCGACGATGATGTTCATGATCGCCATCGGGCTGATCGCGAACGTGGATATGCGGCGGTTCGTCAACGCCTGAGTGACCTACGACCGGCGGCCCACGACCTTATCGAGATCCCGGCGCTCTTTCTTGGTCGGCCTGCCCGCTCCGCGGTCCCGAAACGAGCTCGCCGCGGCAGGCTGGCTCACCGGCGCCGGGCTCTCGTCGATGTAGGCCGTCTTCCCGGCCTCCTTCGAGAGCTGTCCCTCGGGCAGGACGACGGCGATCACCCGCCGGAAACGGTCGTTCAGCAGGAACTCGACGACATCATCTTCCCGGACCGGCGCGGACGGCTTGACCCGCTGGCCGTTGATCTTCACGTGCCCGCCGCGGCAGGCTTCAGCCGCCTCTTCCCGGTGCTTGAAGAGACAGACGAGCTTGAGCCAGTGATCGATCCGATGACGTTCCATTTGCGAGGCCTCGGGCCTCAGGCCTCGGGCCACAGGCCTCAGACCCTCCCCTTTTTCCGAGGCCCGAGGCCCGAAGCCCGAGGCCTGTATAATCAGCCCATGATCAAGGCCGATATCGTCAACAAAGTCGCGGAGTCATCGGATATTTCGCGGGTGAAGGCGGCTCAGGCAGTGGACACGGTCATCGAAGGACTGCGGAACGCGCTCGCCCGCGGACAGCGCATCGAACTGCGCGGGTTCGGTGTCTTTCAGGTGAAACAGCGCAAGAAGGGCATCGGACGCAACCCCAAGACCGGCGTCGAGGTGAAGATTCCGCCGGGCAACACCATCCGCTTCAAGCCGGGCAAAGAGCTCCGCAATCTTCTGTAACAACAACGACAAACTGTCACGGATGAAAGGACGCCGCAACGGCGTCCTGTCTTTTTCGTGAACTTCGCCTCCAGCCGGCTATCCGCAGAAACCCGCGGACGTCTGAATCGAATGAAGCTCCGAACAACGACGCCGAAAGGTCAAACAAGGAGAAGACTCGATGAAGACTCTCATACCCGCACTCGCCCTGGTCCTCGCTGTCGGATGCGCTTCCACCGCCACGAACTCGAACAACGAGGCTGGCGGAACGCCGACGATCGCCGGCATCACCAGCAATCCCAGAAATGCACCTGAGTTCGTGCTGCTGTCGGCGCCCACCCAGGTCCGTACATACGACTTCAGTGACTCGCTGGGCGTGCGCGGCTTCCACGTGCGCGGCACGCTCACGAACAAGGGCTTCTATCCAGCCGGTGAGGTTCAGGGCTCCGGCAAATTCTGCGCGGACGGCAAGGATTGGTTCAGCCTCTCCGAGTTGAAAGTGCACACCGCATCGGATGGGAAGGCACCAATAGCGCCGTACATCCTGGGATGCGCCACCAGTTCCGGCTTCCAGCCTGCATCGCGAACCATCGTGATGCAGTAACGGCAGTCCCACCTCTTTCTTCCTTCCTTCTTCAGGCAGGCCGCCGGTTTGGGCTGAAACCGGCGGCCATTTCGTCTCGCGGCCATGCACCCTCCGCTACAATCCCGCCCGTGCAGCCCGCCCAGTGCGTCCTCGTTCTCGATTTCGGCTCTCAATACACGCAACTGATCGCACGGCGCATCCGCGAACAGAACGTTTATTCGATCGTTCATCCGTTCGACTTCCCGGTCGATGCCATCCGCAGACTCGCTCCTCGCGCGATCATCTTTTCCGGCGGTCCTCAGTCCGTATATTCCGAGACGGCGCCCTGGTGCTCGCGGGAGATCTTCGACCTGGGCGTGCCGATTCTCGGCATCTGCTACGGGATGCAGCTCACCGCCTATCTCCTCGACGGAAAAGTGGAAGCGGCGTCGGAGCGCGAATACGGGCGCGCGGAAATCGAGGTCGTGTCCGACTCCGCGCTCTTCGCGGGAACGCCGAAGCGGCAGCAGGTCTGGGAGAGTCACGGCGACCGCATCGTCGAGCCGCCGGCGGGCTTCGTGGTCACGGCCACTTCCTGCAACGCTCCGATCAGCGCGTTCGAGAATCGTGAGCGCCGCTGCTACGGCATCGAGTTTCACCCCGAGGTCACGCACAGCGAGGCCGGGACGCAGGTGCTGCGAAACTTTCTGTTCGACATCGCCGGCTGCCAGCCGAACTGGGACCTCGGCGACTTCCGCCGGCGCAAAGTCGAAGAGATCCGCGAGACCGCCGGCAAGAGCCATGTCATCGCTGCTGTGAGCGGTGGCGTCGATTCATCCGTGGCGGCGCTGCTGGTGGCCGAGGCGATCGGCGATCGACTCACCGCCATCTTCGTCGACAACGGCGTGCTCCGGAAGAACGAAGCGATGCAGGTGGTCTCGAGGCTGAGCGAGGGTCTGGGCATGCACATCGTCGCGATCGACGGCAGGCAGCGCTTCTACGAGAAGCTCGCCGGCGTCGAAGATCCCGAAGTGAAGCGCAAGCGGATCGGCAACGAGTTCATCGCCATCTTCGAAGAAGAAGCACGGAAGATTCCCAACGTCGAGTTCCTCATGCAGGGAACTCTGTATCCGGACGTCATCGAGTCCGTCTCCATCAAAGGTCCGTCCGCGGTCATCAAGACGCATCACAACGTCGGCGGACTCCCCGAGAAAATGGGGCTGAAGCTGATCGAGCCGGTCCGCGAGCTCTTCAAGGACGAAGTGCGTCGCCTCGGCGTCGAGCTGGGACTGGAAGAAGAGTTTGTGTGGCGACATCCCTTCCCCGGACCGGGCCTGGCCGTGCGCATCCTCGGCGAAGTGAACGCCGAACGCGTCGAAATCCTGCAGAACGCCGACGAGATCGTCATCGAGGAGATCCGCCGCGCCGGCTTGTATCGCGCCATCTCGCAGGCCTTCGCCGTGCTGCTGCCGGTGAAGAGCGTCGGCGTCATGGGTGACGAGCGGACGTACGAGAATGTGCTGGCGGTGCGGGCGGTGTCGACGACCGACTTCATGACCGCGGACTGGTACCGCATGCCGCACGATGTGCTCGACCGCATGTCCCGCCGGATCGTCAACGAGGTGCGCGGTGTGAACCGGGTGGTCTACGATATCTCCTCGAAGCCGCCATCGACGATCGAATGGGAGTAGCGATGCGCAGGATGTTGTGACCGCTGTGAGTCGAAAAAAGGGGGCACGGCGGAAGACCGTGCCCCCCGGAGCAGTGGCCGCGGGTTCCTCTCCCCGTGGCCCTTGCAGCGCACAGAGGCGTGCGCCGTGATTCGCTAGTCGCTCAGGTTGCGAATCACCGTCGGAATATCGAGATCACTTCCGAAATCATTTGACGCCATGGGTCCGAATCCTCCGGAACCATCGGACCGTGTGAAACCACCTTTGCGAAAAAAGGGAGGATCGTAGATTTCCCCCTCCGCTCCGATCTGCTGCTGCTGGGGAGCGGCCGGTGCGGCGGGGGCCGCCGGCTCGTGATGTTGTGCTGCGATCTCTCTCGGCGCGAAGGGGCGGTGCACCGAAGCGGAAACCGTGGCCGCTGCTGCGCGCGTCGCCGCGGACAACTGTTCTCCGCGCGAGTTGAGCAGACCCTTGGTGGCGGCATCGAATCCCGTGGCGATGACCGTCACCTTGACCTCGTCCTTCATCCTCGGATCGATGACCGTGCCGAAGATGATATTGGCCTCTTCGTCCGCGGCTTCCTGGATGATCGAGGCGGCCTCATGGACTTCGAACAGCGTCATGTCCGTACCGCCGGTGATGTTGATGAGAACGCCTTTCGCTCCTTCGATCGACGCCTCTTCGAGCAGCGGCGACGAGATCGCTCGCTGGGCCGCCTCGACGGCACGATGCTCGCCCGACGAAACGCCCGTGCCCATGAGGGCCATGCCCATGCCGTGCATGATCGTGCGCACGTCGGCAAAGTCGAGGTTGATCTCGCCGGGCACGGTGATGAGATCGGAGATGCCCTGCACGGCCTGGCGAAGGATGTCGTCGGCGATCTTGAAGGCTTCGCCGAGCGACGTGGCGCGCTCCACGAAATTCAGCAGCCGTTCGTTCGGGATCGTGATCAGCGTGTCCACGGTGTCCCGCAACGCGCGGATGCCCTGCTCGGCCTGCACGCGCCGGCGCTTCCCTTCGAAGGTGAACGGCTTCGTGACCACGGCCACGGTCAGGGCGCCCAGTTCGGCGGCCAGCGAGGCGATGATCGGCGCCGCGCCCGTGCCGGTGCCGCCGCCCATCCCCGTGGTGATGAAGATCATGTCCGCGCCCGACAGCGCTTCCAGAATGCGATCGGTGTCTTCGAGCGCGGCCTGCTTCCCGATCTCCGGATTCGCGCCGGCGCCGAGCCCTTTGGTCAGCTTCCCGCCGATCTGCAGCTTGACCGGCGCGGCCGAAGCCCTCATGGCCTGCACGTCCGTGTTGGCCACGAGGAACTCCACGCCCTTGATGCCGGCCTGGATCATCCGGTTGACGGCGTTTCCACCACCACCACCCACACCCACGACTTTGATCCTGGCCGTGAGCTGCGACTCCTCTTCGATGGTCACCTTGAGGTTGCTGCTTTCACGGTTCGCGTCGTCAAACGTTATCATTACGATTTCTCCGGATTATATATCATTCGCCATTCCGTGCGAACGACGGGTCAATTTGCGGCGAACCATGCCCGCACCGAGTCGGCCACGCGGGCCAGACCGGTTCGGGGACGCTTCCGAACGTTCGCCTTCTGATTTCTGAATCCCCACAACAGCAGACCGGCGGCCGCGGCCCACTCCGGTCCGTTCACCGTGTCGGACAGTCCGCCCAGTCCCCGGGGCACGCCCTTGCGGGCACTCTGATCGAAGACCTGCTCGACCATCTCCACCATGCCGTCCATCTCCGCGCCGCCGCCGACCAGGACGACGCCCGAACGGATCTCCTTCTCCAGTCCCACTTTCTCGAGATCGCGATAGACGAGCTTGGCGATCTCCGCCGCGCGCGGCTCGATGATTCCGGTGAGCTCGTGTTTGGACAGGATCTTCGGCGCGCGGCCGCCGACCGTGGGCACCTCGATGGGATCGTCTTCCGTGACCAGAGACCCCACCGCACAGCCGTAGCGTTTTTTGATCCGTTCCGCGTCTTCCATGGGCGTCCTGAGCACCACGCTGATGTCGCTGGTGAAGTGTCCGGCGCCGACCGGCAGCACGTTCGTGTGCACCACGTTTCCTTCCAGGAACACGGCGTAGTCGGTCGTGCCGCCACCCAGGTCCATGAGCAACACGCCCATCTCCCGTTCGTCGCCGGTCAGCACCGCCTCGCCCGCCGCCAGTTGCTCGAGGACGAGCTCCTGCACGGCGATGCCGGCCTTGTTGACGCACGTCAGCACGTTCTGGTTGTGCGTGCGCGCACCGGTGACGATGTGCACATTGGCCTCCAGCCGCGCCGCGGTCATGCCCAGAGGATCGTGGATGCCGTCCTGACCGTCGACGACGAACTCGCGGGGGATGACGTGGAGCAACTCGAGCTCGGCGGGGATGTTGATCGACTTGGACGCCTCGATGACCCGGTCGATGTCCTCGCGCGTGATCTCCTTGTGCTTGCCGCCGACGGACACCACGCCGCGTGAGTTGACCGAGCGGATGTGATCGCCGGCGATCCCCACGTAGACCGATTCGATCTGCAGCCCGGCCATCACCTCGGCCTCGTCCACCGCCTTCTTCACGGCGTCGACGGCCTGATCGAGGTTGATGATGTTGCCCCGGCGCGTTCCCTTCATGGGCGCCGTTCCCTTGCCGATGATCTCGATCTGGCCACGGTCGTTGACTTCGCCGACAAGGACGCAGACCTTCGACGTTCCAAGGTCCAGGGCCACGACGTACTTCTCTTCGGTTCTGGGCATGCGATCTCCTGACGGTATTAGTTGGTGATCTCTACGTTTTGCGCCGGAACGATCGCGGCGCCGGTGGTTGGTATCGGATGAACTGGCTTGAGGACGACGCGGTCGGCAAAGCGAAGGTCGGCGTACTCGATGGCCCCGCGCTGGAACCGCTCCGCATTGGCGATGGCGTACAGCGTTCGCCACTTCTCCGACAGGTGCTCGGCGTCGGCATAGACGACGGCGCCGAGGTCGCGATCGAACAACGCGAAGGCGTGCGGAGCGATGGGCCTGACTTCCGAGATCCGCGAATAAAGAAGGGGATCGCGCTGGTGCAGATCGCGAATCAGCCGCGCGCAGCGTTGAAGGTCCGCGGTGTCGGACGCGATGATGACCGGCAGATCAGGATCGCCCACCGACGGCGAGAGCGGAGCGAACGGAACCCCGTTCTCGTCCGCGTAACGCAGCGTCGATCCGCTCCGCACCAGAGCCCACGGTGTGCGCTCGGTGATCCGGATGCGCAGCGTGTCGGGAAGCTTCTTCTCGATCTCCACGCGGCTCACCCACGGCAGAGCGCGCAACTCGCGCTGCACGTGGCCGATATCGATCCTGAACAGATTCACCCCGGCGAACCCCGAAGTCACGGCCTCGAGCGTCTGCCGGGACGTGTGCGTCACACCCGTTACCTCGATGTTCCGGACGGCGAAGCGGCCGTCCGACAGCGTGAGGTGCCAAACCCACAACGACAACCCGACGACGGCCACGGCCAGCGCGGCGCTGCGGCCGACCCGAGTGGCCCGCTGCACGTTGATGCGGCGCTGATTGCGCTGGATGCGCTCGACGTCGTCCGGACGGAGGAAGCGCGAGGCGGTGGAATCGAAGATGCTGCTCACGCCGCTCCCTCCACCAGTGCTTCGGCGATCCTGTGGACGTCGCCCGCTCCCATGGCGATGAATAGATCGTTCGGCCGCAGGCGCCGGCGCAACTCGGCCACGATCCCCTCGTTGTCGAGATCGAGGAACTCGACGCCTTCCCCGGACTCGGAGATCAGGCGGGAGCTGACTCCTTCGATCGGCTCTTCGCGTGCCGCGTAGACCGGCGCCACCAGACCGACATCCGCCACGCGCAGGGCCTGCGCGAATTCCGCGGCGAAGTCGCGCGTCCGCGAGTAGAGATGCGGCTGGAAGAGCGCCACCACCCGCCTCTTCGGATATCCGGCCCTGGCCGCGTCAAGCGTGGCCCGGATCTCAGTGGGGTGATGCGCGTAGTCGTCGACCACAATCGCCCCACCACACTCTCCGAGGATCTGAAAACGGCGGTCCACGCCGAGGAACCGCGACAGCGCGCGGGACGTAACGGCGGGATCGATGTGGAGCTCGCGCGCGACGGCGATCGCAGCCAGGGCATTGCGGATGTTGTGCTCGCCGGGGACGTACAGCGCGAACCGTCCCATTCCCGGAACCTCGAACGTGGTCCCGCGCTCCGTGTAGGCGATGTTCTCCGCGCGCACGTCCGCATGCTTCGAAAGGCCGTAGCGGACGGTCTTGACCCGGACACTGTCCAGCAGCTTCTCCACGGCCGGATCGTCGACGCAGCCGACCACGGCGCCGCCGCTCTTGATGCCTTCGACGAAGATCCGGAACGCCTCGATGATGGCCTCGAGGCTGCCGTAGTACTCGAGGTGATCGGCCTCGATGTTCGTGACCACGCCGATCTCCGGATGGAGCTGATGGAACGTACGGTCGTACTCGTCCGCTTCGACGACGAGGAACTCGCCCTGACCCGACTTGGCGTTCGTCCCGAGATTGCGCAGCATCCCGCCCACGATGACGGTGGGATCGAGACCGGCTTCTTCCAGAATCGTGGCGATCATGGCCGAGGTGGTGGTCTTGCCGTGCGTGCCGGACACTCCCACGGCGCGCTTGCGGTTCACCAGCTCCCCGAGCATCTCCGAGCGGCGGATGACGCGGATGCCGAGTGCGATGGCCTCGTCGACTTCGCGGTTGTGCTCCCTGACCGCGGCGGTGACGACGATGGCGTCGACGCCGTGAACATGGGCCGGGTCGTGCCCGATGGTCACAGGGATGCCCCGGCGGAGGAGAAGGTCGGTGGCCGGGGAGGGCCGGAGGTCACACCCCGATACCGATACGCCCGCACCCTGGAGAATCTCCGCGATGCCACTCATCCCGATTCCGCCGATTCCGACGAAATGGATGGTTTTTATGTCACCAAAATGCATTCTGTTCGGGGCGTCGTTAATTGAGAATTTTACCAAAGCTATTAATTTCTCTGAATACTTTCTATGGAATCGACAATCTTTTTTGTAGCTTCCGGTGTGGCCAGTCTCCCCGCTGCCAGACCCATCTGCCGCGTCCGCTCGGGGTTGCCGATGATCTCGTTGATGGCCGCGCCGAGTTTCTCCGGCGTCAGCTCCGCTTCCGTGATCACGATGCCTCCTCCCGCCCTCTCCACCGCGCGGGCGTTCAGCTCCTGGTGATTGTTCGTGGCCGCGGCGAACGGCACGAAGATGGCCGGCCGGCCGATCGCGGCCAGCTCGCCGATGGTCATCGCTCCGGCCCGGCTCACCACGAGGTCCGCGGCCGCGATCTCGTCGACGATGGGATCGAGGTACGGCACCACCCGCGCCTCCGGAAATGCTCCCGAGGTGCGATACGCGGCCTGAACCTTCTGCAGCTCTCCCGGCCCGGTCTGATGAACGATGTGCAGACGGTCTTTCAGGCGCGAGAGGAATAGCAGGGCGCCGGTCATGGCGTCGTTGAGCGTGCGTGAGCCCTGCGAGCCGCCGAAGATCAGCAGGCGAGGCCTCGGGCCTCGGGCCTCGGGCCTCGGCTGCAGGAACTCCGCGCGAACCGGATTCCCGGTGACCACCGCATCCGGACGCTTCATCCGGGTGGCCGCCTCCGCGAAGGCGACGTCGACTCCCTTCACGAATCTTGCGAGCAGGCGGTTCGTGAGACCGGGAAACGCGTTCTGCTCGTGGATGATCGTCGGTACGCCGCGCAGCATCGCCGCGAGCAGCACCGGGCCGGATGAATAGCCACCGACGCCGAGAACGACGTCCGGCTGGTACCTGCCGACGAGGCGAAAGGCCTGCGCGAAGCCGAGAGGCAGGCGGACGATGTTGCGGATGAGATCGAGTCCGGCCTTTCCCTTGAGCCCGCCGACCGAGATGAACTCGACCGGGAAGCCCGCCTTCGGAACGATGGTCTTCTCGAGGCCGCGCTCGGTGCCGACGAAGACGGCCCGGCGGTTCTTGTCGCGCGCGACGTACTCGCGAGCGATGGCGATGGCCGGGTAGATGTGTCCCCCCGTCCCTCCGCCGCCGACCATCAGTGTCTTCACGCCCGCCTCGCCCATCGATTCCTCAGGTTGCCTGTTGTGAGAGATTGAGAAGAATGCCGATCGCCACCAGATTCGCGATCAGGGAAGAGCCACCGTAGCTGACGAGCGGCAGGGCAATTCCCTTCGTCGGCAAGAGACAGAGCGTCACGCTGATGTTGATCAGCGCCTGCAGCGCGATCATCAGCGTGAGCCCGAGCGCCGCGTAAAACGCGAATCGGTCGTTGCTGTAGCGCGCGATCCGGAAGCCGCGCCATACCAGAAACGTGAACGCGGCGATGAGCAGGAACGCGCCGACGAATCCCAGCTCCTCTCCGACGATCGAGAAGATGAAATCCGTATGCGGCTCCGGCAGGAAGAACAGCTTCTGCCGCCCGTTGCCGATCCCCAGTCCGCGCATTCCGCCGGTACCGAGAGCGATCAGCGACTGCAGGGCCTGGAATCCCTTTCCCAGCGGATCGGCCTCGGGATTGAGAAACGAGAAGAAGCGATCGCGCCGGTATGCCGCTCCGAACGCGAATGCGATGACCGCCGGCACGAGCGGAATCGAGATCAGGCCGATCAACCGCCACGACACGCCGGCCACGAAGATCATGCTGAAGCCGACCAGCAGGACCATGGCCGCGGTCCCGAAGTCGCGTCCCAGGAGAATCAAGCCTGCGAACAGGCAGAGGACGGAGGCGATCGGGAGCAGCGTCGTGGTCAGCTCGTTGATCCGGGCCTCGCGCCTGGCCAGGAACCTGGCCACGAACAGGATCAGAACGGGCTTCGCGAATTCGGACGGCTGCAGGTTGAACCACGGCAGCACGATCCAGCGGTGTGTGCCATTGATGGGCGACTCGAACAGGGCCACGACCAAAGTCAGCCCTGCCAGCGCCAGACCGGCGTATTGGACGCGGCGGTCCTGCAGAAGGGCCAGGTCGACGTGCATCAGAAGCATCATCACGGCGCCGCCGGCGAACAGCCACACCAGTTGGCGGGTCATGAAGTGATAAGCGTCGCCGGCGCCGAAGCGCTGTGTGGCGATGATGGCCGAGGCGCTGTAGATCATGACGATGCCCAGGACGACGATGAGCATCGCCGCACCGAAGAGCCAGCTGTCGTAGGTGAGTTTTCGGCTCATGATTTCGGGTTGCCGGATTGCCGGGTTGCCGGGTTGCCGGACAGTTCTCTGACCAGTTGTTCGAAGTGTTCGCCGCGATACTCGAAGTTTCTGTATTGATCGAAGCTCGCGCATGCCGGCGACAACAGCACGGTGTCACCCGGTTTGGCGTGCTTCGAAGCCCAGTCGATGGCGTGCTCCATGTCGCCCGCGGGAACGATCGTCGCCGCACCCTCCAGCGCCTCCTCGATCCGATGCGCGGCCTTGCCGATGGTGATGACGCCGCGCGTTTTCTCCTTGACGAGCTCGCGCATGCGCTCGAATTCCCCCGCTTTGTCCTTGCCGCCGAGGATCAGCCAGACGCTCGATGGCGGAAAGCTCTCCAGCGACTTGAGCGTGGCGTCTACGTTCGTCCCTTTGGAGTCGTTGATCCAGCGCACGCCGTCGCGCTCGCGCACGAGAACCATGCGGTGGGGCAAGCCGGCGAACGACGCGAACGCGGTCTGCACGGAAAGGTCATCGATGCCGGCGGCCCGCGCCGCCAGCCAGGCGGCCAGCGCGTTCTCAGCGTTCGCGGTGCCCTCCAGCCTCAGCGACGAGCGGGGAATGCGCCGCTGGTTGCCATCGACGCGAATGACCATCTCGTTGCCGTCGAGGTACGCGCCTTCGTTCACCTTCTGCGACGACGAGAACTGCCATAGTCGCGCGCGCGAATCGGGATGCCCCAACGATGCGTTCACGATCGCGAAGTCCACCGGCTGTTGGTTGCGGAAGATGCGGTACTTCGCCGCCGAGTAGGCGTCGAACGTCGGATAGCGATCCATGTGATCGGGCGTGACGTTGAGCAGCAGCGCGATGTGAGCGTGGAACTTATCGACCGTTTCGAGCTGAAACGAGGACAGCTCGAGCACGTAGGCCCTTTGCTTTTCGAGATCGATCGCGGCGGTGAGCGGCTCGCCGATGTTGCCGGCCACGATGGGCTGCCTGCCGGCCACGCGCAGGATCTCGCCGATGAGCGCGGTCGTGGTCGACTTGCCGTTCGATCCGGTGACGGCGATGACCGAGCCTTGCAGATGACGCCAGGCCAGCTCGATCTCGGAGATGATCGGAATCGATCTCGACGCGGCGACCTGCAGCAACGGGATGGTCGTGGGCACGCCGGGACTGAGCACGATCGTGCTGACGGCATCGAGCAGGATCTCGTCCTGCCGTCCGAACGATCGTTGCACGCGCTCGTCGAGCGGCTGCGGCAACGCCGGCGAATCGCTGCTGTCGATGAGACAGACATCCTCGCCGCGGCCGGCCAGAAGATTCGCCGCCGCCACACCCGACTTCCCAGCACCCACCACCAGAATTCCCATGATCGATTCAACGCAGCTTCAACGTGGCCAGACTGATCATCGCGAAGATGATGGCGATGATCCAGAAGCGCACGACGACTTTCGTCTCCTTCCACCCCGACAACTCGAAGTGATGATGGATCGGCGACATCTTGAAGACGCGCCGCCCGGTCAGCTTGAACGAGGCCACCTGGATCATCACCGACAGCGCTTCGATGACGAACAGACCGCCGACGAAGACGAGAAGGATCTCCTGCTTGATCATTACCGCCAGCGTGCCGATGGCGCCGCCGAGCGCGAGCGAGCCGACGTCGCCCATGAAGATCTCCGCCGGATGAGCGTTGAACCAGAGAAATCCGAGTGACGCCCCCACCATCGCCCCGCAGAAAACCGCCAACTCGCCGGTCTGCGGAACCCAGGCGATGCGCAGATAGTCGGCGATGCGGAAGTGCCCGGCCGCATACGTGAGGATCGTGTAGGTGGCGGCGGCCACGAGCGTCGAGCCGATGGCCAGCCCGTCCAGACCGTCGGTCAGGTTCACCGCGTTCGACGCCCCGACGATGATGATCATGATGAACAGGATGTACACCGGTCCGTAGAGGTTCAGCTTGAAGATGTCCGGCCGGAGGAACGGGAACGTCACCGTCGTCGAATAGTTGTTGTGGATGCTGGGCAGATAGGCGATGGCCAGTCCGGCCAGCAGGGCCACGCCGAACTGCAGCGAGAACTTCTCTTTCGCGGTCAGTCCGAGGCTGCGCTTCTTGGCCAGCTTGCGGTAGTCGTCGACGAAGCCGATCGCACCGTACGCGAACGTCACGAACAGCACGATCCAGATGTACGGGTTGTAGATGTCGGCCCAGAGAATCGTGGGGATGAGAATGGCCACGTTGATGAGAATGCCGCCCATGGTCGGCGTTCCCGCTTTCTGCAGATGCGACTTCGGCCCTTCCTCGCGGATGAACTGGCCGAGCTTGATCATCTTCATGCGCTCGATCAGCCAGGGGCCGAGGATGAAGGAGATCAGCAGTGCGGTGAGCGCGGCGAAGGCCGTGCGGAACGTGATGTAGCGGAATACGTTGAACCCGTGGACCTGTCCGCTCAGCGGATAGAGGAGGTGGTACAGCATTAACGGCTGGCCTCCGCTTTTTCGGTTTCCTGGAGCATGGTCACGATCTTGTCCAATCCGATCCCTCTCGACGCCTTGATGAGCACGAGGTCGCCGTCTTCGAGAAACGCCCGCAGGAATTCGCCGGCCGTCGCCGCGTCATCGAAATGATGTCGCGACTGGTGACCGCCCTCGGCGGCACCGTCGAGGAGCGCCTTCGACCGCTTCCCGACGCCGATGACGACGTCGATTTCCCCCGGGATTTTCCTGCCCGATTCGCGGTGATAGTCCAGCTCCCCCTCGCCCAGCTCCAGCATGTCGCCGATGACGGCGATGCGCCGGCCCTGGACCTCGGCCTGCACCATGAGCTCGAGCGCGCGTCCGAGGGCGTAGGGATTGGAGTTGTAGGTGTCGTCGTAGATCTGCGCGCCGCGGAACGGAACGAGGATGCCGCGGTGATACGCGGGCCGGACCTCGCGGACGCCGCGCTCGATGCCGGCCCAGGAGATACCGGCGGCGCGGGCGGTGGCGATGGCCGCCAGCAGATTCTCGAGATTGTGTCTTCCCGGCAGCGACAGGTCGAGCGAGCGTGTGGAGCCTTCCGCCTCGAGCGTGAACGCAGTGCCGAGGAGTCCGCGCTCGCGGATGTTCGTGGCGCGGTAATCGGCCGGATGATCGATGCCGTAGGTCTTCTTCGGACCGTCGTAGTCGCTGCTGATGCGCACGACGTGCTCGTTGTCGTTGTTGACGATCACGATGCCGCCCGGCCTGAGGTTCTCCAGCAGCTCGCGTTTGGCCAGGGCGATCTTCTCCACGGTGCCGAAGAACTCGATGTGCACCGGACCGATGTTCGTGTACACGCCGATGTCGGGACGCACCAGACCGGCCAGCGTGGCGATCTCGCCCTTGTGATTCATCCCCATCTCCGAGACGACCACCTCCGTGTCATCGGGTGTGTTGTCGACGCAGAGCGGACAGCCGATGAGGTTGTTGAAATTGCCCCACGACTTGAACGTGCGCCGCTCCGTGCCGATGAGCGTGGCGATCATCTCCTTGGTGGTGGTCTTGCCGGCCGAGCCGGTGATGCCGATGAGCGTGAAGTCGTAGCGCTCGCGAATCGATTTCGCGAGTTGCTGCAGAGCCACGGTGGTGTCGGCGACTCTCACGATGCCTTTGTCGCCGGCGATTCCCTGCGGCACCTGCGACACGATCGCACCGCGGGCGGTCTCGAGGGCCCGGACCACGAACTGATGCCCGTCCAGACGCTCGCCTTTGATGGCGAAGAACACCGAATCGGGTTTGACCTCGCGGGAATCGATGACGACGGAGGAAGTGCCGATGTCGCCGCCCTGAATGACCTGGCCGCCGGTCATCTCCGCGATCTGCGAGAAGGTCAGCCGCATGGGCACTCCCCGCGATTTTCAGGTATCGCCTTCCGGCCCCGCCGCGCTTCTTCCCCGGCGGCCGCCCCCTTCCCCCACGAAGACTGCCTGGCGGTCACCATCCACGCACCCACGCCGAAACAGACCGACGGAGCCGGAACACGACACCTGATCGAACGCGAAGAATCATAGGACGATTTCATGACTGATTACAAGCATTAATTTGAATCGATTTTGGTCACTGCTTTTTCACTTCTCTTTTTCAGCGCGAGCTGCGCTTCCTCGCGATCGTCGAAATGGATGACCTGGTCGCCCACGACCTGATACGTCTCATGGCCTTTGCCGGCGATGACGATCACGTCGTCGGGACAGGCGCCGGCGATCGTCCGCGCGATCGCTTCGCGCCGGTCGGTGATGCGGGCGTAGCGGTCCGTAGCGATCTCCGCCATCCCCTGTTCGATTTCGTCGAGGATGGCCTCCGGCTTCTCTCCGCGCGGATTGTCGCTGGTGAGGATGGCGTAGTCGGCGAGCCGTCCGGCGATCGCACCCATCTGCGGACGCTTGCCCCTGTCGCGATCGCCGCCGCATCCGAACAACAGCACTACCCGCTTCCCGCCGGCCAGATCCCGCACGGCGTGCAGCAGTTTCTCGAGCGCATCCGGCTTGTGGGCGTAGTCGACGATGACGGTCGGGTACTCCGCGGCCGCGGCCGGTGGAACCACCCGTTCAAATCTTCCTCGAACCGACTGCAGATTGCGGATGCCGGCCTCGATCGTCTTCAACGGGATCCCGACGACGAGCGCCGCGCCGATCGCACCGAGCCAGTTGTACAGATTCGGAGCGCCGAGGAGATCGGAGTCGATACGGATGGTGCCCGCCGGCGTGACCACCGTGCCGCGCAGGCCGCGCACGGACACCTCGAAGCCCGGCGCCGGATGAAGATCCGCGCCGGGACCGCGTCCGAACGTCAACACCACGTTCCTTCCGAGCTCGCCGGCCAGGCGGCGCCCGTACTCGTCGTCTTCGTTCACCACTGCTGTACGCCGCGATTTGTCGATCTGATCGAAAAGCATGCGCTTGGCGGCGTAGTAGTCCTCGAAGTCCTTATGAAAATCGAAGTGATCGCGGGAGAGGTTCGTGAACACGGCGGCGGCGAAACGGATCCCGTACGTCCGCTTCAGCGCCAGCGCGTGCGAAGAGACTTCCATCACGGCGTGACGGACGCCCCCGTCCACCATCTTCCGGAACCACTCCTGGAGCACGATGGCGTCGGGCGTCGTGCGATCGGCCACCAGCTTCTCATCCCCGGCGCGATACTCGATCGTGCCGATGAGACCGACCGGCTCCCCGGTGGCATCGAAGATCGACTCGATCATCTTCGTGGTCGTGGTCTTGCCTGACGTTCCCGTCACGCCGGCGAGGGAGAGCTTCTCCGCGGCGCGTCCGTAGAAGTTCGCGGCGATGATGGCCAGGGCCGCGCGGGCGTCGGGAACGACGAGAAGCGGGCCTCGGGCCCCGGACGATTCCGTCACCACCACCGCGGCGCCCTTCTCCACGGCCTGGCCGATGAACGTCGCGCCATCCTGCTGAAAGCCTGCGATGGCGACGAACAGGCCGCCTTTGCGCACCAGCCGCGAGTCGGCGGAAACCGACGTGATGTCGATCGTCTCATCGGTGTTGCCGCTGATGACGTCGACGCCGCGCAGGAGCTCGGACAACTTCATCGGCCCGCCTCCGCCAGCAGGATCGAGACGCGGCGATTGCCCGGCAGAGCTTCGCCCGCTTGAGGTTCTTGTCTGGTGACCACGCCGCTTCCGACCGCCTCCACGAGTAGCCCGGCGGCTGTCGCCCGTGCGACCGCCGCGCGCGCGTCGAGACCCTTGAGGTCCGGAACCGCTGCCCGCAGGACCGGTTCAGGCTGTTGCGAAAACGCGGCCAGCGGCATCGGCTCGAGATCGATCGAGCGCTGCGGGACCGAAGGGGGCACCCGGAGGTAATGGAGTGCCGATTCCGCGATCTCACGGAAGACCGGGGCGGCGATCACACCGCCGAACTGCTCGCCCTTCGGTTCGTCGACCACCACGAGGATGACCAGCCGGGGCCGGTCCGCCGGAACGTATCCGCCGAACGAGGCCACGAACTTGTCAGGCGCGTAGCCGTGGCCCACCGCCTTCTGCGCGGTTCCGGTTTTTCCGGCCACGACATGCTCGGGCAACGCCGCGCGTTCGCCGGTGCCGCGATAGACGACCGACTTCAGGATTTCGTTGAGGACCGCGGCCGTGCGCTCCGAGACCACGCGCTCGGGAACCTTTCGCTCGGGCTTGAAGATCGTCGCGCCGCTGTCGTCGATGACACGATCGACGATGTGAGGCTCGGCGCGCACGCCGCCGTTGGCGATCGTGCCGATGGCCCGGACGAGCTGCAGCGGCGTGACGCCGATCTCCTGACCGATGGCGATGCTGCCGACCGACACGTCCGACCAGCGACTCAGGCGGCGCAGCAGACCTGAGGCCTCGCCCGGAAGCTGAATGTTCGTTCGCTCGCCGAAGCCGAAGCGGCGTATGTATTCATACAGGCGTTTTTCGCCGAGTGCCAGGGCCACCCGGATCGTGCCGATATTCGAGGAATGCACCATCACGTCCTCGAATGTCATCAGGCCGTAGCGCGTGCCGCCGTGTTCGTGGATCTCCACGTCGGCGATCTGGATGGCGCCGTTGCCGCAGTCGAGGATCTGCGACGGCGTGACCACGCGCTCTTCGATGCCGGCGGACGCCGTAACGATCTTGAATGTCGAGCCCGGCTCGTAGATCTCCTGAACGTTGCGGTTGCGCCACGACGTCGGCGGGAAGTCGCGGTAGTGGTTCGGATCGAACGTGGGCACCGAGGCCATGGCCAGGATGGCGCCGTCGCGCGGATCCATCACGATGGCTGAGCCGGCCGCGGCGTGATAGCGGTCCACGGCCTTCTTCAGGGCACGCTCGGCGATGTACTGCACGACCGAGTCGATCGTCAGCACGACATGGTTTCCGTCGACCGGGCGGTTCGCACCCTGGCCACCGACGAGATACATCCCGCGCCGCGCGTCGCGCAGCACGGTCACCCTTCCCGCTTTGCCGCGCACCTGCGAGTCAAATGAATGCTCAATTCCTCCGAGTCCTTCGCCGTCGACGCCGACGTAGCCGATGACGTTCGCCGCCAGCGACCCGCGCGGATAGGCCCGGCGATGGTCCTCGATGAAGTCGATGCCGCTCAGCCCGAGCTTCCGAACCTGCGCCGCGATCTCGATCGGTTCCTGGCGGGCGATCCAGACGAAACCGGCCTCGCTGCGCAGCCGTCCTTCGATCTCGCGCGCGCTCATGTGCAGGATCGGCGCGAGCTTCGCCGCCGCCGCGGCACGATCGGTGATTGCCTGCGGATCGGCGTAGATTGACTCCGCACCAACGCTTTCGGCGAGCACGCGTCCCCTGGCGTCGAGAATCGCGCCGCGCACGGGGCTGAGCTCCAGCGTTCGCTCCTGCTGTCTCTGCGCTCGGATGGTGTACTCGTCATGACGGACGAGCTGCACCTGCGCCAGCCGGGCGATCATGATGACCACCCACGCCGCGAGCACCGCGAAGATCTGGATGAGCCGCCTGGCGGAAGTCGTCATCGGGCCGCCCGCCCTTTCACGTCCTCGGTCCTCGGACCCGACACCATGACGATCGCGCCCGGCTCGGTCTTCGAGAGCCCGAGCTCGCCGGCGCGCTTCTGCACCGACTCGAGAGCTGTCAGCCGGTCGAGCTCGACCTGCAGTCGTTTGTTGTCCTCGTCGATCTGTTTGCGAACCTTCTGCAGGTTGGTCGCTTCACGGCCGAGGCGGATGACCTCGACGTTCTGCCAGGTGAAGAGGAGAAGGAACAGACCGATGGGAACGCCGAGGGCGAAGACAGCGAGGAGCTCACGGAAGCGCCGGCGGTCGCGCTCGCGGACGATGTGGGCGTTGTCGATCGGTTTTTTCTGCGTGTACATGGCCGTGCTGCCCGGATTCAAAAAACAAGGGTGAAGATCTGCCTACAAGCACGACGTCGAGGGCCATCCACTCACACCCACTCTCCACGCTCCACCCCTCCCGAGTCCCCGCCACCGCACACACACCCAACCCTTCCCCAACCTTCACCCTTGCCCTTTGCATCCGAGCAAGTCTCACAACTTTTCCGCGATCCGCAGCTTGGCGCTGCGCGATCGTGGATTGCGATTCACTTCCACTTCCGAAGCAGTCAACGGCCTTCCTGTCAGCGCTCTCACAATGGCCTTTGCTCCGCATCCGCACACCGGCATCCCCGGCGGACAGACGCACTCTCCTTCGAGCCTGCGGAACGCCCGCTTGACGATCCGATCCTCGAGCGAGTGAAACGAGATCACGGCCATACGCGCCTGCGCTTCGAGCGCGCTCACGGCGTCATCGATGAACTGATCGAGGCCGACGAGCTCCGCGTTCGCAGCGATGCGCAGGGCCTGGAACGTCAGCGTCGACGGATCGATGTCATGCGCTCGCGATCGCTTCACACTGCGGATGACCTCGGCCAGTCGCGTGGTCGTTTCGATGGGCGCCTCGCTCCTGGCCGACACGATGGCGCGCGCGATTCGTTTGGCCATCGGCTCCTCACCCCACTCACGGATGATCGTGACCAGCTCCTGCTCGTCGAAGGTGTTCACGATCTCCGACGCTGCCATGCTCTCCGGCCCCATGCGCATGTCCAGCGGTCCTTCGCTGCGGAACGAGAAACCGCGCGCGGCATCGTCGATCTGCATCGAGGAGACGCCGAGATCGGCCAGGATTCCTCCGATCTCCGCCAGTCCCAACTGCTTCAGAATCTCAATGAGCGACTCATGACGCCCCTGTACGAGCGTCACGCGACCGGCGAACGGCTCAAGCCGCGCGCGCGATCGCTCCAACGCCTCCGGATCCCGATCGATCCCGACGAGCCGCATCCGCGGATGCAACCGCAGAAGCGCCTCGGCGTGACCGCCCAGTCCCACCGTCGCATCGACGATCGTTGCGTCTTCGCGCGGTGGCCGAAGGTGGTCGAGTACGTGTTGTAAAAGAACGGGTTCGTGTTTCATGGTCGCGACCGGCGACCTAGACTCCGTGCAACTCCAGCTCCTTGTAGTCTTCTGGTGTCATCGGCGACTGCGACAGCCGCTTCTGAATCTTCTCTTCGTTCCAGACCACGAGATGGTCCTGGTTACCGAGTACGACGACGTCCTGTTTGATGGAGGCAACGTCGCGCAGGACGACGGGGACGAGCAGTCGGCCCTGGGTGTCGAGCGAGCTGGCCTGCCCGTAATAGTTGACGCGCTCGAGCAGCTTCTGCTTGGCGAGCGAAGTCGAGGGAACCTTCGACAGTCGCGCGGTGAAGTCCTGCCAGACGGGCATCGGATAGATGAGTGCGCGTTCCCCGTCGTGGGAGGTGATAAAGCAATCCCGCCCATACTGCTCTTCGATGACTTTGCGGAAGTCGGACGGGACCTTGATCCGGCCCTTCTCGTCCACGGTGGCTGGGGCATGCCCCATCAAGGCGCTGAGTTCCACGAGCAGTAGAGGTCCTTTGAAGGACCGTTCTACCACTTACACCCACTGGTGTCCACAAAAATCCACCGTCAGGAATCCAGGTGGCGGCGTCCCCCGCCCAGATTCGCTACCCCGTCATTCCGAGCGGTGTAACGCGCAAGCGCGTTGTCGAGGGGATGAACGGATATCCTGCGGAGCGCGGTTCCGCAGACGAGGCCGTTGACGCAATGGTGCGCAGTACTGAGCCCGATTCCGAGCGTGGTCCCGGAAG
>JBBRTB010000017.1:0-96472 GCA_038244815.1 Thermoanaerobaculia bacterium
ATCGACCAACTCAAGAGCGAGGTCGCAGCTTGGGAAGCGCCGCGCAACGAGAAACAAGTGCGTGTTCAGTGGCGCCTCACCATCGACCAAGCGCGCATTAAACTCCACAAGGTCTACCCAAAGATTCAAAACTGACGATGCCCTAGTGCACTCCGCGCATCATGCTTCGGATCGGCTTGATGAGCAGGGCCAGGATCACCGTGGCCACGGCCACGCTCGCGAATGCAGCGAAGAACACTCCGGAGAATGGGCGGTCCTGGAGGAATCCGGCCACCCATCCTGCGACGTAGTTGCCCATCGCTGTCGCGAAGAACCAGACGCCCATCATCAAGCCCACCAGTCGCGGCGGCGAGAGCTTCGTCACCATGCTCAACCCCACCGGACTGAGACAGAGCTCGCCGCACATCTGCAGGAAATAGAGACCGATCAGCCACATCGGGCTGACGCGCATGTGCTGGTTCTCGAAAATATGTGCGGCCGGAACGATGAGCAGGAACGACAGGCTGAGAAACGCCAGCCCGGCCGTGAACTTGAGAGGACTGGAGGGCTCGTGCTTTCCGAGCGACAGCCACAACCAGGCGAAGATCGGCGAGAAGATGATCACGAACAGCGGCTCCACGGACTGGAACCAGCTCGACGGATAGGTCCAGTTGAACACTTTCAGCCTGGTGGCGCGGTCGGCGAACAGATTCAGGCTCGATCCGGCCTGCTCGAAGCCCGCCCAGAACAGCAACGCGAACAGCGTCAGGATGGCGATCGCGCCGATGCGTGCCCAGTCGGTGCCGGTCAGCTTCTCTGAGGTCTCGGGCCTCGTGCCTCGGACCTCGGTTACGTCTGCTTCGGTGACCTCGGCCTTCGTCTCGGAGGCCGGCGTCAGGTATTTCTTCCCGGCCACGTACTGCACGAGGCCGATGCACATACCGAAGCCGGCAGCGGCGAAGCCAGCGTGCCAGTTGACCTTCTGTCCCAGCCATCCGCAGATCAGCGGCGCGATGAATGCGCCGAGGTTGATGCCCATGTAGAAGATCGAGAAACCGGCGTCGCGGCGGGCGTCGTCACGCCTGTAGAGCGTGCCGACGATCGTTGAGACGTTCGGCTTGAGCAGACCGGTGCCGATGACGATCAGGCTGAGTCCGAGGTAGAAGAAGGACATGCCCGGAACGGCCATGCTGAAGTGCCCGAGGGCGATGATGATTCCGCCGAACAGCACCGCGCGGTAATGGCCGAGGTAGCGGTCGGCGATGAAGCCGCCCGGCACACCCATGAGATAGACGGCCATCGTATAGAGGCCATAGATCTGCGCCGCCTTCGCGGTTCCGAATCCGAGGCCGGGCTTTTGCGTCGAGCCGACCATATAGAGGATGAGCAGCGCACGCATTCCGTAATAGCTGAAGCGCTCCCACATCTCGGTGAAGAAGAGCGTGGCCAGGCCGCGCGGATGGCCGAACCACTGCTTCTGGCTGGGAAGGATGGCGGTTGTCGTCATGCGCTGTGCATCATAAGGGTCGCTGGGTTGCTGGGTCACTGGGACGCTGGGTCGCTAGGTCGTCGGGTCGCTGGTCGCCGGTCACGGGGGCTTGATCGCTTCGACCCCCCTTGACCAGCGACCAGCGACCAGCGACCATCTTCGCCCGCCAATGCTCCACATCGAAGAAAACGTTCTGTTAGGTCCGTTGACGACGATCGGGATCGGCGGGCCGGCGCGCTATTTTGCGCGGGCGGCCACCGTCGACGAGGTCCGCGACGGTGTCGACTGGGCTTCCTCCCGCTCGGAACCGCTCTTCATCCTCGGCGGGGGAAGCAATCTGCTGATCTCGGACGAGGGATTCCGGGGTCTGGTGCTGCAGGTCGGCCTGCGCGGTGTGGTCGTGGAGAGCGAAGACGAGTACGCGACGGTCAAGGTCGCGGCGGCGGAACCGTGGGATTCGTTCGTGGCCATGGCGGTGAAGCAGGGCTGGGCGGGGATCGAGTGTCTGTCCGGGATTCCCGGCTCGACCGGAGCGACGCCGATCCAGAACGTCGGCGCCTACGGGCAGGACGTCAGCGAGACGATCATCCGCGTCGAGGCGCTGGACCGGAAGCGGGGGATCGTGATCTCGCTGACGAACGAGGAATGTCGCTTCGGCTACCGTTCCAGTCTCTTCAAGAACCACGAGCGCGAGCGCTACGTGGTGCTCAACGTGACGTTCCGGCTGAAGGCCGGCGGCGCGGCCAGCGTGCGTTATCCCGAGCTGCGGCGCTACCTCGAAGAGCGCGGCGAATCGGAGAAGGATCTGCGCACGGTCCGCGACGCGGTCATCGCCATCCGCAGGCGCAAAGGAATGGTTCTCGATCCGGGCGATCCCGACACGCGCAGCGACGGCTCCTTCTTCATGAATCCGGTGATCAGCGCGGCGGACTACGATCGGTTCAGGACCAGAGCCGAGGGCGCGCCGGGGTTTCCCGGCAGCGACGGGACGGTCAAGCTGTCGGCGGCCTGGCTCATCGAGCACGCCGGATTCACGAAGGGATTCGTGCACGGCCACGCCGGCCTGTCGTCGAAGCACACGCTGGCGGTCGTCAACCGCGGCGGAGCCAGCGCCCGCGAGGTGCGCGAACTCGTGGAGATGGTGCAGGAGCGCGTCCGCGAACGGTTCGGCATCGAGGTCCATCCGGAGCCGAACTTCATCGGCTTCGACTACTGAGTGCCGATGCGGGAGCGCTCGAAGACGAGGGCGATGGTGGAGATCTCCACGCTGCGCTCGAGGTACTCCCAGACCGCCAGTACGTCTTCGCGGTTCCGGATGGCGTCGGCGGCGATGGTCACGCCACCCTGGGTGATCGCATACTTGGCGCGCTGATACCAGCGCTGCGCCTCAAGCGGATCGGCCAGAAGCTGTTTGCGCGCGTGCTCGACGAGGAGCTGCTGATCGGCGGGGATCTCCACCTCCGGCCGCAGGTACTTCACGGTGGGGCGGTTGGTCTTCTCGGCCACGCGCTCGAGGGCCCGTTTTTTCTTCTTCTCCAGCGATCCAGCGTCCGGCGAGATCACGCCGCGATCGAGGAGCGCCTGCAGGGCCAGATAGAATTCGCGGCTGTCCGCCTCCAGCCTCAGGCCGGATTTGTAGAGATATTTTCCCTGCGCGTTCGGACTCTTCGACAGGTGACTCCACATCGTGACCGCCTGGAGGCTCACCGCCACTTCGGCGCGCTTGAACCAGAGGCGCGCCCGTGTGCCGATGCGCAGCGGTTGCGCATGCTCGATCTGTGCGCCCGACGCGCTGACGTCCAGCAGCGTCACGCTGGCGGAGCCGAAGCTTCCGACGAGCGCCTCCGCGGTGAGGAAGCGCTCCGCCACCCGTAGTTCATTGACTTCCATCACTGGTGACCCGGATGCGATTCTAACGCCATTCCGCATTCTCCTCGACGAACGGCGCCAGCCGCTCGCGCACCAGCGGAGGAACCGGCGCCGGCGCGAACTCACCGCGGCGCACGCTCACGAGGATGTACTTGCCCGTGGCCACGACGGTGTCGGGATCTTCCTTGCGCTTCACCTCGAAGTGCAGATGGATCGAGCTCGTGCCGATGTGCCCGAAGTACGCCTCCACGACGAGCAGCTCGTCGAGCCGCACCGGATGGAAGAAGTCGCATTCGACGTGTACGCGGGGCAGCCAGATGCCGAGCTCGTCGAACATCGTCTTGTACGACAGCCCGCACGACCGGAACAGCTCCACCTCGGCCAGACCGAAAAAGCGGAGGTAGGCCTGGTAGTTGATGATGCCGGCGGCGTCGATGTCCTCCCAGCGGACGTATTCGGAGACGGAGAAGCGCATTGAGAGGGAGATTAGAGATTGGACGTCGGAGATTGGCAAGCGCCATCCCCTCGCTGGTCTCCAGATCCCATACACTTCCCCTCATGAGAAAACTGGCAATCGTCTTGTCCTTGCTCGTGGCCACCGCCGCGGCCGCGCAGGAATCCGTCACCGTCACCGTGCTCAGGGCCGCGCGCATGATCGACGTGCGCGGTGACAGCGTCATCGCTCCGGCCGTCGTCGTGATCCGCGGCAACAAGATCGCCAGTGCCGGCACCACGGGCGACATCCCGCAGGGTGCGCAGGTCATCGACCTCGGCGACGTGACCCTGCTGCCCGGCCTCATCGACGCGCACACGCACATCATGCTGCAGGGCGACGTCACCACGGCTGAATACGACGAGCAGTTGTTCCGGGAGTCGATGCCCTATCGCGCCCTGCGCGCCAGCCGCGCCGTGAAGATCGCGCTCGAGCGCGGATTCACGGCCATGCGCGACGTCGAGACCGAGGGGGCGATGTACACCGACGTCGACGTGAAGAAGGCCATCAACAACGGCATCATCCCCGGGCCGCGGCTGGAGGTGTCGACGCGGGCCATGTCCGTGACCGGCGGCTACGGGCCGAGCGGCTACTCGCCGGAAGTGACGTTCCCGATGGGCGTCCAGATCGTCGACGGCGTGGAGAACGCGCGCAAGGCCGTGCGCGAGCAGATTGGGCACGGCGCCGACTGGATCAAGGTCTACGCAGACCGCGCCTACTTCGTCGACAAGGACGGCAAGCTCTCCAGCATCCCCACGTTCACGCTCGACGAGATGAAGGCCATCGTCGATGAGGCCCATCGACTGCGCCACAAGGTGGCCGCGCACGCCATGGCTCGCCCCGGAATCGAGAACGCGCTCGTGGCCGGGGTCGACTCCATCGAGCACGGCATCGCCATCCCCGACGATCTCCTCGACCGGATGAAGGCGCAGGGCACGTATCTCTGTCCGACGCTGACGGTCACCGAGTACGTCGCGCCCGGCCGGGGAGGGATCTGGCTGAAGATCCCCGACTTCCACCACGACTCGTTCGCCCGCGCCGTGCGCAAGGGCGTGAAGATCGCGCTGGGCACCGATGTGGGCGGCTTCCCCTGGGACATCAATCAGGCCAAGGAGTTCTCGTACGAGACGAAGTACGGCATGACGCCGATGCAGGCCATCAGGTCGGGCACGATCGTGGCGGCCCAGCTCATGGGCTGGGACGACCGGATCGGCACGATCGAGGCCGGCAAGCTCGCCGACATCGTGGCGGTACCGGGGAACCCACTCCAGGACATCTCGGTCATGGAAAAGGTCTCGTTCGTGATGAAAGACGGGGTGGTGGTCGTTCGCCGCTGAGCGGTTGTTAACCAAATCCTCCGGCCAGACGTATTGACAGGCAGCAACGGAGGGTTTGTGCATCCAACAACGGAATTTGTGGTCGAAGGGATCATCCCCCTTCTGGGTATGCTGATGACGTTCGTGATCGTGGGCGTTATCGTGCTCACGATCTCACGGGCCCGGCAGCGCCGGCTGGAGATCCAGGCGGAGATGCAGTCGAAGCTCATCGACAAGTTCGGCTCGACCGGCGAGCTGGCCTCGTTTCTCCAGTCGGAGGTGGGCCGTCAGTTCGTCCACGGCGTGCAGACCGCCGGCGTCAGGAACGTTCATGACCGCGCCTCGACCGCGGTTCGCGTGGGCATCGTATTCGCGGCGCTGGGAATCGGGTTTCTGGCTCTCTGGCCGATCACGAACACGCGCGGGATGGCCGTCCCGGGAGTCTTTCTGCTTGTTCTCGGCCTGGCCTATCTGGCCAGCGCTTACTCGATGCTCCGCTTTGCCACCATGCGCGCGGGCGAGCTGGCCAGGCAGGATCTTCCGGCGTCCGAGGCTCGATGATCGGCGATGAGTGCGGAGAACGTCATGGATGCGCCGGCTCTCGCGTTTCTCGGCGAGCGTGCGGCGCCGCGACCGAATAGGCCGATGGACGAGGCGAAATTCGACGCCTTCTATCGTCGGAACGCCCCCGGCCTCTGGTCCTATCTGAATCGGCTGGTCGGCGATCCGGCGCTGGCCGACGATCTTCTGCAGAAGGCGTTCATCAACCTGCTCCGGGCGGACCCCTCCGTGGCCGGCGACGAGCATCTGCGCCGTTACCTCTTTCGCACCGCCACGAATCTGGCCAGGGATCATTTCCGCGAGACCAAACGGCGGCGCGAGCGCACCACGCCGGAAGCGGTCGTGGCGGCGTTCGATCAGGACGTGCGCGAAGACGTGAAACGCATCTTCGCCGAGCTCAATCCGCGCGAGCGTGCGTTGCTGTGGCTCGCGCACGTCGAGGGCTCCGGACACGACGAGATCAGCGAGGCCCTCGGCGTGAAGTCGAAGAGCGTGCGCGTGCTCCTGTTCCGGGCGCGCAAACGCCTCGCCGATCTGTTGAAGCGCAGCGGCATCGGGCCGGAGGTTCTGCCATGAGCGAGCCCTGCCGGTACGAGGAGCTGGTCCTCCGCGCCGCGTCCGAGGATCGGTGGACGGAGGCATTGCGCACGCATGTGCCGCAGTGTGCCGATTGCACCGCCGCTGCCGCCGCCGCGCCGTTCATGCGCCGGCTCGCCCGCATCGACGACCGCCAGCGGCAGTTGCCCGATCCCGCCGTGCTCTGGCTGAAGGCGCAGTTGCTGCGTGGCGCCGCGATCGCCGACCGCGCCGCGCGCCCGTTCAACGTCCTGCAGATCTGCGCCTACCTCTCGGTTGCCGCGGGATGGGCAGCCGTGCTCACGTGGCGCTGGTCCGATCTGGAGCGCTGGCTGCTCGGCTTCACGCCCGCGCAGATGGCGCAGGGAATCGCGCACGGATCACCGCTGTCGATGCCGTTCCTCTTCACCGTCGCGGTGCTGGCGTCGATGACGTTGATGGTGGCCCTGCACACGATCCTGGCCGAGGACTAGGACTCGCGGCCCGTCATTCCGAGCGCCGAAGAGCGCGAGGAATCTGGGTGGGGGGCGCGTCTTCCCCCGCCCGGATTCCTCGCCGTCTCCGCGGCTCGGAATGACGTGCTCGGTGCTCGGTGCTCGGGTTCCACACACTACGGCGCACGGTATGACAGTTTGTCCCAGTTGAGCACGGCGTTCATGACCAGGGCGTACGTTCCCTGCGTGTTCATCCGCCACATCGGATTGAACGCGAAGAGGAGGATGTGACCCTTGCCGCGCGGGGCGTCGATGACCGCGGGCGTGCCGGCGATGTCTTCGCCGCCATCGAGCATGCCCGACAGCAGCAGGTCGTCGGCTTTCTTCGCGAACGAGAGGATCGTCACGGGGCGATCCTCCGGCCGCGGCATGTACGGTGCGAAGTTTCCGGGCATGTCCTCGGGCGGCTCGAATCCGGCCTGGCCGGGCGCGGGCTTCGGGAGCTCCGGCGTCGGAACGAAGACGCGGCCCTGCGGGACGTCCGCATCGCTCTTCGTGCCACGGCCGCTGGGGCGTTTCTCCTCTTTCGGCTCGTCGCGCACCCCGACTTTGAAGATGACCTCGCCCGAGTAGTAGACGGGAATCGTGGCGTCGTAGCCGGCGCTCACGGGGCTCTTCTTGTCCGTCACTTCGCCGCGGACGATCGTTCCCGGCGCGCGCAGTTTTTTCGGCTCGACCGTCCTGACCCATCGCGCCAGTCCGTAATCGATCGCCCACTCCGACGTCTCCTCGGCCGTGATCAGCAGTCCGCCGTCTTCGACGAATTGCTCGAGAGCGGCCACCCCGGAGAGGCCGAGGCCGGGACGCATGTCGTCGGTCTGATCGATGCGGCCGAGGTTCGGCGTGATGTCGCTCTTCTTCCACGGAAGCGGCGGGCCGGGCGGATAGCCGTTGACCAGTTCCTGCGACGATCCGCTGGAGGGCGGAAAGATGATGACGTCGTATCGCGCATGAAGATCCGGCGTCCGCGACACGACCTGCGTGGAGATGTAGTCGTACTTCGCCCCCAGACTCTCCAGCGCCAGCCGGTACCACCCCTCCTGCTGCGTCGACCGCCACGTGTGCAGCAACGCAATGCGCGGCTGGTGTTGAGCGAGTTGATCCTTCAGGTACGCGATGTCGGACTGATTCCCAACCGAGGCCCGAGGCCCGAGGCCCGAGGCCTTCGTCATCCCCACCTTCAGAATCGCGGCGTCCGTCACGCGTGCGAACTCGACGTTCTTCTGATAGCCGAGCGTCCACCCCGTGTCGTCGTACACCTTGTCCTCGGGACGCACGTACTGCACGTCGAGCATGGCGTCGGCGAGGCGGCTGTAGGGCTGGTCCATGCGCACGACCAGGCTGCCTTTCGGATACGTGATCTTGCCGGTCGTGAACGGCTGATCGAGCGACTGGATCTCGATGCCGTGGCG
Organism: Thermoanaerobaculia bacterium; assembly: GCA_038244815.1. GTDB lineage: Bacteria > Acidobacteriota > Thermoanaerobaculia > Gp7-AA8 > Gp7-AA8 > DASVHS01. Next base: position 8,190 of record JBBRTB010000017.1, read on the forward strand.
CGTCAGTACGTCGACGAGCTGGGCGAGGTTGCCTGGACGCTTCTGATCGGCCGTGAACACGTACGCGGCCGGTCCCTCGGCCGTGGCCTTGGCCACCGAGCGCTTGCCGAGCGTCCAGAACTGTTCGAGGAAGTGCTGGCGGTTCGAGGCCATGTCGGAGAGGGCGAAGAGCAGCGCGCTCTCCTGGTAGTTGACGTTGTCGCGCAGCGACCACTTCACCTGCGGCAGCGGCGGATTCGGGCGGAACCACTCGCGCGTGCTGGCGCCGCGCACGATGCGGTTCTCCGTCGTCGGCCAGCGGTTACCGAACGTCTCGTAGAACCTGCCGATGGTGTTGTGGCCCATGCCGATCCAGAACATGTAGTTCGGCGCCCACCCGTCGTAGAACCCGTGAGTCCACGCGCCGGGGAGTCCCCGCTCGGTGAGCTTGTTCACCTCGTCGTAGGCCATGCGATGCCATTCGTCGATCATCAGCGGATCGAGCGACGGGTTGTAGGGGCCGGTGCCGGTGGAGATGTAGATGAACGGCACCGACTCGTGCAGGTCGTGGATGACCTGGGGGTGAAAGTCGAAGTAGGCCTTCATCACGTTGCGGCTGAGATTGAGCGAGAGGCCGAGGTTGTCGCGGTTGTCGTCGTGCGCGACGTAGTGGCCCCAGTAGATCAGCGGAGGCGTCGGCAGATCGGGATGCTGCTGGCGGTAGCGCCAGAGGTCGACCATGCGATCGCGTCCGTCGACCTCGAGCACGGGCGTGATCAGCACGATGACGTTGTCGCGGATGCCGCGGACCAGCGGCGTGTCCTCGACGGCCAGGCGGTAGGCGAGCTCCATCAGCATCTCCGGGCTGCCGGTCTCCGGCGAGTGCATGGCGCCGGTGGCGTAGTACATCGGCTTGCCGGTGGCGATGAGCTGCCGCGCGTCGGCGTCGGTCAGGTTGCGCGGATCGCTGAGACGGCGAGTGATGTCGCGGTACTCGTCGAGCTTGGCGATCGTTTCCTCGCTCGAGATGGCCGCGACGATCATCTCGCGGCCTTCTTCGCTTCTGCCGATGGAGAACACCTTCACGCGCGGACTGGAGGCCTCGAGCGCGCGCATGTAGCGATGCACGTCCTCCGCGTACGTGAGATGACCTTCCGCGCCGGCGATGTAGCCGTTGAACACGAGCGGCGACGGTACGGTCGACGACGCCGGCAGGTGATCGACGAGCTCCGTCGTGAACTGCGGCCCGGTCGTGAACTGGCCGATCTGCTTCGTATACGACTCGTCGTTCTGCTGCCCGAAAGCCGTGGCCGCGACGAGAAGCGCAGCACCCATCAATCGTTTCATCTGGACCTTTCAAGCTTCAAGATTCGTAAACCGAGCACCCAGCACCCAGCACCCAGCACCGAGGCCCGAGGCCCCCCAACCCTCACTCCACCATTCCCTTCCGGAGGATGTCGGCGATTTCCTGGATGATCTCTTTGGAGTTCTTGCCGAACGGTTCCGGCACGTTGAAGAGGATCTCGATGGTGAAGTAGCTGAAGAACATCCGTTGGGTCAGCAGCAGCGATGAGAGCGGGGAGACGCCGGGGCGCAGGCGTTCGGCGATGCGTTCCAGTCCTCCGTTCTGGCCGAGGAGGTCGGCGAAGCGCCGGGACATGTCGCCGTAGAACTTCTTGACGTGCGTGCCTTCGAACTCGATGACGTCGACGTAGATGAGGAAGAAGTACTGGCGGAACTCGAGCATGCTCTCGCGCGCGGCGGCGCCGAGGGCCTCGAGGTTGTCGGGGAACTGGCCGGCCATGAGGGCGCGGCGGAAGGGGAAGCGGCGCGTGTCGGTGGCCGCCCAGAGCTCGTCGAGCAGTGTGTTGAAGATCGATTCTTTGTCGGGAAAGTGGTGGTAGAGGTTTCCGGTCGACACTCCCGCGGCCTCGGCGATCTCACGAACGCTCGTGGCCCGATATCCCTGCCGGGAGAACAACTGCAAAGCGGCGTCGAGAACCTGGCGTCGGCTTCGTTCCGACTTTTCTTCCCGCTGCATGCCGGTCCGGGCAGGCTATCACTTATCATTGCAAAAACCACGGAGGTCCCACCACGTGGCTCCCACCATCAACGGTTCCGATACAGCCTGGCTTCTCGTCGCCACCGCCCTCGTTCTCACGATGACGCCCGCCCTCGGTTTCTTCTACGGAGGGATGGTCCGCGCCAAGAACGCTCTCAACACACTGATGATGAGCTTCTCCGCGCTCGGCTTCGTGGGACTGGCGTGGGCATTCTTCGGGTATTCGATCGCCTTCGACAGCGGTTCGGCGCTCAGCGGTGGAACGGGTTTCATGTTCCTGCGCGGCGTCGGCCTGACGGCGCAGGGCACGATCCCGCACGTGCTCTTCTTCGCCTATCAGGGAACGTTCGCGATCATCACCGCGGCGCTGATCTCGGGCGCGATCGTGGAGCGAATGCGATTCGGTCCGTACCTCGCCTTCATCACGCTCTGGTCGCTCGTGGTCTACGCGCCCATCGCGCACTGGGTGTGGGGCGGTGGGTGGCTGGGCAGGCTCGGCGCGCTCGACTTTGCCGGCGGCACGGTCGTGCACGTGAACGCGGCGGCGGCGGCGCTGGTCTGCGCGGTCGTGGTCGGCGCGCGCAAGGACTACGCGCGGCAGGCCATCCTGCCGCAGAACGTGCCGTTCACGCTGCTCGGCGCGGGGCTGCTTTGGATGGGATGGTTCGGGTTCAACGCCGGGAGCGCGCTCGCCGCGAACGGCGTGGCCGCGTTGGCGTTCACGAACACGATGTTCGCGCCCATCGCCACGCTCGTGGTCTGGACGCTGCTCGACCTGACGCGGACGCGCAAAGCGACGGCGGTGGGAGCGGCCACCGGCATCGTCGTCGGTCTGGTCGCGATCACGCCGGCCGCGGGATTCGTCAGTCCGATGTCGGGGATTCTCATCGGCGCGATCGCGGCGTTCCCCAGTTACTACGCGTTGCTGTATCGCGCGCGCACGCGGCTCGATGACTCACTCGACGTGCTGGCCGCGCATGGCGTCGGCGGAATCGTGGGCGCGCTGCTCACGGGCGTCTTCGCGTCGAAGGCGTGGAACGCCGGCGGCGGCGACGGCCTCCTCTACGGCAACGCGCGGCAACTCGGCATTCAGGCCGTGGCCATTCTGGCCACGCTCGCCTACAGCCTGGCCGGCACGTTCGTCATCGTGAAAGTCATCTCGCTGGTGACGAAGTTGCGGACCGCGCCGCGCGAGGAAGGGATGGGCATGGACTTCACGCAGCACGGCGAAGAGGCGTACAGCCGCGGCGAAGGGGCGTTGCTCCTGCTGGAGCGGAAGGCGGACTCATGAAACTCGTCGTGGCAGTCATTCGTCCCGATCGTCTGAGCTACGTTCTCGAGGAGCTGTTTCGCGCCAGAGTGGCCGGCCTCACCATCAGCCGCGTGCAGGGTCACGGCGGCGAGACCGAGCGCGTGGAGACGTATCGCGGCACCACCGTCAAGATGGAGCTCTCCGACAAGGTGCGCATCGAGATCGGTGTGTCCGATCATTTCGTCGAGCCGACGGTGGCCGCGATCGTGAACGGGGCCAGGACCGGCGACGTCGGCGACGGCAAGATCTTCGTCATGCCCGTCGAGCGCGTGGTGCGCATCCGCACCGGCGAAGAGGATCGCGCGGCGGTCACGCCGGTTGGTGTGGCGCCGGATTAGAGCGCGGCCCACTGCCCATGTAGACTCCCGCGCGATTGGCCGCTACGCACGATCCCTACGCCGCGCTTCGCGTCAAAAACTTTCTCTGGCTGATCGTCAGCTATGCGATGTCGACGGTGGCGCGGGAAGGGCAGATCGTCGTGGTGGGCTGGCAGGTCTACGCGATCACGAAGGATCCGCTGTCGCTCGGACTGATCGGTCTGGCCGAGGCGTTGCCGTTCATCGCCGTGGCGTTGTACGCGGGGCATGTGGCCGATCGGATGCCCCGGCGGCCCATCGCCATCGCCGGAACGTTCGGGATGCTGCTGTCGGCGGTCGCTCTCCTGCTGTTCACGACGACGGGGATGATCGAGCGGCATGTGTGGCCGATCTATCTCGTCATTTTCCTGAGCGGGATCGCGCGCAGCTTCACGCGGCCGGCATTCACGGCACTTTCCGCTGAGGTGGTGACGCGCGACATCTATGTCAACGCCGTGGCCTGGCGCAGCTCGACCTGGCAACTGGCGGCGGTGATCGGGCCGGCCCTCGGTGGTCTCACTTACGGCTTCGCCGGTCCCGCCGCTGCCTACGCGGCCGTGAGCGTGCTCATGGTGATCGCGCTGGGCGCGCTGTGGCTCGTCACCCACAAGGCCAGGCCACAGGTGCTCGAAGACATCCCCATCAGCCAGAGCCTGCGCCTGGGCATCCGCTTCATCTGGAACGAGCCGATGCTGCTGGCGGCGATGACGCTCGATCTCTTCTCCGTGCTTTTCGGCGGCGCCGTGGCCCTGCTGCCGATCTTCGCGCAGCTCCTCGGCGCCGGTCCGCAGGGGCTGGGACTGCTGCGCGCGGCGCCGGCGGTGGGCTCGCTGGTGACCGGCATGTTCGTCGCGCATCGTCCGCCGATGAAGCGAGCCGGTCCGGCGCTGTTCATCGCCGTGGCGATCTTCGGGGCGACGACGATCGCATTCGCGCTGTCGCGCAGTTTCGCGTTGTCGATGGTGCTCCTGACGGTGGGCGGCATGGCTGACAACGTCAGCGTGATCATCCGCGGCACGCTGCTGCAGGTGATGACTCCGGATCACCTCCTCGGCCGCGTCTCGTCCGTGAATCAGGTGTTCATCGGCGCGTCGAACGAGATCGGCGCGTTCGAGTCGGGTGTGACGGCGAAGCTGATGGGCACCGTGCCCGCCGTTCTCTTCGGCGGCGTGATGACACTCGTCGTCGTGGCCGTGACGATGTGGCGCGCGCCGGCCTTGCGGCGCATGCGGGAAATCCACACGGAGTAGGCCTCGGGCCTCGGGCCTCAGGCCTCAGAGGGTGCCGATCCGAGGCCCGAGGCCTGGGGGCCCGAGGCCTGCGGTAGGCTGAGACGGTGAAGGCCATGGTGCTTCCGGCGGCCCGGCAACCGCTCGAGCTGCGCGACATTCCCACGCCGGTTGCCAACGGCGATCAGGTACTGATCAAGGTCAGCGCCTGCGCGGTGTGCCGCACCGATCTTCACGTCGTCGACGGCGAGCTTCCCGATCCGAAGCTGCCGCTGATCGTCGGCCATCAGATCGTCGGCATCGACGTCGAGAGCGGAACGCGCCTCGGAGTGCCGTGGCTCGGGTGGACGTGCGGCCAGTGCGTCTACTGCAAGAGTGGCCGTGAGAACCTCTGCGATCGCGCGCGCTTCACCGGCTACACGATCGACGGCGGGTATGCGGAGTACACGGTGGCGGACCGGCGGTTCACGTTCGCCATTCCGGAGTCGTACAGCGACGAGGAGGCGGCGCCGCTGCTCTGCGCGGGGTTGATCGGCTTCCGCGCCTACCGGATGATCGGCGACGCGCGCCGCGTCGGCTTCTACGGGTTCGGATCGGCGGCGCAGATCCTCGTGCAGATCGCCAAGGCGGAGGGACGCGAAGTGTTCGCCTTCACACGGCCCGGCGACTTCGATTCGCAGAGATTCGCGCTGGAGATAGGAGCGGCGTGGGCCGGTGATGCCGCGGCGCAAAAGCCGCTCGACGCGGCGATCCTCTTCGCGCCTGCAGGCGAACTCGTTCCCGCGGCGCTCACAAACGTCGTGAAAGGCGGCTCGGTCATCTGCGCGGGAATCCACATGTCCGACATCCCGTCGTTTCCGTACGAGCTCCTGTGGGGCGAGCGTTCGGTGCGATCGGTGGCGAACCTCACGCGAAGGGACGGCGAAGAGTTCTTCGAGCGCCTTTCCCGGTTTCGCATCCACACGAAGCGGACGCTGTTCCCGCTGGCGAACGCGAACGAAGCGTTACGCGATCTTCGCTCCGGCGCGATCACCGGCACGGCGGTCCTGACGATGCCATGACCACCACTCCCATCAAAGGCCGAGGGGCGAGCTGGAATCCGCAGAACCGGTTCGAGACGCTCCAGTACGTGCGCGACGACGAGGCGCCGCCCGACGATGACCGGCCGCGCACGATCTTCCTGCGCGATCCGACGCGCACGCTCATCGCCCGGAACGACAGCCCGGACATCGGCTTCGAGGCCAGCATCAATCCGTATCGCGGTTGCGAGCACGGCTGCATCTACTGCTTCGCCCGCCCCACGCACGAGTACCTCGGCATGTCGGCCGGCCTCGACTTCGAGACGAAGATTCTCGTGAAAGAGGACGCGCCGGAGCTCCTGCGGGAAGAGCTGAACGCGAAGAGCTGGGAGCCGCAGGTGATCGCCATCAGCGGCGTGACGGATCCCTACCAGCCGATCGAGCGCAAGCTCGAGATCACTCGCCGCTGTCTCGGCGTGCTCGCCGAGTTCCGCAATCCTGTGGCGATCATCACGAAGAACGCGCTGGTCACGCGCGACGTCGATCACCTGCAGGAGCTGGCGCGGTTCAATGCCGCGCGCGTGTTCGTGTCGATCACCACGCTCGACGCGAACCTCGCCAACATGATGGAGCCGCGTGCGGCGACGCCGGAGCTGCGGCTCTCCGCGGTCGAGGCGCTGGCGTCGGCCGGAATCCCGGCCGGGGTGATGGTCGCGCCGATCGTTCCGGGGATCACCGACCACGAGATGCCGGCGATCCTGGCCGCGGCGAAGAAAGCGGGCGCGACCTGGGCCGGGAAAGTCATGCTGCGATTGCCGTGGGCGGTGGCACCGCTGTTCGAGCGCTGGCTCGACGAGCACTTCCCCGATCGCAAGGACAAAGTGCTCAACCGCGTGCGCGATCTGCGCGGCGGAAAGCTGTACGACTCCGCGTGGGGAGTGCGTGGACGGGGGGAAGGAATCTTCGCGGAGCAGATGTCGGCCCTCTTCGACGTCACCTGCCGCAAGCTCGGACTCAACGAGCGCAACGACGCGATGTCGGTGGCAGCGTTCCGCAGGCGGTTGCCGCAGCAGTCCCTCTTCTAGCCCACCGTCATTCCGAGCGCCGCAGAGCGCGAGGAATCTGGGTGGGGGGGAGAGTGCGGTGTTCGCTTCGCCCCCGCCCAGATTCCTCGCCGTCTTCGCGGCTCGGAATGACGTGGGGCTTCGCCCTCGCCGGGGGCTTCGCCCTCGCCGTAGAGCCCCGTCATTCCGAGCGCCGTAGAGCGGGTGGGTGAGGGAGGGGGTGTGGAGGGGGAGGACATTCAGGTGCACACCGTCCCTCGGAACGCAATCGAGGAGTGGCTGAAGAAGCAGAAACCCCTCATCGCTCTGAAGGTATGAGACGGTCTGTACTTTCTGAAGACAAGTACTTGACATCACGAGCCAGCGAATGCAGATTGCAGAGATGCGCAGCGCAGTCATCGGCTCGGCCCTTCTGGTCATCTATTGCACTGCTGTCTACGCGCAGACGCGGGCCCTGCTGGTGGATGGAGCCGATCCGAACCGGCCCGCCGGCGGTAACGGCTGGACGCCGCTTCTGCACGCCGTGCACACGAACCAACTGGCCACGGCCGAGGTCCTGCTCGAGCACGGCGCGGATGTGAATCGAGGCGGGCCGGACGGAACGACGCCGTTGATGATGGCGGCCGGATACGGGCGGGATGAGATGGTCATGCTCCTTCTGCGGCACGGTGCCGATGTGCATCGGGTGTCGCGCGACGGTTCCACGGCACTCGGTTTCGCGCTGACAGGGATCTCCGACATCGACCGGTTCACGCTGTTTCGCTGTCAGGACTCAACCGTGGCGTTGCTCGCCTGCCGGCATGCGTCGGCGAAGAGCTCATCGCACTGGTTCGCGCGGTTGAAGCGTTGCGACAGGCTCTGAACGAGATTCACGACATCGTAAGGACGATCTTGCCGAAGTGGTCGCCCTTCATGCGGCGATGAGCCTCGGCCACGCGCTGCATCGGCATGACCGAGTCGATCACCGGGCGGATGCGTCCGTTGCGCAGATCGTCGCCGAATCGGGCCATGAAGGCCTCGACGAGGCGCGCCTTTTCTTCGTTCGATCGTCCGCGGAGCGTCGAGCCGATGATCTGCTGGCGTTTCGAAAGCAGCGACGTGACATCGATCTCTGCCGTCTTCTCGCCGCCCATCGAGCCGATGACGACGACCCGTCCCCCGACGCCCATCACCTGCAGGTCCTTCGCGAGATACGCCGCGCCGATGTGATCGAGCACGATGTCGACGTCCTTCACCCGTTTCGAGAAGTCGTCGTGCTTGTAGTCGACGGCTTCGTCGGCACCGTGCTGGATGCACTGCGAACATTTCTCCGCCGATCCCGCCGTGACGATCACGCGCAGGCCGGCCAGCTTGGCCAGCGTCGTCGCGGACGTTCCCACGCCGCTCCCGCCGCCGTGCACGAGGAGCGTCTCTCCCCGCCGCGCCACAGCCAGTAGAAAAATCGTCAGGAACGCGGTGAGGAACGTCTCCGGAATCGCCGCCGCTTCTTCATCCGTAAGCGCGCCCGGCACGTGCATCGCCGAGCCGGCATCGACCACGGCGTCGGTGGCGTAGCCGCCACCGGACAGCAAGGCCATGGCCCGGTCGCCCTTCTGCCATCCGTACACTTCTTTTCCAACCTCAGTCACGATTCCCGCGCATTCCATCCCGAGGATTTCTGATGCGCCGGGCGGTGGCGGGTAGTGGCCCTGGCGCTGCAGCAGGTCCGCGCGATTGATCGCCGCTGCGGCGACGGCGATGCGGACGTCGTGTTCGCCCAGGATGGGCGGATCGACGTCGGAGATCTCCATTACCGATTCATCGCCGAAATGTCTGAGAGTGACGGCACGCATGGGCGCGCTAGTATGTGCGCCGCGATGGCTTCAGGCAACGGCGATGGTCTGGCAATCTCGTGTCGCGGGCTCAAAAAACTTTATCCCGATGTGAAAGCCGTCGACGGTCTCGACCTGGCCGTGCGCAGTGGCGAGTGCTTCGGACTCCTCGGTCCCAACGGCGCGGGGAAGACGACGACCATCGAGATTCTCGAGGGCCTCACTCCCGCCGACGGCGGCGAAGTCGAAGTCCTCGGCCTCAACTGGAGCCGGAACGCGCGCGAGCTGCGCGAGCGCATCGGCATTTCGCTGCAGGAGACGCAGCTCAACGAGAAGCTCACCGTCAACGAGACGCTGCGTCTTTTCCGCTCCTTCTACAAGAACGGTCCCCGGCCATCGCAACTGCTGCACGACATGTCGCTCGAGGAGAAGCGCGACGCGCGCGTCGGCAAATTGTCCGGCGGCCAGAAGCAACGTCTTGCCGTCGCCTGCGCCCTGGCCGGCGATCCCGACATCCTCTTTCTCGACGAGCCGACCACGGGCCTCGATCCGCAGAGCCGCCTGCAGCTCTGGGAAGTCGTGGCCCGCTTTCGCGCCAAGGGCGGCACGGTGCTGTTGACCACGCACTACATGGATGAAGCGCAGCGGCTTTGCGACCGCATCGCCATCATCGACCACGGGCACCTGATCGCCCTCGGCACTCCCCCCGAGCTGATCGCGCGGCTGGAGGCGGCCAACATCATCGAGTTCACGAGCGATCCTCCTCTCGACTCCGAGGCGTTCTGCGAGGTGAATGGATTTCACGGCTGTTCGCGGAGAGGCGACGGCTGGCAGCTCCGCGTCGACTCGCTCGCCGCGGCCGTGCCGCAGTTGATCCGTTCGGTGGAGGAGAACGGAGCGAAGCTGCGAACGCTGACGACGCACGAGGCCACGCTGGAGGATCTCTTCGTATCGCTCACGGGAAGGGAGTTGCGCGATGCCTGATGCCGGATCGGACAGAGTGCGGCCGGCCATCATCGAGCTGACGTCGACGCGGCTCAAGGAATTCGTCCGCGAGAGCGAAGCAATGTTCTGGGTCTTCGGCTTCCCGCTGCTGCTGACGCTCCTCCTCGGATTTGCGTTTCGGGAGAGGCCGCCCGACCGCATTCCGGTCGGCATCGTCGTCGGCCCGTCGTCGGCGGCGACGCTCCAGGCGCTCGGCAAATCGCCGGCGCTGCTGCCGCGCCTCTACTCTGAAGCGGACGGCGGCGAGGCCCTGCGGCGCGGGAAGATCTCGTTGCTCGTCGAGCCGGGCCCGCAACCCGTGTATCACTTCGATCCCACGCGTCCGGACGCGCGGACGGCGCGAGTGGAAGCGGACGACGCGCTGCAGAGCGCGGCCGGCCGCCGCAATGTCATCGCGGCCCGCGACGAGCCGGTCCGGGAGCAGGGCGCGCGCTACATCGACTTTCTCGTTCCCGGTCTGCTGGGGATGAACCTGATGGGGACGGGGATGTGGGGCATGGGCTTCACCATCGCGAACGCGCGGATGCGCAAGCTGCTCAAGCGACTCATCGCCACGCCCATGCGCAAGAGCGACTATCTCATCGCCCAGTTTCTATCGCGGCTGCTCTTTCTCATCATCGAGATGATCGTCGTGGTGGGCTTCGCCTGGATTGTGTTCGGCGTGAGCGTGCACGGATCGCTTTTGCTCTTCGCGTTCGTCTGTCTCCTCGGCGGGACGGCCTTCGCGGCGATCGGACTGCTGGTGGCCTCGCGCGCGCGCACCCAGGAAGGGGTGAGCGGTCTCATGAACCTGGTGATGATGCCGATGTGGCTCTGCTCGGGAGTGTTCTTTTCCTACGAGAGGTTTCCCGACGCCGCCAGGCCGTTCATCCGCGTCCTACCACTGACGGCGCTCAACGACGCGTTGCGGGGAGTGATGAACGAAGCGATGACGATCGGGCAGGTGATGCCGCAGCTCGTCAACCTCGCACTTTGGACCGCAGTAGCGTACGTCGCCGGCTTGCGAATGTTCCGCTGGCAATAAGCAGATCTTCCTGCGGCTTCGCGTGCGACCTGGTCAGGGCGGTCATGGAGAGGCTCAACCAGTCCGGCACCGGCGTGGCTCCGTTCTCCCACTCCGCAATCACCCGCGGCTCGACCCGCAGCAATTCCGCGAGCATGGTCACCGAGTAGCCGAGCGCGACTCGCTGTTTTCGTACATCCTGAGGATTCATGATGACGGGCATACCTGGGGTGCAACTGATGTGCCCGTCATCTTATCTCAGAAGGAAATCGCGAATCCAAGGTTGACCTGTCCCTGGTAGAAATCGTGGCCGCTGTTGTCATTGCAATATCGGCAATTATTGGAGTTAGAGCCATTGCCGAGGGAGGTGAAGAACCCGCGCCCTTCCAGCCGGATTCCAAAGTTCGGACTGACGGGAACCTTCACGCCGACGCCCGCCGAGGCGGAGAAACGGTTGCTCGATGACACGCCTTCGATGTCCGGCTGCAGGTTCCCGACACCGGCGCTGACCACGACGAACGGCGTGGCGTTGCGCGATTCATTGAAGGGGATCAGCAGGCCGCCGTGATAGTACGTGACGTGGAAGTTCGCCACGCGGTTATCGGGCTCGAAAAGACCGCCGCCGCCGGCCGTCAGATTCGTGTCCTGGCGGTTGACCATCAGCTCCAGCTTCATGTTCGTGTATCCGAGCGGGATGCCGAAATTCGCCCCGAAGTTCGCGCTGCTCGAGGCCTGAACGTCCTGGTTGAACAGGTTTGTGTTGTCGGTGAAGATGGTCCCGCCGTTGGTGTAACCGATGAACGGCGTGAGCTCGAAGCGATTGTCCTGATTGCGACGGTAGTTACGGTCGCGTCCGCCATCGCGCCACGGTTGTGCGAATAGTGAGGGTGCTGCGACGAGAACGAGCACTGCGATGAGACAGACCTTACGCATAGGGCCTCCAGTTTGGCTTTCCAAAGTTGGACGGGGGGACGAAAATTTCGTTTAATCGCCGCCGTGAAAATAGCGACATGGAACGTTAACGGGATCCGGGCCCGCCACGCCCAGTTCGTGGAGTGGGCCAGCCGCGAGCAGCCGGACGTGGTCTGTCTTCAGGAGATCAAGGCCACCATCGCCCAGGTCCCGGAGACGTGCAGCATCGACGGCTACACCTGCTACTGGCACGGAGCGGGCGGTTACTCCGGCGTGGCCATGCACGTCCGTCGCGGCTTCGCCGATCAGCCCGAGTTCACGCACCCGGACTTCGATCACGAGACGCGGATCGTGCAGGCCGAGATCGGCGGGACGGTATTTGCGTCGGTCTACGTCCCGAACGGCGGGAAGGACTTCGACGCCAAGATGGCATTCATGAACGCGCTGGTGGAGTACGCCGCCGGAATCCGTGCGCGCGGCCTTCAGCTCGTGCTCTGCGGCGATCTCAACATCGCCCGGTCCGACATGGACGTTCATCTGAAAGAGCGGAAGCCGCGCGCCATCGGTCAGCTTCCCGTGGAGCGCGAGGTGCTGGAGAAGCTCATCGCGCAAGGCCTCGCCGACGTCGGACGCGAGCTCTATCCGGCGGACGAGAACTACTTCACCTGGTGGGCGCCATGGAGAAATCTGCGCCAGCGCAACATCGGATGGCGGCTCGATTACGTGCTGGCCAGCCGCGCCCTCGCCGCACGCGCGGTCTCCTGTCCCTCCTATCGCGAGGTGGGGACGAGCGATCACGCGCCGGTCGTGGCCACATTCGAATAGAAGCGGCCGGCTGCAGAGGGCTGCAGGCCGGCCGCTGGATGTCTACTCGAGGACGACCATGACCACGCGGCGATTCTGCGCGCGTCCGGCTCTCGTCTTGTTCGATGAGACCGGAAGCGTGTCGCCGTACGAGATCGTGGACATGCGGTTCAGCGGGAGCGAGAACTGGCGTGAGAGATAGCGGCGGACCGAGTCGGCGCGGCGCTGCCCGAGGTCTTCGTTGTACTTCGAGCTGCCGGTGTCGTCGGTGTGGCCCTGGATCTCGACGAAGTACTGTGTGTCGAGCGCCTTCACCTTGTTCGCGAAATCGGAGAGCGCGGTCTGGGCGGTCTGGTCGAGCTCGTACTTGTCCGAGCCGAAGCGCACGCGGTCCTCGGTGAATGCCTGCTCGAAGACGACCCTGCCTTTGGCCAGGACACCGGCATCCTGTGCGCGCTTGAGTGCTTCGCGGGCCTCCTGGCTGAGCTGGTCGAGGCGGACGTCGGTCTGCTTCTGTTTGGTCTGCAGGTCTTCCACCTGCGAAGCGACGGACTCGATGCGCTGATTCGTCGTCGCCTGCGAGTCCTGAATCTTCTTGTCGACCGCGGAATTGGTGGCGCACGCTCCCAGGAGACTGGCGAGCGTAACGGCCGAGACGGTACGGATGATCTTCATTGTGAACTCCCTTTCATTCATTTTTTTTCATTCCCGCGCGACACTGAGCTGGTGGCGGCAGGTGGTTCGGTGCCTCGATAGCCGGCACGAACGCGAACGACTCTTCCTCTTCCGGCGAGCTGAAGCGTAATTCGCCGGTACTTTACTTCACCTTTTCCTGTCGGCGTAAACCCGATCAGATATTGCGCCCGCAGATCCTTCTGCATCGAGTCCACGGCCCTGGCCAGTTCCTCGGGGCTGTGGCCGAGGTGCATCTTGCCACCGGTGAGGTTGGCCACGGCGTCGAGCAGGTCGAGGTCCGACAACGCCTCGTACGAAACGGGCTGGTGCGGCTTGAGCTCGGCCGGGTCGCGCAGGCCGAGCGGATAGATCGGGATGGCGCTTCCCTCGAAGATCTGAGCCAGGCTGGCCCGGGTGTGACGGGAGGCGTTGTCGATTCCGTCGGACAGCAGAACGATGGCCCGCGTGGGATTCTTTCCGAGCTCGCTCCGGTCGGGCATCGTGGCCAGTGCGTCGAAGAACGCCGTCTTGCCCCACGGCTTCACGTCGAACATGGCGTGCCGGATCTCATCGGGATCCTCGGTGAACGGCACGACCTCGCGGGCCTCCGATTCCGCGAAGATGAACAGGGCGAAGTCGTCGCCCTTCTTGCGATGGTTGAGCAGCGTTGAGACCGCCGCGCGGGCGGAGTCCATCTTGCCGGCCAGTCCCATCGATCCCGAGGCGTCGAGGAGGATCGTCCAGGACACGGGCGCGTTGAGCGATTGCTCGAACATGTCCGTGCGCACGCGCTTTCCGTCGACATAAAGACCGACGTCACGCTTTTTGAGGGTGGTGATCGGCGCGCCGTTGCGGTCGAGCACGGTAAACGGCACGATCACATAGCCGACGGAGACGGTTTCGTTGAAGGTCTGGGGAGGCTGTTCCTGAGCGCTCGCGGCGCTCGCGAGCACAAGGGCCACCAGTGCGGCGGTTGTCAGAGCCTTCATGCGCATGCGAACAATGGAGTGCGCAGGGCTAATCTCACGCCAGGACCGGGATCGGGTGTGAGCGGCATCACAGAAGCCGGCCGCTCAGTACCGGTTCATCGGGATGAAGTCCTCATCTTCCTGATGTCCGCGCTCCCACTTGAGGAAGTCGTAATAGCCGCAGTGAGGCTGATCGGGGTACTCGTGGCAGACGCCCGGCCGGGCCTCGTAGATCGTGCAGCGACGCGCTTTCGTGTCCAGGAACATGCACACGCTGCCGTAGATCTCGTCCTTCTGATGGCGCAACACCTGCTCGCCCTCGACCGTCTTCGTATACCGCTTCGCAGCGGTCTCGGTGTCCACACCGAAGTGTTTGGCGAGGCGGTTGAGGTCGCGTTTCTCGACCACGATGCTGTTGTAGCTGCAGCAGTAGGCCGGACACTTCATGCAGTCGTACTGTGGTTTGAGTGAAGAGACGGTCGCCATGTGCGGCGACAGTGTAGAGGATTGAGACTCCATGAAGAAGATGGCATTGAGGGTCGCCGGGCGCGGGGTCGCTGGTCGCTGGGCCTCGAAGCGTTTGCGGCCCCGCGACCCGCGACCGGCGACCTGTCAAGCGACCCACGACCCACGACGGAGTAGGCCGCACGTCGCCGGGCCTCGAAGCATTGCGGCCCCCATGACCGGCGACCCGCGACCTGCGACCTGCCCTGCGACCTGTATCATTCGCCTCACACATGGACCACGCAGTCAGCCTGGTGCAGGCTTACCTGCAGCTCAACGGTTACTTCACGTCGGCGGAGTATCCGATCATCGCCGGAGCCGGACGCAATGGCTTTCGCACGATCACCGACATCGACATCCTGGCCTTCCGCTTTCCGAACGGCGTGCCCGTGCTGGCGGGACGAAAAACGCCGCAGGGTCTCGACATCACCGAGATCGACGAGGGTCTGGGCGTGTCGGCGGACACCGTCGATATGATCATCGGGGAGGTCAAGGAAGGACGGGTGGGGATCAACTCCGGCGGACGCGAGCCCGACGTGCTCAAAGCCGTCGTCAGCCGGTTCGGCAACACGGCGGAAGAGGATGACAGCGTGGTGCGATCGCTGCTGTCGAGCGGTGTGGCCACGCTGCCCAGCGGGTACGCCGTCCGCCTCATCGCCTTCGGAGCGTTTCCGCCCGGCTCGCAGATCCCTCCCTGCCGCATCATCTCCCTCGGTCACGTTCTCACGTTTCTGCAAGGGTATGTGCGCAAGCACTGGAGCGTGCTCCGTCATCTGCAGTTCAAGGATCCGGCGTTCGGGTTTCTCATGACGCTGGAGAAAGCGCGACGCGGAGGGGCCGGACGTCGAGGCCAGCAGGGCGTCGAGGTAGTCCCCGCCGCCGGCGAAGCACGCGTGGCCAGGCCGCGGCCGCAACGGGAAGCAGCACGGACTCCTGGGAGGAGGTCGCGATGAAGAAAATCTCACGACGTTCATTCGCGGTGGACGCGGTAGTCATTGCCGGCGCCGCGGCCTTCGCGCCGATGCTGGTGGCGCAGACTTCGCCCGAGCCACCGAAGACGACCGCGGCCGAACCGAAGCCGCCTGCCAATGCACCGGCACTTTCACCGGCCGCTCAGGCTGAGGTCGACGCGCGCGTGCAGTGGATCGTCACGAAGTACGGCGCGCACCTGAATGACGAGCAGCGCGCGGACGTACGCCGTCTCGTCAGCGGCGGACAGGCGGGCGTGGAGGCGATGCGCAAGTTCGATCTCGACAACGGATCCGGACCGGCCGAGCCCTTCCGCGTCTACCGCAAGGCGGCCAAGCGATGATCGGCGATGACGTTCTCTATCTCACGGTGCGCGAGCTCGGCGACCGCATCCGCGCGCACAAGCTCTCGCCGGTCGAATTGACCGAGGCCTATCTGGCGCGCAGCGAGAAACTGGGGCCCAGGCTGAACGCATACGCGACGCTCACGCGCGAGCGCGCCATGCACGAAGCGCACGCGGCGGAGAAGGAGATCGGCGCCGGGAAGTATCGTGGCCCGCTGCACGGGATTCCTTACGCGGCGAAGGACCTGCTCGCGGCCAAAGGCTATCCGACCACCTGGGGCGCGCGTCCGTACGCGGGCCAGTCGTTCGACTTCGACGCCAATGTGATCCGGCGGCTGGGACGGGCCGGCGCCATCCTCATCGGAAAAGCGGCGATGATCGAGCTGGCCGGCGGAATGGGATACCGCTACGGAACGGCATCGATCAGCGGCGGCGCGAAGAACCCGTGGGACGAGACGTGCTGGACGTGCGGCTCGTCGAGCGGTTCGGGTGCGATCGCGTCGGCGGCTCTGGCGGGATTTGCGATCGGCACCGAGACGTGGGGCTCGATCGTCTGCCCGTCGACGTATTGCGGTCTGAGCGGCTTGCGTCCGACGTTCGGGCGCGTGGGCCGCGGCGGAGCGATGGCGTTGTCGTACACCATGGACAAAATCGGTCCGATGGCGCGCAGCGCCGACGACTGCGGACTGATCCTCTCCGTCCTGGCTGGGCATGATGGAACGGATGGCGGCTCGCTTCCGGAGTCGCAGGCGCACTTCGAGTATCGACCCGCGGCCGGCCGGCCCTTGCGCATCGGGTGGGTGACGAATGCGTGGAAGGCCGCGGACATGCAGCCGGACGTAGCCGCCGTCACCGGCAAGGCACGCGCTGCGCTCGCGAACGCCGGTGCCCAGCTCATCGAACTGGAAGTTCCGGAAGGACCATGGGAGGCAGCGGCCGGAATCACCATCTCGGTGGAAGGGGCTTCAGCGTTCGACACGCTCATCGAAAGCGGCCGCGTTTCCGATCTCACCGACCCCGGCAGCCGCCTCGGTGGATACATCAACGCCACGATTCCGGGCAGCGACTACGTTCGCGCGCAACGCATCCGCGCGATCATTCAGAGGAAGATCGATGCGCTCTTCGACTCGGTCGACGTGATCTCGGCGGCTTCGCTGCCGGTGGCGGCGACGACCATGGACACCAATCTCGAAACCGACCTGGCCTTCTCCGATCCCCTCGGCGGCATCGGCAACTTCTGCGGACTGCCGGCGATCAGCGTGCCGTCTGGATTCACGTCGAAGAATCTGCCCGTCGGTCTGCAGTTCATCGGACGGGTGCTCGACGATGACAAGGTGCTCGCTGCCGCGAATCTGTTTCAGGCGAAGACCGACTGGCATCGGCGCAGGCCGCCGATCTAGGTCGAAGCTGTGCGGCCGAATTCATCGGAGAGGTCGGAGGCGATCGCTTCGAAGCGGCGGCGTTCCTCTTCGCTGAAGGATCGAGGCTGGCGGAAGCTCCAGCCGGCGGCACCGAACGCTCCCCCGTCCCCCAGAAGTGGCAGCGCCGCCATCGCGTAGCTCTGCGTGTCACGCCAGAGATTGGCGAGGGCCGGGAATTGGGCTTCCAGACTCTCCGGCGACTGGAGCCATACAGGCGCGGCGGACCGATAAGCGACGGCCGCGGGAAACGGGGAATCGGTGAGCACGGGAACGAATCGCTCGATCATCTCACTCGAATAACCGAAGCTGCGCACGAGACTGAGCCTCTCGTCTTGCGGGTCTCTGACGAACACCACGCCGGCCTTGGCCCCGCTGACGATCGATTTCCGGCAGAACTCCGCAGCCGGATCGCGCCGGCCGCAGGGATTGTCTTTCGCTGCGGTAACCACCGCGACCGTCAACTGTTCGAGGTCGAAAGGCTTGCGGAAGACGCGTGCGGCCACGTAGCGGGTGCGCACGCGATCGATCTCCAGACGCTGGGTCGAGGAGACGACGACCGTGTGCGCCAGCATGTCCGGATCAGTGGTTTCGAGATGCGCCAGCACGTCGTGGCCGGAGGTGCCGGGGAGGTGGAGATCGCAGACCAGGGCGGAATAGCGGACGAGGGAAAGCAGCGTGATGGCATCAGCACCATTGCCGATCGCGTCGACGTCGAATCCGGCGCGGTTCATCACAACCGAGAGCAGGGTCCGGGTTGCGACATCGTCCTCGACCACGAGCACCGCTGGGCTCATGTTTGGTGCCGCCAAGCATAACGCGGGAGGCCGCGATGCGACGAAATCGGGACGAAATCAGTCGGTCAGCTTCTTCATCAGGTCGTTCACGTGGTCGTACACGTGACGCACCGACTGTTCGACATCGCATGTGGTGTCGTCTGCCATGTATCTGTGCGTGCCGATCATGTCGAGGATTTCGTCTGTCGCAAACATGATGTCGGCGAGCCGGTCGAGCACGCGCTCGCTGAGCGGCAGCTGCACGGCAACGACGGGATCGAAGTTCATTGGAAAGTCCATTGTTTTGTATGACACTCAATCAGAGGAGTGATTTTTTCGCCCTCTTCCCTACCCCCGCTTTCGGTGAACGGTGCGATCTTTTATGCGAATCACGAATTTTTCCGCGGTGTGTGACGCCGAGAAACGCGCCACTTTCACGTCGACCAGGCCAGCCGCTTTCCCCGCGGTCATCACCTCGCTCTCGGAAATGGCGTCCGATCCTTTCGGGCGGATCACCCAGACCGCTCCGGCGGCCGCCAGCGACTCCCTGATCCCGACCAACCGGTCGAGTTGTCTTCGTCCGTCGATTCTGACAAAGATGATGTCGCTGTCGCGTCGTACGCGCTTCGCGATCTCCACCCCGCACTGCTGTAACTGATCGATAAACCCTTCATCCAGGCGGCCGACGACCGAGACCTTCTGGCCGCTTCTGATTCCGAGCTTCTGGACGAGCGTTCTGGGATTGCGGATCTTTTCGGACCATCTTTCCGCTTCGCGCCCGATGTCGGCGGACAGGACGTGCGTATCCCACCACACGCGCAGCCGCCCGCCCCTGGCATCGAGCCGTTTGATCGAGGAGAAGGGGATGCGGAGCCGGAACGGCGAACGAACGACCAGCTCATCCGTTTCGAGCAGTATTTTCGCGGTGCCGGAGACCCCGTCGCAGTCGGCGAGGCAAACCACCTCGTTGCCCATTCGCTCTTATGATACGCACCCATGAAGAGACTCGCGCTCATCCTCACCGTTGCCGTCGTTGCGCTCGGCGCAACGACCTCGACACAAATGCCGCCGGCCGTCCATACCGGTTTGAAGCTCTTCCGCGCCGAAGCCATTGCGGCACACGACAAGTTCCTGTCGAGCGATCTTCTCGAGGGCCGAGGGCCCGGAACGCGCGGAGACGCCATCGCCGAGGAGTACATCGCGGCGCAGTTCCGGTCGTACGGTCTGAAACCGGGCGGCGAGAACGGGACGTACTTTCAGAATGTGCCGCTGGTCGGAATCACGCTCGATCCGGCGAAGAGCGCACTCTCCTTCACGCGTGACGGAACGACGGTGGCCGGACCGCTCCAGTATCGCGACGAATACGTGGCCACGGACGACTCACAGGATCCGGAGAGCGCCATCGACTCCGACGTGATCTTCGTCGGGCACGGTGTCGTCGCTCCCGAATATCGATGGGATGACTACAAAGGCGTCGACGTGCGCGGCAAGACGCTGGTCATGCTCGTCGACGATCCACCGGCAAACGCTGCCGAGCCGGATCTTTTCAAAGGCAAGTCGCGCACGTACTACGGCCGGTGGACTTACAAGTACGAGATTGGCGCCGCGAAAGGCGCGCAGGCGGTCGTGCTCATTCACACGAACGACGCGGCCGGTTACGGCTGGCAGGTCGTGCGCAATTCGTGGAGTGGGGAGAAAGCGGAGATGCGCCTCAAACCAGGCCAGCCTTCGCTGCACCTGGCCGGCTGGGTCACCGAGGGGGTGGCCGCGGCTGTGTTCCGCGCGGCCGGCCAGGACCTCGACGCGCTGACGAAAGCCGCCGCGTCCCGCGACTTTCATCCCGTTGCGCTCAACATGAAGCTGACCGGCAAACTGACGAGCACGATCCGCCCGTTCGACTCGCGCAACGTCATCGCACGCCTTGATGGGGCCGATCCCGCCCTGCGCAACGAAGCGGTCCTCTACAGCGCACACCACGATCACCTCGGCATCGGCATTCCGGACGCGACCGGCGATCGCATCTACAACGGCGCGATCGACAACGCCAGCGGAACCGCGCTGCTCCTGGAGATGGCGCGCGTGTGGTCGCGCACGAAGCCGGCGCCCAGGCGCAGCATCCTCTTCAACTCCGTCGCCGCGGAAGAGCAGGGTCTGCTCGGCAGCGAGTACTTCGGAGAGAATCCGACGATCCCCGCCGGACGCATCGCGCTGGCCATCAACTATGACGCGCTGTACGAATTCGGACGCGTGGGCAGCGTGCAGATGCTGGGCATCGAGCGCACGACGTTCG
The DNA here is from genome assembly GCA_038244815.1 of Thermoanaerobaculia bacterium. GTDB lineage: Bacteria > Acidobacteriota > Thermoanaerobaculia > Gp7-AA8 > Gp7-AA8 > DASVHS01. The sequence goes on from JBBRTB010000017.1 coordinate 28,689, forward strand.
AACCGGTCGCGCAGCGAGTCACCAAAGCGCTGGGATTGAAGATCGTCCCCGATCAGTCTCCGGAACAGGGCTCGTACTACCGGTCGGATCACTTCAGCTTCGGCAAAGTGGGAATCCCGGCATTCAGCATCAGTGAAGGGCACGATCTCATCGGCAAGCCGCCTGAGCTCGGCCGCAAACTGAGCGACGACTACCGCGCCAATCACTACCACCAGCCGAGCGATCAATTCGATCTGTCGTGGGACTGGTCGTCGGCCGTGCAGATGGGGCAGCTCGGTTTCTGGCTGGGCTGGGAAGCGGCGAACATGCCCTCGAAACCGAACTGGAAAGCGGGCGACGAGTTCCGTGCCGCTCGTGACCGCAGTCTGGCCGCGCTTCACTAACGGCCCGTGCGCAGCAGCCACCATCCGCCCAGGGCGGCCCATGCCAGAAACGCGAAGTTGATGGCGATGAGCCGGCGGAGGAAGCGCGGATCGCGATTGGATTCGCGCACGTAGATGCGCCATGCCAGGAGATTGGCGAGCGACGCGATGATCGTTCCGCAGCCGCCGGCGCTCACGCCGTAAAGCAGCGGGCGCCAGTGCGGCTCGGCGAACGGTGTCAGCAATACCGTCGCCGGTACATTCGAGATCACCTGCGAAAGCAGGGTGGCGACGATAAACGTGTTGCCCCGCAACAAACCGCCGAGATCGAAGGAGCGCAGACCTTCGATGACGATGAAGGCGAAGAAGAAGAGCGGCACGATCGAGAGATCGATTCGGAAGATGCGCCGGCGGATGGTCATCGCTCCGGCCGCGGCCGCGACCACCGCGGCGATCCATGCTGGAAGCACGTGCGCGATTTCGAGCAGGACGAGAAGAAAGCAGATCGCGCCGGCAATCGCGTAGCGGCCGTTTCGCGGCGGAAGCGTTACTTCGGCTGCCTCGATTCTCTGCGTGCCGGGCATCACGAAAACCGCGATCAGCAGGCCGCACGCGTTCCAGGCCACGAACGGAAGCATGGTCGTCACAAACGTTCCAGCGCTCCACCCGGCCCGGTGATAGATGAACAGGTTCTGCGGATTGCCGAGCGGTGTCAGGCATCCGACCAGATTCGTGGAGATGAGCTCCAGAACGATGGCGTCCTCGGCGTCGAAGGCGGAGATCTTTCCGGCGATCACGGTGAACGGAATCACGACGAACAGCGCCACGTCGTTCGTCACCAGCGCGGCGAGCAGACCGGCCACGACGATCATCACCGCCGTGAATGGGCGGGTGGTGTGAAAGTTCGCAACCGTGCGCTCAACCAGCAGGTCGAGATAACCCGACTCCCGCAGGATCTCCACGGTGATGAGCAATGCCAGGAGCACGAACAGCACGCGGAAGTCGATCGCCTGGAACGCCGCGGCTGCCGTCAGCCGTCCGGCAAGAAGAAACCATGCGGCCAGTGCGGCCGTGACGAGGAGGAGGAGGTGATCGCGAAGCAGGCGTGACATGCCGGGCGGCCCGATCAGGATGACACGGAATGTTCTCTTCGCGGGCGCGTCGGATTCGCGGTGGGCCGCGGGTTTGCAGTGGCGCGCCGTCGGAGGTTCTTGCGCGACATGAAACGGATAGCCCTTTTCCTTTGCGTCATCTTCGTCAGCGTTCCCACATTCGCGGCCGATCGTGCTTTTGACCTGACGGGCTGGGCCACATGGGTCAAGCCCCAGAGCGACAACACATTCAACTCGTCGGATCCCAATCAGCCGTTCAATATCAACTTCCGCGGCAAGCTCGGCTATGGCGCCGGCGTGAATGTCTTTTTGGGACACTCATTGTCGCTGGCCATCGACGCCTCGGAGGTCAAGCCCGATGCCCGCTTCGGGTTCCCCGGATCGACGCTCAGCCAGGGGAGCATCAAGATGATCCCTATCACCGGCATTCTGCAGTGGCACCTCGCTCCGACCGCGTTCATCGACCCGTACATCGGCGCCGGCGCCGCTTACGTGCTCTTCGACAACCTGAAGGATTTCAGCGACGTCGGAAACGTCGGCGTCAATCAGATCAACTTCAAGGACGACGTCGGTCTGGCACTCAACGCCGGAATCGGATTCAACTTCTCGCCGCACATCGGAATCACCGGTGATGTGAAGTACGTGCCGGTGAAGTCGTCGGCCACCGCCGTCTTTGCCACGGGACCGAATCAGTCACAGAAGATCAAGATCAATCCGGTGATGGCCTCGGCGGGATTGACGTTCCACTTCTGAGATCTGCGGGAGCGTTTCTCGAGCCTGACTTTACGGACGCCGTTCGGGTCGCGGGTGCTCCGCGGCCCGGATGGCCATCATCGCCGCCCCTTCGACCGGTGTGTGCTCCGGCGGCTTGAGTGCGGCTCGCGGAGCCTCACTGGCCACGACCTTCCGCATCGGCACGAGCAGGACATCCTCGGCATTGAAGACGCCGCCGACGTAGGCCACCGGAAAGTCCAGTTGGGTGAGGGTCAGTCTTCGCGCCACTGCCAGCACGCATTCGGCGAGCTCGCGCCCGGCCCGCTCGAGAATCTCCCGGGCCACCTCATCGCCGAGGCGTGCCGCTTCGATGACCAGCTTTCCGTAGCGCGCGATGTCGTCGGCATGCGTGGTGGTGGCGTAGACGAATCGTGGCAGATCCTCGGGACTGCACATGTCGTAGTCGTAGCAGAGCAGCTCGGTCATCTTGGTGCGGCGCCCCCGCCCGTCGTGGGCACGCACGATTGCCGACAATCCGTCGCGGGCGATGGCGTAGCCGCTGCCTTCGTCGCCGATGGTGGGACCCCATCCGCCGGCGCGTGCTTCCTGGCCGGATTCGTTGCGGCCGAAGGCGACGGAACCGGTACCGGAGATGATCACGATGCCGCTGCCGAATCCGATCGCGCCGGTGAGAGCGATGCGGGCATCGTTGTCGACGATGAAGTTGCCTTTCGGAAAGAAGATCTTCAGCGAGTCGATGACGCGCTGGCGGTGCGCGGGATGGTCGGCACCGGCGATTCCGCAGTACGCATACTCGACCTGCCGGATGGCCATGCCCGCTTCGACCAGGGCGATATTGACGGCGCGCTCGATGTTGCGCGTGGCCGTCTCGATTCCCACGCGCAGGTGGTTCGACGGGCCGGCCACGCCGCGTCCGAGAGGGGTGCCCTCCGCGTCGATGACGAGTGCCGCCGTCTTTGATGCGCCGCCGTCGACGCCGAGGTAGTACTTCGTCTCTGCGGTCATACCGGAAGCGTGGTGCGGTCTGGGCCTTGCAGAGTCAACGGCAGGGGCAACTTCCTTCCGGGGGCTGCCGCACTCTGCAATAAAGGAGGAACAGACTGATGAAACGGAATCAAACTCTCGCCATCGCGGCGATGGCCGTCCTTGCCGTCGCGCTTTTCACTCTGGGCGCGTGCAAGTCGAACGGTATGGCCATGACATCCCGCGGTCAACTGCTCAAGATCAACATTCAGCACCCGACCGACCTCCCCGAAAACGGCGAAGACAACCTCGACATCGTAGTCAGTAACCGCGGCGTCAACAACATCCAGGACGTTTTCGTCGATGTCGAACTGCCGCCGCAGCTCATCGTTCTCGATCAGACAGCGGATCGCGGAATCGACACAATGCATGATCCGGGCTCGAACGTGTATCACTTCACAATCGGCAAAATCCAGCCCGCCGAAGACTCGCACCTCCGCTTCCACGTGCGCACCGCGTTCGGCACGATGCGTGAGTCCGGCAGCGTGAAAGTCACGGCCTGGCAGCGCAACCTCCCCGGCGACCGCCTGGTCGAGACCGCTGTGATCAAGCTCAGGAGCTAGAAACCATGCGCATTCAGGAGACGGAAAAGGTTCTCAAACAGGCCAGAATGGCGCGGCACCATCCCGAGCCGGAATCGAGCGCGCTCTGGACGTGGCTCTCCGGAACGGCGGTGGCGCTGTTCGCCGTGATCGGCGTTTTCGTATATCTGCGCAATCGATAGCCCGGGTTGTCCGGGTCGCTGGGTTGCTGGGTTGCTGGGTTGCTGGGTTGCTGGGTTGCTGGGTTGCTGGGTTACCGGGTTGCTGGGTTGCCAGGTTGCCAGGTTGCCAGGTTAGTTGTTTAGTTTGACTTGGTCCCGAACAACCGGGGAGACCCGGCAACCCAGAGGCCCGGAACCCCGAGACCCAGAGACCCCGAGACGGCAACCCGAAAACAACCCGATATTACGGCGCCACTTCGGTCTCTTCGATGATCTCCGTCTTCGGCATCTGGGTCTGCACGACGACCCAGCGGACGCGAAAGCGCTCCGCCTCGATCACCTGGATGGAGAGATCTCCGAGCTGGACGTGATCGCCCGGCGTGACTTCGCGTCCGATCTTCGCCGCGACGTAGCCGCCGATCGTTTCTTCGTCCGGATCGCCGACGTCGACTTTCAACCGGTCGGCGAGATCCTCGATCAGGTAGTCACCCCGCACGCGATAGCGGCCGCTGCCGAGGGGCTCGATCTCCGGCCGTTCCCTGTCGAACTCGTCCTGGATCTGTCCGAAGAGCTCCTCGGTGATGTTCTCGAGCGACACGATGCCGGAGGCGCCGCCGTATTCGTCGAGGACGACCGCCATGTGCGTCTTGTGCTCGATGAACTGCGAGAGCAGCGCCTCGACCGTGCTGTTCTCGGGGACGAAGAGCACGTCGCGCTTCAGCTCCTGCAGCGTGCGGCCCGGTCCGCGCAGTTGCGCCAGCATCAGATCTTTCACGTGAATCAGTCCGATGGTGCGGTCGAGCGTGCCGTCGCACAGCGGGTAGCGCGTGTGCCGGGTGGTGCGGATGATCTCCAGGTTCTCCTCGATCGTGCGCGTGATTGACAGCACCACCACGTCCGTGCGCGGCACCATGATCTGGCGTGCCGTCCGCTTCGAGAACTGGAAGACGCCCTCGATGATCTCGCGGTTCTCTTCCGACAGCACGCCCGCCTTCTCCGATCGCACCAGGATCAGCCGCAGCTCTTCCTGCGAATGCGCGACCTCGTTGTCGTTCGCGGGATTGATTCCGATCACCGCCAGCAGCACGCGCGACGTCTGGTTGAGAACCCAGATCACCGGGAACGCGATCAGATAGAAGCCCCGCAGCAGATGGGCGGTCCAGAGCGCGGTACTGACAGTCTTGTCGATGGCGATGTACTTCGGCGCGAGCTCGCCGAAGATGATGTGCAGGGAGGTGATGAGGATGAACGCGATCGTGGCCGCGATCGAATGGGAGACAGGCAGCGCAAATACGCCCAGGCCGGCCAGCCGCGGCTCGATGAGCGACTCGAATGCCGGCTCGCCGACCCAGCCGAGGGCCAGCGACGCCAGGGTCACTCCGAGCTGGGTGGCCGAGAGGTAGCTGTCCAGACGTTTGACGATGCGCCTGGCCATCCTGGCCCGGCGGCTCCCGGCCGCGGCCAGCTCGGCGAGCTGGGTCGGGCGCACTTTCACGATCGCGAACTCGGTCGCGACGAACACGCCGTTCGCCAGGATGAACACCAGTGCGAGTACGAGGTACCAGGTTGGCATTGAGAGGAGGGCTATTTTATCGCCCCTGGGCGGCGATCACCTCGTCGAGCGTTTTCCAGAATCGTGGGTAGGATTTCGAGACCACCCGCTCGTCCTCGATCGTCACGTTTCCTCTGGTCAAACCGCTGATTGCAAATGACATGGCAATGCGGTGATCGTTGTGTGAGTCGATCGTGGCGGCGTCGGCGCTCCACCCTGGCTGGATCAGCAGCGAGTCCGCGCGCTCCTCGACCGTGACACCGAGTTTGCGGAGCTCCGAGGAGAGCGTGGCCAGCCGGTCCGACTCCTTGACGCGCAGGTTGGCGACGTTGACGATCTCGACCGGCGACGACGCCAGCGGTGCGATCGCGGCGAGCGTCGGTACGATGTCGGGCGTGGCGTTGCAGTCGAAAACGCCGCCCTGAAGCCTCTCCGGTCCGGTGACGCGCACCGTCGTTCCGAGTGGCGAAGATGGCGAGGAATCCGGGCGGGGCAAATCGACATCGACGGAGCATCCCATCCTCGCCAGAATGTCGAGGAAGGCGGCGTCGCCCTGCGCGGTCGGGTTTGCCAGGCCACTGACGCGCATGGTTCCACCCGTGGCGGCCGCGGCGGCAAACCAGTACGACGCCGATGAGTAATCGCCTTCCACTCGATATTCGGTCCGGTCGAGCCGTCCCGCGCGCACGCGAATCTCGTTGCCGCTGCGCTCCACACGTGCGCCGAACGCGCTCAGGATGTCCGCGGTGATGTCGATGTACGGTCCGGACGCCAGCGAGGAGATGCGCAGGGTGATGCCGTCAGGCAGCGTGGCGCCACCGAGCAATAGCGCGGACACGAACTGACTCGAGGTCTCGGCGGAGATCGTGACGTCGAAGCCGCCGCGCATCCGCTTCCCGCGAATGCGAAGCGGGGGAAAGCCCTCTTTCTCCACGTACTCGACCTCGGCGCCGATCGAGAGGAGCACGTCCACCAGATCGCCGATGGGCCGGTTGTGCATCCGCTCTTCGCCGCTGAGGAGGAAACGCCCCGGTGTGAACGCCAGCCAGCCGGTGAAGAAGCGCATGGCCGTGCCGGCGTTGCCGATGAAGATCGGCACTTCGTTCGCCGACATCGTCCTGCGCTCGCCGATGTAGAGCTCGCGCTGGATCGAGCCGCCGATGTCGTAGCCGATCGCACGCAGCGCCTCGAGCGCGTACCGCGTGTCGTCGGCGTCGAGACAATTCGCGATCGTCGTCGTTCCCTCCGCCATCGCGCCGAGAAGAATGGCCCGCACCGAGTAGGACTTGGACGGGGGAGCCACCACCGCGGCGTCGAGCGCCTGCAGTTTCAGGATCCGCTTCATGAAACCGTCAGGCGGAGCCCGTCGTAGGCCAGCCTTACTCCCGGCGGCAGCGTAGCATCGAAGGACCGGTGCTCCACTTCGTGCGTGAGATGGATGAGCCAGGTCTGTTCCGCGCCGATCCGCCGCGAGCAGGTGATGGCCTCATCGATCGTGAAATGCGTGGGGTGGCGGGGCGATGGGCGCAGGCCGTCCAGGGCCAGGACGCGCACGCCTTCCAGCAGTCGCATCGAGGAGTCGGGGATCCCGTTCGTGTCGGTGATGTAGGCGAAGTCGCCGATCCGGAATCCGAGGATCGTCCAGTCTCCGTGCGTGACGGGGATGGGAGTAACGGAGACGCCCTCGTGCTGGAAAGGGCCTTCGATCTCCCGCAGATCGAGCTGCGGCTTGCCGCCGCCGATCTGGGAGTCGTTCCAGATGTAGCTGAAGGCGCGCCGCACCGCTTTCGCCGTCATGGGATTGGCGTAGGCGGCGATGGCATCGCGCTGCCGGAAGTTGAAGGGCCTGATGTCGTCGAGGCCCATGAGGTGATCGGAGTGAGAGTGCGTGAAGAGAATGAAATCGAGCCGGGGGATCGGCGAGCGCAGGAGCTGCGCCCGCAGGTCGGGGGTCGTGTCGATCAAGGCGATCTTCCCGCCCGTCTCGATCTTCACCGACTGGCGCAGGCGTTTGTTCTTCTCGTCGGGCGACGTGCAGACGGAGCAACTGCATCCCACGACCGGAACTCCGGTCGACGTGCCGGTGCCGAGAAAAGTGACGTCGACAATCATACTGTGACGAACGAGAATGCACCCGTTGCCGGGTCGATGGCCATGGCCTCGCCGGTTTCGTACCACGGAGGAAGGATGGCCACAGTGGTCGCGCCGGCCGGCATCACCACCTTCTGATGGAAGTGGCCGAAGACGACGTGGGTGAAGCCCTGCGCCCCGCGTTTGCGTCCGTACGCTTCCAGCAGCTCAGCCGGAAGCCGCGATTTGTGCTTGAAGTTGGACTGGGCCAGACGCCTTTCCACGCCGTCGACGAAGCGGCGGGCCACGCCGCGCGGGATCAGCTCGAGGCCGAGCCGCGTCACCGGATTCTTCGAGGCCCGGCGCCAGAACCGGTAGGGCCAGTCGCGGTCGTTGATCCTGTCGCCGTGCACGATCAGATATCTCTCGCTGCCCGCTCGAAACTCGAATTCCATGGCCACGTCGGTCACGGCCTTCTCGACGAACGATCCCTTGAGAAAGAAGTCGCGGTTCCCCTCGACGTAGTGAATGGGCACGCCTGCATCGACGATCTCCCGGAACTTTCGCAGCACGTTCTCGACCGACGGCGTCAGGAACTTGCGATGGGCGATCAGGTAATGGAAGAGATCGCCGTTGAGATAGAGCGCCTTCGGCTTCAAAGCGACGAGGCGGTCGAGCCATGCGCTGATCGGCTGCTCGTTTCCGTCGGCCAGACCGATGTGCGAGTCCCCGATGACGAAAATGAGTCCCGGGGCCACGCTCACAGCGCGGTCCTCAGATTCGCCCGCGGATTCTCGCGATAATGCGACTCGATCTGCTCCACGGCCGGCAACGCCTCGGCCGGCAGATCGCGCGGCACGGCGATCAGCACCTTGTAGTACTGATCGCCGCTGCTGTTCTTCCGCTTCACGCCTTTGCCGCTCAGGCGAAAGGTCTGGCCGCCCTGCGTTCCTTTCGGGATTCGCGCGCGCACGGGACCGTGAATCGTGGGGACTTCGATCTCGCCGCCCTTGACGGCCTCGGCGATGGTGATGGGCAGTTCGATGTGGATGTTGTCGCCGCGGCGCTCGAAGAACGGATGGGTGCGCACGTGCACGAGCAGTTGCAGATCGCCGGCCGGGCCGCCCCTCGCGCCGGTCATGCCCTTACCGCGGATGCGCAGGCGCTGGCCGTCGGCGACTCCCTCCGGGATCTTCACCTTGGTGCTGCGCCCGTCGGACGAGCGCAGCTCGACCATCGTGCCGAGAATGGCGTCGCGGAAATTGATTGTGGCTTCGGCCTCGACGTCGGAGCCGCGCTGGGGCTGGGACTCGAAACCTCTTCCGCCGCCCTGGCCGCCGAACAGATCGCCGAAGAGATCGGTGAAGTCGACGGTGCGGCTGCGCGTGCTGCCGCGCCGGCCGTGCGCGCCGCCGGAGTTCATGAACTCGGAGAAATCGAAGCCGGCGAAGGGATTCTGGCCGCCGGCGCCGAACGCCTCGCTGCCCAGGCGGTCGTACTGATCGCGTTTTTCCTTGTCGCTCAGAACGGCGTAGGCCTCCGAGATTTCCTTGAAGCGGTTCTCCGCTTCCTTGTTCCCCTTGTTCTTGTCGGGGTGAAACTTCTTCGCGAGCGTGCGATACGCCTTCTTCATCTCATCCTCGGTGGCGTTCTTCTTTACGCCGAGGATGTCGTAGTAGTCCTTGCCGGCCATGGCGGCGAAGTTTTAGCACACGATGGCGGTCTACATGGTCAGACACTTGCTTAGTGAGAAAGTGATAGAACAGGCGCAATGTACGGCTCCCTGGCCCGCAGAAACGTTCTGACCATGATCCTGGCCGGAGGAATGGGCGAACGGCTGTCTCCGCTGACCAGGGATCGGGCCAAGCCGGCCGTCCCGTTCGGCGGCCGCTACCGCATCATCGATTTCGTCATCAACAACTTCATCAACTCGGGATTCTTCAAGATCAAGATCCTGACGCAGTTCAAGTCCACCTCGCTCATCGAGCACATCACGCGGACCTGGCGCCTCGTCCACGAGATCGGCCAGTACGTGGACATCGTTCCCGCGCAGATGCGCAAGGGTCCGTTCTGGTTCCGGGGAACCGCCGACGCCGTGTATCAGAACCTCGAGCTCATCTTCGACGAGCAACCGGACGTGATCTGCGTCTTTGGCGGCGATCACGTCTACAAGATGGATGTGAACCAGATGCTGCAGGAGCACCTGGCCAACGAGGCCGACCTCACCATCGCCACGAACCCGGTGCCGCTTCACGAGGCCCATCAGTTCGGGATCGTGGAGATCGACGATGACTGGCGCGTGACCGGCTTTGTGGAGAAGCCGAAGGAAGGCGCGAAGACCATTCCCGGCCGCCCGGACATGGTGCTGGCGTCGATGGGCAACTACATCTTCGACGCCCGGGTGATGATCGACGTGCTGCAGCGCAATTCCCTGCGCGACTCCGCTCACGACTTCGGCAAGCAAGTCATCCCGGAAATGTATCCGAAGATGAAGGTATTCGCGTACGACTTCGCCAAGAACTACATCCCCGGGGACGAGGGCCACAACCGCGGCTACTGGCGCGATGTCGGAACGGTCGACGCGTTTTTCGAGGCCTCCATGGATCTCGTGTCGGTCACTCCGGCCTTCAATCTCTACAATGCGCTCTGGCCGATCGTGTCCGCGCCGCAGAATCTTCCGCCGGCCAAGTTCGTGTTCGCCGACTCGAAGTCGCAGCGGATCGGTATCGCCACCGACTCCCTCGTGTCCGACGGCGTGATCATCTCCGGCGGAACGATCAACCGTTGCATATTGCATCCGCGCGTGCGCATCCATTCGTACTCGGACATCGACGAGTCGATCCTGATGGACGGCGTGGAGATCGGACGCCACTCGCGGATCCGCCGCACCATCATCGACAAAGGTGTGAAGATTCCTGCGAACTCGACGATCGGCTACGACCTCGAAGCGGACCGCCAACGCTTTACCGTCACCGACTCGGGTATCGTCGTGGTGCCAAAGGGCGCCGAGATTGAAGAGAAAGTGAACGCGTGAGCACGATCGCAAAAGTACGTTCGGACGGGCGCACGCCCGACCAGCTTCGCCCCGTCGTCATCCACCCCAACTTCACGAAGCACGCGGAAGGCTCGGTGCTGATCGAAGTGGGAGACACGAAAGTGATCTGCACGGCCTCGATCCAGGAGAAGGTGCCGCCGTTTCTCTACCGGACGGGGAAAGGCTGGGTGACCGCCGAGTATGGGATGTTGCCGCGGGCCACCACCGATCGCGTCGAGCGCGAGGCAGCCAAGGGAAAGCAGGGCGGCCGGACCATGGAGATCCAGCGCCTGATCGGACGCTCGCTCCGTGCGGCCGTGAACCCGGAAATGCTCGGCGAGCGGACCGTCTGGATCGACTGCGACGTCATTCAGGCAGACGGCGGAACGCGCACCGCGTCGATCACCGGCTCGTTCGTCGCGCTCGTGACCGCGCTCGGCCGGATGTACGTCGACGGCAACCTGCAGAGCTGGCCGGTCAACGACTTCATCGCCGCCGTTTCCGTCGGAATCCTCGGCGGTGTTCCGCTTCTCGACCTCAACTACGGGGAGGACTCGAAGGCGGGCGTCGACATGAACGTCGTGGCCACCGAGAAGGGCCGCTTCATCGAGTTGCAGGGTACCGGTGAGGGTGCCACGTTCAGCGAAGAGGAGATGCAGGCGATGATGGCGCTCGCCAAGAGCGGTATCGCGCAGCTCGTCGCCAAACAGCGGGAGATCCTGGGCCCGCTGATGACGCGCGTCGACGGCATGGCCCGGGATCGTCTGAACCGGAAGTTCAGGTAAACGCAGCGTCTCCGGGCTTTACGTTTCCGCGCGGCTTCGAGTCAGCCAGCATCGCACCGCCACCACCCCCAGCACCGCCGCCACCGCCACCCATACACCCGCCCAGAACGTGAGCGGCGAATACCAGACGTGCACCTGGAAGGGGCCCGGTGGCACCACGAACCCCAGGAACGCACCGTTGACGTGGATGGGGGTGAGCGCCTGGCCGTTGCATACGATCTTCCATCCCGGCCAGAAGGGAATGCTGCTGACGACGAACGTGTATCGCGGCGCGTTGCCGCTCATACGGAAGTCGTCGCCCTCGGCGTTGGTGATGTGCATCTTCGCGTCAGCGGAAGCCTTTGCACGGGGCGCGAGCAGATCGTTGCGCAGCCGCATGTTCTCGCCGCCCGGCAGACTCTTGAGCAATGCCGTGTGCGCCCAGTCGGTATGGGTCTGCAGCAGACGGAGGTAGCGGTCGTTGTTGAACTCCAGGATGACGTTGCCGGTGGCGTAGAAGCGCGGCAACACGTCGCGGTTCTCGAACACGCGGCCGTCGCGGCCGTCATAGACCAGCCCGTATCGTTGACCGTCGTGGAGGTCCGCTCGCGGCGGCGCGATCACGTATTTCACGTTCAGGAAGTCCAGTACGCGTGTCTGCACGTTCGACCACTTCGGAAAGTAGTTCTCGGTCTCATATCCGGTCAGCACGCGCAGCATACCCAGGTAGCGCGCGTTGGCCATGGGATCGTGGGCGCGGATGTCTTCGAGCCCGAACATCGCCGGTGTATTCGGGAAGAACATCGGGCCGGTGCCGACGATCCGGAACGGCGCCGTGGCCGGTTCTCTCTCCCGGAGCGTCCGCAATTTCTCGATCAGCGGCGTCGCCTTGTACATCTCCTCGGCGCGAATCGTCGGATTCCAGCCGCTCGTCGCACTCCACACTTCTGCGATGACGGCGGCGAACATCACCATCTGTGTGGCCTGGCGGAACGCTCCCTCCTTCGCCAGCGCCATCAGGGCGGCGATGGCCAGAACGGCCATGCTGGGGATCAGGGACAGGACGGCCGTCGTTCTCACCGAGCCGGCCGGAAAGCCCATGCCCAAGAGGACGAACGCGATCGTGAGGGACGCCAGCGCGATGCCGGCCAGGAATGCGCTGACCTCGGTGCGCACGAGATCGATGAGCGCGGCGGTCTGCACGGCGAGCAGGAACGCCAGCAGCAGACGCAGCCTGGCGTTCGCGGCCAGTTTGAATACGAGATGGAACAACTGGCTGACGCCGGGCCAGGCGAAGACGATTCCGATGACGATGAGCGTGGCCAGGATGAGGAAGAGCTCGCGCGATCGCCACGATCGCCTTCGCACCACGTGCACAACGAACGCGAACCATGCGGCGATGCCGAGGATGCCGGCAAAGCCGGTGATCGATTCTGCGCTCGGCGCGGTGTTCCACGGTTTCTCGAATGGAAGCTGGCCGAAGAATCGCGGCTGCAGCAGCAGCACCGCCGATGGAATGTCGGAGTAGTAGCCGATCGTGTTCGGATTCGACTGCAGCTCGCTGTACCTTCTCGACTTCGGCAAGGCCTCCGCCAGCGGCGCCAGGAACGGCGCGGAGAGCAGCGCGGCCACGGCCAGCGCGCCTCCGAGCGCGGCTACGAAGAGCATGGTCTCGCGCCGATCCGCGAACGGGCGCTCCACGAACACGATCCAGGCCGTCAGCAGCACAGAGATGAAGAAGATGTGCGCGACGGTCTCGGGATGCCCGCTGAAGATCATGGCCGTCCATAGAAAGGACGCGAACGCGAATCGTCCGAACGTGCGCTTCTCGGCGATCAGGTCGATCTGGTAAAGCGCCGCGGGAACGAAGACCGCGGCCGTGGCCAGCGGAAAGTGCAGCCACACCACCACGAAGCTGCAGAAGGCGAAGCACACCGCCGCCACGGCGCTGGCGAGCTCGGAGTATCGCCGCCGGCAGAACAGAAACGTGAACGTCATCGCGATCAGAAACTTCATGGCCGCCTCGGCCGCGAAGCTCTGGCCGAGCGGAAGAGGCAGCGAGAGGATCCGCAGCGGTGACAGAGCGGAGCTCTGCGCGTTGGCGAGCAGCGGATAACCCGATCCGCTGAGGTTGTTCCAGAGCGGGATGTGGCCGGAAAGCCAACTCTCACGCACCTGGTGAGCCCACGGGACAATCTGCAGGACGAGGTCGTTGATGTCGGGATTGACGGCCCTGTGAAACCGCGTCAGAAACGACCAGGGCGGAAGAAGACGGAGAAAGTCGACCGGGAGGTTGACGACGTCCTGGGTCAGCGGCCGCCACAGGAAGACCAGCACGAGCAGATAGAAGAACGCCGCGATGCGCCAGGGCAGCTCGATCCGCGAGCGGCGTGCCATAAAGACCGCGACGAAATAGACGGCGCCCACGTAGAGCCAGGTGGCGTTGAACACGGGCGCGGATGATAGCCGACGTCGTGCACACTCCATCCGTATCTCTGTGCGTGCAGGCAAGAACCCCGCGATGGGCGGTGGTGGCCGTCCTTATCCTGGCCGCCGCTCTCCGCTTCAACCACATCGCCCGGTGGTCACTGAACAACGACGAGATCGCCGAAGTCACGTGGTCAGCGCAATCCTTTCACGACATGCTCGCCGAAGTGAGGCAGGATGCCGTGCACCCGCCGCTCGACTACTTCGTCCACTTCGCCATCGTGCGAATGCACGGACCGGAATGGCTCGATCGGCTTCCCGCGGCAATCTTCGGCATTGGGACGGTCGGGTTGATCATGCTCCTGGCCTCGATGTGGAGCGGGCCGGTGGCCGCGGTGGCTGCCGGACTCCTGGCCGCGCTGGCGCCGACGCACGTCCGTTTCTCGCAGGAGGTGCGCCCGTACTCGATGGCGTTGTTCTTCGTCTGCGCGAGCCTGGCCGCGCTTGAGCTCTACGTGCGAGCGCGGGCGCAGGCGGCGGTTGGGAGGCCCGGGGCTCGAGGATCGAGGACGCGAACATGGGCGGCCATCTGGTTCGTCATGGTGTTTCTGGCGGGCTCGGCGCTCTACTTCGCCGGACTGGTGGCGGGCGCGGCGAGCGTGTTCCGGATCTTCGTGGGGAGGCGGGACGAGCTCAGGACGATCTGGCGGCGTCTGCCCCTCGTCATCGGCGCGTGGACGCTCCTCTACCTCCCCTGGTTATTCATCGTCATCGGCCTGGCCGGGCATCCGCCGGCCGCGAAGGCCGAAACGCTCAACCGGGTGTGGTGGATCTACCGTGCCCAGACGTTTGCGACCGGCGACTGGCGATTCGAGCAGGTCAGTCTGGGCTCGTGGGCGTTCTGGCTATTCGTGGCGGCGGGAATCTTCATGACGATCCGATTCCGGTCACTCGGCACCGCCGTGTTCTGGCTCGTGGGTGGGACGGCGCTCGAAGTGGCCGTGCTGCAGATCCATCCGCATTTCTCGACGCCGCGCTATCTGATGCCGTCGTGGCCGCCGGCGTTCATTCTCGCCGGCGCCGCGTTCGAAGTGCTCTGGCGGAACGCGAAGGGGCGCGCGGTGGCGGCTTTCGTCATGCTGCTGTTCGCCGGCCATGCTGCGTTGACTCTCCAGGCGTACTTCCATGGAGCACGGTCGGAGTGGCGCCACATCGCCGAGTACGTTCACGAGCGTGCCGGGAGCGGGGAGACCGTGATCGTCGCCAACAACTGGGCCAGCCGCAACTTCTGGTTTTACTGGCGGCAGTTGCCGGCGCGACCGGATGTGGGTGTCATCCGGTTCGCCACCTCCCCGGAGCCGTGGGCGGGGCCGGTGTGGGTGGTGACCGGTCAGTGCTTTGCGCGAGCCGGGCTGGACAAGGGCGACGTCATGGGTTACTGGCCGATGACCGAAGAGGCGCGCGTCTACTTCGTGCGGAACGGCGAGCAGTTGCCGATGAGCGAGGAGCTTTGCCCGGAGTGACTACCGCGACATCAGGATGACGGTCTTGTTGACGACCTGCGATGTGGTGACGTCGAAGTAGGGACGCTGAACCGTGACGCGAGGACGGTTCGGGCGCGGCACGATCTCGGCGGCCTTGTAGAAGCCGGTGGCCTTCGACACATCGGTCGACAAGTTCAGTTTCGGCAGCAACGGCACGATCGACTTGATGTCGGTGGCGAGATCGCCGGTCCGGTAGAAGGCCTTTGGCGGGACCGTACTCATGTTGTCCGTCGGTTCCGCCGCGACCTTGGAGTAGCCGTACGATTTCGCGTAGAACGTGGCCACGTCTTCGACCGATGCGTCGGTGTCATAGACGGCCACCGGCGGCGGCTCTTCGTTCGGTTTGATGAGCTTGAATGCCTGGCGGGTCGACTCGGTGATCTTTCCGAGGAATCGCGAGCCCGGGTAGATGACGAACGAGAACGACTCGGGCTCGCTGTTCTCGTCCTCTTTTTTGCAGCCGGCAATCGTCAGCAGGACGAGAATGAGTGCTCCGCCGATCAGTCGAGACCTTGTCACCTGGGGATTCCTCCGTAAAAAAATCGCGCGCGACCATATCATACGGAGCCGGCGGCACTTCCGTCGGGGATGCCGAGAAACGCGTGCACGGTCTGCCCGACGGTTTCCTGGAAGCGCTCCGAGTACGACTTGATCGCGGCGGACGGCTCGTCGAGGAAGATCCGCTCCACGCGAAACAGCGGCACGAACATGGTGACGAGATCGAGATTCACTTCTTCGTTGCGCGCGATCTGGTGAATCCAGTCGTCGAACGCGTCGAGATTGATGGCGCGAACGGTCACACCGGCCGGCGAAAGCGCCGTCAACACGCCGAAGAACTTCTCCTTCGGATTGACGAGGTTCACGATGACGAGCGACGAGCGCTCGAAGCCTTCGATCATTTGATCTTCTCGCTCAGCTCGATGAGCACGCCCTTGCCGGCGGCCGGATGCAGGAAGGCCACCCGGCAGCCGTGCGCACCCGGAACGGGCGCCTCGTTGATCAGCCGGTAGCCCTCGCTCTTCAGACGCTCCAGTTGCTGTTCGATGTCGTCGACACGAAAGCAGATGTGGTGGATGCCCTCGCCGCGCTTCTCGATGTACTTCGCCACGGGCGAATCGGCCGACAGGGGCTCCAGCAGCTCGATGTTGGCCTCACCGGCGGAAAGGAACGCCGTTCTGACGCCCTGCGTCGTCACGTCTTCGACATGGTCGACCGTCAGTCCGAGCGCCTCGTAGATCTTCGCCTGCTCGATCGAGCGAACGGCGATACCGATGTGGTCGAGGACGGGTTTCATCTGCATGAGTGTATGACGGACGAGCGCCCTACACCCCGTGCACGTCCGCGCCCCAGATATGCTTGTGTAGTTGGGTCTGGAAGCGCGCCGGGACGTGGTCGGCGAGCATCCACTCCGCCAGCGCCTTCATGTCCATCTCTCCCCATACCGGGGACAGCAGCACGGTCCAGCGGTCGAGCCGCTTGTCCGCGATGACGTTCTTCGCCCACTCGTAGTCGGCGCGGTCCGCGATCACGAACTTCACCTCGTCATGCGGACGGAGCTCCTCGATGTTCTCCCATCGATTCTTTCCGGCTTCGCCCGAGCCCGGACACTTCACATCCAGGATGATCTTCGCGCGCCGGTCGACCGGCCTGATGTCGATCGAGCCGGAGGTTTCGATCAGCACCTCGAATCCGTCATCGCAGAGACGGCGGATGAGGTCGAAAGCCTCCTCCTGCGCGAGCGGCTCGCCGCCGGTGATCTCGACGAGCTTCGTGCCGAAACTCTTCACGCGGGCCACCACCTCGTCGAGCGAGAACCGTTCGCCCCCGGTGAACGTGTACTCTGAGTCGCACCAGCGGCAGCGGAGGTTGCAGCCGGTCAGGCGCACGAAGACGCACGGCCGTCCGGCGTGCGACGACTCTCCCTGAATGGAGTGAAAAATCTCGGTGATCCGCATCGGGTCAGGCCTCGGGCCTCGGGCCTCGGGCCTCGGAATCGCTAACGTAGAGCGTGGGATCGGTCACTCCCGCTTCGGCGAAGCCGCGGCGGCGGATGATGCAGGAGTCGCAGTGACCGCAGGCCCGGCCTTCGCTGTCCGGGTCGTAGCATGAATGCGTCAACGTGTAGTCGACGCCGAGGTCGATGCCGCGCCGGATGATGGCGGCCTTGGTTAGCTCGATCAGCGGTGCCACGATCCGCGGCTCCCGCTTCTCGATTCCGCTGCGCGTGCCGTTGAGGATCACCTGCTGGAACGCGTCGATGAATGCGGGGCGGCAGTCGGGGTAGCCGCTGTAATCGACCGCGTTCACGCCGATCCAGATCTCCTGCGCTTCGCGCGCCTCCGCGAATCCGAGAGCCAGGGCCAGAAAGATGGTGTTGCGCGCGGGAACGTACGTGACCGGAATGCCTGCCGCTCCCTCGGCGTCCTTCGGCACTTCCATCTCGCTCGTGAGCGCGCTGGCGCCGAACACGCGAAGGTTCAGGGGATAGATCACGTGCTCTTCGACGCCGATCGATGCGGCGACGCGGCGGGAGGCGGCCACTTCGATCTGGTGCCGCTGGCCGTAAGCGAACGAGAGGGCGTGGCAGACGCGGCCGTCGTGCCTGGCCATGGCCAGGATCGTCGCGGAATCGAGTCCGCCGCTCAGCAGAACGACCGCGCGTGTCGTCATTCGGGCGCGATCGTAGCAGGTGAGTCTGGACCAAGCGCTTCTGTCGAAGCCAGCGGATCTACAATGCCCCGCCTATGACTGAGTTCAGTGCCTACGAGATCCTGAATCGTAAGCGTCGCGGCGCGCCTCTCGAGGCGCGTGAGATCGAGACGTTCATCGATCGCTACACGCGCGGCGAGACCCCCGACTATCAGATGAGTGCGCTGCTGATGGCCATCGCCATCAACGGGATGACCGCGGCGGAGATGGCTACGCTCACACAGTCGATGCTCCGTTCCGGCGAGCAGTGGCACCTTCGCGACCAGTACGACTTCTTCGCGGACAAGCATTCCACCGGCGGCGTCGGCGACAAGGTCTCGCTCGTGCTCTCCCCATGGGTGGCCGCATGCGGCATCAGGATCGGCATGCTGTCGGGCCGGGGGCTGGGACACACCGGCGGAACGCTCGACAAACTGGAAGCGATCCCGCGCTTCAACGCCCGGCTGTCGCGCAAGGAGTTCGAGCATGCCATCGAGGAGGTGCTCTGCGTCATCTCCACGTCGACCGAGGGGATTGCGCCGGCGGACAAGAAGATCTATGCACTGCGCGACGTCACCGGCACGGTGGAGTCGCTGCCTCTCATCACCGCGTCGATCATGTCGAAGAAGCTGGCCATGGGCGCGTCGGCCCTGATCCTCGACGTGAAGACGGGCAGCGGCGCGTTCATGCGCAACTATCAGGATTCGAAAGCGCTCGCTCAGAGTCTCATCGCCGCCGCGGAAGGCTCGGGGACGCGCGTGGAGGCACTCATCACCGACATGGATCGCCCGCTCGGCGTCGCCGCGGGAAACGCCAACGAGATCGTCGAGACCATCGAGGTACTGAAGGGTCACGGCCCGGCGGACGTCGAGGACGTGACTCGCGCTCAGGCCGAGCGGTTGCTGGTCATGTCCGGCAAATTCGACGAGAAGTCGGCCCGGGCGAAGCTCGAGGAGACGCTGCGCTCAGGGGCCGCGCTGGCGCAGGCGCGCAAGTGGATCGCCGCGCAGGGGGGAGACGCGGAAATCGTCGACGACTACAAACGGCTTCCGCAGCCGCGCCAGACGATCGAGGTCCGCGCGCCGCGCAGCGGCTTCATCACCTCGATGGATACGTATCAGGCCGGCATGCTCACCGTCGATCTCGGCGCCGGACGCAAGAAGGCAGACGACCAGATCGATTACGCCGCGGGGATCCTGTTCGACCGAAAGACGGGCGATGAAGTGCGCAGCGGAGACGTGATCGCACGCATCCAGCTCGGGAAAGCGGAGCGCGACGCCGAGGAGCTGAGACGGCGCTACTTGTCGTTCCTGGAGATCGGCGACACGAAGCCGGAGCCGCGTCTGCTCGTGCACGAGCTCCTGCACTGAGACGTTCCCGTCATTCCGAGCCGCGAAGACGGCGAGGAATCCGGGCGGGGGGCAAAGCGAACTCTCCACCGCCCAGATTCCTCGCGCTCTGCGGCGCTCGGAATGACTCGCAGCCGGCCAGCGGGGAAGGACACCACGACCGGTCATTGGGAATGGCACTCATCGTCGAGCATGAACATCTGCGCTGAGACGTCCCCGTCAGGAATCCGGGCGGGGGGCAAAGCGAACTCTCCACCGCCCAGATTCCTCGCGCTCTGCGGCGCTCGGAATGACTCGCAGCCGGCTAACGGGGACGGACACCACGACCGGTCATTGGGAATGGCACTCATCGTCGAGCATGAACATCTGCGCTGAAACGTCCTCGTCAGGAATCCGGGCGGGGGACTCCACCACCCGGATTCCTCGCGCTCTGCGGCGCTCGGAATGCCGTCACCAAGGCAAGGGACGGGCGTCGGTTATGATCGAGACCGATGCCCGGTCAACGCGCCATCGTCATCGTCTGTGATTCTCTGGGTGTGGGAGAGTTGCCCGACGCCCGCGAATTCGGCGACGAAGGGTCGAACACACTCGGCCACATTCTCCGCGACCAGAACCCGAGCCTTCCCACACTGTCGCGCCTCGGGCTGCTGCATACGCTGCCGCGGCCGGCCACGTCCGTGAGGCCGGAGAGCGCGTGGGGACGAATGGCCGAAGTGAGCGCGGGGAAGGACACCACGACCGGTCATTGGGAGATGATGGGCCTCATCGTCGAGCATCCCTTCCGGACCTATCCGGACGGATTCCCGCCCGGGATCATCGCCGAGTACGAGCGTCGCATCGGCCGCAAGACCCTCGGAAACAAGGCGGCCTCGGGAACGGTGATTCTCGACGAGCTCGGCGAAGAGCACATGCGCACGGGCTCGCCGATCGTTTACACGTCGGCCGATTCGGTGTTCCAGGTGGCCGGGCATGAAGAAGTGATCCCGGTCGACGAGCTCTGGCGCATCTGCTCGATGGCGCGCGAGCTGATGCGCGGCGAGCACAACATCGGCCGGATCATCGCCCGCCCCTTCGTCGGAACGGGCAGAGGTCATTTCAAGCGCACGGCCAATCGCAAGGACTTCACGGTGACGCCGACGGGGGAGACCGCGGTCTCCCGGATCACGGAGTCGGGAAGACACGTCATCGGTCTGGGAAAGATCGCCGACATCTTCGACCGCGTCGGCATCGGTACGGAGATCCGCACGGAATCGAATTCGGATGGGATGAGCAAGACGACGGATCTCGTCCGCTCTTCTGATGCCGACTTCATCTTCACGAATCTCGTCGACTTCGACTCGAAGTACGGACATCGCAACGACGCCGCCGGCTACGCAAAGGCGCTGGAGACGTTCGACGGCGAGCTGGCCGCGCTGCTGACCGCGCTTCGCAACGATGACCTCCTGTTCATCACCGCCGATCACGGCTGTGACCCCACGGACGTCTCCACCGATCACACCCGCGAGTACGTTCCGCTGCTCGTGACCGGACCCGCCATTCGCGGCGACAGGCCGCTGGGCACGCGCCCGACGTTCGCCGACCTCGGTGCCACGATCTGCGACTATCTCGGCGTCTCCGCCGACGGACTCTCTGGAACTACAGTTCTGCCACAGCTAGGAGTTGACCGATGAAACGAATCCTTCCCCTCGCCGCGCTCGCATTCGCGGCAACGTTGACGGCCGCGGATGTGCCGGTGCAGCAGGTCGCGGACGACGCCCGGGTCGTCGACCGGGTCGCGCAGGCGGCCAAACGCGATCTGCCGCAGGACCTCCTGAAACGGATCCTGACGGAGGACATCGAGTCCCTTCGCGGGAAGCGCGCGGACGGTTCGTACCAGTACGCCAGCTACGAGCGCCTGGAGTCCTCCCGTACCGATCACGAATACTCCATCAACCCGAAAAAGAACGATCCTCTCGAGCATGTGGAGATGAAGGGATCATTCGTCTACCGGCTGATCGTCGAGTCGCCGTCGCGGCGCCTGCTGGTGGCGAGGAATCGACGCGTCTACATCGACCATGTCGAGATCGAATACGTTCCGATGAACTCGCCGGCGACACAGCGGCAGTCGGTGAAAGTCGAAGAGTGGCTGGAGCCGGGCCAGACCAGACCGATCGATTTTCCCGACGTGGCCCGCCAGGCCACCGTTCGCGTCTTCGCCAGAGCAGACGAGAAAGCGGGATACGGAAACATCACGCTCACGCTGATCACGGCGCGCGTGGTCGATAACGCGGACAGTCCTTATGCCGATGCCGTGGCCACCGCGAAGGCGGTGATCCGGGCAGTCGACAACTCGGACATTCCGTCGATCCGCTCGATGTCCGCGCGGATGTACGCCGACCTCGAACAGAAGATCGCGCCGGCCGCCACGTCGCCGAACGCGGTGGCAGCGAGCGTCACGCCGCCGGCTCCGGCGGCTGCCACGGTCGACGTCCATGGCTCACCTGCCTTGGAATCTACAGGTGGTGACGAAATCTATAAGGAGCTCCGGACTGTTGAAGACTTATTGACGGGTACTGAGGCAGAAAAGCGCGAAGGAATGGACCGGTTGCATCAACTCCTGCGCCGGTTGCGCTCGCAGTGAACCATCAGAAGATGCGGGACTTCGCCGTGATCCAGCTCACGGGGAGAGGGCGTCTTCTGAGTCTGACGGAGTCAGATTCCGAGGTTTGACCCTGCCGAAACCGTAGCGTAGAATGCCGCTCCCTCAGTTGTAGCCTGTCGATTTCCGAAAGGAGCTTCGATTTGTCAGCAATCAAACTTGGTTTCAAAGTCGGTGAGAAGCTTGTTTACCCGAATCACGGAGTGACCGTTGTCGAGCAGATCGGCGGCGCGCCGGTGTTCGGTACCGACGATACGTATTACCACCTTCGGCTCCTGGCGAACAATTCTCGCCTCATGGTGCCGATCGGTAACATCGATCGCGTCGGGCTTCGCCGGCTGTATCAGCAGAAGGAGATCAAAGGTCTTCTGAGCCTGCTGGAGCAGCGCGTGGCGAAGAGTCACACTGACTGGAAAGGCCGTTATCGCGAGAACCTGGAGAAGATGAAAACAGGTCGTCTCGAGGACGTCGCCGAGGTTCTGAAGAATCTCAACGAAGTCTCCAAGAAGAAGAGCCTGTCGTTCCGCGAGAAAAAGATGTACGACCGGGCCAAGTACCTGATCGTCTCGGAAGTGGCGATCGTCAAGGGCATCCCGGAGATGGAAGCGGAGAAGGTGATCGAGAAGGCCCTCGACAAATCCCTCAATCCGCTCACGGCGCTCAATCACTAAGCGCTCGGAAAAAGAATGTTCTCGGAAGACGCCGCCCTCGGAAGGGGCGGCGTTTTTTGTTTGTGCTAACGTGGATTTGGTGACTCGAGAGCGCCTCCCGGATTGGATCCGTGAAAAGAAAATCAACCTGGCCAGCCTGCGCGAGGTCAAGATCCTGCTGCGCGAGAAATCGCTGCATTCGGTCTGCGAGTCGCTGGCCTGTCCGAACCGCTCGGAGTGCTTCTCCCGCGGCACCGCCACGTTCATGATCCTCGGCGACGTCTGCACGAGATCGTGCGGCTTCTGCAACGTGACCACCGGCCGGCCCTACGCGCCGCCATCGCCCGAAGAGCCGCGAGCCGTCGCCGAAGCCGCGAGACAAATGGGACTTCGCCACGTCGTGGTCACGTGTGTGACACGCGACGATCTCGCCGACGGCGGTGCCCGGCAGTTCGCCGACACCATTCGGGAGCTGCGCGTGGCTCTGCCCGATGCGGCGGTGGAAGTGCTGACGTCGGACTTCCGCGGAAACGCCGCGTCCGTGCGGACGGTTGTCGAAGCACGTCCGGATTACTTCAACCACAACGTCGAAACCGTGCCGCGGCTCTACGATTTCGTGCGTCCAGGATCACGGTTCCAGCGCTCCCTCGGAGTGTTGTGCGAGGCCAAACGCATCGAGCCGTCGATCGTGACGAAGTCGGGACTGATGCTCGGCCTCGGCGAACGACGGGAAGAGGTCGTCGGCGTTTTGCGCGATCTGCGCGCGAGCGGCGTCGAGATCGTGACCATCGGTCAGTATCTGCAGCCGAAGCGGGAGAAGCTCGACGTCGTCGAATACATCCGGCCGTCGGTGTTCGCGGAGTACGAGCGGATCGGCGAAGAGATGGGATTCCGAGCCGTCTTCGCGGGACCGTTCGTGCGCAGCTCATACATGGCCGACGTCGTGGCCGGAGGCGTGTCGGAAGGCGTGGCGCCATGAGACCGGGGACCGAGGACCAGAGACTGAGGACGCCGTTCTTCGTCACGTACCTTCCCGTCTATCTCGACTATCTGACGGTCGAGAAAGGGCTGGCCAGAAACTCGTTGTCCTCGTACGCGACCGATCTGCGGCGATTCGGTGAGCATCTGGCAGGTAAGGAGATCGCTCTGGAGCGAGTCGAGCGAATCGACATCGTCCGCTATTTCCAGGCCCTTCGAGGCGGCGGTATTTCCACCCGATCGGTGGCCCGTGCTCTCGCCGCCATCCGCGGGATGTTCCGGTTTCTCGTCGCCGAGCGGCACCTCCAGAGCGATCCGACCGAGAATCTCGAGAACCCCAAGCTGTGGACGACGTTGCCGAAGAGTCTGCAGCCGGCCGAGGTCGAGGCGCTGCTGGCAGCGCCGGACCGCAGCACCGCCGAAGGTCTGCGCGACGCGGCGATGCTCGATCTGCTGTACGCGACCGGGCTGCGCGTCTCCGAGCTGATTCACGTCAAGATCGAGGATCTGGTGATGGATGCGGGTTACCTGCGCACGTTCGGCAAAGGATCGAAGGAGCGCATCGTTCCCTTCGGTGACGCCGCGCGCGACGCCGTCGTCGCCTACATGGAACGCGGGCGGCCCGAGCTCGTCAAGCAGGCCGATCCGCATCTCTTCCTCTCCAACCGCGGTACGGCGATGTCCAGGCAGTCGTTCTGGATGAAGATCGCGAAGTACGGCCGAAAGGCGGGGATTTCGTCGGATATCTCCCCGCACGTCCTCCGGCATTCGTTCGCAACACATCTCCTGGAGAACGGGGCGGACCTCAGAAGCGTCCAAATGATGCTTGGGCATTCCGATATCTCCACGACGCAGATCTACACTCACGTGTCGCGGGCGCGCCTCCAGCGGATGTACGAGCAGTACCATCCCAGGGCATAAAGGGGCGCCGGACAGCGGTTGTCGCGTGCAAGTGAAGAAAATCGTCCTCATGGCTGCGGCTGTGCTCGCTCTGGCTCTGCCGGCGAGCGCGAGCATTGCCGTCTTCACGGACGGCCGGGCCATGAAGATCGCCGCCTACAAGGTCGACGACGACGTCGTTCAGTTGACGCTCACGAAGGGCGGCACCGTTTCGCTGCCGCTGCGCCGGATCGATCGCATCGTCGACGACGAGGTCGTCACGCCGGAAGCGGTGGCCGAAGTGAAGAAGATCGAGGAGCAGGGTGTCTTCCCGAAGCGGTCGTGGCGCTACGACGAGTCGAGCAAGCCGCTGTTCAAGACGAGATTCGACAAGCTGATCGACGAGGCTGCCAAACACTTCGATGTCGACGCGGCGCTCGTCTCCGCGGTGATCAAGGCGGAGTCGGACTTTAACCCGCGCGAAGTCTCGAACAAAGGCGCGCGCGGACTGATGCAGTTGATGCCGTCGACGGCCGAGCGGTTCGGCGTCACGAACTCGTTCGATCCCGTAGCGAACGTGTACGCCGGCACACGTTACCTGCGCTGGCTGCTGCAGACGTTCGATGGGAACGCCGACCTTGCGGTGGCGGCCTACAACGCCGGCGAGGGCAACGTGTGGAAATACAACGGCGTGCCGCCGTTCCGGGAGACGCTCACCTACATCCGCCGCATCGCCCGCCGGTTTTCGGGTCCTCGGTCCTCGGTCCTCGGTCCTCCGGTTCAGGACGTGAAGGCCACGGATCGCTGAGACGGTTCCTCAATCGGAGCCGGCCGGCTGCGGAGCGGGCCGTTCGTTCAGCTCCGACGCGGGCTCGATCGTCGCCCGGAATTGCTCGAATCGCAGCACCATGACCGTGCGATCGTCATCGGCCGGGCGCGTCCCGGAGTGCCGGGCCACCGCGTCGAGAATCTGATCGCGAATCGCTGCCGGTGAGCGATCGGTCTGCTGCGCGAGCAATGCCTCCAGGTGATCGAAACCGAGCGGATCGCCGTTCTCGTTCTGCGCTTCGATGATGCCGTCCGAGAGATAGACGATGGTGTCGCCTTCCTGGAGGTCGAGCTCGACGGTGTGCGACACGATCGACTCGCGAACGCCGAGGGGCAGCGACGGTGACTCGATCGACAGAGGCGAAGGGTTGCCTTCGCGAAGCAGGTACGGATAGAGATGTCCGGCGTTGGTGTGACGGATGCGGCCGTTCTTCAGGTCGAAGATGGTGAAGGCCAGGGTCATGAAGGCCCGCCGCTCGGTGGAACGATAGACGAGCTGGTTGAGACGCTCGAAGATCGACTCTTCGTCGGCCCCTTCCTCGACGAGCGTGGTGATCGCCGCCTTGACCATGGCCATGACCAGTCCGGTGGAAAGCCCGTGACCGGAGACGTCACCGATGGCCACGGCCAGCCGGTGTTTGTCGAGGTTGAACACGTCGTAGTAGTCGCCGCCGATCGAGGCCGTCGGCTCGAAGTGTGCGGAGAACGAGACGCCGCCCATCTGCGGCCCTTCCTTCGGCAGAAGATTCCGCTGGATCGTCGCGGCGATGGCGATCTCGCTCTGCAGACGCTCCTTCTCGGCGACGCCGGCAAGAAGTGAGGCGATCGATGCGGTCATGCGGTCGAACGACTGCGCCATCTCGCCGAGCTGGTTGCTTGGCCGCATGCGGATGCGATACGAGAAATCGCCCCGCTCCACCGCCTTCGTGCCTTTCTCGATGCGGTTCACCGCCCGCGAGATCGAGAAGATCAGCACGGCTGCGAAGGCCGCGGCGAACATGTAGATGACCATCAAAAGGACCACCAGCGAAAGGATGACCGTGCGCAGGATGTCGACGTAATGGCTGGCCGACGCGCCGAAATAGAATTGGAACAGGTTGCTGATGGGATTGAGGATGAACGTGACCAGATGGCGCTCGCGATCGGTCTTGCCCGTCTCCCACGTCGTCAGCGCCGTCAGATCGGCCCAAAGCACCTGCCGCGGCGACCAGCGCCGCAGCAGATTCGACATGGCATCGTCGGTATCGATGTTGTAGTCCTGATCGCGATCGCCCGTATTGACGTGGATGTTTCCACGCTTCCCTTTCGTGCGCGCCTTCTCGTAGGTGATGATCATCCCGCCCTTGTCTTCGATCTGGCGCGCCCAGTTCTGGTCGAGAGGCTGCACGAAGACGACGCTTCGATTCTCGTTGGGGAACTGGCGCGAACTGACCAGATTCGGGACGTCGTTGCGCCACACCATTCCGCTGAATGTGGTTTTGCGCAGCCAGTCGGGCAGGTCGGCCCCGGACTTGTCCGCGCTGTCGTGGATCTCCATGCTCGGCAGCGCGTCGGCAGGCTTCCGGCCTGTCAGGCCGTACTCAGCGGCCCACGACTCCATCTGCCCCAGCGTGGCCTGCCGCTCACCGCGCAGCGCGGCGTGGCTCATCACCCCGGCGATCATGTAGCAGACCGCCAGCAGGAGGATGGTCATGAGCAGGAACGGCAGAACGCCGATCATCACGTAACTGAGAAAGAGCCTCCGCCCCACTCGCCAGAAGAGCCTGCGCAACGTCCATCGGATGGCGATGGCCAGCCAGTACAGCGAGATGGCGATGACACCGAGCCAGGCGAAGAAGGCGATGAACGTGAAGAGCCCGGTCGGTATGTGCAGCCGGCGCAGCAGCGGAGCGCCGTTCTGATAGATGACGATGTAGCCGACGGCGAGCGCCCACGCAATGAGCGTGAGGCGTCCGGTATTCGGGCGCGGCGGCTGTGAGTCGCTGGTGGTCATTCGTGCGGCACCGGTGACGCGTGACTCACTGCATATACGCAGATTCGCCACTCCGGTTCAAGACGGCGCCCGAAATACTTCACCATTTCCGGCCGTTTTCCGGAAAGTCCATGAAGAATCGATTGTCCGTCGCGCTGTGCCTGGCCATTTTCCTGTCGGTCGACGCCTCAGCCGCGTGCGTCAACAAATTCACCCGCCGCTCCGAGGGACCGCGCAACGTCGTCACGATCCTGACGGGAGAATTGACGTTTCAGAGTGCGCAGACGCTCGCCAACGCGATCCGTGACGGCAAGGCAGACCCCGTCGCCTGGGTCAATGACTCGGGCAAGGTGATCGCGCAGCAATTCGGCGAGCTCAAGGTGGTGCGGCCCATGCCGGTGGGATGCAACGGGAATCCGTCGGGAGTGATCCTGATCGTCGTCTTTCCGTCGGCGCAGTCACCCTCTCGAAAGATGCTGGTGAAGTTCGATCGAAAAACGACCGTGGCACTCGAGGAACAGTCGAATTAGGCTCTACTTCGGTCCGAGGACCGAGGACCGAGGACCGGTTCTAGGAATGCCGCCAGACGGGCTTCCTCTTGGCGAGGAACGCCTCGAGACCTTCGTTCGCGTCGCCGGTTTTCATCAGTTCTTCGAGGTAGAGACGCTCGACTTCGGCGAGTCGCTCGTCGAACCCGCTGCTTTCGGCCATGCGAAAGGCTTTCCTGGCGAATCGCAGCGATGATGCGCTTTGCCGGAAGATCCGCGCGAGCCAGGCTTCGCAGCGGCTGTCGAATTCGCTCTCGCCGAACACGGCGTTGACGAGCCCGGCGCGCTCGGCGGCCGCCGCGTCAATCGGATCGCCGGTAAGCAGCAGCTCCAGACCCTTTCGGGGCGCGAGCTGTCGCGAGAGTTGGTACGCCGCCACCGGGGGGAAAACACCGAGGTTGATCTCGGGCTGACCGAAGCGGGCGCGTTCGGAGGCCAGGACGAAGTCGCAGGCCAGAGCGAGCTCGCATCCGCCGCCGAGGGCCGGGCCACGAACGAGCGCCACGGTGACGAGGTCGAGCCGCGCCAGCATCCGGAAGCAGTCGTGGAACCGGCTCAGCATCGTGGCCACGCGGTCGCCGAGGTGGTCCTGAACGCTGGCCCCCGCGGAGAAAGCGCGCTCGCCGGTCGACGTGATGATCAGGCAATGGCGATCGTTGCGAACGCGCGAGAGGGCCTCGCCGAGCTCCTCGAGCATGGCCAGGTCGAGGATGTGCAGCGGCGGATCGTCGAGGGTGATCCTGTACGAATGGTCGTCGGAATCGAAGCGAATCTTCATGGCACGCTGGCGTGGCGTTTCGGATTCTTCGCCGGGGTCGCGCGTGACCATACTTCAATCGAGTAGTCGGTGAAAATCAGGAAGCGGCCTCCGGAGAGCGCCATGGTGCGGATCGCTCCGGGAACGGTCACGCCGGAGGTCGCGCTCCATTGCGGAAAGGTGTAGCTCTCGGCGGCGGACGAGCGGCCGGCGATCGTGACGCAGCCACCGTCGATGATGAGATCCGCCGATGCGGAGGGCGTCCGCGATGTGAGCTGTTCGCCGGTGCGCGCGAGCGACGACTCGCTGTAGGCGTAGGCTTTGTCGCCGAGAAGCCATACGGTTCCGCTGCTGTAGGCGATGGCCACGGCGGCCACATCGTTGGTGCGCGACCTCAGGAGCGACGGATGAAGCGCATCCGAGACGTCGTACGCGCGGACTTCCGCGGGCAGATCGAGGATCGCGTCGAGGATCGCGTATGCGCTGGATCCGCTCGTGGTGACGTCGACGATCCCGCCGTCGATCGACGCCGAACGAACGAGCGACTGCGGGTCGAGAATGTCCGTGCGCTTCTCGCAGCCCGTGGTCGTGCAGCCGCGGGAGAAGGATACCCAGGGAGCACCGGCAACGACCCTGATGGAGGCCGGTGTGACGTCCGCTCCTTCGCTCAAGGCCTGGGCGCGGACGAGCGCGCCGGCGTTGCTGTACGCGCTGATGGTCTGGTTGCTCGACAGCGTGAAGAGTGTGGTGTCGGAGGCGGCGAGATCGATCACTCCCGGCGCCAGGATCGAGGTCAGCCACCGCGGCGCCGGCGTCGAGCCGAGCTCGAAGACATCGATCACTCCTCCGTCGTAGAGATAGAGCCGCGATGCCGACGCGGCCGCTTTGCGGTAGTAGGCGTTGCCGGCCGTCTTGTTGATGAGCGACGGCAGCGACGCCGGTGCCGCGTAGTTCACCGACGCCAGACCAGACGCTGTGGCAATGCCGGCGACAGTGGAGTCCTGTGCGGCGTTGATCGCCACCGCCGAGTCCGGGATGAATATCTCTTTTTCCAGTTGTGCCGTGGCCATGTCCCACACGCGCAACTCGCTCTGGTCGGTGAGGGCGATGACCTTGCCGTTTGCAATCGCCAGGGCGATGACGATGGCGCTGTTCGAGCCGGCCAGGATCTTTTGTGCCCCGCCGGCGTCGACGATCGTGATCCCGCGAAACGTGAACAGCGCAGCCGCGGAGCCGCCGGCGGCGAGCGCGGTGGAGACTCCGGGGATGGTCGTGTCGAGCGGCGAGGCGCTCAGACTGCCGCTCCAGTAGTGGAGAGTGGTCGTCCCGTTCGCGTTGATCTCCGTCCCCGCGGTCGCCGTGCCGGAGTGCGCGAGCTGCGCCAGCGGCCCGGTGTTCGTGATCACGGCTGCGGGAGAGGGCGTGGCCTGCGACAGATCGACAGTCCACACGCTTCCGTCGCCGAGCAGCGCCACGGCGGTCGACGTACCGGAGAACCAGGCGCTCGAAAGCGAGGAGCGAAATGACGCGCTGCCGATGAGAACCGGGATGGTCGACCTCAGGGTCCAGAATTCCAGCGTCTGTCCGCTGGAGCTGAGGAGATAGTCGTTCGCGGCGTCGTGGAGTTTTTCGAAATTTGCGGACCACTGCCGCGCCAGGACCAGTCCGCCGGACGACGAGCGCGTCATCTCCTGAATGCCGCCGCTGACCCTTGCCGCGTACATCGCGGCCGGTGTGACCACGATCGAGCTGGTCGCTCCGATTCCATACGCGAGCAGCGGAAACGGCGGAGAGAACCGTGAGATGTCATAGGTGGCCAGACCGCCGTCGCCGCCTGCGGCGTAGAGCCGGCCACTGGCCGTCTGCATCGACGTGATCCGATTCACGCTGCCCGCGGTCGGCGGCAGCTCGTCGTCGAACAGCTCCACGTAGTTCTGCGGCACGGTGACATCGAGGGCGCGGATCCGGCGATCGCCGCCCGAAACGAAGACGACGTTGGATCCCGCGCCGGCGATGGAAGTGGCAGCGAAGGGAATCGTGCCCGCACTGATGGGCGAAGAACCGGAGAGGGCGAAGACCTCCGTGCTCACTCCGTCGCTGATGTAGAGCCGCGTTCCGATGGCGTGGATCGCCGACGAGCGCGGCAGCGAGGTCAGTGCGCCGCTCGTCTGCGGCGAGGAAGGAACGACGATCGAGAAAGCCTCTACGGAGGAGTCGCCGTCTGTCGCGTATAGCGTCGAGCCGATGAGCCCGAGCGACGTCACCGACGGGCTGCTCGTCGGAAATGCCGCGGGCGTCTGGCTCGGGTTCAGCGGATCGATCAGGTTGTATTCGATGATTCCGGACGTGGTAGCCGCGAACAATGCTCCCGTTTGCAGCAGAAGGTCGTTCAGTCCCGCCAGCGGGATGGTGCGCACCACGCGCAGCACCTTGCCACTATGCTGGATCACGGAGATGCCGTCGCTGCCGCCCGCGTAAGCGATCCCGTTCGAGGCGCGGACAATGCGAGTCAGCCCGGGAGCGCCGGTGGATCCGATGAGCCGCGGCGGATCGACGGAGCGATCGTACAACTGTACGCCGTAGCCGGTGGCCATCCAGAGATCGCTTCCGTCGATGGAGAGGTCGAAAGCCGATGCCCGGTACTCACCGCTGAAGAGCTGGTGGTAGTCGCATTGGGAAAAGGCGGTGGTGGTGACGAAGAGGAATGTGGAGAGAACCGCGATCACCCGCCCGACCATGGACGCAATGGTCGTGGGTCGTCGATTGCAGGTCAAGGGGCACCACCAACCACCGGCGCGAAGCGCAGCGCCTTCTCCACGTACGACGGATGCGGCACGCTGGCCAGGTCGCGCACGTCGATCCACTCGTACTCACCGTCGTCGCGGATGATCGAGCCGAGGCGGCCGGCGTAAACGCTGAAGGCGACGAGGCGTGTCGTGATCGTGTGGCGGAACGTCGCCAGCAGCCGCGGCTCGTCGATGCGGAGCGGCGCGCCGGTGAGCAGCGACGTATCGCCATGCGGCAGATGCATCATCGCGTTCATGAGCGCGCCCGGCTCACGGCGCATGAGAATGCGCCCGCGTTTGTCGCTCACGATGTAGAGGTCGACGTTCATCCGGCGCGTCTCCATCCTGATCTTTTTACGCGGCAGCGCCTCGGTCCGTTGGTTCCGGAAGGCGAAGCAATGACTGCGCAGCGGACACGCTCCGCAATTTGGAGTGCGCGGTGTGCACACCAGCGCGCCGAGCTCCATGAGGCCCTGATTGAACTGGCGTGGAGAGCGGCACACTTTTACCAGGCGCTCCGACTCGAGCCATGCCGCGCGCATCAGGGCCGGCGATCCGAGCGGCTCGTCGATGCCCGCCAGCCTGGCCACGATGCGCGCGATGTTGCCGTCGACGATCGGCGCCTGCCGGTCATAGGCGATCGAGGAGATCGCCCCCGCCGTGTAGCGGCCGATGCCGGTGATCTGCATCAGCTCTGGAACGGCTTCTGGCACAACGCCCCCGAACTCGCCGGCGACCGCCCGCGCGCCGTCGCGCAGCATCCGCGCCCGGCGGTAGTAGCCGAGCCCCGACCACGATGCGAGCACTTCGTCATCCGAGGCCTTTGCGAGAGACGCAAGATCGGGGAACGCCGTGAGAAACGGCCCGTAGTACCTGAGGACCACTCCCATCCTCGTCTGCTGCAGCATCACCTCGGACAGCCACACGTGATACGGGTCGTAGGTCATGCGACACGGGAGCGGCCGCTGATGCGCAGCGAACCACACTTCGACGAGGGCGGCGATGCGCCGGGGAGCCCGAACTGGCAACGGGCTTGTATTGTAGTATCTGAGACCGAGGTCCCGAATGAGCGATCAGGTTCAGGCACAGCAGCCGGACGCTGAACAGGGCAAATACGTCTACTGCATCATCAAAACGGAATCGCCGCGCGACTTTGGCGCGGTCGGGATCGGTGGGCGGGGGGACCACGTCCACACCATTCCCTACAACGAGTTTGCGGCCGTCGTCTCGAACTGTCCGCTGATCGTCTTCGATCCCACGCGCGAGAACGCGCTGGCTCACGAACATGTGAACGAGCTGGTGATGAAGGACTTCACGGTGCTGCCGATGAGTTTCGGCACGGTCTTCCGCACCGAGGATGACATTAAGGCGTTCTTGCGTGGGACGTACGAAGCGCTGAGCGATGTCCTTCAGAAGATGGAAGGGAAAATCGAGTTCGGTCTGAAGGTGAACTGGGACAAGGACCAGGTCATCAAGGAGATCGAAAGCGAGAACGAAGAGATCCGGCGCCTGAAGGAGGAGATCGCGTCCAACACGACGACGTCGACGTACTTCTCACGCATGCAGCTCGGCCGCGTGGTCGAGTCCGCGCTGCAGGCCAAGGCCGACACCTACGTCAGCGAGATCTACGAAGCACTGCGCGACGCCGCCATCGCCTCCCGCTCGAACAAACCGATCGGCGACAAGATGATCATGAACGCGGCGTTTCTCGTGGAGCGCGAGAAAACGAAGGCCTTCGACGATCAGATCTCCGAGATCGCTAAGAAATATGAGAACAAATTATCGTTCTTATATACCGGCCCGTGGCCGCCCTATAACTTTGTGAACATCCGCCTGAAACTCGAGCGGGCCGAGAGATAGCGGCGAGCCGGCAATCCCATGGCATTCCTCATCGACGACATCCTCCTCCTTCCGATCACCGGTCCCATCGCCGGCTTCCGCTGGATCATGAAGACGATCCAGCAGATGGCCGACGACGAGCTGCTCGACGACCAGCCGTGGAAGGAGCGTCTCATCGAATTGCAGATGATGATCGAGGTCGGCGACCTGACCGAGGAGCAGTACACGCGCGAGGAAGCGGTGGTGTTCCAGGCGCTGCGTGACATCCGGGCGCGCCGCGAGCAGATGGCGCGAGAGGCCGCGGCCGCGCGCGGCGACGACGAGCCGGGCATCGGCATCTACACCGGCTACGGCGAATAGCGCCGCCATGGGACTCGACGAAGCGTTCGACTCCCTTTCGAGTCGGCGCGTGGTGATGTTCGGCGGCAAGGGCGGCGTGGGCAAGACCACCGTCTCCTGCTTCGCCGCCCTGCATTACGCGAAAACGCGCAAGGTCATCCTCTTCTCGACCGACCCGGCCTCGAACCTCGAAGACCTCTTCGGCAGCGACCCAGCGACCCAGCGACCCAGCGACCTCGTGATCGAGGCGATCGATGCGCGCGCGCTATATGCAAAGTTTCTCGAAACGAACCTGACGAATCTCCTCGAGATCGGCGACCGCGGCACGTATCTCGATCGCGATGAGCTGCGGCGGTTCTTCGAGTTGTCGCTGCCCGGCGTCGACGAGCTGATGGCCTGGATGCGCATCGGCGAGCTGGCCGAGGAGAACGCCGGCTCGCTCATCGTCGTCGACACCGCACCGACCGGCCACACCATGCGCATGCTGGACGCGTCCGGACACTTCCGGCAGTTCGCGGGAGCGCTCGATGCCATGCAGGCCAAGCACCGCGGCATGGTTCAGCAGTTCACGCGGCGGCGCGTGCGCGACGCCATCGACGAGTACATCACGCGATTCGAAGGCGACGCGCGCCGCCGCCGCGAGCTGCTGACCGATCCGGCCACCGCCGCCTTTGTGCCTGTGTTTCTGTCCGAGCCGTGGGTCGTCGAGCAGACCCGGCGCGTGATCGCCGAGGTACGTGAGGACGGAATCGACGTACCGTTCGCGATTCTCAATCGCGCCGTGCTCGATCCCGATTGCAATCGCGATCGAACGCTGCAGAAACGCGATGCGGCGGCGCGCGCCGGGATCGGGATCGAAGTGGTCGATTCGCCGCGCTGGTGTGTGCCGGTGGAATTCGGACGGGGTGCGGTGGCGGGTGGCGGGTCGCGGGTCGCGGGGCGTTCAAGCGGGAAGGCCCCCACGACCTGCGACCCTGGACCCGCGACCATCCTTTTCCTCGCCGGCAAGGGCGGTGTCGGCAAGACCACGATCGCCTCATCGATCGCGTTGCAGCTGGCGAACAGGAATCCGGAGAAGCGCTACACGGTCATCTCGGTCGACCCCGCGCACGCGCTGCGCGACGTCTTCGCCACGGAGAAGCCTCCCGCGAATCTCTCCGTCGAGACCATCGATACCCGCGCCAGGTGGCAGCAGCTCCGCGAAACGCTCGGCGACGAGATCGAGCGCGCCATGAACTCCATCACGCCGGGCAATCTCACCGTGGCATACGACGGCGAAGCCATGCGCAAGCTCGTCGACATGGCCCCGCCCGGAGCGGACGAGCTCTTTGCGGTCTCGCGCCTGGCGGACCTCGCGGCGGACGACTCGCAGGCCATGGTCATCGTCGACACCGCGCCGACAGGTCACTTCCTCCGCCTGCTCGATCTGCCGAAGACCGCGGGCGACTGGGTACGCGAGTTCATGCGCATCCTTCTCCGCTACCGGGAGGTGCTTCCCGCCGGAACGCTCGGCGAAGAGCTGGTGCGCGCGTCCCGCTCGCTGCACTCACTCGAGGAGACGCTCCATTCGGAGCGCGCCGCCGTCATCGTGGTGACGCGCCCGGAGCGCATCGTCGTCGCCGAAACCAGGCGCCTCATCGACGACCTCGACAATCGGAAGATCCACGTCTGCTGTGTCGTCGCGAACTACGTTACCCCCGAGAACGACTGCCAGTGCGACCAGCAGATGCGTGCCCACGAACTAGTAACCCTCGCCGCGCTGGAAAACCGAGGCCCGAGGCCCGAGGCCCGAGGCCTGATGACCGTCGAACGCCGCGAAGCTCCGGTCACCAGGCTCGCCGGCCTTGCGGCGTTGTTCCGCGTTGCGTCAGACTGAGGGCCATGGTTCCGGGACTTTGGATGTACGCCATCGGCCGCGCCGGTCATGTGTTGCCCGAGCGGGCGGAAGCCGTCGATGGATCGAGCGTCGTCGAGGGCATCACCGAAGGTCCGCTGATGGCGTTCGTCACCCCGATCGATCTGCGCGATTACTCGCAGCAGGCCGTCGACGCCCACAGCGGCGAT
Organism: Thermoanaerobaculia bacterium; assembly: GCA_038244815.1. GTDB lineage: Bacteria > Acidobacteriota > Thermoanaerobaculia > Gp7-AA8 > Gp7-AA8 > DASVHS01. Next base: position 64,330 of record JBBRTB010000017.1, read on the forward strand.
CTCGAGTGGCTCGGCGCGATCGGTTACCGCCATCAGGCTGTGATGCAGGCGCTCATGAGCGGCGGCACGGTGATTCCGTTGCGCGCCTTCACGCTGTTCGGCGGCCGGCAGATGGTGGAGGCGCAACTGCGCAGCGGCCGCGGGCAGTTCGAGAGAGTGCTCGAACGCCTCGACGGCAAGCAGGAGTGGACGCTGCGCATCGAGTTCGATCCGCAGCGATGGAATGAAGCGCTGGCATCGCGCGTGGAATCGCTGCGGGCGATGACGAGCGAGATCGAGTCGGCGGCACCGGGGAAGGCGTTCCTTCTGAAGAAGAAACTGGACGACGAGCGGAAGAAAGCGTCGCACCAGGCCGAGGTGCAGGTGGTCGACGAAATCGAGAAGTACGTTCTCGAGAAACTCGCCTGCGAGACCGTGGCGGAGTCGCGGCAGTCGCGTGACGGCGGCTTTCCCCAGATCAACGTACTCATCAATCGCGACGAGGAAGCGGTTCTGCAGGAACTGCATCGGGAACTGTCGGACCGTTACTCCGGCGAAGGGATCGCGCTGGCGGTCTCCGGGCCGTGGCCTCCGTACACATTCGCGAGCGTGACCGGTGGCTGAACAGGACACACAGCTTTCAGTGCTCGAGGCGCTCGATCACCTCCTCGACCGCGGCGTGGTGATCGCCGGCGAAGCGGTCATCTCCATCGGCGGCGTCGACCTGCTCTACCTCGGGCTGAACGTCGTGCTGGCGAACGTCGACACGATCATGCGCGTCACCGGCAAGTCGAAATGAAGTCGATCGGCATCGGCCTGCATCTCGAGGCGGAGGATGTCGAGCCGGTGGCGAAGGCGGTCTCCGCGGCAGGGCTGTTCGTCAGTGCCGTGGAGGTGCCGGACGATCAGCCGCTCGGCGACCGCGATCTGCTTCTTCGCGTATCCGCGCTTCGCGCTGCGCTGCTGGAGCGAGCCACGTTCGTGGCCATCCGCTACGGCTTCACGTTCCGGGCCGCGTCCGAAGCGGAATCGAAGATCGGCGCGGCCGCTCCCCAGTGGCGGCGCATCCTCGAAGAGAACCGCACGCGTGTGGAACTGACCCTGAAGATCGCGGTCGGCGACGCTCACCCCAGGCCGGACCGTCACGCGTTCGCCTCGGGCGCGGACTACCTGCGGGCGCTGCAGGTGGCGAAGAACGCCGCCGTCGTCAGCGACGAGTTCCGGCGCCAGGTCGAGAAGCACATCGGTGCTTTATGCGTTGCCTATCGATGGACGGCGCGCGACGCGGCCTCGGTCGAGCTGGCGGGGCTGATCGAGCGACGTACGCTGCCGTCGGTCGGTCCGGCGGGAGAGGCGCTCAAGCGCGCTTGTCCCGACGTCCCGTTTCTTCTTTCCGCGCCCTGGCCGTTGGAGGTGTTCGCCGATGTTGATCTCAAATGACGAAGACGCCCTGCGCGAACAGCTCGCCTTCACCGAGTCGACGATTCCTGAGCGCATTTCCGCCGATTCCGAGTCGGTGGAGAACGGGCTGGCCAAACTGGTGCTGTCGATCATCGAGCTCGTCCGCCGCCTTCTGGAGAAGCAGGCTCTGCGGCGCATGGACGCCGGCAACCTCACCGAGGAGGAAATCGAGCGCCTCGGCGACGCGCTCATGAAGCTCGAGGAGAAGATGGTGGAGATGAAGAAGGTGTTCGGGCTCGAGAATGACGATCTGAATCTATCGCTGGGTCCGGTGAAGACGCTCGATTAGGCGACTATGTTATGTTTCCGCCCGCTTCACGCGCATTCACGAGGGGGAGCGATTGGCCGACGGAGAACGGGGAATGATGCGGCAGCCGCAGGGGCTCGTCGACATCCTCGACAAGATTCTCGACAAGGGGCTCGTGATCGCGGGCGACGTCAAGGTCTCGCTCGCGAACGTGGAGCTGCTGACGATCCAGCTCCGGCTGGTGATCTGCTCGGTCGACAAAGCGGAAGCCATCGGCATCAACTGGTGGCGCTCCGATCGCTTCTACTCCGCGGACGCGCAGAAGGCGCTGCCGAGCGCCGGTGACTACGACGCGCTCAAAGCGCGCATCCAGCAACTCGAAAACCAACTCAACTCCCGCGGCGCAACCGCAAAGCCGGCGGGCCAGCGGAAAGGGAGATAGCTGATGGCAGTGGAACGCGCACCAGGCGGCACCTCACTCATTGACGTACTCGACCGGATTCTCGATAAGGGCATCGTCATCGACGCCTGGGTCAGGATCTCGCTCGTTGGCATCGACCTGATCACCGTCGAGGCTCGCATCGTCATCGCCTCGATCGATACGTATCTGAAGTACGCCGAAGCAGTCGGCATCACCCCGACCGTTTCGCGTCCGGCGCTTGGCGAGCCCGGAGGAACCGGAACCGGCGGCGCCGCGCCTGTCTCCTCGACCGTTGGTCGCTAGCGCGGAAGACCGGGCCGCACGTCTGGAAGCGCTCACCGGCGCGCTGATCCACCGGTTCAACAACGTGCTGATGGGGATCCAGCCGCACGTCGAAGTCATCAAGCGCTCAGCCAAGGACAACGAGCGCGTCCTCGGATCGGCCACGCAGATCGAGACGGCTCTGCGCCGCGCCAAGGTGGTGATGAACGAGATCTCCCGCCTGGCCCGGCCTGTTCCCGTCAATGCCCAGGCGCTCGACGTCGGCGCCTGGTTCGAGACCATGCGCCGCGACATCCAGCCGTTCGCCACCAGTCCCGTCGAGCTCACGTTCGAGAGCCCCGGCCAGCTCTCCTTGTCCGGCGATCGTGAGCAGCTCACGCGCGTGGTGGCCAATCTCGTCGCCAATGCCGTCGAGGCGATGCCGAACGGCGGTGCCGTGACGGTGATCGCACGCGATACTGGAGCGGGGATGGCGCTGCAGGTCGCCGACAACGGCGAAGGCATGGCCGCCGAGGTGCTCGGCCGCGCATTCGATCCGCTGTTCACGACGAGGCGCAACTCGGCCGGACTCGGTCTGCCCATCGTCCGGCAGATCGTCGAAGCGCACGGCGGAACCGTACGCCTCGAGAGCGAGCCGGGCCGCGGGACGACCGTCACGATCGTCCTCTAGATCCAATGGCCCTCCAGCCGGACCCCGGCTCTCAACGCAGCCACTGATCGAACCACCCCAGCACGTTCGCGTACCAGAGCCGCGAGTTCTGCGGCTTGAGCACCCAGTGGCCCTCGTCGGGAAACTCGATCAGCTTCGACGGGATGCCTTTGCGCTGCAGCGTGGTGAACAGCGAGAGCCCCTGCTCCATGGGCACGCGGAAATCGAGCTCGCCCTGCACGACCAGCGTGGGCGTCTTGAAGTTCTTCGCGTACATGTGCGGGGACCACTTGTCATAGAGCTCCGGGTTGTCCCACGGATTCCCCTTGAACTCGAATTCCGGGAACCACAGCTCTTCGGTCGTGCCGTATTCAGCCGTCAGGTTGTACACGCCGTCGTGCGAAACGAGCGCCTTGAACCGGTCCGTGTGTCCGAGGATCCAGTCGATCATGTAGCCGCCGTACGAGGCACCGGCCGCACCCATGTGCGTGCCGTCGACGTAGGGCAACGCGGCGAAGCGGTCGACGCCGTTCATGATGTCGATGTACGGGCGGCCGCCCCAGTCGCCGGAGATCTGCTCGACGAACTGCTGACCCCAGCCGGTCGAGCCGCGCGGGTTCGGCATGAGCACCACGTAGCCGCGGGCCACGTAGAGCTGCGGATTCCATCGATAGGACCAGCCGTCGCTCCACGCGCCCTGCGGTCCGCCGTGAATGAGCACGATGGCCGGATACTTCTTCGCCGAGTCGAATCCCGGCGGCGTGACGATGTAGCCCTGGATGGAAGTGTTGTCCGCGCCGGGCCAGGTCGTGCTCGTGACCGCACCCATCTGCAGCTGCGCCAGGAGTGCGTCGTTGTCGTGTGTGACCTGCGTGGTCTTGCCGTCGCGCGTCATCGACATGATGTCGTTCGGCCGCTGCAACGTGGAGCAGACGAAGTAGATCGTGCGTCCATCGCCGCTGACCGCGGGCGCGTTGGTCGATCCGCTGTCATAGATCTTCTTGTACGCGCCGTCGATGGTTGTTTCGTAGATCGGCTCGCGGGCGTTCTCCGAGGTGGTGAAGTAGATCGTCCGGCTGTCGGGAGCCCACGTGTAGGCCTCGATCCAGTTCGGAAAGTTCCCGGCCAGCCGCGTCCGGGCCCCGGTGGCGCGGTTGTAGATCCAGAGCTCGAAGAGATCCGATTCGTAGCCGGCGCGAGACTGCGATCGATAGGCGATCCACTTGCCGTCCGGCGAGTACTTCGGAGACGTGTCGGCACCGGTGCGCGTGGTGATGCGGCGCGCTTCGCCTCCGGCCAGCGGCACGATGAAGACATCGGAGTTGGTCGAGACCTCTGGATGGGGATCGGTGTCGCGCGCGTAAACGAGCTCCCGGCCGTCGGGCGAGACGTCGAACTCGTCGCCGCCGCCGAGCGAGAACGGTGGCGCGTCGAACGTGCCCGGCGTGAGGTCGCGCGCGCCGCCTCCGCTGATCGGGTAGTAGACGATGTGCGACCGGGTCGGCTCCTGCCAGGTCGTCCAGTGACGATAAAGCAGATTGGTAATCACATGTGCTTTTGATGGCTGATTTGCGGCGGTGGCGGTCTTGTCCCGTGTGCATTGCACGTCGACGCCGCACTCGGGGTAGACATCGGAGACGAACACGACGCCGGAGCTGTCGGGCAGCCACTTCAGGCTGGCCGCGCCGCCGGAGAGGTCGGTCAGCTTGCGCGAAGCGGCCGTGGCCACGTCGTAGAGCCAGACCTGCTTCGCGCCGCCGTCACGATTGGAGACATAGGCGATCGTCTTTCCGTCGGGCGACCAGGCCGGGCCTTCGTCCTGTTTCACGCCGTCGGTGATCCGGCGCGACAGTCCGCCACTGGACGGGACGAGGTAGATGGCGCTGTGCCGGTAGTTGGCGGGAAGGTCGATCGTGCTCGCGTCATAGGCGATCCATTTGCCGTCGGGCGAGACCTGCGGCGCGCCGATGCGGCGCATGGCCGCCATGTCGTCGAACGTGATCGGATGTTGGGCCAGCAGAGTCGTCGCGAACAGAAGTGCTGTCATGTGGACTGCCAGTGATTTCATTCGAGCTCCTAACGTATGTATCCCAGACTTCTCAGCGTGTCGTAATACTCCTGATTCAGTGTCGCGGGCGCTTCGCTGCTCACGCGGCTGCCGTAGGAAGCAATTCGGGGTCCGGCCTCTCCGGTGAGCGACGTTCCGGGCATCTCCGCGGAGGCGGGAAAGCCCATCAGGGCGCACAGCGTTGGGGCGATGTCGAATGCGGACGCGGTCGCTTTCATGCTCATCGTGGAGGCAAAGACGGCGCGTCCGCTTTGTGACTCGCCTGGCAGGCCCACCAGCAGCACATCGTATCCACGCTGGCGGAGCGATCGCACCAGTGCGAGCGTGGCGTCGAGCGCTCTGATCGATGCGGACAGTCGCGATGAAGGATCGGCGGCCACGCGATTGAGAATCACGTCGAGTGCGGGCAGGTAGACCGTGGCGAACCGTGGCTGGGAGGAGTCGAGCTCGTGGAGGAATCGCTGCTCCGCCCCCGCATCGATCGCCAGGGCGTTGTTCTTCGCCGCGGCGAAGATCGTCTGCTGTCCGATGGAGGTGAGCGCTGCGAACCGCGCGTCGGACGTCGTCCACCAGTCGACGGCCAGCGAGGGCACGCCGCGTCCGGCGAAGATCTCCCACACGTAGTCGCGGCGCCGGATCGTCGGCGGCAGCGGCTGGCGCTCTCCCACCGATCGCAGAACGAAGTCAGCGCGCGACACGCTCTGGAGCACGTGCGCACCGCCGGCCAGCCGCACGCCCTCGACGGCGCGCACACCGTGCAGCGTCGCCGGAACTCCTGTTCCCACGGACGCCCAGCGTTCGGTCGTCGACGCGCCGTCCATCCTTTTCACGGGATCGATGAGCGCGAACTCGCGCGCCAGGTCGGGACGCGATCGCAGGATGTCATCGGACAGCCCGTCCACTCCGACGAGCGCGATGTGATGTTGCGACGGCGAAGTCACCACTAGCGGCGGCGGCTGTTCGCGCCGCTCCGGCGTCGCGTACGCGGGGACCAGCAGCACGGCCACGAGCATCGCCGCCGCCATCGCCAGCGGGACTCCGCGCGGCTTCTGATGAATGGAAGGGATTCGCTGCAGCTCGTAAATCGAGAACGACAGCAAAGCGGCCGAGACGACGATCGTGGAGACGAGGAAAAAGATCGTGGCCAGCGCACCGCCGGCGGCGAGCTCGACCGCCGATGCCGTTCCGTCGAACTCGTACCACCACCAACCCAGCGGCACGAGCAGCGCCGCACTCGTGGCGATGGAAATCGCCAGCAGGCCGCGCGAGGTGTCGATCGTCAGCTCCGGCCGGATCTTCAGCAGCAGAGCCACTGCCAGAACGACCGCGAATCCGATGGTCAGCCAGGTCGCGGCGTAGATGGCGAAGAGCTCCAGCGTCTCGATGCCGGCCAGCGGCCGGTTGCGGTTGAGCATCACCGCCACGCACGGCAGCGAGCCGAACAAGGCGATGAGGGTGGCCGCCTTGGCCGCGACCGTCGCCAGTTCCGCCCAGAACGTGCGCGAGCTCCACGGATCGAGCGCGAACCAGCGTTCGATGCCGTGACTCAGATATCCTCGATCGCGAAGCTGCGCCCGGAGTGATTCGACGTCGGTCACGGACGCGATGCTAACGGAATTTGCACTCCGCCCGCTGAATGGGGTCAGGTCTGTAGTTGGCAGTTTTTTCTACCTAATGTGGGTTGCCTGCCTCTGCGCGAGTCATAGATACAAAGGCCAAAGTAGAGCCTCAAGAGCAGGATGCCTGGTCCCACCCTAAGTGGCGCTACAGTCTGTAGAAAAAACTGCCAACTACAGACCTGACCCCCGCGGGAACGCCCGCGGGAACCCGCGGAATTCTTTGGTTTGCTGATACCTTAGCGGTGCCGATGAACTTGTATCTGGTCCTTGCGATCGCGCTTGGTGCGATCTCCGGCGCCGGTGAAGCCCCCCTGCTGCGGCCGGTGCTCCAGGCGACACAACGAGATACCCGCGTCGAGCGGCGTGTCGTTCGTGTGGCCCGGAAGGCGGTCGTGGCGCGGTGCTCGATGCTCGGATTTGATCAGCCGAGGACCGAAGACCGAGGACCGAGGACGGGCGCCGCCCGCCGGCCGCGAGCCCCAGCAATCGCCTGAGAGATCCCTCTCTCGTCCGATGATTGCTGGAGAAACACCATGATTGAAAAAGTTCTGACGACGGTTTTTGGCTCGAAGCACGAGCGCGATGTGAAGCGCATGCGACCGATGGTCGAGCAGATCAACGCCCTCGAGCCCGCCATCAGCAAGCTCACCGACGACGGTCTCCGCGCGAAATCGGCCGAGTTCCGCGAGCGCCTCCGTCCGCCCGTGGAGCATCTCGAGTCGGTGAAGAAAGAGGTCCCGCGCGACGAAGCCTCGGTCAAGGCCGCCCAGGCCGATCTTCAGGCGGCGCTCACCGAGCTCCTGCCCGAGGCGTTCGCCGTGTGCCGCGAGGGCGGCAAGCGCGTGCTGAACATGCGTCACTTCGATGTGCAGCTCATCGGCGGCATCGTTCTGCACAACGGAAAGATCGCGGAGATGAAAACGGGCGAGGGCAAGACTCTCGTGGCCACGCTTCCGGTCTATCTCAACGCTCTCACAGGCCGCGGCGTTCACCTCGTCACGGTCAATGACTACCTGGCCCGCCGCGACTCCGAGTGGATGGGACGCCTCTACAAGTTCCTCGGCCTCACCGTCGGCGTGATCCAGAACCCGCACGGCGACAAGGAGCGGCAAGAGGCTTATCGCTGCGACGTCACGTACGGCACGAACAACGAGTTCGGATTCGACTACCTGCGCGACAACATGAAGTTCGACCTCGAGGCCATGGTGCAGCGTGATCCCGTTTACGCCATCGTCGACGAGGTCGACTCCATCCTCATCGACGAAGCCCGCACGCCGCTGATCATCAGCGGACCGTCCGAGGAATCGGTCGAGAAGTACTACCGCGTCGACAAGATCGTTCCGCGCCTGAAGAAGGAAGTCGACTATCAGATCGACGAGAAGCAGCACACCGCCGTGCTCACCGAGGAAGGTGTCTCGCACGCGGAGAAACTCCTCGGCCTCGAGAACCTGTACGACCCCGCGAACATGGAGACGCTGCACGGCATCAATCAGGCAGTGCGCGCGCACGCGCTGTACAAGAAGGATGTCGAGTACGTCGTCAACGACGGCGAGGTTCTCATCGTCGACGAGTTCACCGGGCGTCTCATGCCCGGCCGCCGCTGGAGTGACGGTCTGCATCAGGCCGTGGAAGCGAAGGAAGGCGTGCGCATCGAGGCCGAGAACCAGACTCTGGCCACGATCACGTTCCAGAACCTCTTCCGCATGTACGAGAAGCTGGCCGGCATGACGGGCACGGCGGATACCGAGGCCTCCGAGTTCGACTCCATCTACAAGCTCGAGGTCGTGGTCATCCCGACGAACATGCCCATGATCCGCGACGACAACGCCGATCTCGTCTATCGGACCGAGCGCGAGAAGTTCGAGGCCATCGTCGGCGAGATCAAGGAGCTCGAGAAGAAGGGACAGCCCGCGCTGGTGGGCACGATCTCGATCGAGAAGTCCGAGCAGCTCTCCTCGATGCTGAAACGGCAGGGCGTGCCGCACGTGGTGCTCAACGCCAAGTACCACGAGCGCGAGGCCGAGATCGTGGCCCAGGCCGGACGCAAGGGCGCGGTCACGATCGCCACGAACATGGCCGGCCGCGGCACGGACATCCTGCTCGGTGGCAACTGGGAGTTCGCCGCCGCACAGAAGACGAAGGAAGTCACCGATCCGGCCGAGAAGCAGTTCATCGAGCGCGAGCTTCGAGAGCAATGGCAGAAGGATCACGACGAGGTCCTCCGCGTGGGCGGCCTGCACATCCTCGGTACCGAACGTCACGAGTCGCGCCGCATCGACAATCAGCTCCGCGGACGATCGGGACGCCAGGGCGATCCCGGCTCATCGCGCTTCTACCTGTCGCTCGAAGACGACTTGATGCGCATCTTTGGTTCCGACCGCATCGCCGGCCTGATGCAGCGCCTGGGCATGGAAGAAGGCGTCCCCATCGAGCACGGCATGGTCAGCAAGGCCATCAAGCGCGCCCAGGAGCAGGTGGAGGGAAGGAACTTCGAGGCCCGCAAACATCTGCTCGAGTACGACGACGTGATGAACAAGCAGCGTGAGTCGATCTACACGCTGCGCCGCTCCATTCTCGAAGGACGGGAAGGGAAGGAGTACATCATCAACGCAGCCGACGAGATCGTTGGGTTTCTCGTCGACACACACCTGCCCGAGGACATGCGCGAGCATCCGAACGAGACGGAGATGAACGCGGAGCTCTTCGACTTCTTCGGCGTCGATCTGAAGACGGCGGGCGCGGACCTCGATACCATGCGCCGCGACGAGGTCAAGGAGCGGATCGTCGAGGCGGTCAACAAGCGCTACGAAGAGAAGGAAGCGGCCGTCGGCGCTGACGTGATGCGCGTCCACGAGAAGTACCTGCTCCTCCAGGTCATCGATCAGCTGTGGAAGGACCACCTGCTGATGATCGACCACCTCAAGGAAGGCATCGGACTGCGCGGCTACGGCCAGCGCGACCCGCTCATCGAGTACAAGAAGGAGTCGTTCGATCTCTTCCAGGAGATGATGGAGCGCGTCCAGGATCGCGTCGTCAAGTATCTGTGGAAGATCGACGTGGTCGTGGAACGCGAGGGCGAGTCGCAGCAGCGCCAGCGCGCCCCGCAGCGCTCACCGCTTCTCCAGCCGCCCAAACAGCAGCCGATGTTCCTCTCCGGCGGCGGCAAATCGGCGCCGCAGACGGTGAAGCGGACCTCGGAGAAGGTCGGACGCAACGATCCCTGTCCGTGCGGTAGCGGCAAGAAGTACAAGAAGTGCCATGGCGCGGCCGCGTAACCGGCGAGCCGCATGAATATCCTGGGCATCTCCGCCTACTACCACGACAGCGCGGCCGCGCTCGTTCGCGACGGCGAGATCGTCGCTGCCGCGCAGGAAGAGCGGTTCACGCGCAGGAAGGGCGATCATCGCTTTCCCTCGCAGTCGCTGGCGTATGTGCTCAAAGCAGCGGGGCTGCGGTCGGTCAACGAGGTCGACCATCTCGTCTTCTACGACAAGCCGCTGCTGAAGTTCGAGAGGCTGCTGTCGACCTACGCCTCCTTCGCGCCGAGCGGCATCCGTTCGTTCATCAAGGCCATGCCGCTGTGGCTCAAAGAGAAATTGCACATGCCGCGCGACATCCGCAGGCTCACCGGTTACGAAGGGAAGATCCTCTTCGCACAACATCACGAGTCGCACGCGGCCAGCGCGTTCTATCCATCTCCATTCGACGAGGCGGCGATCATCTGCTTCGACGGTGTGGGCGAATGGGCCACCACCAGCGTCTGGACCGGCAGCGGCAATCGCCTGGAGCTGAAGAAGGAGATCCGCTTCCCCCATTCGCTGGGCCTCCTCTATTCGGCGTTCACGTACTACACCGGCTTCAAAGTGAATTCAGGCGAGTACAAGGTGATGGGGCTCGCCCCTTACGGGCGGCCGGTCTACGCGGACGCCATCCGCAAGCATCTGATCGAGATTCGCGACGACGGCTCGTTTCGCATGAGTCTCGACTATTTCAATTACGCCCAGGGCCTGACGATGACGAACGAGCGTTTCCATCGTCTGTTCGGCGGACCTCCGCGGCAGCCGGAGACGCTGCTCACGCAACGCGATCTCGATCTGGCCGCGAGCATTCAGGACGTCTGCGAAGAGGTGATGCTGAAAATCGCTCGCAACACGGCGCGCGAAACGGGGCGGCGCAATCTCTGCCTGGCCGGCGGTGTGGCGCTCAACTGCGTCGGCAACGGAAAGATCCTCCGCGACGGCTGCTTCGATGACATCTGGATCCAGCCCGCGGCCGGTGATGCCGGCGGAGCGCTGGGAGCAGCGCTGGCGGTCTGGTACCAATATCTGGGGAGGCCTCGGGCCTCGGGCCTCGGGCCACGGATGGATTCACAGCAGGGGTCATATCTGGGGCCTTCATTTTCGCGTTCGGAGATCGAGTCGTACCTGCGGGCGCAGTCGGCGCCTTTTTCGGTGGTCGAGGACGCCGAGCTGCTGCCGCGTGTGGCGCGGTTCATCGCGGACGGAAAGATCGTGGGGTGGTTCAGCGGGCGGATGGAGTTCGGGCCGAGGGCGCTGGGAGCGCGGTCGATCATCGGCGACGCGCGCGATCCGGAGATGCAGAAGCGGATGAATCTCAAGATCAAGTTCCGCGAGTCGTTCCGGCCGTTCGCGCCGGCGGTGCTGGCCGAGCACGTGGGCGAGTGGTTCGATCTCGACCGTCCCAGTCCGTACATGCTGCTGGTCGCGGACGTGAAGAAGGAGCACCGGATCGCCATGACCGAGGAGCAGCAGAGACTGTTCGGCATCGACAAGCTGAACGTCAGACGCTCTACGATTCCTGCCGTGACCCACGTCGATTACTCGGCGCGAGTGCAGACCGTACATGCCGAGACGAACCCGCGTTTTCATGGGTTGCTCTCGGAATTTCATCGGCTGACGGGTTGTCCCGTCGTCGTGAACACATCGTTCAACGTGCGCGGGGAGCCGATCGTCTGCACGCCCGACGATGCCTACCGCTGCTTCATGAATACGGATATCGACGTACTGGTGCTCGACAACGCCCTGCTGCTGAAGGAAGAGCAGCCGCGCCGCGCCAGCGGGGAGAAGCGTGAATTCGAGCTCGACTGACCCCACGCGCAACCAGCTGCTGAGCTTTGGCGTGACGATCGCGCTGGCCCTCGTACTCATTGGCGCTGTAAAGGGCCACCGCATGGGAGAGACCGTCACGGTCGATCTGCTCATCGCCGCCGGGGCGCTCTTCGCGCTGGCGTGCGTGGTCATGCCTTCGGTCATGTCGCCGCTGTATCGCGGGTGGATGCGTCTCGCCGAGGGGCTCGGCTGGATCAACACACGCATCCTGCTGGTCGTGATCTTCTATCTGGTGGTCACGCCGCTGGGCTTGTTGATGCGGCTCTTCAAGCGCGATCCGCTGGACATGGCCCGCCGCGATTCCTACTGGACAGAACCATCGGCAAGCTCGTACGGTGAGCGCCATTTCGAGAAGCAGTTCTGATGACCGAGCTGATCAAAGAGTTCTACGCCTACATCCGCGAGCGAAAGAAGCTGTGGATGCTGCCGATCATCCTCATCCTGCTGTTGCTGTCCGGGATCATCACGCTGACGGCCGGATCGGCACTGGCGCCGTTCATCTACTCTCTCTTCTGATGCGGGCCCGCTCCTTACTATTCTTCTTGGTCTTTCTCGCGCTGTCGCTCGTCCTGACGTTCGCCTGCGGCGAGATCTTCGTACGTGTCCTCGGCCGCTACGACGCCGATGGCACGTTCTACTTCCGCGACAAGCCCGTGCCGCCTTTCGCGCTGCCTGTGAAAAACGCACGTGCGCTCATCGATGAGTATCTCCACGATCCCACCGGCTACATGGCATATGACGCCACCCTGGGATGGACGGATCGTCCCGGTTCGTGCACGAGAGACCGCAAGTACTGCGCGAACAGCGCCGGGCTGCGCTCCGATCACGAGTACACGAAGGAGATTCCGGCCGGCGTGCTGCGCGTGTCGCTGTTCGGAGACTCGTTCATTCACGGTCACGACGTCGATTTGGCCGGGAGCCTCGCGCCGCAGCTCGAGACGGCGTTGCGGCAGCGCGGCGTCCCCGCTCAGGCGCTGAACTTCGGCGTGGGGGGATTCGGCATCGACCAGGCCTACCTGCGCTATTCGCGCCAGGGCTCGCGGTTCGATACCGATGTCATCGTCGAAGGCCTGCAGTTCGAGAATGTCGCCAGGCACCTGATGGTGTTCCGCCTCATCGCCTACCCGCAGTCGAAGATCCCGTTCTCCAAGCCGCGCTTCCATTTCGAAGGGCCGTCGCTGCTCATCGCGAACGAGCCGACCATTCCGCCGGAGAAGGTGCCCGACGCGCTGGCGCACTTCGACAGCTCGCCGCTGCGCAAGCTCGATCACTTCTACACCGACCGCTACGAGCGCTACTGGTGGCGCCGGAGCAGGCTGCTTGCGGTGCTCGCGGACGCGCAGCACAAGGACGAGTCGACGGACATCATGCGACCGGGAGGGGAAGGCATGCAGTTGACGCAGGCCATCCTCGACCGCTTCAGGAACGACGTCAACGTGACCGGCAAACCGTTTCTCCTCGTGTACCTTCCACTGAAGGACAATCTTGCCGCGGCGCTGCACGGCGGGAAGGATCCGTGGGAGGTGTACGTCGATCTGTTCCGCAAAGACTTCACGGTCGTCGATCCATCGCCTCGTCTTCTGGATCTCGCCCGGAGCAAGGGGGTCGAAGCAGTCGCCCCTGGGCACTACTCCGCCGAAGGCAACCGGGCCGTCGCCGAGACACTGGTCGACGCAATCGCTAAGCTGAAGAGATGACAATCGAGACCCGAGGCGCGAGGACCAGACCATGTCGAACGACAAGACCATAGGATTCATCGGCGCCGGCAACATGGCCGAGGCGATGATTCGGGGGTTGCTGCGTGGGGGAGACTTTGCGATCGCACAGATCGCGGCGTCGGGACCGCGCGAAGAACGGATGCGCGAGTTGCGCGACCAGTACGGCATCTACGCCACGACGGACAACAAGGTGCCGGCCGCGTCGGAGATCGTCGTCCTTTCGGTGAAGCCGCAAATCATGGCCCGCGTGCTCGACGAGGTCGGCTCGACGATCAGCCCCGACGCGCTCGTCATCTCCATCGCTGCCGGTGTTCCCGTGGCGGCGATCCAGAGCCGGCTGGCGGCCGGAACGCGCGTGGTGCGGGCCATGCCCAACACGCCGGCACTGGTCGACGCGGCGGCGACGGCGATTGCGCGCGGGGAATTCGCGCGGGAGTCCGATCTCGAGGACGCCAAGAGGATCTTCGACGCCATCGGCCTGACCGTGGTCCTCGATGAGTCGTTGATGGATGCTGTGACCGGTCTTTCAGGATCGGGTCCGGCGTATGTGTTCCTCATCCTCGAGGCATTGAGCGACGCGGGAGTGAAGGTCGGGCTCTCACGCCGTACCTCGCAACTGCTTGCGGCACAGACCGTCCTCGGCTCCGCAAAGCTTTTGCTGGAGACGAACGGGCATCCCGGCATGCTCAAGGACATGGTGACCTCGCCGGGCGGCACGGCCATCACCGGCCTGCACACGCTCGAGCACGGGGGCGTGCGCACGACGCTGATGAACGCGGTGGAAGCGGCGACGCGCCGTTCGCGTGAGCTCGGCGAGGCCATGCTGAAGAAGTAGGTTAGGCCTCGGGCCTCGGGCCTCGGTTGACCTGAGGGTGGGGGGAAACCCAGCACCGAGCACCGAGCACCCAGCACCCGGCCTCTACGACGCCACGCCTCTTCGCGACAGCACGCTGGCGAGTGCGGCGCGAAGATCGTTGATGTCGCTGGGATCACGGAGGATCTCGTCGGCGCGGAAGTCGCTGCCCTTCTCGGTATCGGCGGAGGCGCTGGTCAGGATCACTTTGACGGCGGCGGTCTCAGGACGCGATTTGAGCAGCTGCACGAGCTCGCGGGCGTTCATCTTCGGCATGACCGCTTCGGCGACGACGACGTCAGGCCGCTCCAGCGTGGCGGTTCGCAATCCTTCCAGTCCGTCGGCGGCGGTGAGAACCCTGTAGCCGGACTCTTCCAGCGATTGCCGGGAGCTCGCCCTTGTGCGCGGATCGCTGTGAACGACGAGGACGAGCGGCGTGCGAGTGGATGGAAAGGGGAGTTCCTTTTCGACCGTCGCCGGCATCCTGCGCGAGGGCATGGAGCGTTCCTGCTGCCATCGTTCCGCGGCCTGGCGGAATCGCTCCCGCTCTTCCTCGAGACGTTGCTGCAGCGAGGCCACCCTGGCGGAGAGGGTGCGCACTTCAGCACGAGCGGCCTGCTTCTCCACCATGGCCTCGCCGATATCGGCTTCGTGATCCTCGGCCAGATGGGTGACGGTCTTCTGGAGCTTTTCACCCCATTCGGCATCGAGGCGCTGGTGAGCCTGTTTCCCCTCCTCCAGCTTCGATTGCAGCTCGGCGATTTTTTTGGTCAACCCTCGCGACTCGGCTTTGGCAGCTTCCTTCTCGATGAGGGAGTCGCCGATGCTGTTCTCGTAGTCGGCGGTGATGCCGGCGATGAGCCGCTGCAGTTTCTCGTCGAATGCGCGGTTGAGCTCCGCGCGCTCGGCTTCGCCGAGGGCCTGGGTCTGCTGTAATTTCTTGGTCAGCGCACGGAGCTCCGCCCGGGCCGCTTCTTTCTCGATCAGGGCCTCGCCGATGGCGGATTCGTAATCGGTGTTGATGCCGTCGACGATCTTCCGGAGCCTCTCGTCAGACTCTTTCGTGCTGGCTTCGCGCTGCGCACGTTCTGCAGCGAGCTGGTCGCGCAGGGAGTCCGATTCCTGCCGTGCCTCGGCAGCGTCGGCCGCGAGCCTGGCGTGCGCTGCGGCGTCGAGGTCGTCACCTAGCTGCAGCTGGGCGAGCTCGCTCCGCGTGCGGTCGAGCTCTTTGTGCAGCGCCGCCCGTTCGGCTTCGACTGCGCCGAACCGTTCGTCCGTGGTGCCACGCGATTGTTCGAGCTCTTCCATGAGCGAAGCGCGTTCCATTTCGGCCGATCGAACGCGCTCTGCCGCCTCTCCTCGCAACCGATCGAGCTCCCCCTGCAGCGCCAGCAGGCGATCTTCAGCGGAGATCGCGGCGCCTTGATGCATCTCGTGGCTCGTGCGAAGCTCCGACAACTGGAAGCGTGCCTGCTCGAACTGCTGTTCGAGCGCGAGGGCCCGCTGCTCCGCCGCGGTGACCCGCTCGCCGGCGGTGCGCAATTGGTCCTGTGCGGCCAGAGCGTGCTGCTCGGTGATCCGGGTCCTTTGCTCTGCCGCCAGAGCGCGCTCCTCCGCTACTTCCGCGGCCTGACGCGCTTCGGATGCATCGCGCTGGTGGCCGGCGGAGACGTCAGCCGTTCGGTGCAGCGTCTCCCGCGCCGCCGCCTCCAGTTGCGCGCGCAACCGGGCCTCGCGGTCGGCACGGGCGTGCTCTTCGCTGAGCGATGCCAGCGTACGATCGAGCTCGCGCTGCAGCACGTTGATCTTCGTGGCCGCCGCCTCCATTCGCTTCATTGCGTCGGAGGTGACCGCTTCGTGCTTGGCCGCCAGTTCGGCGTAGTTCTTCTGCAGCTTCTCGTGATCGGCGTTCGCGGACTGCACGCGGTTGATCGCTTCGCGTTCCGACCGGGCACGTTCGTCCTTCAGCTCCTTCTGTACGGACTCCAGGCGTTTCGCAGCCACCTCGAGCCGCTGTTTCGATTCGAGAAGCGCCGCCTCATATTTCGTGGCCAGTGTGGAGACCGTGTTCTGGAGAGACTCGTGTCCGGCCACTTCGAGCTGTTCGCGGAGCGCCATTTCACGGCCGGCCCGGGCCTGCTCTTCGTCAGCGCGGCGCTGGGCCGCGTCCAGACCCTGCTGCAGCGCGGCAGCGCGCGTTTCGCTCTGCGCCAGCCGTTCGCGCATCTCGTCGTACTCGCGACGGCTCGCCAGCGAGCGGGTGCCCTGCTCCTCGATCCGCGCGCGCAATGTCTCCAGTTCCCGCTCCAGTTGTCCCTCGCGCTCGCGGGCGGAGCTTTCCGTGGCCGCGCGCAGTCTCGATTCGTCCTCGTATCGCGAGCGCGCTGTGGCGAGTTGCTGGGTGAGGGCGGCCATGCGCCCGTCATCGACGATGTCGACGCGCCGCGCCGGGCCGCCGCTCTCCCCGGCAACGTCCACAGACGGCAGGAGCGGGGGCTCGGCCGCGGGAACCGCAAGCGCGACCCGTCGCATCAGCGGCAGAGCCGCCCGCGTCGCCAGCACGACCAGCAGTGCCACACCGATAGGCACGGCGATGCTCATCGACGGGACCACCCGCACCGGAGAGAACATCCAGTCGTAGAGGATCACCGCCGCGACCGCTGCGGTCACGCCGAGGATCGCGCTGCTCAGAAAGGCGACGAGGACAATGGCGACGAGATACGCATACATCGGCTCGTAATGCGGCCAAACTGCGGAGAGCGTTCCGTTTACCCCTGTGGCAATGGTCAGCAAAGCTGCCGCCCGGGCCGCGTGCAACCCGCCGGCAATCCACTTCCGCGACATCGCGGATCTAGCTGACATCGGAACCCTCGAGGGAAGTCGTCAGCTATGGTAACAGGCTAAGCGTTACGTGCCGAAGCACGCCGCTGCATCCAGGTCGTCAGCCAGTACAACAGACCGACCACCACCGCGAACCCGATGAAGTAAAGCGACTTCGACGCGAAGGCATCGCGCAAGGCGGACGGGTCGTGCAGGAGTTGAGGCTGATCGCCGAGAACTTTCGCCCCGAACCAGGCCAGAGCACCGTTGTAGAGCCCGGCGCCGGCGATCGTCACGATCGAAAACTTCCTGAAGTTCATGTGAAACAGGCCGGCGGGGATGGAGATCACGTGGCGAACGCCGGGAAGCAGTCTGGCCACGAACACCCCGCCCGCGCCGTAAGCCTCGAACCAGTCGTCGGCTTTGACGAGCCGCTCATGCGAGAGGTGCATGTACTTGCCGTATTTCTCGAAGATGGGGCGCCCCAGCTTCCAGCCCAGCCAGTAGCTGAACGCCGATCCTGCCCACGAGCCTGCCGTCGCGGCCACGACCATCCCGGTGAAACTCATCCTCCCCTGCGCTGCCCAGTACGCGGCGGGAGGGATGACGATCTCGGCAGGAATGGGGAGGGCCGTGCTCTCGAACGCCATCATGACGAAGACGCCGAGGTAGCCCCAGTCGAGGACGAACTGCATCCAGACGGCGAAAAGGTGATGGATGGTTCCAGCCATAATAAAGAGCGCGCATCCTACGTCATTTGTTAGCATCCGACGGCAATGGATCACTTCGACGTGGTCATCCTGGGCGGTGCGTTCAGCGGCGCCTCCGCGGCCATCCTTCTGAGGCGTGAAGCGCCGCAGTTGCGGGTGCTGGTCGTGGAGAAGGCCGGTGCATTCGATGCCAAAGTCGGAGAGGCCACGACCGAGATGTCGGCGATGTTTCTCACCCGCCGTCTGGCGATGTGGCACCACCTCGAGGCGGAGCATCTGCCCAAAGAGGGCCTGCGCTACTGGTTTTCGAACTCGAAGGTGACCGGCCACGCCAACGCCAGCGAGAGCGGCGGCTTTCTGCGCAGTTCCGTTCCGTCGTTTCAACTGCGTCGCGACACGCTCGACGAATATCTGCTGGCCACCGCGGTGGCGGAAGGCGCGGAACTGCTGCGTCCGGCGAAGGCGCGGGACGTGGAGACGGGCGAGTTCTCGAACACGCTCACTGTCGAATGCGCCGAAGGCACCCGCGAGATCACCTGCCGCTGGCTCCTCGATGCCACGGGCCGCGTGAGCTTTCTCGGCCGCCGGCTCGGTCTCATCGACCGCAACGACGAGCATCCCACCGCGGCCATCTGGTGCCGGTGGAAAAACGTCCGGCACATCGACGATGTGGCCGCCCGCAACGGGCCGCTGGCCACGAACAACATCAGCTCACGCCGCCTGGGCACCAACCACTACATGGGCTTCGGCTACTGGATCTGGGTGATTCCGCTCGGCCATGGCGAGACCAGCATCGGCATCGTCTTCGACAAGCGTCTCGTCGATCTCCATCAGAGCAAGAACCGGGAAGGGGACTTCCTGGCCTTTCTGAAGGCCATTCCGGCGCTGGCCGAGTTGATCGACGGCGCCGAGCCGCGACTCGACGATCTGCGCTTTTACTCGCATCTCCCTTATGTCACCCGCCAGTACATGGGAAAGGGATGGGCCCTCCTGGGCGATGCCGCCGCGTTTCTCGATCCGTACTATTCGCCGGGACTCGATCACGCCGCCTTCTCCGTGGAGGGAACGCTCGACATCATCAAGACGGACGCCATGGGGAAGGATGTCGGGCCGCGCATCGCCGAGCACAACGAGACGTTCCTTCGCTCCTATCATCGTTTCTTCAAAGCCATCTACAAGGACAAGTACTACTACATGGGAGAGTCGGACCTGCTCTCCGCGTCGTTCCTCATCGACACGGCGCAGTACTACATCTTCGTCATCACGCCCGCGTACCGGTTTCTGAAGAGATTTGACTGGATGCCCGTGCTTGGGCCGAAGCCGGCGTTCATCAGCTATCACCTCATGGCGCTGTACAACCGCCGATTCAAATCGATCGCCCTGGCCCGCCGCGCCGTCGGTGAGGCGGGCACGCGGAACGATGGGCGGCGGGTGAAGGCGTACTACAACCTCAACATCGCGCCGTTCCACATGGCCGCGCGCGGACTGAAGCTGTGGCTCTGGGCGGAGATCGACAACGTGCGGGTGCAGGTGAAGCGGGTGTTCAGGAAGGCCTCAGGCCTCGGGCCTCGGGCCTCGGACTCCACCGCCCGCGTTGCAACCGAGGCCCAAAGCCCGAGGCCTGAGGCCTGATTACAGCAGCGCCAGCGCCGCGCGCTTGACCTTGCCGCGCTCGTCGAGCGGAATCGATTCGATCAGCTTCACGATTCGCGGCACTTTGTGAAGGGAGAGCCGGCCGCGGCAGAACTCGCGGATCTGTTCGCGAGTGAGGTCGGGATCGGCCACGACGGCAGCCGCGACGACCTCCCCGCGCGCTCCGGCGGGCTCTCCGTAGACCTTCACCTGACGGACGCCGCTGAGCTGCATGATCACCTGCTCCACCTCGCGAGGGTTGACCTTCTTTCCGGCGGTGTTGATCAGATCGCCGGCCCGTCCGGTGAGCACGACTTCGCCGTTGTCGCGGATCTCGACCAGGTCGTCGGTCACGAAGCGATCTGCGGCCATCCTCTGAAATGTGCGCTCGTCGATCAGATAGCCCTGTGCCACCGATTCGCTGTTGACCGTGAGCCGCGTGCCGCGGCGCTCCAGCTCGACGCCGTTCATGGCCTCACCCACGCTGCCGCGCTCCACGGCGCCGCCGGCCCGGTCGTACGTGATGCCGCCGCACTCGCTGCAGCCGTAGAACGAATGGATGTCGATGCCGAAGCGCTCGCGAAAGCGTCGTGAGGTCGTTGGCGGGAGCGGCGCGCCGGCGGAGATGAACGTGCGCACGGCATCGAACTCGCCGTGCCCGCGCTGCAGCGAGGCCAGATGCTCGAAGACCATCGGAATGAGCGGCCCCACCGTGCAGCGATACTCGTTGCTGAGATCGATGATCGACTGAGGAAGGTAGTCGTTCGAGATCACGATGGCCGTTCCCTGAGTCACCAGCGGGCTCACCAGATTCGAGAAGCCATACGAGTGCGAGAAGGGGATGGCCCCGAGATTGATGTCGGACGGCGCGATGAGCATCGTGCGGCAGATGTTGCGGCAGTCGGCCGCGAGATTCCGCTCGCTGGCAACGATCCCTTTCGGCTTGCCAGTGGATCCGGATGTCATCTTCACCAGCCGCGCGTCGGCGGAGATCGGCGGGCGCGTCGTGCCGGGGCGCGTGGTGATGGTGACGTCCGAACGATCGCGGCGATAGACCAGACCCTTGATGGCGAAGTGCGACAGGATCGCGCCGACTTCGGTCTCGGGTGCGTCACGGTCGATCGGTACGAAGACGAGGTGAAGCTCCAGCGCGGCCAGCCACGTGGCGACGAAATCGACCGAGTTGGGGAGCTGTACGGCCACGAGGTCGCCGGCGCAAAGATCGGCCGCGGTGAGCCGTGCCCCGATCAGGCGGGACCGGGTCAGCAGGGCCGCACGCGTCGTCACTTGCCCGGACGCACCGTCGATCAGCGCCGGGACGTCAGGGCATTCCTGCGCCAGAGAGACAAATTGCTCGTGCATGAAGCAATTGCGAGAATAGTCACGGATTTCGCACAACGTCAAGTAACTGTGGATAGAATCTCGCCGCTCCGCCGGTCCGAACCCCGGCCGGAAGCGATGGGAGCGCAGCCTCGGGCCGCCTCATCTGTGTGAAAATTGGGAGATCCATGACCGCAAACCTCAAGAGGAAGCTGAAAGAGCTGCTCATCGAGCGGCTGAAGTTCGAAGACATGACCCCCGACGATATCCCCGACGACGAGCCTCTGTTCGGCGGCGGCCTCGGTCTCGACTCCATCGATGCGCTGGAGATCGTGGTGATGCTGGAGAGCGAATTCGGCATCAAAGTGAAAAACGAAACGAGCGCCCGCGACTCGTTCCGCTCCATCACCACGCTCGCCAGTTACGTCGAAAGCAAACTGGGCCAGGAACAGCCGCAAGCCTGATTGGGTCGTCGGTCGTGGGTCGTGGGTCACGGGGGCCTCAAGGCTTCGAGGCCCACGTGACCTACGACCTACGACCGACGACCTACGACCTACGACCGACGACCCACGACCTCACCATGAGCTGGCTCAACTCACTACCCCACCAGATCCCGTTCCGGGCCGCGTCGTCGGTCATCGAGCGCGGAGAGAAATCGATTCGGGGCAAGTTCCTCTGGACCGCGAACGATGCGGCCACGCCGGAAGTGATGCTGGTCGAAGCGATGGCCCAGTTCGCCGGTGGGCTGGTGTTCGATGCCCAGGGCTTCATCAGCGGGATCGATGGTTGCGAGGTCACCCGTCCGCTTTCACCCGGTGACGTCGTCATCATCGATGTGGTCCTGGAAGCCGATTTCGGACGGATGTTCCGCTTCGGCGGCATCGCCTCCATCGATGGAGTAGAAATCGGGCGAGGCCGGTTTTATCTCGCGACCGCCGATGCGCAAACCTGACCAGAGCACACGGATCGCGGTCACCGGCGCCGGGATCATCTGTTCGATCGGATGCAACAAGGAAGAGGTGTGGCGCTCCATCGTCGAGTCGCGCGCGGGCATCCACAAGCTGACGCGATTTCCGGGCGAGACGTTTCCGACCGATCTCGCGGCCGAGGTGTCCGAACCGGTGGAGACGATGCTGCCCATCTCGAAGCGCATGTCGAGACGCATGTCGCGCACGGACATGCTGGCCGTGATCGCCGCCAACGAGGCGATTCTGCAGGCCAATACTGCAACGACTCCGTTGCCACGGGAACGGGCCATCGTCTCGACGGGCACGTCGACGGGTGGTCTGCTGGAAGGGGAGGATTACTACTTCAGGCGCATCGTGGTGGGTCGCCGCCGTGCGGCTGCATCGAGCGTGCTGCAGCAGCCGACGTCGAGTCCCTCCGACGCCGTGGCAAAGGTCTTCGATCTGGGCGGGGGCGTGATCTCGAATGCCACCGCCTGCGCGTCCGCGGGCGCCGCGATCGGCATGGCCGCCGATTACCTTCGATCGCGACACGCGGACGTTGCCATCGCCGGTGGCAGCGACGCGCTCTGCCGTCTCACCTACAGCGGGTTCAACGTGCTCCAGGCCGTCGACCCGCAACCATGCTCGCCGTTCGGGGCCGAGCGCAAAGGGATCACCCTCGGGGAGGGAGCGGCCTATCTGGTGCTGGAACGCTGGGACGACGCGGTCAACCGCGGCGCGAAGATCCTGGCGGAGTTCTGCGGATACGGCGCGTCGTGCGATGCCTATCATCCGACCGCGCCGGCCGAGGATGGGCGGGGGGCGGAGTCGGCGATGCGCGGCGCGCTCGCTGAGAGCGGCGGCCGGCCCGTCGACTACGTGAACGCGCACGGCACGGGCACCGTGCTGAACGACTCCGCGGAGACGAAGGCCATCATCTCCGCGGTCGGCCGCGCCGTCCCGGTTTCCTCGAGCAAGTCGTATTTCGGGCACACGCTCGGCGCCGCCGGCGGAATCGAGGCGGTGGTGACGGTGCTGTCGATCATCAATCAGACCGCACCGCCGACGTTGCGGTTGACGTCCGCGGCTTCCGACTGCACGCTCGATTACATCCCCCACATGCCGCGCCCGCTGGCCATGACCTCCGTGCTCTCGAACACGTTCGGGTTCGGCGGCAGCAACGTCTCGTTGCTGTTCCGGCGCGTGCTATAAGGCGAGCCCAATCGCATGTCGCGCATCGCCATCACCGGTATCGGCGTGATTGCTCCCGGCGCGACCGGCATCGACGCTTTCCGGGAGCTCCTGAATTCGGGACGGACGGCGATCGCCCCGGTCGATCGCTTCGACACGCAGGGACTGAGCGCGCACAAAGCGGCGCTGGTCCGGAATTTCACACCGAAAGAGTTCATCGCCCCGATGAAGATGCGGCGCATGAATGCGCTTTCTCGGTTCGGCGTGGCGGCGGCGAAACTGGCCACGGCCGATCGCGGCGAAGTGCCCGGCCAGGACACAGGGGTGGCCATCGGCACGTCGTTCGGACCGGTGCAGACCTCGGTCGATTACATGCAGGAGTACGTGCAGAAGGGGGCCGCTTTCGCTCCTCCGCAGCTCTTCGCCGAATCCGTGGCCAACGCACCGGGCAGTCACATCGCCATCGAGAACGACCTGCGTGGATTCAACGTCACGGTCACGCAGCGCGAGTCGTCGGCGCTGGCGGCGGCGATGTATGCCTGCTCGCAACTCATGAAGGGAACGGTGCGCGCCGCCATCGCCGGCGGCGTCGAGGAGATCAACGAGATGCTCTTCAGCGTGCTCGACCGGGTCGGTGCGCTCGCGCATGCGAACGGAGTGATGGACGAGCAGGCCCGCCCCTTCGATTGCCACCGCAACGGAATGGCCGTGGGCGAGGGTGCGGCGATCCTGACGCTCGAGGGTGTCAGCGGACGAGAGGCCTACGCGTTCATCTCCGGATTCGGAATGGCGCGCGATACGACGGCTGCGATTTCCGATTGGGGCACGGGTGACGCTGCCGTGGTGACGGCGATGCGCGCGGCGATCGACGACGCGGGCCTCGAGCCCTCCATGATCGGAGCCGTTTACGCGTCGGCGAACGGAAGCATTCGCGCCGACCGCCTCGAGTATCGGGCCATTCAATCGATGTTCGCCGAGCGCGTTCCTGTCGTGGCCACGAAAGGGTACTTCGGTGAGTACGCCGCCGGCGGCGCGCTCCAACTCGTCGCCGCGGCGCTCGCTCTGAGCGATCAGACACTGCACGCCTCGGCCGGGTTCGAGCGCGGCGATGACGAGATGGTCATCGACGTCAACCGCGCCGGCCGGAGCATTGCGCTCGATCACGTCCTCGTCAATGCGCTCTCGGCCGGTGGAGGGATCGTCAGTGCGGTGCTGTCCCGGGAGCCGCAATGACGCGCGTGGCCGTGCTGATCCCCGCGCTCAACGCTGCCACCACGATCGAGGCGGTCATCCGCGGCGCCCTCCGGGAGAACCCGGACGTCACCGTCGTCGACGACGGCTCGGTCGACGGAACCGGGGATGTGGCGCGGCGCGCCGGCGCCCAGGTGCTCACCCACGAGGTGAACCGCGGCAAGGGGGCAGCGCTCAAAACCGGATTCCGGTGGGCCTGTGAGGCTGGATACGACGGCGTGATCACGCTCGACGCCGACGGCCAGCACCTTCCCGCCGAGATCCCGAAGTTCATCGTCTGTTACGAAAAGACCGGTGGCGATCTCATCATCGGAGACCGCGCGCATCTCTTCGGCCAGATGCTTCCGCGAAGGCGCAACGCCAATCGATTTTCAGCATGGACGATCGCGCTCGCCTCGGGATCGAAGATCAACGACGCCCAGAGCGGATACCGCTTCTATTCGACGCGTCTTCTTCGCGCGCTGCCCCTTCGCTCCAACGGCTTCGCAATGGAGAGCGAGGTCATCGTCCGCGCCGGCCGTGGCGGCTTCCAGGTCCTCACCACTCCCATCGATCTCGGATTCGTCGACGGTCAATCCACCAGCCACTTCAAGCCTCTGCTGGACACGACCCGCATCGCCGTGGTGGTGACGAGGACCCTGCTGGAGTGTCTGCGCGATGCGTCGATTCGTTTCATGCAATGATCCGGCGATGCGAAGAGACAACACGCTGCGTCTGGTTCTCGTGCTCCTGGCTCTGGCAACGTCGCTGATTCCGATCCAGCCGCTCGCTGCACAGAAGAAGCCCGGGAAGGTCTCTCCCGGAACGGGCACGTATCAGGAACTTCCGAGCGAGACGCCGGCGAAGTTCACGCCGGTCACGACGAGTTTCGATTTCGAGCGCCGCGAAGTGATGATCCCGATGCGTGACGGCGTCAAACTCCATACCGTCATCCTCGTTCCAAAAGGGGCGAAGGACGCGCCGATCCTCCTCACGCGCACGCCGTACGACGCCGACTCGCTCACCACCCACTCGCAGAGCGCGCATCTTGCGGCGAACCTTCAGGGCTACGACAACGCCACCGACGTCATCGTCGAAGGCGGCTACATCCGCGTGGTCCAGGACATCCGCGGCAAGTACAAGTCAGAGGGCGACTATGTGATGAACCGGCCACTGCACGGACCGCAGAATCCGACGCCGGTCGACCACGCCACCGACACGTACGACACCATCGACTGGCTGGTGAAGAATCTCCCCGAGTCGAACGGCCGCGTCGGCATCATCGGAATCTCGTACGACGGATTCCTGCCTCTGATGGCCCTCGTCAATCCGCATCCCGCGCTCAAGGTCTCGGTTCCGATGAACCCGATGGTCGACGGATGGCGCGGCGACGACTGGTTCCACTACGGCGCCTTCCGCCAGCAGGGGATGTCCTACATCTACGATCAGGAAGCGACGCGAAAGAACGATGAGAAGTGGTTCACCGATCACTTCGACGACTACGACACGTTCATGGAAGCCGGATCGGCCGGCGAGCTCGGACGCCGCCGCGGACTCGAGCAGGCCGGCTTCTGGCGCAAGATCCTCGCCCATCCCTCCTACGATTCCTTTTGGCGCGATCAGGCCGTCGACAAGATCCTCGCCGCGCAACCGCTGAAGGTTCCGGTGCTGCTCGTGGCCAGCCTCTGGGATCAGGAGGACATCTACGGCGCGATTGCCGTCTACAAGGCGATCGAGCCAAAAGACAGCGGCAACGACATGGTCTATCTCGCCCTGGGACCCTGGCGCCACGGCCAGGAGATTCACGATGGAAGCTCGCTCGGCGCGCTGAAGTTCGGCAGCGACACCTCGCTCTGGTTTCGCCAGAACGTCCTGCGTCCGTTCCTCGATCATTACCTGAAGAATGACGCTGCCGCCGCCGGCATCGCGCCGGTCACGGCGTTCGAGACCGGGACGAACCGCTGGCTGCGGCTGGCCTCGTGGCCGGCAGGCTGCGCGAGCGGATGCAGCGTCCAGCCGGCGCCGCTCTATCTCCAGGCCGGCGCGAAGGCCGGCTTCGCGGCCCCGAAACCCGGTGATGCGCCGTTCGACGAGTACGTGTCCGATCCGGCCAGGCCGGTGCCGTTCATGCCACGCCCGTACGCGGCCGATCAACGTGCGTGGGGCTCGTGGCTCGTCAGCGATCAGCGTGAATCGTCGGGCCGTACCGACGTGGCCACGTTCGTTTCCGACGTTCTGACCGCGCCCGTGAAGATCAGCGGCGAGCCGGTCGCGAACCTCGTGGCGTCGACGAGCGGCACCGATTCCGACTGGGTCGTCAAGCTGATCGACGTCTATCCGCCCGAAGTCGCCGCGCAACCGGAGATGGGCGGCTACCAGCTCATGGTCTCGGCGGACATCTTCCGGGGGCGTTATCGCGAGAGCCTCGAGACGCCCCGGGCCATCGTGCCGGACAAGCCCCTGCTCTATCGCTTCGCGCTGCCGACCGCGAACCACGTCTTCCTTCCCGGCCACCGCCTGATGGTGCAGGTACAGTCGAGCTGGTTCCCGCTCTACGACCGCAACCCGCAGACCTTCGTGCCGAACATCTTCTTTGCCACGCCGGAGGATTACCGGAAGGCCACGCAGAGGATCTATCACGCGCCGGACGCGGCGAGCTTTATCGAGATGCCTCTTGTGAAAGAGTAGGGTCGTCGGTCGTCGGTCGTGGGTCGTGGGTCGTGGGTCGTAGGTCGTGGGGGCGTCATCGCTGCGAGGCCCCCACGACCAACGACCAACGACCAACGACCAACGACCAACGACCGACTCGACCTAACTGTTCTTCGCGAACAGATTCGCCAGCATCTCCGCCGGCGTGAAGACCCGGGTGTCTCCGAATTCACTGGGCCTGCGCGTCTTCATCGTGAAGAGCGCCCGCTGCGAGATGTAATCGAAGTTCGCGTAGTAGTCGTCGTTTTTTTTCTGGTCGAACATCGCCTTCAGCACGTTCAGTTGCCGGGCCAGATGGTCCTCGGGCTCGATCGCCGGGACGGCCTGAGCGGAGCGCTTCTTCTTCGGCGGCTCCAGTCCGATAGCCAGCGCCCGAAGGTCCTGAAGCTCCCTGGTCACGCGGTCGGATTTTTTCTTCCTGGCGTCGTGCGGCATGAGCAGTGCCGGAATCCGATTGCAGTTCGCGCGGTGAATGGCCTCGCTCTTCGTCACCCAGCCGAGGTTGGCGATGCCCACGTGAGCGGAGACGTTGCCGGTGAGGTTGTCGATGAACGGTTTCACGGCGGTGTTGAACGAGTCCTCGACGCCGTTGAAGAGATTGAGCACGTAGTGGACGCGGAACTGATCGACGGTCTGCTGCACGGCCCGGGTGATGGGATGCTCGCTGCCGAGGTTCTCGATGAGGTCGATCGTGAAGGCGTCGAGGTTGGGGACGGAGCCGTCGTAGACGTCCTCGACGCGGTCGATGAGATCGTTGGCGAGGCGGAAGAAGTCGACGCGGCCGGCCGCGGTCTCAAAGAACGGCGACTCCCGGCTGAAGATCAGCCGCAGCTTGCGGAAGATGATCGCTTTGACGATGTCGGACGCGGCCAGTGTGGCGCTGGGCAGGTGAGGTGTGAACACGAGAATGCCGGAGTTCGAGAAGGGCAGGAAGTCGATGACGTTGGCGTCGAGACCGGCGCGCATGTCCAGGATGACGATGTCCGCGGGCAGAGAATTGATGGCGCCGATCAGCCTCTCCTTATGCGACGGGCCGAAGTTCGTGATCTCGTCGATGAGATGTAGCGGTCCGGCCACGAAGGCGAAGTTGCCGAACTGGTGCTGGGGATCGAGGCGCTCGTCGAGTGTGGTCAGGCAGTTCGAGAGAGGCTCGCCGCGGCGGAAGAAATGGTAGAGGTCGCGCTCGATCGGTACGTCGATGGCGTTCCGGATCGCCGAAGTGCCCGTGTCGAGGTCGACCAGGATGGTGCGCCCGTGGCGGGAGAGGGCCAGGGCGAAATTGATCGCAAACGTCGTTTTGCCGACTCCGCCCTTGCCCGAGGAGATGGGGATGATCCGTTTGATGGCCACCGCAAGCGGAACAATTGCTAGAATCGGCGCTAAATGCAACCCGCCCTCTTCCGGAAGATGTCCCTTTTCGCGGAGCTCGACGACCGCGAACTGGCTCAGATTGCGAGCGTTGCAAAGACGCGGCGCTACGCCAAAGACGACGTGATCTTTCACGAAGACGAAAGCGGTGACGTGTTCTGCGTGATCCGGGAAGGCAAAGTGAAGATCACCATGATCTCCCCGGAAGGGAAAGAGATCATCCTCACCATGATGGGTCCGGGCGAGTTCTTCGGTGAGATGGCTCTGCTCGACGATGCCCCGCGCTCGGCGACCGTCGTGGCCCTCGAGCCGCTGGAAGTCGTCACCATCTGGCGAAGCGATTTTCTGCAGCTCCTGGCCGACAACTTCTCGATGACCCGCAAGATCCTGTCGGAGTTGTCGAAGCGGGTGCGGCGGATGTCGCTGCGCATCGAGTCGCTGGCCACGATGGACGTCTATGGCCGGCTGGCGCGGTTTTTTCTCGATCTGGCGCAGCAGCAGGGGAAGGTTCTCGACAACGGCTATGTTGCCGTGACCCGCCCGACGCACCAGGCCATCGCCAACATGATCGGCACCTCGCGCGAAACCGTTTCGCGCCTCATTCACGAGCTCATGCGGCAGGATCTTCTCCTGTCGGAAGGCAAGACCGTCTACCTGTCGAAGAACGCCCTGGATCAGTTCAGAGCCGAAGCCTGAGAGAGCGGGCGATTCGTCGTCGAACGCGCTCGTCGCCGGCCATCCACGGGAGCGACGAGGGGGCGGCCGGCCACTCACAACCCATGACCATCCCCAACATCCTTACGATTCTGCGCATCCTGCTCGTTCCGTTCTTCATCGCGGCGTCGATCGCCGGCAACTGGAGGATGGCTCTGGTGCTGTTCATCAGCGCGGCGGTGACGGATGTGTTCGACGGGGCCATCGCCCGGCGCTTCAACCAGCGTTCACGGCTCGGTGCGCTTCTCGATCCCGCCGCGGACAAGACCATGATGCTCTCGGGATATCTGTTCTACACGTTCAGCAACAAGCCGCTGCTGCGGATCCCGGGATGGCTCACGTTCGTGGTGCTGATCCGCGACTTCCTCATTCTCCTGTTCGCGTACCTGCTCTACACCCGCGTGCAGGTGAAGCGGTTCCCGCCGTCGGTGGCCGGAAAGATCTCCACCGTGCTGCAGGCGTTCACGCTGGCCGCGGCCGTGGCCGCGAACGCGTTCGCCCCCTCCCTGGTCGGGCTGGCCCAGGTTCTTTTTCGCATCGCTCTGGTCGTCACGCTCTACTCTTCGTGGGATTACTTGCGCAAGGGCGAGCGTTTGCTGTACGACGGATTGGCTGCATCGCGCCTTGACGCCGCAGGCAGCGCCTCCTAGAATCCGCCCCTCTCTAGCCTCCGTAGCTCAATTGGTAGAGCAGTGGACTCTTAATCCATTGGTTCCAGGTTCGAGTCCTGGCGGGGGCACCAATACTCACAGCCTCGGGAGTTGCGATACGCTGAGCCCGGGAGAGCCGTCCTTCGGCGAAAGTGGCGGAATTGGCAGACGCGCTGGTCTTAGGAGCCAGTGGCCTAAAGCCGTGCGGGTTCGAGTCCCGCCTTTCGCACCAGGACTCAAAGACGCAACCTGCAACCTGACACACATGGAAACCCGGCGGTCTCTCCCAAATCCCGCATTCTCTATTTCGAGGTCAACCCGATGCTCCTGAACTACGAAGACATCTCCTCCATCAAGAAATCGATCGAAGTGGAGATCCCGGCGGATCGCGTCTCCAGTATGGCGCAGCGCGTGACCACCGAGTTCTCCCGGCAGGCGAAGCTTCCCGGGTTCCGCCCCGGCAAGATCCCGGCGAACGTGATCCGTTCACGGTTCGCGAAAGAGATCCAGGAAGAGGTGATGAGCCGTCTTCTGCCGCTGAGTTTCCGGGAAGCGATCGCGGACAAGGACGTCGAACCGGTCGGCGATCCCGAGCTCGAGAGCGTCGATCCCTACATCGAGGGTGCACCGGTGAAGTTCAAGGCGAACTTCGAGGTGAAGCCGCAGTTCCAGTTGACGGACTGGCGTGGCATCGAGGTCGACGACAAGCAGGTCGAGGTTGGCGACTCCGACGTCGACGAGATGATCGAGCGCCTGCGCGAGCAAGCCAGCGCCTATCGTCCCGTGACCGATCGCGGGATCGGCGACGGCGACTTCGCAGTCATCGAGATGACCTCGACGGTCGATGGTGAGGAGCCGAAATCCGACTCCGGCCACTTCAAGATGGGTGAGGAGACGCCCCTGCCCGAGCTCCACGAGGCTCTTCGCGGGAAGACCACCGGCGAGACCGTGTCGATCGAGAAGACGTACGGCGAGGACGCGGCCAACGAGGATTTCCGTGGCAAAAGCGTGAAGCACGACGTCACGCTGAAGGAGATCCGCATTCAGGAGAAGCCCGACGTGAACGATGAGTTCGCCAAGAGCGTCGGAGGATGGGAAACCGTCGCTGAGATGCGTGAGGCCATTGCCGCCGACATCCGCCGGCATCGCGAGCTCGATCGCGTCCGGGCCAAACGCACACAGGTCGGTGAGGCACTCATCGACTCCCACAGCTTCGATGTGCCGGAGACACTGGTCGAAGAAGAGCTGGGCAGATCGCTGCAGAACTACGCGCGGTTTCTGGCGTCGCAGGGTGTGGATATCGAGAAAGCCGACCTGGACTGGCGCCGCATCGGCGAGGACTTCCGTCCCGAAGCGCTCAAACGCGTGAAAAGGAGCCTGATTCTGGAGGCCATCGCGCGCAAGGAAGAGATCGCCGTGAGCGACACGGAAGTCGACGCCGAGATCCGCCGCGCCGCCAACGAGCAGGGCCGCGAGTTCGCCGACGTGAAACATCATTTGAAACACGACGGCGGCTACGAGGCGCTGCGCGCTTCATTGGCGCAGGAGAAGGCCCTGGAGCTGGTGTTGAAGGAAACAAAGCCCAAGGGTTAGAAAAACAGAATTTCGAACTTCGTGACTCATGAAGAGCCCCCTCTTTCGGTCAGGCTCGCCACCCCGCTCTCGCGGTAAACTCCCGGCGCATTCTAAGGAGACTTCCCCCATGGTGTTGATTCCGATGGTTGTCGAGCAGACGTCGCGCGGTGAACGCGCCTATGACATCTACTCGCGCCTGCTCAAAGACAACGTCATCTTCCTCGGTCAGCCGATCGACGATACCGTCTCGAACCTGATCATCGCCCAGATGCTTTTTCTGGAGGCGGAAAACCCGGAGAAGGACATCTCCATCTACATCAACTCGCCGGGCGGATCGATCACCGCGGGCCTGGCCATCTACGACACGATGCAGTACGTGAAGCCGGACATCGCCACGATCTGTATCGGGCAAGCCGCCTCGATGGCGGCGGTGCTGCTGGCGTCGGGCAACAAGAGCAAGCGTTACGCGCTGCCGAACTCCCGGGTCCTGATCCACCAGCCGTGGATGCAGGGTCTCGGCGGCCAGGCCACGGACATCGACATCCACGCCAAGGACATCATCCGGCAGCGTCACCGTCTCAACGAGATCCTGTCCAATCACACCGGTCAGGCGGTCGAGAAGATCGCGCGCGACACCGATCGCGACTACATCCTGCAGGCCAACGAAGCGGTCGAGTACGGAATCGTCGATCAGGTGATCGCGAAACGCGACTAGTGCACGTTCAAGCTTGCTAGACTGAGTGAAGTTGAGTTGACCGAAATTGGCAACGAGTGTGAGGGAGGGCGAGCCATGTCGGAAAAGAGGTACATCGTTCGGTTGAGCGAGGATGAGCGTGCAAGTCTGATTGGCC
>JBBRTB010000018.1:0-94518 GCA_038244815.1 Thermoanaerobaculia bacterium
CATGATCGGTCTCCTTTCAATGAGATCCGATCACTGCCCATCCGCCGGTCATTCCAAGGCGCGTACCTATCCCCTCCCAGACCCACAGGCGAAGAACATTCAAGGTCGCGGAGCGCGCCGCGTCAGCGGCTTCGTCCAACTCGGCGGTTGCAGCGGCCTGCGGGCCGTCGCTTGCTACACTACTTGCACGCTCTCGCGCGTGGCCCGCAGCCGCTGAACCGCAAGGCCGTTGGGCGGCCGGTAGCGCAGCGGCGAGGTTGCCTGTGTCGTCGCTGGTGCCGTCGAATGCACCCAAATCCGCCAGGCCCTTGGTTGTGACAAGATTGAGTTTTACGAAAGGCCGTCTGATGACTGATCGACGCGCGCTCCTCAGGATCTTCTTCGTGCTTGCAGCCTTTGGGATCGTCAGCCTCCTGGCCATGCTTAGTCGGCACGGCCTCGCGACCATCCGGGCGGTGGACGCTTTTCAATTGATCGGCACGGGCATGTGCTTTGGTGGCGCGATCGTCGCCTTGGTCACCCATCTTCGCAATCCGCGAACGAACGTCGGCCGGCCCCCTGAGTTCTAGTTTGAACTGCAACAACTGACGTGAAGCGATTGTACGGCCGCTGCGTTGTGCGGAGCATCCGGTGTAAGGCCGGAAAGTTCGGCTTTCCGGCCTTGGCTGCACTGGAACCGGAGTGGAGGGGAGCGTCACCCGAAGGGCCGGAAGCGAAGCTCAGGCGAGATCGAAATGGTCGGAAAGGATCTCGAGCGGGGTTCGGAAGCCGTAACGCTTGCGGGCCGGTTGTTGAGTGAGCTCGCGATGGCGTTGCACTGTGCCTGAGTCAATCGCTTCATCGACGTCCGCTTCGGAACGTACTGACGAATCAGGCCGTTTGTGTTTTCGTTGGTGCCGCGTTCCCATGAGTGGTACGGGGTGGCAAACAAGATCGGGACACTGGTCGTGCGCTCGACCTCTTCGAATCCGTGGAACTCGCTGCCGTTGTCAGCGGTGATGCTCCTGAAAAGGCCGGGATGCGCGGCGATGAGCTTGAGGAGCCTGGCGTTTAGCGCGGCGACGTTCCGCCGGTGAAGTTTGCCGATGAGGACCGCACCGGTGGCGCGCTCGACGAGGCTGAGAAGACAGTGGCTGTCGCCGGTGCCGATGACTGTGTCCATCTCCCGGTGGCCGATCTCGGTGCGCGTTTCGACGGCGGCGGGACGTTCGGAGATGTGGCGCTTGCCGTCGACCCGGCCGCGCCTTTCGTAGGTGCTGTAGCGCTTGCGGCGCTTGAAGGGCTGAGGGAGGTGGCGCCAGAGCTGGCCACCGCGCCACCGATTGCGCCAGACGTGGACATAGATCGTCTTGTGGCTGATCGCGATTCCGAGCGTCTGAGCCAGCCGCTGATCTGCTCGGGGCTGAGCTTCTCAGCGAGCAGCAGATCGATCAACGACCAGTCTGCGTCGGTGAAGCGGCTGTTGCGGCGGGACATCCAGCGACGGGCGTTCGCGTGCTCCCGGGCCTTGCTCGGACGATAGTGGCCGTCGTGTGTCGTGCGATTCCGGCGGAACTCCCGGCCGATGTGCTTCGATGCCGGCCGGTGATGCGGGCGATCTCGGCGTCGGTGCATCCTTGCCTCCGGAGGACCCCGAAGGTATATCTCTCCTCCGGGGTGATCTGGGTGTAAGGCATTGACGATCCCTTCTTGGCGGAAGATTCGTCAGTGTTCCAGATCGCCCCTTCTCAGTTCAACACGTGTTGCACTTGGTGCTTGAATTCACGCTCCGAAAACTCCTCCTTCCCACAACGATCAAATTATGTGAATTTTCTCGTTTAGCGGCTACCGGCTACCAGTTACCGGCTACCGGTTACCGTCCCCAGCGACCCAGCGACCCAGCGACCCAGCGACCCAGCCACCCAGCGACCCAGACAATGCCACAATCCAAGCATGAGTAAAGATCAATGGACGACAGTCGACGACTACATCAATGATCTCTTCGTCGGTTCCGACGATGCGCTCGAGAAAGCGCTGGAAGCGAGCGAGGCGGCGGGGCTGCCGTCGATTCAGGTCGCGCCGAATCAGGGGAAGCTGCTCATGCTGCTGGCGCGCGCGCCGGGCGCGCGCAACATCCTCGAGATCGGGACGCTTGGCGGCTACAGCACGATCTGGCTGGCGCGGGCGCTTCCGGACGGCGGGCGGCTGATCTCGCTCGAGCTCGAGGAGAAGCATGCTGAAGTAGCGCGCTCGAACATCGCCCGGGCCGGCCTTGCCGATCGCGTGGAGGTTCGCGTCGGTCCGGCCCTCCAGTCGCTCCGGCAGCTCGTCGAGCAGAAGCACGGGCCGTTCGACTTCGTGTTCATCGACGCGGACAAGACCGGCTATCCCGACTACCTCACCTGGTCGCTGAAGCTGGCCCGGCTGGGAACGATGATCATCGCCGACAACGTCGTGCGCCAGGGGGCGGTGGCGAATCCATCGAGCGGCGATCCGAGCGTCGAGGCGGTCAGACATATGAACGAGATGCTGGCTGATGAGCGACGGGTCGATGCGACGGTGCTGCAGACGGTAGGGAGCAAGGGCTACGACGGCTGGGCCATCGCCCTGGTGACGAGCTGAGCCGTGCGGGAAGCGTGCGTTCGGTTCCAAGCGTATGATGCGCCCATGCGAAAACTGGCGATGCTTCTTCCGGCAGCACTGCTTCTCCTCGTTGCGTGTACACAGGAGAAGACCACGACGAGCGCGACGGTCGGCGACAACTCGACCCAGCAGACGTCAACCTATACGGAGACCACGACCGTTCCTGCGGTCGATACGGCGGCGACCTCCGACGCGATGTCGGACATGAAGACCGCGACCGCCGACGCGAAGCAGAGCGTGAAGGACACGGCCACGTCGGTCGAGCACGCCACCGGCACGGCTCTCGAGAAGGCCGGCAAGGCGTTGAAGAAGGACGCCAAGAAGCACTGAGCAGCTAACGATTCACTGTTAGGCGCTGCGCCAGGGCGTCGAACTGCTCGAGCGTCATCTCTTCGGCGCGAGCAGTCTCGGGAATTTGTGCTTCGCGCATGGCGCGGAGCACCTCCTGGCGCGGCCACTCGCTCAGATTGTTCGTGAGCTTCTTGCGCCGCATGCGGAACGACGCGCTGATCAGATGGATGAGCGCGTCGCGTGCGGTCGAGTAGCGCGGCGGGTGAGGGTCGAGGACGACCACCGCGCTGTCGACCTTCGGCGCCGGGTGGAACGACTGCGGACCGAGCGTCATGAGGATGCGCGCCGACGCGAATATGGCCGTGTAGAGCGAGAGAAATCCGTACTGCTCGTCGCGCGGCTTGGCCGTAAGTCGCTGCGCCACTTCTTTCTGCAGCATGAAAACCGCACGCCGGCAATTCGGATCGGCGATGACGCGGCGGAGGATGGGCGTGCCGGCGTTGTAGGGGAGATTGCCGACGGCGCGGAACGGTCTTTCCGGCAGCGCCGCCTCCAGTGCGTCTTCGTTCCGGACCTCGATCGTCGTCAGGCGCCGGCGCAGCCGCGACGAAAGCTCGGGATCGATCTCGATGGCCACGATCTCGTTGTCGAACGCCACGAGCTTCTCGGTGAGCACCCCTTCTCCGGGCCCGATCTCTACGATCACATCGCCGGGGCGCGGCTCGATGGCGGCGACGATCTTCTCGACCGCGCCCCGATTTCGCAGGAAGTTTTGTCCCCATTTCTTCTTCGGTGCCACCGGCGCAGTCTAAACTTCCTGACCGGTGACTCCATGAGGAGCGTATGAACGCATCGGTTTTTATCGCCACGAGTCTCGACGGATTCATCGCCCGGGAGGATGGGGCGCTGGACTGGCTGCCCGAGAGTCCCGAGCCTCACGGCTACGACGAGTTCATGGCCACGGTCGACGCGATCGTGATCGGCCGCAAGACGTTCGAGACGGTGCTGGCATTCGAGTCGTGGCCATACGGCACGAAGCCGGTAGTGGTTCTCAGCACGAAGCAGGGATTGAAACCGCCGGAGGGCGCGGTCTGCGGCGTGATGGACGGTTCGCCGCACGAGATCGTGGCCCGCCTCACGCAGCGCGGGATGAAACATCTCTATGTCGACGGCGGAGTGACCATCCAGAACTTTCTGCGGGCCGGCCTCATCCAGCGGCTGATCATCACGCGCATCCCCGTTCTGCTCGGCAGCGGGATTCCGCTGTTCGGATCGCTGGCGCACGACATCCGGCTCGAGCACGTGGCCACGCGGTGGTATCCCAGCGGCCTCGTGCAGAGCGAGTACAGGATCGCGGCAGTCTAAACTGATAACCGACATGGACCAGACCACCGCTGCAGCAGAAATCGCCGCCTCGCACGAAACGATTGCCCGGCTTCGCACCGAGATCGCCCGCGTGGTGGTCGGCCAGCAGGAGATCATCGACCGCCTCGTCATCGCCCTTCTGGTGCGGGGGCATGTCCTCATCGAAGGGCTTCCCGGCCTGGCCAAGACGCTGCTCGTGAAAACGCTGGCCGCCGCGGTTCACGGCACGTTCAAGCGCATCCAGTTCACGCCCGACCTGCTGCCGGCCGACATCACCGGCACGCTGATCTTCGATCCGGCCGGCCGCACGTTCAACCCGCGGTTCGGGCCGATCTTCGCGAATCTCGTGCTGGCCGACGAGATCAACCGCGCGCCCGCCAAGGTGCAGAGCGCGCTGCTGGAGGCCATGCAGGAGCGCCAGGTCACCATCGGTGACACGAGCTACGCGCTGCCCGATCCGTTCGTGGTCATCGCCACGCAGAATCCGATCGAGCACGAGGGGACGTACGCGCTGCCCGAGGCGCAGGTGGACCGCTTCGTGATGAAACTGCGCGTCGATTATCCGAGCGCCGACGAGGAGCTGCGCATCCTCAATCTCTATCTCGACCCCACGGCCGAGGATGTCGTGGTGCGGCGGGTGCTGCCGCTGGAGCAGGTCGAGGAGATCGCGCGGCTGGCCTCGACGGTCCACGTCGACGACCGCATCAGCCGCTACATCGTCCAGATCGTCAACGGGACGCGGCGGCCCGCCGAGTTCGGGCTGAGCGCCATCGCCCCCTATGTCGCTTTCGGGGCCAGTCCCCGGGCCACGCTGGCCCTGGCGCACGTCTCCAAGGGATACGCCTTCATCCAGGGACGGGCCTTCGTGATCCCTGAGGACGTAAAAGCGATCGCGCACGACGTGCTGCGGCACCGGCTGGTGCTCAGCTACGAAGCCGCGGCCGAGAACGTGAGTGCCGATCGACTGGTCGATCAGATCCTCGGAGCCGTCCCGGTGCCGTGATGCCGCTCCTCCGTTCCCGGTCATCATTCCTCGGTTGGTTCCGCTCGAAGCCCGCGGAGATTCGCGAGCCCGTGGCGCGGCGGGTGCGCGAGCTCGAGATCCTCAGCGCGCGTTTGATCCGCCAGGGCTTTGCCGGCGACTACCACTCCGCGTTTCACGGGCGGGGCATCGAGTTCTCTCAGGTGCGCGAGTACCAGCCCGGTGACGACATCCGCACCATCGACTGGAATGTGACCGCGCGCAGCGGCGTGCCGCATGTGAAGCAGTTCATCGAGGAGCGCGACCTGACGATTTTCATCGCCGTCGATGTCTCCGGCTCGATGGCCTTCGGCTCAGTGGACTGGCGCAAGTGCGACGTGGCCGCGGAGCTGGTGTCGGTGTTTTCGTTCTCGGCCGTGCAGAACTCCGACCGCGTCGGGCTGCTGCTGTTTTCCGACCGCGTCCACACCTACATCCCACCCAGGCGCGGACGCGGGCACGCCCAGGTGATCGTGCGCGCAGCCGTGAATGGCGGCCTCGGCGCCCACCCGGCCGACTTCGATGTGGCCGCACGCTTTCTGGAGCGCATCAGCGCCAAGCGGGCCGTGGTGATCCTGCTCTCCGATTTTCTGGACGGGAGCTTCGAGCACTCGCTCAAGCGGCTCAATCGCAAACACGACCTGATCGCGATCTCGATCGGCGATCCGCGCGAGGAGCGCTTCCCGGACCAGGGGCTGGCGCGGATCGTCGACGCCGAGTCGGGGGAGACACGGCTCGTCGATCTCCGCAGGACCGAGATCGCGCGCCATGCCTCTTCGCGATTGCAGCAGCTCGACCGCCGGTTCCGCACCAGTGGCGTGGACTGGCTCCCGGTCTCAACCGCTCTCCCGTACGACCGCGATCTTCTCCGTTTCTTCCGCGAGCGCATGGCCCGACGACGATGATCGTTCTCTTCCTGATCTTCACGGCCACGTTCCGGCCGGCCCAGCCGACCGTCGGCGACCTCATCGCCATCGACTTTCAGAAGGCGGTGGTGCTGGACTCGTCGAAAGCCTTCGAGATCGTCTCGCAGCAGGGCAGTCACGTCGTCATCCGCACGTTCGAGCCGAAGCCGATCGCACTCAGCGGCGTCTCCGGCGGCGTTCGTTTTCGCAATCTCGTCGTGCCGGTGCGCTCCGTGCTCGCGCCGACGGACAAGCTCGAGCCCGCGCCGCTCCGGCCGCCGGCCGGCATTCCGATGCCCCGCGCTCCGCTGATCGCGATCGGGGCCGCCGCAGCGGTCGCCGCGGCGTCGTGGATCCTCGTGCTGCTGCTGGCGCGTTTGCGGTCCGCGGGTCATCGGTCTCCTGAGATCTTCATCGAGCCGGCGGAGCGGTTCCGAGCCACCGTGGCCTCGCTGCGCGCCGACCAGTCGCTGCCGGGCCGCTGGGCGTCGCTCGCCGATGCCACTCGCCTCTACCTCTCCACCCTCTCCCCGCATCTGGGTGTCGAGCTCACCACCTCGCAACTCCTGCCGCGCGTCGAGGCGCAGCATGTCGCCGCGATCGGCCGGATCCTCCGTCAGGGCGATCTCGAGAAATTCTCGCCCTGGGGGGCGCCCCCGGGCGACTTCGACGCCATCGCCGCGCGGGCGCTGGAGTTGATTCCGGTCGTTTCGGCAGGAGAGGAGCAGGCGGCGTGATCCGGCTGGCCACGCCCTTCGCGCTCCTGCTCGTCGTCGCGGTGATCGCCCGTGTTGCCCTTTTGGTGCGCGACCGGCGGGCGCGATTTGGATCGTTCCGTTTCTCCTCGCTTGCGCTGGCGGGTCCGAAACCGTCGCTGCGCGCGGGCACGGCATTCCTCCCGTTCCTGCTCGAGGTCGTGGCGCTCCTTCTCGTCACGATCGCGCTGGCGCGTCCGCAGCGGGTGATCCGCGCGGCAGCGAACGACCGCTACGGAATCGACATCGTCATCGCGCTCGATTCTTCCGGCAGCATGGCCGCAGAGGATTTCCGACCCCGCAACCGATTCGCAGTAGCCAAGGAGTTGATTGGCGACTTCATCGCCCGGCGGGCCGACGACCGCATCGGCATCGTCACGTTCGGGGTCCGGGCGGTGACGCGCGTGCCGGTCACATTCGACCGCGACGTGGCCCGTACGATTCTCAACCGTGCCGAGGTGGGAGAGAACGGAAACGGCACGGCCATCGGTCACGCCATCGCCACGTGCGTGAACCGGCTGCGCAACTCGTCGAGCCGCAGCCGCGTGATCATCCTCGTCACCGACGGAGTGAACAACGCCGGCTCCATCGACCCGCAGGTCGCCGCCACCCTGGCCGCAAAATACGGCGTGAAGATCTATGCGATCGGCGTGGGCAGCGAGGGTCCGGTGCCACTTCCCATCAAGCGGCAGAATCCCTATACCGGCGAGATCGAGACGGTGTACCAGCACATCCGCGGCGAGATCGACGAAAAGTCGCTGCGCGAGATTACCTCGACGACGGGCGGCGCGTATTTCCGCGCCACCGATGCGCGGGCGATGAGCGAGGTGCTGCAGCGCATCGACCACCTGGAGAAGTCGCGGCTCACGGCGCCGAAGACGGAGGTCGTGGAAGAACTCTACGTATGGCCGCTGGCCGGCGGCCTGGTGTTGCTGCTCTTCTCGCTCACCGGCGCGGAGACGATCTGGCAGAAGGTGACGGCATGACCTTCCGCGCGCCGCCCTGGCTCTGGCTCGCCGCCGCGGCTCCTCTCGTGTTCGCATTTCTGCTGACGCGCGAGCGGGCCGCGATGCGCGTGGCACGCCGCTTCGTCTCGGAGAGGCTGCGCGGTGTGGCCAATCCCGCGCGTGCGCTTCGGCCGTACCTGCTGACCGCGGCGTGGGTGGCCACGGCCATCGCGCTGGCCGGACCGGAAGCCGGCTACACCACGATGCCGATCGTCGATCGCGAGTTCAATCGCGTGATCGTCATCGACGTCTCCAACAGCATGTCCGCCGAGGATGTCGGCGCGTCGCGTCTGGCGGCGGCGAAAGCGATCGCCAGGCAGCTCGTCGAGCAGACCGAGGGCCGCAGCGCGATCGTGGCCTTCGAGGGAGCCGCCGAGACAGTGGCTCCGCTGACCAACGACGATCAGGCCATCCTGGAGCTCCTCGACACGCTGCAGCCGGGGGAAGTCGGCGAACCCGGCTCCGACATCGGCGCGGCTATCGACGCCGCGCTCAAACTCCTGCAGGCCGAGACCAGTCAGAAAGCCGACATCGTCCTCATCTCCGACGGTGAGGAACAGGGCAGTCACCTCGGATTGACCGAGGCGCTGCATCGGGCCCGCACGCGCAACATCCCGGTCTCGACCATTGCGGTGGGCACGCCGGCGGGCGGCACCATCCCGGCCGGCAACGGCGTGCTGCGCGACGACTCCGGCGAGATCATCACCACCCACGAGCAGCCGGATGTCCTGCAGCGCGTGGCGCGCGCGACGGACGGACGCTTTCTCGACAATCCATTCGCAGCCGGGGCGCTCGAACCGCTTGTGGCCCGGCAGGCCGTGGGCGGCGAACGAAGCCGTCCGGTGCGTGTGCCGATCGACCGCTATCAGTGGCCGCTGGCGGTAGCCTTCGCGGCATTCTTCTGCGGTTCGCTCGCCAATCGGGGTGCGGAGTGAAAGCAACGGTCATCCTTCTGCTGGCCCTCTCGCCGGCGGCGCTCTGGCAGCGCATCTGGAGGCCGACGAACTCCTACGCGGCCTCACACCGCGGCACGGCGCAGTATTCGGCAAAGCAGTACGAGCAGTCTGAGAAGTCGTTCAACGACTCCGACCGCCTGGCCCCTTCCGCGAAGTCGGCGTTCAATCTGGGCACCGCCGAGATCGCCGCCGGGAAGAGCAGCGAAGGCTCGGCGACGCTGGCGCGGGCCATGAAGGATCCGTCGCTGCGCCCCGACACCTTTTTCAATCGCGGCAACAGCGCTCTGCAGTCGAAGGCGTACGAATACGCGATCCGCGACTACGTCGAGTCTCTGAAGCTTCGCCCGAACGACGCCGGCGCCAAGCGCAACCTCGAGATCGCACTCCGGCAGTTGCAGTCGCAGCGGCAGTCGGCCGGCGGCAATCAGAGCAAAACCCAGCCCTCACCGTCGCCGCAGAACGATCAGAAAGCTCCCTCCGCCGGTGCGCAGGACGAGAAGCCGCAGGAGAGTGACGCGGAAGCGTTGCTGCGCAGCGTCCAGCAGCAGGAGCAGGAAGAACTGCGGAGGATGAAGCGTGCCCGTGCCGGGAGCACCAGGGTGGGGTGGTGATGGGACGAAAGGCGTTACTGACGTCCTGGGTCCTGCCCTTTGCATTTTGCCTGTCGGTTCGCGCCAACGACCTCTCCGTCGACCGCCACACCGTTCGCGTCGGTGAGTCGATCACGATCACGCTGTCGCTCGAGAACGCCTTTGCGACGGTCGACCTCACCGACATGCCCGGACGCAATCTCCTCATCAGTCCCACGCCCTCGGTGAATTCCGAATTCTCGTGGATCAATGGAACCACCGTGCGGCGCAAGGTCTTTCGATTTCTGGCGCGCGCCGTGGCCCCGGGTCCGGCGCAGGTCGGCCCGCTCACGATCACGCTTCCGGACGGCGAGCGCGCCAGTTTCCCGGCCATCTCTCTGCAGATTCTTCCCGATCGCGCGGCGCTGTCGAATGACCCGGTGACGGTGCTCCGCGAATTGCTGGCCACGGGCCGCGATCCGTTCTTCGTCGTCGCGGAGGCCGACAAGAGCGATGCCCTGGTCGGCGAGCAGGTGGTGGTGACGTGGTGGTTGTACAACGCGGCCGCGGTGCAGGAGTGGCAGATCGGCTCGGTGCCGAAGCTGGCGGAATTCTGGGTCGAGGAAGTCGACGTGCGCAGCGCGCAGCCGGTACAGGCCTTTGTCGGCGACTATTCCATGC
Organism: Thermoanaerobaculia bacterium; assembly: GCA_038244815.1. GTDB lineage: Bacteria > Acidobacteriota > Thermoanaerobaculia > Gp7-AA8 > Gp7-AA8 > DASVHS01. Next base: position 10,173 of record JBBRTB010000018.1, read on the forward strand.
AGCGCATGCCCATCCGCCGCGTGGCGTTGTATCCGCTGAAGAGTGGAGAGTTGCCGGTCGGCTCGATGGAAGTCGAGGCGGCGGTGATGCGCCGGACGGATGAAGGACCGTTCGGAGTGTTCGAGGGGAACGTGGTCGACGTCAGCTTCTCATCGGCGCCGCTCACCGTGCAGGTTCATCCGCTCCCTGCCGGTGCTCCTTCCCTGGTCGGCGATCTCACCCTGAACTGCACGCCTCCCCGGCAGAAGAACGGTGGCCCCGTTCTCATCGACGCCACGCTCAGTGGGCGCGGCAACATCCGCTCCGCGCCGGTGCCGCGATTCGATTCGTCGCCCGCGGCGGGCGTGCAGGTGGTCGATCGAGGAACATCGCTCGAGCAGGGTGTCGTTCCGTCCATGACGCGGCGATGGCAGTTCCTGCTCTTCCCCGACCAGGCCGGCAAGCTGGCCATTCCCGCTCTGGCCGTGAAGACGTTCTCGCCGTCAGCGATGCAAGACCACACGCTGCGATGCGGAGCCACCACGCTGGCGGTGTCGTCGTTCGACCGGCGTCCATCGCCTGCCCAGCCGTCGCCGGCGCAACTGCGGCAATCCGCGAACTGGTGGCGCGCAGGAGTCATTGCCATCGTGGCGGCGGCGGTGCTGCTGCTCGCGGTCGTGATCGCCAGGGCCCTCATGCGGCGCCGCCGCGAGTCGCAACGGGTACGCCAGCTCATCGGCGACGGGTCGCCGGCGCGGATTCGCGAAGCGGTTCATGAGCGCCTGGGATCCCTGGGCATCGACATCGCCTTGCTGATGCGCGAGCCCACCGAGCGTGGCGATGCCTACCGGGCCCTGCGGTCGTTGCTCGACGCACTCGAGCACGAGCGGATGAGCGTCGCTGCGTCGGAGGTACGTCGCCGTGTGCGGGACCTGTTCGAGTCTTTACAATCGGCTGCATGAAGACCTCCTCGCTGCGAACCCAACGTCTTTTGCTTCGCCCGTTCGATCCTGCCGACGCGCCTCGCGTGCAGCAGCTCGCCGGTGATCGCGAGATCGCGTTGAATACGATTCATGTCCCGCATCCGTACCCGACCGGAAGAGCTCAGATGTGGATCGACGCGCAGGTGGATCGGCGTGAGCAGGGTCAGTGGGACTTCGCTATTGACGACGGCGAGCTGGCCGGCTGTATCGGGTTGCGGGTGCAGGAGGAGTTCGATCGCGCCGAAATCGGCTACTGGATCGGCAAGCCGTACTGGGGTCGCGGCTACGCCACCGAGGCAGCGGCGGCGTTGATTCGTCTTGGATTCGAGGAACTGAACCTCAATCGCATCTACGCCGGGTACTTCTCGCGCAACGCCGCCTCCGCGCGCGTGATGATCAAGAACGGGATGCAATACGAGGGGACGCTCCGCCAGCACGTGAAGAAGTGGGGCGAGTTCGTCGACATCGTCTATTACGGAATCCTGCGCAGCGATTGGTCAGGCTCACGCTGAATCCAGCCAGGACTGCAGGGGCGCGAAATAGTCGAGGATGGCAGTGGCGTCCATCCGGCACTCGCCGGTCAGCGCTTCCAGCGCCTCGGGCCAGGGACGGCTCTGTCCCATCTCCAGCGCTTTTGCCAGCCGCTCACCGGCTTTCCGGTTGCCGTAAATCGACGCGCGATGGAGAGGACCGGACTGGCCGGCCGTCCGGCACAAGGCCCGATGAAATTGAAACTGCAGGATGCGCGCGAGAAAATAGCGGACGTACGGAACGTTGGCGGCGATGTGATACTTCGCGCCGGCGTCGAAGTACTCCTCGCCACGCCGCTCCGGCGGTGCGATCCCCTGGTACTTTTGGCGCAGGCCCCACCAGGCCTCGTTGTACTGGCCGGGACCGATCCGGCCGGAGAAGACGCCCCATCGCCACTGGTCCATCAGCATGCCGAATGGAAGGAACGCGATCTTGTCGAGCGCGTCGCGCAGCAGCAGGGGGATGTCCGACTGCGGCGGCGGCTCCTTCCCGATCAGTCCGATTTCCACGAGGTAACCGGGTGTCACCGACAAGGCGATGGTGTCACCGATCGCTTCGTGAAAGGCATCGTTCGCGCTGTTCTTGTAGAGGAAGGGCTGGCGGTTGTAGGCGCGCTGATAGAAGTTGTGACCGAGCTCGTGGTGGATCGTGGTCAGATCCTCTTCCGTCTTCTCGATGCACATCTTGATACGCAGATCGTCGCCGTCGTCGAGATCCCAGGCGCTGGCGTGACAGACCACCTCGCGATCGCGCGGCTTGGTGAAGAGCGAGCGTTCCCAGAAGGTCTGCGGCAGCGGATCGAAACCGAGGGAGACAAAGAAATGTTCGCCCAGTTTCACCATCCCGACCTCATCGAGACCGGGGCGCGCTTCGAGGATGCGCGTGAGGTCGTAGCCGCGCGGCGGTAGTCCTTTCGGCTCGACGAGATCGAACACGTTCGACCATTCCTGTGCCCAGATATTGCCGAGGAGGTGGGCGGGAATCGGTTGATCGGGCGGAACGACGGCGGGACCGTAATGTCCACCCAGCCGCGAGCGGACGTAGCGGTGCAGCGAGTCGTAAAGCGGTTTCACCTGTTGCCAAAGGCGATCGACTTCGGCAGCGAACGCGTCCGGCGCCATGTCGTACTTCGACCGCCACATCGCGCCGGTGTCGCCATAACCGAGCTCGCGCGCTCCTTCGTTCATCAGCTCCACATAGCGCACGTAGCGTTCGCGCATGGGCATCGAAACGGAGTGCCAGCCCCGCCAGACATCGAGGAGACGCTCAGGATCGCGACTCTCGCGCATGATGCGGGCGGTGTCACCGATGTCGAGAGTCCCACCCCCTCGCACGTACTTCGCGGAGCCGTACATGGCGTCGAGCTCCGCGGCGATCGTGGCGAGCTCCGCCGTTTTCCGGCCATCCGATGGGCCGGGTGAGGTCAGCGAGAGCTTGATGAGATCGAGCTTGCGGCGGACGTCGTACGGCCGCTCTCCGGCCTCGTCGAACGTCGCCGCTTCCTTGGCCAGCTCGACACCCAGGCTGATGTGCTGCTCGTTTGCCCTGGCCGCCAGGATCTGTGTGTCGTGAGTGATGAAGTTCTCGGCAACCCAGGCTGCCCGCTGGAGCTGCACGCTGTCCGCGGCCAGCCTCTCGTCGGCTTGCGCGACAAATTGCGCGGTGTCGTCGATCACGGATCTCACTGAGGCGGCGAGAATATATCGAAGCAGTGACGTTCTCTCCGCCTCAACCGTACTAGAGGAGAGCGGGTGTTACGATTCCCGCGTGAGGAGACCCATGACCTTTCGTCGCCCGTTGTCCGTTTTTGCTCTGTCCCTGATCATTGCCGCGACGTCGTTTGCGGCGACGTCGCAGAAGCGCCGCGCCGTCACGCCGGCCGTTCACACCGCCATCCTTTCGGGGACCATTCTCGACGCGGCCACCGGCCAGCCCGTCCCCGATGTCAACGTGAGCCGCCCGGGACATTCCGGCCGCACGGACGCGCAGGGCAAGTTCGCCATGCAGCTCCCGACGGGCGTCGATCAGGTTCTGGAGTTTTCTCGCACCGGCTACGCGACGCTGAATCCCACCGTGAACATCACCGCCGACGCCACACAGACTTTCCAGCTCACGCCGAAACCGACCGTGAGAGTGCGCATGACGGACGGCACCACGTACGACCTCGACACCGAGTCGCTCGAGTTCGGCTATAGCGCCCCGTTCAGCGGCTACACGAAAGATACGAAGATGAATCTCTGCAAGAGCGGCGGCGCGTCGTTCCAGCCGGAGCGCTCCGAGATCAAGCACATCACCAGCGCCTCTCCGCTCACGGATGCCACTTGTTGCGCCCAGGGTCCGATTCCGGCAATCAATGTCGAGCTCAAAACGGGCGGGACGACCATGGCCGGCTTCACCGACGCCTGCTTTGGCTACAAGGTGGACATCATCGCGCTCGAACACACGAAGGCCCTGCCGGTGTATCTGCATTTTTCAGACATCGCCGAAGTGACTTTCCCGTAGGATCGGGTCGCCGGGTCGCCTTGTCGGGTTGCCGGGTTACCGGGTGGCCGGGTCGCTGGGTCGCTGGGGACGGTAACGACTGACTGCGAACTGCTAACCGCTAACCGCTACCAGTTACCGGTTACCGTCCCCAGCGACCCAGCCACCCAGCCACCCAGCGACCCAGCGACCCAGCGACCCAGCCAACAAGTAGAATCCCTCCATGGCGAGCGTTCCGGTCCTCGACTCCTCGGCGGGCGAGATCGCGCGGATCTTCGAAGCGCAGCGGCAGAACCGCGAACGCGTGGCCTCGTCGACGGCCGGCGAGCGGCGTCGCAAGATCAAGCGGATCGAGGCGGCGATGTTCGCGCGGCGTGACGAGATCCGTGCGGCCGTCTACGAGGATTTCCGCAAGCCGCCGGAAGAAGTGGACCTGTCCGAGCTTTTCGCCGTCGTCGGCGAGGCGCGGCAGGCGGCCCGCTTCATCCACAAATGGATGCGGCCGCAGCCGGTGGCAACTCCGCTGGCACTGTTCGGTTCGTCGTCGCGCATCGTCTACGAGCCGAAGGGCCTCGTGCTCATCATCTCGCCGTGGAACTTTCCGTTCAATCTGAGTCTGGGCCCGGTGATCTCCGCCGTCGCGGCAGGGAACTGCGTGATTCTCAAACCGAGCGAGATGACGCCGCGGTCGAGCGCCTGCCTGAAGCGGATCCTGGGCGACCTGTTCGAGGAGAACGAGGTGGCGGTGATCGAGGGCGATGCGCGGGTGGCCGAGCGGCTGCTGCGTGAGAAATTCGACCACATCTTCTTCACGGGGAGTCCGGCTGTGGGCAAGATCGTCATGCGGGCGGCCGCGGAACATCTGGCCTCGGTGACGCTGGAGCTGGGCGGGAAGTCGCCCGTGATCGTCGACCGAACCGCCGACCTCGACGAAGCGGCCAAACGGATCGCCTGGGGCAAGTTCCTCAACTCCGGGCAGGTCTGCATCGCGCCGGACTACCTGCTCGTCGACAAGGCCGTGCGCGCGCCGTTCACCGAGAAGCTCTCCGCGGCCATTCGTTCGATGGATGTCGACGGCTCTTCCGGCCTGATCGTCAACGAGCGCCACGCCGCCCGTTTGAAACGTCTCTACGACTCGGCCGTCGCGGGCGGCGCGGAAGCGATCGGGGACGGCGCGTTCAGCAGCGACCAGCGGAGGATCCGGCCCACCGTGCTGGCGAATGTCTCGCCGGAATCGGACGTGATGCGGGAGGAGATCTTCGGACCGCTGCTGCCGATGCTGACGTACGAGTCCCTCGGCGAGGCCATCGCCTTCGTCAACGAACGTGAGAAGCCGCTGGTGTCCTACATCTTCAGCCGCTCGCGCCGCGTCGTGGACGAGTTTCTGTCAGGCACGAGATCGGGGGCGACGGTCGTCAACCACACGCTCATCCATTTCTTCCAGCTCAACCTGCCGTTCGGCGGAGTCGGAAACTCCGGCGCCGGGAAAGGCCACGGGTTCTTCGGCTTCCAGGCGTTCTCGAACGCACGCGGCGTGCTCGAGCAGCGTCTGCGATTCAGCGCCATCGAGCTGATGTTCCCGCCGTACACGAGATTCAAGAGAAAGCTCATCGATCTGACGCTGAGGTTTTTCTAAGATCGGGTTGCCGGGTTGCCCGATCTCACGACGTTCTGGCCAGGAGCTTCACGAGCTCGTCGCCTGTTTCCGGCATCTGAAGTGATACATTGAAATCCAGTTAATGCCGCCCGAGAGCTCCTTCGACGACACCATCCGGCGACTGCGGACGTCGTCTCCCGTCGTATCGATCCTGTCGCGCCTGCGCGGTCTGGCGCGGCGATTCCTGATCGTGACCCTGGTCGGGGTGGGCGCACTCTGCGGCGTCCTGGCCGTTGTGTTCGAGCGCTACGTCGAGTGGGCGCACCATCTGATGATCGGAGCGGCGCTCAACGTTCGCGAGCCTTATCGCACCGTCCTGGTGGTGATCACGCCGGCCATCGTGTTCATGATCCTGGCTCTGATCATGCGGCGGCTGGCTCCGCGCGCTGTTGGCGCGAATCTCGCCCGTGTGCGCATGGCCTACAACGAAGACCCGACGCTGCTGGGCCCGAAATCGATTCTGGCGACGTTCACCGGAACCCCTCTCTCGCTCGGCGCGGGCGCGCCGCTTGGACCTGAAGGTCCGATCGTCGTGATCACCAGCGGAGTGTCGGCGGCGGTCGGCCGGGTGCTCCGTCTGCCGCGGCAACTCGTGCGGGGCATGGTTCCGGTGGGCGTGGCCGCGGGCATCGCCGCGATCTTCAACGCTCCGATCACAGGGGTGGTGTTCGCGCTCGAGGAAGTCTTCGGGGCCGCCGACCGCGGACTGCTGGGCGGAGTGCTCGTCGGCGCGGTTTCGGCCGCGGTCGTGGAGCGTGCGTTGCTGGGAGGACGTCCTCTTCTGGCGGCGCCGTTCTCGACATGGAGCGATCCGTGGGAGTTGATCGGTTTCGCTCTCGTCGGCGTCATCTCCGGCGCGGTGTCGGGTCTGGCCATCGCCTGGACCCATCGATTGAAGCGTGCCTGGGCCAAGGCCATGCCCTCGGCGATGTTGCGGGCCGGAGCGGCCGGTCTGGTCATCGGCGGCTGCGGCCTGCTCTCCCCGTCGATCCTTGGCGTCGGATACGACTCGATCTCCTTCTGGCTGCACGGCGGGGGCACCGCGCATACGACGGCGCTGGCGTTCACCGTCAAGACCATCGCCTTCGTCGTGGCCATCAGCGGCGGAATTCTGGGCGGAAGCTTCGCGCCGTCGCTCTTCATCGGCACCGCCCTCGGAGCTGCCATCGGGCAGTCGGCGCAACAGATCTTTCCGGCCGCCGGAATCGATCCGAAGGCCTACGCGATCATCGGGATGGGCGCGTTCTTCGCCGGGCTGCTGCGCAGTCCGATCGCAGCGGTGCTCATCGTCATCGAACTGACGCGCGACTACGAGCTGGTAATCCCGCTGATGCTGGCGGTGTCGCTGGGCGTGGCGGTATCGAGGCGCATCTCCCGCTTCAGCATCGTCGAGCAGCAGATGCTCGACGAGGGTTATGTGGAGGGCCATGACTCGTCCGATCCACTGGCCCACGTGCGCGTCTCCGAAGCGATGACCGGGAAGCCGATCTCGTTTCGCGCCAGCAGCAAGGTCCAGGATGCGGTCAGCGTCGTCCATCCCACGCGGCACCGGCTGTTTCCGGTCGTCGACGACCAGGATCGACTGGCCGGCATCATCATGCGCGAGGTCATCGAGGGATCGAAGTCGCCCGAAGCGCTCATCAGTGAAGTCATGGAGAAGCCCAAGCTCATCGCCGCGGCGGCGGACGATGTGATCGAAGTAGTCCGGCGCATGCAGCTCAACGGCGTCGACCGCTGCCCAGTGGTCGACGACACGAACAACAACCGGCTCATCGGTTTTCTCAGTCCTTCGGATATTCTGCGGGCCCGAATCGCTCACGCTCACTTCTCCGAAGACGAAGTGGTTTTCGATCTGTTCGAGACATGAAACGTTTTCCGTGTCACCTGCTGATCGCCGTTGCGCTTGTCGCGGCCTGCCGCCGCCCGCAGCAGAGCCATCCGGTGGTGGTGCTGACCACGCAGAGGGTCACCACGATGGGGATCACCCACTCGCTGGCCGAAGGCTTTCACGGTCAGACCGCTGTTCCCGTCCAGGTGCGCATCGTCTCGGCGGATGACATTCTGCACGCTGCAGAAACCCGTTCCGGCGCGGTCGTGGTGTACAGGAATCCCGGGCTCGACGAAGAGCTGCAGAAGAGGAACGCCCTGCGCCTGCGCAACGTCTTCGCCTACGAGGACTACGTGATCGTCGGTCCGCGCCGCGATCCGGCACATGTCTCGACCGCCAAAAGCGCCGCCGATGCCTTCGAGCGGATCGTCAAGCGGCGTCGCGTCTTTTGTTCGCCTGTGGACCTGCCGGTGCTCCTTGACGTCGAGCATGAGATCTGGTCTGCAGCGGATGAGAAGCCGCAATCGGGAAGCCGCTACCGCTCCTGCCACGGCAACGCCACCGATGTGCTCACGCATGCGGCAGGGCTCGATGCCTACACGGTCACGGACCGGGCCACGGCGGAGGCGAAACTGCCGAAGCAATCGCGGGTGCTCATGCGCAACGTGCCCATTCTCCACAGCGAATACGTCGTCGCTCAGCTCGAGACCGCCAATGACTCCTCTTCGAAGAGCGCCGAATGGTTCGTGGAGTGGGTGATGTCCACGCGTGGACGCGAGTTCGTCAATGAACTGCACAGTTCGACCGTGCCGAAGCTCTACCTGCCCGGCGGGCGCTGAGCGCGCCGCCATCGATAACAGGCCAGATCGATCCGGCCGCGGCCGTCGAATGCGACCCCCTCGGCCTCGAGCAGATGGCGTTGCAACTCGTGGGAGTCATCAACCGATCGCGCGCTGACTTCTCCGCGCGCATTGACCACCCGGTGCCACGGGATCCGCTCGGATGCGGGGAGGGCGTGCAGGGCGTAACCGACCTGCCGGGCGTGGCCGTCGAGGTCCGCGAGGGTTGCCACCTGACCGTACGTGGCCACCCGCCCACGTGGAATCTGCCGCACGATCTCGTAGATTCGTAGGTAGTTATTGTGCATCGGTACTGCACACAATCTTGTTCACTTTCTCCACCTGCTGTAAACTTGAAAGTCCTATGCCGAGAGCATTTGCGTCAGGCCAGATCGCCTTCGGGCTCGTTTCGATCCCGGTGAAACTCTTCTCCGCGGCCGAGGCCTCGGAGAAGATCAGCTTCAACATGCTGCACAAGGATTGCGGCAATCGCATCCAGCAGCAACTCTTCTGTTCCAAGGACGAGCGGCCCATCGATCGCGCGGAAGTCGTGAAGGGCTACGAGTTCTCCAAGGGCCAGTATGTCCTCTTCACCGAAGAGGAGATCAAGGCGCTCGAAGAGAAGGCCACCCAGCAGATCGAGATCGTGGAATTCCTTCCGAACAGCCAGATCGATCCCATCTACTTTCAGAAAGCGAATTACATGGCGCCCGACCGCGGCGGTGACCGCGCCTACGCGCTGCTGGCGAAAGCGCTCGAGGAAACGGGCCGCTGGGCGCTGGCGAAATACGCGGCGCGCGGCAAGCAGTACCTCGTCGTTCTCCGTCCGGTCGGCAAGGGCATCGTGATGCATCAGCTCTACTACCCGAACGAGATCCGCTCCATGGACGAGCTCGACCTCGGCGAGCCGGTGATCAAGGACAACGAGCTGAAGATGGCCATCCAGCTCGCCGAGATGGGCGCGAACGAAGAGTTCCATCCCGAGAATTACCGCGACGAAGTGAAGGAACGCATCCGCTCGCTGATCCAGAAGAAAATCGACGGCGAAGAGATCACCGCGACCGACGGGGAGGAGCCGCGGGCGCAGGTCATCGATCTCATGGAGGCGTTGCGCAAGAGCCTCGACGGCGCGACGGCGAAGCCGAGAACGACGGCGAAAGGTACGGTCAAGAACGATGCGAAGCGCAAGCCGGCCAAGGCGGCGGGACCGCGAGCGGTGAAGAGCGCGCGGTCACGGGCCGGTAGGTCGTAGGTCGTTGGTCCCGGGGGCTGCCTGGCTCGTCGGTTCAGATAGCGGATCAGAGCGTTCAGCTTGCGGACGACTTCCTCGTCCAGGGCGATCAATTGCCGCGCCAGTGCGGGTTCGAAGTAGCGCCGGCGCTCGGCGAAAAGAATGTGCGATTGCAGCTCAAGGGCCGAGCCGCGCGCGTGACGCACGAACTGGCGATATTCGCGGACACTCCATCTCCCTTTTCCTTCCGCGATGTTCGACGGTATGGACAAGGCCGCATCCCGCATCTGCGCGCTCAGGACGTAAAGCTCCTGCTTCGGTAATTGTTCGGCCGCGTCGTAGATGTGATCGGCCAGATCGATTGCCATTTGCCACACGACGAGGTTTCGAAACTCACTATTCATCGATGAGTGTTCTACCTCGGATGGATGCCGGCAGACCGATCTTCTACGCCAGGTAGCCCCCACGACCAACGACCCACGACCAACGACCTCCCTCCACGAGCACACGCTGTAAAATAACCACACAACATGTCCTTCACAGTCCGCGAAGTCTCCACGATGCTCGGTCTCACGGCTTCGCAGATCCGGGCGTACGCGACGAAGGGGTTCGTCACCCCGGAGCGCGGGCCGCGCGGCGAGCTCCGGTTCGGTTTTCAGGATCTGGTGATCCTTCGCACGGCCGGCGAGCTCTCTTCCGCGCAGATCCCGCAGCGAAAGCTGCAGCGCGTGCTGGAGCGTCTGCGCGAACAGTTGCCGAGCGGAGGCTCGCTCGCCGCGATTCGCATCGCCGCCGACGGCGATCGCGTGGTCGTCCGCGATGCCGGCACGGTCTGGAATCCCGAGTCGGGGCAGTCGCTCTTCGATTTCTCCGTCGAGGATGTGGCGCGCCAGGCGGCACGGTTCGAACAGCGCGAACGCGATCGCAGCCTCGACGCCGAGGGGTGGTACCAGCTGGCCTGCGAGCTCGAAGTCAGCGATCCCGATGAGGCCCAGCGCGCGTACAAACAGGTCCTGGATCTCGATCCGCATCACGCCGACGCGCACGTCAATCTCGGCCGGCTGCTGCACGAGCAGAAAGCGCCGGCCGCCGCCGAGAAGCATTACCGGGCAGCTCTGGAGGCCGATCCCGGCAACGACACCGCCGCGTTCAACCTCGGCGTAGCGCTCGAGGATCTGGGGCGATTGCGCGACGCCGTCCTGGCCTACGAGCGCGCCATCGAGATCGATCCGGAGAATGCCGATGCGCATTACAACATCGCCGGCATCTACGAGCGCAGGGGAGACAAGGCCGCGGCCCTCCGGCATCTGAAGGCGTGCCGCGCTTCGACGCATTAGACTGATCGCCATCATGACCGTCGCTGAGCTCCCCGAAGTCGCCGGCACAGCCGATGCGGTGCCGAGCCCGCTGGCGCCGCCGCAGCTTCCGTCGGAGCGGCTGGTGGCGCTCGACGTGTTCCGGGGGATGACCATCGCCGGCATGCTGCTCGTCAACAACCCCGGCACGTGGAGCGCCATCTATCCGCCGCTCGACCATGCCGAGTGGAGCGGGTGGACGCAGACCGATCTGATCTTCCCGTTCTTCCTCTTCATCGTCGGAGTGACCACGCATCTCTCGCTGGGACGGCGCAAAGCGCTCGGTGCGGACCGCCGGGCCATCGTCCGGAAGATTCTGCGGCGCGGGTCTCTCATCGTTCTCTTCGGGCTGCTGCTCAACGCCTTTCCGTTCTACTGGTGGGGACACATCGCCAATGTTCCCGCTCCGACGTTCCTGCAGCGCGTGGCCTATCGCTACGAACATCTCCGCTGGGCGGGCGTCCTGCAGCGCATCGGCGTCGCCTACATCTGTGCGGCGCTGCTGACGGTCTATCTGACGCGGAAGCAGATCATCGGAACCATCGTGGCGATTCTCGTCGGCTACTGGGTGATGATGACGCTCATCCCGGTACCGGGAACGGGGACGATCGGATACTTTACGCTCGACCAGCCGGCGAACACGCTCTCGGCATGGAGCGACCGGGCCATCCTCGGCATCAATCACATCTGGGTGGGAAGTAAGACGTTCGATCCGGAAGGTCCGATGTCGACGCTTCCCGCCGTGGCCACCGCGCTCCTGGGCGTATTGGCAGGCGAGTGGATCGCGGACAAACGCCGTCCGCTCGGCGAGCGCGTCGTCAACCTGTTCGGCTTCGGCGCGCTGGGCCTGACGGTGGGCCGCCTGTGGGGAGGCCTGTTTCCGATCAACAAGAGCCTCTGGACGAGCTCCTACGTCGTCTTTACGGCAGGATTCGCGTGCGTGGCGCTGGCCACGTGCCTGTGGCTGATCGACATGCGCGGGTGGCGATGGTGGACGAAGCCGTTCGTCATCTACGGTGTGAACCCGATGGTGGCGTTCGTCGGCTCCGGATTGATGGCGCGCCTGTTCGGATCGCTCGTGAAAGTAAACGTTGGCGGCAGACCGACGTCTCTTCTAGGGGCCAGTTATCAGCTTTTCTACGAACCGTTCTTCGAGCCGCGATTCGCGTCAATGCTCTGGGCGATTTCGTTCGTGGTGCTCTGGCTCGGGATCCTGGCGGTTTTTTACAGGAAGCGCTGGATCCTCCGGGTTTGAGTCTTAACGACAGTGATCCGATGACCTCATGAACGTGCGTACTCTCGTCCCCGGTCTGCTTGCCCTTTTCCTCGCTCTGCCCGTCGCGGCGTAGCAGGTTCATCGCGCCACGCCGGTCGATCAATTACTGCAGGAGTACTGGGCGGCCCACCCGGAGCTCGAGCACCAGCATCACAACCATCACTCGATCGCTGACATGGAGCCGATGACCGCGGAGAGCGACATGGTCACGGCCGCGTCGACAAAGACGTTCACGATCGTGGCGAAACAGTGGTCGTTCACGATCACGCCGTCGCCGTTCGTCGTGAATCAGGGCGACTCGGTCACGCTCGACATCACGTCGTCCGATGTCGGTCATGGATTCTTTCTCGAACAGTACTCGACCGGCATGGGCGTGACGTACGGCAAGGGACAACACCGGATGGTGAGCTTCGTGGCCAACACGCCGGGAACGTTCACGTACGTCTGCACGGATGCTACGTGCGGGAGCGGGCATACCACGATGACGGGGGAGATGACCGTGACGGCGGCCGGGAATCCGCCGTCGATCAGCTCCTTCACGCCGCGGCTGGGGCCGGCCGGCGGCGGCACGGTGGTGGCGATCAGCGGATCGGACTTTCAGAACAACGCCGCCGTGAAGTTCGGCGACGCTTCCGCGGTGAGCGTCTCGGTGAGCAGCGCGAACAGCATCAACGCCATTTCACCGGTACACGCCGCTGGCGATGTGACGCTGACGGTCGCGAATCCCGACGGGCAGAGCGCATCGCTCGGCTCCTTCACCTACCTGGCGCCAGGGCCGACGATCACGCTGATCGCGCCCTCGAGCGGGCTGCCGTCGGGAGGAACGCCGGTCAGCATCTCCGGCACGGGGTTTACGGGCGCCACGCCGGTCTCGGTGACCTTCGACGGGATCGCCGGAACGGACGTTCATGCCATCAGCGCGACCTCGTTGACGGTGGTCGCTCCCGCTCATGCCGCCGGAACGGTTGACCTCGCCGTGACGGTCGGTGCGAACCACGCGACGGCGAGGTCGGGATTTTCCTATCTGACACCGACCACGAAGCGGCGCGCCGTGAAACCGCAGTAGAATTTCCGTCCCTATGCGAAGAGTCCTGATTCTGGTCACGCTGCTGCTGTCTTCGGTCTCCCTGTTCGCGGAGAATGCGAAAACGTTCGAGGCCACCTACACCGCCACCGTCGGCAATGTTCCGGCCGGACTGCCGGAGCTCGACGTCTGGATCCCGCTGCCCGCGTCGCGCGGATGGCAGCAGGTCTCGAACGTGATCATCGATGCGCCGTTCACATTCAAGCGGCGCACGGAAAAAGAATTCGGCAATCAGTATGCCTACGCCACGATTCCGAATCCGCCGGGGGGCGATCTCACCGTTCAGGTTCGCTTCACGGCCACGCGCGACGAGGCTACTGCGGTGAGTCCCGCGGAAAAAGCCGCCAGCCGCGGCGACATCCGTCGCGCGCTGGAAGCGAATCGTCTGGTCACCCTCTCTCCGCGGGTGCGCCAGCTCGCCAGCCAGCTCACCAGGGGCATCACCGACCCGTACGAGCAGGCCCATGCGTTCTTCAACTACCTCATCGTCACGATGAAGTACGACAAGACCATTCCGGGCTGGGGACAGGGCGACACCGAGCGTGCCTGCGACATCAAAGCCGGCAATTGCACCGACTTCCATTCGCTCTTCATCTCTCTGGCTCGCGCCAAGAACATTCCGGCGCGATTCGTCATCGGCTTCCCGCTCACCGCGGCGGACGGCAACGTCAAGGGCTATCACTGCTGGGCCGAGTTCTACGTGAAGGGCAAGGGCTGGATTCCGGTCGATGCCTCGGACGCGTCGAAGCTCAAGGATGCGTCCGCCCAGCAGTATCTCTTCGGGCATCTCGATCCGAACCGCGTTCAGTTCACCGTGGGCCGCGATCTCGTCCTGACGCCGCGCACGTCGGATCCGCTCAATTTCTTCATCTATCCCCGCGCGGAGGCGAACGGGAAAGTGGTCGGAGAGCCATCGATCTCACTCAGCTTTCACGAGGTCATGAAGCAGGCCTCGGCAGAATAGCTGCTCCACGGCGCCCGTTTGCTTCGGGCGCCGTTCGCCGCGCCGGCTGGCGACCCGGCCTGGGGCGCGGCACAACTGCCGGTCAGAGCGAGGAAGGCGATGAGGCAGGCGCGCATGCAAAAGACGGGACCGCGCTTACCAGGTTGACCGTCTCGATGCTGTAGGCGAAGAACAGCTCGTTGCTGCGGACGAACGCATTCCTGAGAAAGTAGGTGTACGGCCGCTGGCTCCGGTACGCGTCGAGCATGGCCGCCTTCACCAGTTGCGCGTTCGTCGAGACCGGATAGGTCGCCCAGGTGAACGCCTGCAGGTGCGCGGGAGGAAGAAGGGCGCGCTCGGGCGTCCAGACCAGAGACTTCAGAAAGCGGCTCGTGTGCACGACGTAGCCGAGGCGGTTCGGTGCGAATGACAAGTGATCGAGTGCGAGGTCGACGATCTCCGCGGCCGCGCTGTGATCGGGATGCCGGTCGAACGGAACCGGCGTGATCACCGTCGTCGGTTGGACGAGATCGAACACGTGCTGCAGATCGGTGACGATGTTCTCGAGCGTGTGCGGTGCGCCCGGCGACATGGCCATCGCATAAGGCACGGCCACCTCTTCCGTCGAGGTGGACCTCACCACGGATGACGGCTCTTCGACCATCGTGCGCAGCCCGCGATCGGGATAGCCCAGAACGAAGAGATGGTCGTGCGGTACGCCGAGAATGCTCATGGCGATCCGAGCTTCGGCGATCCGGGTCAGTCCGACGGTGACATAGTCCGAGGGCGTGGGCGTGAGCCGGCCGTGCATCATGCGCGCGGAGAACCTGGCGCAGTCGCCCGCGGTCAGAAAGGCCACGAACACGTCCGCTCCGGCCCGCAACGCATCGAGCGCATAGGCGCCCGCGCCGATGGCCTCGTCGTCCATGTGCGGGGCCACGATGAGCACACGGTCCCCTTTTCCTGCCGGCTCCACCGAGGGGTAACGTGGCAGGACTGTCTCGCCGTTGACGAACATGTCTGCTTGGCGCTGATATAACACGGGCGCCGTCAGTTTTTCATCCCTTGACAGGGTGGGTGGCTGGCGAGGCGGTAAGATGGCGGCTCGAAATTCGCGACCCGCTTTCCAGCGGAGGGGGGCTCATGTCCGACATCAAGCTCACGGTCAACGGGAAGTCGCGCTCGGTCAGTGCCGATCCAGACACTCCACTTCTCTGGGTTCTGCGCGACGATCTCGCGCTCACGGGAACGAAGTTCGGATGCGGCATCGGCTTGTGTGGCGCCTGCACCGTGCTCTCCGATGGGGAGGCCATCCGCTCGTGCAGCACGGCCGTTTCCGAGGTGAAGGGGAAGAAGATCACCACGATCGAGGGGCTGTCGGCGGATGGAACGCATCCGCTGCAGAAGGCGTGGATCGCCGAGAACGTCGCGCAGTGCGGGTACTGTCAGGCCGGCCAGATCATGAACGCCTGCTCCCTGCTGGCGAAGAATCCGAAGCCGAGCGACGCGGACATCGACTCGGCCATGGAAGGCAACGCCTGCCGATGCGGAACCTATCTGCGCATCCGCAAGGCCATCCATCGCGCAGCCACGGAGGCCTAGTCATGGCGGTACAGAAAGTCTCGCGCCGCGATTTCGTCAAGATCACTTCCTTCGCCTC
The DNA here is from genome assembly GCA_038244815.1 of Thermoanaerobaculia bacterium. Lineage (GTDB taxonomy): Bacteria > Acidobacteriota > Thermoanaerobaculia > Gp7-AA8 > Gp7-AA8 > DASVHS01. The sequence goes on from JBBRTB010000018.1 coordinate 26,020, forward strand.
GGCCGGCCTCGTGCTGGGCGTCGCGCTCGACGCGAAGCAGACTCCGAAATCGAAATCCAAATCGCCGGCCAAGCCGCACGACCTCGGCTCCTTCGTTCAGGTGGATGACGATGGCATCGTCACGATCTGGGTGTCGAAGTCGGATATGGGCCAGGGCGTGCGCACCGCGCTGCCGATGATCGTCGCCGACGAGATGGACGCCGACTGGAAGAACGTGCGCATCCGCCAGGCCTTCTTCGACAAGAAGTTCGGCCGCATGGGAACCGGCGGCAGCAGCAGCGTGCGCACGATGTACCAGCCGCTGCGCGAGGCTGGTGCGACGGCGCGGGCGATGCTCCTGGCCGCCGCCGCAGCGCGACTGGGTGTTCCTGCCGACACACTGGCGGTGAGCGACGGCGTCGTCATGCACGCGGCATCGGGCCGGAAGCTCTCGTTCGGCGAGGTCGCGCTCGACGCCGGCAACCTCGATCTCCCGAAGGACGTGAAGCTGAAGGAGCCGAGCGCGTTCAAACTGATCGGGAAGAAGATGGACCGGATCGACAACCATGACATCGTTACGGGCAGCGCGACGTACGGCATCGACGTCCGCCTGCCGGGCATGCTCTACGCGGTCGTCAGGCGCTCGCCCTCGTTCGGCAGCAAGGTGGTGAGCTTCGACGACACGAAAGCAAAAGCGGTCCCCGGCGTGAAGAAGATCGTGCAGATCGATCCCATCGGAACCGATCTGCCGTGGAGCGGTGTAGCGGTGGTCGCCGACTCGACGTGGGCGGCCATGAAGGGGCGTGACCTGCTGGTCGTCAAGTTCGAGGCGCCTTCGCCGGAATCGACCGACTCGTTGCGCAAGGAGTTGCGGAAGGCCGTCGACGGGCCGATGAAGCGCGTCGTCGACACGGGCAACGTCGATACGGCCACGGTTTCAGCGGCCCGCAAAGTCGACGCCACGTATGAGCTGCCGTATCTCGCACACGCCACGATGGAACCGATGAATGCGACGGCCAGCGTCACCGCGGACGGCGCCGAGATCTGGGCCCCGACGCAGTTTCCGGATTGGGCGAACGGCTCCGTGGCCAAGGCGCTGAACCTCGTGCCCGAGCAGGTGAAAGTGAACGTCACGCTGCTCGGCGGAGGATTCGGGCGCAAGGCCAATCCCGATTTCGTGCTCGAGGCCGCCCTGCTCTCGCGGGCCGCCGGCGCGCCGGTGCATGTCCACTGGACGCGCGAGGACGACATGCAGCACGACTACTACCGTCCGGCCAGCCAGCATCGCGTGATCGGCGCTCTCGATCCGGACGGCCGCCTCATCGCCTGGAACCATCGTTTCGCTTCCCCATCCATCGACACGTACTACCACCCCAGCACGGACAAACCACATGACAGCGAGATCGGCGGCCTCGACGATCTGCCGTACTCGGTGCCGAATGTTCGCGTCGAGTTTCTCCCCGTGGCCTCGGTCGTGCCGCGCGGGTGGTGGCGTTCGGTCGAGTATTCGATCAACGGCTTCGTGATCAATTCGTTCCTCGACGAAGTGGCCAGGGCGGTGGGGAAGGATCCGATCGAATATCAGCTGGCCATGCTCGAAACCGGACGGAAGATCGAAGGCGAAGGACCGGCGAAGAATTACCCGTTCGAGATCGACCGGCTGCGCCGCGTGATCGAGGTGGTGCGCGACCGCTCGGGCTGGGGGAAGACGACGCTCGGCGATGGGCGCGGCCGTGGATTCGCGGCACAGCGCTCGTTCCTGTCGTATGCCGCGCAGGTCGCGGAAGTCACGGTCGGCGCGGACCAGTCGATCAAAATCGATCGCATCGTGGCCGTGATCGATTGCGGCACGCCGGTCAATCCCGACGGAATCATCGCCCAGGTGGAAGGCGGCATCGTCTACGGGCTCACTGCCGCACTGCACGGCCAGATCACTGTCGCGGACGGCGCTGTGAAGCAGTCGAACTTCGACGACTACCCGCTGTTGCGCATCCGCGAGATGCCGAAGATGGAGATCTACATCATTCCCGGTGGTGCCGCGCCGACGGGGACGGGCGAGCCCTCCCTGCCGCCGACGGCGCCTGCCGTGGCGAACGCGATCTTCGAGGCCACGGGAAAGCGCCTTCGAAAACTGCCGTTGTCACTCCGAACGTCATGAGGAATCCCGGCGCGGAATGCATCCCCGCCAAGCCTGGTCGTTTTCGCGCCCCGGTATGACACGCGCAGCAGGATCAGCTCGAACGACGGCAGCCGCCATCGCTTGACCAGCGTGTAGTGCTGCTGAATCGTCGCGGCCAGGCGCTCGTCGTAGTCGATCCCGAATCCGCGATAGCCGAAATCCGTCACCACCCGGGTGACGACGGCGATGTACTCGGGAGGATGGGCGGTGAGGTTTCGCAGGATCTGCATCTCGATCTGCGGATCGGCGGTCTCGACGGGCGTGAAGGTGTGGAAGGCCATCGACGTCTTCGTGCCCGTCAGATAGTTGAGCGTCAGCCCTTCCGGGACCACCGCCAGCGAGCGCGGGTGCATGGCCGGCAATGCCGCGATGAACGCGTCGAGCGCGGCGGCGCGCCCGAGGTTCGCGTCGTAGAAGACACCGCGGGAGCTGTGCACAGGATAGACCTTCGCGGCCAGCACTTCGTTCGCGGTCCAGGAGAACGATAGAGACACCACAGCGATCGGGATGATGGCCAGTCGAGCCGTCTGTCGCGAATAGAGATGTTGCGATGGCAGCCACTCGAACAGGACGTAGGCGACCAGGACGTACACCGGCACCAGGAAGACGAAGCCGTACCACTGCGGCGTCATCCGCAGAAATACGCGCGACGATCCGCAAAGGGAGAGCACCAGAAGAAGCAACAGCGGCTTGCGCGGCTGCCGCAATGCGAACGGGACGAGGAGCAGTTGGAGAATCGCCCAGCCGCGAAAGAAGTCACCGGCGAAATGAAAGGCGATGAGGGCCGCGGCAATCCCGGCCGCGATGGTGACCGCCGGCGACCGCCAGCGCTCCGATGCCGCGATCACGAGGACGATGCAGGCGAAGGCCACGGCGCTGAGTGCGGCCAGCAGCAGATTCTCGCCGAAGGCGTCGAACCCGGAGACCTGCCGGTAGAAATAGCGCGCTGACGGTCCGTGCAACAGCGACGAGGCCAGGACGTTGTCGAACAGCCAGTGCTGCCCGCGCGGAGCGTCCGCGAAGAAGCGGTCCACGATCACCAGCGAGGCCATTGCCACGGCCACGTACGCACCGGTCCAGCGGATGGACATGCCGTGGACGAATGCAGCGATGGCCACGACGGCCAGGGCAAACACGACGAACTCGATCTTCGTCCACGACGCGGCCAGAAGAAGGAGCAGACCGGGGCCGAGCCAGATGGTGCGACGGCCGGCGAACGCCCAGATGGCGATCAGCGCCGAGCCGGTCAGGAAGAACAACATGGCCAGCGTGGCCGCGTGCGCGTACGGGAACAGGTAGTTGCTGGTCCGGCCGCTGACGCTGTAGATGCTCGAGCTCGCGAACAGCAGGGCCGCCGATCCCGCCGCGGCCGGAGAGGCCACAGTCCTGCCCAGCGCGTAAATCGCCGCCATCGTCAGCAGCGCAATGGCCCCGCCGATCATCGTGTAGGCGGCGAGGCTGCTGCCGGTGAGCGCCGTGATCAGCGCGAGCAGGTAGGGTGTGAGCGGCGGATAGTAGTAGAGGATGTCGCGATAGAGTTTGAGGCCGCCGCGGATCTGCTCGGGGATGTAGAGGTCGCGGCCGGTGTCGATGATGGGATCGAGGGCGTGCCCGCTGGCGCGCCACAACGTCAGCAGGGCCACCGCCAGCACGATCGAGATCCAGATCGCGTCTTCGCGCCGGTTTCTCATCTAGCGGATGCTGTAGCGGAGGTCGAGGATGTAGCTGCGCCCGTCGAATGGGGCCGGCAGTCCCGCTTCCTCCGCCTCCAGGTGAGTGCCGGTGACCTGCGTGAATTCCGCGCCGGCGCGCCAGTGTGCGTGAAGGTCAACCAGCCACGCCAGTGTCCATGCGCGGCCATGCTCGTCGTAGCGATCGGTCGTCACGGGCCTGTTGTCGGACGTCGAAAAGAGATCGTAACGGGCGGAGATGCGGGCGCGTCCGGCACGCTGCGACACCAATGCGTAGGCCGCGTAGAAATTCGCATCGACGCCGATGAGCACCGGCCCCATTGTGGTCCGGCCACCCAGCCACTCCCAGAGCACGGTCGTGTCGCGGAGATGGATGGCCGCACTGACCTGATTGAAGCTCGTCGCCCACGAGTACTCCCCTCGATGCAGGAGCCGGTCCCCGCGGTTGTCGAGGCGCATGAACTGGATGTTGAAGCGTTCCGGTATCGAATAACGCACGCGGGCGGCGTAACCGATGCGGCCGTCGAGATCGGACCCGAACGGCACGGTGCCGTCGTCGCGCTGACCGCTGAATTTCGTGCTCAGCGAATTCAGCGGCGGCAACGGCAGCACCTCGTCGTACACGGTCAAGCGGTTCCCGATCGTCCAGCCCCGCCACGCCAGCAGCGCGCCCATGGAGTCGTTGCCTTCGAACCCCGTGAGCGCGGTGGTGATCACCGCGCTGGAGGTCAGCAGTTGCCATTCGGCGTTCAACCCGATGGGCCGCACTTCGTTCGCCACCCAGGAGTTGAGGGCCGAGTACGTGAGGGTGTATGGCGACGACCAGAGGTCGGCGACGTTCTCGCGCGAGGTGCCGAGAAAGAACTGCCCGGCGCGAAGAGCGAAGGTGTTGCGCCCCCGGTCGACTCCGGTTTCGACGTAGGCGCTGACGAGGCCGGCCCGCTTCCCGTGGTTCTCCGCCGGCTCGGCTCGTGCCAGTCCGTGCGCGTGGATGAGAAGGTGCGGGACGGGCTGCCAGTCGACGCCGAGCTGAATGTCGCCCAGCGCCGCAGCCTCGCCGCGATCGGGAGCGCTGCCTCCGGTATCGAATCGCCCCAGACCGCCCCGCGTCCACGAGGGGATCCCGCTCGCGTACTGCCCGCGGGCGGTCACAAAGCCGCTCAGGTCGAATGTCTCTGCGATTGCCGCTGTCGATAGCAGCACTACCAGAGCAGCCGCGCCAGTCAATCTCATCGACTGCCTCGATTCTGCCATGTCACGAGCGCACGGGTACAATGGTTTTCTCCGTGGAAACGCGCACCGGCATGCCGGAGAAGATCGGCAAGTACGAGATCCTCGGCGTCATCGGGCGCGGCGGGATGGGTGTGGTTTACAGTGCCCGCGATCCCATCATCGACCGCGTCGTGGCCATCAAGACCATCCGCATCGCCCAGGAAGAAGGGGAGGACGATCAGGTCGGGCGTTTGCGCATGGAGGCGCGTTCGGCGGGCAAACTCCAGCATCCCAACATCGTCACCGTCTACGACTTCGGCGACGAGGGTGACCTCTCGTACATCGTCATGGAGTACGTGCACGGGATCAATCTCTCGCGTGTCATCCAGAAGCGAAGAGCGATTCCGCTCGCCGACAAGCTCAACATTCTGATGCAGGTGGCGCGCGGGCTGGCCTTCGCGCACGAGTACGGGGTCGTTCATCGGGACATGAAGCCGTCGAACATCTGCATCACGGCGCGCGGCGTGGCCAAGATTCTCGATTTCGGTCTGGCCCGTTTCGACGATACCAAGCTGACGAAAACCGGGTACCTGAGCGGCACGATCGCCTACATGTCGCCGGAGCGCTTCAGCGGCGAGACCGGAGTGCAGGACGATATCTTCGCGCTGGGCGCGGTCGCTTACGAGTTTCTCGCTTATCGTCGCGCCTTTCCCGGCGAATCCACACCCGAGATCATCAGCAAGATCCTCGGCGGTCCGATGCCGGCGTCGATTTCCGAGCAGACCGGCTATCCGCGCGAGCTCGATTTGATCATCCTGCGCGCGATCGACCGTGATCCCGAGCAGCGCTTCCGATCGGCCCTGGAGCTCGAGCACGCCATCGCCGAGTTCATCCGTTCGGACGAATACCTGGAGTTCATCGCCGACGAGACGCTGTCGCCGCAGTTTCAGCAGCCGGTCGACTGGTCGGACGACGCCCTCCCGGCGACCTCCAGCCCCTATTCCTCCGGGCGAAGCCTCGGCTCGGTTCCCATCAACGACTCGCCGACGCTCCAGATCGCCAGTGACCATGAGCAGCCGCTGCGGACCGACGTGGACGTTCCTGCCGGCGAGCCGACGCAACTGAAGACGAAGCGCGAGGCCTTACGGCCACGGACCACGTCGGCGAAGACGCAGTCCGGCGTGGAGAGCGCAAGCGACCTGCCGCCCACCGAGCTTGTGCCGCAAAGAAAACCCCGGCGAAACCTGACGCTCGCGTTCGTGGCCGTGGCGGTGCTGATCGCGGTCGCCCTGGGCGTGTGGGTGACACAACGGTCCGGACCTGAGAAGGTCCCAAACGTCCCGCCAACGGTCCATCCACCTCCCGTGGTGACCGATACGGCTTCCCAGGAAACGGAGGCCCTGCTCGCTACGGCGAGAACGCTCGCGGATCTCGTCGCGCAGCGCAGCCTGACGCCGGATGAGAAGGCGAAGTTCGCCGATGCCAGGCGCAGTCTGGATCAGGCCCGGATGCTGGTGGCTCAAAAAGACTATGCCGGCGGTGCCGTTCAGGCGAAGCAGGCAAGCGGCGCCCTGCGCGAGTTGCTGGCCACCAGGCCCCCGCCGGACAAAGCCCCGCCGCCGGACAAGACCCACGTGCCACACCCCCCACCGGTGAAAACCGCTACGCATGCACCGGTCCAGCCGCCCCCGAAACGGCCCGTGCCAACGGAGACGGTCGCTACCAGGACGGAGTCCGTCTCGACCACGCAGGCGCCTCCTCCGGTGGTGACCGAGTCGGTCGCTCCTCCGAAACCTTCCCGAGCCGAGCTCGATCGCGAGATCAACGCGTTCATGCGCGAGATCGCGAACGCATACCAGCAGAAAGACGTCGCCTTTTTCCGGGAGCATTCGCTGCGATTCAACGAACAGCTCGCCGACGCTATTCGCAATTCCCCGTCGAAGCGTGTGGACATCACCGTCGAAAGCATCAAGTTCATCGACGACTCGAACGCGAGCGTCGTGGCATTGCGCACGGACACGTTCGCGGAAGCGAACCTGCCGCCGGGGGTCCAGAGGCTCGTGTTCCAGCTCCGCCGCTCGAATGACGGCTGGAAGATCGTCACGTTTTCACGCGGCTGACGGTTACATCGTTCCCTGGATTCCCACGGTCACCACCGAGCTGGCGCGTAGGCCGCTGCTGTTCAGCGGGAAGAGAAGGTTGAAGAGGAAGGCGCGGTTCGTCGACAACTGCCATTTGCCTCCCAGCGCGCCGTCGATCTCCGAGCGTCCGATGAGCGTCTGTCCTTCCAGCGCGGCAGTCTGGAACAGGTTGGAGGCGCTGGGACGAATGAGGCCCAGGATCTCCCCGCTCAGCGTCACGGTCTGGCGCACCGCATACTCGGACCCGAACCGGTAGTCGATGGCGTTGAGTTTCGACTCGCCCCAGTTTGCCTCATAGCCGACGTTCAGATGGGGAACGAGGTTGCGGATGGCCGTCGATGCCACGAACGTCAGTTTCGTGCGGACCTCGCCGGTGCCGAGGAAGTTCTGCTTGTCGCCGGTCGGGAGCGACACGTCCGCCAGCACAGCCGCATCGATCGGACTGTTTTTTGCCAGCAGGCGCATCTTTGCTCGCGCTACGATGTCGCCGATCCCGACGGCAGTCCCTGTTCCGTACTGCCCCGGCGACTCGACATTGAGATCGAACTGATGCGCCGCTCCCGTGGAACCCGGTCCCGGAACGATGACCGCGTTGGTCGTGACCTGCAGGTCGTTGCGGATGTAGGGAACGACGATGCCCGCGTCCAGGCGATCTGTGATGCCGTACACCGCGGAAAGCGCCACTGCCTGGCTCTTCAGCCGGAGTTTCACGTTGACGTGAATCGTGTCCCCCAGATACGGCGCATCAGGTGAGCCGAAGATGCACTCTGGCAAACGGCAGTGGTGGAGGACCAGATTGATCGAATCCGCTCCATTGACCTGATCGAAGCTCGAGAACGTGTAAGTGCCCGAGATCGTGAACGTGCCCTTGCCGGTCGTCGCTCCGCGGTCGGCAAGGATCGGCCCCAGCGAACCCTGCACCCGCTCGTACGTGCCGGTCTGCTCGTTGAACTTGTAGGAGACGAGGCCGCCCGCCGACGGAATCGGGAACAGCGGATGCGACTGCAGGACGCGCTGCAGCGTCTGACTGAAATTCTGAAAGTCGCCGGACTCGCCGAAGTGGGCCTGATGTCCGGTGTCCTTGAGCTGGATTCCATCACCGCCGTAGAGGTTCTGGATGAGCTCCGAAAGCGTCTTGCCGTGCTGGATCGTGACCTGCGCGGCCGCGAAGCGAGCGAGAAAGAAGAACGAGAGAAGGGCAACGGTGGCGGGGCGCCGCATGAGTGGAGTCCTCCTGTGGCGATTCTATACGTTCACGTCACATGGGAATCCGTGGATCGCGCCATAAGCCGATCTGGCCGTGGCCGTAGTCGATGGAAAGGAGAAACTTCGACAGCACCCGGTTGCCGACGCGCGGCGACGACACGTCGCCCAGGGCGATGTCGATATCCCCGAAATCCAAGCCGGCGATGACCACGTGCGCGATGCGCCTGCGTGGAGCCGCGCTGCCGCGCGGAAGGACGATCGAATCGGGGAGCGCCGTGTCGACGATCAGCCGGGTATTCCGCCCGTCAATCTCCCCGAAGATCGCAGGTGCGGCGTCGAACTGAAACAGCGTCATGTACGCGGAATGGATCCCGTCCTTCTGTAGCGTCAGCAGGCCGCTGCGATAGTCGATCGTCACGGTCCGTCCACCGAAGACGTCCGCACCGATCATCACGTCGCCCACGCCCTTGAGGTCGAGCACGACCGGGCTGAACGGCAGAGTCTCCCGGTCGTTGAGCTGCAACTGGTACACGGAAGCGCCCAGATCCTCGGCGAACAGCGGATCGATTACGCTCCTGGGCTCGGCCGAGCCGAAGAACATCCGCCCGCGGTGGTGGTTGACCAGAGTCGTCGAAAGGAAGAGAAGATTGTTCTCGATGGTCAAGGCGAGATTCACCTCGTTGCCCGGCTCTTCATGGCTCCAGGGCAGCTTCGAGGCACACGACGAGAACAGAATGAGACTGAGCGCCGTTATTGCTACTGGGATCGATTTCGATAACATTCCGACTTCATCCACGCGCCCCTGCAACATAGGCGCCGAAGCCACTCCGGCAGAAAGGATTTACCCATGACCACTGCAACTCAATACGAGACTCAGGCCGCAAAGACACTGCCGGAGTTCAGGAACGAACCTCTCACCGACTTCAGCAGGCCCGAGAACCGGGCGGCCATGGAGGATGCCCTCAAAAAGGTCAAAGGCGAATTTGGACGCGAGCACGCACTCGTCATCGACGGCCAGCACATCACGGGGCTGACGACGTTCGACTCCATCAATCCGTCCCACAAGGATCAACTCCTCGGCAAATTCCAGAAGGGGACGAAAGCACACGTGGGGCAGGCCATCGAAGCAGGCTGGAAGGCCTTCGAGAGCTGGCGCCGGCAGCCGGTGGGCGTGCGTGCGGGTCTGTTGCTCAAAGCGGCGGAGCTGATGCGCAAGCGGAAACACGAGTTTTCCGCGACGATGATCTACGAGGTCGGCAAGACCTGGCCGGAAGCGGACGCCGATACGGCCGAGGCCATCGACTTTCTCGAGTTCTATGCGCGTGAGGCGCATCGCTGGGGCGGGGAACAGCCCATCACGAAGATCGAGTCCGAGGACAACGATCTCGTGTATCTGCCGCTGGGAGTCGGCGCGGTGATTCCGCCGTGGAACTTTCCGCTGGCGATCATGGCCGGCATGACCACCGCGGCCATCGTGGCCGGGAACACGGTGGTGCTCAAACCGTCGTCGGATGCGCCCTGGATCGCCGGGCGATTCGTCGATCTGCTGGAGGAGGCGGGGATGCCCGGCGGGGTCGTCAACTTCCTGAGCGGCTCGGGCGCCGAAGTCGGCGATCCGCTCGTCCAGAGCCCGCGCATGCGTTTCATCGCCTTTACGGGATCGAAGGAAGTCGGCCTGCACATCAACGAGCTGGCGGCGAAGACGCCCAAGGGGCAGATCTGGATCAAGCGTGTGATCGCGGAAATGGGCGGCAAGGACGCCATCATCATCGACGGCGAGACCTCGAATCTCGACGAAGCGGCCAGCGCGGTCGTGGCTTCGGCGTTCGGCTTCCAGGGACAGAAGTGTTCGGCATGCTCGCGCGTGATCATCGACCAGGCCGTGTACGACCGCGTCGTCCCCATGATCGTCGAGAAGACGAAGAAGCTGAAGATCGGATCGCCCGAAGCGGCCGACTCACAGATCGGCCCCGTCGTGAACGAGTCGGCCATGAAGAAGATCAAGGAGTACATCGACAAAGGGAGTCACGAGGGACAGGTTCTCGCCGGTGGCAAAGTCGATCCCAAGGAGGGATTCTTCATCGAGCCGACGGTCATCGGCCCTGTCTCGGAAAAGTCGACGATCGCCCAGGAGGAGATCTTCGGGCCCGTGCTGGCCGTCCTCAAAGCGAAGGACTTCGACGACGCGCTGCGCATCGCCAACGCCACGGAGTTCGGACTGACCGGAGCGGTGTTCACCGATAACGAGGACAAGATCAGCCGCGCCAACGAAGAGTTCTTCGTCGGCAATCTCTACATCAACCGCAAGTGCACCGGCGCGCTCGTCGGTGTCCATCCGTTCGGGGGATTCAACATGTCCGGCACCGACTCGAAAGCCGGCGGCCGTGACTACCTCGGACTCTTCCTGCAGGCAAAAGCGATCTCGAGGAAGATCCGGAAAAAGACGTAGGGCTGGCTCTCTGCCGGCCCTGGCGCTCGAGCTCGCCGCGGGCGGCGGCGGTGGGGGAGCAGCTCCCTGCGTGATAAAAGCTCGGATAGGCTTGTCTTCCGCATCGACCAGGACGAGGGAGGAAAGTGAAGCCTGCCAGCCACCCTTCCGGCGCTGTTTTTTCGATTCGATGAGGTTGCTTTCGCTCTTGATTTTCAACAAGTTAGGCGGTATTGTTCGACCGTCAGGATGGGACTGAGGACCTTTGAATTTGGCCACCGCTGAGACCGTCAAAAAGTCGACCGCACGCGAGTACTACGAAGCGCTTCTGATCGCCGTCATCTTCGTCAACTTCGCCCGCATCTTCGTGTTCCAGGCCTTCAAGATCCCGACGGGATCGATGGAGGACAACCTCAAGGTCGGCGATCACATCATCGTCAACAAGTTCATCTACGGGCCGATCGGGCACGGGCCGCTGGCTCACCTGTTTCCGATCCGCGATGTGCGCCGCGGCGACATCATCGTGTTCCGCTATCCGCTGCAGCCGGACACCGATTTCGTGAAGCGCGTCGTCGGAATGCCCGGGGACCTCGTCGAAGTGCGCGACAAGAAGGTCTCGATCAACGGCAAGCCTCTGGACGAGCCCTACGTGATCCACGTCGATCCACAGACGTACCCGCTGCAACCGGCCTTACCGGAGCCGTATCGTTCCCGGGATCAGTTCGGGCCGTATAAGGTCGGGCCCGACTCGTACTTTGCGATGGGGGACAACCGCGACCGATCGAGCGACTCGCGTTACTGGGGCACGGTGCCGCGCCCGATGATCAAGGGGCGGGCCTTCCTCGTGTACTGGTCGTTCAAAGGCACGCCGCCGCCGCAGGACAGTCCCGGCTCGGCGCGAGTCAAGGAACTGGTGAACGTCGTCCTGCACTTCTTCTCCAATACGAGATGGCAGCGGACGTTCTTCATCGTCGACAGCAAGTACCACTTCACCCCCGAAATGCAGGCCGATAGTGGCGGCGGCTATGAATCGGAATGACAAGTCAGGCCTCGGGCCGCAGGCCTCGGGGCTCGGAACCATACCCGCTGACCTCGAAGAACTCGAACCGAGGCCCGAGGCCCAAGGCCCGAGGCCTGAGCAAGACCCGGTGGTCGTCGACCGCAGCGACCATCCCATCTCGCGGCGGCAGATCCCCGAAAACGTTCTGAAGGTTCTCTACCGGCTGCACCGCAGCGGATACCGTGCGTACTTATGCGGCGGGAGCGTGCGGGATCTGCTGACGAACCGGGAGCCGAAAGACTTCGACATCGCCACCGACGCGCACCCGGCCGAGATCCGGCGTCTGTTCCGGAACAGCCGGATCATCGGCCGCCGCTTCCGGCTCGTTCACGTGATCTTTCAGGACATGATCGTCGAGGTGGCCACGTTCCGGCGCGAGCCGGAGCGCGGCACGGTGGCCGAGGAGTCGGACGACATCCTGGTGACCGATGACAACACCTTCGGATCGCCGCTGCAGGACGCGCGGCGCCGCGATTTCACGATGAACGGGTTGTTCTACAACATCGCCGACTTCTCGGTGATCGATTACGTCGGCGGCCTCGAGGATGTCGACGCCCATCGCGTGCGTGTCATCGGCGATCCCGACGTCCGGTTCCGTGAGGATCCGGTGCGCATGATGCGCGCCATCGAATTCGCCTCGCGGCTGGGATTCGAGATCGAGCCGGCGACCTACGATGCCATTCACCGGCATCGCGCAGAGATCCTGAAAGCATCGCCGCCTCGCGTGTCCGAGGAGATTCTCGAACTGCTGCGGCGAGGATGGTCTCAGGGCGCGTTCCGGCTGATGGTCGACTCCCGCCTGCTCGAGCCGCTGATTCCCGAGGTCTACAGCGCGGCCGCCAACGGCGAGGCGCCGTACTTCTGGAAAATGCTGGAGGTGCTCGACCGCACCGTGCAGTCGGGCCATAAGGTTTCCGACCCGGTCCTGCTTTCGGTGCTGCTCCTGCCGTGGGTCATGCAGCAGCTCGAGCGCGAGGAGCAGCGCCGCGACGGCCGCATGCGCCTCGGAGAAGTGCTGATCTTTTTCCGCGATCTGAACCAGCCGGTGTGCACGCGCATGGCGCTGGCCGCGGGCACGCGTCATCAGATCGAGCAGGCCCTGGAGACGTTGTGGCGATTGCTGGAGCTGCCGAACGACCGGCGCACGCTGCTCCGGTTCATGACACGGGAGCCTTTCAACGACGCGCTGGCGCTCCTGGAGCTCTACGCGCTCTCGTCTGGCAAGTACGTCGAGCAGTACCGCCAGTGGAACGCGTTCGCCCAGCGGCTGAAAAAAGCGCAGCAGGAGGCGGCGCCACCGGCGAGAAAGAAAAGGCGGAGGAGACGTTGAACAGGGACGCTGGGACGCTGGGTCGCTGGGTACATTCGAGCGACCCAGCGACCCAGCGACCCAGCGACCCCGATATGGATCCCATCTACCTCGACCATCACGCCACCACGCCGTGTGATCCGCGGGTCGTGGAAGCGATGCTGCCGTACTTCACGGACATCTTCGGGAACCCGGCGTCGCTCACGAACCAGCACGGCCGCCGCGCCGCCAACGCGCTCGAAGACGCGCGCATCTCCATCGCCCGTTTCTTCAAGGCGCAGCCGAACGAGATCTACTTCACGGCCGGGGCGACCGAGTCGAACAACATCGCCCTCAACATCGTCGAGCCGGGCCAGCACCTCGTCACCAGTCTCACCGAGCACAAGTCGATCATCGCTCCTGCCGAGCGCATGCAGCAGAACGGTATCGAGGTCACGTTTCTCACTCCCGATGGAGAGGGGTTCGTGACGGCCGAGGCCGTGCGCGGCGCGCTCCGGCCGAACACGCGGCTGGTGTCGATCGAGGCCGCGAACGGCGAGATCGGCACGATCCAGCCCATCGGCGAGATCGCCGCGGTCTGCCGCGAGCGCGGCGTGCTGTTTCACACCGACATGACCCAGGCCGCCGGCAAGATCGGAATCGAGTTCACGACCGTGGCCGCCGACATGGCTTCGCTCTCGGCGCACAAGATCTACGGGCCGAAAGGCATCGGCGCCCTCTACGTCCGGCGGGGCGTGCGCGCGCGGCCGGTGATCCTCGGGGGCGGCCAGGAGCGCGGCCTGCGCTCCGGAACGGTCAATGTGCCGGGCGCCGTCGGCCTGGCCGCGGCTCTCCAGCTCCGGTCGGAAGAGATGCACGCGGAAGCGACGCGCCTCACAGACATCCGCAACGAACTGTGGGATCGAATCGTCGCGGAAATCCCGAATGTTTCCGTGAATGGACCGCGGGCGTTAAGATTGCCGGGCAACCTGAACGTCAGCTTCGCGTCGATCGAGGCGGATTCTCTGATGCTGGCGATGCGGCGTTTCTCGTTGTCGTCCGGTTCGGCCTGCAGTTCCGGCGAGCGCGGTCCCTCGCGCGTGTTGCAGGCTCTCGGTGTGAGCGAGGCGATGGCGATGGGATCGGTGAGGATCGGGCTGGGAAAATCGAACACGGCCGGGCAGATGACGATGCTGGTCGATGATCTCCGGCGCGTCGTGGCCAAGCTGAGGGAGATCTCAGCGGCGTGACTACGAAGACAAAGCCGGACCTTGGCAGCATCCTCCTCGTCGATCATTCACGCGGATCGCTGGCGTTTCAGGAGACGATCCTGCGCCGGCGGGGTGTCGCCATCAGCACCGCCCTGGCCGGGAGCGAAGGCCTGCAGAAGGCGAAGAAGGACAAGCCCAATCTCATCATCTTTGCTTTCGATCTCTTCGACATGACCGCGCCGGAGTTCTGCCGGGAGATCCGTGCCGACGAGGAGACGAAGACCATCTCGCTGCTGCTGGTGTGCGATCGCGATTCCGGCGAGCACGGCGACCTCTGCCTCTCGGCGGGCTGCAACGACGTCATCCTGCGGCCGCTGCAGCGGCGCGAGCTCGATGAGAAGGTGGAGCGCCTGACCTCGATTCCGGTCCGGCGTCAACTGCGCACCATCACCAAGATCGAGGTCTCCCTGGAAAAGAACGGCCGCTTCGTCCTGGGACGAAGCCTGAACATCTCCGCTACCGGGATGCTCATCGAAGTCGATCGCGTCCTTCCCGGCGAGGAGAACGTGCGCCTGCACTTCTTCCTCCCCGGCGACCCCAGGCCGCTGCAGATCGATGCCGAGATCCTGCGCGCGGAGTTCTCCGGCACGATGGCCAAATACGGCCTAAAATTTCTCAATCCCAACGACGAGGAACGCGAGCGCATCGAGCACTTCGTTCATCGCCTCCGCTCCCGTGAGCTCATCTGATGACCCGCACGCCAAAAGACATCGATGCTGCCATCGCTCTGGCCAGGGTCGACGACTACCTGCCCGCGCTCACCCGCTTCGTGGAAATCTACGGAAGCAAGGAGTCTCCGCCCATCCAGAATCCGAAAGACGCCAGCGGGCTGTCGTTCTTCGGCCTCTGCCTGGCCCTGGTGCAGAAGAACTACAAGACCGCCATCGATCTCTGTAAACGCGCCATCGATCTCGAGTTCTACAACGGCGATCACTACGCGAACCTCAGCCGCGTCTACTCCGCGCAGGGGAACCGGAAGAAGGCCGTGGAGACCGCGGAACGCGGACTCAAGCTCGTGCCCGAGCACGAGGCACTCCTGGCCGTCCGGAAAGGGCTTGGGGTGCGCTCCCGACCCGCCGTTCCCTTCCTCGACCGCGCCAACCCGGTCAACGTCTCGCTGGGGCAGGCGCGACACGCCAAGAAGGCCGAGCCGCGCAAGAAGCGGTGAGGGAGGTCCGACCGGAGCGGCCGGACCTGCTCAGGGCCGGCCCTCAGTCGGTCTTCGCTGGAACCTCCAGCGGATCGCCGGTCTGGTGATCGGTGATCTGGAAGCGCAGAAAGTCGTGGACAGCGCTCAGGGCGCTGGCATCGGAGGTGGTGATGAGGACGCGAGCGCCGCGTTCGCTCTCTTCATAGCGATACGTGATCTGCGCTTTGCGCTTCTGCATGGTGGGCACGCCCGGCGGCGTCTGATCGTGGATGAACATGGGCATGTCGAAGTCGCCCTCGGAGAAAGCATGAGCGATGTGCTGCAGGTGCATGCGGATCATGTCGCGCGATTCGGTGTCGGCCGGATCGTTCGCCGACACTTCGATCGAGCCGCCGTCCCTGCGCAGCAGGAAGTGATGCGTGGTCTTCTCCTGCGAGAAGCCCATGGTGTGATCGCCACGCGCATTCATGGCGTTGTGCTGCGGACAGGTCATGGCCATAACGAACGTCAAAACGAGAGCACTCATCCATTTCTCCTTAACGACTCCAGCAGCCGCGCCGGTTGCGAAGGCGGAGCCGCTTCGAGTTTCCGGTCCCAGTCACCGAGAATCCGGCGCAACTCGTCGCGAAGGGCCATGAGGCCGGCGATCCGCGACTCGAGCTCCTCGAGCTTCCCGGCGGCCATGTTGCGCACCATCCGGCAAGGCGCACCGCCGCTATCGCGCAATGCGAAAATCCGCCCGAGCTCGTCGAGCGTGAAGCCCATGGCCAGCGCCCGCCGGATCGTCTCGACGCGATCGACCGCCGCCGCGGGATAGTCGCGATAGCCGTTGGTGCCGCGCGCGGCCGGCTGCAGAACGCGCCGCTTCTCATAGTGATGGAGGGTGTCGACGCTGACGCCGGTCGTTTTCGCGAGCTGGCCTGATGTCATGCAGTCATCGTAAACATCCGAACCGGTTCGGGGGTCAAGTCACAAATGGGTCACGATCGGTAGATCCGGGCCAGCGACTCCGGATCGGCACCGCGGCGCCACCGCCACACGATCAGCCAGTTCGTGGCCGCGGTGCGCAGGAGACCCTTTTCCAGGAAGCGCCGGCCCGACGTGGTCACCGTCATCGGAAGGATGACCGAGCGGCCCTTCATCCGGACGGCCAGTTCGAAGTCTTCCATCAGCGGAATCTTGCGGAAGCCGCCGCCGTGGAGAAACACGTCGCGGCGGATGAACTGGGCCTGATCCCCCCATGGGCAACGGGTGAGGCGCGTGCGCAGATTGATGAGGGCGGCCGCGAGGCGCAGGCGGGGCGAACGTTCCGCGAACGAGAGACGGAAGCCGCCGAATGCGTACTGCTCCAGAGCCTCGGCGACGGCGCGGCAGGCGCCGCGGGGCAGAGTGGTGTCGGCATGGAGAAAGAGAATGGCCTCGTGGCGCGCCAGACGTGCGCCGGCGTTGAGCTGGTGCGAGCGCATGGCCGGACCGGTGATGACGATCGCGCCGCGGCTCGCCGCGATGGCGCGCGTCGCGTCGTCGCTCTCTCCGTCGCTGACGATCACCTCGGCCGCTCCCGCCGCGAGCGCCGAGTCCACGGCCGCACCCACGCTCTCGCCGGCGTTCCTCGCGGCAATCACGACACTGACCCGGTCGGACACGCGCGGATGCTAACCTACCGGACACCGTGAATTGCTACGTCCTGACGGGCGGTCGCTCCACGCGCATGGGCCAGTCGAAGGCGGCATTGTTTCTCGACCGCGTGGTGGCCGCTGCTGCGCCCGTGTTCGATCGCGTCGTTGCGGTCGATCGTCACGGTGCTGCACCAGCCGCCATCGACACCATCTTCGAAGAGCGGCACGAAGACGAAGCGCCGCTGTTCGGCGTGGCGCGGGCGCTCGTCGATGCCCCCGGTCCGTGTTTCATCCTCGCCGTCGACTTTCCGCTGCTCCACCCCGAGATCCTGGCCTTTCTTCGATCTCGATTCGAGCTGTCGAACGCATCGATGCTCGTGCCGGTGTGGGATGGATCGCCGCAGGTGCTCTGCGCCGGCTACCGCACCTGCGTCGGGCCCGTCCTCGCCGAGCGGATCGAATCGGGCCGTTACGATCTGCAGGGCCTGGCTGAGGAAATGGATGTGGAAGTGGTGGCCGAGGCGGAGCTGCGTGCGCGGTTCGAAGGGGAGCCGCTCCGGAACGTCAACACACCCGCGGATTTCGCCGCGGCAAAGAGGATGCGATGACTGAGCGAACGTTTTCTCACCTGGACGAGACCGGCGGCATCTCCATGGTCGACGTCGACTCCAAGCTGCCGACGAGGCGCGAGGCGGTGGCCATGGCCAAGGTGCGCATGTCGCCGAAGACTCTGCAGAAGCTCATCGAGCGCGCTCTGCCCAAGGGCGACGTCCTCACCACCGCCAAGGTCGCCGGCGTCCTCGGCGCAAAACAGACATCGGCCCTCATTCCACTGACGCATCCGATCGCCATCAGCTCGATCGACGTCACGTTTGACATCGATGCCGCCGGAGGCACGATCGAGATCGTGTCCATCGTCCGCTGCGAGGGAAAGACCGGCGTCGAGATCGAAGCGATGACGGCGTGCGCCATCACCGCACTGACGATCTACGACATGTGCAAGAGCGCCGAGAAAGGCATCGTCATCGAGTCGATCCAGCTCATGCGTAAGTCAGGCGGGAAGTCGGGGACCTGGGAGAGGTAGTCTTCGGTGCTCGGTGCTCGGTGCTCGGTGCTCGGTGCTCGGTGCGTCAAGCGATCGTAACAGGCCGTTGATCAGCCTGCCGACGCTATGAACGAGGCTCGTGAGTTGTACTGCGCGGTCTGGTTGAATGAACCTCTGACGAACCGCAATTTCGATCTGCGTCTCCAGTTCCTGCGTTCCGCCGCGCGCTTCATATAGAAAATGCCGATAGTCCGGTTTCGTATGACGGCCACGTCCTTCGGCGATATCAGAAGGAATCGAGACTGCGGCTTTGCGCATCTGCGCGCTCAGGCAGTAACGTTCCGACTGCGGGAACTCACGAGTAACCGCGTAGATCTGATCTACCAGGTCCATGGCACGTTCCCAGGCATCAAGACCTCGGAATGAATTCATAGAACAACGAGAGAGCCGCGAGAATAGCGGTCAGGTGGGCTCGAAAATCATACCTCGGCCCAGCACTCAGCACCGAGCACCGAGCACCGACTCAATGCCTCGCCCACGGCGGAACCCTATCCGTCTTGCTCGAGCTCCCGCCGTCGCTTTTTTCCGCGCGTACGAGTTGCTTGCGGATGGAGCTGAGGATCTTCGCGTCGGTGGACACGGCCAGGTCGACGAGCTTCTGGCGGTCGCAATAGCCGTTGAACGCGATCAGGAATCGATCGATGCGGAAGGCCACGGCCCGGCCGAGGTAACGGTCTTCGGCTGTGAAGTTGTCTTCACCGAGGTTGACGATGGGATCGAGGAGCTTGCCGTTGCGGACGTAGAGGCCGCGATAGGCAGCCAGGATGCGCGCAGCGGCGTCCTTGTTCGCGGCGGGGATGATCAATCCGTCGACCTTGTCGCCGTTGGCGTTGAACGACGCCTGAAAAGAATTGGCCAGGATGCCTTCGCCGAATCCGCGCTCCGCCGAATACCGCTCGCTGTTGGGAATGCGGGCATCGCTCGGAAAGAAGTTGAACACGGCCGGCTTTCCGGGCGCCGTTGGCATCCGCTCGGCGACGAAGCCGACGAGCTTCCTGAGGGCGTCGGGTGCGGTGCCGCCGCCGATCACGCGCACGTAGAACGGCCCGCGCCAGAGGTGGATGGCGTGCTTGGTGGCGAAGGCCTCATTGGCCAGGTCGAAATACTGCGCGTTGTCGGTTTTGCGCGCGGAATAGGCGCCGAAGGCCTTGACGAAGTCGGGGAAGCGGTAGATCTCCACCGTGGCGAACCCGCTGCCGCTGGTGGCGGTGTAGTTTCCGATCGTTCCGTCGAGCACCTCGTATCTTGCGAAGTGCGCCGCATCCTGGTCCAGATAGCGGCTCAGCCGGTCAGCGGGGATGACGATAGGATCCTGTTCGAGCCGCCAGCCCGGCGCTTCCTCCTGCCGCGGAAGAAACTGCAGGCTCGGCGATTCGATGGCCGTGAACGACTCCTCCGGCGCGGCCGGAGGAGGCAGCGCGACCGTGCGTGGAGCATTACCGCCGCACGCCGAGAAGGCGACCAGCGCTAGGAGCGCGAGAGCGATTCCAGAAACTCGAGCGTGACGCGTACGCCCGCGCCGGTCGCCCCCCTGGGGTCGCGGCCGTTGTCGTGCTCCGCGTACGCCGTTCCGGCGATATCGAGATGAGCCCATGACGGACAATCGACGAACTCCTTCAGAAAAACCGCGGCGGTGACCGCTCCTCCCCAGCGCCCTCCCGAGTTCTTCACATCCGCCCACTCGCTGAGGATCAGATCCTTGTACTCGTCCCAGGCAGGCATCCGCCAGAGGCGTTCACCGACGCGCTCCCCACACTCAATCAACTTCCGAGCCAGCTCATCATCATTCGAGAAAAGCCCGGTCGCTTCCGCGGCCAGCGCCACCACGATGGCGCCGGTGAGCGTGGCGTAGTCGATGAGGTGATCGGGCTTCAGTTTCGACGCGTAATGCAGCGCGTCCCCCAGGATCATCCGCCCCTCGGCGTCGGTGTTGACGATTTCCACGGTCTTGCCGTTCATCATGGTGATGATCTCGCCCGGCTTGTAGGCGCTGCCGCTGGGCAGGTTGTCGGTCGACGGGATGCATCCGGTGATCCTGACCGGCAGCCCGAGTTTCGCCGCCGCCTCGATGGTGCCGATGACCGCGGCGGCGCCGCACATGTCGAACTTCATCTCCTCCATCTTTTCGGCCGGTTTGATGGAGATGCCGCCGGAGTCGAACGTGATGCCCTTGCCCACCAGAGCGATGTGTTTTTTCGCGCGGCGCGGCGTGTACTCCATGACCACGAATCGCGGCTCCTCGGCCGATCCGCGGTTCACGGCGATGAGGCCGCCCATCTTCATCCGCTCGATCTCGCGCTTGCCGTACACCGTGCACTTCACGCCCGTTTCTTTCGCTACCTTGACCGCGCGCTCGGCGAGCCGCGTGGCCGTCAGAACGTTGGACGGAGCGTTGCCGAGGTCGCGGACGGTGCGGACCGCATCGCTGATGGAGAGCGCTTCTCTCTCGATCGCTCTGGCTTGCCGGGCGCTTAGCGAATCGTTTGCGACCAGGACCGCTTCGATGGGCGGCCGTTTCTCGTCCTTCTTCTTCGTCTGATAGGTGTCGTACTTGTAGTCGGCGTGAGCGAGCAGCGAAGCCACCAGTCGCGTGGCCGCCTCGGCGTCGGCGCCGGGCAACGGGACGCCGATGGCCACGGCGATCCTGCGGTCGCGCTGCTTCTGCGCGATCTTCGCCACCGTCGCCAGTGCGGTCTTGATGCCGCGGATCGAACTCTCCTTGCCGAGGCCGGCCAGGGTGATCTTGCGCGGCGTCTCGTGGAGAACCGTGATCGTTTCGTCGGCGCGGCCCTCGAAGCCGGAGCGCTTGACGATCCCGGCGGCGAGCGGCTCGATCGCGGCCGGCAGGTCGCGCTCTTTCCCCTCGGGAACGAGGATGAAGAGGTGGTCGATTTTCGTGAGTTTGAGGTCTGGTTTGATTTCGACGTGCATTGCGCGCGGATTCTACAGGCCTGAGGCCTTAACATTGCACCGGAGTGGTGATGACGATGTCTTACCGAGTGCTGGTCGTTGACGACGAGACCGCGATCCGCGAAGCCATCCGGATGACCCTCGAGTACGAGGGCTACCGGATCGACGAGGCGCGCTCGGGTCAGGAAGGCATCGATAAGGCGACGAAAATCGACTACGACGCCATCCTGCTCGACATCAAGATGCCTGTCCTCGACGGCATCGAGGTCCTCGAGAACCTGAAGGAACAGAAGATCACCTCGCCCGTGGTGATGGTCTCCGGGCACGGAGACGTGCACACGGCGGTGGAGTGCACCAAACGCGGCGCGTTCGATTTCCTGGAGAAGCCGCTCAACCGCGACAAGCTGCTGCTGACGGTCCGCAACGCCGTCCGCCTGCGCAAGGTCGAGGAAGAGAACAGCGAGCTCAAGTCGCGCGTGGAGAAGGAGTATCAGCTCGTCGGCGACGCGCCGGAGATGCGCGATCTCAAGTCCCAGATCGAGCGGGCTGCCCCGACGAAGGCGACCGTGCTCATCACCGGTGAGTCGGGGACGGGCAAGGAGCTCGTGGCCCGCGAGATCCACCGGCGCTCCTCGCGATCGTCCGCGCTGTTCATCCAGGTCAATTGCGCGGCCATCCCGGAAGAGCTCATCGAGTCCGAGCTCTTCGGGCACGAGAAGGGATCGTTCACCGGCGCCGTGCGCAAACAGACCGGCAAGTTCGTGGCCGCGGACGGCGGGACGATCTTCCTCGATGAAGTGGGCGACATGTCACTGCGCACGCAGGCCAAGGTGCTGCGCGTGCTGCAGGAGGGGGAGGTCGAGCCGGTAGGCGCGGCCAGCGTCATCAAGGTGGACGTGCGCGTCATCGCCGCGACGAATAAGGACCTCACCGAGGAGATCAGGAACTGCCGGTTTCGCGAGGACCTCTATTACCGGCTGAGCGTCATTCCCATTCGTACGCCGCCGCTGCGCGAGCGGCGCGACGACATCCCGGTGCTGGCCGAGCACTTCGCGAAGCTCTTCTCGCAGGAGCACAACTACCACCCCAAAAAGTTCACGGCCGCCGCATCGAAAGCGATGGAAGACGCGCTGTGGCGTGGCAACGTGCGCGAATTGCGCAACATGATCGAGCGCCTCGTGATCATGGTGCCTGCCGAGACGATCGATATCGGCGATCTGCCGGCCGAGTTTTTCCGCGCCCCTTCCGACATCATCACCTCGGCCATGAAGCTGTCCACGCTCCAGGACTTCAAGGACGAGGCCGAGAAAGCATTCATCCTGGCGAAGTTGCGCGAGTTCGGCTGGAACGTGTCGAAGACCGCCGAGGCCATCGACACGCCGCGCTCGAACCTCTACAAGAAGATCGAGCAGTACAACATCAAACGCGAATCGGGAGCGGGAGTGACGGCGGATGGGGGAGAAACCTAGGCCTCGGGCCTCGGGCCTCGGGCCTCGGACCCACCCGCCCGGGGACGGCCGAAGGCCCATCGGCGTCTTCGACTCCGGCGTCGGAGGGCTGACGGTCTTCCGCGAGATCGCGCGCGCTCTGCCGTTCGAGGCTCTCGTCTACCTCGGCGACTCCGCGCGCGTGCCGTACGGGACGAAGTCGCCGCAGAACGTCGTGAAGTACTCGCTCGAGGCGGCGCAGCATCTCGTCGAGCGCGACATCAAGATGCTGGTGGTGGCGTGCAACACCGCCACGGCCGCGGCGCTGCCGACGCTGCGGTCGCGGTTGACGATTCCGGTGATCGGAGTCATCGAGCCCGGCGCGCGGGCCGCGGTGGCGGCGACGCGCGGGAAAATCGGTGTGATCGCTACCGAGGGGACGGTGAAGTCGAAGGCGTACACGAAGGCCATCCATGAGCTGGATAGCGGCATCGAGGTGATCGAGGCCGCGGCGCCGCTGTTCGTCGGACTGGCCGAAGAAGGCTGGGCGAACACGCACGTGGCGCTCGAAGTGGCCGGGATCTATCTCGAGCCGCTCATCGACGCCGGCATCGACACCCTCGTCCTCGGCTGCACGCACTATCCGATTCTGCGCGGCACGATCGAGCGCATCGTCGGCGACAGGGTGCGGATCGTCGACAGCGCGGAGACGACAGCCGCGTGCGTTCGTGAAGAACTGCGCGAGCGCGCCACCGCCGCCGACCCCGTGCACCATTTCCTCGTCACCGACTCCGAGGAGCGCTTCCGCCGCATCGCCGGCGAGTTCCTGGAGCAGGAGATTGAGAGGTTGGAGCTGGTGTCGTTTGATCGGTAGCGGTTAGCCGGTAGCCGGTAGCAGTTAGCAGTTAGCGGTTAGCGGCTGGTTTGAATTTCTTTGTGGCGAATCCTTTCGCGCTTTTTCTCAGCAGGCCGTTCACCAGGCGGGCGACTTGACGGATCTGCTCCGTGAGGGCCGCGCCCTCCTCGTGCGTGCAGTACTTCAAATCAAACGCAAGGATTGCGTCGGACTCAATCTCCATCAACGAGCCGCGAGCCTGGCCGAGAAAGTGTTGCCACGCTCCATTCGATAGCCGTCCGTTTCTCTCGGCAATATTCGAATGCACCGAGTGGGCGGCGCGGCGCATCTGCGACACGAGTACGAACTTCTCGTCCTCGGGAAATCGATTTGTAAACGCGGAGACGAAGGTGACCAGGCGGCGCGCCTGACGCCACGCTTCGAGACCGGTGAAGGAACTTCCGCGCATACCGCGCGAGAGAGCACGAGGGCGCAGGTCAGGCCGAATCGAGTGTACCTCGGCTACCGGCTACCCGCTAACGGCTCCCGCCCGCCCCCACACTCCAATAAAGAGAATTGAACACGAACGGAAACGTGGCATGCGTCTGACCGCGGTTCTGGGGACGGAATCCGAGCAGGACGATCTTCCCTTTGCCCAAGGTGATGGCGACCGCGGCGGCTTTGCCGGTGAGCTTCTCCGCGCCGTCGATCCAGCCGGAGAGAAGGATGTCGCGCGCGTCGTCGGGGTAGGTCGCGAGCACCCAGCGCTGCATGTCGGTTGCCGGCTCGGTGGTCTCGAATGCGATGCCTTTGTCGATGAAGGCGGCGACCTGCGGCGGCAGTCCCGCGGTCACGGGATGATCGGTGCGCACGTTGAGCCGCACCAGTGATCCGGGGACGGAGAACTCGGTCGGAAGCACGCGGGCCATGGCGTTGCGCACGGGGATGTCGAAGTTGTCGATGACGTAGTCGCAGGCGCTGGAAAACGCGATGAGCGTCCCGCCGTTCTCCACGAATGACTTGAGCGTGGCCAGACCGTCCGTTCCCAGTCCGCCGCGATACTCGGGCGGCAGCTCCGGCTGATACCCTTCGGCGGGGCGCTTTCCGGTTGCCAGCGTCTCCTTCGGGATATCGGGAAGGATGATGGCGTCGAACGGGAGCTGCCCTCTCACTTGTGGCGGCGTGAGCGGCTTCGGCGCGAAGCCGTACGTGTCGAGCAGCCAGCGCGTCCATCCCTCGTCGTTGTACGCGCCCCACGGCTGGTACACGGCTACGCGCGGCCTGGGGTACTGCGCGCCCCGCAGAATCACTTCCTTCGTTCCCGGTTTGATGGAGGTGACCAGCTGCAGCTTCACCCCTTCCGGCAACGTGGTGTGCTCGACCGTCACGCCCATCTGCAGCGGCAGCGTCCAGGTGGCCACGTCGTACGGTCGGAGGATCTCTTTTCCCGGCTGCAGCCGTACCTCGGGATAGCGCTGCGGCTCGAGCATCTCGTTGATGAATTTCGAATACGGCTGGGCCATGGGGATCCAGTAGTCGCCGTTCGGCGCCTGGCGGATCTCCACGCCGTGCTCGAGCAGGGTGGCCGTCATCTGCTGGGCCGTCGGCCAGTCGCGCTGCTGCTTCGGAACGCGATAGGCGTCGCCGGCGGGATAGGCATCGACCGCTTCCCGCGCACGCGTCAGCACGTCGCGCAGAAAGTCGGTGCGACGATTCGCGGCGATCTCCAGCAGCGCGTCAGAGGCGATGCGCTCGTAGTCCATGATGTCGCGCATCCGCCACAGGCCGCCCTTCCACGGATTGGGATGGTTGATCGTCGCTTTGTAGTCGATCAGTCCCTTCGTGCCGCCGTGCAGTTCGGCCGGGTCGATGAAGATCGGCGTGGCCACGCACGCCGAGGCCGTCTCCAGCAGCAGGCCGGTGATGTTCTTCCACCAGCCGGTGTTGCGCGTTCCGCCGAGCCAGTAGGCGTCGAACGAGTATCCGTAAATGAGACCGCTCTTGTGCTGCTGTTCGAGCCGCCAGGCCATGTTCGCGCCGATGATGTTGACCTCGCGCCAGATCAGCGGGTTGACATCGGGATCGACGGGATCGGCGAACGGGGGGATGAACATGCGCGGTCCGGTCGTCCCCATCTGGTGCTCGTCGACGAAGAGCTGCGGATACCACTCGTGATAGATGGCGCGGCTCATGTTCTTCGTTTCGATCTGCGTCAGCATGAACCAGTCGCGATTGTTGTCGTGCCCTGTGTAGTGGTGATAGAGCCAGGGCATATCGCCCCCCTCGTACTTCGTACCGAGGTACTTGCGGTACCAGTCGGTGACCATGATCTGGCCGTCGGGATTGAGCGAGGGCACCAGCAGCAGCACCACGTTGTCGAGGCGCTGCTTCGTCTCGGGATCGTTGGCGGTGACGAGATCGTGCGCCCACTCCATGGCCATCTGGCTCGAGGCGATCTCCGTCGAGTGGATGTTGCACGTCACCAGCACGATCGTCTTCCCCTCGGCGATGAGTCGGTTCGCCTCGTCGTCGGACAGCCCGCGCGGATCGGCGAGCCGCTGCGCGATGGCCCGCAGCCGCGGCAGGTTGCGCATGTTCTCGTCCGACGAGATCACCGCCATGACCATCTCTTCCCCGAGCGTGGTCTTCCCCAGCGTTTCCACCTTCAGCCGCGGCGACCCCGCTTCCAGCGCACGCAGGTACGAGACGACCTGCCGGTAGTCCGCAAGCACCCGATCCGCCCCGACATTCATCTTCAGAAACTCGGAAGGCGTGGGCTGGGCGGCCGCGGTGGCGGCGAGGAGGAGGGTGAGGGTGAGGGTGAGTCGTTTCATCGAGCGGAACTCTACCTCAGGCCTCGGGCCTCGGGCCTCGGGCCTCGGAATCGCGCATGGAGATTTTTCGGATCAGGCCGTTCAGCAGTCGGCCCGTCTCCTCGGTGCGCATCAGAATGGATTTCAAGCTTTCTTCCGCAACGTATCCGAGATCAGCGGTGATGAAGAGCTGGGACTCGAGCTCCAGCAGTGATCCGCGGGCGATGAAGTAGAAGTGCACCTGGTCGCGGGACCGGCGGCGCCCCTGACCTTCGGCGAGGTTGGACATGATGGATATGGCGGCGCGCCGCATCTGAGTCGTGAGACCGAACATCTCGGTCTTTGGGAATCCTGCTGTTAGGGTGTAGATCTCTTTGGTGAGGAGACGGCTCTTTTGCCACACAAGCAAATCGCGATAAGTCGACATATGGATGCGCGGAAGGAAAGCGCAGCGACGGACGCAGGCGTGTGGCTGGGAAATCGTACCTCGGAAGTCGTCCGAGGCCCGAGGCCCGAGGCCCGAGGCCTCGCGTGATCCTTCCCCGCCTCATCGCCTGGCGGTACCTTCGCCGGCCCGCGGATGCGCTGGTGTCGGCGGTGGGGGGAGTGTCGGTGTTCGGACTCGTCATCGGTGTGATGGCGCTGGTGATCTCCATGGCGCTCATGACCGGGTACCGGCGCGATCTGCAGCGCAAGCTCCTCGGTGGCAACGCCGAGGTGTTCGTCTATTCCGTCGGCGGGCCGATCCGCGATCCCGGCGCGCTTCTGTCGATCATCCGCGGCACGCCGGGAGTGGCGGAGGCGTCGCCTGTCGTCTTTCAACAGGCCGTCGTGACGACGGAGCGCAACTCCACGGGCTCCGAAGTGATGATCAAGGGCATCGAATCGACGCGCGGGAAGACCTCACCGATGCTGGCAAAGATCATCGGGACGAGCGCGTTCGTGACACGCGATGGCGAGCACGGCGTGTCGGTCGGAAAGTATCTGGCCGCAAAGCTGGGAGTGCGTCCCGGTGTCTCGATCAGTCTCACCGTGCCGGCGGAGCGCGCGGGAAGTTTTCTGCCGCGCACGGCCTCGTTCATCGTCACGAACGTGTTCGACACCGGCTTCTACGAATACGACGCGCGCTGGCTCTTCCTCGACCTCCGCGAAGCGCAGCAGCTCCTGGGCTCGAACGACGCCGCCAACCTCGTGGAGGTGAAGCTGGCCGAGGGGTCCGGTCTGCCGGATGTCGTCCGCGAGATCGGGCAGCGCACCGATCACCGGTATGCGGTCAGCGACTGGCGCGACATGAATCGCCAGCTCTTCTCGATGCTGGCGATCCAGCAGCTCGTTCTCTTCATCGTGATCGGGCTGATCGTGTTCGTCTCCACGTTCAACATCGTCTCGACGCTGATCATGACCGTCCACGAGAAGCGGAAGGAGATCGGCATCCTGACCTCGATGGGAGCGGAGAGGACGTTCGTGCGCAGCATCTTCCTCTGGTACGGCGCGATGGTCGGCATCGTCGGCACGGCCACCGGCATTCTCATCGGCGTGGTGGTGTGCTGGATCATCACGCGCTACCGGCTCGTGTCGTTCCCCCCGGAGATCGCCGAGGTGTACTTCGTCTCCTCGATCCCGTTCGTGACGCGGGTGCGCGACCTCTCCATCATCGCCGGGTTCTCACTGACGGTCTCGTTTCTGGCGACGATCGTCCCGGCGTCGCGCGCCGCGCGTCTCAACCCGATCGATGCCCTGCGGCACGAGTGAGCCCATATAATCCAGCCCCGATGACCGCCGCGCGCCTCATTCTCGAAGATGGAACCACGTACGAGGGGGAATCGTTCGGATCGACCGAGACGTCGATCGGCGAAGTCGTCTTCAATACCTCCCTCACCGGGTATCAGGAGATCGCCACCGATCCGTCGTACCGCTTCCAGATCGTGGTGATGACCTACCCGCACATCGGCAACTACGGGATCGAGCAGGCGGTCGCGCAGAGCGAGAAGCCGCAGGTGGCCGGCTTCGTGGTCCGGGACGCCATCGCCGAGCCCTCCAGCGCGCACGCGGAGATGTCCATCGGCGACTACTTCCGCGACAACCGCGTCGCCGCCATCGCCGGAATCGACACGCGCGCTCTGACCCGCAAGATCCGTACGGAAGGGGCCATGCGCGGCATGATCACCACCGAGACCCGCGACGTCGCCGAGCTGCTGGCGGAGGTGCGGCGCGCGCCGTCGATGAACGGACTCGACCTCGTCCATCGCGTGACCACGGCGAAGCAGTACGCATTCGAACCGGCTGGGCCGTCCGCGGACCGCAAGCGCGTCGCGGTGTACGACTACGGCGTCAAACGCGACATCCTCCGGCAGGTGACGCGACACGGCTGCGACGTCACGGTCTTTCCGGCGAAGACGCCGGCGAGCGAGATCCTCGCGCAGAAGTTCGACGGCGTCCTGCTGTCGAACGGACCCGGCGATCCGGAACCGGTGACCTACGCGCAGGAGAACATCCGCGCCCTCCTCGGCAAAGTCCCCGTGTTCGGCATCTGCCTCGGGCACCAGTTGATGGGTCTGGCGCTCGGCGGTCGCACGTTCAAGCTCAAGTTCGGTCATCGCGGCGGCAATCATCCCGTCAAGGATCTGCGCAGCGGACAGGTGGAGATCACCGCACAGAATCACGGCTTCTGCGTCGATCCCGACTCACTGCGCGAGAGCGAGGTCGAGTTCACGCACATCAACCTCAACGACCAGACGCTCGAAGGTTTCCGCCATCGCACCATGCCCGCCTTCGCCGTGCAGTACCACCCCGAGTCCGCCCCCGGCCCGCACGACTCGTTCTATCTCTTCAACGACTTCATGAAGCTGATGGGGGAGTGGAGGGGGTAGGGGGCTGGGTGCTCGGTGCTCGGTTTTCTCTGATTTCAACCGAGGCCCGAGGCCCGAGGCCTCACTCCCCAATATCCTCGTTCCAGAGCTGCGGCTTCGCGGCGATGAACTCTTTCATCAGGCGGATGCACGTCGGGTCCTGGACGACGTCGAGTGAGACGCCGCGCGAGCGCAGCAGCTCTTCCTCGCCCAGGAACGTCTGGTTCTCGCCGATGACGATGCGGGGGATGCCGTAGAGGAGGATGGCGCCGCTGCACATCGAGCAAGGTGACAGCGTCGTGTAGAGGACCGATTCCCGGTAGACCGCTGCGGGATGGCGGCCGCCGTTTTCGAGCGCGTCCATCTCGCCGTGCAGCACGGCGCTGCCGCGCTGGACGCGCCGGTTGTGGCCGCGACCGATGATCGTGCCGCCATGCACGATCACCGACCCGATGGGGATGCCGCCCTCGCGCAGGCCGAGCTCGGCCTCTTCGATGGCGGCCTGCAGAAACGGATCAGATGCTTTGCTCACGGGTCGGTTGCCCTCCTGATCAGAAGAATGGGATCGGAAACGAGCGGCTCAGAACCCCTGGTCGTGGTGCTCGCCGAACGTGCGTTTGAGCGTGCCGGTGATCTCGCCGACCGTGCAGTCGTTGCGCACGGCGTCGACGATGCGCGGCATGAGGTTCTCGTTCGAGCGCGCCGCTTCGTCGAGCGCGGAGAGCGCGCGCTTCCCATCGCCCGTCCGCCCGGCCCGGAACGCCTCGAGCCGTGCCACCTGCTCGCGCTCCACGCTCTCGGCGATCACCATGGTCGGCAGCGAGTACTGTTCTCCTTCGGTGAATTCGTTGACGCCGACGACGATGGCGCGCTTCTCCTCGATGGCGCGCTGCGCGCGGTAGGCCGACTCGCCGATCTCGTTCTGCATGAAGCCCGACTCGATCGAGGCCATCGCTCCGCCCAGTTCGTCGATGCGCTCGATGAGCGCGCGTGCGCGGCGCTCGATGTCGAGCGTGAGCGACTCCACCGCGTACGAGCCGGCCAGCGGGTCGGCCGTCGCGGCGATGCCGCTCTCGTACGCCAGGATCTGCTGCGTGCGCAGGGCGATGTTCACCGACTCCTCGGTCGGCAGCGCCAGGGCCTCGTCGCGGCTGTTCGTGTGCAGCGACTGGCAGCCGCCCAGGACCGCGGCCATGGCCTGATAGGCGACGCGGACGACGTTGTTCTCCGGCTGCTGCGCGGTGAGCGTCGAGCCGGCCGTCTGGGCGTGGAACCTGAGCGCGATCGAGCGCGGGTCGTTCGGCGCGTGCCGCTCGCGCATCAGCGTCGCCCACAGCTTGCGCGCGGCGCGGAACTTGGCCACCTCTTCCAGAAAATCGTTGTGGGCGTTGAAGAAGAACGACATGCGCGGCGCGAACGTGTCGACGTCGAGTCCGCGGGCCACGGCCGAGCGCACGTACTCCAGTCCGTTCGCCAGCGTGAAGGCCACCTCCTGCACCGCCGTCGATCCCGCCTCGCGGATGTGATAGCCGGACACCGAGATCGTGTTCCAGCGCGGCACTTCCTTCGCGCAGAACTCGAAGATGTCGGTCACGATGCGCATCGACGGCGCGGGGGGGAAGATGTACGTTCCGCGAGCCGCGTACTCCTTGAGGATGTCGTTCTGGATCGTGCCGTTGAGCCTCGACCAGTCGATGCCGCGGCGCTCCGCGACGACAAGCAGGAGCGCCAGCAGGATCGACGCCGGCGCGTTGATCGTCATCGAGATCGAGACACGGTCGAGCGGGATGTCCGCGAGCAGCGCCTCCATGTCGTCGATCGAGTCGATGGCCACGCCCACCTTGCCGACCTCGCCGCGCGCCCGCGGATCGTCCGAGTCCATCCCGATCTGCGTCGGCAGGTCGAAGGCTACCGAGAGCCCGGTCGTCCCGCGTTCGAGCAGGTATCGGTAGCGCTCGTTGGACTCCGCCGCGGTGGAGAAGCCGGCATACTGCCGCATCGTCCACAACTTGCCGCGGTACATCGACGCCTGCGGCCCCCGCGTGAACGGAAACGCCCCCGGCGCGCCGAGGTCGCGCGCAGGATCGAAGCCGCGCTCCGCGAGCGACCGCTCGTCGAACGCGACCGGAAGGTCGATGCCGGAGCTCGTCTCTTTCGTGTCTGCCATGTTTCGGTGCTCGGTGCTCGGTGCCCGGTCCTCGGTCCTCGGTCGACGAACTCCGAGCACCGAGCACCTAGCACCGAGGCCTGAGGCCCGAGGCCTCACTAAGCCTATCAGCAACCAGCAACCGTTATAATCCACAGGCCTTTGCCGAAATGGGCGTCAGTGGAAATCTCAAGACGATGCTCCCCGGCGACCTGCTGCAGTGGTTGAGCCTGGGGCAGAAGTCGGGGACGCTCGTTGTCGCGAACAAGGACGTGGAGAAGAAAATCTTCTTCAGGAACGGACGTGTCATCTCGTCCGCCTCCAACGATCCCCGCGAATACCTCGGCCAGTTCCTGATGAGCCACGGGTATCTGAGCGAGGAGGAGCTGCGCAAGGCCATGGAAGTGCAGCTCCAGTCCGGCATCCTCCTCGGCAAGATCCTGGTGGTGATCGGACTGATCACCGAGCCCGATCTCATGCGCCTCATGCGCCTCAAGGCCGAGGAGGAGGTCTACGACGTCTTTCTCTGGAATGACGGCGAGTTTCACTTCATCGACAACGAGTTGCCGCAGATGGAGATGGTTCCGCTCAAGGTCGACGTCACCGGCATCATCATGGAGGGGACGCGGCGCGTCGACGAATGGCCGCGCATCCGCGAGGTCATTCCGCACGACAAGATGATCCCGGTCGTGCAGAAGCCGATCGAGCTCGACGAGGAGTTCGACGAGGCCCAGACCACCGTACTCGATGCCATCGACAGCAAGCGGACGATCGCCGAGATCGTGCTGGAGAGCCGCTCGTCGTCGTTCCTGGTCTGCTCCACCGTCGCCCCACTGGCGCGCGCCGGATTTATCCGCCTCGTGGAGAAGGGTGTCTCCCAGGCCGCCGCGCCGGTCGAGGAGGAGGTGCCATTTCCCACCGAGGGGTTCAGTGAGTCGGAGGAGATCATGTCCATGCTCAACGCGGCGCAGAGCGCCTTGCGGGCAAAGGATTTCGACAAGACGCAGCGGCTCCTGAAAGCGGCGCAGAACCTCGACCCGAACCATCCGAAGGTGCGCAGCGCCACCAAGGGCGCGGAGGCCGTGATCATGGCCGAGCTGCGCAATCAGGGCATTCACGACGCCCGGGTGCCGCGCATCGTCAAGTCGCTCGAAGAGATCACCACGATGAACTTCTCGCCCAACGAGGGCTTCATTCTCTCGCGCATCAACGGCACATGGGACATCGGCTCGCTGATCAAGATCAGCCCTATCCGCGAGGCCGACGCGCTGATGATCTTCTACCGGCTGATGAAGGACGGGATCATCGCCTTCTAGGAGTCTGCGCGCCAGAAACTGGCATGGAAATTCAGCTTTCGAGGTTGCCCCACAATCGAATTTCCACAGGGTACGAGGCATCTGACTACCCCGAAAAATGAGCGATTTCCATTCTGCCGCGCAGACTCCTAGGGCTTCGTTTAGCCGAGCCCCACCGCTTCGCGCACAGCCAGCTCCAGCTCGTTCATCTCGCCGCCGTCGGTCTCATGGTCATAGCCGAGAGCGTGCAGGAGGCCGTGCAGAAGGAGGTAGCGCACTTCGGTGGCCATGGAGTGCTTCTCGTCAGCGGCCTGTCTCCGGGCCTGATCGACGGAGATGACGATGTCGCCGAGCGGCTTTCCCTTGCGGTGGGGATCGCCGTAGGTCTCGTCGGCCGGAAAGGTCAGGACGTCGGTGGTCCTGTTCCTGTGGCGGAAGTTGCGGTTGAGGCTCTTCATGGCCTCGTCGTCGACGAAGGCGATGGAGACGTCGGTGATGTCGTCGTCGAGTTTTCCGAGTTTGTCGAGCGTCAGCAGAGCCCGCCGGACGAATGTGGTCATGTCGCGCCGCGTGAGACGCGGCACGGCACTCCCGGTCACCTCGACGTTCACGACCGGGCGGCCTGCCGCTTCGCGGCCGCCTCGGCGGCATCGAGTTGCTCTTTTTTCTCGCGATCGGAACGGTCGTACGCGGTGACGATCTTCGAGACTAGCGGATGGCGGACCACGTCCTTGTCGGTGAAGTCGAAGAATCGGATTCCCTCGACGTCCTGGAGGATCTGCCGGGCCACGCGCAGTCCCGATTTTTTCCCTTCCGGTAGGTCGACCTGGGTGACGTCGCCGGTGACGACCGCTTTCGATCCGAACCCGAGGCGGGTCAGGAACATCTTCATCTGCTCGGGCGTGGTGTTCTGCGCCTCGTCGAGGATGATGAAGGCGTCGTTGAGCGTCCGGCCGCGCATGAACGCCAGCGGCGCGATCTCGATGATGCTGCGCTCGATGAATTTCTCGACTTTCTCGATGCCGATGATGTCGTAGAGCGAGTCATAGAGCGGGCGGAGGTAGGGGTTGATCTTCTCGGCGATGTCGCCGGGCAGAAATCCGAGGCGCTCGCCGGCTTCGACGGCGGGACGGCAGAGGATGACGCGTTTGATCTGTTTGTCGTTCATGAACGCGGCGGCCGCGGCTACAGCCAGGAATGTCTTTCCTGTGCCGGCCGGCCCGATGCCGAACGTGATGTCGTAGTCCTGAATCGACTGCAGGTAGATCTTCTGGGCCAGATTGCGCGGCGTGACCACGCGGCGCACCGACTGGCCGACGGCGTCGTCGGTGAAGAAATCAACGAGGTTGACGTCGGGCTTGTCGCGCAGGACGCGCACGCCGGTGGAGACATCGGCTTTCTTGATCGGATAACCCTGGCTGATGAGCTGCTGCAGCTCGCCGAGGAGTTTCTCGACGGGCCCGACGCTCTCGGCGGGACCCTTGACGAAGATCTCGTTGCCCCGCGAGGAGATCTTCACATCGAAGGCCTCTTCGAGCATGCGCAGATTCTCGTCATGATTGCCGAAAAGCGTGTGAGCGCCCTGTTCATCTAACGTTAGTTCCATCGGGTCTCCAATGCGAATTTCAAATTTCAAATGAAGAATTCACAATTGCCGGCTGCCTTCTTGAAATTTGAAATTTGAAATTCGGTCTTATTTATTCTCTGCAATTGCTGTGGCAGCCTCTGCTAATTCCAAAAACGTGATCCACACTTCCCCGTATTCAGCGCGCCGTCTGACAACCAGGCCTCGGGCCTCGGGCCTCGGGCCTGGGTTCTCGAACGGCTTCGTGTTGCGACGGTGCTCCACGGCGACGATCGCTTCGGGAGTGAGTTTCAATCCGTCGATCGCGGTCAACAGCTCTTCGTACTGGTCGTAGTCGTACGGGGGATCGGCGTAGACGAGGTCGAACGGCTCCTTGAGCCGTTTCAGCACGGTGAGCACGTCGCCGGTGAGCGCGCTGACGGGCACTCCGAAGTCCGCCGACTGTCTGGCGATGCCGGCCGCATCGCGCTTGTCGTGATCGACCGCCGTGGCCGCGGCCGCGCCGCGCGACAGCGCTTCGAAGGAGAAGATGCCGCTGCCGGCGAACAGCTCGAGAAAGCGGGCGCCGGCAATCGATCCGCCGACGATGTTGAAGTAGGCCTGGCGGGCGCGCTCCGAGGTCGGACGGACGTCGCCCGCGGGGACTGACACGCGCCGTCCGCGGAGCGTGCCCGCGGTGATCCGGAGTGACGACAACGATCAGTTCCCGCTCCGGCCCACGAAGTAGTTGTACAGATCCTTCTTGGAGACGTACATGATCGTCGGCTGCGAGGTGCAGTGCAGCTCGACGATGTTGCCGTTCGTGATGATGCGCTCCACGCGCCAGGTCTTGCGGTCGTCGGCAACGAGCTCATCGCCGACCTGCGGCTCGTAATTCGGCAGCGTGCTGGTGACCGCTCGGTCCTCGGAGATGGCCCGCAGGAGGTCCTCGAGTGGCATGAGCGCGTCGTGGAGCGACTTCGGCTCGCTGCCGGCGGGGTCGAACGTGCGCTCGACGAAGGGTTCCTGCCCCCCGGCCTCGGTCCTCGGTTGACCTCGGTCCTCGGTCCTCGGTTGAGTAGATCCCTCGCCGTCCGGGCGGTTCGTGATGACCGGTTTGTACACGCGCAGCCAGGCCACGCGGTTTGGTTGGGGCGGCGTGAGATGACCGTTCTCGATTTTCGAGACCGTCTGCGGGGAGGCCAGCTCGAGATACTTCTTCATGGCGTCGGGCGGGATGATCACGCGCTTCTGGATCGTGCCGCCGGCGCCGCTCATGCGCACGACTACCAGTCCCCCTTCGAAGAACGAGATGCGCTGGTCGATGGCGCTGCTGCGCACGCGGTAGTCGAGCAGCGGAAGCGGGAGGCGTCCGTCGACGACCTGCGATCCGATGGCCTGGCGGCTGCCGGCCAGCTCTTCGATGTTGTACTTGCGCAGCTTACGCGCCTGGCTTTCCGGAAGCGGCGTGGCGATGGCCCCGCCTAACGGCGCGGGATCGACCTTGCTGATGTCGTGTGGGGGAGGCGGTTGCTCCGGCGGCGGAGGATTCTGCGCGAGCGCTGGAAGCGCCAGGAAAAGGAGCGCAGCGAGAGAAGACTTCATTTCTGACTTGACGACTGCTCCCCATCAAGATACTTGATGGCGAGATCGCGTGCAAAAGCACGGGCCTCTCCGACCGGGATCTCGCCGTTGAAGACCGCTTCCCGCGTGCGCTCGAGCGCCCGCGCCACGTGCGGGCCGCCCGGCACTTCCAGCTCGTTGCCGCGCAGGGGAATCCTGAACCGCTGGTATTCCTGGAACCGCGTCACGTAGTGCCGCTCGTCGGGACGCTCGGCCACGATCATGGCCAGCATCTCCGGCGAGGCGGCTCTGAGCAGGCGGAAGCGCTGCCTGTCGGTGGCCGCTTCGTCCAGTGCCCGTTCGAACCGGGGGAGGTCACGTGCGATCTGCAGCACGGCCCGCGACCGCTTTTGCGAGAAGCCGGAGCCTTCCAGTTGTTCCAGGCCGGGCTCCGACCCGCGCAGCAGCACGCCGGTATAGAGGACGTAGCGATCGAGCGCCGGCTGCGCGTCGAGCTGCCTGCGCACGCTCTCGAGAGCCTCGAGATCGGGTGCCGGCGTCACGGCCGAGAAGATTCTCCTGAGCACGCCCTCGGCGTGGAGCGCGGCCAGCACGCGCGGCGCATCTTTTTCATCCATCGCCACAAACAGCTCGCGCCAGAGCCGTTCCTTCGAGACCAGGACGAGCGCGCCGGCGGCGATGGCGTCGCGCATCAGCCGGGTGGTGTGAAACTCGATGGTGAATCCGAGCCTGCTGGCCAGGCGGACGGCGCGGAAGATGCGCGTCGGATCGTCGACGAAGCTCTTGTCGTGCAGCACGCGGACGATCCGCGCGCTGAGGTCGCGCTGGCCGCCGGCGGGATCGTGCACCGAGCCGTCCAACAGGTCCAGGGCGATGGCGTTGATGGTGAAGTCGCGCCGGAGCAGATCGTCGTTCAATCTCCCCGGCGATACGGTCGGCAGCGAGCCGGGGGAGCGATAGCGCTCTTTCCGCGCCGTGGCGATATCGATCTCGGGAAAGCCTTCCGCCGTCACCTTGTAGGTGAGGAACTGCGGGAACGAGCGCACCCGTCCCTCGATCTGCTTTGCCAGCGCCCGGGCCAGCGTCGAGCTCCCGTCCTCGAGGGTCAGGTCGACGTCCAGTAGATTCCGTCCCAGGAGAAGGTCGCGCACCGGCCCGCCCACGAGAAACGGGCGGCAGTCTTTCTCGGCCGACACCTTGCGGATCAGATCGATCGCGCGGCGCTGCGAGTTGGGCATTTCCAGGAGACGGCTCATCGGTTTCGGATTGCGTTTTCGTAGATACGTTCGAGAACACGAAGGCGTTGCCGGGGCCGGAACTTCCCGGCCGTCTGTCGTGCTGCCTCGATTTTTTGTCGCGCCACCTCTGGCTTGAACAGGGCGGTCAGTATCGCATGAGTGAGCTCGTTGGGATCGTTGGGCGGGACGAGAAAGCCGGTGCGCCCCTGCTCCAGCCGCCGGTCATTGATGGCGATGCGCGTCGCGGCCACCGGCGTTCCCGCGGCGATCGCCTCGGCCACGAAACCGTCCAGGTCGATTTCGCTCGTTGCCGGATCGACCCACAAATCCACACCGGCTAGATCCGCCTGGGTAGGGACGCGCTCGAACAGGTTCCATGTGATGTCGTCGCGAAAGCGGTGGATGCGCACGAGCGTCTGCTCGACCGCATTCATGATCGACGGCCGGGCGAAGGCGGCGATGACGAACGGGTTGCCGGGTTGCCGGGTTGCCGGGTGGCCGTGTTGACGGGGATCGAAGTAACGCTCTTCGACGGCCTCGGGGACCTCGAGCGGAGAGACGAGAGCCCATGGGCCTTTCGGGCGCCGCAGCGCGAAGCGGGGCCTGGGCGGGGCGGATGAAGCGACCCAGGGAATGGACAGGCCGCGCCGCGGCGGGGGTCCGTAGACGTGTGCGAGGTCCGCGGCGGCCTCGCTGCTCACCATCTCGTGCTTCTCCGACAGCGATGCCAGGTCGACGCGCTGGCACTTCTTGTCGAATTCGGAAGCGGAAGGGACGATGACCTGAAGGATGCGCATGACTGGTTCCGAAACCATTGTAGAATTAGGCGCTTCGCTCAAATGAACCAGGAGATGATCGGGATCTACAGCGGCCGCGACGATCTCGTCGGGTCC
Source organism: Thermoanaerobaculia bacterium (assembly GCA_038244815.1). Lineage (GTDB taxonomy): Bacteria > Acidobacteriota > Thermoanaerobaculia > Gp7-AA8 > Gp7-AA8 > DASVHS01. The sequence continues at coordinate 63,903 of JBBRTB010000018.1, forward strand.
CTCAGGCAAAGCTCTCCGTCACGGAACCTTGCCACGAAGGGAGACGAACGGGATGGTTGTCGCGTCGTGGTGATCGACGCCGACTCGCATGCACTCCTGGAGGCGCCGCCCCGAAAGAGTCTCGTGCGCGTCGTGCTTTGCAACGGCACGCTGCCGCCGCATCGCCGTCACGGCGAGATCCGGGTCGAGCGCGGTGCCTTCCTGTCCGCTCCCGACGAGTATCTCGACTTCGCCAACGATCTGGCTGACGCGGCCATGCACGCCACGACGCTGGAGCAGCAGGTCACGTATCTCGCGCAGATCCACGAGATGATGTCGATGGTGGAGGCCGATGAGGTCTCCGAGCGCATCACACTCACCGTTCTCGACCTTCTCGGCCTCCCGACCGGAACGCTCTTTCTGCACGACCCGCGGCTGGAGCGCTATGTGGTCAGCTTCAGCAACGACGAGTCGTATCGCGAGACGGGGGAGTTTCTGCCCGGTGTGCCGCCCAGCCTGCTGCAGCGCGCGCTCTCCTCGGGCGAGCTGTTCGCGATGGAACAGAACCCCGCCGGCAGCGGGATGGTGGTGATGCCGTTGCAGGCCGGCGAGGACCTCATCGGCGTGATCAAGGTCCCGCTGCACAAGAACGACGCCGTCACGCCGGAGGCGTCGGCCAACGTGACGCGCTATCTGGCCGCGGTGACCCAGGTGCTCAGCAACATCTACCAGCTCACGCGCAGCCGTGACCTGGCTATGCGCGACGACCTCACCAAGGCGTTCAACCGGCGCTTTTTCGAGTCGTATCTCGACGAAGAGATCGAGCGCTCCCGGCGTTACAGCACGCTGTTCAGCATCATCTTCCTCGACCTCGACGACCTGAAGATGGTCAACAACTTCTACGGCCACCTCACCGGCTCGCGAACGCTCCAGGAAGTGGCCAAGCGGATCCTGGGCGCCGTGCGCGGAATCGACAAGGTGGTGCGCTTCGGCGGTGACGAATTCTGCATCATCCTTCCGCAGACCGACAGCGACCAGGCCGTGGCCGTGGCCAACCGCGTCCGCAAAGCGATGACCGCGACCGTTTTCAACGTCGACGCGAACGTGGAGATCTCTATCACGGCAAGCTTCGGCATCGCCACGTATCCGACCCACGCCATCACCAAGGAAGGGTTGATCCGGCAGGCCGACACGGCCATGTACAAAGTGAAGTCGACGACGAAAAACGCTGTGGGAATCGCCACGGTGGAAGATGCCACGCGGCCGGCGGCGACGTGAGGGACTGACCGGCATTCGTCGAACCGCGAATCCCTATCTGCATGTCCGACGAACTCTCCATTCAGGGAACCCTCGCTGAGACGACGGTTCCGGATCTCTTCCGCTCCATCATCCGCAGCGCCGAGACGGCGGTCATGTCGCTCGACGCCACCGGCCGCAACGACGTCATCTACTTCAGCGAGGGACGGATCATCTACGCGTCCAGCACCGATCCCGACGTCGGACTGGCCGAGACGCTGCTGCGCACCGGCGAGCTGAACCTGGCGCAGTACAACGGCGTGATGGAGCGCCTGATGGTGTCGCGGCGCATCGGCTCACTCCTCATCGAGCTCGGATATCTCAAGCCGGAGGAGCTGAGCCGGGCCGTGGAGAGGCAGGCCAGCGCCATTGTCATCAACGCCATGCGCTATCGCATCGGCAGCTACACGATCGAGTTCACGTCCAACTTTCCGGACGAGATCATCACCCTTCCGCTGACCACCGAGCGGCTGGTGCTCGACGGCGTGCAGATGATCGATTACTGGTCGCTGATCATGCGCGGCATCGGCAAGCTGGACCGGCCGCTGGAGCAGGTTCCCGGGGCGGACACGCGCGCCTACCAGCTCGAGCTCAACGACGAGGAGAGCCATGTGTTGTCGCTGCTGGCCGAGCCGCAGAGCGTGGAGAAGCTTTGCGCGCGCAGCTATCTCACGAACTTCGCCACCTGCCGCACGCTATGGGGTCTGCTCACCGTCAACCTCGTGCAGGACGCCATGGTCGCCGACCTCGACGAGAAGCGGACGGCCGAGGCCAGCGAGTACGAGCTCGAAGACATCGTGGAGCGGTACAACACCGCCTTCCAGCAGATCTTCAGCATCGTCTTCGAGAAGATCGGCGATCACATCTACGACTTCATGGACCGGGTGGTGCTGCAGCTCTCGCCGGAGACGCTGCCGTATCTCAGCGGGATGAACTTCGTGAACGAGGGCCGCGTCGACATCGACCAGTTGTTCAACAACCTCGTGGCCTCGGGCTCGGCCGACCGGGCCACGGTGATCCAGAACATCCTCAACGAACTGCTGTACGGATGGATCTACGAGATCCGCAGCGAGTTCGGCCCGCAATACGACGCCGAGGTCGTTCGCATCGCCGACTCCCTGAAGCGCTGAAGAAGCGCGTCGTTCGCGAGGCAGACGAGGTCACGGTTTACCGTCTCGACTAAAATAGCGGCGACCCCATGCAAAGACTCATCGCCCCTTTCCTCGCCTTCCTCGTCGTCGCCTGCGTCACTTCCGGCCCACCCAACCGCCCCAACGAGCGCGAGTGGAACGCCATCCTTGCCGATGACCAGTGGCTGCAGAACCTGCGCGCGGCGCAGAAGAGCGCTCCTCCCAACGCTACGCGCAAACAGGAGATCGAGCTGGCCCTCGACAACATCCGCAAGATCGAGCCGACCGATCAGGCCTTCACGGACAAGGTCGGCGAGTACTTCAAACGCACCAGCGATCCCCGGGCCGCCGTCCTGCTCGCCAACGAAAAGATCTTCATCGGCGATCAGTACATGAACGTGCTGTCGCGCTACGACAAAGCCATTGCCTCGTATCGCGAGGCGCTGCAGATCGACCCGAACAACCAGGACGCCGCGCAGCGCATCACCCGGGCCGAGCAGCGCCGCTTCGTCTCCATGAATTCATTCGCGTCGCTGAAAACGGGGATGACCGAACTGGACGTGCGCAAGCTGGTGGGCCTGCCTCGCGAGGACTGGATCAAGCAGGTCGTGCAGAACGGACGCGCCTACTCGGTGTGGATCTATCCCAAGGCCGACGGCGGAGCCTCGGCCGTCTACTTTGACAACGGAGTGGTCTATCACACAAACTGGAACGCGGCGGTTGCCCCACAACCGCAGGCCACACAGTGACGGGAGGGCGTGACATGGCTGAAGATGTTCTGGCCGACGATCAATCTCACTACGAAGTGTCTCTCACCGCAGGACAGGCCTTTCTCGCCTTCGTCCTGCTGCTGCTCTCGCTGGCCGCGTCCTTTGCCTTCGGCCTGCTCCTCGGACGCGGCGACGACCGCTTCCTGACCGCGAAGAAGCCGGAAGCCGCCTCGGCGGTCATCGACGAGGCCAGCGCGCCTCCGGTGAAGCCCGCTCAGCGCGACGTCGCCGTCAAGGACGACGATTTCAAGCCCCCGGTTGTGACCGAGGAGAAGCAGATCCCGCCGAAACCTGTCCCGCAGAAATCGGTCCCGCCGAAAGCGGTTGCGTCGAACCCGGTCGCGCCGGCAGTCACGCCGAAGCCTGGGCCCGACGTTCCGCACTTTGCGCAACTTCTCTCAACCTCCGACCAGAAGACGGCCGAAGCGCTGGCCGCGAAACTGATCGACGGCGGATTCACGTCGTCGTACGTCGAGCGCAACACGACGGACAAGGGGGAGATGGTGTTTCGCGTGCGCATCCGCTTCCCGTCTGAAGCCGAGGCGAAGGCGGCCGAGCCGAAACTCAAGGCGTTTTCGAAAGAGGTGTGGATCACGAAGTAGCGGGCAGGCAGGACGGAGCCGCCGGCCCCGCGTCGAGCCGTGCGCTATGATGACCGGCCCCCATGGCCAATCCTCGAAAACCCCAGACGACGACGCCGGAGCTCGAGGCGCTGCGGAGGGCCCAGAGCCCGGCCAAGAAGCGCTCGTCGCCTGACCCGACCTACATCCTCGACAAGGCCATCTACCAGCTCTGGGAGACGATCAACGACCTCGACCAGATCCAGCCGGAGCGGGTGGAGCACTATCGTGTCTCGATCTTCGGCAGCTCCCGCATCCGGCGCGGCGATCCCATCTACGACGAGGTGAAGAAGCTCAGCTACGAGCTCGCCCACATGGGGATCGACATCGTGACAGGCGGCGGCCCGGGCCTGATGGAAGCGGCCAACTCCGGCGCGGTGGAAGGGCAGATCGAGAGCCATGCCCGCTCGTTCGGACTGGCCATCCATCTGCCGAGCGAAGAGCAGTCCAACCCGTTCGTCGATAAGGTCTTTCGTCACCGCACGTTCTTCTCGCGCCTCCATCATTTCGTCCGTCTGTCGTCGGCATTCATCGTGCTGCCGGGCGGGATCGGCACGGCCCTGGAGCTCTTCATGGTCTGGCAGCTTCTCCAGGTCAAGCACATGAAGGAGCACCCGGTGATCCTCGTAGGTACAATGTGGACTGGTCTCATCGATTGGATTCGCGAGACGATGGTCGAGCGCGGTCTGGTCAGTCTGCCCGATCTCGACGTCGTGTCGGTGGTCTCGTCGTCGGAAGAGGCGATCCCGATCATCCGGGCCTCTTACGAACGATACAAAGGGGAAAAGAAGTAATGCCGACGTACGAAGAGGTTCTCGACGCTCTGAAGAAGGTGAAGTTCCCGGGCCTTTCGCGCGACATCGTGTCGTTCGGATTCGTGCACGACCTCAAGGTCGAAGGCGGCGCGGTGTCGCTCACCATCCGGTTTCAGACCGAGAACCCCAACGTCGGGCGCCAGCTCGTGGAGAGCTCCGAGGCGGCCGTGCGGGCGGTGCCGGGAGTGAGCGGGGTCAAGGTCGCTCTCGAGATCGGCTCGCGCCAGACCGCGCCCATGCAGCGCGGCGGCGAGATCCTGGAGAGCGTGAAGTACAAGATCGCGGTGGCCTCGGGGAAGGGCGGCGTCGGCAAGTCGACGGTCTCGACGAACCTGGCGCTGTCGCTGCGCAAGCTGGGATTCACGGTCGGTCTGCTCGACGCCGACATCTACGGCCCGTCGCAGCAGATGATGCTCGGCATCAACGGACGGCCGCAGATCGACGAGAGCGACGAGAAGATCATGCCGATGGAAAATCATGGTGTGAAGACGATGTCGCTGGGACTGATCACCGACGTCGACACGCCGGTGATCTGGCGCGGCCCGATGGTGATGAAGGCGCTCGACCAGTTTCTGACCGACGTGAAGTGGGGAGAGCTCGACTTCATGATCATCGATCTGCCTCCCGGAACCGGCGACGCTCAGCTCACGCTGACGCAGAAGGTGCCGCTGACGGGCGCGGTGATCGTGACCACGCCGCAGGACGTGGCGCTCATCGACGCGCGCAAGGGCCTGGCCATGTTCCGCAAGGTCAACGTGCCGGTGCTCGGCATCATCGAGAACATGAGCTACTTCATCTGCCGCCATTGCGGAGGGCGCGAGGAGATCTTCGGCCACGGCGGCGGCCGGAAAACCGCCGAGATGCTCGGCGTCCCGTTCCTCGGCGAAGTGCCCATCGACCCGAAAGTGGTCGTGGGAGGCGACTCCGGCCAGCCCATCGTCATGCTCGATCCGTCCTCGCCGGCGGCGCAGGCGTTCACCGAGACCGCGCGCCTGATCGTGCAGCAGATCAACGACGGGATGGAAGGTCATACCCACGAGCACGGCCACCAACACGATCACGATCACGCCCATACGCACTGAGTCGATGTGAGCAGCGCTCTCGCGGCCAGCCAGAACCCCCCGTCGGAGAAGCGGCTCGCCGCCGCGCTGGAACATCGCTTCTATCTGCGCGCGCACATGGCGGCGATGCTCATCGCCACGCTGCTGGCCGGGCTGGCCACGACCCGCCTGCTGGCCGCGGCCGGCATCAACGTCTTCGCCGTCCGCTACGGAGTGTCTGTCATCGTCGCCTACGCCGTGTTCATCAGCAGCGTGAAGTTGTGGCTCGGGTACATCGCCATCTGCGCGGCGGCAGCGAAGCGCAGGGCGGCATCGAAGGGCGGCGACGGCTGGTTCGACTGCTTCGACTTTACAAGCAGCGGCTCATCGAGCTGGAGCGGATCGTCCTCCTCGGGTGGCTCGTCGCTCTCCGAAGGGGGCGGCAAGTTCGGCGGCGGCGGCGCGAGCGGAAGCTGGGGGAGCGCGTCGCCACGGACGAACATCGCCGCCGCGGCGCTCCCGCCGCAGCGCGCATCGAAAGGCGGCTCCAGCTCTTCGAGCTCGAAAAAGAACTCGAGCGGCGGCGGAGACGGTGACTTTGGCGAGCTCATCCTGGTCGTGCTGATCATCGCGCTCGTCGTGGCTGTGATCGCGTCGTTCGCCTGGATGATCTGGGCCGCGCCGACGATCCTCAGCGAGGCCGCGTTCAACGCCGTGCTGGCCGGCGCGCTGGCGAAGCATGCCCATCAGGCCACGCGCGGAAGCTGGGTCGGCAGCGTGATGAAAAAGACGATGATTCCGTTCGCGCTCATCCTGACCTTTGCCATTCTGGTGGGCTGGTGGGCCCAGAAGGTCTGCCCGGAAGCGCACCGGCTCAGCGAGGCCGTGCACTGCGCGCACCCGGCCCTCTGAACAATCGTGCACCCCTCTGATATCTTTCAGCAGTCATGATGAACAAGGTCGTCGCTTCCGCGGACGAAGCGGTGAAAGACATCGCCAATGGTGCGACGCTCGTCGTCGGCGGATTCGGGCTCTGCGGGATCCCGGAGAACCTCATCCAGGCGCTGGTCAAGCGCGGCGTCAAGGATCTGACCTGCGTCTCGAACAACGCCGGCGTCGACGACTGGGGTCTCGGACTTCTGCTGCAGACGAAGCAGATCAGGAAGATGGTCTCGTCCTACGTCGGCGAGAACTCCGAGTTCGAGCGGCAGTTCCTGGCCGGCGAGCTGGAGGTTGAGTTCGTTCCGCAGGGAACGCTCGCCGAGCGCATGCGCACGGGAGGCGCTGGCATCCCGGCCTTCTTCACGCCCGCCGGCTACGGAACGATCATCGCCGACGGCAAGGAGACGCGCGAGTTCGACGGCCGCATGTACGTGATGGAGCGCGGCATCCTCGGCGACTTCTCGCTCGTGGCTGCTCATCGCGCCGACCGCTTCGGCAATCTCGTCTATCGCAAGACCGCCCGCAACTTCAATCCGATGGCTGCGACCGCGGGGAGGATCTGTATCGCCGAGGTGGAGGAGCTCGTCGAGCCGGGCGAGATCAACCCCGATCACGTGCACACCCCCGGCATCTTCGTGCACCGCGTCGTCGTGGCCAGGCGCGAGAAACGGATCGAGCAGCGGACGGTGAGGAAATGAGGCTGGTCTCGGGCCACAGGCCTCGGGCCTCGGTCGTTCATGAGGGCGGCGGGCCCGAGGCCCGAGGACTAGCGACATGCCCCTGACACGCGAACAGATCGTCCGCCGCGCCGCGCAGGAATTGCGCGATGGTTACTACGTCAACCTCGGTATCGGGATGCCCACGCTCGTCGCGAACATGATCCCCGAGGGGATGGAGGTCATCCTGCAGTCGGAGAACGGGATCCTGGGGCTGGGACCGTTTCCGCTCGACAGCGAGGTCGACGCCGATCTCATCAATGCCGGCAAGCAGACGGTGACTGTGCTTCCGGGCGCGGCGTTTTTCTCGAGCGCGGACTCCTTCGCCATGATCCGCGGAGGCAAGGTCGATCTCTCGATTCTCGGGGCGATGCAGGTCTCGGCCGCGGGCGACATCGCCAACTGGATGGTGCCCGGCGCGATGGTGAAAGGGATGGGCGGGGCGATGGATCTCGTCGCCGGCGCCAAACGGCTCATCGTGACGATGGAACACGTCACGAAAAAAGGGGAGAAGAAGATTCTCGACAAGTGCACGCTGCCTCTGACGGGCGTCGGCTGCGTCGACCGCATCATCACCGACTACTGCGTGCTCGACGTGACGCCGAAGGGTCTCGAGCTGGTGGAGCTCGCTCCCGGCGTGACGCGCGAAGACGTGCAGAAGATCACGGGACCGAAGCTGACCGCCGCCACGAACGTGAAGACGATCGAAGCGTGAGGAGTCATGGCATCGACGGGAACGAACAGCAGGATCTGCTACTGAATCCCGTCTGTCATTGCGTTAGCAAGTACTTGGAGTTATAAAGTATTCATGCACACCATCAAGCGCACCGTCGCCGCCACGGAACTTCTGCTCATCTTCCCGGCCGCTCTGTTTATGACGGCACTGTTCGTACGGAACCTGCAGCCGCGGCAGTACGAACCCGCCCGGAGCGCCCAGCAAATCGTCATGTGGTACGCCGCGCGGCCTCATCTGGGTCTATGGGTGCTGCTCATCGCGCTGCCGCTGGCGGTGCTGGGGACGGGATGCCTCACGCTGCTGCGTGCCTGGAGGGAAGACCCCGATCTGCGGCAGGTCGCGCGGCAGACGCTCGCGGTGGTGCGCGCGCACCTGGCGTTGCTTCTCATCGCTGCGACGACGTTGATGGCGGGAGGCATCCTGGCGATCGTGGCCCTTCACGTCGTGACGGACTGAGAAGGCTCGCTCGTCGAGGGGTGTGATTTCTGCAAGGACTTCTGGCGTGAAACGCTCTTCGATTCTCGTCTCCGTCGTCCTCTTCCTGCTTTTCTCCGTCTCGTCGTGCAGACGAACGCCGGCTCCGGCTCCGAGCGCGAAGGCAGAATCGACGGCTCCGCCGGTCGTGCCGCCGGCCGACACTGTCGCGACGAAACCTCCGGTCACGCCGGTGCTCACGCCAAGCGAGGTCGTGCAGGAATTCGGCAGACGGATGAAGCTGGTGTCGACGTCGGCGCCGGCCGGGATCGTGGCCCAGGCGATGCGCGAGCACTACGCCGGTCTCGTCGATCCGCACCTGCTCGACACCTGGACCGCTTCTCCCGCTCAGGCTCCCGGGCGTCAGGTCTCGAGCCCGTGGCCCGACAGGATCGACGTCGTGTCGTCCTCGATTTCCGGTACCGACGCCAGAGCAGAGGGAACGGTCATCGAAGCGACGAGCGCGGGCGAGAGCGCGCGCGTTCCCATCGAAGTCCGCCTCCGGCGCTCGGGCGGCACGTGGCTCATCACCGGCTACCGGACCGTCGCGAAGAGCGACGACGCGCAGGCAGCCGTCGCCGTCGTCCACGATTACTACGATGCCATCGCATCGCACGACTTCGAGCGCGCGTACGGGTACTGGGGGAGCTCCGGGCCGCCGGGCCAGACGCCCGAGAGATTCGCGGCGGGATTCAACGGCACCGCCTCGGTCCGGGTGACGACGGGCACGCCGTCGCGCGTCGAGCCCGCCGCGGGATCGCGCTATGTCGACGTGCCGGTGACGATCCTGTCGACGACCAAGACAGGAGAGATGCAGCGCTTCGAGGGAACCTATACATTGCGACGGACCGTCGTCGACGGCGCGCCGGCGTCCGAGCGCAACTGGCACCTCTATCGCGCATCTATCCGTCGCGTTTCGTGAGCCACTGACGGGGAAAGACTACGCAGCGTCCAAAGCGCCGAGAAGATCCAGCCGCGCTTTCGGAGAGACCGCGGCGAGAACGGTCTCGGTTGCGGCGCGCTGACTGATCGCTGCACCTTTCATTTCCACGAGCACGACGCGATCGATCGTCGAGAAGTCGCCCCCCGCAAACACGACATGGACAAGTGCGGCCTGAAGAGGCGAGAGGCTGGGGTTGAATGCGGCGTTTTCCAGATACGAGCCGGCAAATACGCGCCCCGGTCCCATGGTGACCGCGCAGCCGGAACGCGACTTCGTGTGCGGCGCATATGCCCTGGAAGCAGCGTCCAGCGCCGCCCGCGCCACGTCGTCGTCCTGCTCTGAGGTGAACCGCAACGCTGCCGGCGTTCTGCTCATCATGCCTGCGGTGATGCCGAGGTCCTGTGGGCCAAACGACGCAGGCAACAGAGTGTCGAGCGTATGGACGGGCTGCCCGTCGACAAGGATCCGGATTGACGATCGGTCCGTGATCTCGTTGAGAAACTGGCGGCAGTGGCCGCACGGCGCCGCAGTCACGGCAATGGCCGTGATTCCGCGTTCCCGGTTTCCGAACGCATTGGCGACGGCCGACTGCTCGGCGTGAACGCTCTGATTCAGCGCGTTCCCTCCGAACTCGAGGTTGGCGCCGAGGTACAGCGATCCGCTGGCGCCAAGGGCGACCGCGCCTACGTAAAAATTCGAGATCGGCGCCCGGGCATAGCGCCGCGCGATCGGGAGAACGCGGGTCATCAGTCGATCGACCGTCGTCTCCTCCGCCCGCGCCAGGGTGGTGACTTCGTCGGGAGAGATGCGTCCGGTTGGTGCCGTTCCCAGAAGCCGCCGGCTCAGGATGACGCGGGACGCTTCGGACCAGCCTTCGAGTGATTCGTCGAGGGGCACAGTGGACTCCTGTCGGATGGCAGCAGCAGCGGACGACCGGGCCGGAAACGCGCCCGCGATCTACGAACTCTCCGAAGCGATGACATCACACCACTGCTGCTTTCACAAACGGTTCGGCTGATCGAGACGGGAGCGGGCACGGTTCACGAACCGATGCCTCATGCAACGAACCAATGTCTCGAAGGAAAGAGGACGCCGTCCCGCTCAGGCTCGCTTGATTACGCGCAGCAGGAAGATCAGCACGAGCGCGCCGACGAATGCCGTGATGATCGCTCCGATCAGACCTCCGGCCGCAATCCCCATCAGGCTGAACAGCCACCCGCCGAGGAACGCGCCGATGACGCCGACGATCATGTCGCCGACGATGCCGTAGCCGCCACCCTTCATCACCTGGCCCGCCAGCCAGCCCGCAATCAAGCCGATCAGTAGAAACCAAACCAACGCAGAAACGGTCATAGTCGCTCTCCTTGTCTGAGTGGGCTCTGCGATTTCGATGCCCGCGCCCGCCTCGGTGCCAGGAACGCCGGGCGGCTGGCGAAGAGACGTAGACTCGATTCGTGGTGAGACGCTTCTGTGCTGCCGCTCTTCTGTCGCTGTTGTCCGTGCGATGCGCGACCGTGGCGCACGGTCGCGGTCAGCGCATCCATGTGACCTTCAGCACCGGCCGGCGCATCGGTCCGCGTTGCCTGCGGAACGGCGCCACGTGACGCCGGCGGGACGGCTGCCGGATTTCTGATCGACCACGCCACCGGGGCGTCCTGGAGACAGGTGCCGGAGCGAATCGACGCTATGCTGGATCCGCAGCCGTAACCGCTTTCTCTTCCGGTTTGCGGCGCATGTCCAGGAAGAGGAGGCCGATGCCGATGCAGATCGCCGAGTCGGCGACGTTGAATGCCGGCCAGTGATGCTCGTGGCCGCCCCATGTCACGTACACGTCGAGAAAGTCCACCACGTACCTGAAGCGGAAGCGATCGAGGAGATTGCCGATGGCGCCGCCGAGGATCAGATGGAGACCGCTCTGCAGGAGGCGGTCGGTCACCGCGGAGCGAAACGCGTAGACGACCACGACACAGAACACGGCGATGGCGCCGATGTTCAGGAGTGTGGGGACGATCTGCGACTGGGCGTTCGCGCCGATGCCGAAGGCCGCGCCGGTGTTGCGCACGTGGACGAGCTGAAAGAAGTTCGGGACGACGGGCACGGCCTCATGGATGTCGATGCGGTCGGTGATGAGCCACTTGGTCCAGGCATCGAGGACGATCACCGCCAGCGAGATGGCCAGGTAGTGGACGCGCTTCAACCCGCGGCTCCGACGGCGCGCTCTTCGATCAACTTGTCGAGCTCGCCGCGCAGCTTACCGAGGATCTCGTCGTAGGTGAATTGCCCGAGGGTCTGTTCTCCGCGCTTCAGATTGACGAAGCTGGGCGCGCACCACATGCCCAGGTCCGCATCGTCGGTCTCGCCGGGGCCGTTCACGCGGCAGCCCATCACGGCGATGGTGATGTCGAACTGTTTCGCGTACTCGGTCATCTCCCGGACGTTCTGGGCGAGATCGATGAAAGCCTCGTTCTCCACCCGCGAGCACGACGGGCAGCTGATGATGTTGAGGCCCTTGTGCTCGAATCGCGGCACCGAACGGAAGCGGTCGTTTTCGATGTCGTCGAGGATCTGCCGGCCCACGGCGATTTCTTCGCCCTTGCGCTCGAACGGCAGCGTGAGCGAGACGCGGATCGTGTCGCCGATCCCTCGCGTGATGAGTTGCTCGAACGCGATCCTGGTCTTGATGATGCCGTCCGGCGGCATCCCTGCCTCGGTCACACCGAGATGCAGCGGAACGTCCGGACGGGCCTCGGCGAAGCGGATGTTCGCGTCGATGACCTTGTTCGGATCGGAGTCCTTGATCGAGACCACGTACTGATCGAAGCCCAGACTGTCGAGCATCGCACAGTGCTCGAGCGCCGACTCGACCATCGGCGTGATGGAGTCGCCTTTCGGGTACTTGTCGAGCTTGGCCGGATCGACCGAGCCGGCGTTGACGCCGATACGCATGGCGTTGCCGTGGGCGCGGGCCACGTCCACGAGATAGCGGAGCTTCTCGAGGACCGGCTTGTGGCGTTCGAGGTGATAGAGATGGCCGGGGTTGTAGCGCAGCTTCTGCACGTACGGCGCGACCTTTTCGGCCAGGCGGTAATTTTCCTGAAGGTCGATGACGAGGTTCGCTTTCGGCCGCGCTGCACGGATCTCGGCCAGTGCGGCCACGTCCTTCGGATTGTCGACGGCGATGCGGATGACATCGGCCCCGGCGATCTCGAGCAACTCGACCTGGCGGATCGTCGCGGGGATGTCGACGGTGCGCGTGGCAGTCATCGATTGCACGGCGATGGGGTTGCCGCCGCCGACGTCGATGTTGCCGATGCGCACGGTGCGCGTGGTTCGCGGTTTCACGGGTGGGTTAACACGCGGAAAACCAGGTCATTCCTGAAGGCCCGGGAGACGGTAGGCAAAGACCGCGCGGTCGGTGACCAGGCGGGCAAAACCGTCGCTCTCAGCATGTTTTTCGCTCAGGCAGAGTCTTCGCTCAAAAATTTGTGGATCAGATCGATGTCGAGTCGCCCCCTGTCGGTCGAGATCCCGTACGTCATCGGGCTATGATCCCGGGATGCCGTTAGAGATCTACGACGAAGCGATCCTCCACCGCGCCATGCATCACGCCGGAGCCTTTCTGCGCGAGCTGCCCGATCGTCCGGTGGCTCCACGGGCCACCCGCGACGAACTGATGCAGGCGCTCAACGTACCGCTCACCGAGGAAGGTGAGGACGACACGAAGGTGCTCGACGCCATGGCCGCGTGCGCGTCGCGCGGGACGATGGCCACGGCCGGCCCGCGATTCTTCGGGTTCGTGATCGGCGGTTCGCTGCCGGTGACGGTGGCCACGGACTGGCTGGTCAGCGCATGGGATCAGAACAGCGGGATCTACGCGGCGTCACCGCTCGTGGCGGTCCTCGAAGAGGTCGCGCGCGAGTGGCTGCTCGACCTTCTGCATCTGCCCGCGGAAGCGAGCGTGGGATTCACGACCGGCGGCCAGATGTCGGAATTCACGTGCCTGGCGGCTGCGCGACACGCCGTGCTGCGCGACGCCGGCTGGAACGTCGAGGAGAACGGGCTGAACGGCGCGCCGAAGATCAACATCGTTCTCAGCGCCGAGGCCCACATCACGATCTACATCTCGCTGCGCTACCTCGGTCTCGGCACACGAGCGATTCTGATTCCGACCGACGATCAGGGGCGAATGCGTGCGGACGAGTTGCGCAGGACGTTGGAGGGATTGTCGGGACCGACCATCGTCTGCGCGCAGGCGGGAAACGTGAACACCGGCTCGTTCGATCCCCTCCGGGAGATCGCCGCGGCCTGTCGCGCACGCGGGGCCTGGCTGCACGTCGATGGCGCGTTCGGTCTGTGGGCGGCGGCCAGCCGCCGCAAGCGCCCGCTCGCGGACGGAGCGGAGCTCGCGGATTCCTGGGCCGTGGACGCCCACAAGTGGTTGAACGTGCCTTACGACTGCGGCGTGGCCATCGTGCGCGACTCCGCCGCGCATCGCGCCTCGATGACCGCCAGCGCCGCGTACCTGGTGCAGACCAGCGGGAAAGAGCGCGACTCGGTCGACTGGGTGCCGGAGTTCTCGCGCCGGGGCCGCGGAGCCACGGTCTACGCCGCGCTGCGCACGCTCGGCCGTCTGGGTGTGGAGGATCTCGTGGACCGGCTTTGCGATCGCGCGAAACAGATGGCCGAGCTCCTCGGCCGCGACGAGCGCGTGCGCATCCTGACCGACCCGGTCCTCAACCAGGTGCTCGTCCGCTTCGGCGATGACGATGCCAAAACCCGTGAAGTGATCGCGCGCGTACAGCAGGACGGCACATGCTGGCTCGGCGGCACGACCTGGAAGGAGAGGGCCGCCATGCGCGTCTCCGTCTCCAATTGGGCCACGACCGAGGAGGACATCGCCCGGAGCGCCGAGGTGATCCTGCGCTCTATTCCGAAGTGAGCATGACGCTCAGCGCATCGACCGCCTGATCGCGGTTGACGACCTTGAGCTCTTCCTGGCTCAGCTTCCGGCGCAGCGTGTCCTCGTCCGAGCTGGTCATCACGATCACGTTGCCGAGTTGTCCGCCGCCGACTTCCTCGCGCAGATAGGTGATCACGCCGAAGCCGCTGTGCCGCGGCAGATCGCTGTCGATCATGATCGCCGCGTATTCACCCGCCTCGAGCATCTCGATGGCCTGCCACCCGTCCGTGGCCCGATCGAGTGTCACGGTGAAACGGTCGCCCTCTGCCTCGATGGCGTTCGCGACCAGCGGGCTCTCCTCGACGATGAGTACTCTTTCCCCTTTTCGCATGGTCAGCACTCCAGGCTCCACTGCAAGAATGAGGCAAGGTCTCGCTGGGTCGCTTCGCTAGGTCGCTAGGTCGCTATGCTACTTAGCGTCCCAGCGTCCCAGCGTCCCGCGAAGCGATTACTCATCGCCTTTGAGTACTTTGGCGACGCGAGCGAGGAGCACGTTGTTCTTCACGGGCTTGCGGATGAAATCGGAGGCGCCGACCTGGAAGGCTTTCAGCTCCGGTTCTTCTCCCGGCAGGCCGGAGACGAAGATGGTCGGGACTTCGATCCCTTTCTCGCGGACGGCGCGGAGCAGGCTGTGTCCGTCGATGAACGGGAGATCGATGTCCAGCAGCATCAGGTCGACGGCCTGCCGGCCGAGCTGAAGCAGGGCGTCCGCTCCGTCGACGGCCACGGCCACATCGTAGCCGGCGGTCTTGAGCACGGCGCTGGTCAGCTCGCGGTTGAGCACGTTGTCCTCGACGACGAGAACCATCTTTTTCCCGTTCGTGGCGCCGGCTTCCGGCTCCGTGCCACGGCGGGCGCGCAATGCGGCGACCTGCTGGAATAGCTTCCGTGTCTCGGCATCCGGCTCGATCTGCAGTTCGCGTTTGAGCGTGCGCGCGCAGATGTCGTACTGCTGGACGGCATTCACGAGATCGCCGCTGTCCATGTACAGCCTCATCAGCGTGCGATGCATGCTTTCCTGCAGCGGGTCGATGCGCAGTGACTGCTGTGCGGTGGCGATGGCTTCGTCGGTGGCGCCGTTGCGCGTCTGGATCTCCACGAGCTGCGAGTTCGCGCGCAGGGCGGCGCGATGCAGCCGGTCTCTCTCGGCGATCACCCACTGGTCGAAGCGTTCTTCGTCCAGCTCGAAGCCTTCCAGGAAATCGCCGCGATAGAGCTCGACCGCTCTGGCCAGTCCCGCTTCGTTGCCGCTTCCGAGGTGTCGCTCGAACTCGGCTACGTCGACCTGGACGAGCTCGGGATCGAGCGACAGAAAGTCGCCTTCTTCGACGAGGATCTTTCTGTCGGGCGAGAGCTGGGCGAGCTCCTTGCGCAGGCTGGACAGCGTCTGCCGGAGGCTCTGCCGGGCCTGCTCGGTGGCCGTACTGCTCCAGAGCAACGCGGCCATCTTGTCTCGTGAGACGAGTTGGGCCGGTTTCACGCCGAGATAGGCCAGCATCGCCTGCGATTTTTTCGCGGAGATGTTGATCAACGATCCCGATTCCGAATGCATCCGGAAATCGCCGAGCAGCTCGAGTTCAAGAACAGGCATGCGATCTGGTGTCAAACACCGATTATCGCAGATGTGCAGCAGCCTGCTGAAGGGTTCTCCAACGAAGGCGCGGATCCGGGTCAGCACACCGCCACCCGTCTGCCGGATGATCGGAGTCCCGTTCTGCGGCTCGACTGCAGCCATACGCACTCTGCCTTTGCGTTGGAGTTGCCAGCTTCGCAGAGTACATTTGCACGAGATGCAACCAGGCAATCGCGTGGCGGTCGTGGGCGGCGGCATCAACGGCGCTGGGATCGCCTGGGAGCTGGCGCGCCGCGACTATGACGTCGTGCTCTACGACAAGGGCCGGTGCGGGGCCCAGACCTCGTCGAAGTCGACGAAGATGATCCACGGCGGCCTGCGCTACCTCGAGCATTTTCACTTCGGCGTCGTGCGCGAGTCGCTCGACGACCGGGCCTGGCTGCTCGAGCACCTGCCGCAGCTCGTCAAGCCGTTGGAGATCCTGCTTCCGATCTACGGGGACAGCCCCCGCTCGCGTCTCACGATCCGGATCGGCCTCACGCTTTACGACGTGCTGGCCGGACGCCGGAACATTCACCGGCACACCTCGCTCAGCGCGAAGGAGCTCCTCGCTCGCGGGCCGCTCGTCGAGAACGGTCTGCGCGGCGGCTTTGCGTACTGGGACGCGCAGGTCGACGACTTCGAGCTCGTGCGCACGGTCGTGGCCTCCGCCGCGGCCGACGGCGCGAGTATCCGCGAGCAGACAGCCGTACGCCGGCTGCGCCGCGACGGCAAGGGCTGGATCGTGACCACGTCCGCCGGCGACGAAGCGTTCGACCTCGTCGTGAACGCCACCGGTCCGTGGATGACAGGCTGGCTGCGCGAGAACGGCATCCGCGCGCGGTATGTCATGTCTCTCGTCCGCGGCAGCCACCTCGTGCTGCACCGCCGCGTCGATGACGCCGGCTTTCTCCTGCAGTCGATCGGAGACCAGCGGGTCTTCTTCGTCCTGCCGTGGAAGGGGACCACGCTCGTCGGCACGACCGAGGTCGTGCAGCAGGACTCGCTCGACGACGTGCGCCCCACGGATGAGGAGGTCGAATATCTCATGGCCCGCTTCAACCACTATTTCCGCGAGCCGATCACGCGCGATGACGTCGCCTCGATGTTCGCCGGCGTTCGTCCGCTGGTGGGACGGGCCACGAATCCGGGCGCCATCTCGCGCGATGCCAGGATCAATCGCCACGGCAGCCTGGTCAACGTATTCGGTGGCAAGCTGACGACGTTCATGTCGCTGGCGGGCAAGACGGCGCTCCGCGTCGACAACTATTTCGGAAAAACGCGCACGGCGCGCCAGCCGGTGTTTAGAATCCCCGGATGAGTTTCATTCCGACGCTCGATGCCGATTCGCCGCAGCGCCAACGTCTTCCCCGCGTTCTCGACCCCGGCGAGATTCGCGTCCTCGGATCCCTCATGGAAAAGCAGCTCTCGACGCCGGAGTACTATCCGCTGACGCTCAACGCGCTGCTCGCGGCCGCCAACCAGAAATCGAATCGGGAGCCGGTCATGGAGATGACGGAATCCGACGTGCAGCGCGCGCTCGACCGCCTGCAGGACGAGCGGCTGGTGTGGCGCGTCGTGGGCGGCCGGGCCGTGCGCTTCGATCACAATCTCGACAAGGTATGGCACCTCAAGCCGGGCGAGAAAGCCATCCTGACGCTCCTCTTTCTGCGCGGACCGCAGACACCCGGCGAGCTGCGCGGCCGGAGCGACCGCCTTCACAAGTTCGAATCGGTCGCCGAAGTGGAGGACACACTTCGCGACATGGCCACGCACAGCGAGCCCCTGGTCCGCGAACTGGAGCGCCGCCCCGGCCAGAAGGAATCGCGTTGGGGGCATCTGGCCGGGGGCGATGAACCAGGCCTCGGGCCTCAGGCCTCGGGCCTCGGTTCTCCGGAACCATCGGGCGAGCCGATGTCGGCTCGCGTCGCGCGGCTGGAATCGCGCGTCGAGGATCTGGCCACGCAACTGCGCCTCCTGATGGAGAAGCTGGGGGAGTGAGTCGGTTGGTGGTTACCGCTACCGGGCTAACCGCCGCCACTCACCTCCTGACCGCCTCGGTCCGCAAGCGCAGGAAGACGTAGATCGCCTGCGGCTTGTGGCCGTATCTCGATGGGAGCTGGCGGTACTGCGTGTGGTAGTCGATATTCGCGCCGATGCCGGCCCGATAGGCGCCGGTCAGAAAGTCGAACAGGTAGCCGAGCGTGAAATGCGTCGTGCGCCGGAGGTTCGGGCGGCCCAGGAATCCGGCGGGACGGTCGACCGCTTCCAGACGGGCCGAGAAGCTGTTGCGGAGGACGCGGAGCGTTCCCTCGATCGTGCCGGAGGTCAGCGTTTCTCCCGCGGGCGTCTCGCGCTTCGTGTAGATCGCGCTGGCCGCGCCGCCCTCGCTGCCGAACGTGAGTGAGGCGGAGGTGAGTGCGAGATTGGTGTCGCCAAGCTCGCCGCGCGAGACCTGCAGGGCCACGTTGCGCACCGGCGTGGTCGTCAGGCGCACCGATCGCGAGTCGATGTTGCCGTTATCGATCGTGGTGTGGCGGGCGTGCGTGACGGCGTCGTGGAAGACACTGCCCTCGAGCGTCAGGAATCGCGAGACCAGCCCGGCCGTAACGACCCGCGTGGAGTCGTGCGTCGTCTCCTGCACGTCATACGCGAACGGTGCCTCGGCGAACTCCTCCGACGACGCGCGCTGCGCGTAGGGTAGCGGTCCCAGCGCCGGGTCGCCCACCGCAGCGGCGTAGAGGTGGACGAACGAGGCCGTCGTGGTGCGGAATGCGAGATCGACCGCGGCCTCGCCGATGAGATCGTGCGCGCGCATGGAGTCGAGCAACGGGCCGCCGTTCTCCGGCGAGACCCACTGCAGCATCTGCGGATAGCCGGCCTCTTTCACGGTCAGCGGCTCGAGCGAGGCACGCCCGCGGAACAGCACCAGGCCGCGCGAGCCGAGCGCGCGCTGCGCGCCGCCGGCGATCCAGTTGGTCGAGAAGACTTCGTTCCGCTGGACTTTCGGACCGGTCTCGGTGCTGTACTCGACGAACAGGGCGCCGTCCCAGAACGCCGTCCACTCTCCGCGCGTGACCACGTGCGGGTGATGCGGCGTGTCACCGGGGTTGAACGCGGTCCCGGAGAGATTGCGCAGCAGAACCGTGCGCTGGAACGAGATGTCATCGGAGCTCTGGGCGTAGAGCGGTGTGGAAATGAGGAGGGCGAAGAAAAGCGCGCGACACATGTCGCGCGCGATTCTGCAACAGATCTGCCCGTTTATTTCGCGAACACCTCGCCCGCCGGTACGATACGCACGTTCGCCGGTGCGATGTTGAGCTTGTAGGCACCGATAACCTTGTCTTCCTCGGCCAGCTCCGGCTTCGGCGCGTCGTAGCGGATCTGCGACGGTGCGTCGCTCGTGAGCTGGTCGCGCAGACCCTCGGCGTCTTTGGTCACGATGACGACGTCAAGGTCCTTCGCCGAGAAGTATTTCCGCACGGCGCGGTTGACGTCATCGCGCGTCAGCTTCTCGTACTGCGAACGCATGTAGCCGGTGTACTCCGGAATCCCGAACCACCAGGAGTCGAGGGCCGTGCCCAGGCGCTGGTTCTGCGTGGCGGTCTGCAGGTAGACGTTCTTCATCAGGTAATCGCGGGTGCGCTGGAAATCCTCTTCCGAGAGGCCGTTGTCGATGAGCTTCTGCACTTCGTAGAGCGCGATGCGCAACGCCATCTGCGCGTTGACCGGCACCACCGGCCGGATCCACACCTCGAAGAGCTGGGAGCGGCGACCGATGTTCGGGCTCGGAAAGAACTGGAATCCCGGCCGGTTGAAGGACTCGATGTAGGCGTAGTCGCCGTAGTTGAACCCGCGCACCTCACGGATGCGCTGATAGAGGTGCGACGAGGACGAACGGTGCTCGCCGAGCCAGGAGCGGGCCACGTTGAGCGCAGCGAAGTCGGGGTCCTCACGGGTGATCGGGATGGGACGCCCGAACGAGATGGCCGTGGCGCGCGTGTCCTTCTGGATGATCTCGACGTTCAGGCCGCCCGGCTCGTGGCCCTCGATCGGGGGAAGGTCGGCGATGCGTTTCGGCGAGCCTTCGCCCGCGGGAAGGCCGGCCAGCTCGTTCTTCAGCTCCGCGACCAGTTCGTCGGGGTAATCGCCGGAGAGCCCGACGACGAGATTGGCGCGCGTGTAGTTTCGAGCGATGAAGTCCCGCACGTCATCGATCGTGATCGACTGCAGGCCGGCCACGGTCCCGGCCACCGTGTGGCCGTAAGGAGTGCCCGCAAAGACGACGTTCTGCAGCTCTTCCTTCCCCAGCTCTTCCTCGTTGTTGTTGCGGAGGTCCTGCTCGAGATAGTTGAGCTGCAGGTCCTTGATGCGCTGGAAGTCCTCGTCGCGCAGCCCGGGTGTCAGCAACTGGGGAAAGGTGATATCGAAGAATTTGCGCCAGTTGTCGCGGTGGATGACGCCGGTGAACGTCGTCATCTCTTTGTCGACCTGATGGTTGAACGCGCCGGCGATCGGGTAGAGCGCTTTGCTGATCTCGTCGGTGCGCATCGACTTCGAGCCGGCGTCGGTAATCATGGCCGCCGACAGCGCGGCCAGGCCTTCCTTCCCCTGCGGATCGGAGGCGGATCCGGAGGTGAACAGCAGCTTCACCATCACGTTCGGCAGCACGGACTTCTGCGTGACGATGCTGTAGCCGGCGGTTTCACCCTTCGTGGTGGCGGCCGAGGCCGTCATCCACATGGGAGCTTTGGCCATGGCGTCCGGCAGCGGGTCCTTCGACAGCGTGGTCACGACCAGCGCGTTTTCGGTGAAGTACTTGTCCGCGGTCTTCTGGATGATGGCGGGGGTGATCTGCGCCAGGGCGCGGTAGTACTTGTTGATCGTGTCGTAGGAGCGCTCGAACTGCGCGTAGCTGCCGAGGACGTTGGCGATGGTGTTGGTGTTGTCGAGCGTACGCAGGAAGGAGTAGCGGGAGTTCGATTTCGCGTCGCTGACCCGCTGGGCGTCGAGCGGCTTGTCGCGCAGGGCCGCGTACGACTTCAGGATCTCGTCGCGCACGTAGACCGTGTCCTTCGGGTCCTTGACCCGGGCGTACACGCCGACCAGCGACGGGTCGACGTTGTTGCCGGTGTCGAAGAACAGCCGGTCGACTTTCTGCTCGTCCTCGACGAGGCGCTTGTAGAGATCGGAGGTCTCGCCAAAGGCGATGTCGAAGGCGGTGTCGATCGCCGACTGGTCCTGATAATTCGTGAAGGCCGGACCGTGAAAGGCCACGCTCACCCATGGCAGGGTGGGCGTGGGCCAGGTGACATGTGCGTAGACAGGAGCCGTGGGTGCGGGTTCGGCCGGGACGTTGACCTTGTAGGTGCCGCGCTTCCAGCCGCTCCAGTATTTCTCGACGAGTGCGAACACGTTGGCGGGCTGCACGTCGCCGACGACGAAGAGAGTGGTGTTCTCGGGGCGGTACCAGCGGCTGAAGAACTCTCTGGAGTAGTCGTACTGGTTCGGCATGTCCTCGACGTCTTTGATGAAGCCCATCGTGGTGTGCTTGTACGTGTGCGTCGTGTAGGCGGCGTTGCGCTGGGCTTCATCGAGCTTGACGATCGGGTTCGCGCTGTTCTTGTTGTACTCGCCGAGCACGGCCCTCGCTTCGGTCTTGAACGCTTCCAGCGGGTAGGCCAGGTGCTGGAAGCGGTCCGACTCGATCTCCAGGATCTTCGGCAGATCCTCTTTGGCGAAAGTGGTGTGATAGAGGGTGCGGTCGTCGGAGGTGTTCGCGTTCTGCGAGGCGCCGGCTTTGGTGATGATCGACTGGTAGATCTCGGGCGGATAGTCCTTCGTGCCGCGGAACATCATGTGCTCGAAGAAGTGCGCGAAGCCCGACTTGCCCGGCTCGACCTCGTTGCGCGAACCCGTGCGGACGTTGATGTACACGGCCACGATGTTCGGGAAGCCCGACGGCACGGCGATGACCTTCAGGCCGTTGGGCAGCGTCTTCTCCGACGCATGGAATGGAAGGATGTTGTCGCCCGATCCGGTGGTCGTTTTCTTTGCCGGCGTGGCGCCCATGGCCATCATCGGCAGCAGCAGCGCACACAGCACGAGTGGAATGAATCTCGGCATGGATTCTCCTTGAAGTGGGGATTGAGCATCTGCGGACTCAGGTCGGTGGTCTCGGATTCGTGATTCGTTTCTCCGAATCGCGGATTCCGAATTCCGAACAATCAGTGGACAGCGACTTCGTCTTTCTGTTCGTCCGGAATCTCGACGGGACCTTCTTTGAGATCCTCGCGAATGATCAGGTCGAGGAACATCTCCCGCACGCCGTTCCGGCCCGACTTGTCGAATACGCGCCGGACCTCCGCGGGTTTCAGGCGCACGCCCGTCATGGCCTCGAGATACTGGCAGAACACGACCGCCCGCGAGCGGAAGGAGATGATGAGGATGAGCAACAGCACCACCGCGAAGATGAGTGGCATTGCGGCAGTGAGACTGTTCAGTTGAAACAGGCCGGTGATGCTCATGGGACGCGGCGGTATCCTAACACCCGGCACTCGGAGAATAAAACGGGGGGCGGGCACCGATGTTGTATTTGACGCCGCCGGAGGGTTCGGGATGACCACGGAACGTTATCAGCCGGTGTCGTGCGACTACCACGACCAGCTCGAGCTGGCGGCGATGCACAAAAAGCAGGTGGAGCTCGAGTTCGATCTCGACGGCGTGACGCAGCGGGAGCGTGGAACGATCGCGGACGTCTACACGTCCGGCGGCGCGGAGTTCGTCAAGTTCGATTCGGAGCGGGGACAGCTCGAGGTCCGGCTCGACCAGATCATCTCCTTGACGGAAGACTAGGACTAGGTCGCTGGTCGCGGGTCGCTAAGCCGCCCCCACGACCCACGACCCACACGATCGCAGTACTATTGACCATGCCCAAGATCCTCTTCTACTCCGGCACGGCGTTCTGCCTTTTTCTGGCGCTGACCAGCGCGGCGGAGTCGGTGCGGGAGATCCAGGGGAGCGTGGTGGCGTTTGCCGGACTGCAGTCCAGCGGCGGCTTCACCGCGCACGCGGCATGGGCCATTCTCGTCGCCCTGCTGACCGGTCTGGCGGCGGCGGTGATTTTCGTGCGCATGGCCGCGTTGCTCGCGGCGCGGAATCTGTTCGGGGCATTCCTGGCGCTGTTCTGTGTGGGTGGCGCGATCGTGTCGCTCTCGGGAGTGTTGCTGTTGCAGTCGCGGATGCTGGCCGATCTGCGGCGGCCGGCGGCCCTGCAGCCGCTCTCGGAGATGCATCTGGTCGGTTATCTGCTGCTCGGCTACTTCGTGTCGCTCTCGCTGCTCGCTCTCCGGCCGTACTTCCGGATCCAGGCCAGCCGCATTCTCTCGGCGCTGGTGTTCCTGCCGCTGCCGCTGTTCGCGCTCGTGGTGACGCAGGAGCTGTTCGTGCGGGCATCGGCCGCTCCGCTGCCGGCGAGGACTCCGGCCTCGCTCGTCTATT
Organism: Thermoanaerobaculia bacterium; assembly: GCA_038244815.1. Lineage (GTDB taxonomy): Bacteria > Acidobacteriota > Thermoanaerobaculia > Gp7-AA8 > Gp7-AA8 > DASVHS01. Next base: position 87,436 of record JBBRTB010000018.1, read on the forward strand.
TCGCGGTCATGTCGATCCTGTTCTTCGCGATCTCGGTGCACTGTTTCCGACACCGGCATCTCTTCCTGGAGATGACCAATCTGCGCGAGTTGCTGGACAGCCGCTTCGATCCGGCCGGTACGGTTCCGCACAGGCCGATTGGCGGCGTGGCGTTCGATTCCTAGGACCTTCAGCGCCGCCGGCAGAGAAGGACCACGGGGCCTCACGTCTCGTTCTTCGTGCAGCAGGTTGATACGATTCCCGGCACGATGAAACTCCAATCTCTCGGTGTTGCCCTGGGAATTGCCTGTCTTGCCACAACGTCCACGGCCGCGGCGAGTTTTTCCGGCACGCTCGCGGCAATGCGCGACCTGAAAATCGCTGCCGAAGCGAGTCCGGTCAACGGGCTCGCGATCACGAGCGGCCATCTGCGGCTGCAACTGGCATCCGGTTCCGCGGCGCGCGTGCTCGCGGGTCAGGAGCCCATCGGAATTTTCTTCAAAGGGACCGGAACGCTCGAATACACGGCCGCGGAGCGGACCGAGATTCCTGTCGTGAAGTACAACGCGCACGCGACGTCGCACCTGAGCCTGGCCGGCGACGGGCCCTTGACCCTGTCCGAGCCCATCACCGAAGTGCTGCTGATCCGGATGGGGGAGGCCTTGCCGGAGTTGAGCGGAAACGGCGCCGCCCCGCTGGCCGAGGCATTTGCCGCCCATCAGGCGCTGTTTGCGCGGGGCCAACTCGGTACGGCAGCGGAGCTCAGTGTCCAGAAGGCGTCGGGCGCGCCGTTCACGCGCGCCGAGATCGACGGAGCCGACCACCTCGTCTACACCTACGACACCTCCGACCGGCGCGAAGAATCGCTCGTGCTTCTTCGCAACTCACCGTATGCGCAGGACGACAATCGTCTGGCCGCGCTTCTCTACCCGGTCTCGATATCGTCGCAGCCCATCGGTCACGACCGCAGGGTGACGCCCGGGCCGCCCTTTGTGCTGACCGATCTCACGTACACGCTCACCGCCGACGGCGACCAGGCCACGCTCGACGTCAGCGAGACGATCTTCCGTCCGAATCCGGCGCTCGCGGCGTTGCGCTTCGATCTGGTGGATGAGGTCTATGCCAAAGCCAATCGCCCCACGCGCAAAGTGAATCTGCGCAGCGTCACCGACGAACGGGGACGCTCGTTGCCGGCTCTGTTCGAGAACGGCGTGCTGGCGGTCGGCCTCGACGGCGTGCAGGGCCAGTCGTTCAAGCTCGAGTTCGCCATCGACGGCGATTTTCTGGTTCGCGAGGGGGGTGACAACGCCTGGCTCCTCGATGGAGACTGGTTCCCGTTGCCGCGGGCTCTGGCCGCCCGCGCCTATACGCTTCATTCGGTCCTGAGAGTCAAAAAGCCGTTCGTCCCCGTTCTTCCGGGGAAGACGATCTCGCGGCGTGAGGACGGCGACTACAACGTCCTGCAGACCTCCATCGATCACCCCACGAGCTTCGCCGAGGCCATGGCGGGCAAGTACACCTTCGTCGAAGACACCAGGGACGGGTTGACCGTACGCGTTGCCAGCTACGGGCTTCCACGACCGCAGCGATCGAAACAGTTGATCGATCTGGCATTCGGCTTCATCGACTATTACCAGTACTTCCTCGGTCCGTTTCCGTATCCCGAATACAACATCGTGCAGGTGAACTCGTACGGATTCGGTGTGGCCCCTCCGGCGATGATGCGAATCACCAACGAGGCATTCGACCCGGTGATCGAAGAAGGAGCGAAGTTCTTTTCGGAAGGGATCAACGAGCGGTTCGCGCACGAGATCGCGCACCAGTACTGGGGACACGCCGTGAAGTCGGCCAGTCTGGAGGACTGGTGGCTGACCGAGGCGTTCGCCGAATACTCGGCCGGACTGGCCCTGAAGAAGCTGCAGAACGAAGCCGTGTACAACCGCCTCGTCAATCACTGGCGTTCCGGGGCGAAGCAGGCCACGAATGTTGCGCCCATTCCCTTCGCGAATCGCATCAGCGGCGACCCCGGCACCGCATTCGCCTATCGAGTGAATCTGCTGTACGACAAGGGGCCGTACCTGCTGTACTCGCTGCACAAGCAGCTCGGCGACACGCAGTTCCTGACGTTCCTCAAGTCGTACCAGAAGTCATTTCTCTGGAAGTTCGGCACGACGAACGACGTGGCCGGGCTCCTCGGATTCATGACGAAAAAGGACTTCAAGCCGTTTTTCGAACAGTACTTCTGGGGTACGGCCATGCCGAACTGAGAGGTTTTCGCTCTACTCCCTGTGGAGAGAGCGGGGCGATGGTGGCACCTGCACAGAAGCATGTGCCAAAACCCCTCCTCCTGACGCTACACTCCGGAGGACCCGATGTCGTCCTTCGTCCACCTTCATCTCCACACCGAATACTCGCTTCTCGACGGCGCCAGCCGCCCCGACCAGCTGGCGAAGAAAGTAGCCCAGCTCGGCATGCCGGCGTGCGCGATCACCGACCACGGCAACATGTTCGGCGCGGTCGAGTTCTACAACGCCATGAAGAAGGAGGGCGTCAAGCCGATCATCGGATGCGAGATGTACGTCGCCTACGGCTCACGCCGCGACAAAGCGGGCGTCGAGGATCAGCAGGCCGACGCCGGATCGAACAACCACCTCATCGTCCTGGCCTCGAACGACGCCGGCTATCGCAACCTCGTCAAGCTCGTCAGCGCCGGCTACACCGAGGGCTTCTACTACAAGCCGCGCATCGACAAGGAGCTGCTGCGCGAGCATCGCCAGGGCTTGATCGTTCTCTCGTCATGCCTCAAGGGAGAGGTCTCGCAGAACCTCGCTGGCGGCAACTACGCGAAGGCGAAGGAAGCGGCGCTGCAGTACCGCGACATCCTGGGAGCGGAGAACTTCTTCCTGGAGATCCAGGATCACGGCATCCCCGACCAGCAGAAGATCGTGCCGCTGATGGCACGGCTCGGCGAGGAGACGGGGCTGCAGCTCGTGGCCACCAACGACTCGCACTACCTGAACAAGGACGATGCCTTCGCCCACGAGGTCCTGCTCTGCATCGGCACCGGCAAGACGCTCGGCGACGAGCGGAGGATGAAGTTCTACTCCGACGACTTCTACGTGAAGAGCCCCGAGGAGATGGAGCGCTTGTTCCGCGCCTACCCGGAGGCCATCGCCAATACGGTGCGCATCGCCGAGCGCGTGAAGACCTCGCTCGACTCGACCGGACTGCATCTCCCGAATTTCCCGGTGCCGAAGGGCATGGACGCCGCCGCATACTTCGAGAGAGTCGTGCGCGACGGGCTCAGGCGCCGCCTGGCCAAGCCGTCGAAGCGCAAACACGAAGAGCAGGCCTATCTCGATCGCCTCGAGCATGAGATCGAGATCATCAAGTCGATGGGATTCCCTGGCTACTTCCTGGTGGTCTGGGACTTCATCAAATACGCGAAGGACAACGGCATTCCGGTCGGTCCGGGTCGCGGCTCGGCCGCCGGATCGGTGGTGGCCTGGGCCATGGGGATCACCGACATCGATCCGCTCGAGTACGACCTGCTGTTCGAGCGCTTCCTCAATCCCGAGCGCATCTCCATGCCCGACATCGACGTCGACTTCTGCATGAACAACCGCGGACGGGTCATCGAGTACGTCCGCAACAAGTACGGCCAGGAGAACGTCGCGCAGATCATCACGTTCGGGACCATGGCCGCGAAGTCGGTCGTCCGCGACGTCGGCCGCGTCCTCGGTCTCCCGTACGGTCTGGTCGACAAGGTCGCCAAGACGATTCCCGCCGGCCCGGAAGTGACGCTGGCGAACGCGGCGAAGGATTCGCCGGCGCTGGCGGAGTTCGTCCGCAACGACAAGGAAGTGGCGCAGGTCATCGACATCGGCTCGAAGCTGGAAGGACTGTCACGTCACGCCGGCATGCACGCAGCCGGCGTGGTCATCACGCCGGAGCCGGTCACGAACTACGTCCCGCTCTACCTCACCAACCGCGATGAAATCGTCACGCAGTACGACATGCGCGTCGTGGAGAAGATGGGTCTTCTCAAGATGGACTTCCTCGGGCTGCGCACGCTGACGGTGATCGACGACGCCATCAAGTCGGCCGCGGCGGAGACGGGCCAGAAGATCGACCTGGAGTCGCTGCCGCTCGACGACCCGGAAGTGTTCCGGCTCTTCCAGGAGGGGCGGGCCAAGGGCGTGTTCCAGTTCGAGTCCGGAGGCATGGTCGATCTGCTGCGCAAAGCGCGGCCGACGAAGTTCGAGGATCTGGCCGCGCTCAACGCGCTCTACCGGCCCGGCGCGCTCGACGCGGGCATGGTCGACGAGTTCGTGCGTCGCAAAAACGGATCGTCGAAGGCGAAGTACCTCGTGCCGGCGATGAAAGAGATCCTCGAGGAGACCTACGGGGTCATCGTCTACCAGGAGCAGGTCATGCAGATCGCACAGGCGGTCGCGGGCTACTCGCTCGGTCAGGCCGATCTGCTGCGCAAGGCCATGGGCAAGAAGGACGCCGAGATCATGGCCAAGGAGCGCGATAAGTTCGTCTCCGGCGCCGCGGCCAATGGGTACGACAAGAGAAAAGCGAACGAGATCTTCGACTACATCGAGCCGTTCGCGCGATACGGATTCAACAAGTCTCACTCCGTGGCCTATGCGCTGGTCGCCTACCAGACCGCCTGGCTGAAAGTGCACTACCCGCGGCACTTCATGGCCGCGCTCATGACCTCGGAGATGGATAAGACCGAGAACGTGGTCAAGTTCATTCACGAGGCCTCGCAGATGGGCATCAAGGTGCTGCCGCCAGACATCAACGAGTCGAACTACTCGTTCACTGTCGTCGGTAACGACATCCGCTTCGGACTGGGCGCGGTGAAAGGCGTGGGCTCGAGCGCCATCGAGTCGATTCTGCTGGCACGCCGCAGCCATGGGCGGTTCAAGTCCGTGCTGCAGTTCTGCGAGGAAGTCGACCTTCGCGCCTGCAACAAGAAAGTGCTCGAGGCGCTGGTGAAATCGGGATCGTTCGACTTCATCGGGCTGACACGCAAGACCCTGTTCGATCAGCTGGAATCGACGGCCGACTCGGCGCAGCGCGTGAAGGACGCGAAGGAACGGGGGCAGAGCAGCCTTTTCGGATTGCCGAACGTCGGGGCCGCCTTCAGTGCGCCCGGGCCGGTGGGCGAGGCGGCCGTGCAGGCCGCCGAATGGCCGGAGGAAGAAAAGCTCAAGTTCGAGAAAGAAACCCTCGGCTTCTACGTTTCGGGCCATCCCCTCAACAAGTACGCGGCGGAACTGAAGATCTTTGCCGGCGCGAGCACGGAGACGCTCTACAAGTTCATTGATGAGACGGTCAACATCGGCGGGATCGTGTCCCAGATCAAGCGATCGAAGATCAAGAAGGGGCCGAACGAAGGGAAGCTGATGGCCAAGTTCATCCTCGACGACCAGTTCGGCTCCGTGGACGTCGTGGTGTTCAGCGACCTTTACACGAAATACGCGAAGTGGCTCGACAACGGTGTGGCGGTCCTGCTGACCGCGCTGGTGAAGGACACCGGCGGCATGTCCGCGGGCCGCAGCGCCTCGTTGCAGTCGGCCGAGCAGAATGCCCTGCGGATCGACGACGAGTACGGCGGCCATCCCGAGGAGCGCCCGCGCATCTCGGCTTACGAAGTGCGCGAAGACGATGCCGAGGATGATCGTGACCCGAAGGAAATCGAGCGCGAGAAGTACGGAAACCGCGAGAACAACCTCGGGCTCTTCGGCACTGTGACGCCGCCGGCTCCGGCCGCCCCGGAGGAGGATGTCATCGAGGAGGAAGACGCTGCCGTGGCGCCCGCGGAAGCGCCGAGGGAAGAGAGCTCCTTCGCTTCGCACTCCGCGGCATTCACGGAGTCGCCCATCACGCCCGAGCTGAACGCGCTCGAGATCATCCCTCTCGATGGGATTCGCGATCGGAAGGTGCGCGAGATCGCGCTGGAGGTCCCGTACACCCGCATGACCGAGGACACGGTCCGGAAGATTCGCGAGATCGTCGAGGAACATGCCGGCGAGATTCCGGTGACGGTGACGCTGCTCGATGTGCCCGAGCACGGTGAGCTGCGTCTGAAGATCAATCATCACTTCCGCGTGCAGCCCGGACCCGCACTCAACACCGCGCTGCGGCGGGTCCATGCGAGCCCGCGGTACGTCTTCTGAGCTGGACCGAGGCCGGCGGGCCAATAGGCATTCGGCCCGGGGGCGGCCCGGCCGGCCCTTATACTCGTCTCCTACAACATGTCCGACGTCCCACCGCAGAGTTACCAGGCGCATCGCCGCATCCATCCGCTGTATCACCTGGTCACGGTACCGATCCTCTCGATCAACGTGATCGTCACGATCGTCCTTGCCGTCAGGAACTTTTCCTGGCTGGCGCTCTGGAACGTCTTTGTCGCTTCGGCGCTCATCCTTCTCGCGGTCATCGTCCGCGTCTACGCGACGAGGAATCAGGATCGCGTCATCCGCGCCGAGGAGTCGGCGCGGATGTGGAGGGTATTGCCGCCGGAACTGCGCCCGCGCATCGCCGAACTGACGGCCTCTCAGATGGTTGCGCTGCGGTTCGCCCCGGACGAAGAGCTGGCGGAGCTCACCAGTGCCGTTCTGTCAGGGGAGGTCCGCGGCCGCACCGGGATCAAGCAACGGATCAGGAACTGGCGCGAAGATCGCCAGCGGGTCTGAAGTCCTCAGGATTGCGGCCTTTCCACGTCACAGAATCGTGTTTGCTTTTGTGAATCTTTTGCTATAATTCCGTTGACTCTCAAAAAACATATTGCGGAAAGGACTCAAACGAATGAAACGCTTCGTGACCCTGCTATCGGTGTGCGCCCTTGCTGTTACGACGGTCGCGTTGGCCCAGAACGCGCCCGAAACCAATGACGGAAATGCTAACGTTCACAAGTTCATGACACGCGGCTACGCGCGGCCCGGCGGAGGAGGTTCGCAGAACCTCTCCGATCACGGCGGACCGGTGCTGACCGCGCCGAAAGTGGTCTGCATCTTCTGGGGATTTGGCGCAAGTGGCGATTCGTACACTGCGGCCATGCAGAGTTTCCGCAACACCGGCATCAAG
>JBBRTB010000019.1:0-92350 GCA_038244815.1 Thermoanaerobaculia bacterium
GGGGTGGGAGGGGGGCAAAATGCAAAATGCAAAATGTTGAATGTTGAATGTTGAATTGCATTGAGCATTCAACATTGAACATTCTCCATTCAACATTTCATATTCCGACCCAGGTCCCATGGCCGGCTTCTCCCGCACTCTCGGAATGGCGCGGGGGTAGTAAACCGTTGTCCGCCCCCGCATGGGTCTTTCCGTAGGCATCGTCGGTCTTCCCAACGTCGGCAAGTCGACGATCTTCAACGCGCTCACGGCCGCGGGCGCGCAGAGTGCGAACTATCCGTTCTGTACGATCGAGCCGAACGTCGGCATCGTGCCGGTGGTCGATCCGCGTCTCGACAAGCTGGCCGCGCTCGCCGAGAGCAAACAGATCGTCTACACCGATCTCAAGGTCGTGGACATCGCCGGCCTCGTCCGCGGCGCCAGCAAGGGCGAAGGTCTCGGCAATCAGTTCCTGGCGAACATCCGCGAGACCGATGCCATCCTTCACGTGGTGCGCTGCTTCGACGATCCGAACGTCGTTCACGTCGAGCACAGCGTCGATCCCGGGCGCGACATCGAGATCATCGAGACCGAGCTGATGCTGGCCGATCTCGATGCGGTCACGAAGCGATTCGATCGTGTCGGGCGCCTGGCGCGTGTCGGTCAGAAGGACGCGCAGCCGATGGCAGACGCGCTCCGCAAGGCATCGGAGGCCATCGACAAGGGGATCCCGCTGCGCGCGGTGGAGTGGGCCGACGACGAAAAGAACGCACTGCGTGAATTGAATCTCATCACCATGAAGCCGGTGCTCTTCGTCGCCAACGTCGGCGAGTCGGATCTGGCCGGCCAATCGGACCACGTGATGCAAGTGCGTGCCATCGCCGCGGAGAAGAAGGGCGAAGTCGTGGTCATCTGCGGTGAGCTGGAGGCGCAGGTCGCGCAGCTTCCGCCCGACGAGCGCCGCGAGTTCCTGCGCGAGATGGGTTTGCCCGAGCCGGGGCTGGACGTCCTGATCCGCGCCGCCTACAGGCTCCTCGGTCTGGAGACCTTCTTCACGGCCGGCCCGAAAGAGGCGCGGGCCTGGACGATCCATCGCGAATTCCGCGCTCCCCAGGCGGCCGGTGTGATTCACAGCGACTTCGAACGGGGGTTCATCCGCGCCGAGACCATCGCCTACGACGACTACGTGTCCCTGGGCGGCGAGCAGCCCGCGCGCGCGGCCGGCAAGATGCGCAGCGAGGGAAAGGAATACGAAGTGCAGGACGGGGATGTCATCCTGTTCCGGTTCAATGTCTGACATCGATTTCGACGCGCCACCGAAAGCGCGCGCGCTGGTCGTCCTCGTCCATGGATTCCAGGGATTCAAGGACTGGGGATTCTTCCCCTGGCTCTCCGAGTATTTGTGTGCGTCGGGATGCGTGAGTGCACGCTTCACGGTGACGGGAGAGACGTACGAGGCACAGGTCCGGAACGTCGTGGCAGCGGCCGGCGACGCGGTATCGCGCTTCCGTGGTCTGCCGCTCTTTCTTCTGGGACACTCACTGGGCGGGGCCATCTCGCTGATCGCCGCGCGCGAGATCGAGGCGCTCGCGGGGGTGATCACCTGGAGCGCCATCGGTGATCACGCGGACGTCATCGAAGCGGTGTCGCAGCTTCGCGCGCCGCTGCTGGCCATTCACGGCGCAAACGACAAGAGCGTGCCGGCGAATGACTCGCGCCTCATCGCCGGCCGTGCTCCTGACGCCTCATTGCTGGTGATCGAAGGCGCCAGTCACACGTACAACGCCATTCACCCGCTCGTTCACATCCCGCGCGCGCTGGAGCTCGCCGCGGTCGTCAGCGCGCACTTCGTCGCCGCGTACGCGTAGCGGCTGAATCCCGCGCTGGCGCGACGGAGCCTACGTCTCGGGTTCGCCGAGGTGCTTGCCGCGATTTCCGGGAAGGTCGGCGTGCTGGCGCAAGCCGCCGCGCCGGCGGCGGCGCCTGCGTGACGGAGAGGACGGAGAGGACGGCTCGGACGGCTCGTCCGGCGCAACCGGTGTCACCGGCGCGGAACCGGCCTCGGCCGGCTCCGGCGTTTCCAGCCACACCCAGTTCGTGGCCGGCTTCTCCGGCTCGATGACCGCTGGCTTCTCCTGTCGCTCCGGGCGAGGGCGATCGAACCGCGGGCGTTGCGTTTGCGGCCGGGCGTCGCGAGAGCGCGGCTGTTGCTGCTGCGGCATTTCCAGGCGCTTGAGACGGAGGAGCATGTCCTCGCCGATGCGACGGTTGACGGCGATGAGATCGGCGAGAAGTCCGATCAGCAGAGTCTGAAAACCGGCGATGAGAAAGACGGCGGCGAGGATGAGCGACTGCACGTGGCCACCGCGGTTGCCTTCGGCGAAGAAGTAGAGGAAGCGCGCACCGATGGCGGCGCCGGCCAGCAGAAGCAGTCCGCCGATGGCGAAGAACGTTTTCAGCGGCCGGTAGATCGTGTAGATGCGGAAGACGGTGACGACGGACTTGCGCAGGTACGTGCCGATGCCGCGATAGAGGCGCGAGGGACGGACCGGGGCATTCGTCCGCACCGACACGCTCTGCACGCCGAGGTTGCGGTTGCCGGCCTGGATCACGGTCTCCAGCGTGTAGGTAAACGGATTGAAGACGTTGATCTGCATGGCCGCATCGCGAGAGAACGCGCGAAAGCCGCTGGTGACGTCGGTGACGCTCAGTCCGGAGGCCTTGCCCACCGTCCAGCTTCCCATCCGCTGCAGGAGGCGCTTGAGCGCCGACATATGCGGCGATTTCGCGACATCGCGGTCGCCGATCACCACGTCGGCGCTGCCTTTGACGATCGGCGCGACCAGCCGGGCGATGTCGGCTCCGCTGTATTGGTTGTCGGCATCGGTGTTCACGATGACGTCGGCGCCGAGACGCAGCGCGGCGTCGATGCCGGCCACGAACGCCGCCGACAGCCCCTTGTGCGTCTTGAGCTGCAGGATGTGCGTGGCCCCGCCCCGCCGGGCGGCCTCGACGGTCTTGTCGGCCGAGCCGTCGTCGATGACCAGCGTCTCGATCGAGGTGATGCCGTCGAGCTTCTTGGGGATGTCGCGGAGGGCAGCCGCAATCGTCTGTTCTTCGTTGTAGGCGGGTATTTGAACGATAAGCTTCATAGGTTGAAAGTCACAGTGATCATCCCTGTCGAACGCCTCGGCGGTGACGCGGAGCGCGCCATCCAATCGGTGCTGAGCCAGGAAGCGATGTTTGCGTTCGAGTTGATCCTTATCTCCGCCGAGCCGCTCGGGCCCGCGGGGGACACCCGGGTGAGGAACGTTGTCGAGGAGAATCGTAATCCCGCCATGCGCCGAAATCGAGCGGCATCTATGGCCGAAGGCGAGATTCTGGCCTTTATGGACGACGACGCCCGGGCGGCGCCGGGCTGGCTATCCACGGCCGTGACGTACCTCGACCGGCATCCGGATGTGCTCGCTCTGGGGGGGCCCGATCCGGCTCCGGACGATTCGCCGGTGGCCGAGCTCGTGTCCGACACACTGCTGGCCACACCCTGGATCGGCAGCGGCGTGGCCGCTCACGAGAACCGCCGGGGCGTTTTCGACGTGCCGTCGCCCAGCGATCTCGCTCTCGTCAACCTGTTCGTCCGGCGCAGCGTGTTCAGCGGATTCGACGAAGCCATCGGCTACATCGGAGAAGACACGGCGCTCATCGAGGCGCTCATGCGGCGCGGGCGCGTCGTCTATCACGACGGAGTGCGGGTGTTTCATCGCCGGCGGGCCTTTCCGGGCCCTTATCTCCGGCAACGGTGGCGCTATCGCGTGAAGAGCGGACAGCAGTTCGCTCGCGGATCGATCGCCAATCGCGAGAAGGTGACCGCGTTTCTGATCGCCGGCACGCTGGCCATCGTGTTCGCGCCGGCCGTGTTCATTCCTTACGCGCTCGTCACGCTCGCCCTCGGCGCAAAGTCGACCCGGCTTCCGCGCTCGCAGTGGTGGCGCATTCCCCTGGCATTCGCCGCCCATCATCTGACGTACTACTTCGGGATCGTCTGGGGTATGGTTCGCGGAATTGTCAGGAGGTAACGATGCCAGTACGCAAGGCTGAAGCTGAATGGAAGGGAACCCTCCGTGAGGGAAAAGGGGAGATCAAGGTCGAGAGTGGGACGTTTTCGGGGCAGTACTCGTTCGGGACCCGTTTCGAGAACGGCAAGGGAACGAACCCGGAAGAGCTGATCGGCGCCGCACACGCCGGGTGTTTCTCGATGGCCCTGGCTGCCGCGCTCGAGAAAGCAGGTCATCCCGCGAAGCGCGTGCACACCACGGCCGCGGTGCGTCTCGAAAAAGTCGGCGACGCCTTCGCCATCACTAAGATCGAGCTCACCTGTGAGGCCGAAGTGCCGGGGATGGACGACGCCGCGTTCCAGTTGCAGGCCAAAGGGGCCAAGGAGAATTGCCCCGTCTCGAAAGCACTCTCCGCGGTGGACATTTCGTTGACCGCGACGCTTTTGGCGTGACGGGGGGCGGGGGGCGGGAGCGGGGTTAGCGGTGGAGCGGTAACCGGAAACCGGAAACCGGAAACCGGAAACCGGATTCTGGATCAGTCAGAGCAGTTGTCGCTACCGGCTACCGGCTACCGGCTACCGGCTACCGGCTACCGGCTAACCGCTAATCCCCCCACCCCCCCGCAATTCGACCCGGCGCCGTCCGGTTACACTCGCGTAAGCACGAAATGAAGTTCACGGACAAATACCAATACCTCAGGTACCTCGTCGACAAGCGCGGGATGAAGCCCGTGTATCTGATCGTGGGTCTGACGTACGACTGCAACTCGTTCTGCCGGACTTGCTTCAACTGGGAGCAGTTGCGCAAGAACAAGGAGCAGGAGCTGTCGCTGGAGGAGTTGCAGAAGACGTTCGCCTCGATGGGGGATCTGCTGTTCATCGTCATGAGCGGGGGCGAGCCGTTCCTGCGCCGCGACCTGCCCGAGGTCTGCGAGACGCTGTCGAAGAAGAACCACGTCAAGCAGATCACCATCCCCACGGGCGCAATCGCCAGCGACCTCATCGCCCGCTCGGTCGAATCGACGCTCGAGAAGTGCCCGGACACGCAGATCGTGGTGAACCTGTCGATCGATCACATCGGCGAGAAGCACGACTGGATCCGCGGCGTGCCCGGCAACTACGAGAAGGCCAAGAAGACGTACGCGCTGCTGATGCCGCTCAAAGCGCGCTTCGCGAATCTCACCGTCAACGTGCACACGTGTCTGTGCACCTACAACGCCGAGGAGCTGGACGAGCTCTTTGCCGGAGTGAAGCGCGATTTTCCGGAGATCTCCTTCCACTCGTTCGAGATGCTCCGCGGCGACCAGCCCGACAAGAACATCCAGCCGATCGCCACCGATCGTTACCGCGAACTGCTGCCGAAGCTCGAGGTGTACTGGTCGACCTACCGCAACTACGACGGCTTCCTCAAGTTCGTGAAGGTGTACTCGCGGCGCATGGAGCTGGCGGTGCTGGAGCAGGAGACGCAGGTGCGTCCGTGCTATGCGGGGCTGGTGTCCGGCGTCGTCGACGCGCGCGGCGAAGTGCGGATGTGCGAGTTGCGCGAAGCCGTCGGCAACCTGAAGGACGTCGACTACGACTTCGACAAGCTCTGGTTCTCCGAAGCCTCGGATAAGCAGCGCGCGTCGATCAAGGCCAAGGAGTGCCATTGCACGCACTCCTGCTTCATGTCCTCGTCGCTGGTCTTCAATCCTCGGACCTGGGGCGCCTACCTGGCCTCGACTGTCGTGAATTTCCTGTCGGCCGCGTGAAGACTGCCATCGTCGGTCCGGTCTTTCCCTATCGTGCCGGCATTGCTTACTGCACGACTCGTCTGGCCAAGGAGATTGGCGCGGACGTGGTCTCGTTCAAGCGGCAGTATCCAAAACGCTTCTATCCCGGTGGCGACGACATCGATCCGTCGTTGCCGCGTGCGGACGCCGATTTTCTGCTCGACATCGTGAACCCGCTGACATGGCTCCGGGCCGGTTGGCGTTTGCGCGACTACGACGCCGTCATCTTCGTCTGGTGGATCTGGGTGTGGGCGCTGCCGTATCTGACGATGTTCGCGCTCCTGCGGCGCCGCACCAGAGTCATCCTGCAGTGCCACAACATCGGCGACAAGGAACCGGCCTGGTGGAAATCGATGCTCACCAATCGCGTGCTGCGCCGCGGCGACGTGCTCGTCGTGCACGCCGAAAGCGAGGTGCAGGACGCGGTGCGCCGGGCCGGCGGGCGGCGGGTGGTGAAGGCGAACCTGCCGGTGCACGAGCTCGGCGGGCCGGTTCCCACGGAGCACGAGGCGAAGTCGAAGCTCCATCTGCACGGCCGCAACGTGGCCTTGTTCTTCGGACACATCCGCCCCTTCAAAGGCCTCGACATCGCCGAAGAAGCCTGGAAAAAACTGAAGACCGACGTCGTCCTGCTGGTCGCCGGTGAGCCGTGGTGGAAGGATAAAACCGAGGCCCGAGGCCCGAGGCCCGAGGCCAATATCCGCTACCATCTCCGCTTCATCCCCGACGACGAGGTGGCCACGTACTTCGCGGCGGCCGACGTGGTCCTCGCGCCGTATCGCATCGAGGCGCAGAGCGGCGTGGCGCTGACCGCGTTTCACTTCGCGCGCCCGGTGATCGCGTCGCGCGCAGGAGGACTGCCGGAGATCGTCCGCGACGGAGTCAACGGCTATCTCGTCCCGATCGACGACGCCGAGGCATTGGCGCGAGCGGTCGACCGCTTTTTCACCGAGGCGGATCGGGGAGCGATGGAGCGGGCGGCGGCGGATACGGCCAAGGCCAACTCGTGGGAGGATTACGGCAAGGTCTTCATCAGTTTAGTCGAACGGCCATGAAGTTCTCGCCATCACGGATCAAAGTCGGCCTGGAGCTGACGTCGAAGTGCAATCTGCGCTGTGGCATGTGCCCGCTGCCGGTGCTTCGCCGTCCCTACGAGGACATGGAGTGGCCGCTCGTGGAGCGCTCCGAGCGCGAGATCCATGGCAACGGCCTGAAGCTGAAGTGGTTGCACGAGATGGGCGAGCCGCTCCTGTACGCGCGCATCGACGACGCCATCCGCCTTTTCCCGGAGGCCAGCCTCTCCACGAACGGACTGGTGCTGACGCCGGAGGTCGGCGCGAAGCTGCTGGACACCCCGCTCAAGCGCATCCGCATCTGCGTCGACTCGGTCAACCCGCAGGTCTATCCGCAACTGCGAACCGGCGGCGACTTCGACAAACTCGTCGACCTCACCCGGAAGTTTCTCGTGCAGGCCAGGGGTCACCCGATGCGCATCGAGATCCAGAAGATGCGCTCGCGGCTCACACTCGATGAGACCGTCGACGACTTCAGAAAGCTGTTCGATCTGCGCCAGTACCGGAACGCGCGCGTGATCGAGAAGACGTGCGAGGCCCTCGACGTCAACGAAGAGACCGACCTGCACGGGAAGTTCTATGGATGCGTGCAGGGGGCGTTTTTCACCTGGGTGGTGATCTTCGCGGACGGTCGTGTCACGCACTGCTGCTACGACGCGCACGGCGACCAGATCATGGGCGACCTCAAGACCCAGACCCTGCGCGAGATCATCGACAGCGATCGCTTCGCGGCCATGCAGGCGGCGTTCGAGCGCCGCGACCTCACCGCGCTCCCGCGCTGCGCCGAGTGCTTCAAGCACGGCGGCGAGTCCCACGCCTTCAACGACGTCCTCACACGCGTCCAGAATCTCCCCGGCGCGGCCAAGGACGTGGTGCGGAAGGTCATCGACGTGCGGTATCGCTCCTGAATTCTCCCAACCTCGTACAATAGAGCCATGCGAAAACTGACGCTTCTCCTGATGGGCGTAGCTCTATTCACGTCCGCCGCTCACGCGCGCGAGGGCTTCGGTTTCGCGAAGAAGTCGATCACCATGAACCGCACCAGACCGCCGGCGCTCAACGTGCCGGCCAGGCGCGTTCAGGTTACAGCGTCGAGTGAGCGCAGCAGGGAGAACGACGACGCCGCAACGCTCCGGCGCTACACCGAGGAGGCCATCCTGGCGGGCGCCGGCACTCTGGCTTCCAACGACAAACCGGAGACCACGATCCGGCTCTCTCTCGACCGCCTCGATTCCCATGAGACCTGGGAAGAGAAGACCGAGTACGAGTACCGCAAGACCGGCACGAAGCAGGAGTGGAACAGCAAGAAGAACCGCTACGAAACGAAGGATGTCTACGACAACGTACCCGTCCAGAAAAACGTGAAGGTGCTGAAGGCCTCGCTCACCGGTACGTATGAGGTCGTGGGCCGGAACGGCAAGCTCATAGACTCCGGCGATCTCAACGAGGAATTCAGCAGGAAATACGAGGAGGGTCGCAACTCCGAGACCCCGTCGAAAATCGAGGACGATCTCATGCATCGCGCCGCGGAGGTGGTGGCCTCGCGACTCGTGCCGACCCATGACCGCGTGTTCGTGATCGTGCCGAAGGGCAGCTTCGAAGCCTTCATCCCGCTCGCGGAGAGCAACACCTGGGACCGCTACCTCGCCGCGGTCGGAGCCGTGCCCGAGAACCGCAACGCTTCCCAGGAGGCCTATCGCCAGTACGCCCTCGCTGTGGCCGGGGAAGGGCTGGCCTACTCGACCGATGATCCGCGCAGTGCCGCCGCGCTTCTCCGCGAAGCGGTCGATCACTACCAGCGCGCCATCCAGAGCAACCCCGGCGAGAAGATCTTCAGCGAGGAGTACAACTCGATCCTCTCTTCCCGCATCGGTGCGCCGCTGGCCCGTGCCTCGGCCAGTCTCACCGCGTACGACAACTGGACCGCCGGACATCACACCGGCGGTTCCGCGGCAGCGGTCGCCAGGAGCGGCAACGGGCCGATGACCAACCAAACGCTCTTGTCGATGGCGCAGGCCGGCCTCACCGAGGAGAACCTGATACTCGCCATCGACGACACCGAGGAGGTCGCCTTCGACACTTCGCCCAACGCCCTGATCGCGCTCGCCAAAGCGGGAGTGAGCAAGAACGTGATCGCGCACATGCAGAAGCGCGCAAAGAAACGATAACGGTAGGTGCCGGCTTTGACGGTATAGGTGCCGGCTTTAGCCGGTGTAGGTGCCGGCTTTAGCCGGCACAGACAAGCGGCCTACCGGAAACTCACCGGGATGTCGTCCATGGTCAGCACGCCCGGGCGTGCCTGCATCACACGCGGAATCGAATTCACCACCATCGCCGCGGTGGCGCGATCGCCGTGCACGCCGTCCTTGATGGTCATCTCCACGTTGGGAACGCCGGTGATGATGACCTTGTCCGCGGCCACTGCTTCGGCCCCGACGTACATCCGCAGCTCGAGGTTCACGTTGATGCGTCCCTTGCCGTGAATGGTCTGGTGGACGCCGGCGACCTGCCCGGGCGCGACCTTCAGATAAGGCGTGACGACTTCGCGCTCGGCGACGATGGGATCGATCTTCTCGTCGCTCACGCTCTCGAACTCGACGCCCAGCCCGTTGCCCACCATCATCAGCGACTCTCTCAGGCCCATGTGCTTGATCCTGCCGGCGGCGACGGCGGCGCGGAACTCTTCGGTTGTCATGCCGGCCCCGACTTTCCGCTGCAGCGGCTCACGGCGGGTCGAGGCGTTCTGGATGCGGATGATGTCGACCTGTTTGATGTCCTGACAGACCGCGGTCAGCGTCAGCGGCAGCTTGTCCATGACAAAGCCGGGGTTCACGCCGGTGCCGAGGAGCGTGACGTTCGCGGAGCGGGCGACTTGCTGGAGCTCTTCGCGGATCTCGTGATCGAGTGGAAACGACAGCTCCTCGCAGGTGGAGACGACATGGGAGCCGCGTTCGAGCAGAGACTTGAGCTGATCCCTGACGTCGCGGAGACGGGAGCCGGTGGAGTGACAGACCACATCGACTCTCGTCTGCAGGTCTTTCGTGACCGTGACGCCCGTTTTCTTGTTCAGACCGATCACGTCGCCGAGGTCCTTGCCGATCTTGGCGGGGTCGACGTCGACGGCGGCGACGAGTTTGATCCAGGGTTTTGTGAGCAGCAGCCGCGCGATCTCGGCGCCGATCGGGCCGATTCCATATTGCGCGACGGTGATGGGCTGGGACTGTTTCATTGACGACCTTTCTCGAATTTGCGCGCGCATTGTAGTGGAATTTCGAATTTCAAATTTCGAATGACGAGCTCAGAAATCCTCTCAATTCGAAATTTGAAATTCGAAATTCTTCATTCCGAGAAAAGCAGGCGCTCCTTCTGTTCTTCCTCTTCCTCTTCATCGGTAAAATTCGAAACGCCCACGCCGGCGAGCCGGTAACGCGAATCGGGCGGAAAGTCGAAGCGGTCGAGCAGCGACACGGCGATGGAAGCGAGATCGTCGCCCGATGCGGGCATGACCTCCGGGGTCAGCCGCCGGGTCAGCGTCCGGAAGTCCGGCGTGCGCAGCTTCACGGTCACGGTGCGGCCGCGCATGGCGCGTTTCTCCATCGTCTCCCAGAGCTTGTGCGATTCCGTCGCCAGGAACTCCGCGACCTCGGCTTTGGTGATGTCGGTCTGGAACGTGTTCTCGCTCGACCACGACTTGCGCTTGTGCGAGGAGACGACCGGAGACTCGTCGATGCCGCGCGCCGGTTCGTAGAGACGCCCGCCCCACCGGCCGAAACGCTCCGTCAACTGCCCTTCGGTGAATCGAAGGAGATCGCCGACGGTGGCCACACCGATCTCGGTCATGATCTTTTCCGTGGCTTTCCCCACTCCCGGGATCTTGCGGACGGGGAGCGGAATCAGGAACTGCTCGACCTGGTGGGGGCGGATGACGAAGCAGCCGTCGGGCTTGCGCCAGTCGGAGGCGATCTTGGCCAGGAACTTGTTCGGCGCGACGCCCGCGGAGGCAGTGAGACGGGTCTCCTCCCGAATCTCGCGGCGGATCGTCTCGGCCGTTTCCGTCGCCGTCGGAATGCCGGTCAGCTCCTCGGTCACATCGAGATAGGCCTCGTCGAGCGACAACGGCTCGACCAGCGGTGTGTGGCGCTCGAAGATCACGCGGATCTGCCGCGAGACCTCGCGGTAGCGCTCGAAGTCGGGATGGACGAACACGCCGTCGGGACAGAGCCGCTTCGCGCGCGTGGCGGGCATGGCCGAGTGCACGCCGAACTTGCGGGCTTCGTACGACGCGGCGCAGACCACGCTGCGCATCCCCGGCCATCCCACGATGACGGGCTTCCCGCGTAACGATGGGTCGTCACGCTGTTCGACCGACGCATAGAATGCGTCCATATCGACATGAATGATTTTTCTCAACTCACTACGCCCGCGTTTCTCGTCGACCGGACCATCGTGCAGCGGAACTGCGACCGCATGCGCCGGAAGGCCGCCGCATCGCATGTGATTTTCAGGCCGCACGTCAAGACACACAAGGTTGCCGAGATCGGACGGATGCAGCACGGAGGGGAGATGGGTCCGATCACGGCCTCCACTCTCGCGGAGGTAGAACTGTTCGCGGACGCAGGATTCCGCGATATCACCTACGCCGTGCCCATCCCGCCGGAGAAACTCGAACGTGCCGCGGCGGTGGCGGCGCGCGTCCAGCGGCTCAATCTGCTCATCGACAGTTTCGACGCACTCGAGGCCGTGGAGTCGTTCGAGTTCCGCTTCGACGTGTTTCTGAAGATCGACTGCGGCTACCACCGCGCCGGCGTCGATCCCGACGATCCGGCCAGCGCCGAACTGGCGCGGCGGATGATCGAGTCGGAGAGGATGCGCTTCGCCGGCGTGCTGACGCACGCCGGTCACTCCTACCACGCCACGAACGTCCGAGAGATTCGGGCCGTGGCGAAAGAGGAGACCGCCGCGCTCACTCGATTTCGCGAGCGCATGGGGCGCGGTCTGCTGCGGAGCATCGGCTCCACGCCGACGGCGTCGGTGGTCGACCGCTTCACCGACTGCGAAGAAGTGCGCCCCGGCAACTACGTCTTCTACGACGCCTTTCAGTCGACGATCGGATCGTGCCGGTTCGAGGACATCGCCGTGTCCGTGCTCACGACCGTCATCGGCGCGTATCCGGTGCGCAACACGATCGTTGTCGACGCCGGCGCGCTGGCCCTCTCCAAAGACCTCGGCCCCGACCACATCAGCCCGCAGTTCGGCTTCGGCATCGTCTGCGATCTCGATCTCCGTCCTATTCCGGACATGAAGCTCGTGGCCCTCTCACAAGAGCACGGCAAGATCGTCACGCTGGCATCGGTGCCGGTCGGCACGCAGTTGCGCATCGTGCCCAACCACTCCTGCCTCACCGCGGCCATGTACGACTCCTACCACGTGATCGAGGAAGGGCGGGTGGCGGGGGAGTGGTGGCCGGGGAGGGGGTGGTGAGGGGGTGAGGGGGTGAGGGGGTGAGGGGGTGAGGGGGTGATGCGCGAAGGTGAATTGTGAATGGTCAATGGTGAAATTCAAAATGCAAAATGCAAAATGCAAAATGCAGGTTGACGATTGATCCAGGCTGTTGTCGCATCTCCCAGCGACCCAGCGACCCAGCGACCCAGCGACCCAGCGACCCAGCGACCCAGCGACCCGACCAACCCGCCGAGAGCGCGCTAAACAATAGGGTTGCGTTCGCGTACTATGGCCTCACTCGTCCCAGAGGCCCAACTTGTTCAGCTTCGGCGAACCTTTTTCCAGCGGCAGCTATCTGCTCACGGGCCTCTCCGTGGCCAACGGCGTGACCGCAATCCTGGTGCTGCTCATCGCCGTAGCGATTCTGCTGCGCGGAAGAATGGCGCCGGCGGCGTTGGCGTTCTTCATCGTCGCCGTCTCTTCATCGGGGTGGTTGATCTTCTCGGCGCTGATGCTGGCGTCCGCTCACGCGGGGCTGGCCATCGGCTGGGCGCGTGCGTCGATCTTTCCCATCGGGCTGATTGCCGCGGCAGCGCTTCATTTCGCGATCCGGCATCTCCGGCCTCTGCGGCGGCGCTCCATCGCCACGGCCGGCTGGATTGCCTTTCCGCTCCTGGGGGTGGCCGGGGCGACGAACCACAACGTGATCAGCGGAATGCAGCATCACTCCTGGGGTTATTACCCGGCCGCGACTCCGATCACCGGACTGCTCGTGGCATCGTTCTTCGCGGCGATGGTGGCGGCCACAGTCGTTCTGTGGCGGGCCTCTCGAAGGAGCCACGGTCCGGCCCGGGAGAGCGCGCACGCGCTGACGCTGGCCTCGATGCTGGGACTGTGCGCCTTCGTCGACTACCTCCCCGCGGCGGGGATCGATGTCTATCCGGTCGGTTACATGGCGGTCCTGACGTTCGCCGTCGTCGGCGGGATCGCGTTATGGCGATACCACCTCATCGATCTCACGCCGGAGTTCGCGGCGGGACAGATCCTGGAGACCATGAAGAGCGCGGTGCTGCTCGTGGACATGGACGCGCGCATTCGCGTGGTCAATGACGCCGCGTGCACGATGCTCGGCTACGCCCGTGGAGAACTGATCGGCGAGCCGCTGCGCACGATCGTCGAGCTGGATCCGAACCTGAGCACCGGCAAACTGCTCAACAGCTCGGGAGTTCTGGAGCAGACGATGGTGTGGCTGGGTCGAGAGGGCGGGCGCGTCGACGTGCTGGCGTCCTCCTCGTTCATTCGCGACGGCGACGGGGCGCCGGTGGGCGTGGTCTACGTGGCCAGCGACTACACCGAGCGGCGCCGCGCCGACGAAGCGGTGCGCGAGAGCGAGCATCGCTATCGCACGCTCTTCGATCTCAATCCGCTGCCGATGTGGGTCTACGACTTCGAGACTCTTCGCTTCATCGCCGTCAACGACGAGGCCGTGCGCCACTACGGATGGGCGCGTCACGAGTTTCTGTCGATGTTGATCACGGACATCCGGCCGGCGGAGGACGTACCGTCGGTCCTGGCGTTGCTGCCGCAGCTACCCGAACGCGTGTCACCGGCGATTTTCCGCCACAAGAAGAAGGACGGCACGCCCATCGACGTCGAGATCTCCTCGTTCGAGTTCGTCTCCGGCGGCCGGCGCCGCCGCCTGGTCATGGCCCACGACGTCACCGAGCGCCATCGCTCGGAGCGGTTGTTGCGTGAGAGCGAGGCTCGCTACCGCCTGCTGTTCGAGCGCAATCTGGCCGGCGTCTACCGCACCACCACCGAAGGACTGATCCTGGACTGCAACGACGCCTGTGCGCGCGTGTTCGGCTACTCCTCGCGCCAGGAACTGCTGGGTCAGGACGCCCGGACCCTCTTCTTCGACGACGCCGAGCGTGAAAACATGCTCGATCAACTGCGCATCCATCGCGCCATCACCAACCAGGAGCTGCGTCTTCGTCGGCACGACGGTTCGGCGGTCTGGGTTCTCGAGAACATGACCATGCTGGAAGGAAGCGAGTCGGGTGTCATCGAAGGCACGATCATCGACATCACCGACCGCAAGTACGCGCAGGAGGAGATCGAGTACCAGGCCTATCACGACGTGCTCACCGGTCTGCCGAACCGCCTGCTCTTCCGCGACCGGATCGGCATGGCCCTGGCGCATTCCCGGCGCAGTGCCCGGGCGGTGGCCATCATGTTCCTCGACCTCGACGACTTCAAAGCGGTCAACGATTCCCTCGGACACACCATGGGGGACAAGCTGCTGCAGGCTGTGTCCACGCGCCTGGTCGGCGCGGTGCGCGCCGAAGACACGGTGGCGCGCATGGGCGGCGACGAATTCACGGTACTGCTTTCCGACGTCGCCGACGGACGCAGCGCGGCCACCGTGGCCCGCAAGATTCTCGACGCCGTCGGAGTTCCCGTCGTGATCGAGGGGAACAACCTGCAGGTGACCACGAGCATCGGCATCGCCGTCTTCCCGGGCGACGGCTTCGACGCCGAGACCCTGCTCAAGAACGCCGACCGCGCCATGTATCGCGCGAAGCAGCTCGGGCGCAACAACTATCAGTACGCGACGATGCCGCCGCTCGACGACCGGCTCATCCTGGAGCGCAAGCTCCTGCAGGCCATCGACCGCAATGAGCTTCTCCTGCACTACCAGCCGATCGTCGAGATCGCCACCGGAACGGTCGTCGGCGCCGAGGCCCTGGTGCGCTGGAATGATCCGACGCGGGGAGTCCTGCCGCCTGAGAGCTTCATCCCCGCAGCCGAGGAGTCCGATCTCATCGTCTCCATCGGCGAGTGGGTCCTCCGTACCGGTTGCGCGCAGATGAAGCATTGGCACGAGACGGGGCTGGGGCGGCTGCGCCTGGCGGTCAACCTCTCGCCGCGCCAGTTTCAGCAGCGCGATCTTCCGGCGTGCATCTCGCGCATCCTCGAGGAGACCGGATTTCCCGGCAACTGCCTGGACCTGGAGATTACCGAGTCGACGGTCATGCAGAACGCCGAGGGTTCGCTGTCGACGATGATGACGCTCAAGAAGATGGGTGTGCGGATCTCCATCGACGATTTCGGCACCGGCTATTCATCGCTCAGCTATCTGAAGCGCTTTCCCATCGACACGCTCAAGATCGACCAGGAGTTCGTCCGCGATCTGTCGGTGGATACGAACGACCAGGCCATCATCACCGCCGTGGTCTCGATGGCGCGTGCCCTCAAGTTGCGCGTCGTCGCCGAAGGCGTCGAGACCGAGGCCCAGCGCGGGTTCCTGCAGCGCGAGGAGTGCGCGGAGATGCAGGGATTTCTGTACAGCCGTCCCGTGGCCGCCGCCGACTTCGAACAGGCTCTCCACCGCGCGGTTCAAAGCGCCACGCGCCTTCCTCCGATCGAAGCCTGATCAGCTCGCCTGAGGGTTGACAGCGCGCTGAGGTGACGCCACGATGCGTCGCTCGAACGATGGATACCCATAAGCGCGTTCTCGTGATCGACAATGACCCGGAAACCGCCAGGGTCATGTCATCGGCCCTGGCACCGCACGGGCTCGAAGTGCATCCGGCCGCCGACACCGAAGAGGCGCTGGCCCGGCTGCGCGACAACAGCTACGCCGTCGTTCTGCTCGACGTCCTTTTGCCGGGCTTCGCGGAAGGCGGAGTGCTCGAAGAACTGGGGAACACCGCGAACCAGTCACCTCCGGTCGTTCTCGTCCTTTCGGCGGCCGACGAGTCGGTGACCGGCGGGCTCGATGCCCGCCTTATCCACGGTGTGGTACGCAAGCCGTTCGATGCCCGCGATCTGGCCTCCGTGGTGGTGGCCTGCTCGGAGATCAGAGCCAGGGGGATGTTCGGGACGATGGCCATCGCCACGATCGTCGGCGGAGCACCCTGGCTGGCCTGGCTGGTGAGGTCGTGATTCGAGGATAGAGATTGGATCGCTGGTTACCCGCTACCGGTTACCCTCAATCTCTGGATCACATCCATCGGTGCTGAAGGAGATCGGCGAGCAGGAAGATCATGCCGCTGGACAGCAGCGATCCGAGCGAGGAGGGTGACTCGCCGGCGCATTCCCTGACGGCACCGAGCAGCGCGTCGACGTCGAACGGCTTGCTGATGGCGTTGAAGACTCTGTACTGCTGAGTGCGCGCCCGGTCCTTCCGGGTGAGCGCGGCCGTGACGACGAGGACGCGCCGCAGCATGCCCGGGTCGTGGGTCTGGAGGAACTCCAGCACCGCATATCCGTCCATGCCCGGCATCAGCAGATCGAGGAGCACGGCGGCGTACGACTTCGTGCGCAGCTTTTCGATGGCCTCGGCGCCGTCGCCGGCCTCATCGACGGTAAAGTCCTTTTGCAGGAGGGCGGTGATCAACGTGCGAGTGGGCACGTTGTCATCCGCCACAAGAACGGCGGGCTTCTCGATTTTGGACATTTGGGCCGATTGAGTGCCGGAATTCTACACCATGGCGCTCCTGTCGTACGCTGTGCTCCGGGCATGAAATCACGAAAAGGAAAAGGCAACGCGCGCCGCAAGAACTACAACGCCGAGAACTGGGAGTCTCTGCACGACAAGCGTACGCGCCGGCGCGACGATGACGCCGCGAACGATGTCGTGCACGGGAGTTCCGTCGACTACAGCGGTGCGGCGATCGTCATCTCCGTTGCCAGCGGGCGCTGTCGCGTGTTTCTCGACGGCCGGGAGACCGACTGCACTATTCCGCCGGAGATCGCCATGCGCCAGAAGAGCAGGCTTGCCGTCGGCGATCGCGTGCGCGTGGCGCAGGAAGAAGGAAGCTGGACGCTGGCGGAGGTTCTGCCGCGGCGGACCGTGCTGGCCCGGCCCGATCCGCTGCACGCCCATCGCCAGCGGCTGATCGCGGCGAACATCGACGTGGTCATCCACGTCGTCTCCGTGAAGGCTCCGCCGTTGCGGCCGCGGCTCATCGACCGCTATCTCATCGCCATCGAGCGAGGAGGAGCCCAGCCGGTAATCTGCGTGAACAAGATCGACCTGCTCGATGACGCGGAACGCGCCATCGAGCTGGGCCGCCTCTCGATCTACCGCGATCTGGCCGTTCCGCTCATCGCCTGCTCGACCAGAACGGGCCAGGGTCTCGACGAGCTGCGCGCGCTCGTGCAGGGCAAGACGGCCGCGCTGGTGGGACACAGCGGAGTGGGGAAGTCGTCGATCCTGAACGCCATCGACTCGCACCTGCAGATCGCCACCAGCACGCTTCACCGCGGCGGCACGGGCAAACACACCACGACGGCTTCCACGCTCTTCGACTTCGGCGACGGCACGTATCTCATCGATACGCCGGGCATCCGCGAGTTCGGCCTCTGGGACCTCGATCGCGATTCGCTCCGCGATTACTTCCCCGAGTTTACGGAAGCTTCGCCGTTCTGCCGTTTCAACGACTGCATACACGTGCACGAGCCGCGATGCGAAGTGAAAGACCGCGTCGAGGACGGCCGGATCAACCGGGCGCGCTACGAGACCTACGTGCGCCTGTACGACGACCTGGCGCCATGAACGAAGCGGACCTGGTCATCAACCCCCGCCACTCGGGGCTGATCGCGCTCCACTTTCCGGCGATGTTCGGCAACGACCATCCGGTCACCGTCGAGATCGGATCGGGAAAGGGACGATTCCTCATCGGCTCGGCGATGGAAAGCCCGGGCCAGAACTTCATCGGCATCGAGAAGTCGCTTCACTATCACCGTGTCATCGAGTCCCGCATTCGCCGGCGCGGTCTGCGGAACGTGCGCCTCATCAACTTCGACGCCTTCCTGGTCATGCAGAAGATGTTCGCCGGCCAGTCGGTCACCGGGATTCACATCTATTTTCCAGATCCGTGGCCGCGCAAGCGCGAGCAGAAGCGGAGAATCATCCGCGCCGAGGCGCTCCAGGAGATGTGGCGCGTGCTCGTTCCGGGCGGCTCGGGCATCTACGTGACTGACCACAGGGAGTACTTCGACGCAGCTTCGCCGGTCATCGCCTCATTCTTCCGCTGCGAGGAGCGCGTGCCCGGTCCGGATGATCCATCACGGACGAACTACGAGGCCAAGTACCGGGCGGAGGGGAGGGAGATCTATGAGGTGCGGTTCTGGAAGACGTAACGGATTCAGAATGATTAATTCATAATCACTGCAATGCGCATCCTCGGCGTCGATCCCGGCTCGATCACTACTGGCTTCGGTGTGGTCGATTACGAGGGGGGACGTCTGGCCCTGGTGGAGCAGGGCACGATCACCACGACGCGCGGCGTGGAGCTTGCCGAGCGGCTGGTGCGGATTCACGAGGTGCTTTGCGAGATCATCCGGCGCAGCGCGCCGGCGGCGGTGGCCGTGGAGATGCCATTCGCGGGGCAGAACGCCAAGAGTCTCATCCAGCTCGCTCATGCGCGCGGGGTCATCCTCCTGGCCGCGCAGGAAGCCGGGCTCAGGATCTTCGAATACTCGCCGCGCTCGGTGAAGAGCGCCGTGGTCGGTTATGGTGCGGCGGAAAAGGAACAGGTCGCGAAGATGGTCAGGATGCTTCTGCCGGGATGTGCGACGTTGAAGATGACGGCGGACGCATCGGACGCTCTGGCCATCGCCATCTGTCACGCCCACACAGCCGGGACCCAGGCGAGGATGAAGATCCGCGCATGAGCGCATCGCTTCCGCAGGAAGAATCGCTGGAGTCGAACGCTCAGGTCTCTTCCCAGCCGCAGACGAGGCTGGGGCGCACGTTCAGTGCGCTGCGCTACCGCGACTTCCGGCGGCTGTGGATCGGCGCCTTCACCTCCACGGTCGGCACGTGGATGCAGACCGTGGCGCAGGGCTGGGTCGTGCTCAGCATGACCAACTCCGCCTTCATGCTCGGTGTCGACGGGTTTCTGGCCACCGGCCCGATGCTGCTCTTCTCGCTGTTCGGCGGCGTGGTGGCCGATCGCGTCGACCGCCGCAAGATCATGCTGCTGTCGCAGTACCTGCAGATGAGCTTCGCCTTCACCCTGGCCGTTCTGATCTGGTCGGGAAAGGTGAAGGTGTGGCACATTTTCCTGCTCTCGTTCCTGACCGGAAGCGCGCAGTCGTTCAGCGGCCCGGCGTATGTCTCGCTGCTTCCGCTGCTGGTGCGCCGGGAGGATGTGCCGAACGCCATTGCCATGAACTCGATGCAGTTCAATCTGGCGCGCGTCATCGGCCCGGTTCTGGCCGGCGTGGCGCTGGCGAAAGTCGGGGCCACGCTCTGCTTCGGACTCAACGGCCTGTCGTTCGTGGCCGTGATCATCGCCCTGATGCTGATCCGCACGCCGGCGGTTCCGACGACGGAAGTGAAGAGCGGCATGGTCGACGAGATGCGCGCCGGCTTCAAGTTCGTGTTCTCGCGGCGGAAGCTCCTCCTGCTCACGTTCCTGGCGTTCGCCGGAACGTTTCTGGGGATGCCCATCGTGACGTTCATGCCGGTGGTGGCGCGCGAGATCTTCAAGATGAACGCCTCCGGCTACGCGGTCATGATGACCGTGTACGGGGTCGGCTCGGTGGTCGGCGCGCTGTTCGTCGCGGCGAGCGCGCACATGCGACGCAAGGCGGACATCGCTCTGATCATGCAGCTCGCCTTCGCCTGCCTCATGATCGTCTTCGGCATGTCGAAGCACCTGACGACGAGCATGGTGGCGGCCTTCTTCGCCGGCGCGTGCATCGTGGCCGTGGTCTCGCTCTACAGCTCGCTCGTGCAGTTGACCACGACCGACGCCATGCGCGGCCGCGTCATGTCGATCTTCATGCTGGCCTTCCGCGGCGGCATGCCGCTCGGCAACCTCCTGGCCGGATTCGTGGCCCAGCGCTGGTCGATCGGTCTGGCCCTGTCCATCAACGGAGTGGTGCTGGCGCTGGTCGCGCTCACATACATCGTGAAGGGGACGGATCTGGACGAGGTCACGGCGTGACCGAAAAGGGTCGTGGGTCGTGGGTCACGGGGGCGTTTGGGCGATGAGGCCCAGGCGATGAGGCCCACACGACCGACGACCCACGACCCGCGATCAGGGCCACGAGCGACGCCCCGCCTCCCGGCGTCCCCGCGTCCCCGATATACAATCACGGCCCCGCGGCGTGCAGTTTCCCGCGTTCTGAGAATGGGCAGAAACAAGCCACAACAAGCGTCGTCGGCGGTTGCTGACTCCGCCGCCGATCAGCGATGGATCGACATCCTCCGGCAGATGATCTTCATCCGCCGTTTCGAGGAAGCGACCGAGCGCGAATTCCGCCGCGGCAAGATCGGCGGCTACCTGCACGTGTACATCGGGCAGGAGGCGGTGGCCAGCGGCATCGTCACCGCCCTCAACAAGGACGACATCGTCTTCTGCGGCTATCGCGATCACGCCCAGGCCCTCGCGCTCGGCAGCGACCCCAACCGCGTCATGGCCGAGCTCTACGGCAAATCGACCGGCCTCTCCAAAGGCAAGGGCGGCTCGATGCATCTGTTCGACGTCGAACACGGCCTCTACGGCGGCTACGGCATCGTCGGCGGACACCTCACGCTCGCCGTCGGCTCCGCGTACGCGCTGCGCTACGAGAAGACCGATCGCATCACGGTCTGCTACTTCGGTGACGGTGCGATGAACATCGGCTCGTTCCATGAGGCCATGAACATGGCCGGACTGTGGGGGAAGGAAGGGCGGTGCCCGATCGTCTTCGTCATCGAGAACAACGGATATGCGATGGGAACGTCGATCGACCGGCATTCCGCGCTGACCGACCTCTCCGCACGCGTCGCCGCCTACAACATCAAATCGGAAAAAGTCGACGGGCAGGACGTCTACGCCGTCCGGTCGCTGGCCGACCGCGTCGTCAAGCAGGTGCGCGAGACCGGTGTGCCGCATTGCATCGAGGCGCAGACCTATCGCTTCTCCGGTCACGGCGCCGCGGACATTCTCCAGCCCTATCGCAGCAAGGACGAGGTCGAAGAGCACCGTCACCGCGACCCGATCAATATTCTTCGAGCGCGGCTCGCGGAGTCGGGCGGCCTCACCGACGCCGACGTGAAGGCGATGGAAGACGAGGCTAGCGAGCGGGTGACCAAAGCGGTGCAATTCGCCGAGGAGAGCCCGGCGCCGGAGCCGCGGGAGTTGTTCACGGACGTGGTCGCCGAACACGGACCGCGATCTGTGAGGGAGTCGGATTGATGGCCGGTATGACCGAGAAGAGTTACCGCGACGCCATCCGCGACGCGATGATGGAGGAGATGGACCGCGACCCGAACGTGCTCATCATGGGTGAGGACATCGGCGTCTACGAGGGCACGTTCCGCATCACCGCCGGCATGCTCAAGAAATACGGCGGCTCGCGGGTCATCGATACCCCCATCGCCGAGGCGGGGATGGTCGGCACGGCCGTGGGGATGGCCATGCTCGGGCTGCGGCCCATCGTTGAGATGATGACCGTCAACTTCTCGATCGTCGCCGCCGATCAGATCCTCAACCACGCCGCGAAAGTGCGCTACTTTTCCGGCGGACAGGTCGACGTGCCGGTGGTGATCCGCGGACCGCAGGGCGCCGGCGTCCAGCTCTCCGCGCAGCATTCGCAGTCGTTCGAGTCGTTCTACGCGCACTTCCCGGGCATCCATGTGGTGGCCCCTGGGACGCCCGCGGACGCGAAGGGATTGCTCAAGACCGCCATCCGCGGAAAGGACCCGGTGATGTTCCTCGAGAGCGCCGCGCTCTACGGGATGAAGGGTGAGGTTCCCGACGATCCCGACTTCACCGTGCCGTTCGGCGAGTCGCGCATCGCCCGCGAGGGTAGAGACGTGACCATCGTCTCGTACAGCCGCATGCTGCAGCTTTCCCTCATCGTGGCCGAGAAATTGTCGGCCGAGGGCATCGAGTGCGAGGTCATCGACCTGCGCACACTGCGCCCGCTCGACCTCGTCCCGGCCTACGCCTCGGTGGCGAAGACGCATCGCGCCGTCGTCGTGCAGGAGCAGTGGAAGCCATTCGGCGCCGGCGCGGAGATCGCCGCGAGCATCACCGAGCATATGTTCGACGAGCTCGACGCGCCGGTCTTCCGCGTGACGGGCGAAGACGTTCCCATGCCGTACGCACGCAGCCTCGAGCTCCTGGCCACTCCGCATGAGGAGGACATCATGCGCGGTGTGAAACAGGTGATGTACAGGTAATGGCCGCCGAGATCATCATGCCCAAGATGGGCGACGCCATGACCGAGGGGAAGGTCGTGCGCTGGTACAAGAAGGCGGGCCAGCCGGTGAAGAAGGGCGAGCCCGTCCTGGAGATCGAGACCGACAAGGTCAACCTCGACCTCGAGGCCGAAGCCGACGGCACGCTCGGCAACCTCGAAGCGGACGAGGGCCAGATGGTGCCGGTAGGCGGCGTGCTCGCGATGATCATGGCCGCAGGTGAGAAAACCGAGAACCGGGCACCGAAAACCGAGGACGTCTCTCAACAACGTCGCACCACCGACAAGAAGGACAGCTTCAGGCACTCCACCGGTGAATACGGCGAGGCGCTGGAGATGAAGGCGCCGCGCACCGACCGCACGGAGAACGTGGTGCCGATGCCGCAGCCGTCGCCCGGCGGAAGGCGGCGATCGTCGCCGCTGGCGCGCAAGATGGCCCGTGAGCTCGGCGTGAGTCTCGAAGGGGTGCGGGGGAGCGGGCCGCAGGGCCGCATCATCGCCGCCGACATCGAGAACGCGCGCGGTGGACAGGCGCTGTCCCCTCCATCTGGAGCAACTGCGGCGCCGGCGTCTGCGCCCGTTCTCGAGACAAGGCAGATCCCACTCTCGACGATGCGGCGCACGATCGCGAAACGGCTTGCTGAGTCGACCGGACCGATCCCCCACTTCTATCTCACCGCCGATTACGATGTCACCGACCTCCTCGGCCTGCGCCAGCAGCTCGGTGACATCGCCGGGGCGAAGATCAGCGTGAACGACTTCATCGTGCGCGCGGCCGCGCTGGCGCTCCGGCATCATCCGAATGTCAACGCGAGCTGGGGCGACGACGCCATCACCCAGCATGGCCAGATCCACATCGGCATCGCCGTAGCCACGCCTGAGGGACTGATCACGCCGGTCATCCGCAATGCCGATCGGAAATCGGTGCCGGAGATCGCCCAGGAAGTGCGAGCGCTCGCGGAGAAGGCGAAAAATCGCAAGCTGATGCCGAACGAGTATCAGGGCAGCACGTTCACGATCTCGAACCTCGGCGCGTGGGGCATCGAGGAGTTCACCGCCATCATCAACCCGCCGAACTCGGCGATTCTCGCCGTCGGCGCGGCGCAGGCCCGACCCGTGGTCGCCGACCGGCAGGTCGTGGTTCTCGACCGCATGAAGATCACCATGTCGTGCGATCACCGCGTCATCGACGGCGCCAGCGGGGCCGACTATCTGAAGACGCTGCGGCAATACCTCGAGCAGCCGTTGCGCCTTATCATCTGACCGTCATGTCCTTCCGAGCCGCGAAGACGTGAGGAATCCGGGCGTCGTCCTGGTCCTGTTTCTCCTCGGAGCCACGCCGGCATGGGCCGTCTGTCCGCTGAACCTGAAGTTCGCCGACAATCCGCCGCGGCTGGTCTGGGACGACATCGGGGCCAAGACGTACGAGGTCCAGGAGTCGTTCGACCAGTTCGTCACGTCCCGGAACTACTTCCCGGAGTCTCCGCCGTTCGTGATCCGGCGCCGCGCCAGTGCCAGGGTCACCGCGACCTACGCCGTGACCGCGCTTGCGGCGCCGAACGTCCTCTCCATCGGACCGGAATCCGAGGGCTGCACCGAGGTCGTGACGGTGACGCTGCAACCGGATGCGGCGTTTCGCACGCTCACGCGAAAGGCCGTCGTGCCGGTCGTCGGATCGGTGGCGGGGGCGAACGGCAGCCGCTTCCGCACGTCGCTCCGGTTGACGGCCGCCGACGTCGGATCGCGAGGACGCATCGTGTTCCATCCGGCCGGCAGTCCCGGCCTGGCCGGCGATCCGGGGATCACGTACGTGCTCGCGTCGATCGGGGATGTGAAGCAGTTCGACGACATCGTCGAGGCCCTGGGGCAAAGCGGTATCGGCAGTCTCGATATCGTGCCGGACGAAGGCTCATCGAGCATCGTGCCGATCGTCGAGGTGCGGCTGTACAACGACACGCCCGCGGGCACGTTCGGGGCGGCGGCGACGGCCCTCCTGCCGTTCGATTTTCTGCAGGCACCGACGATGGTGCTGGACATTCCGGCGAGCGACAGCGCGTTCCGTCTCAACGCCGGAATCCGCACGCTGACCGGCACGCAGGCCACGGTGCTCATCTACGGCACGGACGGACGCGTGCGCGACTTTCGCAGTCTGGCCTGGCCGGCGGACTACATGACTCTGGGGACGGTCTCGCAGTTCATCAACACGCCCGTCGCGCCGGGCGAGTCGGTGACGATCTTCTTCGACGGCGCGGCCATTCCGTTCTACACGCGTACCGAGAATCACACCAACGATCCAGAGCTGTTTATCCCCCCGCGGGATCGGGCTGCCGACGTCGGAACGTTCGTGGACTGAAACAGATGACGAACCTGTTACACTGACGGCAACCCCGACATGCCCGGTGCCCATGAGCTCCTCGGTCTGGTCATCGTCATCTTCGTCCTCTGGATCCTGCTGAAGGTGGCGCGCGCGGCGATCAGGCTGGTCTTCATCACCATCGCCGTCGTGATCGTTTTCGGGGCTTTTTACTGGGTATTCGTGAGGTGAACTCTTGAGCGATCGAAAGTACAAACATAAGGGTTATCAGGACAGCGGATCGTTCAGCAACCGATCTGGCGGCGGCGAGAGCCGGCCTTCCGGCCCGCGTCCGGAGCCACAGAAACAGCGTCTCGAAGGAAGTCCCCGCGGACGTACGGCCGGAGGATTCGGCCCCGAGGCATTCAAATGCAATCAGTGCGGTCAGATCCGGCAGAACCTCGGTGAGCTGACCCACGACGAAACCTGCCTGCGCTGCGGCGCCGACATGCACACCTGCGGCAACTGCCGCAACTTCGATACGACCACCACGTGGGAGTGCCGCGAAAATATCCCGGCGCGTATCGCCGCCAAGCACCAGGGCAACCAGTGCACGTTCTTCCAGCCGAAGATCGTGCGCGATCTGGCCGCGGACAAAGGCAAGACGCTGTCGCCGGACGACGCTCGCAAGGCGTTCGACGCCCTGTTCAACAAGAAATAGGCGATGACCTTCCGAGCCGTGCTGACGGCGAGGAATGCGGGTGTGCGCTTCGCGCTCGCGGCTCTCTCCGGCGTTCTTTTCGCGCTCTCCTTCCCTGATTACTCGGCGGGCTGGCTGGCGTTCTTCGCTCTTCTGCCGGTTCTCGTGGCCATCGCCTCGTCGAATAGCGGGTGGTCTGCATTCTTCAGCGGCTGGATCTTTCAAACCGTGGCCTGGCTGATGATGGTGCCGTGGGTGATCCGCGTCATGTCACACTACGGCGGGCTTCCCTACGCCCTCGGTGTGGCGATCTTCGTGGCCATGTCGTTGCTCCTCGGGCTCTACGGTGCCGCGTTCGCCGCGATCGTCTACCGCATCAGGCGGGGTGACTCGTTCCGCCGCTGGATGCTCGTGCCGCTGGCCTGGGCGGCGATCGAATACGCGCGTACGTATCTCATCACGGGATTCCCGTGGAACCTCGTGGCCGCCGCGCTCGCCGATTTCCCCTCGCTCATTCAACTGGACCGTTTCGCCGGTCCGTACCTCATCGGCGCGATGACGCTCATCCCCGCTACCGTCGCGGCGTGGCTGATCATGGCGCGGCCGAACCGCGTGGCCATCACGTTTGCCACCATGGGCACGGTCATCCTGATGTTTTTATGGTGGGCGACCGGCCTCGTCGCGGCGAAGCTTGTGGTCAGGCCGACGGGAACTCCGCCGGAGGTGGCGGCGCTGCTGCAACCGAACATCTCGCAGGAGATGCGCTGGAGCGAAGCGAACGTCCTGGAGATCTACCAGCGCATGATGGGGATGACGGAGGAGGCGCTGCGCCACGGGGCGAAGATCGTCATCTGGCCGGAGTCGAGCGTTCCGCTCTCGTTCTCATCGAACCCGTTCTACCAGGACTCCATCGAAGCGCTCTCGCGCCAGTACGGCGCCGACATCATCCTGGGAAGCGTTGCCGAGGACGCACGGCAGCCCAGCCGGATCTGGAACGCCGCCTTTCTCGTCAGTGCCGGACGAACGATCGGGCACTACGACAAGATGCATCTCGTGCCGTTCGGCGAGTACGTCCCGTTGCGGAAGATGCTGTTCTTCGCGCGCAAGCTCGTGCGTGCGGTGGGCGAGTTCGAAGCCGGCACGAACAATCGTCCGCTTCAGGGCCGTCTGCGCTACGGGATGGCCATCTGCTACGAGATCGTGTTTCCGCAGATCGCGCGGACGCAGGTCCGCAACGGAGCGGAAGTGCTCGTGACGATCACGAACGACGCCTGGTACGACGGAACATCCGCGCCGCGCCAGCACCTCAATCAGGCCCGGCTCCGCGCCGTGGAAGACGACCGCTACCTGCTCCGTGCCGGCACCACCGGCATCTCCGCTGTGATCGATCCGGCCGGACAGATCGATCAGGAGATCCCCATGGGCCGGTCCGGCATCATCTACGCGAAGTTCCAGCCGCGGTACACGGAAACGCCATACGTCCGGCTGGGGGACTGGTTCGCCTGGGGGGCGTGTCTGGTCACGGTGGCGGGGATGGTGCGGGGCAATAAAATGCAAAATGCAAAATGCAAAATGTAAAATGCGCTCTACATCTGCATGGTTCTATTTTTCCATTTTCCATTTTCCATTTTCCATTTTCCATTTTGCATTTTGAATTTCTGATATGAGAGACGACACCCTCACCCGCATCGACGACCTCAAGACACGGCTCACCAGTGTCCGGAGTTATCTTTGACCCCGCTTCCGCGCGCAGGGCGCTCGACGAGGTCGAGCGCGAGATGTCCGCACCCGGTTTCTGGGACAACCCCGAGAAGGCGCAGGACGTAGGGCGGAAGCGCGCCCGCGTCGAGAAGCGCATCCTGTCCGCCTCGGCGCTGGACACGAAGTCGGAAGAGCTGGGCGTCCTCCTGGAGCTCCAGAAAGAGGGCGAGAACGTCGACAACGACATCGAGACGCTCGTTTCGCAGCTCGAGGCCGAGATCAATCAGGTCGAGCTGACCATGAAGCTCTCCGGCGAGCACGACGACCGCGACGCCATCCTGGCCATCCATCCCGGGGCCGGCGGCACCGAGTCGCAGGACTGGGCGGAGATGCTGCTGCGCATGTACCTGCGCTACTGCGAGCGCAAGGGATGGTCGGCGGACATGATCGACTACCAGGCCGGCGAAGAGGCGGGCATCAAGAGCGCCACGCTCATGGTGCGCGGCGACTACGCGTACGGCTATCTCAAGGCCGAGCGCGGTGTGCACCGGCTCGTGCGCATCTCCCCGTACGACGCCGCCAAACGGCGGCATACCTCGTTCGCTTCGGTCTACGTCTATCCCGACATCGAGGAAGAAATCGAGATCGAGATCAACGACAAGGAACTACGCGTCGACACGTACCGTTCGTCCGGCGCCGGCGGCCAGCACGTCAACGTCACCGACTCGGCGGTGCGCATCACCCACCTGCCGTCGGGCATTGTGGTGACGTGCCAGAACGAGCGCAGCCAGCACAAGAACCGCGATTTCGCCATGAAGCTGCTCAAGACCCGCCTGTATCAGCTGGAGATCGACAAGCGGAAGGAAGAGCAGACCAAGATCGAGGGCGAGAAGAAGGACATCGGATTCGGCAGCCAGATCCGCTCGTACGTCCTCCAGCCGTATCAGATGATCAAGGATCTGCGCACCGGTCACGAGGTCGGCGACGTGCAGCGCATCCTCGACGGCGATCTCGACGAGTTCATCGAGGCTTTCCTGGCCCAGCGCGCAAAGACGAGCGCGGAATGAGAGTGTCGTTCTACAGCCCGATGCCGCCGTCGAAGACGGGCGTCGCGCACTACGCGGCCATGCTCGTCCCGGCACTGCGAGAGCATGTCGAGATCGACCTCAACCCGGCGACCCCGCCACCCGGCAACCGGGCGGTCTATCAACTCGGCAACAACCTGCAGCACGAGTTCGTCTATCGCCAGGCCATGACCCATCCCGGCGTCATCGTGCTCCACGACGTGGTTCTCCATCACCTGATCGTGGAGATGACGCTCGCCCGCGGCGACGAGGCCGGGTACATCGAGGCCCTTCGCGCCAATCACGGTGAGATGGGAGCGGCCTCGGCGCGTGGCCGGATCGTCGGTCTGCACGACGAGCTGGCGAATTTTCTGATGCCTGCATCGATCGATGTGGCCAGCCGTTCTCACGCTGTCATCGTACACAATCAATACGCGGCCGACCGCCTCCGGTCGTTCGGCTTGGAGACTCCGCTCTTCGTCGTCCCTCATCCCTACGAGCCTCGAACGGAGGCCTCGAGCCTCGAGCCTCGGGCCTCGGATCACGTTGTGGGAGTGTTCGGCTTCCTGACCTCGGCGAAACGCGCTGAAGTCATCCTGGAGGCGTTTCGCATCGCCCGCCTGCGCAATCCGAAGTTGCGATTGCTCGTCGTCGGCGAGGCCGCGCCGAACGTCGGCGACATTCGCGGAGACGGGATCACCGTCACCGGCTACGTCAGCGACGAGCAGTTCGACGGCTATTACGCCCGCGTCGACCGTCTCGTGAATCTGCGCTACCCGTCGGCGGGCGAGAGCTCGGGAACGCTCATTCGCGCCTTCGAGGCAGGGAAACCGGTGGCCGTGAGCGATTACGCGCAGTTCGCCGAGCTGCCCGACGACATCGTCACGAAGATTCCCTTCGGGGAAGGGGAGGTGGATGGGCTCGTCGAGTTCTTCCTCGCAGATCTCCCGTCGCCCGCCGCCGCCCAGAAACGCTGGCTGGAGCAAAACGCGCGGATGGACCTCACAGTCGGGGGATACATGGAGGCGCTGCGGGCCGGGCCAGCTTCCGCGACGAATGTTCGCCATCATGCCGCGGAGGGCGGTGCGCTGGCTCTCTTCCCGCAAGTCGCGCTGGCCTGGGACGGCACGACCGTCACGCTGCGCAACGACGGCGATTTCACGCTGCGCGCGGGCGAATACGGGCAGCCTGGTTATCGGGCCATCCTGAAGGTGTTCGACGGCGACAAGCAGATCGCCGACCGCTGGGTGGCTCTGTCACGCGATCTCGCTCCCGGCGAAGCGACGCGGATCGAGATGAGCGGCGGCAATCGCCTCACTCTCACCAACGCCCTGGAAGGAATCGCGCTCGTCGACGAAACGCCCGCAGCGGAAGTGGAGCTCAGGCGTGTTCGATGACGCCGCTCTGGGCAGGCTTCGTGAGATCTTCGCGCGCCGGGTCTCCGTCGCCATCGAGGCCCCCGATCTGCGGCACGCCTGCGTGCTGATTCCGCTCGTGCCCGCTCATGGGGGGTGGTCCGTGCTGCTGACGCGCCGGGCCGAGAACATGGCCTCGCACAGCGGGCAGATCGCGTTTCCCGGCGGCGGAGTCGAGGATGGCGAGTCTCTTCCCGATGCCGCGGTCCGCGAGGCCGAAGAGGAAGTGGGCATTCCTCGGGCCGAGGTCGAGCTGATCGGCCGTCTGGACGATCTCGTCACCAACAGCGGCTACCTCGTCACTCCGTTCGCCGGGGTGATCCACCAGCCCTTTCAGCGGATCATCCAGGAGTCGGAAGTCGTCGACGTGTTCGAGGTTCCGCTCAATGTCCTTCTGGATCCGGCCAAACCCGAGGTTCGCTACGTTTCCTACCGGGAACGGCAGTACCCGGCGTATTTTTACCCGTACGAGCAATACGAGATCTGGGGCCTGACCGGGAGGATGCTCAAAACGTTCCTCGATATGGTCTGGCTCGCTGTTTGAACTGTTCAGTCTGAGGAGGAACTTCTATGGCTGCTTCAAAAAAGGGAAAGGTCTCACTGGCCGACGAGGATCGCCGCTATCTTTCCGAGCGTCTCGGTGAGGCGCGACAGGCCGGTGCCGCGATCGGCGAGGAGTGGGAGGAAAGTCTGTTCGAGGCGCTGGAGCGTTTTGGCCTGAGCAGCGACCGCGTGGCACGCCTGCGTGGAGCCATCGATCAGATGGACGTGCGCGAGTCGGTCGACAAGGCGCAGGAGTACCTGTCCGAGCAGATCGAAAACGCTCGCGACTACGCGCGCGACAATCCGAAGAAGGTGATCGGCGGCGCCGCGGGCGTTCTGGTCGGAGCGTCACTGCTGGCCATCGCCCTGCGCCGCGCCGCGGGTGAGGATCGCAAAAAGGCATCGAAGTCTGCGCCGGCCGCGCCGCCTGCTTCGTCGGCGAAGAAGAAGAGCAGCAAAAAGGCCCCGGCGAAGAAGTCTTCGAAGAAGCGTTAACGGTGGGCCTCGGGCCTCGGGCCTCGGGCCTCGGATGGGTCTTTGAAGCCCGAGGCCGAGGCCTACTTCTTCAGCAGGTTGGCGACGTACGACTCGAGCGCTTTGCCATCGTCGCCGGGATCGACATACACGCCGTTGACCATGTACGTCGGCGTGGCGCGGACGTCGTTGGAGAACGCTGCGCCGACACCCTTCATCAGCTCGTCGCGTAGTGCGTCGGAGACGATGTCGGCGTCGTAGCGCTTGAGGTCGAGGTCGTGGTCCTGCGCGAACCCGCGCGCGAAGTCATCGAGCGTGAACGTGCTCAGCTTGTCCTGGTTCGCGTAGATCTGTTTCTTGTACTCCCAGAACGCCTCGGGCTTCTGGCGGTAGATGGCCCGGCCGGCCATGGCCGCGGCGAAGGCCCAGGGGTGTGCGGTGACCAGCGGCAGGTCGTAACGGATGTAACGCACCTGCTCGGGATATTTCTCGACGATCGGATCGACGTAATGCGCGGCGTGCTGGCACGACGGGCACTGAAAGTCGGAGAACTCCACGACCGTCACTTCCGGCTTGGTGGCGCCGCGCGCGGGCGCGGTGGCCAGTTCGGGCTGGAACGCCTTCAGCCGCGCCGCGGCCGGGTCGGCATCGGCCGGCCGGAAGTGGCCGAGGAAAAGAACCTTGCCGTCAGGATCCATCTCGCCTTCGATAGGGACATTGCCGTGCTCGGTCATCTCCAGCAGAGTGACCGGAAGAAGACCGTTGCGCGTGCGCACGCGCTCGATGACCGGAGTGAAGTTCTCCTGCAGGCGGGTCCAGGCGAAGTTCCTGATCTTTTCCTCGAGCGTCTTGCCTGCGACGTCATCGTCGATCATCCAGGGAAGCCCGAGATAAAAGTCGCCGCTCGGCGCCATCACCATCAGATACTGCGCCTCACAGGCCGCGCGCGGCGCTTCGATGCGGATGAGCGAGCCGCTCATCCGTGGCGGAAGCCTGCCGGGAAACTCGATGCTGGAGATCTTCATGTCCGCGCAAACCGGGACCGACTGGCGCACCAGATTCTCGGTCTTCGGGTCGAGCTTCGTCGTGTCCGCCGGTTTCTGCGGTTCCTGGGCGAAGGTGGAGGTGGCCAGGGCGAGCGCCACCGCTGCAAACAGTATCGTTCTCATGCGTGCGTCGAAACGGCTGCGTACGCCAGCCTCATTCCGCTCCCGGCGATTGTTTCTGCAGGTTTCGCGAGATCCGCTCGACCTCGGCGAAGACACGCATGAAGTTCCCTCCCATGATCTTGTCGATGTCGGCCTGGGAGTGGCCGCGCCGCCGGAGCTCCGCCGGGATCTTCTTCAGGTCGCTCACATCCTCCATCCCTTCGGGCGTCGTGGGAATGCCGTCGAAGTCGGATCCGAGGCCGACGTGGTCGATGCCGGCGACTTTCACCATGTGGTCGATGTGATCGACGATGCGCGTCCAGAGCACCTTCGGTAGCGGGTTGGCATCCATCAGCGCCTTTTCGGCGCGGTCGTACTCCGGTGTGTCCTCGCCGTATTGCTTCTTCAGCGCTTCGACCTGCGGGTCAAGAAGCTTGTCACGCTCCGCCGACGCCTGGGCCTGCTCGGTGGAGAGGAACGCCGGATAGAAGTTCACCATGGCCACGCCGCCGTTCTTCGACAGCGCTCGCAGCATGTCGTCGGTCATGTTGCGTTTGTGCTCGGCGAGGGCGCGGGATGACGAGTGCGACGCGATCACCGGCGCCTTCGTCGTCTCGATCACGTCGTAGAACGTCTTGTCGCTGACGTGCGAGATGTCGACGAGCATGCCCAGTCGATTCATCTCGTGAACGACGTCGCGGCCGAACGGAGTCAGGCCGTTGTGCTTCGGTTCATCGCCGGACGAGTCCGCCCAGTCGTTCGAGTTCGTGTGTGTGAGCGTCATGTAGCGCGCGCCGAAGCGGTAGAAGGCCCGCAGCAGCTCGAGCGAGTCTTCGATGGCGTGACCGCCTTCGATGCCGATGAGGATGGCCCGGCGGCCGCTCTTCACGGTGTTCTCGATGTCGGTGGTCGAGGCGGCGAAGCGGACCAGCCGCGGATAGCCGTCCGCCATCTCATGGATGGTCTCCATGATTTTCATGCAGTACGCGGCCGCGCCGTTGCCGGCGTATTTCTTCGGCACGTAAGCGGCGAAGAACTCCGCGTCCAGGCCGCCTTCCTTCATCCGCGCGTAGTCGAACATCCCGGTGGAGTTGCGGACGCCGAGGTCGAACTTGTGCTTGAGGTACTCGGTCGGTGTGTCGGCGTGGGTGTCGACGGTGATGGAGCGTGGTGCCGGCGAGGCCGTGGTTTTCTTTGTTGCGGCGGAGAGGGGGAGGGCGAGGAGAAGCGTGAGGAGGAGAATCATTCGGCGCATGAGGCCGGATCGTAGCAGGGACAGGCCCTAACGTCATTCCGAGCGCCGACGCGTCGCCCCCGCCCAGATTCCTCGCCGTCTTCGCGGCTCGGAATGACGGCGGTGGCGGGTTGCGACCCTACGTCATTCCGAGCGCCGCAGAGCGCGAGGAATCCGGGTGGCGGAGCGTTCGCCTCCCGCCCGGATTCCTCGCCGTCTTCGCGGCTCGAAATGACGGCTAGTTGTTCGCGGGTCCCTTCGAGATGTTCTCGACGGTTCGGCCGAGTTTGCCGTCCTGGTTCGTGTCGTCGGCGATGTCTTTCATCGACACGATGCCGACGAGCTCCTGGTTGGCGTTCACGACGGGCAGGCGGCGGATCTGCGCGCCGCTCATGAGGTCGAATACCTCACGCACGGAGGCATCGTCACGCACGCTGCGCACCGACTTCGACATGACCTCGTGGACGCGGCATTTGTCGAGATCCCTCCCGTCGGCGACCGCGCGCACGACGATGTCGCGGTCCGTGATCAGTCCGATGATCTTCCTGCCGTCCACGACCGGCACGACGCCCGTGTCCGAGTCACGCATGATGCGCGCAACGTCGAGCACGGTGTCCTTGTCCGTCACCGTCCGGGGATTCGCCGTCATCACGTCACGGACGTGCTTGTCCTGCTGTTGAGCCATTGTTGTCCTCCCGTGAAGGAAGGAGCAAGAGGCATACCGCGATCCGGGGATCAGAAGCCGATGCGAAAGCCGGCCGATGCGGTGAGGTAGCGCGGACGGAAATCGGCGTTCGTGAAGTGGTATGTGGCCGCGGCGATGAATCCGTACGTGCGTGTGATCGGGAAATCGGCGGTCACGCCGATCGGGAACCCGTAGTCGGTCATCGAGCCGTACCCGCTCGCTGTGTGACGGTACATGCCAACGCCGGCGAACAGTCCGGTCGAACCGAACGGCTCGGAGAAACGGTACTCAATCAGCCCTTCCGCATGCTGGACCTGACCTTCGACATCGTGACGGACCTTGACGGTGTCGGCCCCACGCTGTTCGGTCTCGGCGAATCCGATCGGCCCGTCGATGCGGCCGACCTGGACCTTGAACATCGTTCCGGGGTCCACCTGGATGGCGTAGTAGATGTCCACCGCCGAGTTGGAGAAGCTGAATCCGGGGTTCAGGAGCTGGGTTCCAGTGGCTGGCTCGTTGTGCTTGGCCACCCGCTTGCTTCCGCCGAACAGCACGCCGAATTCGGTCGTCTGGGCGGCCAATGGGGCGGCGAGGATCAACGAAAACGCGACGGTGAACGCGGCCTTGCGCATGGCGGGCACTATAAGCGATGGGTACATTGCGGACAACTCCTCAACTAGAATGTCGCGCGTGCAGACAGCGCTGAGCACGGCGATCTCCAACATTGGACGTGAGGCGCTGCGAATCGTTCTGCCGTCCTCGTGCGTGGTCTGCGAAAAGCAGCTTCCCTGGCGCGACCGCACGGCCTCCTGCTGCGGCGATTGCTGGAGGGGGCTCCCGCGTCTGACGACGGCCCGTTGCCGCTCCTGCGCGCTTCCACTGCCGGTTGAGGAGGGGCATCCGGAGCCGCTCCTTCACCTCTGCATCACCTGCAGCGAGAATCCGCTCCCGGTGGAATGGTGCGACGCCTGGGGCGAGTACAAAGGCAGCCTGGAACGGCTGCTCCACGCATTCAAGTTCGAGCGCCACGATTTTCTCGCCGATGCCCTGGCCTTGCTCGTCAGCGAGACCATGGCCGGGCGCGGCGATTTCGCGTTCGACTGCATCGTTCCCGTTCCCATGCACCGGAGCAAACAGCGGCGCCGCGGGTACAACCAGGCCGAGTTGCTGGCACAGGCCGTGAGCCGGCGCAACGGCGTCGCCTGCGACGCGCGCCTGCTGGTGAAGCGCCGCGAGAACGAAACGCAGTCGCGGCTGGCGCGCGCCGCGCGCGCGGAGAACGTTCGCCGGTCCTTCGAAGCCTCACCGGCCGCGGCCGGCAAATCCATTCTCGTCGTCGACGATATCTGCACCACCGGCGAGACCTTCCGCGCCTGTGCTCGGGCCTTGCTCGATGCCGGCGCGGAGCGCGTCTGCGCAATCTCTGTGGCCAAGGCGGTCTGATCGTTGGATCTCTTCCGAGCATTCTTCATCGCACTCTCAGAAAGCAAGACTCTCCGCGGTGTGGCCGAGAAGTCCCGCGTCGGAAGACGGGTGTCCACCCGCTTCGTGGCCGGAATGAGCGTCGCCGACGCCCTCGCCGCCACCCAGGAGACCAATGGCCACGGCATGTCGGTGAGCGTCGACAATCTCGGCGAGAACGTCACCAACGCCGATGAGGCGAGGGAAAGCGCCGGGCTCTATCACCAGATGCTCGACGCCATCGACGCGCGCAAGCTCGACGCGAACGTGAGCATGAAGCTGACGCACATGGGCCTGGACGTCGACGAGACTCTGGCACGCTCGATCGCGAACGATCTCGTGTCGCACGCCGCGCGGCTGGGAAGCTTCGTGCGCGTCGACATGGAAGGGTCGCCCTACACACAGAAGACGCTCGACGTCGTTCGCGAACTGCACCGCCAGCCCGGCAACGCCGGCCATGTCGGCGCGGTCCTGCAGTCGTACATGCGCCGGACCGAAAACGATGCCAGGGAGCTGTGCGCCGAGCGGATTCGCATCCGGCTGTGCAAGGGGGCGTACAAAGAGCCGGCCGGCATCGCCTTTCAGGCCAAGGAGGAGGTCGACGCGAGTTTCGTCCGGGTCACGAAGATCCTGCTCAAAAGCGGGACGTATCACGGCATCGCCACGCACGATCCCAGGATGATCGATGCCACGATTGCATTCGCCCGTGCCGAAAACATCGCCGCCGAACAGTTCGAATTTCAGATGCTCTACGGTGTCCGGCGCGATCTGCAGCAACAACTCGTCCGCGAAGGCTGGCGCGTGCGTGTCTACATTCCGTTCGGCTCCGAGTGGTATCCGTATCTCATGCGCCGCCTCGCCGAGCGTCCGGCCAACGCCATCTTCATCTTCAAGAATCTGTTCAAGGGGTGATCCATGAGACAACTGGCTGTCCTCATCGCTCTCTTCAGCGTGGCCGCAAGCACTCCCGCGCGGCGCGCCGACGAGGTGCGCACTACCGAGATCGCATTCGCCAAAGCATTCGCCGACCGCGACGCCGCGCAGTTCTTCAGCTTCGTCGCCGATGACGCTCACTTTCTCGGCGGCAAGCGCACCATGAACAATCGCAAGGAAGTGGAAGAGGTGTGGAGCAACTACTTCAAGGACGCCCAGGCCCCGTTCCGCTGGGAGCCCGCTCGCGTCGTGGTGAACGCCAAAGGAGATCTCGGGCTCTCTACCGGTCCCGTCTACGACGCGGATGGCAAGCACATCCTCGACTACTCGTCGATCTGGCAGCGCCAGCGCAACGGCACGTGGAAGATCGTGTTCGACGGCCCCGGCGCTCCGGTGTGCGGGGAGTAAGCTCGGGCGTCCCGGTTCCTAGCGCCTGTTGCTCACGTCCCACTTCGGCCGGTCCCGCCATCGGTCGTGCATCCATACCCACTGCTCGGGAACGCGGCGGATCTGCTTCTCAATCTCCGCGGTCATGCGCGCGGTGAGCGCGATCGGGTCGTCGTCGCGTCTGGTCTCGATCGGTTCGAGGCAGCGGACGAGTTGCGTGCCGTCCGCGCGGCGCTCGATGAACAAGGCAAAGGCCACCGCGCCGGTGCGGATGGCCAGTGTAGCCGGGCCGATGGGTGTGAGGGCGGGGCGCCCGAAGAACGGAACCTTTGCGCTCTCCGCGCGGATGCTCTGGTCGATGAGAAAGGCCACGAAGCCCGGCCTCCGCATGGCCCGGACCAGCTCTCGTCCCGCCGCGGTCGTGCCGCGATCGATGGTCTCGATGCCGGCATGCCTGCGGATGCTGGTGATGAAGTCGCCGAGACCGGCCTCGCTGCGCTCGCGCTGCAGCACGGTGACAGGGACGCCGAGCTTCGCCACCGAGTAGGCGAGCCACTCCCAGTTCCCGCAATGGCCGGTGAACGCGACGACGGAGCGGCCGCCGCGGGCCATTTCCAGAACGCGATCGAATCCCTCGAACATGGTCGTGCCCACGTCGAGATTGGGCAGCCAGACGATCTCGAACAGCGAGGCGCCGAGGTGGCGGAACATGGCCCGGCAGACGCGGCGTCGCTGCGCGCCGGCCCATTCCGGGAAGGCGATCTTCATGTTCTCCATCGATTTGCGGCGGTCCCGGCGCGCCACGAACCAGGCCAGCGATCCAAGTGCGCGTCCAAGGGCACGGCCGGTTCGGAGAGGCATGCGGCGGCCCATGGCGCTGATCCCCCGGAGGGCCCCAAGGAGCAGCCGCTCCCTAAAGGCTCTGAGTCTCGGGCCGGCCACTGACGAATTCCTTGACGAGCGCGTCCCAGTCGCCGCGCTCGCGCAGCAGGCGCTCGACGAGCTCGCGAAACGCTCCCTGTCCGCCGCGTGCTTTCAGCTTCCACGTTGCTGCGGCCAGAATCTCCTCCGCCGCGTCCGACGGCGCGGCGGAGATCGCGGCGCGCGTCATCGGTGCCAGATCGGGGAGATCGTCGCCGGCGTACAGAATCTGATC
Organism: Thermoanaerobaculia bacterium; assembly: GCA_038244815.1. Lineage (GTDB taxonomy): Bacteria > Acidobacteriota > Thermoanaerobaculia > Gp7-AA8 > Gp7-AA8 > DASVHS01. The sequence continues at coordinate 37,721 of JBBRTB010000019.1, forward strand.
GAATGTGACATCGAGTCTTTTGGCGAGGCGCTGGGTTTCTTCGAGCTTGTTCGCAGCGCCCTGGTGCAGCTCGACGATGCCGAGCTCGCGCGCCCGTCGCTCCAGCGCCGGCGACTGGCGGCTCGTCACCAGCGCCACGGTGATGCCGGCCTTCTGCGCGAGCTTCACGCCGAGGCCGTCGCGGACGTTGAACTCCTTCACCTCGCGCTGCTCACCGTGATAGATGATCTTGCCGTCGGTCCAGACGCCGTCGACGTCGGAGACGATGAGGCGGATGTCGGAGACTTTCGTCATCTCAGTGCCGGAAGTGCCGCTCGCCCGTGAAGACCATGGTCATGCCGTGCTCGTCCGCCGCTGCGATCACTTCGTCGTCGCGCACGGAGCCGCCGGGCTGAATCACCGCGCGCACTCCGGCGGCGGCGAGGATGTCCAGGCCGTCGCGAAACGGAAAAAACGCATCCGAGGCGGCGAACGATCCGCTGGTCGGCAAAATCGCACGCATGATGGCCACCTTTGCGGCATCGACGCGGCTCATCTGGCCCGCGCCGATTCCGACCGACTGCGAGCGGCTGGTGAGCACGATGGCGTTCGACTTCACGTGCGCACAGACGATCCATGCGAACTCCAGCCCGTCCATCTCCTCGTCCGACGGCTGGCGCTTCGTCGCCACTCTCCATGACTCACGCCCGGAGATCCGGTCGGCCGACTGCGCCAGGATTCCACCGGCGGCGCTTCTGTATTCGGTTTCCGCGATCGGCCCGCGCGTCGTGACGAGGCGCAGGTTCTTCTTATTCTGCAGGATCTCCAGCGCCTCGGCGGAGAACGATGGTGCCACGATGACCTCGAGGAACATCGACTCGACGGCCCGCCCGCACTGGCCGTCGAACTCGCGATTCGCGCCGATGATGCCGCCGAACGCCGATACCGGATCGGACTCCAGCGCCGCGCGCAACGCCTCGCTGGCGGACTGGCGGACTGCCACGCCGCAGGGATTGGTGTGCTTGATGACGGCGATGGCCGGTTGCGTGAAGGCATGTGCCAGCTTGATTGCGGCATCGAGATCGAGCAGGTTGTTGTACGACAGCTCTTTTCCATGAAGCTGCTGGAAGGGAACGCCGGACGGCCCGGCAGTGGAGCGGACGTAGAACGCGGCGGTCTGCTGCGGGTTCTCGCCGTAGCGAAGGTCCTGAAACCGGGTCAGACGCAGATGGACCTCATCCTTGTTTCCGAGGAACGCCGCGATCTGTTCGTCGTACTTCGATGTCTTCTCGAAGACGGCCACCGCGCAACGCAGCCGCAGCTCGTCCGAGATCTCGCCCCGCTCGAACTCGCGCAGGAACTCCGGGTAGAGCGAGGGGTCGCACAGCGGCAGCACATACCGGTGATTCTTCGCCGCCGCCCTCAGCATCGACGGGCCGCCGACGTCGATCTGCTCGACCGCTTCGGCCAGGGTCACGCCCTTCTTGGCGATCGTCGACTCGAACGGATAGAGGTTGACCGCGACCAGGTCGACCGGCGGGATGGACAACCTGGCCACGTCCGCGATGTGCGACTTGCTGGCGCGGTCGTGCAGGATCGCCCCGAAGACTTTGGGAGTGAGCGTCTTCACGCGTCCTCCGAGAATCTCCGGGGCCCCGGACCACTGTGCGATGGGCGTCACGGGTACGCCGGCGTCGGACAGGTGTCTCGCGGTACCGCCGGTGGAGAGGATCTCCACGCCGCCTGAGACCAGGGCTTTGGCGAGCTCCACGATGCCCGTCTTGTCGGAGACGGAGAGGATGGCCCGCTCAATTCGCATTGTTCAGGAAGAGGTTGCCGCCCTTGAGCAGGGGAATTGCGCGCACGTCGCCGCCGGCGCGGCTCCAGATGTAGAAGTCGATGTTGACGATGTCGGTGACCGCGCGCGAATAGCAGACCGAGGCGACGCCGAAGGCCGTGGATCGATCGTCGAACTCCACCGACTGGTGCTTCTCGTCGAACCGGAAGTACTCCTCGTCGATGAGTGGGTACAGCCTGGCGGTGCGGTCGAACGTCCGGTCGAGATATGTCATCAACTGAAAATGGGAGTCGAGCCCGTAGAACACGGTCGGAAACTTCATCATGCGTGACTCGAAGTAGCGCTCGTAGTCGTCGTGAGAGGCCGCCAGCCGCGGGTCATCGTTGGCGACGTGAAACGGATTGTTGGCGTCGGCGACGTAGTGGGCGATGGCACCGAGGTGCAGGACGACCTGGCTCATCGGTTTACCGGCGCGGAGCATGCCGATGACGTTGCCGGTCTCGCGCTCGATCCGCTCGCGCAGGCGGCCGTTTCGCGAAAGGACGAAGTAACGGTGAACGTCCGACCCCTCGTCCGAGGCCGCCCGGGCCAGCCCCTCCTGATATTCGGCGTTGTACTTCTCGATGATCACGCGCAGGTCGTTGGGCGCGAGTTGCGCCGCCTTCGAGGCGATCCGCTGATCCGAGGCGGCGGTCCAGGCGTGGGCCGTGCCCGACACGCTCAGAAACAACAACGTCGCGATGACCCTCTGCATGGAAGGGATGGTAACAGGTTAAGGGTTACCGGTTCGCGCATGAACTTTTCGAAGCACCTCGAGCTCCTCGCGGCCTGCCGCGTCTGCCCGAACGTCCTCGGACTCCCGGTGACAGGGGCCGTTGCGAACGCCAGGGTGATGCTGGTCGGTCAGGCGCCGGGTCCGCATGAAGTCGAGGACCGGCGCCCATTCGCCTACACCGCCGGGCGCCGCCTCTTCTCCTGGTTCTCCGATCACCTTGGGCTGACCGAGGCGGAGTTTCGCGAGCGCGTCCATATCTGCGCGGTGATCCGCTGCTTCCCCGGCAAGGACGCCAAGAGTGGCGGCGATCGCGTGCCCGACGCCACCGAGATCGCGAACTGCGGCGCTCACCTCGACCGCGAGATCGCGCTGCTGAAGCCGAAGCTCATCATCGCGGTCGGCACGCTGGCGTCATCGCAACTGGTCGGAATCGCCCAACTGAAAGATGCGGCCGGCCGGCTGCATCGCGCGTCCCGCAACGGTCGCAACTTCGACGTCGTAGTCCTTCCGCATCCGTCGGGCAGGTCGACGTGGCTCAACAAGCGCGAGAACGCGAAGCTGCTGGAGGAGTCGCTGCGGCTCATCCGGGAGCACACAGCGATGCCCGCTCGTCATTCCGAACGCCGCAGAGCGTGAGGAATCTGGGTGGCGGAGGCGAAGGACGAAGCGCCGCGGCCCGGATTCCTCGCTGTCTTCGCGGCTCGGACTGGCTAAACCTTCCGGAACGCCTCCCGCGTCAGGTTCTCGTGGCCGTTCTCCGTCACGACGACGTCGTCCTCGATGCGGATCCCTCCGAACTTCCGGAAGCTGTCGACTCTCGGCCAGTTGATGTACTTCGCGTTGTCGCTGTTCTTCAACTCCGCCAGCAGCGGCTCGATGAAATAGAGCCCCGGCTCGATCGTGAAGACGTGCGACGGTTCGACGACGCGCGTCAGGCGCAGATAGGGGTGCCCTTCCGGTTTCGGGATGCACGCTCCCAGCGCGTCCTTCTGAAATCCGCCGACGTCGTGCACCTGTAACCCCAGGAAGTGGCCGAGGCCGTGGGGGAAGAACGTGCTGCTGATGCGTTTCTCGACGATGCCATCGGCGTCGAGATCCTTTACGAACCGGAAGTCCTCCAGGATCTTCGCGATTTTGCGATGAGCGAGCTGATGCAGGTCGGGATAATTGACCTTCGGCTTCACCTCGGCGCAGACCGACTGCTGCATCGCATCCATGGCGTGGATGAGATCGCGGAACTCGTCCTTCCTCTCCGAATAGGTTCGCGTGATGTCGGACGCGTAACCGTTGAACTGCGCGCCGGCGTCGATGAGGAACGAATAGATCCTCTCTTTGCCCTGCCGCTCCCGGATGTGCTGGACGTAGTGCAGCACCGAGCCGTGCTCGTTCAGGGCGATGATGTTCGCGTAGGGCAGCTCTTCTTCGGCCTGCAGGGTTCCGCGCAGAAACTCGAGATGGATCTCGAATTCGGATTCTCCTTCGCGAAAGGCGTGTTCCGCGGCGACGTGGCCGCGCGCGCCGGCGTCGTTCGCGCCGCGGATGCACTCGATCTCGTACTCGGTTTTCCAGGCCCGGTCGTAGTGCAGGCGGTTGAGCAGGGCCTCGGGGTTCGGCTCGAGTTTTCCCCACGATTGGAACGCCTCGTCCCACTCGCCGATGAAAGCGGTACGGCCCGAGGTGGGGATGAACTTCCTGGCCTCTTCCGGGGTGCGCATCATCTCGATGTTGAACGGAGGAACCCACCATCCCGACGGGGTGTCGGCCGGTTTGTACCAGTAGTCGACAGGCTGGTAGAACACCAGCCGCGGCTTTTCACCGGGCGTGTAGACGAGCATGCAATGCGGGTTGTCGACGACCGGTACCCACCACTTGAAATGCGGGTTGACCTTGAACGGGTAAAGGTAGTCATCGAAGATCGCGATGTGCTGCGCGCCGGCGAAGATGACGGCGTGATCGAATCCGGCCGCTTCCATGGCCTGATCGTGCCGCAGCTTCAGCACCGTGATATGTGCGCGATAGAGCGTGGACAGTTTCTCAAGTCTTGGATCCATCGGAGTGATTATAGGAGCGCAGATGAGACTGTCGGGAATCAGCGGGAGTCTGCGTGAGAGCTCGTCGAACACGAACGCGCTGAAAGCTCTGCGCTTCTGGCGTCCGGCGGTGTCACCGTCGATCTCTATGACGGCCTCAGCCGTCTCGCGTATTTCAATCCCGACCTCGATGCCGATGGTTCCACGCCGCCGGGCCAGGTGGCCGAACTCCGGCAGCGCCTCCGGGATGCCGCGGGCACGATCATCTCCAGCCCCCGAGTGCCTGATGCCGCGATCGGAGGCGTCTCCGCCCCGCGCATCGGCTCCTGGGCGATGGTGGGTCGTGTCGGGCGCAACAGCTCCTGGCCGAGCGGTCGCGTCGCACGCGACAGCCAGGACCCGAGGCCGAGGACCAGCGCAAACGCCGCGGCGGCGGACAGGGAGAACATGCCTATTCTTCGTTTCTCGAAGGGTAGGACCTCCGGCGCGACTGAGTCCGTCCGGGCCCGACTCAATGCGGCGCGCAATTCCACGGCGCGACGCAACCCGCGCTCGCAGCGGTCGCAACCGAACAAGTGCTCTTCGAACGCGTCCGCGGCCTCTTCGGAAAGAGTGCCGCCCGCATACTGACGCAACACGTCGTCATCGGCGGCATGCGGGCATTCCGATCGTTCACTCACGCTCACAGCCTCTCAGTTCCCGCTCCGCCGGAATCGTTTCCCCCATCATCTTCGCCGAGGAGCAAAGCCAGCCGCTTGCGGGCATGATGTTTCCGAACCCGCAGGGTGCCAGGATCGATTCCGAGCCTTCGGGCGATCTCCGCATTGTCTGCCCCTTCGCCGTAGAGCAGCTGAAGGAGCTCGCGGTTCCGGACCCAGTTGCTGCGTCGCGGCGCGCACCTCTTCCCGACGTGCCCGATCGATCAGAATGGTAACAGGATCGTCCTCCGGCCCCGTCGTGGTGGCCTGATTCCGGCCGAACAGGAAAAGAGCAGCCCCTTCGCGTCGAGCAGATCTTGCTTCGTGAAGACAGATGTTGCGCGCGGTCTGAAAGACGAATGCTGGCAGCGCATCGAGATTTCTGATCCTCTGATCGGGCAGAGCTTCCAGCACCCGGCGAATCGTTTCCTGCGCCACATCCTCTGCCGCGTTGCGATCGCGAAGCCGTCGCACGGCGAACATCCGCAGCCGCATCCAGAAACGCTCGGTCAGATGCGCGGCCAGAGCTTCTGCGGAGCCCTTCGGCAGGGCGGAGGGAGAGAGGGTCCGATCCTCCTCGCCGGCAGGACTTCCTGCGGGCGCCATGGGTGTCCGAGGTTTGGTGATTCCGCATTCTCACCCTGGAGCAGAAGCACAGCAAGTTGGGCTCCGCGTGGAGCTCCTGTAACGCCTGACGCGGAACGGGCACTCTAGGGTCTGAACGGCAATCCGTACGATCTCGAGTCGGCCTTGCCTGGAGTGGGCAGAGACATGAGAACTAGCACTAGCTGGCTTGCGACTAACTCATCTCATCAACGCTCTGACTACGGCGAACGAAGCCTGTCGCCGGGAGAACGTCGTGAAAACGTGATCACCAGCTGGCTCATACGCGTCGCCGTCCTTTCCTTCGCTTTCGTCGCCACCGTTCCGGCCACGCTCCACTCGCAGCCGCTCGCCGGCACGCAGATTGCGCCGGCCGGTTCGTGGGAAATCCGCCGCACGATCACAAGTGGTGGGCAAGTTCTCTACGTCGCCGCCGACGTCGTCTATCTCTTCGATGGGACGACGATTCGCGCGGTGACCGAGACGCACGCCGCGAATGAAACCGTCGCGCCGCACGTCCTCACCCTCGGTTCCGACTCCATCGCCGGGCAGGTGATCGGTGGCTGGCGGCGCGGCAACGGATACTCCAACATCAGCATCAATGGCGCCGCAGCGTTGAAGGTCAACGTGAATCCCGAGTCCGTATCCATCGACAAGGGTTGCGCGTTCTTCGTTCTGCAGGATCCGACAGTCGGGCAGCAGGCCTATAAGGTCGATCCCGTGACCGGCGTGCGAACGCAGCTCAGCACCTCGATCACGGTCTCGCGCATCGCCGCGGATGGTTGCAAGGCGGTGTGGAGTTGGCAGCCGACGAATACGAGTCCGACAGGAATCCAGTACTGGGACGGCTCGGCGATGACGACGCTCGAGACGGACGCAACCCTCGCGCCCGACATCCAGCCGTTCCGCCGTGGACAGCTCGTCTATTCAAAAAAGGTGAATGGCATCCCTCAGGTCTTCGTCATTGACACGACCACCCTCCCACTGACGCCGGTGCAGTTGTCGCACGAAACCGTCGCGACCAAATTTTTGTTTGCGTCGACGGACGGCCGTCACGTGGCATGGTGGCGAAGCGACGGTGTGACCGAAGTAAATGCGCAATTGATCCTCAACGGCGATCTCGTCTTTCCCACTGGGCCGCTCGGTGGTCTTGCCGCCATCTTCGAGGCGCCGTTCCAGCTCGATCGCGGACAACTGCTCTGGAAGAGCACGGGTGGAGCTCACATTTACGATAACGGCAAGCAGACGTTCCTTATCGAATCGCCTCCGGGAATCACGTTCAACACGCCGTGGCTGAACGACGGATACATCGCCATTCTTGGACACACGAATGTTGACCAGCCGGGAGACGTGGTCTCGCCTTACCGCATCACTGCCACCGCGCCCGACGACTCGAGTCAACCATCGCCGCCGCTGCTCGTCACGACCACTTCCGCAACCGGACAAGTGACCGTGCGTTGGGATTCGATCCTTGGCGCGACGTCCTACAACCTCTATATGGCGAACGGCATCGTCGGCGTGACGAAAGACAACTACGGCACCCTTCCGGGCGGCCGGATGATCGCGAACGTCACGAATCCGGTCACCGTGACGAGTCTTCCCACTGGCGTGTACTCGTTCGCCATTACCGCGCTTGCTGGCGCGACCGAGGGCCCGAGCTCACGCGTGGCAACGGCGTTTCCGGCGTGGCAGGCGGTGGGCGGGTTCACCGGAAATTTCCAATCGGTCGCAGCGAATCAGGCCAATGCTTCCTTCGTCTACGCCGGCTCGAACGGCTCGGTCTACAAGTCGGCGGACGGCGGCATCACCTGGACGCAGGTGCTGTCGGCCGCGACGACCGCGGCGAACACCGTTGCGGCGCTGGCGGTGAACGGCACGACCGTCTTTGCCAACATGATGACGGGCGCCGATGTCTGGAAAGGCGTGAGCAACGGTACGACCTGGACGCGCGTGCTGGATGCCACCGGATTCGGGGAGCAGGCGGGCGCGCTGGCCATCGATCCGGTCACTCCCGCGACGATGTACGCGGCCGACTTCATCCTTCCCGGCAAGACGAGCGCGCAATCGATGGTCATCAAGTCGCTGGACGGCGGCACGACGTGGGCGCACACGGCGCAAGGCCCTCCCGGCGACGAGATTCACGGCTACGCGCTGGCGATCGATCCCGTCAATCCGGCGACCATCTACGCGTCAGGAACGGGTACGCCGAACATCGTCAAGAGCATCGACGGGGGCGCGAGCTGGACGAACATTCCCATTGCCGGGGCAGGGCCGGTGTACTCGCTGGCCATCGATCCGACGAACACGAACATCATCTATGCCACGTCGCGGGACTATGGTGTGTTCAAGAGCGTCAATGGCGGAACGACCTGGACGGCGTACAACGCCGGCTTGACGGGTGTTGCTGATGGAGTCACGGTCGTCAGCGGCGCCGGGTTCAATTCGATTCTCGTCGATCCGCAAAATCCGAACATTCTTCACCTCGGCGCCGGCAACGGCTACTGGTACTCGCTCGACGCCGGGATGCGCTGGACTGCCGCGAACGATGGCTTCGGCGTCTCTGCTCCGTACATCTACGCCTTGGCGATGACACCGGCTCGGCGACTCATCGCTGCTACGAACAACGGCCTCTTCCTTCTTTCCCTCGGCGCTCCCACGGTCATGAGCGTCACGCCGAATACCGGGGCGCCCGCGGGCGGAACGGCCATCACGATTGCCGGTACGGGATTTCAGCCCGGTGCCACCGTCGCACTCGACGGCGTCGCAGCGACGAACGTGGTTGTCGTGAGTACGACATCGATCACCGCCACGACTCCGGCGCACGCCGCCGGCGCTGTGTCAGTCGCCGTCACGAACAACGACACGGCGAGCGGTGTGCTTGCGAACGGATTCACATATTTGTCGACGCCACCGGCGGCGCCGTCAGGCGTCATCGCCGCGGCGCAGACGGCGACATCCGTGCTCGTCACCTGGAACACGACCGCTACCGCGACGTCGTATCAGGTTTTCAGGCAGGCTCCCAGCGTCGCCTTTGCGCCGATCGGCAGTCCGACCGCATCGACGTCTTTCACCGACTCGACAGCCACCGCCGACACTTCGTATCTGTACCGCGTACGAGCCATCAACGCCGCCGGCTCGTCGGGCGACAGCAGCTCCGACATCGCCACGACCGTGATCTTCGTCGACGACCCGCTGACGGCGGGCACCGTGGTGAAGGCAGTGCACCTGGCGCAGGCGCGGACCGCGGTGAACGCGGTGCGCCAGCTCGCCGGCCTTACCGCCGCTACATTCACGGACACCGCCTCCGCTGGTGTCATGGTAAAAGCCGTGCACATCACCGAAATGCGCACCGCGCTCGACGCCGCGCTCGGACCGTTAGGCCGGGGGTCAGGCGGCTACACCGATGCGACACCGGTCGTGATCAAGGCCGCGCACTTCCAGGACATCCGCAACCGCGTGCATTAGCCAGAACGGCGCAGCACGTCTTCGACAAAGAGATCGCTGCTCTCATGGCTGAATCCTCTCGACCTTCGAAGTTGCGTAGCGGGTCTCGGGCACGCGCCAATGCAGCCAGGCAGCGGCGTCACATGTTCGAGGGCCGCGGTGAAAGCGCATGACTCCCTGTTACTGGATGTTGTCATGGTACACGGCGGGCTGAAATGCACAGTGATGCCAGACATACCGTCGCGTGACTGCGCCGAGGCACGCGTCCTGCGCTCGCGTCGCTATTGGCACGTCACTTAGGCGCGGATCACCCGCGCGGCTACAACCACGATTGGGTCGACCGGCTTGTTGGTGAGGCGGATCCGGGCTACGACGCCACTCCCGCTCATCTCCCAGGCGGTTTGCCGCCGAACGGATCCTTCATCAGATCGAACACGCGGCTGAAACGCCCCGCCACCCAGATTCCTCGCCGTCTTCGCGGCTCGGAATGACCACGCGCACACTCCACAGCTGGACGGTTTTGTCCTCACTGCTGCTGGCCAGCCATTTGCCGTCCGGACTGAACGCCACGGACCAGACGTCATCGGTGTGACTGGCCAGCGCGATCTCGAGCGAGCCATTGCTCACGCGCCACAGTCGCACGGTGATCCCGCGATCGCTGCCGGGATGGTTTCGGATGCGAAAGATGCGGATGGTGGAGTCATCACCACCGGTGGCGAGCAGCTCGCTGTTGGGGCTGAAGGCCATCCCGACGATGGCCTCCCTGGGTCCTTTGATCGTTCGCAGGAGCCTTCCGTCGGCAGCGCGCCAGAACCTGATGGTCTTGTCGAATCCGGCACTGGCGATCAATTGTCCATTCGGACTGAAGGCCACGCGCCAGAGGTTGCGCGTATGGCCGCGCAGCGCCGCCAGCAGCGCGCCGTCAGCGACACGCCAAATCCTGATGACCGCGTCTTCTCCCGTGCTGGCCAGCCGCTGTCCGTCGGGACTGAACGACACCGACCATACGGTACCCGAGTGGCCCTTCAACTCGCGCACGAGCGCTCCATCGCGCAGCCGCCAGAGGCGGACTGTGGCGTCGTAGCCGCCGCTGGCCAGCCATAACTCGTCGGCGCTGACGGAAACCGACGTCGCGCCGCCCGGATGCAGGAGCGTGCGTACGAGCCGATGGTCTGAGACGCGCCAGAGCTTGATCGTGTCGTCGGCATTGCTCGTCACGAGGATCCGGCTGTCCGGAGTGAACGTGACCTCGCGTCCGACGTTCGCGAAGCCGGCGAATCGGTACTGCAGATGTGCGCTCAACCTCGCCGGCTGCGAACCGAGAGAGGTGGAGAGAGCGAGAGCGGCGATGGCCATCGAGGCCTTTCTCCAATCTCTCATTTCCGGTCTCTATCTGAAAACCAGATGTCCCACGCGTGATTCGAGATCGAAGTAGATGATCGCGTACGCGGTCAGATCGAACGACGCGTGGGCGATCATCAGCACGAAGAGGCGCCCGGTGACCGCGAAGATCGATCCGAACACCAGGCCCGTGATCGTGGCCTGTTCCACTCCGGGCAATCCCTGCACCGTGTAGTGCTCGAGCCCGAACCAGACGGACGTCAGCAGCACGATGGAGGTCTTGGCCGGGATTCCCGATCCGAAAAACTTTTCCATCCGTTCGAACAGGAAGCCGTGGAATGCCGTCTCTTCGGCGAACCCGGCCACGAGCATCGCCCAGATCGCGGCGGGGATCAGCGCGCGGTTGCCCGCCAGGAAGTGATAGGCGTGATTGACCACGGGGGCGCCCAGCAGCGGCATCACCATCGTCTTCATCAGCAACTTGAAGGCGACGCCGCAGATGATCCCGCTGGCAATGGTGATCGTCCAGTTTCGCGGCCGCACGTAGCCGATGGCGCTCCACGGCGTATGCGATCGCCACCTCCAGAGCAGGATCAAAGCGGCGCCCACCGGCAGAACCACCATGTCCCCGGCGAAAACGTTGCCGGTGAGGAAGATGCTGAGCATGGCCAGGATGCCCACCGGACCGAATCCCCGCAACGCGGAGGCGAATCGATCGTCGTCCGGCATCGCCATGACCGTGGAGGGCGAACCAGGTGTGCTGCTGGTCATGCCTGAATACTAGAGATACGGTTGCGGACCGGGCCGGTTTCAACCAGCCGGCAACTCCACGACAAACGAGGAGCCTTTGCCGAGGCCTTCGCTCGACGCGCTCACGGTACCGCCATGCAGTTCGACCATGTGCCGCACGATGGCCAGGCCGAGGCCGAGACCGCCGTGGTTGCGCACGAAGCCGCTTTCGGCCTGCCGGAAGCGATCGAACACGAACGGCAGAAACACCGGATCGATTCCTGCTCCGTCGTCGCGCACGACGATCCGCGCCAGCGAGTCGTCGCGTTCGACGACAACGTCGATGCGTCCCTCGCGTTTGCCGAACTTCGTCGCGTTCGCCAGCAGATTCCAGATGACCTGCTGCAGACGGTTGCTGTCGGCGTGGATGACACCGCTCCATCGCGACGAGTCGACGTTGAGCTGGATCGACTTCGCGCTCATGGCCGGGGAGAGAGCGAGGGACGCCGCATCGACGACAGCCCGGAGGTCGACCGGACCGGGCTCCAGCCGGAATTTTCCGAGGACGATGCCGGAGACGTCGAGGATGTCTTCGATGAGTCTGGCCTGTGCCAGCGTGGCGTTCTCGATGGCCTGCAGCGCGGTCTGTTTCATGTCACCCTCGACCTGATCGAGGGTGAGCAGACGTACCCAGCCGAGCGTCGCGGTCATGGGCGTACGCAACTCGTGAGAGATCGTGGCCAGGAACTCGTCCTTGGCCGTGCTGGCCTGGAGGGCGGTCCGGTAGAGCTGGGCGTTGTCGATGGCGATGGCTACGCGCCGCGCCAGCAGCGACGCCAGCTCGACGTCGTTCTGCCCATAACGCGACGGCGTCGCGGACACCAGTGAGATCGATCCCATCAGCCGGTCGCGCCCTTCGATCGGTACGACCAGAAGCGATGCCCCGCCGAGCTCGGAAACGAGCTTCCGGTGCGCGTCGTCCACGATGGTCGTGCCGGCGTCCTGGGCGGTCATGTCCACGATGAACGGCTGTGATCTGTGAGCCGTCTCGGCGGCCTGCCGCGGCACGTTCTCGGGGAACGGCATCGTCAGGAGTTGCTGTGCGCGTTCGTTCCTGGCCGGGTCGGCGTGTACCACGGCGACGCGTCGCGCCTGGCCGTCTTCGCCGATGAGCGCGATCACGCACCAGTCGGCGAGCGCGGGGACGGCGAGCTGGGCGGTGGCCCGCAGCGTGGCCTCGTAATCGAGCGACGCCGCCAGGACCTCGCTGGCCCGGGCAGCGAACCGCACCGAATCCTCGGCGCGCTTCCGTGACGTGATGTCGAGGGTGACACCGCGCATGCCCAGCGGTACGCCGTGTTCGTCATGGATGACCGTGGAGTGCGCTTCGCACCAGACCGCACGCCCGTCTTTTGTCAGCCATCGGAACGTGTTGGTCCTCGGGCCGCCCGCGGCGAAGTGATCGTGAGCGTGTGCCGCCGCCGCCTCGCGGTCCTCCGGATGAACGATGTTGAGCCAGAAGTTCGGCGTGGCCAGCCACTCCTCGACGGTGTAGCCGAGCATCCGCTCGACGTGATCGCTGACGAAGTCGATCCGTTGCGACGCCTGGTCGGGCTGGCCCCAGGCTTCCCATACCACGCCGGGTACGTTCGACACGATGCCGAGCAGCCGCTCGCGCTGACTGGCGATCTCGCGCGTCAGACGCTGCCGTTCGTTGTCGGCGACGCGCAGATCGTCGATGTCGAAAGCCACGCCGATGTAGCCGGCGAATTCTCCGTGCGAGTCGAATCGTGGCACACCGCGGCTGAGCACCCAGCGGTAGACACCGTCATGACGGAGCTGCCGGTATTCGATCTCCACGGGCTTCCTGGCGCTGAATGCTCTCTCAAAGTCCGGCATGCAGCGCCGTACGTCATCGGGATGCATCTCGTCCAGCCATCCGAAGCCCAGCTCTTCTTCGCGCCCGCGGCCGCTGAACTCGAGCCAGCGGTCGTTGACGTAGGTGCAGCTCTTGCCGGCATCGGTGATCCAGACGATGGCCGGAGCCACGTTGGCGATGGTCACGAGATGAGCGATCTCGGCGCGCTTCCGCGCCTCTTCCGACCGTCGCGTCGAACTGACGAACCAGGCGATGCCGACGCCGGTCACCGCGAACGCCACCGACTGTGCGGGCCGCGGCTGCATGTAGACCATCGACGCGCCGATGAAGATGAACGTCGTGACGATGGCCGGGACGAAACCGCAGATCAGCGCCGATACGAAGACCGTCACGAAGAAAAAGAAAAACGGGACGCCCTCGAAGACCGGCCGGAACGCGAGCTGGACGAGGATCGCCGCGATCGGCATGGCGATCGCGACGGCGTATCTGCCGACCGGGGATTTCATGAACGGCGTGGGGAAGTGTAGCAGCGGAAACAACTCCCGGGCCCCTTCGTTTCAACTGCTGAAAAACCAGCAGAGAGCATTCACAACTCACCGCTGTCGTGCTATCATGCAACCACGAGGTTGCATATGACGGATCGTATCGAAAAACAAATTCTCCTCCGCGCTCCTCGGGCACGAGTGTGGCGCGCCCTTTCCGACCAGGTCGAGTTCGGGGCCTGGTTCGGCGTCAGGTTCCCGCCGGGAACGTTCAAGCCCGGTCAGAAGGTGAGCGGCAACATCACCCATCCGGGATACGAGCACCTGACGATGGACATCGAGCTCCTGGATGTTCGTCCGGAGCACATGCTCTCGTATCGCTGGCATCCCTACGCGATCGACCCGAACGTCGACTACTCCTCCGAGCCGAAGACGCTCGTCACTTTCACGCTCGAGGAAGCGCCGGAGGGAACGTTGCTCCGGATCGTCGAGACGGGCTTCGACCAGATTCCGCTGCACCGGCGTGCGGAGGCAATCCGCATGAACGATCAGGGCTGGAGCGAGCAGACGAAGAACATCGAGCGCCATGTCACCGCGTCCCGCTAACGCCGCGTTGGCGCGGTCAGCCCCGCTCTTCGCCGCCCTGGGCGACACGACGCGACTCTACGTGGTTTCGCGGCTCGCCGGCGGCGGCCCGATGTCGATCAAGGATCTGACGGATGGGTCGGAAGTGACGAGGCAGGCGGTGACGAAGCATCTGAACGTCCTCGCCGGCGCGGGGCTCGTCCGCGATTTCCGCCAGGGGCGCGAGCGCGTCTGGGAGCTGCGCACGAAACAACTCCAGGAAGCGCACCGCGTGCTCGATCTCATCTCTACCCGCTGGGACAGGGCGCTGGAGCGCTTGCGCCAGATGGTGGAGGAGTGACGGGCCGGACTGTCATTCCGCGGAGCGCACGTGGACGTACACCCAGGCCTTTCGGCCGGATGCGAGCGTGACGGCCACTCGCTGATACGAGAAGACCGCTTCATATTCGTCGGCACTTTCGAGCTCGGCGTCGGTCACCTCGAGCGCGGTCCCGGACACGCGGCTCTCTTCACGTCCGTTGCGTGTGACGTTGGCGTGGTGTGTTTTCCCGAGCCTGACGGCCATCCTCGGGTCGTCGATCTTCACCAGTGATTGCTCGAATCGCGGGAGCGCGTCTTTCTCTCCGGCCAGCGGTCTGCCGAATGTCGATCGTTGCACGCTTTCTTCCTGAAGCGTGCCGTAGGAAAACAGCAGTGGCATGGCGCAGTCTCGTTTCGTTTACCGTGGGGCGTCGTCGCGCGTCGTCGATTCCAGAATGCGATCGAGACCGCGCACGAGTCCGGTGAAATCGCGAACACGCCGGATCGCCAGCAGCGTGCCGCCGATATACGGCGTTGCCCCCGGACCGCCGTCGTACTGGAGCGTCAGCCTCTCATCCTCCTGTCCAAACCGCACTTCCAGGCCAATCGTGTATCCCGGCAATCGCAGCGAATGGATCCTCGACCCATCCACTTCCGCTCCTCGAGCCTCGGGCTGGCCGGCCGTGTTCTCGACCTCCACGTGAGGCTTGCGGACTTCCGACATTCGCCACGCCAGTTCGCGGGCCATCCCGCTGGGAGCGTCGACCTTGCCAGCGTATGCGGAATCGATGATCTCCCAGGTCGGGATGTACTTCGCCGCCTCGATGGCGAATCTCTGCAGGAGAGCGGCCGCGATGGCGAAGTTTCCCACGGCCACAACGCCGACGGCTGCGGTTCTCGCCGCCTCATCGATCTCCCGGAAGTCGTTCTGCGTCAGCCCCGAGCTGCCGATCACGACGTGCCGCCCGGCGCGAATGGCCGCGAGAACATTCCTCTTGACGGAGTCCGCGCTCGTGTAGTCGACGAAGACATCGGAAGGCGTGAGCAGCGCGTCGTCCACCGAGCCGCTGATGGTCACGTTTCCGATGCGATCGCCGGCCGCTCGACGCGCCACGGCGGCCACGAGTCGAAGGTCCGTCGCCTCTTCGATGGCTCGTACGAGAGGTTTTCCCACCCAGCCGGTTACTCCGGCCACAGCGACTCGGATCATCGGGCGATGATATGGCGAGATCGTTGTTGGCGAGAGGTGCCTGGGCGGAGTGCCCGAGCGCGCCTGGATGAGCGCGCCCGGGCGGCAACGGTATCTACTCCTGTCCGAACTTCTTGATGTCCTCGCCGACGTCCTTGACCTGCTCCACCGGACCAGTGCCCTGGACCATCACGCGGATCTGCTCGACGACCTCGGGGTTGGCCAGGGTGGTCACGTCGCCGACGGGCATGCGGTTGGAGATCGAAGCCAGCACGCGGCGCATGATCTTGCCCGAGCGCGTCTTCGGCATATCCGAGACGATCTGCACGCTCTTGGGACGGGCGATCTTGCCGATCAGCGTCTCGATCTCCTTGACGATGCGTTGCTCGATCTCCTTCGTCGGTTTGATGCCCGGCTTGAGCGCGACATACACCTCGGGCACGCGGCCGCGCGACTCGTCCGCGACCGGAACGACCGCCGCCTCGGCCACCTCCGGAACGACCATGCACGCCGACTCCAGCTCCTTAGTCCCCAGGCGATGGCCGGCTACGTTGATCACATCGTCGACGCGGCCGAGGATGCGGAAGTAACCGTCTTTTGCTTCCATGGCGCCGTCACCGGCGAAGTACGGCCAGTCGCGCCAGTCCTTGCTCTTCGGGTCTTTGTTGTACTTTTCGTAATACGTCTTCACGAACCGGTCGGGATCCTTCCAGATGGTCTGCATGATGCCCGGCCAGGGATTGCGAATGCAGATGTTGCCGGCCCTCGTGCCCGGTGCGACCTCTTTGCCTTCCTCGTCGAAGATCACGGGATGAATGCCGGGGACGCCCGGTCCGGCGCTGCCGGGCTTCATCGGATCGAGCGCCGGTTTCGTCGAGCAGAGGAATCCTCCGGTCTCGGTCTGCCACCACGTATCCACGATGACGGCGCTCTTCTTGCCGACCGAATTGAAGTACCAGCGCCACGCCTCGGGCTCGATCGGCTCGCCCACCGTGACCATCAGCTTGAAGTTGAATTTGTATTTCGCCGGCTCGTCGGGGCCGACCTTGCGCAGCATGCGGATCGCCGTCGGCGCGGTGTGGAAGATGTTGACCTTGTATTTCTCTGCGATGCGCCAGGGCCGTCCGGCGTCGGGATAGGTCGGCACACCCTCGTACAAAAGGCTGGAGGTGCCGAGCGCCAGCGGGCCGTAGACGATGTAACTGTGGCCGGTGATCCAGCCGATGTCGGCCATGCACCAGTACACATCGTCCTGGTGGATGTCGAGAATGTCTTTTGCGGTGGCCGTGACCCAGGCCATGTAGCCGCCGGTGCCGTGCTGGATGCCTTTCGGCTTGGCAGTGGTGCCGCTCGTGTACATGAGGAAGAGCGGCGCGGTGGAATCCATCTGTACGGGCTCGACTTTTTGGCCGGCGTATTTTTTGAGCACGTCCTGCACGATGAAGTCGCGGCCCTCGACCATCTTCGTCTGCGAGAGGTAACGGTCGGGATGGCGGCGCCACACCAGCACTTTGTCAACCTGTTGACCATCTCCCGTCGCCGCCGCCACGGCCTGGTCGACCTTCTCCTTGTGATCCACGACCTGGCCGCTGCGGTAGTAGCCGTCCATCGAGATCAGCACGCGGCTGCCGGAATCGGCGATGCGCTGGCCGCAGGCCGCTCCGCTGAACCCTCCGAACACGACCGAGTGGACGACGCCGAGACGCGCGCAGGCCAGCATCGTGACCGGGAGATCGACGACGAGCGGCATGTGAATGGTGACGCGGTCACCGGCCTTCAGGCCGCAGAAATCGCGCAGCAGCGCGGCCATCTCGTTCACGCGGTCGTAGAGCTGCTGATACGTGACCGTCTGCTCCGGCTCGCTCTCGAGCTCTGGCAGGAAGATATACGCGGCCTTGTCCTTGTGGGTCTTCAGGTGCCGGTCGAGGCAATTGAAGCTGGCGTTGATCTTTCCGCCGGTGAACCATTTCCAGAACGGAGGATTGCTGCTGTCGAGCGTCTGGTCCCACTTCTTGTACCAGGTCAGAAGCTCGGCGTACTCGTCGAAGCACTTCGGAAAGTTCTCGAGCGAGAAGCGTTTCGTGACGGCGGAATCCTTGAGGTTGGCCTGCGCCACGAAACTCGCCGGCGGCTGGATGTACTCCTCTTCCTTCCAGTGAACGGCGATCTGGGCTTCGGTGAGGTCGAGAGACGACATGTGCGTGGGCTCCTTTCGAGGCCTGAGCAGCTTATGACTTGCCGGGACTGGTGGCAATGCGTGGATATCCAATGGCTCCGAGGTCCGCGGAGATCTCTTCGAGCGTGGCCGGGTCGTCGATCGTGGCCGGCACGGTGTAGGGGACGCCGTCGGCGATGCGCTTCATCGTGCCGCGCACGATCTTTCCTGACCGTGTCTTGGGCAGGCGCTTGACGACGAGCGTCTGCTTGAACGCCGCAATCGGACCGATCTTCTCGCGCACGAGAACGACGAGCTCGGCCGCGATGGCCGCCGCTTCGCGTTTGACGCCCGACTTGAGCACGATGAAGCCGACAGGCACTTCACCCTTGATCTCGTCATTCACGCCGACGACCGCGCATTCGGCGACGTCGGGATGCGACGCCAGCACTTCCTCGATGGCACCGGTGGACAGCCTGTGTCCGGCCACGTTGACGATGTCGTCGGTGCGGCTCATGATCCAGAGGTAGCCGTCCTCGTCGATGTAGCCGGCGTCGGCAGTCTTGTAGTAACCGGGATACGGATCGAGATACCACTTGCGGAATTCGGCGTCGTTCTGCCAGAGCGTCGGCAGGCATCCCGGAGGCATCGGCAGCTTGATGGCCACATTGCCCATGGCCGGCCGCTTCACCTCTTTCCCAGCGTCGTCGAGGATACGGATGTCGTAGCCGGGCACCGGCTTCGTGCACGAGCCCGGCTTGACCTCGAACATCCCCAGACCGACGCAGTTGGCGCCGACCGCCCATCCGGTCTCGGTCTGCCACCAGTGATCGATGACCGGCACGTTCAGTTTCTCTCGCGCCCACATGAGCGTGTCGGGGTCGCAGCGCTCGCCGGCCAGAAAGAGCGTGCGGAATCCGCCGAGGTTGTATTTCCTGATGTAGTCGCCGTTGGGATCGTCGCGCTTGATGGCGCGGAAGGCGGTCGGCGCGGTGAACAGGGCCGCCACCTTGTGCTGTGAGATGAGGCGCCAGAACGCGCCGGGGTCGGGCGTGCCGACCGGCTTTCCTTCATAGAGAATCGTCGTGCAGCCGTGGATCAGCGGACCGTAGACGATGTAGGAGTGTCCGACGGCCCAGCCCATGTCCGAAGCCGCCCAGTACACTTCGCCTGGCTCGATGCCGTAGACGAATTTCATGCTCCATTTCATGGCCACGAGATGCCCGCCGGTGTCACGCATGACGCCTTTCGGAATCCCGGTCGTCCCCGACGTATAGAGGATGTAAAGAGGATCAGTGGCGTCGACCGGGACGCAGTCGACGGGCGATGCTTTGGCGACGAGCTCGTTCCAGTCGAGGTCGCGGCCGGGCGTGAGCGGCGCCTTGATCTGCTGCCGCTGCAGGATCACGCAGTGTTCGGGCTTCGACGAGGAGAGCTGGATGGCTTCATCGAGCATGGGCTTGTAGGGAATGATCTTTCCCGGCTCGATCCCGCACGACGCCGACACGATCACCTTCGGCCTGGCGTCGGAGATGCGCTTGGAGAGCTCGTTCGCGGCGAACCCGCCGAAGACCACCGAGTGCACCGCGCCGATGCGCGCGCAGGCCAGCATGGCCACGACGGTCTCCGGAACCGCCGGCATGTAGATGATGACGTGGTCGCCCTTGGTGACGCCGAGCGATGCCAGTGCGCCGGCGAAGCGCGCCGTCATGTCAAGGAGCTGGCGATACGTGAACGAGCGGATCGTGTTCGTGAGCGGGCTGTCGTAGATCAGCGCGGCCTGATCGCCGCGCCCGCGCTCGACGTGAATGTCCAGCGCGTTGTAGCACGTGTTGGTGACGCCGCCGGTGAACCACCGTCCATAGACACCGGCATTTCGATCGAGAACACGGTCCCATTTTTTGAACCAGTGCACGTCCTCGGCGGCGTCGCCCCAGAAACCTTCGGGATCGTTGAGAGAACGGCTGTAGGCATCGAGATAGGTCGTCATAGGAGTCGAAAAAAAAGGGCCGACTGAGAGCCGGCCCTGGTTAGGGCCGACTCTCGGGCCGGCCGTGGTTGTCAATGGATCACGAGTTCGCGGGACGCGCCGCTTCCGCTTCCTTCCAGATCTCCGTCCGATTGCTTTCGTTCAGCATGAACGTGCCGACGAAGAACGTCATCATCGCGATGATGATCGGGTACCAGAGGCCCGACAGCGGGTTTTTGGTCTTCTCCACGAGCAGCGCGCCGATCAGCGGCAGCGTGCCGCCGAACCAGCCGTTGCCCAGGTGATAGGGCAGTGAGAACGACGTGTACCGGATCTTGGCGGGGAAAGACTCGATCAGGAACGCCGCGATCGGTCCGTACACCATGGTCACGTAGATGACCTGAATGAATACGAGCAGCGTCAGCATGACCATGTTCGGGTTCTTGGGATCGGCGCCGGCCGACATCATTCCCTTGTAGATCGGGATGTACGTCAGCGCGGCGATGAGATTGCCGGCCATCATGATCTTGAGCCGGCCGATCTTGTCGGAGAGCGCGCCGAACACGGTGAAGAACGGCATGCCGATGAGCACGGCCACGGCCACGATGATCGACGACTTCACGATGTCGACCTTCATGACGCTCTGCATGAACGACAGCGCGTAGAACTGGCCCGTGTACCAAACCACGCCCTGGCCGGCGGTGGCGCCGAAGAGCACGAGCAGCACGATCTTAACGTTCGCCCAGTTGCCGAAGCTTTCCTTGAGCGGGGCGATGGAGGTCTTGCCCTGGCTCTTGAGCGAGGTGTAGAGAGGCGACTCTTTGAGCTTCAGACGGATGTACAGCGACATCGCCACGAGGATGATCGACAGCAGGAAGGGAATCCGCCAGCCCCAGGACTTGAAGTCGGCGTCGGTCATCATCCCCTTGACGCCCAGGACCACGGCCAGCGAGACAAACAGACCGAGGGTCGCGGTGATCTGGATGAAGCTCGTGTAGAAGCCGCGCTTGTTGTCGGGGACGTGCTCCGCGACATAGACGGCCGCTCCTCCGTACTCGCCGCCGAGCGCGAGACCCTGGAGGAGACGGAGAACGAGCAGGATGAGCGGTGCTGCTGCTCCGATCGTCGCGTACGTCGGCAACAGTCCGATCAGGAACGTCGACAGACCCATGATCGAGAGAGTGACCATGAACGCGTACTTGCGTCCGATCAGGTCGCCGATGCGCCCGAACACCAGCGCACCGAACGGCCGCACGATGAAGCCGGTTGCGAACAAAGCCCAGGTCTTGATCAGGGCCCACGTGGGGTGACCGGCGGGGAAGAGCAAGGTGGACATGATCGCGGCGAGACTTCCGAAGATGTAGAAGTCGTACCACTCGATCATCGTCCCGAGACTCGACGCGAAGATGATGCGTTTGATCGGGTACTCGACCCCGCCTGCCGGAGCTGTGACGTCGGACATGAGTGCAGCCTCCTTTTCGTTTTGTCGTCAGAACTTGTAGATCACGCTGGCGGCGAACTGGTCGCCTTTGGTCTTGATCTCGCTGGCGCCGGTGGTGAGCTCGTTGTGGATCCACTCCACGTTGAATCCATACGGCCCGAGGTTGTACATGAGCGAAGGCGCGAACATGTCGTCCTTGACGCGGGTCCCTTTTGCGGCCAGCACGTCGCTCTTGTTGGGTTTCTCCGTGCCGTAGAACAGGTAACCGCTCCACCGTTTCGTGAAGTTGTAGCCA
Source organism: Thermoanaerobaculia bacterium (assembly GCA_038244815.1). Lineage (GTDB taxonomy): Bacteria > Acidobacteriota > Thermoanaerobaculia > Gp7-AA8 > Gp7-AA8 > DASVHS01. The sequence goes on from JBBRTB010000019.1 coordinate 59,413, forward strand.
CCCTGCAGCCAGAAGCCCCAGCTCTGGATGTCCCCGAACTGGCTGATCTGGCCGAACTGCTGGCCGATGGCCTTGCCCGTATAGGCGTTGCCCTGGATCATGAACGGACCCGAAGTGACCTTCGCGCCGACTTCGCCGGCCCAGCCGGTCAGTGAGTCGTTCGATGCCTGGACGCCGGCACCGGAGAGATCCTTCTTATCCCAATGGCCAACGACGTACGTGCTCCAGGCAGCCGCGCCCGATTTGCCGCCCCAGTCGAAGCGGGCCTCGAGTTGCGGAAGCGTCGATGCCGGACCGGCGCTGCCGGAGTCGACGTTGTTGCCCGGTCCGCTCCACGCGTTCCTCATCAGGGCGATCGTGAACTTCGAGGTCACTTTTGATCCCGCGGGAGTGAGATCCTGGTAGAGAAAGACACCCGGGAAGCGCCAGCCCACGTAGCCCGTCGAGCCGTATCCGAGGGGAAAGGCAATATGTGAGTAGGAGACCGGAACATTGCCGAATAACGGTGCCCACCCCTGTCCCACCCGGAACGTGGTCTTGCCGCGAACCAGGTCGACGTAGGCGAGGCGAAGCCGGGGGGTGGCCTGGGCGTTGCTGAACCCTCCGGTCCCGTTGAAGCCGCCGAAGAAATCCGCTTCGAGCGTGGCTCCGACTTTCATGTTGTCTTCCAGCTTGGGGCCGGTGAATCCGAGCGTCAGGCGGGTGTTGCGGACGTCTCCGTCCAGGAACCAGCGATCCTTGCTGGTCTCGGGAGGAACCGGGAATTCCGCGTTCTGGCCGTTTCCGAATGTGAAGTTTTGATTCTGCAGGAAGATCGTGGCGTCGACGAACCCTTTGACGGTCAGACCTTCCGCACCGGTGGTTACGTTCTGGGCGGAGGCCGAGCCTGCCCAGATCAGGAGCGATAGGACCAGGATGCTGGCAGGAACACGCAAACGCGTCATGGGACTACTCCTTTTCGTGGATGCAGTGTTGGCGGTTGTGGTGGCCGGAAAGAACGGCGGGAAGGGGGAGGAGCATCGCAACCTGGCGGGGAGGCGATGCGGGGATCTCGCTGAAGCATGTCATCTCCTTCTCACAAGAAATCGACCTCCTCGACGGAGGATGGACCGGTGGAGAACGACAGGGGCTTTGAATCGATGGGGCTGAGTTCGGTTAACAGTAGTGCAGTTGCCTTGGTGAGTGCAAACCTGGAATGGCACACGCCCCTGTGTGATGCGTCATAGACTCATGCCGAGATGGTCCTCGGCAGACAGCATTCGATCCGGTGGTGGCTGGTCAGCTTTGCGGCGGCCGTGTCGCTGCCGCTGATCCTGCTTCTCGTCTGGATGTTCGCCACCCAGGTCGACAGGGAGCAACTGGCGGCACGTGATGCTGCGCTGCGCATCGCCAGGGCCACGTCCGCTCGTCTGAGCTCGATGCACACCGAATCTCAGGCGTTGCTCGATCGGATGGCTGCACGCTCCGGAATCCGTGACTTCGACGCCACGCGCTGCGACTCGCTCTTCGGAATCGTCGACTTTTTTCCGCAGTACGTGAACCTCTTGCTCTTCGATGACCACGGCCAGGTCATCTGCTCGGCGGAACCGGAGAGCGCGTCAGACCGTCTGTTCTCGGCGGAGGGAGCACGATGGATTGCCGGCGAACTGCGGGCGGGAAGGCTCGTTCCGCGGCGGACCGACATCCGGGCGATCGGAAGTCAATGGATCTCGACGATCTCGGTTCCGGTCACGGCCAGTGATGGAAAGAGGCGGGGGACGCTGGCCCTCATCGAGCTTCCGGAAGTCGCCGGACGGCAGACCTTGCCGCCGGGCAGCGTGGTGACGATTCTCGATCGCGCCGGAACGATCGTCGTCCGTTCCGATGAGCCGGGGCAATGGGCCGGGCAGAGTGCGCGCGGCAGCGCCGTGGCGGCGTTGGCCATGCGGATGCAGGAAGGGCGTGCCGAAGCGGTAGGCCTCGACGGCATCTCCCGACAGTACGGATTCACCACTATCCCCAGACTCGGCTGGTACATCTATGTCGGTGTGCCGACCTCGGCGGTGATGCGGCCGGTGCGGGCACTGTTCCTTCGCGGACTGGCCGGCGGCGCAGTGGTGGTGCTGATCGTCATCGGGGTGGCGGCCTTGTTGTCGCGATCGATCGAGAAGCCCGTCAACGAGCTCGCCCGCGCCGCTCGGTCGGTGGCCGCCGGCGAATACGGAAAGGTGACGCTCGAGCGGGGCGTGCCGGTGGAGATCGCAACGCTGGCGAACTCGTTCAACGAGATGGTGGAGAGCCGTTCGAGATTCGAGCGCGACCTGAAATCGCTCTCCGAGCGACTGCTGGTGGTCCAGGAAGAGGAGCGCACGCGCATCGCCCGCGCCATTCACGACGACCTCGGCCAGTTGCTCACGGCTCTGAAAATGGATGTTCTGGGTCTGCTTTCGAGACACGAGGCTCCTCCGGCCATCCGTGACCGCATCGTGAGCACGCTCGACGCGACGGTCTCGGCCGTGCAGCGCATCGCCACCGAGCTCCGTCCGAGTATGCTCGACGACCTCGGCCTCCTGGCGGCGATCGAATCCGAAGCGAGACTGTTCGAGGAACGCACCGGCATCGAATGCGACGTCTCGATGCCCTCTGAGGCGGCGGGGCTCGACCGAGTGGCCGCGACGGCGATCTATCGGATCGTGCAGGAGGCCCTGACCAACGTGGTCAGGCACTCCAATGCCACACGCGTGGAGCTGCGTCTGCGCCAGCGCACCGACGAGCTGCTGCTGGAGATCCGCGACGACGGTCGCGGACTGACTCGCGATGAAGCCGAGAATCCACGGTCACTGGGACTGATCGGCATTCGGGAGAGAGCGGCCATGATCGGCGGCTCGGTCGAATTCGAGGGTGTGGCCGGACGAGGTACGATTGTTTCCGTCCGCGTGCCTTCGACCGCACTCACCATGCACCAGCCATGATCCGCGTGCTCATCGTCGACGACCACGACATCGTTCGGGAAGGTCTCAAACAGATCGTCTCCGAGACCGACGACATCACCGTGGGCGGCGAGGCCCGCACCGGAGCGGAAGCGATGGACCTGGTCCGGCGGCAGAAGTTCGACGTGGTCGTGCTCGATCTCAATCTTCCGGACCGGCCCGGTCTCGATGTCCTGTCGCAGATCCGCACCGGACCTCCTGTTCTGATCCTGAGCATGCACCAGCAGGCCTCGTACGCGTCGCGCGCGATGAAAGGCGGTGCATCGGGCTATGTCAGCAAGGACAGCGCGCGCGAGCACCTGGTGACGGCCATCCGCCGGCTGGCGCGCGGTGAGCGCTTCCTGACTGCTGAGATGGCCGAGAGTCTGGCCTTCGAGATGATGGACGGAAGCGACCGCAAACAGCACGAACGGCTCTCCGACCGCGAGTTCCAGGTCCTCTGCCTGATCGCCACGGGCAAGCCGCCACGCGACATCGCGGTGGAGCTGAACGTCAGCGTGAAGACGGTGGGCACGCACCGCGCCCGCATTCTCGAGAAGATGCGTCTCAAGAACAACGCCGAGATCGTGCAGTACGCGTTGGAGAACAATCTCCTGCCCGATCGGTAAATTACCTACATCCGAAAGCGGAAACGGCTGATTTTTCTCGTCCGCGTGTGCGGGGATGATGTCCCGAGATGGCTGACCCCGTGCTGCCGCAGGAGAAGATCCTGCTGATCGACGACGACGAGTACATCGCCGGCTCTCTGCGCGGATACCTCGCCGGCGACCGGTGGCAAGTCGACGTCGCGCTCGATTCCAGCGCCGCCGAGTCGCTGATGGCCGCGCAGAAGTACGGCGGGGTCATGCTCGATCCGTACCTCACCGGCGCCGTCCATCACGAGGATGGGATGCTGCTGCGGTCCGTGTGCAGGTTGCAGCCGGGGGCCTCGCTCATCGTGGTGACGGCGTACGGGTCGCCTGAGCTCGCGCAGCTGGCCAGGGACTGCCGCGTCGTGGCAGTGCTGCGCAAACCGCAATCGATCTTTTCGCTCGGCCAGATCATCCGGGCCACGGCGACGAACCGCGGCCCCGCCTGAAGCGGGTTACGACTACGTCCTTACGGCGGCCAGCTGTTCTCCTCGCCGGTTTTCTTTCGGCCTCCTGCCGTGTCTCACTGAGGCGAGGAGGATTTCATGATCAAGCGGTTGGTGATGGCTGGTGTGCTGCTCTTTTCAATGAACGCATTCGGCGCCGGGACCTCGGGCTTCGGGCTGAGTGTTCTGGTGGGCGAGGCGCCCCGGCCCGAATACGAGGCCCGAGGAAGCATCTATGTCGAGGCGGTCCGCGGCGAACCGTACGCGCTGCGCATCACGAATCCGACTCCCTATCGCGTCGGGGTGGCGCTCTCGGTCGACGGCCTGAACACCATCGACGCGAAACATACCGATGCCGCTCACGCCGCGAAATGGATTCTGGGACCGTACCAGTCGACCGTGATTTCCGGTTGGCAGGTGAGCGACGCGACGGCACGCCGCTTCTTTTTTACCGGCGAGCGTCATTCCTACGGCGCGGCCCTTGGACAGACGAACAACCTCGGGGTCATCGAAGCCGTGTTCTATCGCGAACGCCATCGGGAGATTTCCGTCTACGCGCCGCGTGCGAACAAGTCGGCCGCGGCCGAAGGACAGGCCGCCGCGGCCCCGCCGTCCGATGACTACGCGGCAACGGGAATGGGCGAGGGGACGGAACAGCAGGTCCAGCAGGTGGACGTCGACCTCGAGTCGCGTCCTGTGGCATCGGTCAGGATCCGCTACGAGTTCCGGCCGGAGCTCATCAGGCTCGGCGTGCTGACGCGGGAGCCGCTCGATCGACGCGAACGTGCCAGAGGATTCGAACGGTATTGCCCGCAGCCGTAGGCCGGGGTGTGGGCAGAACGGAGCTACTTCACCGCGCCGACGGTGAAGCCTTCGATGAACCGGTCGAGGAAGAGGTTGTACAGAATCCCGATGGGGATGCTCGTGATCAGGCAGGCGGCCATCAGCGAGCCCCAGTAGTAGACGTCGCCGCGGACGAGGAACGTGGGCACGCCCACGCCGACGGTCTGGTTCGACGCGGAGGAGATGAAGGTCAGCGCGTAGACGAACTCCTGCGTCACGAGCGTGAATGCGAAGATGACCACCGTGAGAATGCCCGACATCGACATCGGCACCATCAGCTTGATGAACGCGCCCCAGCGAGTGAGTCCGTCCACCATGGCCGCGTCATCGAGATCGCGCGGAATGGACTTGAAGAATCCCATCAGCAGCCACGTCGAGAACGGGATGGTGAAACTGGGATAGACGACGATGATCGACCAGAGCGAGTCCTGCAGGCCGAGGGTGGCCACCACTTTTGACAGCGGGATGAAGAGCAGTGTCGGCGGGATGAGGTACGTGAGGAACACCCCGATACCGAGCTGCGCGCCCCAGTTGCCGGTGAGCCGCGCCAGCGCGTAGGCCGCGGGAATGGCCAGCAGCAGGGTGATGGCCACCACGATCACTCCCGCGAACACGGTGTTGCCCACCCAGCGCAGAAACAGCGTCTCCTGAAACAGGAGGCGAAGGTGTTCGAGCGTCGGCGGCTCGTTGAAGAGAAACGGATTGTTCTTGAGGTTGTAGAGATCCGTCGTCCTCTTGAACGTGGTGATGAGCATCCAGTAGAACGGAAACGCCAGGATCACCGCGAACAGCAGCCGCACGATCCACATCGAGATCTGTCCGATGACCTTCCGCGGCCGCGCCACCTACGTCACCTCCGCGCGATGGGCCGATCGCAATGCGAAATACGTGGCCACGACGAGCAGCGGCACCATGAAGATGGAGATGGCCGCTCCCTCCGCGAGATCCGACCCGAGAATGCCTGTAAAGAACGCCAGCGTGGGGATGACCTGTGTGGTGTCGTACGGTCCGCCACGCGTCAGGATGTAGATCACGGTCATGTCGGTGAACGTGAAAATCGCGCCAAAGAGCACGGCCACATTGATGATCGGCAGCATCATCGGAATCGTGATCTGGAACAGCGTCCTGAAGAATCCCGCACCGTCGACCGACGCCGCTTCGGGGATGTCCTTGGGGATGGCCGTGAGGCCCGCCAGCAGGATTACCGTCGCGAACGGAAGCATGTGCCATGTGTGCACGGCGATCACCGACGCCATGGCCAGTTTCGGCTCTCCGAGATAGACCGGCGTGTCGTACTGATTGAAGAAATGCCAGCGCACCAGCACCCAGTTCACTACGCTGTACAGCGAGTCGAGGATCCACTTCCATCCGATCGAGCCGATGGACACCGGCGCCACCCAGGGCAGCAGGATCAGGAAGCGCAGGAATCTGCGGCCGGGGAAGGCATCCTTGATCGCCAGGGCCAGCATCGTCGAGAGCACGAGTACGAGTACCTGTGACGTGATCGTGAACAGGAAGGAGTTGCGCAACGCGAGGAGAAACGCGGGGTTGTGCAGGATGCCGATGAAGTTCTTGAGACCGACGAAGTGATAACCCTTGCTACCCACCTTCACGTCGCCGACGGCGTAGAAGAACGCCATGATGAACGGCAACCCGACCAGGGCGAGGATGTAGATCATGGCCGGCAGGAACATGGCCGGCGCCAGCCAACGCTGCTGCCTCACGTGGGCAGACTCCGTGCCGCCGTCCTCTTCTCCGTCTGAGGATCGAAGAATTTCAGATCGCTGTCGGCGACTGCGAATGTGTGGGTTGTGCCGTCATCGAGTCCGTGCGCGTGCGTCGACGGAATCCGCGAGATCACGCGCCGTTCGTGGAAGGGACCGCCCTCGACCACTCCGTACAGGATCTTCTCAGCGCCGAGGTATTCGCTGTGATTGATGTGGAACCGGTACTCGACGTGCGCACCGAGCCGCTCGGCGACGCCGGGCGGGAGAAAATGCTCCGGCCTGAATCCGACGATGACATCCTTCGTCGGCACGATGTTCATGGGCGGCGATCCCAGGAACGTGGCCACGAATGTATCGGCCGGCTGGTCGTAGACCTCGGCCGGCGTGCCGATCTGCCGCACATGGCCCTGCGACATGACTACGACGCGATCGCCCATGGCCATGGCCTCGACCTGATCGTGCGTCACGTAGATCGCGGTCGTGCCGATGCGCTTCTGGAACTGTTCGAGCTCTTCACGCGCGGACGCGCGCAGCTTGGCGTCGAGATTCGAGAGCGGTTCGTCGAGCAGGAACAGCGACGGCTCGCGGACGATGGCGCGCGCCAGAGCCACGCGCTGGCGCTCCCCGCCGGAAAGCTCGCGCGGCTTGCGCGCGAAGAGGTGCTGGATACCGAGCAGCGACGCCGCCCACTCGGCCTGCTTGCGCCGCTTTTCCTTCGGGAGGCCCTGCGCCTTCAGCGGAAACACGATGTTGTTGAAGACGCTCAGGTGCGGATAGAGCGCGTAGCTCTGGAACACCATGGCGATCCCGCGTTCGCGTGGACTGAGATCGTTGACGACGCGGCCACCGATGAGGATCTCGCCGGAGGAGGGCTCTTCCAGCCCGGCGATCATCCGCAGGAGTGTGGTTTTTCCGGAACCGGAAGGGCCGAGGAGGACGAGGAACTCGCCCTCCCGGCTCTCCAGATCGACGCCGACGACTGCGCCGACGTTGCCGCGTTTGAAAACCTTTGTGAGCTTTCGGGTTTCGACAACCGCCATGTCAGGCCTCGGGCCTCGGGCCTCGGGCCGCAGACCCTCCACCCAGGTTCTTCTCTGCGGCCCGAGGCCTGAGGCCCGAGGCCCGCTTGGTTATCTCCACTTCGCGAAAATACGCTTCAGTTCCGTGTCGGCGGCGCGAACGGCGTCCTCCGGCTTCACCTCGTCGCGCGCTGCTTTGGCGAACATCGTCGGCAGCACGAACGTGTTGAACGCTTCGTCGATCGCGGCGGTGGCGTAGCCGGGGTAACCGACGTTGGTGGCCCAGCTCAGCACGTCGCCGAGGACCGCATATTTGTTGTTCGGAACGGCTTTGGGATCGTTGCTGATCACTTCCTTGATGTTCGGCACGGTCGAGGGGAAGCAGGGGAAGTTATAGAACTCGCTGGCCCGGAACGCGGTGCCGAAGTCGTCGATGAGATCGGAGAGGAACTGTTTGGCGCCTTCCTTGTTCTCGGCGAAATCCCAGATCGCGTAGCAGTCCATGACGTGTTCCGCGGCGATGCGGCGCACCGGACCCTTGAGCGCGTGCGTGATCTGAATGGCTTTCGACATCTCGGGATTGTCCTTCTCGGCCGAACGCGTCACGGAGATGGCGTTGTCGACGAAGGAGAGTTTGCCGGCCAGGATGCCGCGGTTGTTCGACGACGGATCCCACGAGAACACCTCGGGCGTCATGGTCTGCCTGAAGAGCTCGCGGACGTATTTGACGGCCTCGATGGTGTGCTTCGAATAGAGCGTGACGTTGCCATGCTCGTCCTGCTCGGAGCCGCCGTACGACCAGAGGATCGCGCGCATGGCCATGTTCGTGTCCAGCTCCTGCGAGAGGCCGACGCCGACCGGGTTGCCGAACTTGTCCTTGATGCGTTTTCCGCCGACGAGGAGATCGTCATACGTGTCGGGACCGTGCGGGAATCCAACCTGCGACCAGAGGTCCTGACGGTAGTTGCCCGGATCGGGAACGAACGAGTCGGAGAATGCGAAGTACTTCTTGGTCCTGGGATTGAACGTCGATTTGACCGCCAGGTCGATCGGCTTGCCGTGCTTCGCACGCACGTGCTCGTAAACCTCGCGGTGATCGATGACCTGCTTCTCGTATGCGGCCGGAGGGGAGAGGAACATGAACAGGTCATGGCCCTTCTGCGCCGAGACTTCCGCCGCCGCCCGCGCGTTGATCTCACCGATGGCGATGTGATCGACGACGACATTGGTGTTGTTCTTGGCGCCCCATTCCTTCGTGAACGTGTTGTCGAACCACTTGTCATACCCGGGAACGAAATGACTCCATTGCACGATCTTCAGCGTCTTCTGCTGAGCGAGCGCGTGTTGCGGGAACAGGAACCCTGTCGTCAACCCCGCTGCGGCTGCAGCGGCGCCGGCGCCTGTGAGCTGGACGAACTTCCTACGACTGATCTTGCCGCCAGACTTCTTGGACATGGACGCTCCTTTCCTTCGCGATGAGGGTGAGGAGGGGGTTATACCCCCGAGGCGCGGTATTGCTCAAGTTTGCGAAGGAGAAAGCGCTTTTCAGGAGTCGTTGACGGAAGCTCGAGAGCGCGGGCGAGATCCTCGGGGTGCGGACTGACTCCAGGCGCGATACCGGTTGAGGATGGCCTGGATCTCTTCGGCGCTGAGATCTCTCGGGAATCCGCCGTAACGGAGGATGAGCGCGAACCTGGGAATGAATGTCTCCTTTCAGTGCAGGAGACGAACGTGGCTGCCGGAAATCGACACGCTCAAGAAAAACGAGGCGCGCGGACCTCATTTGGGTCGATCAGCGCGCCTCAATCGCTAGCGGCCTGGTTTCTGATGCCGGGCTGGTTGCGATGGTCTGCACTTGGGGTGCCATGTTTCGGGTTGCTGGGTCGGGTTGCCGTGACCGGCGACCCGCGACGTTCTAAGACGCCGATTCGTTCAACCGGTAATACACGGTGAGCTCGTGGACCACTTCCCAGCGCTCGCCATCCTTCACGAACGGTTTGAAGCGCCACGAACGGATGGCGCGGATGGTGGAGTCGACGAAAACATCGTGCTCCGGCGGAGCGATGATGCTGACCTCTTTCACGCGGCCGTCTTTTCCGATGACGTAACGGACCACCAGCTCGTCTTCCCACGAACGTATGCGTGCGTCTTCGGGATAGTTTGGATACGTCTGCGACAGCGGCGTCATGGGCAGCTTCTTGTCGCGGGCGATGTGGACGCGCCCGTCAGGGGGAGCTTCATTGACCACGCCGCCGATCGTTCCACCGGTCTTTCCTCCGACATCGCCGCCGAAGATGCCGCCGATCACTCCCTGGTCGACACCGGCCTCAACGCCTCCGATCAGGCCTTTGGCGGCGGCGAACGCGGAGATGGGAATCGATTGCGGCTTGACGACCGGAATCTCGTCGGGAATGACCGTCGGCGCGAGAACATCGGCCGGCAGCAGGATCTTGGCAGTGGTGATCTCCGGTTTCTGCTCGATCGGTTTCGCCGGAGGAGGGGGAGGCGGAGGAGGAGGCGGCGCGGCCAGAATGAACGAGACCGTATAGATTGGCGATGCCGTGGGGAACGACACCTGCCAGAGATTCGAGATCAGCGCGCCGGCGGCCACGAGTCCATGGACCACGAGCGAGAACGAGAGTGCCTCGTATACGGCAGTTCGACTCGTTCGTGACGTTCTGGCCGGTGCAACGGTCTCGAACAACGCCCAGGCTCCTCGCTCGGATTTATTTAGCGCGGTGATCTTAGCATCGGCTCCGCGAGATCCGAGCTACAGAGTCACCGACTTACTGTGACGAAGCCAGTTTCTCGAGCTCGTCCGCGACCTCGGCGACCGAGGCCCTGGCCACCGTGGCGGAGTCGAAGCGGACCAGGATGGGGTCGTACACGCCCCGCTGAAAGAACGCGGCCCGAACGTCGATGAAACGCGCGCGCAATGCCGGCGGGAGCGGGCCCGCTCCAGCGGATTTCATTTCCACGGCAACCGTTCCGGCCATGACTTTCAAATCCTCAATGGACATGGCCGGCAGTCTCTTTTCGTCTCTCATCATTTCCTCGTGATCCCGAGCTTGCGATAGGTGGCCTCGTCGTCCGGCTCGACGCGTGTGAACGTGGACACCTCATACGGCGCGAGCTCCTCCTCGGTCCAGCCTTCGACCCGGATCAATCCCGCCGCGGTCAGGTCGAGGTCGCATCCCGGGATATCGTAGCCTGCCCACATCGCGAACCCACGCTCCTCGCTGGGGCCGAGGGCATGACCGATCCGGCCGAATTTCTTGATGTAACGCGCCACGTTTGTTCATAGTAGCGAAGTGGAGCTTTCTCTCGACGAGACCCGACACTGTCGGGGACGAGCGATCCGATGCCGAAGCAGACGCCTGAACAACTGTTGCGCCGTGTTTTTCCACCGATGCTGGCCACGCTCGCCGAGGAGCCGCCGCACGACGAGCAGAACTGGACTTACGAGCTGAAGTACGACGGCTTCCGCGCAATCTCTGCGATCAGCGGCGGCAGCATCGCCATGTGGAGTCGCAACGAGCTCGATCTCGAGCCGCGATTCCCGAATATCGGCGTCGCCTTGCGCAAACTGCGCGGCCCGGACATGGTGCTGGACGGGGAGATCGTGGTTCTCGACGCCGGCGGCGCGCCGCGCTTTCAACTGCTGCAGCAGGGTGATAAGCGTGAGAAGTTCTTCGCGTTCGACATCCTCTGGCTCGACGGACGCGACCTGCGTCAACTGACCTATCTCCAGCGTCGAACGATTCTGGAGAAAGTGCTGCGTAAGTCACCCCCCGCCATCGCCGTTTCGCAAACGCTCCCCGGGCCGGGCGGTGCAGCCAGGGATTACGCGAAGAAACATGGGTGGGAAGGTGTCGTCGCCAAGAAGAACTCCTCCTGTTACGAGCCCCGGAGATCGAAGGACTGGCTGAAGCTCAAGGTTCTCAACGAGCAGGAATTCGCGATCGTGGGCTGGCAGCCCAGCACCCATTCGTCGCGCGAGATCGGCTCGCTGCATCTGGCCGTTCGCGACGACGACGGACGGTTCCAGTACGCCGGCAAAGTCGGCACCGGCTTCTCCTATAAGGTGCGCGTCGCCCTCAGGGACGCTCTGTCGAAGGACGTCGTTGCGAAGACCGAGGTGAAGGATGCGCCGCGAACGCGCGACGCTAGCTGGGTAGAGCCTCGCTACGTCGCGCAGGTAGCGTTCACCGAATGGACGTCGGACAATCGTCTTCGCCATCCCTCGTTCCTCGGACTGCGCGATGACAAGACACCGGAGGAAGCGGTGAGAGAGAAAGCGACGAAGGGCGGGCCTCGGGCCTCGGGCCTCAGGCCGCGGAAGAACAAACAACGGCCACCGGCTGGCCGGGCGGTGGAGCCGAGGCCTGAGGCCCGAGGCCCGAGGCCTGCGCTGACAAATCCCGATCGGCTCCTCTATCCGAAGGACGGCATCACCAAGCAGGACCTCGCCGATTACTACGAGGCCATGGCGGAGCCGATGCTGGCGGCACTCGCGGACCGGCCGTTGTCGCTGGAGCACTGGAACCAGGGGATCAGCAAGCCGTCCTGGTACCAGCAGGGTGTCAAGGACGGGCCGGACTGGCTGACACTGGTGGAGACGCCGACACGCACGACTGCGCACAAGAGCGTGAAGCATCTCGTCGTGGACAGCCGCGAGGCCTTGCGCTGGCTGGCCCAGATGTCGGTGCTGACGATTCACATGTGGGCTTCGCGCGCGGAGAGTCTCGAGGAGGCGGACTGGCTGGTCTTCGATCTCGATCCGGCCAAAGGGAAAGGGATCGAGCAGGCCATCGACGCCGCCATCGTGATGCGCAAGCTGCTCGAAAACCTCGATCTCCCGAGCGTACCGAAGACTTCCGGGAAGCGAGGCATCCACGTGTTCGTGCCGCTCGCCGCCGGCTACACACACGAAGATGCGAACGAGTTCGCGTGCTCGCTGGCGGCGGCGGTGACGCGGGAAGTGCCGACGATGACCGTCGAGCGCAGCCTGTCGCAGCGCAAGGGAAGGCTCTACCTCGACTGCATGCAGAACGCGTACGGCAAGACGATGGTCGCGCCGTATTCGCCTCGCGGGATCGACGGAGCACCGGTCTCCGCGCCGCTGAAGTGGAGCGAGGTCACGAAGAGGCTCGATCCGCTGAAGTTCAATCTGCGCACGATGCCGAAACGCCTCGACAAAGTCGGCGATCTCTGGGCCGACATCTTCCGGAAGAAAGCGAAGCTGCCGAAACTGACGTGATCAACTGCCCGGTCCTCGCTGGACGTACGCGGCGTCGGATGGCAGCGCAAACAGCGAATCGGGGAGCGGGAGGACGCGCAGGTTCCGGACGCGCGTGACCGTGTGCTCGGTCTGCCCGATCCCGCCATCGAACATGCGCGTCACCTCGAGGTCGTGACCGCAGATCATGCCGTGCAACTGCTCGTTGATCGTAGCGAGCTGTTGGTCGATGGCCGGATGGCCGGTGGCGAGGTCGCGCCGCATCGGGAGCGGAGGCAGCGTGTCGATGGTCAGGATCGTGGCCCGGGCCACGACGCTGCCGCGGGCCGGCGTATCCGCGAGGATCGTGAGGAGCCGGTACTGAATGTCGATCACGTGTCTGGTGGCCTCGAACCTTCCAATCGTTTCCGTCCCTTCGATCCGGTGCGTGACCACGGGCTTGCCGATCACGACGTCGCCGCCGTCTGCCGGAAGATGAAAGTACGCCGACGACCGAATCGGGCCCATGCGCGCGCGATAAGACCAGGAACAGTCGCTGAGATTCACGAACATGGCCGTGGCGTCGCCGTCGCGTGAGATGACGAGATTGATGCCGCGCAACGCCGGTCCGGCGAACTGCGCGCGGTACATCTGCCCCTCGACGGAGATGCTGCCGCTCAGGCTGATCGACGAATGGGGCATCTCCACAGTGGTGACGAAGTCATAGATGACGCCCGCTCGCAACGGCGCCGCGATCACCAGCACCGCAAGAAGCACCCGCATTCGCACATAATGCCTCGCTTGACCAGGAACGCGATCATTACCGGAGCCTCGAGCGGAATCGGCGCCGCGCTGGCGGGCGAATTGTCCCGGCGGGGCTGGGCCGTGGCGCTGCTGGCGCGGCGGCAGGATCTGCTCGAAGAAGTCCGCGCAACGCTGGCCACGCCTTCGGTTGCGCTGCCCTGTGACGTCACCGATGCGGCTGCCGTCGAGCGTGCCGTGCGGCAGGCCGAAGCGACGCTCGGTCCGATCGATCTGGCCGTGGCCAACGCCGGAGTGGGCATACCCGGTCATGCCACGAAGTTCAAACTCGCCGACGCCGATCGGACGATCCGCGTCAATGTCCTCGGCATGATGAATCTGTTCGCGGCGGTGATTCTCCCGATGGTCGAGCGCCGCTCCGGACGTTTTGCCGGCATCGCCTCGGTGGCCGGCCTGCGCGGCCTGCCCACCTCCGCCGCGTATTCAGCGAGCAAGGCGGCGATGCAGACCTTTCTCGAATCGAGCCGCATCGAGCTTGCGCCGTACGGCGTCGGAGTCACCATCGTCAATCCCGGATTCATCGCCACGCCCATGACGGAGAAGAACCGCTTCAGGATGCCCTTCCTCATGCAGGCCGGGCCTGCCGCGAAAAAGATTGCCGACGGTCTGGAGCGCGGCAAGCGCGTGGTGGAGTTCCCGCGTCCGATGTCGGTGCTCATGCGCGTGATGCGTCATCTGCCTGACCCGCTCTACGACCGCCTGACCGCGCCGTACGCCCGCCGCAAGGCCGATCCGGAGAAGGTGAAGCGATGAACACGCTGCAGGTGCGCCTCTGGTCTTTGCGCAACGTCTTTCTGCTGTGGTTCGTGAAGCCGTCGGTCGTCGAGATCAACGAGCGCCGCTGCGTGATCCGCATCCCCCTGACCTGGCGTACGCGCCGGCGCGACATCCACGCCATGTACCTGGGCGTTCTCTGTATGGGCGCGGACATGGCCTCCGGTCTCATCGCCTTCGACCAGATGCAGAAGCGGAAGCTGCGCCTCTCGTTCGTCTTCAAGGACATGAAGGCCGAGTTTCTGAAGCGCGCCGAGGGCGACGTGCATTTCATCAATGACGACGGGGACGTCGTGCAGGAACTCATCGCGCGCGCTCTTGCCGGGGAGGAACGCCAGAACGCCACGGTGCACGTGAGAGCGCTCGTGCCCGAAAAGCTGGGCGACGAGCCGGTAGCGAAGTTCGAGATGACGCTCTCACTGAAACAGCAGGCCGCGGGCCGCGGGCCTCGGGCCTCGGAATCGCCGCGATGACCGAGGGCGCGTTTCGCAGACTGGCACTCAGCCTTCCGGAAACCGAGGAGAGAGCGCATATGAATCATCCCGACTTTCGCACGCGCGGAAAGATCTTCGCCACGCTGCGCTCGCCCGCGGCCGGCTGGGCGATGGTCAAGCTCAGGCCCGATCAGCAGGAGATGTTCGTCGCGCTCGCCCCGGAGATGTTTCAGCCGGTGAAGGGCGGGTGGGGGCGCGGCGGTGCCACGAACGTGATCCTGGCGAAGGCGAGGAAAGCGATCACGTTTGAGGCGTTGAAGACCGCGTGGACGAACGTCACTTCGCCGAAAGTTCGCCGAAAAGCGTCACAGTGAGGTCACTCGGTGCTGGGTGCTGGGTGCTTGGTGCTCGGTGTCCGAGGCCCGAGGCCCGAGGCCTGACCAATGAGACTCTCTGACGACGTCGAGAATACGATCCGAGCGACGCGCGCTCGCGTCCGCCTGCGATTTCCGTGGTGGCTGCGTCCATTTCTCGCCCGCGGCGTCCTGGCCATTACGCTCGGCCGCCGGGTGTATCTGGCGCCGTGGACGGGGGAGGGGGAGATTGAAACGCTCGTCCGCCACGAGCTCGTCCACGTGAGGCAGATCGCCCGGCTGGGAGTGGTGCGTTTCTATTGGCGTTACGTCCGCGAGTACATCGCCTGGAGGCGTCGCGGGTTCTCACCTTCCGAGGCATATCGGCGGATCTCTTTCGAGACGGAAGCGTTCGCCTCGGAGAAACCCCTATAATTCGCTGATTCCACGCGGCCTGTGGCCGTACGACCATGATTCAGTTTCATTCGCTCGAGATCCCGCAACTCGAACGGTTTCTGGAACGGCACAAGTCGGGACTATCGCTGGGCAGCGAGGTCGATCTCGATCTCGTCCTGCGCGAGATTCTCATGAAGGCGTACGAGTTCGTGCCCTCGGAGTCGGGATCGATTCTCCTCGACGATCCGCTGGGGAAGATGGCCGCGCGCGAAGAGAACGATCTCGTGTTCATCGCCGCGTTCGGCGAAGCCGCGCGCGATCTCATCGGCCAGCGGCTCTCGGCGAAGCACGGCATCGTCGGGCAGGTCTATCAGCACGGCAGCTCGCATCTCTCGATCGACGTCGATGCGGATAAGTACTTCTACCGTGACATCGATCAGCAGCTCGGACACAAATCGAACTCCATCGTGGCCGTGCCGATCTACATCGGCAAGCACGTCTGTGGGGTGCTCGAGCTCATCAATCGTCTGGACGGAGAGGCCTTCACGAAGAAGGACATGACGCTCCTGGAGATCTTCGCCGGCTATACGTCCTTTACGCTGCAAAACGCGCTGGACGCGAAGCGCGCGCAGGGGCTGGCCAAGAAAGACGACCTCACCGGCCTGTACAACGACCGCTGGTTCAACGTTCGCCTCAGCGAGACCCTGGCGGAGGCGCGCACGAGCGGCTCCGAGCTCGTGGTCATGTTCATGGACCTCGACCAGTTCAAGGTGATCAACGACACACACGGACATCTGGCCGGAAGCCAGGTTCTGCGCGAGGTGGGATTCATCCTCAAACGCATCATCACGAACGGCTCGGCCACGATTGCGCGCTACGGCGGCGACGAATTCGTGGTGATCCTTCCGGAGACGACCATCGAGCAGGGAATCGGGATCGGCGAGCAGATCCGTGAAACGATCGCCTCGCACACGTTTCTGGGGCGGGAATGGGCGTATCACATGCCGCCGCTGCACCTGGCAGGCATCATTTCTGCGTCCATCGGCATCGCCCAGCACGTTCCGGTCACGTCATCGACGACTTCCTTTGACATGGAAAAGAACGAAGTGCTCAAACGCGCCGACGCCGCCATGTACCGGGCCAAGTCGGCGGGCAAGAATCAGGTTGTCGTGGATTATGAAACCGTAGGCATGCAGCGAAGGAGGTAGTCAACTTGTCAAAGATCACGGCCGAATACATCTGGATCGACGGACAGAAGCCGACCGCGAAACTCCGTTCGAAAACGAAGATTCTCGACCCGGTGAAATCCATGAAGGACATTCCGGACTGGGGATTCGACGGCTCGAGCACCTATCAAGCCACGGGTCACATGAGCGATCTGCAGCTCAAGCCCGTCAGTTACTGTCCCGATCCTCTGCATCGCGAGGGCGACGTCCTCGTGCTCTGCGAGGTCCTCAATTCCGACGGTAGTGTGCATCCCAGCAACACCCGCGCGCGCTGCCGCACAGTCGCCGAGAAGTACAAGGACCAGGATCCGTGGTTCGGCATCGAGCAGGAATACACCTTCTTCCAGGGCGCCAGGCCGCTGGGCTGGCCCGACAGCGGGTTCCCCGCGCCGCAGGGCGGGTATTACTGCGGTGTCGGAGCAGACGAAGTGTTTGGCCGCGACGTGGTCGAAGCGCACACCGAGGCGTGCATGCGCGCCGGTCTGCACATCGTCGGCACGAACGCCGAGGTGATGCCGGGACAGTGGGAGTTCCAGGTGGGAGCGATCTGCGCGCCCGATGTGGCCGACGACCTCTGGCTGGCGCGCTGGCTGTTGTACCGCATCGGCGAGGACTACGGCGTCAGCGCGACGCTCTATCCGAAGCCCGTGCGCGGAGACTGGAACGGCGCCGGCGCGCACACGAACTTCTCGACCAAAGCCATGCGCGCGGAGGGCGGCCTCAAGGTCATCGAATCGGCCATGGCCAAGCTCGAGAAGCGGCACGACGAGCACATCAAAGTCTACGGCGCGCACAACGAGGAACGTCTCACCGGGATGCACGAGACCTCGCCGATCCACGCGTTCCGTCACGGGCAGTTCGACCGCGGCGCGTCGGTGCGCATCCCCATGGCCACGGTGAACGCGGGATTCGGCTATTTCGAAGATCGCCGTCCGGCCGCGAACATGGATCCGTACGAGGTGTGCGCGATGATCATCGAAACGGTCTGCGGACCCTGAATCACCGGTCGCTGAGTCGCTGGGTCGCGGGGTCGCTGAGCGCGATGGTCATCGCGGGCTGCGCGCAGCATTCGTTGCCGCGCAGCCCGTATGCCTCCCCGGGACCGTACAAGGTTCGCATCGTCGAGGAGGATTGGTTCGACGCCTCGCGCTCGCGCACGATTCCGATTCGCATGTACGTTCCAGCCGGCGTTGCCAATCCGCCGATCGTGATCTTCTCCCACGGAACCGCTAACGGCCGTGACGGTTACCGCTACCTCGGATCGCACTGGGCCAGTCACGGCTTCCTGTCCGTTCATCCCGAGCATGTCGGGGCGGGCCGCGATCTCGAGCGGAAAGGGCCGCTGGCCACCATGATCGCCGACGACGATCCGGCCATGCACGACTTCTATCCCCGCGATCTGCGGTTCGTCATCGACCACCTGATCCGATCCGAGGCCCGAGGCCCGAGGCCTCCCATCGCGGTGGCCGGCCACTCCATGGGCGCCTATGCCGTGCTGGCGCTGGCAGGACTCAAGGCAGGGGACGTGTCGTATGCTGATCCGCGCGTCGCGGCCGGGATTCCGATCTCCATGTCGGAGGATTTTCCTCCCGAAGCGTATGCGGCGATCACGATCCCGCTGCTGCACATCACCGGAACGAACGACATAAGTCTCGTCTACGGCACGCTGCCGCGCGACCGCCGCGTGCCGTTCGACAGCATTCGCGGCGGCGGTGACGAATATCTCGTGACCATCAATGGATCGACGCACTCCACGCCGTCCGAGGAGGAGTCGCCGGAGAATCGCCGCGCCCACGATGTGATCCGCGCGTCGACGACCGCGTTCCTCGACGCGTACCTCCGGCACGATGCCAAGGCGGCTGCGTGGCTGGCGTCCGCAGGCCTCAGGAAGTTCGTGGACGGAGATGGGACAGTGGCGAGGAAGTAGGTCGTTGGTCGTGGGTCGTTGGTCGTGGGGGATGCTTAGCTGCCCCCGTGACCCACGACCCACGACCTACGACCTCCTCACATCACCGCGTCCGGCGCTTCCTGGTATCCGAGGAATCTCACTTCGATGCTGTGAACACCGTCGATGGCGGCCAGCTGCTCTTCGAGCGGAGTGACATCGAGCGGCAGGTTCGAGGGGACGATGAACGTTGTGCGCCGGGTCCAGAGCAAGTCGCCGCGGGAGATGCTGCGCCGCATGGTCGTCGCGTGCGCCTCCCTGGCGAAGCGCGACCACGCTTCATCGATTGCCCGGACGGCCTCGTGCTCGCATTCGACGCACAGCTCCACCCGGCTCATGCGACCCTCACGGCGCACAGCGTCGATCCATGTACCGATCGTCCGCATCGTGAACTGCGTGACGATGATGGCGGCGAACAGCGTCGCCCCCACATTGAATTGTCCGAGACCGACAGCCACGCCCATGCTGGCGTTGGCCCACAGCGTCGCCGCCGTGGTCACTCCCTGGACGGTCGCGCCGCGGTGGATGATCACGCCAGCGCCGATGAAGCCGATGCCGGTGACGACCGCCGCGGCGATCTGCGCCGGATTGTGGTTGATGTCGCCGAACGTGTTCGACAGCAGCGCAAACGTCGCCGCGCCCAAGGCCACGAGCGTGTTGGTCTTGATCCCGGCGGTCTTGTGACGCCACTCGCGCTCGATCCCGATGATCGCGCCGAGGACGAGCGCAAGAGCCAGACGGGTGAGAGCGGTGGTGAGAGGAATCATCGGTGTGACAGGTTGCCAGGTTTCTTCGGGTTGCCGGGTTGCCAGGTTTCCAGGTTACCGGGGTACGGGTTACCAGGTTAACTAGCCCAGCGACCCGGCGACCCAGCGACCCAGCGACCCGGCGACCAGAAGACTCACTCTACCGTCATAAAGGGCACCGACAACAGGAATCCCGACGGGTACATCTGAAATCCCTTGATGTTCTTGCGCATGATGGCCACGTTGTCGCGGTGATAGAGGGAGATGTAAGGGAGATCCTCCGCCAGGATGTGCTGGATCTCGTCGTAGGCCGCTTTGCGTTTGGCGCGATCGAACGTCGAGCGGCCCTCTTTGATCAGCTGGTCGACGCGGGGATTGATGTAGTAGCCGCGGTTCTGGCCGTTCGGGGCGAGCGACTCGGAGTCGAAGATCGTGTAATAGAAGTCGGGATCGGAGATGCCGGCGCGCCGCAGCGAGAACACCTGGAAGCGGCCCTTGGTGATGTCGTCCATGAAGGTGCCGAACTCGCTCGTCTGGATCTGCATGTTCACGCCGATCTCGCGCAGCATCTGCTGGATCATCTCGGCCTGCTGGTTGGCCTCGGCGTCGGTGGATGTGCGGAACGTGAATGAGAAGCGCGTCTTCGGTCCGGGGCCGTCCGGGTCCTTGTAGCCGGCGGCGTCGAGCAGTTGCATGGCCTTGTTCTTGTCGTAGGGATACGAAGGCAGGTTCTCCGCGCGCGCCCAGTGTCCGGGCGGGAACAACGTCTCGGTGACCTGCCCGTAACCGTGCAGCAGGTCGCGCACGATGCGCTCGCGGTCGATGGCGTAGGCGAGCGCCTGGCGCACCTGCTTGTTCCTGAAAATCGGATCGCGCAGGTTGAACGCCAGATATTGATACGCGCCGCCGTGGGCGGTCTGCACGTTGAAGTCGCCGCTTTTCCTGAACTGATCGACCTGGTCGTAGGGAATGCTGTTGATCTCGAAGTTCACGGTGCCGCGGCGCAGCTCCAGCACGCGGGTCGTGGCGTCCGGAATGATGCGCACGGTGACGTTGGGGATCTTCGGCTTGCCGCCGACCCACTGGTCGAAGGCCTGCAGCGTGACGCGTTCATCGGGCTTGAACTCCGTCACTTTGTATGCGCCGGCCAGGACCGGCATTTTCGCGAAGACCTCCGGGTCCGCGCCCTGCGGTACGGCCATGTAGGTGAGGTTGTCGAAGATTCCGCCGTTGGCTTCCTTCATCTTGATGATGAAAGTGTGGTCGTCCGGTGTCTCGAACCCGGCGATGCTGCTGTACCCCGATTTCTTCGGGCTCTTCAGCGCGTCGCCCATCGTCGACTCGAACGTGTAGCGGATGTCTTTCGACGTGAGCGGACGGCCGTCCTGGAATCTCGCGTTCGGGTTGAGGTGAAAGACGATGGTCTTGTCGTCCGGCGTCTCCCATTTCTCGGCCAGGTCGGGCGCGAAGTCGCCCGACGGCGTCAGCTTGATGAGACCGCTGGCCGTCATGTCCCAGATGCGGCCCGAGTACGTGTCGGTACCGAGGCGCGGGTCGAGATTGGTCGGACTGCCGTCGAAGGCGATGACCAGACCGCCGTTTGCGGCGTTGCCGCTAGAGGTCGATTTCTCGCCGCCGCACGAGGCCAGAAGCATCGCCGTCAGGATCACCAGGACTGAACGCGTTCTCATCACGGTTACTCCTTCACTGCGCAACTGTTTACAAGAGAAGTGCCTGTTATCATGCCCTCAAGGATGCGCCGCCTCTCGTTCCTCTTCATCGTACTGGCCCTTTTCTCGTTTTCCCTCTCGGCCCAGCAGAAAGTCATCGTCCTCGGATTCGATGGCGTGGACGCCAAACTGGTCGAGCAGTGGATGAACGAAGGGAAGCTTCCCAATCTGGCCAAGCTGCGCGAGCAGGGAACTTTTCGGCCTCTGCGGCCGACCATCCCGGCGCAGACGCCGGTCTCCTGGTCGACCTTCAGCACAGGGATCGATCCGGGCCGCACGGGCATCTTCGACTTTCTGCGCCGCGATCCCAAAACCTATCTGCCGGTTTTCGCCGCGTTCGACGAGATCAAAGTGAAGTTTCTGTTCGGCGCGAACAACCCGCCGGCGTTCGGATTCGCGGCCGGGGCGCTGGCGCTGCTGATCACTCTGGCGTTCACGCGTCGCCGCGTGCCGTATGTGCCCGTGATCGTCGGCCTGGTTATCGGCGCCGGCGTCTTCGTGGCCACGAGGAAGTACATCCCCGAGACCATTCCCGGCGTGATCAACCGCCGCCAGGGCATTCCATTCTGGGATGCGGCGGCAAAGGCGGGGAAGAAGGCGGTGGTGGTCCATATCCCGGTAACGTTTCCCCCCACCGACTTCCACAACGGCCACATGCTCTCGGGACTGGGCGTGCCGGACATCTCCGGCCGCGTCGGCAAGCCGTTCTACTTCACCTCTGAGCTCGACATCGCGCACAGCGGCGGCGGCGAGTTCTCCATCGAAGTCGTGCAGCTCGAGGACAACAAGGGCGTGATCCAGACGAAGATCCAGGGTCCGCCGAACAAACTCTTCAACGATCCGCCGTACATCATCATCCCGATGACGATCACGGTTCCGAACGACAGGAACTCCATCCAGATCGAAGTCAGCGGACAGAAATTTTCGCTCCGGCCCGGACAGTGGAGCGGCTGGACCGATTTCGTCTTTCCGTTCAATCCCATCATCAAGCTGCACGGCATCAGCCGCTTCTATCTGATGTCGTCGCAGCCGGAAGTGAAGCTGTATCTCTCGCCGATCAACTTCGATCCGCGGTCGCTGCCGCCCGGGTTCCGGGTGTCGACACCGTCGGACTGGGCCCCGCAGCTCGCCAAAGAGGTGGGACTGTTCAAGACGCTTGGGTGGCAGATCGACACCTGGGCGATCTCCGAAGGGTTCGCCACCGAGCAGATTTTCTGGGACGACATGAACTGGACGGTGGCGCAGTCGCGGAAGCTCTTCGCTCACGCTCTGGCCAGCGACGACGATCTGATCGTGCAACAGTTCGAGTTTCCGGACCGAGTCGCCCACGTGTTCTGGCGGCTGCACGACCCGACGCACCCGGCGTACAACGCCGCCCTGGCGGCGACATGGGGCGACGCCATCGAGCGCGCCTACAAGCTGATGGATGACATCGTCGGCGATGCCATGGCCGCCGCGCAGAAGCGCAACGCCGCGCTGATGGTCGTGTCCGATCACGGATTCGCGAGCTTCCGCAAAGCCGTGAACTACAACACCTGGCTCGTCGTCAACGGATACATGACGCTGAAGACCGGCGTTCAGGCCAAAGAGAAGAACGTGGAGATGCTCTTCGACCAGGGACAGTTCTGGGAGAACGTCGACTGGTCGAAGACGCGCGCGTATGCCATGGGTCTGGGCGAGATGTACATCAACGTGAAGGGGAGGGAGGCCCAGGGCATCGTCAACCCCGGTCCGGAGTACGACGCCCTCAAGGCCGAGCTCGAGCAGCGCCTCGTGCAGATCACCGATCCCGAAAACGGCCAGCACCCCGTACGCCGCGTGCTGGCGCGCGAGGAGATCTACCGCCAGTTCGACCCGAACATGATTCCCGATCTCTTCATCACCAACAACGACGGCTACCGCGTCTCCTGGCAGACTTCGCTCGGCGGCATTCCAAAGAACCTCATCGAAGTGAACAACAAGGTCTGGAGCGGCGACCACTGCTCGCTCGACCCGGAGATCGTCCGGGGAATCTTCTTCTACAACCGGAGACTGGCCACCGATCGGCCGCCGTACATCGGCGATGTCTATCCGACGGTGCTGGGGCTGCTGGGCGTGAAGGCGCCCTATGAGCTGGATGGCGTCGAGCTGCGGTGAGCGCCCCCGCCCGGATTCCGCGCGTCCTGCGGCGCTCGGAATGACGCCGCTTTCTGACTGATCCAATGGACTACAAGCGCCTACTCACCAAAGTCGAAAAGACGCTCGAACAGATCGAGACGACCGAAGGCACGACCTCGATGACGATCGAGAAGATCGCCGAGAGTATCGCCACGAACTTCAAGGACGAACTGGGCGTGACGGGCGGCCGGGTCTACGAGCAGCGGGGCGACGACACGTACGAGCTCGTTGGCCGGTTCGGCGGGGCGCACGAGGGAATCCTCGGCATCACCGTACCGAAGCAGTACAAGCCGATCGAGCTCGTGCTCGAGAACGGATCGGTGGTCATGGGTCCGTCGGATCCAGGGTTCGATCCCGTTCTCGAACAGAAGATCGGTGCGCGCCGCTTCGCGGCCATCGTCGTCGGAGACGAAAACTACATCCTCAGCTTCAATGTGTCGCCTGAGTTGTCCCGCGAGGACATTCTCTTCTCGCTCAATCTCGTCCGCTACGCGATCAACCAGCGGCTCCGCGCGCAGAGGTACGAGTCGCTGATCGTCGAGGCCCAGCGTATCCAGCAGTCCATCCTGCCGAAGCGCGTCCCGCAGTACGCCGGATATGACATCTACGGCCGCACCTCGCCGGCGGAGATCGTCAGCGGCGACTTCTACGACTTCATCCCTGTCTCCGACAACGTGCTGGGACTGGCCGTGGCCGATGGATCGGGTCATGGACTGCCGGCCGCGCTGGTCGTGCGCGACATCTACATGGGCCTGCGCATGGCTACGGACCGCGACTTCAAGATCATCCGCACCGTCGAGAAGCTCAACCACATCATTCACCGCAGCCGGTTGACCACGAAGTTCGTGTCGCTGTTCTACGGCGAGCTGGAGACGGGCGGGATCCTCATCTACTGCAATGCCGGCCACAATTTCCCGTTCGTGTTCCACGGCAGGAGGGGCGTCGAGTATCTCGTGACGACGGGACCGGTATTGGGACCGACGCCCGACGCCACCTACGTGCGCGGCTTCACGAGGTTAGGGCCGGGAGACCTGCTCTGCATGTACTCCGATGGCATAGTCGAAGCGCACGATTCACACGATCGGGAGTTCGGCATGAACCGGCTCATGCGGCTCGTCCGCACCCATCGCGACCGGCCGGCCCAGGAGATCGTGCAGGAAGTTCTGTCGGCCGTCGAGAAGTTTGGACGGAAAGGCGAAGACGATCGGACGATCGTGATCGTCAAGGCCAAGCAGGTCTCGTGATGGCGGACGTTCTCTGGTTCAACGGACGGTTCACCACGACCGACGAGCGCATCCTCGGCGTCGAAGATCGCGGCTTCCAGTTCGGCGACGCCGTTTACGAGGTCTTCAAGTTCCTCGGCCACGGCCCGGTGTTTTTCAGCGACCACTACCGGCGGCTCGATCGTGGGCTGCGGGAGATCGAGATTCCCAATCCGTGGACGGAAACGGCCTTTGCGGACATGACCCGCGAACTGCTGTCGCGTACGTCGTTCGACGACGGCATCGTCTACATCCAGGTCTCGCGGGGCGAGAGTGCGCGCGTGCATTTCTATCCCGAGGGGATGAAGCCGACCGCGCTCGCGTACTCGCGCGCGTACACGTTTCCGGGCCAGGCCAAGAAGGAGCGCGGGATTTCCGTGATCACGACCGCCGATCAGCGCTGGCTCCATTGCGACGTGAAGTCGGTGAACCTGCTCGCCAACGCCCTGGCAAAAAAGAAGGCCCAGCGCGCCGGCGCCGAGGAAGCGTTGCTGATCAGCGCGGGAATCGTGCGTGAGGGGGCCAGCTCGAGCTTCTTCGCGGTCCGTGAGGGCAACGTGATCACCCATCCGGCCGACGAGCACATTCTTCCGGGCGTGGTCCGCGACCGGGTCATCCAGCTCGCGCTCGCCGAAGGAATTCGCGTTGACGAACGCCCTCTGCGCGAGGCCGAGCTCTTCGACATGGACGAGGCGTTCATCACCAACACGACGCAGGGCGTAATGCCGGTGACCGGAATCGACGGTCGCGCGATCGCCGATCGCCGTCGTGGAGAGACTACGGCGAGACTGCAGTCCCTTCTCGACGATGCCGAGCTTCATGACGTGGCGGCGAGAGATTTCGTACCGCGGTGACGGCGAAGAACGCGCCCGAGATCACCGAAACGATCAACGCCAGTTGCACGGCGTGCTCGACCAGCGACGACGCTCCCCACGTCTGCACGAGATCGTAGATGAGCAGTGCCGCCCCTGCGCAAACGTAAAGCACACCGACCACGCCGAGAATGGCGTTGCCCACTCTGGAACGCACCTCGATCCGCATGAGCCGGCTCCTTGCTGAAGGACGCAACGATGGTAACACCCAGCGCGGGTTGCCGGGTTGCCGGGTTGCCGGGTTGCGTTGCTGGGACGCTGGGTCGCGTCGCTGGGACGCTGGGTCGCAGGGTCGCTGGGTCGCTGGGTTGCCCGGGTTGCCGGGTTGCCGGATCATCCGGCTACCGGCTAGCGGCTAGCGGCTACCGGCTACCCTCGTCACCGAGCACCGAGCCCCCGCCCCCTCCTCAGTCCCCCGAAATGAGATCCCCGATGACGCCGCCGGCGATTCCGGCGATGCCTTTCGACTCTTCCTTGCGGCTTCCGATCGCGGCGGCGATGCGATTGGCAAGACGGCTGAACGGCATCGTCTGCAGCACGACGTGGCCGGGGCCGGTGATGGTTGCGTAAAAGAGACCCTCTCCGCCGAACAGCGCGTTGCGGAAGCCGCCGACGAACTGGATGTCGTACTTGACCGTGTCGGCCATGGCCACGATGCAGCCGGTGTCCACGCGG
This sequence comes from Thermoanaerobaculia bacterium, assembly GCA_038244815.1. Taxonomy (GTDB): domain Bacteria; phylum Acidobacteriota; class Thermoanaerobaculia; order Gp7-AA8; family Gp7-AA8; genus DASVHS01. Next base: position 85,656 of record JBBRTB010000019.1, read on the forward strand.
ATCTGCTCGCCGGGCGCGAGATCGAACTCCATCATGTTTCCTCCGGCGTGGAGGAACAGCATTCCGGTGCCGGTGTACTTCTGGAGGATGAATCCTTCGCCGCCGAAGAGACCGGCTCCGAATTTCTTGGTGAACGCGACCGAGAGGTCGATGTTGCCGATGCCGCAGAGAAAGGCGTTGCGCTCGGCGAGCAGCGTGTTGCCGTTCATCTGCATGGGGATGATCTTTCCGGCCACGGGATTGGCCAGCGCCAGGCTGCCGGTCGACGCGCTGCAGTGAAACGTGCTCATGAAGAGCGACTCGCCGGCGAGGAACTTGCGCATCAGTCCCTTCATCAGGCCGCCCTGCATCTTTGCCTGCAGGTCGATGCCGGAGCCCATGTACAGCATCGCGCCCGCTTCAGCGAAGACTTCTTCGCCGCGATTGAGGGTGATCTTGAGAGCCTGCATGACATCGCCGACGAGCTGGTATTCCATGGTCTGATTAGAGCAGAAATGCAGATGGTCGTGAAAGAGGCTGCCCCGCTTTTGGATCTGCTCGGCGAGATGTTTCCGGAGTCGTCGCGCACGACGCTGCGCCAGATGCTGCAGGGACGGCGCGTCCGCGTGAACGGCGAGCCGGAGATCGACGCCAAGCGGATGCTCGCTGCCGGAGACGAGGTGAGCGTGCTGTCGCGAGCAGAAGCAGTGACGCTGCCGGAGACGCTCACACTCCTGCACGATGACGATGACGTGCTCGTGGTGATCAAAGCCAACGGCCTGCTCACCGTGGCCACGGCGCGGGAGCAGGAGAACACGGCCCAGGCACTGCTCGACGAATACCTGCGCCAGAGGAGCGGAGGGCGCGTGCATGTCGTGCATCGCCTCGATCGCGAGACCTCGGGCGTGCTCGTCTTTGCCAAAAACTTCAAAGCCCGCGAAGTGCTCAAGGAGAAATTTGCCGCTCACGACATCGACCGCGTCTACGTGGCCGTCATCGAGGGACGCATGCAGCCGCCGTCGGGAACGATCCAGTCGAACCTGCTCGAGCGGCCGAACCTGCGTATGGAGAGCGTGAAGCGACATCACCCCGAGGCGAAGCTGTCGGTCACGCACTACGGCACCGCGGAGACCTCATCGGGCTACAGCATGCTCGAGGTGACGCTCGAGACCGGCCGCAAGAACCAGATCCGCGCGCATCTGTCGGAGGCCGGCCACCCCATCGTCGGCGACCAGTTTTACGGCAGCAAGGTCAACCCCCTCGGCCGCCTCGGCCTCCACGCCAGGCTCCTTGGATTTGTGCACCCGACGACCGGGAAGCAGATGACGTTCAAGGCACCGGTCCCGCGCGTGTTTCAGGATCTGTTCAAGACGAAACGGCGGGAGTGAGGCGACGACCGACTACGCGAAGCTGATGGCCAGGCGCGTGCCTTCCTCGCGGTAGATCGTGTCGACGAAACGGATCGTGTTCGTCTTGAGCGACATGAACAGCGACGACACGCGGATGCCTCCGCCGAAGAAACGGACGCCGCGCAGGAGATCGCCGTCGGTCACTCCGGTGGCGCAGAAGATGATGTCGTTTCCGGACGCCAGCTCGGCGGTGTCGTAGACCTTGTTGCCTTCCTCGAAGCCCATGGCCTTGAGCCGGTCCTCCTGCCACTTCTCCAGAGGCTTGAGCCGGCCCTGCATGCGGCCGTTGAGGCAACGCATGGCCGCGGCGGTGAGCACACCCTCGGGCGCCCCGCCGATTCCCATCGAGCCGTGGATTCCGGTGCCGCGCACCGCCGACGAAACACCGGCCGAGAGGTCCCCGTCCGTGATGAGCTTGATGCGCGCGCCGGCCTCGCGGATCTGCGAGATGAGCTCGTGATGCCGTTCGCGATCGAGCACGACGATGGTCAGTTCGTCGACGTCGCGCTTGAATGCTTCGGCGATCTGGCCGAGGTTCTCGGCAACCGGCTTGTCGAGTCCGACGGATTCGGCGGCCGTCGGTCCGACCACGAGCTTCTCCATGTAGATGTCCGGGGCGTTGAGCAGCCCCCCTTTTTCGGAGGCCGCCAGCACGGCGATGGCGCCGGCGGATCCGGTGGCGCAAAGGTTCGTGCCTTCCAGCGGATCGACGGCGATGTCGATCTCGGGATAGATCTCCCCCTCGGTCCAGCCGCGGCCGAGCGGTTCACCGACATAGAGCATCGGTGCCTTGTCGCGCTCGCCCTCGCCGATGACGATCGTGCCGCGCATCTTGAGCCGGTTGAGCTCCTCGCGCATCGATTCGACCGCCACCTGATCCGAGTATTTGCGTTTGCCGTATCCCATCGTGCGCGCCGCAGCGATGGCCGCTTTCTCGGTGACGCGCATCATTCCCAGCTCGATACTCGATTCCATGCTCTTCCTTCGACGAGATTCAGGAGCGCTGGAACTCTAGCAGAAATCGGGAGGAGCGCGTCGCGCCTGACCTCGCCGCTTGTCGCAGCGTCGGTCGTAGGTCGTCGGTCGTGGGTCACGGGGGTGGCTCAGCGGCCCCCACGACCCATGACCCATGACCCACGACCCACGAGCTACTTCTTCGCAGTCTCCCGCTCCCGCTTCGCCGTCGCTTCCTTCTCGGCCTGCGACGACATGGGCGGGTTGTACGCGGGGATGCCGGTCACGGCTTCGCCGATGACGAGGTTGTGGATGTCGTGCGTTCCCTCGTATGTCTTCACCGACTCGAGGTTGAGCATGTGCCGGATGACCGGATACTCGTCGCTGATGCCGTTGGCGCCGAGGATGTCGCGGGCCGAGCGCGCGCATTCGAGGGCGATGTTGACGTTGTTCATCTTGCCCATCGACACGTGATGCGGCTTGAGCTCGCCCTTGTCCTTGAGCCGTCCCATCTGCAGCGCCAGGAGCTGCCCCTTGGTGATCTCGGTGATCATCCAGGCCAGCTTGTTCTGGACGAGCTGGTGCGACGCGATGGGCATGCCGCCGAACTGGATGCGCGACTTCGAATAGTCGACCGCGGTCATGTACACGCTCATGGCCGCGCCGAGCGCGCCCCAGGCGATGCCGTAGCGCGCCTGCGTGAGACACGACAGCGGATACTTGAGGCCGTTCGTCTCCGGCAACACGTTCTGCGCCGGGATGCGGCAGTCCTCGAAGAAAAGCTGTGAGGTGACCGAGGCGCGCAGCGAGAACTTGCCCATGTGATACGCGGTGCTGAAGCCGGGCGTGTCCTTCTCGACGAGAAATCCGCGCACCGTGCCGTCGACTTTCGCCCAGACCACGGCGATATCGGCCACCGAGCCGTTCGTGATCCACGCTTTCGCGCCGTTGAGGACCCAGGAGTCACCGTCGCGCTTGGCGTAGGTGCGCATGCCGCCGGGATTCGAACCGAAGTCGGGCTCGGTCAGGCCGAAGCAGCCGATCTTCTCGCCCGCGGCGAGCTTCGGAATCCAGAAGTCCTTCTGCTCTTTCGATCCGTAGGCGTGGATCGGAAACATGACCAGACTCGATTGCACCGAGGCGAACGAGCGGATACCGGAGTCGCCGCGCTCCAGCTCCTGCATGATCAGACCATAGGCGACCTGATTGAGTCCGGGCAGCCCGTAGTCGCTGATCGTCGCGCCGAGGAGACCCATCTCGGCCATCTTCGGGACGAGCTGGCGCGGAAACTTCTCCTCGCGGTTCGCTTCTTCGATGATGGGGATGACTTCGTCGTCGACGAAGTCGCGCACGGTCTGACGAACCATCAGCTCTTCTTCGGAGAAGAGCGAATCGATATTCATGTAGTCGACGCCGGGAAAAGCAGGCAAGGCAGGCTCCTTTGGGCAGTAGGCCCTGGGCGTCAGGGCCCCGGGCGGCTGTCCATCATACAAGACGGGTCCGCGGGTTGGGTGCTGGGTGTTCGGTGCCCGCTCACGGCCGCCGGGCGGTGTAGAGGATGTGTCCGTGCGGGTAGCCGCGGTCGATGCGCTTCCACTCCAGTCCGGTGAAGCCGGCGCGGGTCATCCGCTCGGTGATCTCGCCGATCGTGTCGTTCGAGAACTGATCGCCCAGCGAGAGACCGAGTTTGTCGGCGACGTTTTCCTGGAACTGGTTCCAGCGGAACTTGAGGCGCAGCGACGGGTCGATGTCCTTGAGCACGAACGTACCGCCCGGTCTGACGCGCGCGTAGATCCGCCGGAACAGCGCGTCACGCTCCGCGGGTGGAATCCGGTAGAGCACGTCGTACAACGTGACGACGTCGAACGTTCCGCGAATGGCTTCATCGAGGCCGGCCACGCGCCGCACCCGCGGGTGCCGGTACGCACCGAGCATCTTGCGCAGATCGGGTTCGAGCGCGACGACCGAGGCCGCGGGATCTTCGGCGATGAGGCGGGCCAGCATGCCGTGTCCGGCGCCGATGTCGAGCACGCGCGAGCCCGGGGGAATGGCGTCGAGCGTGCGCAGGAACGGCGCCGAAAGGAAGCGGCCGAGGATGTGGAGGCGCGCGAGCGGCGGGTAGTGATGGAAGGTCTGGTGCAGCAGCCGGAGAGCGCCGGCGGTGCCGAGCGGCATGAGCGGCGGATTATAGTTGCTCGCTGTTGAGGTCACTTCTCCTCGCTCTCGCCGCGCTCGCTCTCGTCCTGTTTTTCGCCAGGCCGGCCAGCCCGTGGGAGTTCGACGAGTTTCTCTTCTTCCAGTCGTTGCATCACTTCGATCCGCTCGCGCACCATCCGCCGCCGCCGGGCTATCCGCTGTTCGCGGCCGCGGGTCACGTTCTCCGGCTTCTGATCCCGAGCGACTTCGCCACGCTCGTGACGATCAGCGTCCTCGGCTCGCTCGTCGCGTTCGTGCTGTTCGCGCTGGCCTTCGCGCGGATGGCCGGCGACCTGCCGATGGGGATCGCCGCTGCGCTGCTGTTCTACTTCTCGCCCGCGCTGCTCGTGCATTCGACGCTGCCGATGTCCGAGCCGGGCGCGCTGGCGCTGCTGGCGGCGGGTGTCCTTCTGAGCGTGCGGGGTTCGCCTGCAGCCGGCGCCTGCATCAGCCCCGCCTTTCTCGCGCTCACCGCCGGCTGGCGGCCGCAGTTCGCGATCTTCATCGTGCCGTTTTTCCTGACGACGGTGGTGATGATGCGCTCGTGGCGCGCGCGGCTGATAGCGCTGGCGGTCTTCACGATCGTGTGCGTGGCCTGGCTGGTTCCGCTGGCATCGTCGGTCGGCGGCTTCGATGGCCTGCTGCATTTCGAGGCCGGGCAGGCCAGTTACGTCTCGGCGCACGACGCCGGCATGTCGCGAAGCGGGTGGACGGCGCCGCAGATCGCGTCGCGCTTCATCGCTCATCCCTGGGGGACGAAGCTGGAGTCGCTCCCGCTGCTCATCCTCGCCGCGCTCGGAGCGTTTCTCATGCGGCGTGAGCGCCGGGTGATCCCGCTCGCGGTGGCGTCGATCGTCTACCTCGTGTTCGCGCTCGTAGTCATGGACCCCGCCGACGGGGTCCGCTACGCCATCCCCTTCGTCCTCGGCACGGCGTTGTTCGCCGGGGTGGGAGCGGTGTGGATGGCGCGTCAGGCGGGAGCGCCGGCGTACACGATCGTGGCGATCTTCGCGGCCGCATCGATGATCTACGTCAGCTCCTTGATCTCGCAGCGCGCCTCGACGTGGTCGCCCCCCGCCTATGCCGCGGCGTTCGCCCGCCGGACGTTTCCGGCGAACGCCGTTCCCTTGTACGAGCTGGCGCTCTGGCCGCACGCGCAGTACTACTTTTCCGATCGCCATCCCATGCGCGTGGACGAGGGACTGGCCGTCTACTTCGACCGTCCTGACGTGCCGCTGTTCCTCTACGCGGACGGGATGTCGCGCGCGCCGGGCGCCCGCGTCTTCCGCTGGCAGCCGAGCGACGCCTATTCGAAGCTGACGCGCAACCACTACCGCGTGGTGTCGCTGATCCCGCTGCCGCCGGCGCGGCGATTCCGCGTCATTCGCGGCGTGTACGTTCCCGAGCGCGAGATCGACGGCGCGGAGTGGCGGTGGCTCGACTCGCCGGCCGCGCTGCAACTGCCGCACGGGCCCGCGCGCACGCTCGTGCTGTGCGTCGGACTGCCGCTGATCGATCCCATGGAGCGCAACACGCTGAGCATCAGCGTGAACGACGACGGGCCGCGCGTTCTCGCGCTCGAGCGGGGCAGGTCCGCGGTCGTCAGCATTCCCGTTCCCGCGGGAGCACCCGTCATTCACTTCGAGGCGCAGCACACGTTCGTGCCCGCACTGGTAGCGGGAAGCCTCAATCGCGACACCCGGCGGCTGGCGGTGAAGTTGTACGAGCTGGGTACAAAATGAAAACGGGGTCCTGTATGTTGGCTCCTCGCTACTTCAGGTGGGTGGCTTGACGGGGCAAAGTGGCCGTTCGACCGCCGCATGAATGGGATTGGGTGGAAGTGAATCGGAGTCAAGCCCTCCGCCACCCGTCCGGCTTGACTCCGATTCGCTTCCACCCGTGGGGCAGCTATGCGTCGGTCGAACGAGTCCGTGGCACGGTCCTGACGATTATCCTTGGTGGCATGGACAGCAAAGAGCTCTTCGCCCTCGCCTTCGGATTGAGCAAGCCGTGGTACGTCAGCCTCAATGAACTCGATCCCGTCAAACGCCAACTGGAGATCGGCATCGACTTCGAACGTGGCGGTACGTTCTGTTGTGCGGAGTGTGGACGGGCCGGGTGCAAGGCGTACGACACCGAAGAGCGCAGTTGGCGGCA
>JBBRTB010000020.1:0-84455 GCA_038244815.1 Thermoanaerobaculia bacterium
AGCACCCAGGAGCTGTATCTCTACACGGCGAGCGACGAGCGGATTGGAGTGCGGACCGGCTCGGAGCGCTGGTTGTGGAGCCTGAGAGACGAGAGCGGGCAGGTGCTGCGGCAGTACGAGAGCTTCCAGAGCAGCCCGGAACTGGGCTGGACGTGGGTGGAGGACTACGTCTATCGCGAGGGGGGACTGCTGGGAGCAGAGCGGATGCCGGAGGAAGGGGGGCGGCGGCACTTCCACCTCGATCACCTGGGGACGCCGCGGCTGATCACGGGCAATAGCGGCCAGATCGTGGCGGCGCACGACTACTACCCGTTCGGCGACGAGATCACGACGGCCACGCCGGAAACCGGCCAGGGGTTCTCGCGCGACGACCCGATGAAGTTCACGGGCCAGGAGAGGGACCTGACCCCCGGCACCTCCTACCCGGACACCAGCTACCTCGACTACATGCACGCCAGATTTGCCAGTTCGGGGTGGGGGCGGTTCTTATCCGTCGATCCGATCGACGGCGATCCTGACCGTCCGCAGAGTTGGAATCGGTACGCTTACGTTGAAAATAATCCGATAAATCGCACCGATCCATTAGGCATGGCTATGACGTGTGTGCCGGTCACCGGTGGCGAAAGCTGTACGGAAACTCCAGATCCGAATACTTCTGATCATCCCGGAGCGAGCTTTTTTTGGGAAAGATGGATGGACCACCCGATGTTTCAGCCGCACGAGCCGTACACGCTCGGGGGCCGGATTTTCCGCGATACGTTCAACGCGCGGGGTTTTGCAAGCACTTGGAATAAGTTTGTCGACTCCATCACACCGCGCACGAAAGCAGAACTAGTCGTCACTGCGGCTATGGTGCTGATTCCGGAAGTCAAGCTGACAGCGAGTTTCAAATATGCAGTCAAAGCATTGCGGCTGGACCCCGAGCTCGCGACGGAAGCACTTCACGCGGCGAAAAGAATAACCGGTCGTGGCGGCGCTGATAATGTTCTGTTCAACACAAGGACAGGCGATATTATCTCCAAAGAGACTGGCGAAATAATCGGCAACTTGAGGGATTCTTACCATTGACGATACGTATAATCGCCGTCAGCGCGAGAATCGCTCACGCCGATCTCGAACCGGACGTTGTCTCACGATTACTCGATATTTCTCCAACGGAGAGTCACCGCGCGCGTGAACCGAACGTAATTCGTGCGACAGGCGCCACTGCGGGTGAATTCACAGCGGGACAGTGGACTTTTCAAGTTCAGATCGCCGGCGGCGACGTCGAGCAGCACGTTAACGCTCTCCTCGACTCTTTGGCGCCGAACCTCAACACGTTGGAAACGGCTCTCCCAAACGGATATCGGAAGGACATACTCATTGGTGTTTTCATCCCCGATGGAACGGGTGGCTTCGCACTCGGCGCCGAATGCTTAAGGCGCCTTTGGTCGCTAGGTTTTACCGTAGATGTTGACATCTACACTTCATGATTTGAAATTTTCGCTAACGTACTCCGCCCACCCACGCCACCGACACGGCCATTGCATCGCATGCGAAAAGGAATGTGACAGTGCGTGTTGCGCTGGCGATCCAGGTCACACGTGCTCGCTGGGCTACGCCGTTGTCGGCGTTCGTGAGATTTTGACACCCTGACGATCGCGAAGTTTACGCCCCCCGACACAAAGCCGTTTTGAAGGAGCAGAAAGAGTCCCTCCACATCCGTCGGTTGTCCGGCGCCTCCGGAATCAACAATCGTCTCCTCCACTTCAGGGAGTCAAATCCAGGCGATCAAGAAGAAGGTCAAATCAAAACGATCGGCGACAACCTTTCGCCTCCCGCACCGCGGCCAACGCGCATGCGGAGTTGTCCAAATGTGGCGGCGCCGCCTCATGCGTTGACACGCCCCAAGCGACGGGAGTAGTTTCGCCACCTATTCGTCCAAAGTTCGTCGCTTCGTTTTCCTCCTAACCAACCGGAGGTCCTCATGAAGCTTCCTGTTTCTCTCTCCGTCAACGGCGTGAACCAGTCCGCGGAGGTCGAGCCGCGTCTGCTCCTCGTCCACTACCTGCGCGACCACCTCGGCCTCACCGGCACCAACGTCGGCTGCGACACGAGCCAGTGCGGCGCCTGCACCGTCATGATCGATGGGCAGGCCGTGAAGTCGTGCACCGTGCTCACCGTCCAGGCCGACGGCTCGAAGGTCATGACCATCGAAGGTCTGGCCGCGAACGGAAAGCTCCATCCCGTGCAGCAGGCCTTCTGGGACAAGCACGGACTGCAATGCGGCTTCTGCACGCCGGGCATGATCATGACCACGTGCGCCCTGATCGAGCGCAATCCCAAGCCGACGGAAGCGGAGGTCCGCCACGGACTGGAGGGAAACCTCTGCCGCTGCACCGGCTACCAGAACATCGTGGCGGCGGTTCAGGAAGCCGCCGCACGGATGAAGGCCTGAGGAGGCGTTATGGCTTCGCGAATACTCGGCTCCGCAATCAAACGCCGCGAAGATCCGCGGCTCATCACCGGGCAGGCGCGCTACACCGACGACTTCGTTCTGCCAGGTATGGTCTACATGTCCGTGGTGCGCTCACCGTACGCCCACGCGCGCATCCGCGGCATCGACTCCTCGCGCGCCGCGGCCATGCCCGGCGTCCTCGGCGTCTTCACCGGCCAGCAGATGAAGGACGCCGGCTTCGGCCCGATCCCCTGCGCGTGGGTCGTGCCCGCCTCGGACACGAAGACGCCGCCGTATCCGCCGATCGCGATCGACACCGTGCGCTACGTCGGAAACGCCGTGGCCATCGTCGTCGCCCAGGACCGCTATCAGGCTCGCGATGCCGTCGAAGCGGTCGAGGTTGACTACGATCCGCTTCCCGTTACGGTCGACGCGTTCAAGGCCACGCAAAAGGGCGCGCCGCAACTGCACGCGGACGTCGCCAGCAACGTCTGCTTCCACTGGAAAGTCAGCGGCGGCGACGTGGAGGCCGCATTCCGCGACGCCGATGTGATCGTGAAGGACCACATCATCAATCAGCGTCTGATTCCGAACGCCATGGAGCCGCGCGCCGCACTGGCGCAGTTCTCGAGCGCCAGCGGTGAAGTGACGCTCTGGTCGACGACGCAGAACCCGCACATCGAGCGGTTCCTCCTTTCAATCGACACGGGAACGCCCGAGCACAAGATCCGCGTCATCGCCCCCGAGGTGGGCGGAGGGTTCGGCAGCAAGCTCCCGCATTACCCGGAAGCGGCCATGACTATCTTTGCCTCGAAGATGGTGAACCGGCCCGTGAAGTGGACCGAGACCCGCAGCGAGAACTACCACTCCACGACCCACGGACGCGATCACATCCAGGACGTCGAGATCGCGGCCATGAAGGACGGCACCATCACCGGCCTCCGCGCCAGGGTCTGGGCCAACCTCGGCGCCTATCTCTCGACGGCGGCGCCGGGCATTCCGACGATCCTGCACGGCCTCATGCTCTCCGGCGTCTACACGATCCCGAACATCCATGAGGACGTCTTCGGCGTCTTCTCGAACACCACGCCGGTCGATGCCTATCGCGGCGCGGGACGCCCTGAGGCGGTGTTCATGGTGGAGACGATGGTCGATCGCCTGGCGCGCGAGCTGAAGCTCGATCCGGTCGACGTTCGCCGCAAGAACCTGATCCCGCCGTTCCAGGACGGCTACACGGTGGCCACCGGTCTCGTATACGACAGCGGCAACTACGAGGGCGCGCTCACCAAGGCGTTGCAGATGGCGGACTATCCGAAGCTTCGCCTCGAGCAGGCCGAAGCGCGGAAGAAGGGGCAGTACCTCGGCATCGGCGTCTGCACGTACGCCGAGATCTGCGGACTGGGACCGTCGCAGGTGGCGGGCGCGGTCGGCTTCGGCGGCGGATTGTGGGAGAGCGCGATCGTGCGCTTCCATCCGTCGGGCAAGGTCCACGTGATGGTGGGAATCTCGCCGCACGGCCAGGGGGAGGAGACGACGTTCGCGCAGATCGTGGCCAACGAGCTCGGCGTCGGCGTCGACGACGTCGAGATCATGCACGGCGACACCGACCAGACGCCGATGGGCTGGGGCACGTACGGCAGCCGCAGCACCGCCGTCGGCAGCGGCGCGTTGATGGGAGCGATCAAAAAGATCAAGGAGAAGGCCACGCTCATCACCGCGCATCTGCTGGAAGCGGCGCCCGAGGACATCGACTACGCGGACGGCAAGTTCTTCGTGAAGGGATCGCCCGACAAGTTCAAGACCATTCAGGACGTGGCGCTGATGGCGAACGTGGCCTGGAACATGCCCAAGGGCGTCGAGCCGGGACTGGAGACGTCGTCGTTCTTCGATCCGCCGAACTTCGTCTATCCGTTCGGCGCGCACATCGCGCTCGTCGAGGTCGATGTTGAGACCGGCGAAGTGGCGCTGAAGCGCTACGTGGCCGTGGACGACTGCGGCAAGGTCATCAACCCGATGATCGTCGAAGGGCAGATCCATGGCGGGATCGCGCAGGGAGTTGGGCAGGCGCTCTACGAAGGTGCGGTGTACGACGACCAGGGGCAACTGCTCACCGGCTCGATGATGGATTACGCGGTGCCGAAGGCCGAGAACTTCCCGAACTTCGAGCTGGGAATGACCGAGACGCTCACGAACGTGAATCCGCTCGGCGTGAAGGGAATCGGCGAGACCGGAACGATCGCGTCGACGCCGGCGGTCTACAACGCCGTTGCCGATGCGCTCGCGCCGCTGGGAGTCAAGACCCTCAACATGCCGCTCACTCCCGAAAGGGTGTGGCGCGCCATCCAGGAAGCGAGGAGCTGACCATGTTCGCAGCGTCATTCGACTATCACCGTCCCAGGACCGTCGACGAAGCGCTCAAGCTGATGAGAGAGGTCAAAGACGCGCGCGTGCTTGCCGGCGGCCACAGCCTCCTGCCGGCCATGAAGCTGCGGCTGGCCTCCCCCTCGGCGCTCATCGACATCGGCCGCATCGCCGAGTTGAACGGCATCCGCGCGGTCAAGGACGGCGTGCAGATCGGCGCGCTGACCACGCACGCCGCCATCGCCTCGTCCGACGTCGTTCGCCGCGTTTGCCCCGTTCTCGCAGATACGGCGGCACACATCGGCGATCTGCAGGTGAGGAATCGCGGCACGATCGGCGGCTCGCTGGCACACGCGGATCCCGGTGCCGACTATCCGACGATCATGCTGCTCCTCGGCGCGACGCTCACTGCCTCCGGCGGCAAGCCTCGCGACATCGCGGCGCAGGATTTCTTCGTCGACCTCTTCACGACCGCGCTGAAACCAGGCGAGCTCCTGACCTCGATCACAGTTCCACCGACCGGGGCAGCCAGTGCCGTCTATCTGAAGCATCGCCATCCGGCGTCTTCGTTTGCAGTCGTGGGCGTTGGCCTACTGGTGGAGATGCGCAGCGGGAAGTTCAGCGACGTGCGGATCTCGATCGGCGGCGTCACGGTGACGCCGGTGCGCGCGAAGAACGCCGAGGCCGCGCTCACCGGTCAGGCGCCGAGCGAGGAGAACATCGCCATCGCCGCGTCCGTGGTGGCGGACGCACTCGAGAATCCGCTCGGCGACACCTACGCATCGGGCGGGTTCCGCGTTCACCTGGCCACCGTGATGACGAAACGCGCCTTGACGCAACTGGCGTGGAAGGCGCGATGAGCCCGGGTCCTCGGTCCTGACCGATGATCGAATCGATCGACCAGCTTCAGGAGGCGTTACGCTCGAAGCGCTACTTCGCGAGCCGCGGGCTGGCCACGACGGCGTTTCTGGCGCTGAAGCTTCACCGGCCGCTGTTTCTCGAAGGGGAGGCGGGTGTCGGCAAGACCGAGGTGGCGAAGGTTCTGGCCGATCTGCTGGAAACCGATTTGATCCGTCTGCAGTGCTACGAAGGGCTGGACGTGCATCACGCGATGTACGAATGGAACTACACGCGGCAGATGATGCACATCCGCATGCACGAAGCTCGCGGCGATCACGCCACCGAGGCGGAGTTGTTCGGGCCGGAGTTTCTGCTGCGCCGGCCGCTGCTGAAGGCCATCGAGAAGCGCGACAGGCCGGCGGTGCTTCTGATCGACGAGATCGACCGCAGCGACGAGGAGTTCGAGGCCTTCCTGCTCGAGGTGCTCTCCGATTTCCAGATCACCATCCCGGAGATCGGGACGATCAAGGCGGACCAGCCGCCGGTGGTCGTCGTCACGTCGAACCGCACCCGCGAAGTGCACGACGCCCTGAAGCGCCGCTGCCTCTACTACTGGATCGACTATCCCGACTTCCAGAGCGAGCTGCAGATCGTGCTGGCGAAGGTTCCGGAAGCGCCGGAGCAACTGGCCCGGCAGGTCACGGCATTCGTGCAGGAGCTGCGCGAGACCGAGTTGTACAAGGTTCCCGGCGTTGCGGAAACGCTGGAGTGGACCGCGGCACTGGTGGCCCTCGACCGCGATGCGCTCGACGAGACCATCGTCGAGGAGACCCTCGGCGTCGTGCTCAAGTATCAGGACGACGTGGAGAAGGTCAGGGGCGACGCGGTCACGAACATGCTCAATCGCGTGCGCGCCGGCTTATGAGCAGCGGCGCACTCCTGCGCAACCTGCTGCTCTTCGGGCGCGTGCTGCGCGGCCTTGGACTCGACGTCAATCCGGGACGGATGATCGATCTCGTCACAGCGCTCCAGTTCATCTCCATCGGACGGAAGTCGGACTTCTATCACGCCGCCCGTGGCCTGCTCGTCCATCGCAAGGAAGACATCCCCCGCTTCGACGAGGCATTCGAATTCTTCTGGCGCAGCCGCGGGGGCGAGCTCACGTCGCTCGATCTGCGAGCCCTCGGGGAGAAGCGGCGCTACAAACGTCCGAAGGTCGTGCCTCCGCCGCTGCGCGATGCGGCATCGACGAGCAGCAGCGAATCGCAGGCGCCCGCGGATCAGCCGCCGGTGGTCCAGGCCACCGTGACCTGGAGCGCGCGCGAGATCCTGCGTCAGAAAGACTTCGCCGATCTCAGTTCCGAGGAGCTCGAGGCCGTGCAGAAAATGATGGCCGAGATCGTGTGGCGGATGAGCCAGCGGCAGACGCGCCGGCGGCGGCCCGGCCACGGGCGCTTCATCGATCTCCGTCGCACGATCCGGCGGAATCTGCGCTACGGAGGAGAGATCCTCGACTGGGCGGAGCGGGAGCCGAAGTGGAAGCCCCGGCCTCTGGTCATCATCGCCGACGTGAGCGGATCGATGGAGCGTTACACGCGCTTGCTGCTCCTCTTCACCTACGGGCTGGCCAGGGCGCTCAATCAGCGGGTGGAGGCGTTCGTCTTCTCGACGAGGATCACGCGGATCACGCGGCAAATGAAGGAGCGAGATATCGATCGCGCCCTGCGCGAGGTGGCGCGCGCGGTTCCTGACTGGTCGGGTGGGACGCGCATCGGCGACGCGCTGCGGACGTTCAACTTCCAGTGGGGCCGGCGCGTGCTCGGTCACGGCGCGATGACGGTGGTCATCAGCGACGGATGGGACCGCGGCGATGTGGCGGTGCTGCGCGACGAGATGGCGCGGCTGCAGCGGAGCAGCCGGCGACTGATCTGGCTCAACCCGCTGCTGGGATCACCCGAGTATGAGCCGTTGACGCGCGGCATTCGAGCGGCGCTGCCGTTCATCGACGACTTCCTGCCGGTGCACAACCTGGCCAGTCTCAGCGATCTGGCCAGACATCTGGAGACGCTCAGCGACCGGCGCCCGGGGCGGCGCGGATCGTCCGCCACGCGCCGTACGTCGCATCGCGAATCAACTCGTGGTGCTGCCGCTCTTCATCGGACAGGTGCTGAATCCGAGGAGTGAATAGAGCGCAGGAAACTCATTCACTGCAGTCTCCTTTCCGACTACTCGGTTGGGTCGACGCTTCGCTCCAGGCAGAGCCGCATCGACGGGATGAAGCCTTCACTGCGCAGGAACGCCAGCAGGTCGAAGTCGTTCCACTCCACTTCGGTGCGGATCGATGTGGCGCCGATGGCGGCGACGTTGCGGCGCAACTGGACGAGCAGCGAATGCGCGACGCGATGGCGGCGCGACGCCGGCTCCACGCCGATCGCCTCCATCGACGCGGTGGTCTCGGTCATCCCGAACTCGCCGTAATACAGCGACGCGATCACGAAGCCGACGACGCGGCCCTCGCTTTCGGCGACGAGCGAGATTTGCAGCTTGGTCGATTTTACGGAGCGCTCGATCATCAGCTCGAAGTAACGCGGCCGGGCCCGCCCGCCGGCCACCGCGTCGATGTGTACGACCGCGGCGACGTCGCTGGCGTGCATGGCCCGTACGGTGACGAGATCAGTTCCCGGTTCTTCAACGATGGCATTCATTCTTCACCTCATAAGTACTGTCCGGCATCCACTCGGAGAATCTGTCCGGTGACGCGGCGCGCGCCCGTTCCGGCGAGGAAAACGACCGCGGCGGCGACGTCTTCCGGCTCGACGAATTCGCCGAGCAGTGTCTCCGCCAGCGCCTGTTTCCTGATCGACTCGTCGACGGCCTCGGTCATTGCCGTGCGCACCCATCCCGGCTCGACGACGTTGACCAGGATTCCGTAGCGCCCGGTCTCCCGGCTGACGCTTTTGCAGAGACCGATCAGCGCCGCTTTGCTCGCGGAGTAGGCCGAGGTGCCGAACTTGCCTCGCGATCCGTTGATCGATCCGAGGAGGACGATCCGGCCGCCGCCGGTCGTGCGCATGACCGGAACGACGTGCCGGATGAGCAGGAACGCCCCGCGCAGGTTCACATCGTGGATGCGGTCCCACTCCTCGACGGGAAGTTTCCACACGACCGCGTCGTGCGACACACCTGCCGCGTATACGGCGACGTCGATGCGGCCGTGCGCGGCGATCACCTTCGCGATCGCTGCGCTCACCGACCGATCGTCGCGAACGTCGCATTCGATCCACTCACCTTCCAGGGGACGGGTGATGTCGAGACAAAGCACGGTCACACCGGAATCGCTGAGCGCGCCGGCGATGGCGCGCCCGATTCCGCCCGACCCGCCGGTCACGACGGCAACCCGTTCTGCCTGTCCGTTCACGCCACGTTCCTTCGCGACAACACGTCGTGGCGGAATGCGCCCCAGAGCGCCGCGCCGATCGCCCCGGCGTAGATCGCGCGCGGATCGGTGAGGACGTTCATATCCAGCTTTTCGATCTCGATTCGCTCACGCATCGCCTGCGCCAGCCCGACGTCGGCGGAGAGGCCGCCGGTGATGGCCACCGTTCCTTCGGCGCCGATCGACCGGAGAAGCTTCAAGTAGCGTCCGGCCATCGAGAGATGGATGCCTTTGAGGATGTCGTTCGTCTTGATGCCGCGGCTGACCATGTTGATCACGTCGGTCTCCGCGAGCACCGCGCAGATGCTGCTCACGCCCTCCGGCGCTGACGCCGTGCACGAGAGCGGGCCGATGTCCTCGAGCGTGATTCCGAGGTAGCGGGCCACGTTCTCGAGGAACTGGCCGGATCCGGAAGCGCACTGGCTGGTCATCCGGTACGACAGCACCTTGCTCCTCTCGTCCATCTTCATGGCCCGGGCGTGCAGCGCGCCGATGTCGAGCGCCGCGCGCGCTTCCGGCATCAGGAAGATCGCGCCGCGCGCGTGCGTGGTCATGCCGTAGAAGTGACCGCGGCGGAACTCGACGAGCTCTCCCTCGCCGGTGGTGGCGAGGTAGGCGATGTCTTTTCGCTCGAGATCCGCGCCGGCCAGCGCGGCGTCATACGACTCCTCGATGACCTTGCGGAGGTCGCGGCGGCGGATGCGATCGGTGCGCATGACCAGCGGCGTGCCGTTTGCGACGATCACGGTTTTCACCGAGCTCGAGCCCACGTCCATGCCGGCGGTCAGAAGCTCGCTCATGCCGCCTTCCTCTCCGCCGCTCTTCTCGCGAACAGGGCCGCGCCGAGTGCGCCGGTGTAGATGGAATCGGCTGAGGTGTTGATGGAGCGCTGGCCGTAGTTCTCACGTACGAGATCGCGCAACGCCTGCACCGCCGCTGGATTCCTGGCCACGCCGCCCGTGAACGTGAACTGGTCGTTGATGCCGCCCGAGCGCGCCAGCAGCGACATGGCCCGAAGGATGATGGCGCGATGCAGTCCGGCCAGGATGTCTTCGCGCTTCTGGCCGAGCGACAGGCGCTCCCGCAGCTCCGCTCCGGCGAAGACGGTGCACGTCGAGTTGATCTTCACGCGCGTGTGGCTTTCCATCGCCAGCGGCCCGAGCTCGTGCAGCCCCAGGTTCATCTCGTCGGCGATGTAACCGAGGTAGCGGCCGCAGCCCGCGGCGCAGCGGTCGTTCATCTGGAAGCTCGTGACGATGCCGTCGCTGTCGACCTGGATGGCCTTGGTGTCCTGGCCGCCGATGTCCAGCACCGTGCGCGTGTCGGGGAACATGGCGTGCGCGCCGAGGCCGTGGCAGAGGATCTCGCTGCGGATCTGCTCCTTGGGGAAGGGGAGACGGGCGCGCCCGTAGCCGGTGCCGACGGTGCTGAGCTCGACAAGCTCGGTGGCGCGTGCGGCATCGACGGCCTTGCGCAACTCCGCGGCGATCCCGAGCGGCTCCTCGGACAGCGTCGACTGGAGCGCGGTGTTGATGTGCCGCTCGAAGGCGCGCTCGATCGGCAGGCACTCGACGCCGAGGATTGCCGCATCGAACACGCTGCAGAGGACGTCGAAAGGGATGGCCTTGTCGGCGAGCCCTTCGGCGATGTGCATGAAGTCGCCGCCGGCGAGGTCGCGGAAGAAATCGCTCCTGCGAGTGGCGCCCGGCGCGAACTGGGAGCGGGCACGGCGCTCCATCTCGTCGCCGAGCACGCCCAGGCGAGCGGCGAGCTCGCCGGCGTGGCCGCGATGCTTCGGGCCCCCTGCCAGCATCGACATCGCTTGGCGCAGGCGGGCCAGCAGCTCGAGATGCTGCTCGAGCTTCAGGTTGCGCTCCAGAGAACCGATCACGCCGCCGGCAGCCTGGAGGTTGCGCTCCACGAGCGTGAAACGTGTGCGCACGAACGCCTCTTCGCGGACGATCTGCGCGGCCACATCGTAGTTGCTGCGGCTGTTCGTGATGCCGCGGCCGATGACGTTGCCTTCGATGTCCAGGACCACGGCCTTGGTGGTGGTCGAGCCCAGATCGATGCCGATGATGACTTCCATCGAGGTCATGCCGCGGCTCCTCTCTTCTGGTCGAGCATCTGCAGGTAGCTCTCGATGCGGTTCTTCACGTTCGCCGCGGAAAAGTAGCGCGGGTCGACGAGATCGCTCTCGATGAACGCGCCGGGAACGCCGGTGCGTTCCTCGAGCTGGCGCAGCATCATCAGCTGACCCACGCTGAAGGAGTTGCAGCTCTTTACACTATGGATGAGGAAGCCGTCGGCCGAGTACTCGCGGATGTAGCGCTCGATCAGCTCGACGCGCGTGGGCAGGCCGAGGTTCGTGTAGCAGCCCAGGCAGTAGTCGGCGAGGGTTTCCAGGGCATGGTCGGGATCGTGGCGGAAGCCGCGGTCGTACAGGCCGCCCACTTTCGTGTAGGTGCTGGCGACGACGACGGCATCCTCGTCGTAGAACATCTTCCAGAACTCCCGGAAGCTGGTCCAGTTCGGCGGACCTTCGACGACGAGGCGGTACTTCTCGTTCTTCATCGGCCCCTCGGGGGTGATCGGGCCGGCTCCGGCATCGAGCCGTTCCTGCACCTCCGCGCGCAGCGTCGCGTAGTAGTCGACCGCTTCCTGTGTTCCGCGAAAGGCGCTGAACATCGGTCCGATGTAGTAGACGCCGCCGAAGTAGGCGTCGATCGGCGACGGCTTGTGCTTCGCGCTCTCCAGCGTCCAGACGAGATCGTCCTCGGCGCGCGAGGAGAGTCTGAGCATCTCACGCAGGCGGTCGGGATCGAACTTGCGTCCGCTGACCTCTTCGAGCCGGGGGATCACTTCGGTCTCCAGTTGCCGGACGACGTACTGGCGCTGGTGCGGCTCGATGCGGCCGTTGGCCTGATAAGGAACGTGCAGCATGGCCACGGGGACGTCGTCGCCGTACTCCTCGCGCAGCAGCTCGAACCATTTCATGAACGTGAAACAGCCCGTGTACGAGAGCAGCAGGAGATCGGGTTTCGGCAGGCGCTTGCCGGTGGGGCCGATGTTGCCCTTCTTGAGCATGCCGATGTCGCACTTCACGTACGTGCAGACGTCTTCGCTGTGCCCGTGCTTCTCCGCTTCGGCGATGTAGTCGCCCGAGAGTTTGCGCATGCCCGATTGCAGGGCGTTGATCTCCGGCAGGACGGGGAGGAGATCGAACGAGCGCACCAGCTCGTTGAGATTGCCGGGGACGAACGTGTAGACGACTTTCTTACCATCGTCGTGTGCGCGCGCCAGACGATCGTAGTGATCGGAGATCATCTCCTTCTGCAGGAGCATGCTGTCTTCTTTGCGGACTGTGCTCATCGTCGTCTCACTCGGTTGCCCAGAGGCGGATGGAGTCGGAGAACGTCCCGGCCTGCTCGCGGATCACCGCGAACTGCCCGGTGTCTTCGGAGTACTTGAACTCGGTGTGGGGAATGCCTTTGCGATCGAGCGCGGCGACCAGCATGGGCTGATCGAGCAGCGCCGGATCACAGAAACTGGCCGCGCAGAAAATCACTCCCTCGGCTTCGAGCCGGTCGACGGATTCCACGAGCGAGCTGCCGCGGTGGCCTTCCGGCGCGTAGCGGGAGGCGCTCATCACGCTGTGATTGAGGTAGCCCTCGACGAGGTTGTCGAGCGGATGGCCCTGGAGGGGAACGTCGTCCTTCAGCCATCGCAGTCCGATGAGCAGATCGTCGTCGACGACATAGCAGCCGGCGCGCTCCAGCGTGAGGAGGAGTCCGTATGGCGGTTGCTCGCAGAACATGCCGACGAGCACGACGCGGCTGTGGTCGCGATCGCGGCGCTCCTTGTCGGTCGGAGCGACCTCGAGGTAGGAGCGCAGCAGCGCGGTGTGTTCCTCCGGCGGCAGTACGTTTCCGGCGCGGAGCAACTGCCACGTCTCGGAGAAGGGATAGATCCAGGGCTGACGGCCGCGCGCGGCGTAGAGATCGCGGATGGCGCGGCGGTTCTCGTTGTAGACGGCGATGCTCGCGCGCAGCGCCTCATCGGTGATGGTCACGCCGGCGAGCGCTTCGAAGTCGCGGCGCAGCGTCTCCAGCTCGTGCCGCCAGAACGCTCCGCCGACCGCGGAATCGAAGTTCTGCGGCAGGTCGACGTAGTGGACGTAGCGCTCGGGAAAGATCATCGACCACATGCCGGAAAGGTTGCGGATGACGTCGCAGATGGCCGGGAAGAGCATGCCGTCGAGGGCGTCCAGCTTCCCGGAGAGCGCAAGCTCGATCGTGCTGCGTGGGATGCGGCAGATGTAGCTCTGGAAGTACGCGTCGCCTCGTATGATCTCCAGCCGGTCGCCGCCGCCTACGATACCGACCGGCAGCATGCCTGCCGCGTGGATCAGCTCGCGCGGCACATAGGTGGGCATGTGGCCGACTGCCCTGCGGCCCGGCGCTTTCTCTTTCCATCGCCGCACCTCGGCCAGCTCGATGTCATCCGCCAGCGAGCGCGCGTGTGCCAGTACGCTCTCGAGTGAGTGCGTCATTTTCCGACTTCGCTTCGGCTCCAGCGCGGATCGCGGCGTTCGAGGAACGCATGGATTCCCTCGGCCGCATTCGGCTCGCGCATGAGCTCTTCGAGGTAGAGGCGATCGAGCGCTGGAAGATCTTCGGCCAGGGCACGGACAACTTGCCTGCGCACGGCCCTTGTCGCGTAGTGAAGAGCCGCGGCGGAGCGGGAGAGAAAGCACTCGTCGATGAACGCGGCGAGCGAATCCTCGAGTTGTCCCTCCGTGGCAAGCTCGGCGACCAGGCCGCCGTGATGCGCCTGCACGCCGCTCCAGTTCCGGCCCGTGAGAATCATCGACGTGGCGCGGGCGGCGCCGATACGAACGGGAAGCAGTGCCGACGCCGCCGGCGGAAAGACGCCGAGGCGGATCTCGGGCACCCCGAGCTGCGCATTCTCCTCGGCGACGATGAGATCGCAGGCCATGGCCAGCTCGAAGCCGCCGCCGAGACACTGCCCGCGCACCGCGGCGATCGTCGGCGCGGGTGCCGCGGCCACCCGCCGCAGCAATCCGCCGAGACGGGCCAGCGCGCCCTCGATGCGGCCGGGGAGATGTTCTTCGACGCTGGCGCCGAAGCTGAAGTGCGGGCCGTCGCTGGTGACGACGATCGCGCAGAGGTCACGGCGCCACTCCAACGTACGGAAAATCTGGTCCAGCTCCGTGACCATGGCCTCATCGAGGATGTTGGCCTTCGGCGAGGCCAGTACGACGCGCGCCACGCGGTCGTCGTTCTGCAGCTCGACGCGCGCCTTGCCGCTCATGGCGTGACCTTCTCCGTGCTGCACGCCCACGGCGCGATCTCTTCGACGAGATCTTCGCTCCACGCCGCTCCCTCCGCGAGGCGCCGGCGCAGTCGGATGAAGTCGACCTCGCGCTTCTGTCTGGTCCCGTGATGGAAGGCCCGGAACCCGGCATTGCCTTCCGTCATCATGTTGAGCGACAGCCAGGCGCGATTGGACTCGCCATTGCGGTCCCAGTGCTCGAGCTTGTGCTTGCGCATGCTCTCGATGGTCTTGGTGAGGCAGTCGGGCATCGTGTAGAGCAGCTTCGTGGTCAGATCGCTGACGGCGTCATCGAGCAGCGTCAGGTCGACGGTGCCGCGGGCCATGAGTGCCTTGCCCGCCTCGCGCTCGGAAACGATCTTCGGCTCGCCGATCACCAGGCGGCCGTACGAGTCGAGAAGGCGGTCCGTGATGACGAGCGGATTGGGCACCCATTCGTTGTCGACGCGCAGCGCCGGCACGATCTGTGTCAGTCCTCCGAGCCAGTAAAAGCGATGGGCGCTCCAGCTCTGGCAGAGCGTCGCGCTCACCATGGCCCGCTCCATCCCGACGAAGAGCGGGAGGAAATCGGTGCTGCCACCGTCGGGCGCGGAGCCGTGTTTCGGGCCGGCCTGGCTGAAGAGCGCCAGATCGCTGGCGATTGAGAAATCGCAGGCCATGCCGATTTCCTGACCACCGCCGACCCTCATGCCGTTCACGCGGCAGATCACCGGCTTGTCGCAATGCAGGATCGCCGTGACCATGTCGTTGAAGAGCCGCATGTACTGCCTGTACTCGCCGGGATGTCCCGCGTACACCTCCGCGTATTCGCGCGTGTTGCCGCCGGCGCAGAACGCGGCAGTGCCGGCGCCGGTGAGGATCACGGCCACGGCGGCGCGATCGTTGCTCGCTTCGCGGAGGGCCAGGATCACTTCCTTGATCATCGTGGTGGTGTAGCTGTTCATCTCGTCCGGGTTGTTGAGCGTGATCCAGACGTTGTGCAGACCCTCGACGGGAAGGCCCTGGGAATCGCGTACGGCGCGCCGGGAAACGGCGATCTCTTTCGGCGTGAAGCCGGCGACGAGGTTGTGATCGGTCATGCCATGCTCTTTTCGTTCTGCGCCTGGACGGGGGTGGAGAAGTTGGGGACGCCGGGAGTGACGATGGCGCGACGATGCAGCTCGTGCCGCGAGGCCGCCGCGAACAGTTCCGGCAGCTCGTCCAGCGGATGAATCTCGATGAAGGGCTGGAGCCGGACTTTGCGCTGGAGCACGAGCGCCAGGGCGTCCGGATAGCGTTCCGGCGCGCAACCCCAGTTGCCGCTGGCGGTGGCGTCGAACGCCATCAGATTCGAAAGCCGCAGCTCGGTCTTGTCGGAGGTATAGCCGACCACTCCGAGGTAGCTGCCGAAGTCGAGGAGATTGAAAGCGGTTTGTTGGCCGGCGGTCGTGCCGCTCATTTCGAAGATCTTCGTGCCGAGGTGGCCGCGCCCGCTGTCGCGGGAGAGACCGCGCACCGAGTCTTTCATCGCCCGCGGGGCGGTTTGCTTCGGATGCATCGTCAGTGTTGCGCCATGCGCCTGTGCCAGTGCCAGCTTCTCTTCGTCGACGTCGATGGCCACGACCGTGGCGCCGAGCGCGACCGCGATCTGCACGGCGAAGCCGCCGATGCCTCCCGCTCCGACGATGACGACGAGGTCGTCCCCTCCCACCGCGGCGCGGGTCAGCGCCTCGAACGGCGTCGTCACCGCGTCGGCGACGACCGAGAGCATCTCCAGGGTCAGGCCATTCGGAAGCGAGTCGGGAACGAGGCAGAGTCCTCGCGCCGGCACGACGACATGCGTGGCGAATCCGCCGTGTCCGTCATTGCCGGGCATGAACTGCTTCCGGCAGATGGTCGGCCGTCCGCACTTGCACGCCTCACATGCTCCACAGGGAATGACTGCCGGGACGATGACGCTGCGGCCGATCCAATCGACGGCGTGCGCACCGGCATCGACGACGCGTCCCGAGATCTCGTGGCCGAGAACCAGGGGAAGCGGGTGTCGGGTGAGGACGCCGCTGTAGGCGAAACCGAGATCGGTGTGGCAGAGCCCGCAGCCGGCGACCTCGACGACGACGTCGCCGGGACCGGGTTGGAGGACGGGAAGCTCACGAAAGGCGAAGACGCCGGGCGCGTCGAGTTGAAGCCCGCGAGCGTGGGTGATACCGGGCATGCAACCTCCTCGATTGGTCGTCCGGATCGTAGGTCGCGACGCGAACTTGGACCCATGACAGTGCTCACAGGTCGATGTGACGAAGGCCGTGAATCGGCGCTCGGAATTCGAGATTCGCGTCGACGGACACCGAATCCCGAACCACCAATCCCGAGCGAATATGAGACCATCCGCCTCCATGCCTTTTTCCTCATTCGGACTCGACCCTGACCTGTTGCGCGGCATCAAGGAGCTCGGCTTCCAGCGCCCCACTCCCATTCAGACGGAAGCCATCCCTCCGGCCATGGCCGGCAAAGACGTTCTGGCCTGCGCCATGACCGGCAGTGGCAAGAGCGCCGCGTTCCTCCTGCCGATCCTCAATAAGCTCATCGGAAAGAAGCGCGGCACCACGCGCGCGCTGATTCTCACTCCCACGCGCGAGCTGGCCGCGCAGATCGACCAGCACCTGCGCGATCTGGCCGTGCACACGCCGTTGTCGGGAGCGGCGGTGTACGGCGGCGTGGGCATGGGGCCGCAGGAGCATGCCTTCCGCAGCGGCGTCGACGTTCTGGTGGCCACGCCGGGCCGGTTGCTCGATCATTTCCAGTACGACTACGCGAAGCTCTCCGGCCTGGAGATCCTCGTGCTCGACGAAGCGGACCGGATGCTGGACATGGGTTTTCTGCCCGACATCCGCAGAGTGCTGCGTCATCTGCCGGCGAAGCGGCAGACGCTGTTCTTCTCGGCCACGATGCCGCAGGCCATCATCCAGTTGTCGGGCGAGATGCTCAGGAACCCGGCCACGATCGCGGTGGAGCGCAAGTCGGCGCCGGCCACGGGCATCACCCAATCGGTGTTCCCGGTGGCGCAGGACCTGAAGCTGCCGCTGCTGCTGGCACTCCTCCAGCGCGGCGAGATTCAGAACGCCATCGTCTTCACCCGCACCAAACACCGCGCCAACCGCGTCTACGAGCAGCTCGAGCGCGCGAAGGTGAAAGTGGCCAGGATCCACGGCAACCGCAGTCAGCCGCAGCGCACCGAAGCGCTGGCGGGATTCAAGAGCGGCCGCTACCGGATCATGGTGGCCACCGACATCGCGGCGCGCGGCATCGACGTCGAGGCTCTCTCGCACGTCGTGAACTTCGATGTTCCGGCCGTGCCGGACGACTACATCCATCGCGTCGGCCGCACGGCGCGCGCGGAGATGACCGGAGACGCCATCACGTTCGTGGCGCCGGACGAGGAGAACGATCTTCGCGCCATCGAGCGCGCCATCGGGAAACGTCTGCCACGGGTGGTCGTTCCGGACTTCGACTACAAGCAGAGGCCGGCGGAGAAGCTGGAGATCCCGATCAAGGACCGCATCGCCGCGATTCGCGCGCGCAAGGCGGAAGACCGTGCCCGGGCAGCGGCGAAGGCGGAGCGGCGTGCGGCCGCTGGTGCGGCGCCGGCGCCGGCGAGGCGCCCGAGTGGTGGAGGGCGGCGGCGCCGTTGAGCGTACGCGTCATTTCGAGCGCCGGAGAGCGCGCGGAACCTGGGTGGCGGTTCGCTCCCCCCTCCCGGATTCCTCGCCGTCTAACGCGGCTCGGAATGACGGGGGCGCGTCGGCGGAGTGTTGCTCAGTGCAGCGGTGCGTTCGCGGCGATGTTCTCGGGGATCTGCATCGATCCGAACACGATCCCGACGTTCGGGTCGGCCCGCTGTTCGGCTGATCGAGCCACATAAAGGATCTGATAGAGGCTGTTGTTCGTGGCTACGAGCCGCGCCCGGATGAACGCACCGTTGGTGTGCAGGAGGAGCTTGCGCGAGGGCGTGCTGGCCGGCGAGGCTTCATCGGATTCGAGCGTGGCGTGAAGGCTGGACACGAGCGCGTCGCGCGTCTTGTCGAACAGTTTCTCCACATTCTTGACCTTGGCCGGCATGGTGCTGACGGCGACGATCACCGCCGCCGAGGTCGAGGGCGACTTGGAGATCCAGGTGGTCGTGTCGATCTTGCCGTCATCGGTGGTCTGCGTCGTTGCTTTCTTTTCAAACGGCGCAAAGTCGCCCGGCAGCTCGATCGTGAACGCGGACGTCTTCACTTCCGACGCCTGCGCCATGAATGCGAGAGATGCAGCGAAAGCAATGGCCGCGCCGCGAATAATCACAGTCTTCATCATCCACTCCCACTCGAGGATTAAGACGCACACGGTAAAGCGGATACGGCCGGGCGGTCAAGGCCGGGCATCATTCCCAGCCGCTCGGGTCGTCAGCTCCTGCCAGACCTGTTCCACGGCCGCGGCCCACCCATCCGGGGCGGGAGCCGGCGCCAGACGCGCGTGCGGCACGTTCCGGATCAGGTCGGCGTCCGGCTTGCCGTCCGGTCCGGGCACGATGATGGCGATATCGGCGCGGCTGAGAAACTCAGCGTCAATCAGCGAACCACCGATCGCGATGGTGACGTCGCACCGCAACTCGTCGCGCAACCGCGAGAACGCTTCGCCTTCGTCGCACTCGCGGCAAAGATGAAGAAAGCGCCTGCCGCGGCGCACCGAGAAGCCCATCTCCGCGGCCGCCTTCCTGATGGTGTGCAGCTCTCCGGTCTCGATCAGCACCGGTTCGCTGAACCGCCTGTGGGTCGAGGCCAGCAGCATTGCGCCGTCGCGCCCGGACACGCGCGCCGCGTCGCTTTCCGGGAGCGCCGAGTAGACCAGCAGATTCGCGCCGGCGCGCTCTTCGATCTCCCGGACCACTTCGAGGAGTGTCTCGGGCGGAGGCCCGCAGGGCTCGATGTCCCATCCGTCGCCGTTCCATCGTGCGATCGCTCCGCCAGCCTCGATCACCATGACCTGACGCAGACCGAGATCGCTCGCGATCGGGGCGATCTCCTCGAGCGTCATCACCGAAACCGGGATGACCGGCACGTCCGCCGCAAGCAGGCGCTCGATGACCAGACGGGTGGCACCCGCGTCGAACGTGGTTGGGTGCAGCAGCGTTCCATCGATCGCCGTGAATACGGCCAGGCGATTGGAAGAGCTTGCTGCGGGCGATCGGCTCGCCTTCGGACGGATGCGCACCGCTCGTCGCTTGCGAGTGGCCATGCGCGGCACCGTAAGCCGGATTGAAATCCCTTCCCATCCCGTAAAGGGGGGAGTGTGTCCTCGGTTGTTCCCGGTCCTCCCCTGCAGACCGGATATACAGGAGCCGCTTCCCGTTCTAAGTTTCACGGGCCAAAGGAGGGCCGGCGTGTGAGTCGTCAACAACCGAATCTGCCGTTGCGGATCTGGAATGCGCTCGTCGGCCCGTCCTGGCTCCGCGACGGCATCATCGTCAGCGCGGGGGCCCTGTTATCGGCCGGGCTGATCTTCGGGGTTCTCTATGACGCGTCGGATGCTGCCTTGCGGCGCTGGAGCGACCGCGATCTGAACCGTCGTGCGCACCTGATCGGAGTGGCCGTTGCCTCTCACGCTCAGAGCGCGTCGCCGGCGGCGATGCAGAAAGCGCTCGATTCTCTTTCCGCCAGCGAGGATGCAGCGAATCTCGCGCTCTGTTCCGCGGACCGGACGCTCATCGCAGCCACCGGCGTCGGCCGCAACCTCGGATGCAACTCCGGTCTGGGGCGGACGGCCTTGCGCACGCACGGCAGGTCTCTCCGAGCCCGGCTCGGAGAGCGTTCCGTGGTCGTGACGGCGCATACGATCGGCGACTCGACGCTGTTCGTGCTGCAGGACCGAAGCTTCGTGGACACGCGCCGCAAACATCTGCTGCAGGTCCTGGCGATCTCGGCGGAGGTGGCGGTGCTGGCGCTGATCGTTCTGGCCCGCGCGGGCTCGCGCATCGGCAGCCGGCGCATGGAGGCCATGGCGCGCTCCATCGTCCGGCAGATGCGCGCGGATGGGAGCCGGGAGAACGTTCCGGCAGAACTGCGGCTGCTGGCCCGCGATGTACGCGATACGGTCGAACATCTGCGGGTGGAAACCCAGGCGGTTGGCGGGGCGGAGCGGCTTCGCGCCCTCGCCGGAGCGATCCCCAGCGGCGGCCTGGTGGTCATCGCCAATCGAGAACCATATGCGCACGAATATGGCGCCGACGGTGAGGTCATCGTCAAGCGGCCGGCCAGCGGTCTGGTCACCGGCATCGAACCGATTCTGCGCGCCTGCGGTGGAACGTGGATCGCGTACGGCGGCGGTTCGGCTGACCAGGCGAGTTCCGACCGCTCCGGAAAAGTGGCGGTGCCTCCGGAAGCGCCGGAGTACACGCTTCGCCGCCTGTGGATCGGAATGGACGACTACGAGCGGTATTACCTCGGATTCGCGAACGAGGGTCTCTGGCCGCTGTGCCACACCGCCTACACGCAGCCGGCGTTTCGTTCCGCGGACTGGACCTCCTATCAGGCCGTCAACGAGACCTTTGCCCGCGCCGCCCTGGACGAGACCGCGAGCGACGCCATGCTCCTCATTCAGGATTACCACTTCGCGCTCGTGCCGCGGATGGTCCGCGATGCTGCGCCGCACGTCGTCACCAGTCTGTTCTGGCACATTCCCTGGCCGAATTCCGAAGTGTTCGGGATCTGTCCCTGGAAGGACGCGCTGCTCGAGGGAATGACCGGCGCCGACGTGGTCGGCTTCCATACGAAGCAGTACTGTCTGAACTTTCTCGACACGCTGCAGCGATACCTGGAATGCCGCGTCGATCTGGAGGAGATGTCCGTCACCCATCGCGGCCACCGGACGCTGGTGCGCACCTATCCGATCAGCGTGGAGTGGCCGTACCCGGCCGCGCCGCGGGAGGAAGGCGCGGCGGTGCGGCGGGCGCTGGGCATTCCGGTCGACGCTCACGTCAGCGTGGGAGTCGATCGCGCCGACTACACCAAGGGTCTGCTCGAGCGGGTGGCGGCCATCGAAGTGCTGCTGGAACAGAACCGGTCGCTCGCTGACAAGTACGTCTTCGTGCAACTGGCTTCGCCGACGCGCACGCGCATTCGCCGGTACCAGCAGTTCACCGACGAGCTAAAGGAAGCGGTCGAGCGGGTGAACGCCCGCTTTGGCACGGACTCGTGGCAGCCGATCATTCTGCAGATGCGCACGTTCTCCCCCGAACAGGTGCGGGAGTACTACGCGATGGCCGACAGCGCATTGGTGACGCCGCTGCATGACGGGATGAACCTGGTGGCCAAGGAGTACGCCGCGTCGTGCGATGATTGCGATGGAGTTCTCGTGCTCAGCTCATTTGCCGGAGCGGCCAGGGAGCTCGAGGGCGCTCTGATCGTGAATCCATACGATACGCAGCAACTCGCGGACGCCATCCTACGGGCGGTGCGCATGCCGCTCGCCGAGCGCCGCTCGCGCATGCAGTCGATGCGCGCGCAGATCGCCGCCAGCTCGATTTACGACTGGTCGGAAAAGCTGCTGACGGACCTGCGTGACGTCAGGCAGAGCAGAAAGCGCTTCTGGCCGAAACGAAGCGCCTCGTCGGCGGGCTCACATACGGAGGTCATCGCTGGATGAATTCCGGCACGACTCTCCTGGCATTCGATTTCGACGGAACGCTGGCGCCGATCTGCGACGACCCGTCGGAGGTCCGGATTACGCGTGGGGCTGCCGCGCTGATCGGTGAGGCGGCGCACACGCGCGGCCTGGCGGTGGCGGTCATCTCCGGGCGCGATGCAGACGATCTCACCGCCCGTGTCGGTGAGCCCGGCGCATACATCGTGGCGTCGCACGGACTGGAGATCCGTGGGCCGGGCGGTGTCGTCATTCGCGATACACCGCCCATGGACGTTCCGATGGATCCATCACTCAGCAATGAGATCCGCGCCAGCGGGTTGCGGCTCGAATCGAAGAAACACGGCATCGCCCTGCATTGGCGTGGTGTGCCGTACGAGGCCATCGCTCCTGTCGCCGATTCCTTCCGTGACTGGGCCCGTCGCAACGAGCTCGAGGTCATCGAAGGCCGTTGCGTCGTGGAGGCACGCTGCCGAGGCGGCGGCAAAGAGGAGGCGCTGCGTTGGCTGGCCCGGGCCGTGGCCGCCAGGCAGGTGATCTACGCCGGCGACGATCTCACCGATTTCGGGGCCCTGCGGTTCGCGTCCGAACATGGCCGGGGACTGTTCATGAAGAGCGCCGAACGCGTTCCGCCGGAAGGCGTTACGGTCGTCGAGTCGTTCCACGAGCTCATCCATTTGATTCGCGAGGAAGTGCTGGTCTGACCCGCGTTGTTGTCAATCGACGGTGAACATGAGACTTCCGTCCGGGTGGGGGGGCAGATTCTTCATGACGTGGCCGGTCGCAGCGGCCGCGCTGGCTGGACTCCTTCTTCTCATCTACATGTCGGTCTCCTCGACCTCGCATAAAGCCGAGGAGATCTACGCGCAACTCGATGCCTCGAATTCGCACTACCGGAACGTCGACACCAAGCTGCGCCGTCTCCGCTCCGATCTTCACCTGTCGGGTATCTACATCAGGGATTACCTGCTGGACACCGACAGCGAGGAGGGGCCGGAGTACCGGCAGCACCTCAAGGAGCTCCGGCACAGCCATACCGTGACCGTCAACGAGTTGCGGGCGCTCCTGCCTCGTGACGCCGCGGCACGCGTCGACAACCTGGAGACCCGGCTCGACGATTACTGGCAGGCCTTCGATCCGCTGTTTGCCTGGACGCCGTACGAGAAGATTGCGCGGAGCGCAAGGTTTCTGCGGAGGGAAGTGCTGCCGCGCCGCGAGGCGGTGTTGACGATCACGAACGAGATCGAGCAGCTCAACAACGCCAATCTCGCTGCGCAGCGTGCCGAGGTCACGCGGCGGCTGTCGCTGTTCCGCGACGACCTCACCCGCAGCCTCTGGCACACGCTGCTGCTGGGATTCGTGGTGGCGGGCGTGGCCGTTTTCCGGCTGCGGGCGTTGGAGAGGCGATCCAACGAGCAGCGCACGCACGCCGAACAGGCCGAGCAGGAGATGCGACTCCTTTCCCAGCAGCTCGTGGCGGCGCAGGAGGAAGAGCGAAAGAAGCTCACTCGCGAGCTTCACGATCACGTCGGCCAGATGCTCACGGCGCTGAGGATGGAAATCGGCCGGGCCCACCGCGCACGCGGCGTCTCGGACGTGCAACTGGCTCAGGCCATCAGCGAGGCAAAACACCTGCTGGACACGATTCTCCGCTCCGTCCGCGATCTGGTGATGGGTCTTCGCCCGAGCATGCTCGACGACTTCGGCCTGGAGCCGGCGCTGGAGTGGCACGTGCGCGACTTCCGGCGAAGGTACAGCGTGCCGGTGGAGCTGACCGTGACCGGAGAGCTCGACTCGCTTCCCGATCAGTATCGAACGTGCGTCTACCGGATCGTCCAGGAGGCGCTGACCAATTGCGCGCGTCATGCCCGCGCCACCCGCGCGGAAATCTCGGTCCGTCACGAGGCCAACACGCTCGACCTCGTCGTGGCGGACGACGGGATCGGCATCGATCGGGGACGATCTCGCGGTGTGGGGCTTCTCGGAATCGAGGAGCGGGTCCGCGAGCTCCACGGCACCTTTCATGTTCAACGACGGCAACCACGCGGAACCGAGCTCCACGTGACGTTGCCGGTTACCATACCGATCGAGGAGGCTTCCATTGCGAGTGCTGTTGGCTGATGACCATTCCATCGTGCGCCGGGGCATGCGATCGCTGCTCGAGACCGATGCGTCCGTGGAGGTCGTGGCCGAGGCCGCGGACGGGTTGGAAGCGCTGCGTCTTTGCGAGGAGCACCACCCCGATCTACTCATCCTCGATGTGGCCATGCCCAAGCTCAACGGCATCGAAGTGGCGGCCCGGTCGCAGAAGATGCAGCCACCGCCGCGGGCCATCATGCTGAGCATGCACGTGGACGAGTCGTATGTGATGCGCTCGATCGACGCCGGCGCGCGCGCGTACCTCCTCAAAGACGCGACGGACGAAGATCTTCTGCCGGCCATTCAAGCCGTGGCGGCGGGCAAGTCGTTCTTCAGTCCCGCGGTCAGCAGGCTTCTGGCGGAGGAGTACATTCACGAGCTCAAGGAGCGAGGGCTCACGGACTCCTACGAGTTGCTCACCGACCGGGAGAAAGAAGTGCTGCAGCTCCTGGCCGAAGGGCGTTCGAACAAGGAAGTGGCTACGCTGCTCGATATCGGTCTGTCGACCGTGGAAACGCATCGCGCCAACCTCATGCAGAAGCTCGATCTGCACAGCACCGCCGAGATCGTGCTCTACGCCGTGCGCAAGCGCCTCATCGTGTAAACATTCCTCATCATTCCTCGCTTCGCCCGGAATGACCGCTTGCATAATTCCCTGCTTCGGTTCACATTCTCCGGCGGTTACGGAGGTCATCATTGCGCAAGGCAGGCGTTCTTCTATTGATCGCGCTTTCTCTGGCCAGTCCGGCCGCATTCGGGCAGGAGAAGAAAATGGAAGCGGAACCGCTCAAGATCAAGGTCGGCGATGTCGCGCCGGATTTCACGCTGCTCGCGTACGACGGGCAGGGCGTCAAGCCGGTGTCGCTGCATGATTTCAGAGGGAAGAAGCAGGTGGCACTGGCGTTCTTCGTCTTCGCATTCACCGGAGGCTGAACGCAGGAGATGAAAGCCTTCCAGGCCAGCCTCGGCAAACTGGAAGGCGCAGACACCCAGGTCCTGGGTGTGAGCGTAGACAGCCCCTTCGCAAATCACGCGTTCGCCATGCAGAACGGCATCACCTTCCCGTTGCTTGGCGACATGGATGCGAAAGCGATCAAGGAATACGGACTGGAGAAGGATTACCACATCGGCGGCGCGACGATTCTCTCAGCGCGCCGGGCCACGTTCCTCATCGACAAGGAAGGCAAGGTCGTGGAAGAGCAGGTCGACAACGATGCCGTCGATCCGACGAAGATCGTAGACGCCTGTCAACTGAAACGGCCCTCAAAGTAGAGACGATCGGTTTCAGGACGTCTTGCCCTGCAGTCGGCGGAGCGCGGCCTGCTTGAGCGCGGTATTTATCCCCGTTCGCGCGATCGTCCGCACCTCGGAGTCGGGGAGGGTGGGAAGAATGCGCAACGCCGTGGCCTGAGGTGTCTTCGGGTTGTTGACCAGGGCCAGGCGGACCTCGAGGCTGGCCATCCACGTTCCGGTCTTCGAGATGACGTCCGCGATCTGGTAGTTGAGGA
The DNA here is from genome assembly GCA_038244815.1 of Thermoanaerobaculia bacterium. Classification (GTDB taxonomy): domain Bacteria; phylum Acidobacteriota; class Thermoanaerobaculia; order Gp7-AA8; family Gp7-AA8; genus DASVHS01. The sequence continues at coordinate 25,733 of JBBRTB010000020.1, forward strand.
ACGTCGACTTGGCGACGCGCACGACTTCATCGATGGTGAGCCGCGGGTTGCGCAGGACGGAGAGCAGGACGCGCGGGTCGTTGTCCTGAACGAGCACGGCGCGCTCGGTCCGGTCTGCCCTCGCCGCCAGCATCAGCTTGTCCATTTGCGACTTCTGGCGTACGCGGTCCCAGGAGGTTTTCTGGTCGGTCTGTTCTTTCGGTAGCAGGCGATCGAGAATCGCGACGGGATCCACGTCAACGGCCACGGCCAGTCCGTCGGACAACTGGGCCACGACGGTCGCTTTCACGGGGAGCTCCGCCCCCGATGGCCCTCGCAGCGTCACGGTGAGGCTCGTGTTCGGCGCCACCGTCTCGCTCGTGGGCAGCCGGAGTCCGCCCATGGAGAGATTGGCGCTGTGCTCGTCGCGAAGCTCCTGCTCGCTTTCGAACTCCGCGCGGAACGCTCCATCCCCGGTGCGTTTGACGATCATCGGCTGGGATCACTCTACGCCGCTCCCGCTGCTGTGTCCGCATGACATTCTTCAGGCATCAGCGTATGGTGAGACTGCCTCGAGGACCTTCCTCGGCCTTCAGTTCGTCTGAACTAAGTCAGATCCTCTGAATCCTTCCTCTTAGCCAAACGATCCTTTCCGGCGAGACCGCGTGACATTGCGTCGCGTTTTCTGACCCGCGAGGGAGGAGTGTCGATGTCCTCGTTGTGGTTCCTCATCCCGGCGGTGGCGGTGGTGTTTCTGGCCGTCAGCCTCTTCCGGCAGTTCGCAACGGACCGTTTCGATGCATTCACGGAGCGGCTGCGCGGTTCATCGCGTCTGGTCAGTCGCGCGGAGCTCGTGGACGGCAACCGCCACATCAACGTGGCCCTGGCTCTCACCGACTCCTCGGTGATCTATGAGAGTGCCAACGGTCAGTCGTCCGTCGACCGGCAGTGGATCCAGGAGGTCGAGTACGAGAGCGAGTTGTCGACCGGACAGATGGTGTCCGGCGGAAAAGTACTGAGGTTGCGCTGCTTCAGCAACACGTTCGAATTCGTGTTGCGGTCCGCCGCGGCCCGGGAGTGGGAGCAGGTTCTTCCCGCGCACAGGATCCTGAGCGCTCAAGCGTAGTTCTAAAGGAGAGAAAGCATGTCTTATCTATTGATCGTTGTGATCGGTACCGTCGCCGGGTGGGTTGGCGGGCAGTTTCTGAAGGGGAATGAAGAGGGAATCATGATCGACCTGATCGCCGGTGCGGTCGGCGCGGTCGTGGTCGTCCTCATCGCGCGCGCGGTCGGTTCGGCGGCGATGAGCGGATACACGATCAGCACGGTTCTGGCGATCGCCGGCGCCTTCGGTTCCCTCTACGCCACGCGCCGTTTCATGAAAGCGCGACTCGTTCCGGCGCCCCGCCCCCGCCGCCGGATGTAACCCTATGGACAGGCAGGTCGTTCGGGAGACCGCGGGGCGAGTGCTGCGCAGCGACGATCTCGCCGGCAGCGAGCGGGAGCAAGCGGCGGCGTTCCTCCGCGAGAACCCCGCCCTCGGCAATCCGCACATGGTGCGATGCTCGTGGTGCCACGTGACGACGATGCTCTTTCGCGACGAGGATCTGGGTGGCTTCACGCGAACGCGGCACGGGTGGCGCTGCACGAACTGCGACGAGCATGCGGCCAGCCAGGAGGTCAGATTCTGACGGGAGCTCCGAGCCTGTGGAGACGGGAGACCACTTCTCCACGAGAAGCCGGATCGCGCTAGCCCGCGGCCTTTCTCTTCAAGGCCCGCGCGACGAGAGTGGTCAATTCATCCGGTTCCACCGGCTTCTTCATGTACTCGTTGAACCCTTCGGCCAGGGCGATGTCTCTCTCCGAGGGACGGCCGTACGCGGTCAGCGCGACCGCCGGAATGCGTGACTTCTCATCAGCGGGCAGGCGGATGCGGCGAATCAGCGAATAGCCGTCTTCCTCGGGCATGGCGATGTCGCACAAGAGCACATCGAAGGAGTCTCGCTGCGAGACCTCCAGCCCTTCCGCCGCACTGAATGCCGTCGTGACGACCGCTCCAAACTGCCGGAGGATCGCTGCGATGGTCCTCTGCGAGTCCGGCTCGTCGTCCACGACGAGAACGCGGACACCCTTGATCGAAGGTGCCTTATCGAGCAACCGCCTGCCCCGTCGCTTCCGCCGGCCGATCGGATCGGATTTCTTCGGCATCGTGATCTGGCCTGGAATCGAGACGGTGAACGTCGAGCCACGATCCTGGCCTTCGCTGGTGACCGAGACGGTGCCTCCATGCAGCTCCACGAGCTGCTTCACGATCGACAAGCCGATGCCCATTCCCCCGTGATGGCGCATGGTGCCGCTCTCCTGCTGCGCAAACCGGTCGAACGCGTAGGGGAGGAACTCGGGACGGATTCCGACTCCCGAATCCTCGACGTCCACGACGATGTTCGATGCGGTGGAGGACAGCCGTACATCGATCCAGCCACCGGCGGGCGTGAACTTCACGGCGTTGGAGAGGAGGTTCCAGAATACCTGCTGCAGCCGCACCAGATCGCCGCCGATGTGCTGAAGGCGCCGATCGGTGTGTATTTCCACCCCGAGCCCTTTGGCTTCGGCAGCCGGAGCAATGGCGGTGAGTGCGGCCCTCAGGATGGTCTCGATGTCCACGGGCTCGATCGTCAGACGGAGCTTGCCGGTGATCATGCGTGAGACGTCGAGGATGTCGTCGATGAGCTGGGCCTGCGCCTTGGCGCTGCGATGGATCGTGGCGATTCCCTCGGTGCGCGTCTTCTCGTCGAGGTTGCCCATGGTCAGCAGTGCCGTCCAGCCGAGGATCGAGGTCATCGGCGTGCGCAGCTCGTGCGAGAGCGTGGCCAGGAATTCGTCCTTGGCGCGGTTGAGCGACTCCGCTTCCGTGTACAGGCGGGAGAGATTCTCTTCGATGTGTTTCTGTTCATCGATGTCCGTGCTCGACCCGACCCACATGAGGATGTTCCCGTTGGTGTCGCGCATGGCCCGGGCCCGGTCGAGATGCCAGCGGTAAATCCCATCGGCGCGCCGCAACCGGTGCTCGGACTGGAAGGGCTCTCCCCGGCTGAGCGAGTCCTTCCAGTCGCGAACGCACCCCTCCAGGTCGTCGGGATGAATGCATTGCATCCAGCCTTCGGTGTGGAGCTCTTCGAGTGAGAGCCCGCTGAACTCGCTCCACTGCCGGTTGAAGTAGTCGACATCCCCGTTGGGAGTGGCGGTGAAGATCATCTGCGGCATCGACTCGGCCAGGAAACGAAAACGATCCGCGCCCGTCCGCGCCACCTTTTCCGCCGACTTGCGGTCCGTGATGTCGCGGATGTTGCACTGAACGATGTTCCGGCCTTCGACCTTGTAAACGTTGCTGACGAACTCCACCTCCGCGCGCCTCCCGTCCTTCGTTTCCAGCGGGAGATCCTCGTAGCGGATGTATCCGTCCTTCTGTAAGCGGTCGAACGCCGCTTTGCTCTCCTCGATGTCGCGGAACAGCCCGATCTCCCAAAGCTGCTTTCCCAGCAGCTCCTCGAGCGAATAGCCGAGCAGGCTGATGACGAAGGGATTGGCGTCGATGACGGCTCCGTTGTCGCCGTCGAGAATCAAAATGGCATCCTGCGCGGTCTCGAAGAGACGGCGGTAGCGGACCTCGGAGGCCTCCAGTTCGGCAGTGGGTCGGAGCGACGCCACTGGCTGCTTCGTCGAATTCCTGTCCATGACTGGCGACTCGCTGGGGTCGATGTGGCGCACTAGTCTCCGCGGGTCAGAGGAGAGATCGTGATCGTTCGCTTCCATTCACTGTTGCGTGCCACGCAAACAATGAGCACGGCCTGGTAAGAGCCTGACCCTTTGCCGTGGTTCATCGATTCCCGGACCGAAAGCATCGCATCGGAGCTGTTGAACGCATCGACGGGCGTGATCCCGCACCGCAGAACTATCAGTCCTGATTGAACTTCCGCTGGTGTTTCGGGGATGGTGAGCGACCACATGACCTGGACCTCCGGTGCGGGCTGGACGACCCTCACCTGGGCCGAATGCTACTCATGGAGGAGGCAGGAATCTGTTCAATAAGAGACGTTTTCAACAGATCGGCCCAGTGCTATCGTATTGCCGTGGCAGCTACTGTATCGAGGCGCTTAGCTAACAAGCGAAACCCGGCGTTCGATCTCAAGGCCTTCCTCGAGGACGCCGGACTGGGCAGAACGATCGTCGACTTCAAGAAGAACGACATTCTGTTCTCCCAGGGCGATGCCGCGGACACCATTTTCTATGTCACCAAGGGCAACGTGAGGCTCACCGTCGTCTCCCAGACCGGCAAGGAAGCGACCGTGGCCCTGCTGGAAACCGGGGACTTCGTCGGGGAATCCTGTGTCGCCGTGGCCGAGCGCCTGCGCGTGGTCACCGCCACCGCGCTCACCCGGTGCACGCTGATGCGCATCGAGAAGAAAGAGATGGTCCGCGTGATTCGTGAGGAGCACGCCTTTGCCGATGTCTTTGTCTCTTTCCTTCTGGCCCGGAACGCACGCATCCAGGCCGACCTCGTCGATCAGCTCTTCAACTCCAGCGAGAAACGGCTGGCGCGCATCCTGTTGCTGCTCGCCCACTTCGGGAAGGAAGGCGAGCCGGAAACCGTGGTTCCGAAGATCAGCCAGGAAGTGCTCGCCGAAATGATCGGCACGACGCGGTCGCGCGTGAATTTCTTCATGAACCGATTTCGAAAACTGGGGTTCATCGATTACAACGGCGGTCTGGAAGTGCATAGCTCGCTCCTCAACGTGATCCTTCACGACTGACAGTTCGGTTGCCGGCTGAGACCGCGAAGCCGGCGTCTCCTTTTGCACAGACTCCGCGGCCGGATACGGCTATGGTTCGGAATGACCCACCATGCCCCGCCGCGCGCTAATCCTGATCGGCCTTCTGTTGTCCTCTACTGCCTTCGCGCAGTCCGAGGCGATCAATCTGACTGTTCTGTTTCGAGCCGGCGGGATCGACGTCGAAAACCTGGTGGTCTACAGAGTCAGCGACATCGTCCTGATCCGCGGCAGGACCTCCGATATCGTGATGGCCGCCCAGGCCGGTCGTTTTGCGAAGAGCCTTGGCTATGAGCGCGTAGCGAACCTGATCGAGATCGTACCGGGCCTCGCCGACAGCGCCATCGAACGCCATGGCGCCCGCGAGCTGGACATGGCCAGCGAACTGGAAGGCTGCGATTTTCAGATCCGGTCCATCGCCGGCGTGGTCTCGCTCACGGGCCACGTCCGCCAGGACATCCAGGGAGACCGCGCCGTGGCCATTCTCCGCAGGATCGACGGGGTCAAGAGCGTGCATACGGAGCTCGCTCCGGTGAAGCCGGCCGCGACTCCATAAGCCGTAGCCCGCCAGGCCCGGCGATCTCGGGCAGGGGATCGGCTTGAAGTGATATCGAAGACACATGCACTTCGGTATCCTGCTGCGCCGTGGATAACTTCGGTGCCGCGCTTGCCGCGGTTCACGCTCCTGAAGAGCGAAGGGATCATTACGGAATACGCCGTAGGCGGCGCGATGGCGTATGCCTTCTGGAGTGAGCCGACCGCAACGTTCGATCTCGACGTTTTCGTATTGTTGGGGTCACCGGGAATGCTCACCGATCTTGGACCGATAGATCGGTGGGCGAAATCCCGTGGCTATCCTTAGGTCGCCGAGCACATCCTGATCGCTGGGATTCCCGTTCAGTTGATTCCTGCGTACGAACTGGCCTCCGAGGCTGTCGCGAAAGCGGTGGAGTTGGACTATGACGGCCAGCCAGTGCGGGTAATCACGCCGGAGTACCTGATTGCAATGTACCTTGAGCCTGGCGCGAGAACTCACAAGCGCCTTGCTCGCGTGGGCGGCCTGCTGGACGAGGGGAATGTGGACCGGCGCTTGCTGAGTGTCCTGCTGGAGCGGTATAACCTGGAGCTGCCTGAACAATGAAACCGGATCGCGTCCCCAACGCCGTCCACCAGCTACGCGAAGGTAAGCGCGAGATGCGCGAAGCGCGCACGAAGATGAGCCTGCCAGAGAAAGTCGAGCAGGTCACACGTCTTCAGGCCGCCATGCTCCCAACGATTCGTCGCCGCCGAAAACTAGAGATCATTGAGCGCGTTTGGTCGCTGTCGCGGACACGCGAATGAAGACTCACGCCATTCAGCGGGAGTCATCAGGCCCGGCGATCTCGTGGAAATTTGACATCGCTGTCCGGTGTCTTTACAGTCCGCAACGCCTATGAAGTCCACACTCGCTCATCGCCACCACCACCATCACCATCACCATCACGTGATGTAGGGGTGCCTTGTGCAAAGCGCCCCGAAGTCGAGAAGGGGCGCCGCGGAGCGAAGAATCATCAGAACTCTCCAGAACCTCTTCTCCACCCGGGGAAGGGGTTTTTTTGATGGTTCGACAGATTCGATATCCCACCGGAGTGCGGCCGCTGCTCATCGAGGCCGCGGCGCGGCGCAAGCGCGTGGAACGCCGCTTCGCCGGTGCGCTGGAAGCCGCGGGCTTCGCCGAGATCATCCTGCCCGTGCTCGACTACGTCGACGCGTACGCCGCGGTGGCCTCGAGCGCGTCCGCGAAGCGCGCCTACCGCTTCGTCGATCGCGACGGTGAGCTCGTTTCGCTTCGCGCCGACTTCACGCCCATGGTCGCCCGCGCGCTCGCGCCCGTGATCGACAGCGAGCGATTGCCTCTGCGCGTTTTCTATCGCGGCGATGTGATCCGCTGCGAACGCTCGCGGCTCGGAGCGAGCCGGGAGATGTTTCAGATCGGCGCGGAGATCGTCGGCGACGACTCCATCGCCGCGGACGTGGCGGTCCTCAGGTTGGCGGCGGACCTGGCCGGCGACGCCACCATCGTCTACACCGATGCGCGCGTGATGAATGCGCTGGCCAGCGCGTCGCCGGCGCTCCGCGAAGCGCTGGTCAGCAAGAAGTCATCGTCCGATCCGCTGGCCGATCGACTCCTCGGCGGCACGGCCACGATCGACGACGTTCGGAGCTTCGCGCCCGCGGCTGCCGAGCGTCTGGCCACGATCTCCTCGTTGCTCGACTCCCGCTTCGTCCTGCACCTCGGCGACGCCGACGACGGCCCGACCTATTACACGGGAATCCGCTTCGCCGTTTACGCCGGCCCGGCGCGCTCGAAAATCGCGCAGGGCGGACGCTACGACGACCTCTACGAAAGGCTTGGAGCGGCCGCGCCGGCGGTCGGCTTCACGTTCACCATCGATGATCTCGACTGACCCCTTACGCATCGCTGTTCCCAAAGGACGCCTGCAGGACGACGTGCTGGGCGCGTTCGCCGCCGCCGGCTGCCGCATTCCTTCGCCCGACGAACTCCGGTCGCGCAGGCTCGTCTTCACGATCGACGACATCGAATGGATCTTCGTCAAGGACTGCGACGTGCCCGTCTACGTCGAGCACGGCGCTGCCGATGCCGGCGTGGCCGGCCTCGATCAGATCCTCGAGCACGACTCCACGGCGTACTCGCTGCTGGAGTTTCCGTTCGGGCGCTGCCGCATGTCGCTGATCGCGAACCAGGAGGCCGCGCCGCTCGGCGACCGCTCGACGGTGGCCACGAAGTATCCCCGTATGGCCCGGCAGTTTCTCGATCGCCGCGGTTCCCATGCCGAGATCGTTCCGCTCGGTGGATCGGTGGAGCTGGCAGCGGTGCTCAGGCTGACGTCGCACGTGATCGACCTGGTCCAGACCGGCGAGACGATTCGCGCCAACGGCCTCGTGGAAACGGAACACGTTCTGGACATCGCTCCGCGGCTGATCGTCGGCCGCGATTCCTATCGAAGACAGATGAAACGGATCCGCGAGCTGTCGGCGCGGATGGAGGAGAGTCTCGATGTCACTGTACAAGGCTGACTCCGACGAAGGCCGTAGTGCTCTTCGCGATGTGGAGCAGCGCCGCGAAGCGAGCGTCACCGACGCCTTGCGCGTCGCTGACGAGGCCATTGCCGGCGTGCGCGCGCGCGGCGACGATTTCGTGCGCGAGCAGATCGAGCGCTTCGACGGCGTCAAGGTCGATCCGATCAAGGTGGCGCCGCGCGACGTGAGAGTCGATCCTGCTCTCGCCGACGCCATCGACACGGCCATCGTTCGCGTCCAGCTGTTTCACCGGCAACAGATGCCGGCGAGCTACACCTGGCGCTACGCCGGAACCGAGGCGACGCATCGCGTGAGGCCGCTGCGCCGCGTGGGCGTATACGTTCCCGGCGGACGGGCGGTGTATCTGTCGACGCTCATCATGACCGCGGTGCCGGCGGGCATCGCCGGCGTGTCGCAGATCGTCGCCGCAACCACACCGGCCGCCGCCGGTCGCGACGAGTTCCATTACGTGTGCCACCAACTTGGCATCAACGAGATCTATCGGGCCGGGGGCGCGGCAGGTGTGGCCGCGCTGGCCCTGGGAACGCAGTCGCTCGAGCGCGTCGACAAGATCGTCGGTCCCGGCAATCAGTATGTGACCGCCGCGAAGGCGCGTCTCGCCGGCGTCACCGGCATCGACATGCTGGCGGGACCGACCGAGCTCGTCGTGATCGCCGGCGAGACAGCGAACATCGACTTCGTGGCCGCGGATCTCGCGGCGCAGGCGGAGCATGGACCCGACTCGGCCGTGATCTGCATCTGGATCGGCCGCGGTGTCGATCTCCCGCAGGCGACGGTCAATCTCATTGTCGACACGGCGGATGAGGCCATCGCCATCGCCAACCGCATCGCTCCCGAGCACCTTTCGATCCAGACGAGCGATGCGAAGGATCTCGCCCAGAAGGCGGAGAATTGCGGCGCCGTGTTCTGCGGACCGTCGTCGCCGGTCGCGGCCGGCGACTATATCGCCGGACCGAACCACGTTCTCCCGACCGGTGGCAGCGCCCGCTTCGCGTCACCGCTCGGCGTCTACGATTTCGTGAAGCGTTCGAACATCATCTCGATGTCCGAAGAGGCCCTTGCGGCGGTGGCGCCGCTGGCACAGCTTCTGGCGGAGTTCGAGGGGCTGCCGCTGCACGCGCGTTCGCTGGCGCAGAGGAGCCTGGCATGAGCCGCAGCGCTGTGGCCGCGATGACCGCTTACACGCTCGATCTGCGCGAAGCCGACGTGAAGCTCAACCAGAACGAGTCTCCGTACGATTTTCCGCGTGAGTTGAAAGAGGAGGCCCTGGCGCGCGTGCTCGATCGCCCATGGAACCTCTATCCCGATTTCGAGTCGCTGGCGCTGCGGGAAGCGATCGCCTCGGCCGAAGGGCTGACGGCCGGGAACATTCTGGCCGGCAACGGTTCGAACGAGCTGCTCGCCGCCGCGGTCGGAACGTTCGTCGGGCCGGGGACTCCGGTCGTGTTTCCGCGGCCGGCGTTCGCGTTGTACGAGAAGCTGATCACGATCTCCGGCGGGCTGGCCCTGCCGGTCGATTTCGATCCCGATTCGGGTCTGCTGCCGGTCGACGAGATGCTCGCCGTTATCGCGGCGCACCAGAACCCGGTGTCGATTCTCTGCTCGCCGAACAATCCCACCGGCGGCGTGCTGCCGGAGAATGGCCTCGACCGGCTTTTGCGAAGCGGTGCGATGGTGTTGTTCGACCGCGCGTATTGCGATTTCGAGGAGGGGGGCCCGGCCGGAGAGCCGGCGCTGTGCTCCAACCTCGTGACGTTCCGCACGTTCTCGAAGGCGTTCGGACTGGCGTCGCTGCGCGTCGGATGGCTGGAGTCGACGGCCGAGAACTGCCGCGAGATCCGCAAGGTGAAGCTGCCGTATTCGCTGAACATCATCAGCGAGGCGATCGCCACGATCGCGCTCGGGAACCGGGAGCTGCGCGATGCTCACGTCGCCTCGATCATCGCCGAACGCCGGCGGGTCCTGGAGGCGATGCGTGCCATCCCCGGCATCACTCCGTTCCCGACGTCGGCGAACTTCATCGCCTTCCGCACGCCGGACGCCCGGCGCATGTTCGAGGCGCTGCTGGCGCGGCGCGTTCTCGTACGCGATGTCTCCGCGTATCCGCGCCTGAAGAATTGTCTGCGCGTCTCGATCGGGTCGCCTGAACAGAACGACGCGTTTCTCGACGCACTCAGGGAGGCTTTGTGAGAAGCGCCACGGTCGAACGGATCACCAAGGAGACGAAGGTTTGCGCCACGGTCGATCTCGACGGGGACGGCATGCAATCGCGGATCGAGACCCCGATCGGTTTCCTGTCGCACATGCTGGACGTCATCGCCCGTCACGGGCGCGTCGATCTCGACATCACGGCGTCGGGCGATACCTTCATCGACTATCACCACACCGTCGAAGACACCGGGCTGGTTCTCGGCGAAGCGTTCGCAAAAGCTCTCGGTCCGAAAACAGGGATCCGGCGCTTCGGGTCGGCGCACGTTCCGCTCGACGAGGCCCTGGCGCGCGTGGTCGTCGACTTCGCGGGGAGGCCGTACCTCGTGTTCGAGGTGCCCATCGATCGGGAGATGCTGCTCATCCACAAGGATTTTCCGTTCGCGCTCGTGGAGGAGTTCTTCAAGTCTTTCGCGAACAAGTGCGCGTGCAACATCCACGTCGATCTGATTCGCGGGCGGAACGGTCACCATGCCGCCGAGGCGATCTTCAAGGCGTTCGCGCTGGCACTGCGCGATGCCAAGCAGGTCATCGGCGGCGACGTCCCGAGCACGAAGGGCGTGTTGTGACGGAGGTGACGCTGGTCGACTCGCCCTACGCGAACGTGGCCAACATCGCCCGCGCGTTGCGCGCGTCCGGCGCCGACCTTCGCATCACAGCAGAGCCCGAGGTCATCGGCGATGCCAGGAGGATCGTCCTCCCCGGCGTTGGAAGTTTTGCGGCGGCGCGGCGCTGGCTGCGCAATCGCGCCATCGACGACGCCCTCCGCGGCGCCGTCGACCGCGGCGCCTCGCTCCTCGGCATCTGCGTCGGGCATCAGCTTCTGTTCGATGTGTCGCATGAGATGGGAGAGACGGCCGGACTGGCTCTCCTGCGCGGCGAGGTCCGTCCGTACGACGGCGTGCTTCCCGTGCCCCAGATCGGCTGGAACCGCGTCGACTTCGATGAGAACCCGCTGTTCGCCGGCGTTCCCGCCGGCACCTCGTTCTACTTCGTCAATTCGTACGCGGCGGTGAACGCGCCCGACGAGATCGCCCGTGCCGAATACGACGGCTCCTTCACCGCCGCGGTTCACAGCGGACGCGTATTCGGCGTGCAGTTCCATCCGGAGAAGTCGTCGGCCGCCGGCCTGCGGCTGCTGAGGAACTTCGTGGCATGGAACTGATTCCGGCGATCGATCTGCTCGGCGGCAATGCCGTGCGGCTGCGGCGGGGCGACTTCGACGAGGTCACGACCTACGGCGAGCCTTCCGCCGTGCTGAAGCGTCTCGATGTGCCTTCCGGTTCCCGGTTGCACGTCGTCGACCTCGAAGCCTCGCGCGGAGGGGCGCCGGTGGAGACGAGGCTGGTGCGCGAACTGAGCGCGAACGATCTGCGCGTGCAGGTCGGCGGCGGGATCCGCAGCGTCGATGCGGCGCGCACGTGGTTCGGCTGCGGTGCCGAGCGCATCGTCGTCGGCACGGCCGCGGCCGAGTCGCCGGATCTCCTCCGGGCGCTGCTCGGCGAGTTTGGAGCGGCCCGCGTGATTCCCGCGGTCGATGTTCGCGACGGGATCGTGCGCGTCAGCGGATGGCAGCGTGACGCCACCGCGTCGATGGCCGAGGTGCTGTCGCGGCTCGAGGAGCTGGGATGCGGCGAGATCCTGGTCACGGACATCTCGCGTGACGGTGTTCTGCGAGGACCGTCGTTCGCGCTCTACCGCCGGCTCATGAGCGCGACCTCCATGCGCGTGATCGCCTCGGGCGGTGTTGCCTCTCTAAGCGATCTCGTTTCGCTCGCTCGCCTGCCGAATGTGAGCGGCTGCGTCGTCGGGAAGGCTCTGCTCGACGGAACGATCCGTGTGGGCGAGGCGGCGGCGCGGCTGCGCAGCGCCGACACGATTCCGGTGCGCGTGATCCCGTGTCTCGACGTTCGCGATGGCCGGGTGGTCAAGGGTGTGAACTTCGCCGATCTGCGCGACAGCGGCGATCCCGTCGAATGCGCGAAGCGCTACGAAGCGGAGGGGGCGGACGAGATCGTCATCCTCGACGTTTCGGCGACGAACGCGAACCGCCAGACGGCGCTGGCCACCGTGCGCGATGTCGCCGCCGCGCTCTACATTCCGCTCACGGTCGGCGGCGGTATTCGCAGCGTCGACGACTTTCGTGCCGCGCTCCGCGCCGGTGCCGACCGCGTGGCCATCAACACCGCGGCCGTTCGCGATCCGGGGCTCATCGCCGCGTGCGCGCGCGAATTCGGCGTGCAGGCGGTCGTGCTCTCGTGCGACGCCAGAGACGGCAAGGTGATGGTGCGCAGCGGGAAGGAATCGGCTCTGCTCGATGTGGTGGACTGGTGCCGGCGCGCCGAGGAGCTGGGGGCGGGGGAGATTCTGTTGACGTCGGTGGATCGCGATGGAACGAATTCCGGGTTCGATCTGGAATTGCTGCGGGCGGTCACGGGCAGCGTGCGCATCTCCGTGATCGCGTCGGGCGGGGCGGGCTCGCCCGAGGATTTTCGCGATGCCGTGGAGACGGGGGGTGCGCGCGCCGTGCTGGCTGCCTCGCTGTTTCATGACCGTCGCATTTCGATCGGGGAGGTGAAATCATTTCTCAGCACACAGGGGATTCCGGTCCGATGAAGCTGACTCCGGCCATCGTCCGCGACGCGCGCTCAGGCGCGATTCTCACGCTCGCTTACGTCAGCGAGGAATCGCTGCGGGAGACGATCGAGAGCGGCGAGACGTGGTTCTGGAGCCGCAGCCGCAACGAGCTGTGGCACAAAGGCGCCACGTCCGGCAACACCCAGCGCGTCGTGCACATCGCCCATGACTGCGACGACGACGCGCTGGTGATCTCGGTCATCCCGCGCGGTCCGGCCTGTCACACGGGAGCGCAGTCGTGCTTCGACGGCGTGCCGGCCCTGCCGCTGGAGAAACTCCAGGCAACGCTCCGCCGGCGCTTCGCGGACCGGCCGCCGGACTCGTACTCGGCGTCGCTCTTCGAGAAAGGCCGCAACGCCATCGCTCAGAAAATCGGGGAAGAGGCCAGCGAGGTCATCGTCGCCGTCCTCGGCGGAGAAGGGCGCGAACGTGTGGTGGCCGAGTCAGCCGATCTCGTCTTTCACCTGATGGCGCTCCTGACGAACGAAGGCATCGAGTGGAGCGAGGTCGAGGCCGAACTGGAGCGCCGCAGCAGCCGTTGACGCACGCGTGCGGTCACGGTGTCTTTCGATAGAGCGTGAACAGAACCGGCCGGTGGTCGGATGCCTGCGTTTTGACGACCTGCGCCGCGGAGCACGTCCATTCGCTCGCGATGTAGAGGTCGTCGATCCGCTTGGCCGGCTTGTCGGCGGGATAGGTGAGGCCCGGGCCCGCGCCGCAGTCGAGCCAGGCGTCGCGGACTCCCGCGCTCTGTAGCGTGGCGTGCACGGCGCTGTCGGGCGTGGAATTGAAGTCGCCGCCGGCGATCTGCGGCGCCTCGGCTTGAATCGTCGCGGCCAGTTGTGTCGCTTCCGGCCGCCGGTACGTGTCTTCCGGCGAGGAGTCGAGGTGCGTGTCGATGATGTGCACGGAACCGTGGGGCGTCAGGACCTCCACGGCCAGGGCGATGCGCGGCTCGAACGACGGGCCCGGAGGCGCTTGCGGATCGGGCTGATACGGGATGACGCGCTGCGCCGTGATCGGCCAGCGCGAAAGGATGGCGATTCCGTAGTCGCCGCCCTGGTAGTCGAGCGACTTCCCGAACGCTCCGTCGAAGTTCGTGAGGTGCTTGAGCATCACGAAGTGGTCGGCGTTGCCGGAGCGGGTGGTGTTGCGGTCGACTTCCTGCAGCAGCACGATGTCGGCCCTGGTCTTCTCCACGATCTTCGCTACCCGATCGATGTTCAGAACGCCCGCGGCGTCGCGTCCGGCGTGGATGTTGTAGACCAGTACGCGCAGCGTCGGGCGGGATGGACCTGCCGTGGCGCAGGAAACCAGAAGACAGAGGGCGAGCAGTCGCAGCGGTCGCATCGCCGGGCCATTCTATCGATGTAGGATGAGACGTCCATCGTGAAAAAGCAGCATTTGCGAATCGCGGCAGCCGCAGTGCTGGCCATCCTGGCCGTCTGGTTTCTGTGGCCCTCTCCCTACGCGAAGGTCAGGAATCTCGGCTCGCCCGGAGCGAACATTCTCGCTTTCGGCGACTCCCTGACCGCCGGCTATGGAGCGGACTCCGGAGAGGACTACCCGTCGCGGCTCACTGTGGTCCTGGGAACGACGGTCCTGAACGCCGGCGTGAGCGGCGACACCACCGAGGCGGCGCTGGCGAGGCTGGATCCGGACGTCCTCTCTCACGATCCCCGCATCGTCATCGTCGGGCTCGGCGGCAACGACTATCTGCGCGGAGTGCCCATCAGCGTGACGGAAGCGAATCTTCGGACGATCAACGCCAGGATCCAGAGCGCCGGTGCCATGGTGGTGCTGCTGGGATTCAAGTTTCCGAGTCTCAACAGCGATTACGGCCAGATGTACGAGCGCGTGGCCCGCGACCAGGGATGCCTGCTCGTCGCCGGCGTGCTGCGCGGCATCCTCACCGATCCGTCTCTGAAGAGCGACGAGATCCACCCCAATGCCAGGGGCTATCAGTTGATGGCGGAGCGGGTCGCCGGGCCGATGCGCAAGCTGATCGCAAAGGCCGGCCGCGCCCGCAAATCGTGAGACTCCTCTAGTCGCGATTGCGATCGCGCTGTCGGGCGGCGATGTCCACGAGGCGGCGCAGCTCCTTGAGCGGCTCGGCGTTGTCGTCCACCTGCAGTCGCACAACGACGTCGTTGTGCAGCCAGACGCCGCCGTCTTTCTTCACGATGATCATCGCCGCGGACTGCATGCCTCGCGTGTCGCCTCCCGCTTTCTGACCGGCATCCAGCGCCGCCAGCAGGCGGTAGGAGAGATGTCCTTCGGTTTTCTCGAACGCTTCGATCATGCCGTCGACGACCTGCGGGCCGGCCAGGATGTTTCCCTGGGCGGTGCAGAACCGGCCGCCCTTGTTGCCTGCCCAGGTGCTCGCTTTCGGTCCGGTGTACGCGGCGTAGTTTCCGTGCCCGTCCATGATCGCGAACTGCCGTCCGAACTTCGTCCAATCCTTCGGCCGCGGGTCGGGGTCGCTGTCCCAGATCGCTTTCACGGCCGCGGCCGGTGTCAGTCCCGCGCGCAGCAGCGCCAGTCCCTCGGGACCGTAGGAGACGTCGACGATGGCCTGCGTGGCCACGACTCCCGTTCCGGCCTCGGCCCAGAGCACGCCGTTGCCGACGGAGAAGACGCGCGACTGCACGGCCGCGCCGACTTCGCCCGTCTTCGGATCGAATCCGAGGATCGAGAAGGTGGCCACCGGATCGAAGGGGAGGCGGTCGGCCGCGGAGGCAGCGGCGGCGACGAACAGAAGGGCGATGAGCAGGCGGGCTCTCATGTCATTGCACGGCGTTGCGGAGTTCCTGGAAGTGAACCGCTTTGATGGGCACACCGGCCAGGGCGCCGTCTGTGTATGCCGCCGCCGGCAGAGTGAGTGCGGCGCGCGCGGTGTCGAGCGCCGTGCGCAACTGGGTGATGTGCACGGCTTTGATGATCAGGCCGGCATTGGCGGCGTCGGTGTAGCCACCCGCTCCTGTGGCCGCGAGCGAACGGACAGCGTCCACGGCAGCGCGCAGCTCCGCCAGGTGCAGCGCTTTCACGGCGACGCCCGTGAGCGGTGTGTTGGTGAAGAAGATCGTGGTGGCGAGATCCACGGCGCTGTTGGCGGAGGGTCCCGAGCCGTTCACGGCGCGCACGCGATAGACGTACGCGGTGTTGGGAGCGGCGATCGTGTCGGAGTACGAATTGCCTGCCGGCGTTCCGATCTGCGTGAAGACATCAGCGGGCGCCCTGCGGTCGACCTGGTAGGAGGCCGCCCCTCCCACCGCGGTCCACGAGACATCGATGCGGGTCGTAGTGATCGCGGACGCCGACACGCCTGTCGGTGCGGGCGGAACGCTGCCGCCTGCGGAGAGGATCTCGAGATGATTGGTATTGCCGGAGAGATCGCGGTTGAGCGTGATCCACAGTTCGCTGGCGACCCCGCGTAATGATGCGAAGTAATCGACATCCGCGGTGAGGGTTGCTCCGGCCAGCTTCAACGTCGGATACGAACCACTCGTGAAGTTGCTGATGATGATCAGTGGCTTCTTCAGCGTGCCGGCGCTCAGAGCGATGTTTGCGTCGAGTTGATTGCCTGCCGCTCCGAACGCGAGCGCTCCATAGACGTGGTTGTAGCCGGGCGGCTGATACGTCACGGTGGCGACGCGAGTCACCCCCGCCGGTCCGGTCGTCACGACACTGCCGGTTGCGGCGGTCAGCGTCATGTTCTGAATCGTTTCGACCTGGGTGACCTGTGCTTCGACCGGCTGAGCCGTGTTCGTTTCCAGGACGACGTAGGTCGAGTAGCTCTTATTCGGATAGCCGGGGGCACTGCCGACGACGCCGTCGTTCGGGTCGTACGTGGCCTGGCCGATGAATCCAAACTGCGTCCGCCAGGTCAGGCGGGCGTTGTTGTTGGAGATGCCGACGCCGATGGAGTCGGCGTTTGCCTGATAGGGCCACTCGTTCTGATACGGCATCGAGTAGGCGCCGCCGGCATTGCCCTCGGCCGAGGTGTGGCCCCAGAACGGAGTGACGTCGTGATAGAACGCGTCGCGCGCCCCGGCGGCATCCTGCTGGGTCATCGTCTGCGTCTGCACGAGACCCATCGTGGCGTCGAGATAGTTGCTGCCGTTGAGCGGGCCGGCGATCCACTCCTTCACGTAAGGCACCGTGTTCGGCACGTTCCAGGTCCATGAGCTGCTGAGCGTGACCGGGGCACTCGTGGAGGTGAACTTGTAGCGATCGCCCCAGGCCACGCCGTCGATGTCCGCGGCGCCCTGCCCGTCGATGTTCAACTCGCCATACGGCGCACGCGAGTCGTCGAACAGCGTTCCCGCACTCACGGCCGGCGTGGCCAGATCGATGTTCCAGGTGATCGCGTAGATCGGATTGTCGCGGCCGGTGGAGAAGATCCAGTCCATGACCACGGGGATCGTCCGGGCCACTGCCCCGCCGGAGTACGCGCAGTTTCGCGGATAGTCCTGCGTGAACCGAAAGATGGCGTGGTGCCGCCCTTCGAAGACCCGTTGCCACTGGCCGGCGACGAAGCCGCCGAGCGGTGAATCGTCGCCGATGCAGGCGGAGTTGTGCGCATGCGCGACCACGTACCCGAAACCCGTATAGCCGCTGTTGCCGTACGTGGTCACGGTGGCGATGCGGGTGGCGCCGTTGGGAAGCTGGTAGCGGAATTCGCGCAGCGTGCCACCTTGTGCTCCGCCAGGTCCGGCTCCGTTGTTGTTGTGCGCGAGCACGGCCACTCGGAGCTTGCCGGCGCTGTCGGTCCAGGTGAACTGGTCGCTCACCATCGAGGCTACGGTCGCGTCATGCGCGATGGCCATCGGGGCCACCGCCTGCGCCGCCACCTGGCCGAGGGTGACGTCATCGAGGTAGACCGTGCCCTGCTGTCCCGCACTTTCACTCTGCAGGTCGAGGCGATCGAACGCGCCGCTGTAGCCGAGCGCGGCGGTCAGCGGAATCGTGACTTCGCGCCACGCGCTGGCCACGATGCCTGCGCCGCCGGTCACGTACGAGGTGATGGCCGTGCTTCCGACCACGGGCCCGCCGTTGTACATCTGCAAGTAGATGATCTGGCCGCCGGCGGTACCGCCATGGATCCAGAAATCGAGGACCGGATATTGCGCGGTCAGGAACGTGCCGCCCGGGTGTGCGAACGCCACTGCTCCGTAGTTGTTGCCGGTGAAGGCGATCGACTTCGTGCCGCTGTGCACCTGAGCGGTGGAGGCGAAGTCGCTCGATCCGGGAGGGGTGTTGTAGGAGTAGTCGGCGAAGCCGTTCAGCAGCGCATCGTCGTAGACCGTGAGGGTCTGGCCGAAGGCCGGCAACCCGATCAGCAGGACGAGCGTGCAGAGAGATATTCGGGCCGCGTTCGCGGCTGCCTGGAGGTTGGTCATCGGGATCGGCGGATTTTAGCGCAAAAGTGCAGTTCGTTACGCGCGCGTGCGCTTCGTGCGCGTAGCGAAAGAACGCGCCTCCCGGTTTTGTATCTATGTGTGTCGTTCAAGGAGACCAACATGAAGACCAATCGGTGGGTAAGCAAGGCAGCGGGAGTGGGGGCGCTCACGCTGATTCTGGCGATGCCGGCGGTGGCGCAGACGCGGGGCAACTTGCAGCGCGACAACGGCTCGAACCGCACCAGCCAGGTTCGCGCCGACGCACGCAACAATCGCGGCGGCAACCGTACCAACTCCGGCTACAACAACAACGATCGTCAGGCGGCTGCTTCAAGCGCCACCCGCGCCAGCGAGCGCGTCAGCATGCAGGGGCGCGTCAGCTCGATGTCGCACGAGAACGGCGGCTATCGCGTCCGTCTCGACCGCGACAGCCGGTCGTTCTGGGTACCCGAGTCGTACGTCCGCAGCCGCGGCCGCAACTTCGGCATCGGCGTCTCGATCAGCCTTGGCGGCGTGTTCCGTGGCGGGCAGATCTACGTCGACGCAGTGAACTGGCCGGGTGATTCTTCCTACGGCTACAGCAATGGCTATGTCCGTGGCGTCGTCGACCGCGTCGACTATCGCTCGGGTGTTCTGTGGCTGCGCGACGATGCCAGCGGCCGTCTCATCCAGGCCGACATGCGCGGCGCGAACCGGTACGGCCGGGTCGATGCACGCGACCTGCGGCGTGGCGACTACGTCGAACTGTCCGGCCAGTGGCTGCGGGGCAATCTCTTCGCCGTCGGCCAGGTGGCCAGCGTCCGGAGCGGGCGATACTGAGGGCGTGCGGTAGATCACACATTCGTCCCAGCGTTTTGTTACCCTTGATGCGCCGCGCGGGCGGTCCCCGCGCGGCGCATCCTTATATATGAAGCGTTTCTCCCTGCCGCTCGCTCTGTCGCTACTCCTGGCGGTGCCCCCGCTTGCCGCTTCGTGCACCGCGGCCGCGCCGGACACGCTCGTTTCGTCGCTGCACGAGCAGGCGCCGGGACTCGATCCGAAGGTCCTCAGGATGGCACTGAACGCGGCGACCTGCGCGGAGAGCCGCGGTCTGGTGAAGCGGCGCGATCTGCTCACGGTCATCGACTACTCGCTGCCGTCGTCGCAGCCGCGCCTCTTCGTCTTCAATCTCGTCAGGCATCAGTTGCTGTTTCGCGAGCTCGTGGCGCACGGCAAAAACAGCGGCGGCGACCGCGCCAGCTACTTCTCCAACAGCTCCGGCAGTCTGGCCAGCAGCCTCGGACTCTACGTCACGGCCGACACCTACGTCGGCAACAACGGCTACTCGCTCCGGCTGCGCGGACTGGAAGAAGGCATCAACGACATGGCCTGGGACCGCGCCATCGTGATGCACGGTGCGTACTACGTCAGCCGCGAAGCGATCAAGGCGCTGGGACGGCTGGGGCGAAGTTGGGGATGTCCGGCCGTGCGTTCGGAGATCGCGCAGAAGATCATCAACACCGTGCGCGGCGGAAGTCCGATCTTCGCCTACTACCCCGACAAGAACTGGCTGTCGACGTCGGCTTTCCTTCATTAGCAGAAACAGACCGTTCCGGTTCAGCGACCGAAATGTAACGGTCCGTTCCACTCGTTCACGAATGTTGTCACTCCCTCGCGAACGCGGACGCTCAGAATTGGGTCATGGTCGAGATGACCGAAAAGGCAGCGGGCCTGATCGCCAGCGCCAGACGCTCTGCGCATGACAACGTCAAGACGTTTGCGCCGAGGATTTATCTTCCTGAAGGGCGCCGTGTGCGCTGCGCGTTCCGCTCCGGCGACACGACGTTCTTTCCACGCCTCGAGGACGTGATCTGGATCCAGGCGCGCCGCAACTACAGCGAAGTCTTCATGACCACGGAAAACTTCACCGTGCGCGAAGTGCTCGTGTCGTTGGAGCGCCGTCTGGCGCAGCATGGATTCCTGCGCGTGCAGCGATCGACGATCGTCAATCTCGATCATGTCGTGGAGATCCGGCGCGAAGGCCGCGGCCGCTACGCGGTTGTTCTGTCGAACGGCAGCACGGTGGATGTGCCGGCCGCGGTCAAAGACAGGATCGAGCAGCTGCTCACAATCGAGTGAGCGCTGAGATTCCCTGACCGTCAGCGCACGCTCGCGCAATCACCTGCGGTGAGGCGGACTTGTCCTGGGATCGCGGCGCAGACACTTTCGCCACGATACCGTTTCGTGCCGTTCACACCACAGCGCCGAAAAGCGAAGCGCTGTTCACCGATCGTCGACTTCGGACACGCTTAGCCGCCGCTGCAGCACCGCCGTATTGGGAGCGTCCCAGCATTTTCGCGGGCCACACTCCTCGAATCGGGCAGTGCGTCAATGCGTTGGATCAGCAATCTGGATTTTTGAAACCGCGCCCTGATGCGGCGCTCGCTGTTGCGCATGCTTCGTCCAGCAGGATGCGTGCTTCGTACACGTTGTCGCATGTCTTGTGTCATCGCAGAAGTTCGTCGTCCCACATCGATCGGGCAGTGCGATGTGCGGCAGAGCGATTGCGGTGAACCTCCACATTCACAGTGGAGGAAGACATACATATGAATTGGATTCGATCCTTAAGACGTGTGCTGTTTTCACTCGCGCTTCTGGCGACCATTCCATTGATCGCGCAGACGCAGACCGGACAGCTGTCCGGAACAGTGACGCAGGACGGCTCGCCACTACCGGGTGTCCGCGTCACCGCTTCGTCACCGTCGTTACAGGGAACGCGCAGTACTGACACAGATGTGAACGGCAGCTTCAGCATTCCGGCACTGCCGCCGGGCGACTACACGGTTGAGTTCACGCTCGAAGGTCTTCAGACCGTGACGCGCCGCGTGAATGTCACGCTGGCCGGCACCACTCGTGCTGACGCGGCGATGAAGTTATCGTCGGTCGCCGAGACCATCACCGTCACGGCGAACACGCCGTCGGTCGTGGAGACCCCCACGATCGAGACGAACGTGTCGGCGCAGACGGTGGAGAACCTGCCCATTCTGCGGACGCTGGTCTCGACGGTCACGCTCACGCCGAACACGAATCAGAACGGACCGGGCGGAGCGACCACGATCGCCGGCGCGGCATCGTTCGACAGCGCGTTCTACATCAACGGTACGCCCGTCAATGAAGTCCTGCGCGGTCAGCCGCTCGATCTCTTCATCGAGGACGCGCTGCAGGAGACGACCGTGGAGAGCGGCGCGATCTCCGCGGAATACGGCCGCTTCACCGGCGGCGTCGTCAATGCCATCTCCAAGTCGGGCGGCAACGTCTTCACCGGCTCGCTGCGCGACAGTCTCACCAATCCGTCCTGGGCGAGCAGCACACCGCTCGGTGAGAATCTCCTCGACAAACTGTCCCAGACCTACGAGGGAACGCTGGGCGGCAAGATCATCACCGACCGTCTGTGGTTCTTCGCGGCCGGCCGCTATCAGGACCGCAGCACGCAGTTCTTCTTCCAGAACACCACAAACCCCTACACCACCGTGGCCAAGCAGGACCGCATCGAAGGGAAGGTCACCGGCCAGCTCACGCCGAAGCATTCGCTCGTCGGCTCGATGCTGAGACTCACGAACAAGATCAACGATCGTTGCCTGGCCACGGCCTGCTGGACTCCGGAGACGCTGTCCCAGCCGGAAGCGCAGCCGCAGGATCTCTACAGCGGCAGCTACAACGGCATCATCACGAACAGCTTCCTGCTCGAAGGTTTCGCCTCGAAGAGCGACATCAAGTTCGAGCACTCCGGCGGCATCTCGGGCGGTATCCTCGACCCGCTCTCCACGCCCACACGGAGCGGAGTGGACGGAACGTTCACGGGCGGCAGCCAGTTCTGCGCGACCTGCGGAACGGAAGTACGCAAATCGACGACGTACGGCCTCAAGCCGCACTACTTCCTCTCCACGCAGGGCGGCGGCACACACAACATCGTCGCCGGCATCGAGCATTACGCCGACTCGATTCTCGCGAACAACCATCAGTCGGGCAGCGACTACATGATTTATCAGCTCGACCCGAGCTCGCCGGCCATCGTAAACGGCCAGGTGCTCGAGTCGGTTTCCCCGGGATCGGCGCTGATTCTGTGGTGGCCGATCGTTGAGAAGGGCCGCGCCAGCGACCTGGCCAGCACCGGTCTCTTCATCAACGACCGCTGGGACCTCAACAGCCATATCAACCTGAATCTCGGTGCGCGCTACGACAAGAATCACGGTGTCGACAGCGTCGGCAAAGTTGTCGCCAAGGACTCCAAGCTCAGCCCGCGTCTCGGCATCACGTATGACGTTCAGGGCAACGGACGCCTCCGTCTCAATGCCAGCTACAGCGAATACGTCTCGAAGGTGCAGGCCGGCAACATCGGCGACGCCTCGTCGCCGGCGGGTCAACCGTCGCTCCTCTACTGGCTGTACGCGGGCCCCCAGGTCACGGATGTGTCGCATGCGGAACTGGTGCAGCAGGTGATGGGCTGGTTCCTCAGCACCGGCGGCTCCGACAACCGCAAGTTCTTCGGCACGCCGGGCGGCTATCTGCTCAACGGCGGACAGAACGGCATCGCCACGCAGATCCAGGGCACGTTGAAATCGCCCGGAGTCAAAGAGGTGGCACTGGGCGCCTCCGCCCAGGTCGGACGCGCCGGCTTCGTCCGCGTCGACGTTCAGGACCGCAAGTGGACCGACTTCTACGAGAACGTTCTGAACCTCAGCACCGGCACGGTCTTCGATCCGCTCGTCGGCGCCACGGTCGATCGCGGCTTCATCACGAACGGCAATGATCTCCAGCGCAAGTACCGCGCGTATGTCTTCCAGGGCGGCTACAAGCTGACGTCGCGCCTCGATGTCGCGGCCAATTACACCTGGTCGAGGCTGACCGGCAACAACATCGGCGAGACGCGGGGTTCCGGTCCCGTTCCTGAGATCGGCAACAACTACTATCCTGAGATCGCGAACTTCGCGAACAACAATCCGGTCGGACTGCTCCCGCAGGATCAGCGTCACAAAGTCCGCGCGTGGGCCACGTATGATCTGCCGTCGCCGATCGGACGCTTCAATGTGAGCGTTCTCGAGCGCTACGATTCCGGCACGCCGTATTCGGCAGTGGGTGCCGTCGATCCGGTCGCCAGCGGCGTGACCGATCCCGGTTATGTGCTCGGCTCGAACGTGTCGTCCGGTGGCTTCAACTACTACTTCTCGAAGCGCGGCGCATACCACTGGGACAACGTCACGGCCACGGACATCGGCCTGAACTACAACGTTCCCATCTCCCGTCTGGCCATGTTCGTCGAAGCGGACATCGTCAACGCCTTCAACGAGCACGCGCAGGTCAACGGCAATACGTCGGTGACCACCGCGTACAACTCGGGATCGTTCTTCACGTTCAACCCGTTCACGGAGACTCCGAAGGAGTGTCCCCAGGGAACGGCATCGGCGACGTGCAAGTCGATGGGCGCGAACTTCCGCAAGGGCGCCAACTTCGGCAAGGGGCTCAACACCACCGATTACCAGACCCCGCGTACGTACCGTCTCTCGGTGGGCTTCAAGTTCTGATCAGTGCAAGGGAGGGCAGGCGAGGATTCGCCTGTCCTCCTTCTGATTCCGCGGGAGTGCCGGCTGAAGCCGGCACCTACACGAGGCACCTACACCGAGCGCCGGTGAAAGATCTCTTTCTCCGTCTCCACAGCACGCCGGAACAGCACGTCGTTCTCGAGGTGGATGTGCTCGTCGAGCTCGGCGGCGAAGTCGCGCAGCATTCCGTAGAACGACGAGAATGCCGCGCAGGCCCGATCGGGAGGCGTGAAGTCGTGCGTCATTTCGCGCAGAGCCGCGATCATCTGCATGTCTTCCTCGTGATCGTGCCGGATGAACTGCAGCGGATATTCGACCCGGCCGGTCAGGGGGACGACGATCTCGCGGTCGGCTTTGCCCCCGGCCAGCGATTCGATGTAAGGGAACAGGTACTTCTCCTCCATGCCCATGTGCGGCACCAGGTCGCGGGCCAGGCGCTCGATCTGAGCGCGTACCTGCCAGAGCTCCTTGAAGGCTTGCCCGTGGCTTCCACTGAGAGCGCGCGCCGTGCGCGTGAGCATCACCAGGAAGGCCCGGGCCCGGCGATGGTACTGATCCCTGATCTGCGCGGTGATCTCGCCCAGTCCCGCTTCAGCCCCCGGCCTGGCCGGATGCGCGGATGAGTCGAGCGGCAGCGCCTGTATCAGCTGGATGACCTCATCGACATCGAATCCGGCCGCGGCGCTGGCATCCGCCAGCGGGCGCTCACGCCTGCAGCAGGAGTCGATGCGCAGGATCTCGAACACGATCTCGGCGGCGGGAACGTTCTGGATCAGCTCACCGACGGTCATCCCGGCAGCGACCTTCATACGTGCCGACGATCAAAACACAACTGCCGGCCGATATCCAGAGAACTGCGGAAAGGGCATCTCCGGCGCGCGCGGGCGCGCGTTCTGCACCACCCTTCCAGCGTGCAGATGCGCCTCTATTCCGATTTCGTCTGACCGTTCTGCTATATCGCAGAGCGAAGCAGTCTGGTCAGGCTGCTCGACGAATACGACCTTCAGCTCGACTGGCGCGGTTTCGAGCTCCATCCCGAAACCCCGCCGGGCGGGATGAGGCTCGACGAATACCTTCCGCCGCAGCGTGTCGCGCAAATGGCGGCGTACATGAAGTCGTTCGCCGCGGAATTCGGCATCGACGACTTTCAGCAGCGCGAGCGCATCCCCAACACGCGGCGTGCCCTCGCTCTCGCCGAGGTGGCCAGAGAGCAGGGGAGGCTCGATGAATATCGCGCCCGGGCCATGGACGGGCACTGGCGTGACGGGATGAACCTCGAGGACGACGACGATCTGCGGCGAATCGCCGCCGATTCCGGGATGTCCGACGATGCGGTCGATCGTTCGAAGGACGATCCTCGATATCTCCACCGCATCGACGAGATCCGCGAGGAAGCGAATGGCATCGGCGTCGAAGGCATTCCGACGTTCGTCATCGGCCGGATCGGGTTGAGCGGCTGCCAGCCGTATCCGGCGTTCGCCGCTTTCGCCGAGCGGGCCGAAGTGCCGCGAAGATCGAGCGGATGGCCCGCTTGACTTTGCTTTCCATTCGGGAGCATCGTTCTACTCACACACACCACCCACACCCATCGATTACCGGCACAGGAGGCGTCCCATGGAACTCTCTCGCCGTGGTTTCCTGAAGGCAACGACCGTTGGTGGAGCGGTCGCGCTGGGTTTCGATCTGTCGAAGGCGAAGGCAGAGGTGCGCGCGCTGAAGATGGCCCGCACCACCGAGACACGCAGCATCTGTCCCTATTGCGCGGTGTCCTGCGGCATGATCATCCACACGCTGGGCGACCGCTCGAAGAATACGGCCCCATCGGTCGTGCACGTCGAGGGCGATCCCGATCATCCCATCAGCCGCGGCAGCCTCTGCCCGAAGGGCATCACGGTCAAGGATGACATCACCAACAAGAATCGCCTGACCTCACCGAAGATTCGCCGCGCCGGCTCCGATCACTGGGAGGAGATCTCCTGGGACGAGGCCGTGGCCGGCATCGCCCGCCACATCAAGACCACGCGCGATCGCTGCTTTGTGGCGCGCAATGCCAAAGGCGAAGTGGTCAACCGCAATCCCGGCATCGCCATGATCGGCGGCTGCACCGACACGAACGAGTTCAATTTCCTGCAGTGGAAGATGATCAGCGGCCTGGGGGTGACCTACCGGGATTCCCAGGCCCGGGTCTGACACGGCCCCACTGTGGCCAGTTTGGCCGCAAGCTTTGGTCGTGGCGCGATGACGAACGGCTGGGTCGACATCAAGAATGCCGACATCATCCTGGCCATGGGCGGAAACCCCGCCGAGAATCACCCGGTCGGCTTCAAGTGGTTCA
This sequence comes from Thermoanaerobaculia bacterium, assembly GCA_038244815.1. Taxonomy (GTDB): domain Bacteria; phylum Acidobacteriota; class Thermoanaerobaculia; order Gp7-AA8; family Gp7-AA8; genus DASVHS01. Next base: position 51,804 of record JBBRTB010000020.1, read on the forward strand.
TCGAGGCACGCCGCACGCGTGGCGCGAAGATCGTCGTCGTCGATCCGCGCTTCACGCGTACGGCCGCCGTGGCCGACTACTACGCACCCATCCGTCCCGGCACCGACGTGGCGTTCCTCAGCGGCATCATCCGCTACGCGCTCAGCACCGGCCGCTATCACGAGGAATACGTCAAGATTCACACGAACGCTCCGTTCCTCGTGAAGAACACCTATTCATTCAATGACGGGCTCTTCGCCGGATGGGATCCGGCCACGAAGCAGTACAAGAAGGACCAGTGGGGCTACGAGCCCGACGCCAAAACGCAGGCGTACGGCGTCGATCCCACGATGCAGAACCCGCAATGCGTCCTCCAGCTTCTGAAGAAGCACGTCGACCGTTACACGCCGGAGATGGTCGAGCGCATCTGCGGCACACCCAAGGACAAGTTCCTCAAGGTTGCGGAGATGGTCACCTCGACCGGCAACGCCGAACGCGTCGGCACGGTCACTTATGCACTCGGCTGGACGCAGCACTCCGTCGGCGTACAGATGATTCGCACGGCGGCGATGCTCCAGTTGCTCCTGGGCAACGTGGGCCGTCCTGGAGGCGGAGTCAACGCGTTCCGCGGGCACTCGAACATCCAGGGCGCCACCGACACGGCCGGAACGTTCGAGATTCTCCCGGGCTACCTGAAGACGCCCCAGGGCCAGTACCAGACGCTCGCTCAGTATTACGAGGCAGCGGTGGCAATGCCGCTGAACAAACAGGCCTGGGCGTCGATGAACTACTGGGTCAACTACCCGAAGTTCATGGTCTCGCTGCTCAAGTCGGCCTACGGAGACGCGGCGACGAAAGACAATGACTTCGGTTACGCGTGGCTGCCCAAAGTCGATGGCAACTACTCGTGGATGTACATCTTCGACGACATGTACCGCGGCTCGTCGATGCGCGCCGGCGGCAAGGAACCCGGGCCGGAAGGCTTCATCACGTTCGGCATGAACCCCGTCGGACTGGGGCCGAACGTCAAGAAGATGATCGCGGCCTTGTCGAAGCTGAAGTGGATGGTGGTCGTCGAGAACTTCGAGATCGAGACGGCCAGCTTCTGGAAAGCGCCGAAGGAATACGGCGGAGCACCCGCCTCGCAGATCGAGACCGAGGTTTACCTGCTGCCGGCGTCGGGATTCGCGGAGAAGGACGGGACCTTCACGAACTCCGCGCGATGGCTGCAGTGGAAGTGGAAGGCCATCGATCCGCCCGGCAACGCCAAGACCGATCAGGAGATCATCTCGCGCATCTTCCTGGCGGTGCAGAACCTCTATCGCAAGGAATCCGGCGCCGTTCCCGAGCAGGTCCTCAACATCATCTGGCCGTATACGAATCCGGTCAGTCCCGATCTCGCCGAAGTGCTCAAGGAGATGAACGGGAAAGCGTTGGCCGACCTCAAGGATCCGAAAGATCCGACCAGGATGCTCAAGACGGCCGGACAGCAGATCGACGGCTTCGGACAGTTGATGGATGACGGCTCGACGATGTGCGGCAACTGGCTGCACTCCGGCGTCTACACCGAAGCGGGCAACCTGGCCCAGCGCCGCAGCACCGCCGATCCGACCGGGCTGGGCATGTTTCACAACTGGGGATTCTCCTGGCCGGCCAACCGCCGCGTCATGTACAACCGCGCCTCGGCCGACGCGCAGGGAAAACCGTGGGATCCGACGCGCGTGGGCATCAAGTGGAATGGGCAGAAGTGGGTGGGCGATGTTCCGGACATGAAGCCGGACGCACCGCCCGGCACGTATGGCGCGTTCATCATGCTGCCAGAAGGTGTGGGGCGACTCTACGCGCCGACGCTGGCCGACGGTCCGTTCCCCGAGCACTACGAGGCCGTCGAAGCCGTCGTCGACAACGTCCTGCATCCGAGCGTCACGTCGAATCCCAGCGCTCTCAAGTTCTCCTCCGACAAGGATTCCCTCGGCAAGCGGGAGGATTTCCCCATCGCCTGCACCACCTACCGCCTCACCGAGATGTACCACTACTGGACCAAGCATCACCGCGACGGCGTGCTCAACGAGCTCCAGCCGGGGTTCTTCGTCGAGATCCCCGAAGCGCTGGCGAAGGAGAAGGGCATCGCCAACGGCTCGAATGTGAAAGTGACTTCCGCGCGCGGCTCGATCGAGGGCGTGGCCATGGTCACCAAACGGCTGCCGTCGCTGAAAGCCGATGGGAAAGCTGTCTGGCACATCGGCTTCCCTCTGCACTGGGGCTTCATGGCCGACGAAGGTCACACCGGACCCCTGGCGAACTTCCTCACGGCGTCGGTCGGCGATCCCAACACGTGGACGCCCGAATACAAAACGTTCCTCGTGAAGCTGGAAAAGGCGTGAGGAGGCAGCGATGACCACTCAACCGCTGGAAATCGACCGCGCCTCCGCCTCGCCGTTCGGCCGCACCACCGGGCTCCGCGCCAAGCCGACGGTCTCCAAGTACATCGACACCACCACCTGCATCGGGTGCAAGGCCTGCGAGGCCGCGTGCCAGGAATGGAACGACCTGCGCGTCGTGAACACGGTGCAGGACGGGACGTATCAGACGCTGCCGCGGCTCGACGCCGACTTCTGGAACCTCATCCGGTTCAACGAGCGGACCGCGGATGACGGCGGCCCCATGTGGCTCATGCGCAAGGACCAGTGCATGCACTGCGCTGAGCCCGGTTGTCTCGAAGCGTGTCCGGCCCCCGGTGCCATCGTGCAGTACGCGAACGGTATCGTCGACGTCGACGCCACGAAGTGCATCGGCTGCGGCTACTGCGCGACCGGCTGCCCGTTCGACGTGCCGAAGTTCAGCGCGAAGACCGGCAAGATGGCCAAGTGCACGCTCTGCGTCGACCGCGTCGAAGTCGGTCTGGAGCCGGCCTGCATCAAAGCGTGTCCGACCGGTTGCCTGACCTTCGGAACGAAGGAGAGCATGGTCGCTCTCGGCAACGCCCGCGTCGCCCAGCTCAAGGACCTCGGGTTCAAGGAGGCCATGCTCTACAACCCCGAAGGCGTCGGCGGCACCGGCGTGGTCACGGTCCTCGGCTACGGACATCCGGAATGGTACGACCTGCCCGTCGATCCGCACGTGCCGTGGGGCGTGCGCCTCTGGAAGCAGGTCGTGCGTCCGCTCGGCGCCATCGCCGCGGCGTTCGCCGTGATCGGCGTCTTCGCGCACTACACGCAATATGGACCGAAGGAAGTTCCAGGCAGCGCCGCCGAACCGGGCCACCGCGATGAAGGGAGGAGAGCATGACCGTCCAGCATGTCGATGCTCCGATCATTGCCGCTCGCAATCGCGAGAATGTGATCGTCGAAGGCGAGATCGTCCGCCACCGGCGGCTCTCGCGATGGATTCACTGGTCCGTGGCGCTGACGTTCTTCGTCTCGCTCTTCAGCGGAATGCCGATCTGGATGCCGTTCTTCGGATGGATGGCCGCGCTCGTGGGCGGACTGGAAAGCGCCCGCATCATCCATCCGTACGCGGGCTCGGCGTTCTTCATTCTCTCGATCGTGCAGTTCTTCCACTGGCTGGGAGACATGAAGATCGCCGACGACGAGAAGGGAGTGTGGTGGCGTCCCTCGAAACTGTGGGCCTACATGCGCTACGAGGACGACCGGGCCGTCGCCGGCGGCAAGTACAACCCGGGACAGAAGATGTTTTTCTACGCGGTAACGCTGGGGTCGGTGGGGCTGCTGCTCTCGGGAATCATCATGTGGTTCCCGGAGTGGTTCCCGCCGATCGTCCGCGAGCTCTCGTATCTGCTGCATGACATCACGTTCATCTTCTTCCTCATCGGCATCATCTTTCATATCTACCTCGGCACCGCGGCGGAGCCGGGCACGTTCCGCTCGATGACGCGCGGCACGGTCACACGTACCTGGGCGCGGCTGCATCATCCGGGATGGCTGCGCCAGATTTCGAACACGGAGAACCGCAAGGATTGATCGCGACCTCGGCGACCTCGTTCGAGCAGCGCGGCGCACGTGCCGCGCTGCTCGCGTCTTCGGCGGATGCCGCGCGCGAGCCGCTCGAGTTCGCCAGGCGGCTGTGCGATGCCCAGGCGGGTCTGGGGATGCCGAAATCGCTCACCGGCCGCTTGAGCGAGGACGTGCACGCGCTTTCGCTGCAGCCCGTTCTGCGCGTCGCCGCGGAGCACGGCCCGGAACTGCTGGCGATCGAAGCCGACAAGCGTCTCCACGACGACGAGGAGACGGCGCGGACGCGATTGCTCGTGTACTGGAGCGGGGATGCGCGGCAGGATTTTCTCTCGCGGGCCATGCTGCAGCCCTACGTGGAGACGCTCCGGGCGCGCAACGTATCGCCGGACCGCCTTCACAATCCCGGTCACTGTCCGTTCTGCGGCGGGGCGCCGTGGATCAGCGCGCGCAAGCCGGAGCATGACGCGGACAGCGGGTTCCGCTTTCTCTCGTGCGCGCTCTGTGCGCTCGACTGGCAGTTCAACCGCATCCTCTGTCCGTCCTGCGAAGAGCAGGAGCCGGCGAAGCTGCCGGTCTTTCAGAGCGATGTCTATCCGCTCGTGCGCATCGAGGCGTGCGAGACCTGCCGGCGCTACGTCAAGTCGATCGATCTGACAAAGGACGGGCGTCCGGTTCCGATCGTCGACGACCTTCTCTCGATCGCCATGGATCTCTGGGCCGCCGAGGAGGGCTACACGAGGATCGAGCCGGGACTGGCGGGGCTGTAACGTCATCGGTCGCGCCCGAGGCCGCAGGAGGGGAAGTCCATCCATCCCATGAATCTCCTTGTCGCCCAACGCGCCCTGCGCAGCCGCTACGACGATTTCCGCATTGCCTTCCGCCGCGAGAACGCCACGGCGGCCGAGGTGGCGCTCGACGATTTCGAGAGGACGTTCCGCCGCTGGACGGAGGCAGAGGAGGAAGCGCTCATGCCCGCGCTTTTGCGCGCGCAGATTCCGGGACGCGACGTCAAGCGGGAGCTCCGCCTGGAGTACGTGCAGATCCGCGAGCTGACGCGGTTTCTCCTGCAGCAGATCCGGGAGAAGATCCGGCTCACCGATCTCACCGGCTACGTCGAGAATCTCGATCGTCGCCTGAGCGCTCACGAAACGGAGATGCAGCGGGTCTACTATCCGGCCGCGGAGGCGACGCTGACGCCGGAAGAATGCAGCGTGCTGGAGGGAGCGAAGCCGCCGGATTAGCCCAGTTGCTGGAAATCGACGCTTTGCTCGGCTGGCGGAGGATTGAGGCGCGCGTATTCGGCGGCCAGGTCGGCCTGGCTGAGCCCGATGAAAATGCCTTCGCCACGGTAGTAGCCGGTGTCGATGAGTGTGATCGAGCCGCTCCCCTGCGAGGAGTCCACGCTGGCGCGCCACGCGGCCTGGATCAACCCGTTCTCACGGGTGTGAATCGTGACGCGCTCGAGCGAGCGGCGCATCGCCGCCGCGCTGGGACGTTCGGTCGAGCTCTTCCCGCCCGGACCGGGCAGCTCCGGATAGCGTCCACCTTCGGACTCGGCCTCGAGCAGATCGTCGACGTCGCTGTAGCGATAAATCGTGGGCGCCTGATTGGCGGGCAGTCCGCCCGTGTCCGCCGACGGCCCGTACGTCGAATACACGGGCCGGCCGAGCAGACGGAGGTAGACGGTGAGCTGGGCGCGATGATGCGCGGAGTGGGTGAGCCGTCGCAGCAGGATCCAGCCGCGCGTACGCGGCGTGTCGAAGAAGATGGTGCTCTCTTCAAACCACTCCTCCGCTTTCTCGCGGAGCAGCGCCAGGCGCTGCTGCGATACCGCGGCGTAGTGCCTCAGGAACTCGAGCCGCGACTCCACGGCCGGCAGCGGCGGCATCCCGCTGTCGATCGACAGCATGCTCTTCATCCAGTTGTCCTCGCTGACACACTGATGAACCATGTGCTCGTGCGGCGTACGGATGCGCGCAGCGGGGCGGAACTCCAGGTCGGCATCGACGAACGCGGACCAGACGGACAGAGTCTTCAGCCGCTCCGTCGCGTACGTGTCGGCGAAGAGCTCAAACTTCATTGCACTTCTCCCGCATAGACGTTGAATCGCTCGTTGCGCACGAATCCGAGAAGCGTGACGTGAAACTCGGATGCCAGGTCGATGGCCAGGGTGGAGGGCGCGCCGACCGAGGCCACCACCGGAATCCCGGCCACGATGGCTTTCTGCACGATCTCGAAGCTTCCCCGGCTGCTGACCATGAGGATGGTGTCGGAGAGCGGCGTCCGCCGCTCCAGGAACAGCGAGCCGATGACCTTGTCCACCGCGTTGTGACGTCCGATGTCTTCGCGCGACCGCACCACTGCTGCGGTGAAGTCGAACAATGCGGCCGCATGGAGGCCGCCGGTGGCGTGAAAGGCACCCTGGTGCTGCTGCAGAGCTGCCGGGAGCTGGTGAATGAGCGCGGCTGTGACGGGATGACTCCGCCGCGGTGCCGACTGCGTGGCCACACGCAACGATTCGATCGAAGTCTTGCCGCACACGCCGCAGCTCGAGGTCGTATAGAAGTGGCGATCCAGTTTGCTGGCATCGATTCGTGCTCCGTGATGCAGCGCCACGCGGATCACATTCGGCGAGGACCAGTGGCGCAGGGACTCGATATCGTCCGCGGAATGGATCAGTCCTTCCGTGAAGAGAAATCCCGCCGCCAGGTCGGCATCGTCGCCCGGCGTACGCATGGTGACGGAGATGCTCTTCTCCCTGGGCTCGCCGCTGGCGCTCCAGCCCGCGCGGATCTCCAGCGGCTCCTCGACGACCACCGCGTCCTCTTCTCGCGAACTGTCGCTTCCGGTCACACGGGTGACCTCGACGAGGGTGACACGCGGGTCGGGCATGCCGCGATTCTACGCGGTTAGAGGCGAGGGACCACAACCACCCGCAGGGCTTTGGCTTGCTCTGTGCTCGCCATTCTTCTCATGGACAGAAAGCCACTCGCGATATTCTGGGCCTGACATCGAGGCGGAGGAACTGCTGCATGAACGCACGCGCCAAGATCCTGTCCCTTTTGCTCGCCGCGCTGGTTTGCCTGGCAGTCTCGTGCAAACGCGAGGAGGGCTCGAACCGTGAGAACGCGACGACGACGACCGACGTCGCTCTCACGCAAGCCGGTGCCACCGATACGAGGTATGTCGGCGGCGGAGGCGACGTGACCACATCGACCGTTCCGACGTCCACGGATACGTCCGGGACGACGGCGACGACCTCGACCGCCGGCACCGCCGATGTCGGCGCCGCCTCGAAAGCGGCCAAGGCCACGAACGAACCAGGCGCTCACGGCTCGGCACCCGGCAAGAAGCACTAGTCGCCGGCGACGAGCGCGTTCATCCTCCACCGGCCGGCGCTTCGGACGAAGCTGGCCCGATACCCGATCGGGCTTCGCACGAATTCCGAACTCACCCAGCCGGCGCGCCCGTCGGCGGTCTGGACATTCGTCCATCCGGAAACCGATGAGGTCTGACCGCGCTTCACGATGTCGAACGACAGCATCGCCATCGCCGGCGACGAGGTGTCCGGCCGTTCGTGCAGGGGAACTCCGGCGGCGATGATCGCCAGCGACTGGAAGGCGTCCTCCGAATCCGGCCACGCGCTGTACACGTAGGGAGCCCAGAATTGCGGCTGGGAGGCGCGGCGATTGAACGATCCGCCGAGCGAGAGAACCTGCTCGAGCTCCTTCCAGATGGGCGAGCCAGGATCGTCGAGCTTCCATTGCCGTCGAGAGTCTCTGACTCCGCCGCTTTCCCCGAACGTCGTCCGGATATTCGGGTCCACCGCCGCGATGAGCGCCGCGGTGTCATGACGCATCACCGCGCCCAGCAGATCGGAGCGGAATCGCACCAGCGACGGATCGGACGAAGCCTCATCGACCGGTGCGAGCTTCGGACCTGCTACTGCCGGTGGCTCCGTGACGTGCTGCACGCCACCGCGAACACCAGCAACGACATCCGTATGTTCTTCATCTCCCGTTGCTACTCCGATCCTGTCGCACAAGCAACGCTATCTCATCGCTGCGGCCGCACTGGCTGTCGTAGGCCGGACCAGAACGCCCGAGCCGGCGGTGATTGCCACCGCCGGTGCAATCGGGCTCCTCGTTTCGTTCTAGACGCCGAGACGCTGTTTCGCAGAGTGGTACGCGGGATCGTCGACGATTCCGTTGGTCCGCCCCATCTTGGCGATGCGGTTGGAGATGTCGTTGATGCGGTCCGTCGTGCCGGGATGGTCCTGAAAGAACTTGCCGATGGCGCTCGTTCCGCCCTGATCGAGCGCGAGCAGCTTCTGGAACATGTCCAGCATGCCGTGCGGGTCGTAACCGCCGCGGTTCATGAGATCGAGTCCCATGTCGTCGGCCTGCTTCTCATCGGACCGGCTGAATCGAGCCATGGCGCCGCCGGCAGCGATGTTGGCCACGAGTACGGCCAGGGCGTTCGGGTTCTGACCGAGAAGGATGCTTCCGATCGCGCCGATGGTCTGCTGCTGCTCGGCCTGCTTGATGACGTGGCGCGCCACGACGTGACTGATCTCGTGGGCCATGACGCCGGCGAGCATGTCCACCTTGTCAGCCTGAGCGATCAGGCCGCGGTTCACGTAGACGTGGCCACCCGGAATGGCAAAGGCGTTTACCGACGGGTCGTCGACGACGTAGAAGTGGAACGGGCGGTTGGCCAGAGGCGTCTGCGCGTGCAGGCGCTCGCCGACGCTCGTGATGTAGGGGTCGGTGCCGACGCGCATCTGCTGCGCGACCTGCGCGGCCATCTGATCGCCGAGCTGCCACTCCTGATCGAGAGTGACCGAGCTGCCGCTGCCGATGCCGCCGGTTCCGCAGCCGGTCAGGAACACTACGAGGACAACGAATGCGTAGTAATGAAAGTAACGCTTCACGGTTTATTACCCTCCGGATGAGCCTCAGAGCAACAGGCGTGCACAAAAAAGCGTTGGGCGCCTACTCGTAGCGCAGCGCGTCGATCGGATCGAGCTTGGCCGCTTTCCAGGCCGGATAGATCCCAAAGAAGAGCCCGATTGAGATCGAAACGGCGAGACCGACGACAACCGACCACAGCGGTGTCGCCGTCGGTAGCGGCGTGACCTTACGGGCCACCAGAGCGATGAGCAGACCCACGGCCACGCCGATCGCTCCGCCCAGAGCGGAAAGCGTCATGGCCTCGGTCAGAAACTGCGTGACGATGTCGCGGCGCACCGCGCCGATCGCTTTGCGCACGCCGATCTCACGGGTGCGCTCGGTCACCGAGACGAGCATGATGTTCATCACCCCGACGCCGCCGACCAGAAGCGCGATCGACGAGATGAAGACCATGGCCAGCGTGATCCCGCCGGTGATCGCGCGGAAGTTGCCGATGAGCTTGTCGGGCGTGAGCATCCCGAAATCGTTCGGCTTGTTGAAGGGCACTTTGCGGCGCGTCCGCAGGACGGCCGTGCCTTCCTCGATGATCTGGTTCACGAGCTCGGGCCGGCGCGGAATCGTGGCGATGTTCACACCCTGATTCTTCTTGATCCATGGAAAGTCGCGGTCGAACGTGGTGAGCGGCAGGTAGAGATGTGAGTCGACCGACTCGAAGAAGTTCGACGGTCCCTGCCGCTCCATGACGCCGATGACCGTGTATTTGCGGCCGGAGAGCGTGACCTCCTTGCCGATGGCGTCGACGCGCGGAAAGAGCGTCTCCTGAATCGAATAGCCGATGACCACGACGTTGCCGCTGTGGCGTATGTCGCCTTCGTTGATGAATCGCCCTTCGCCGATGAAGTGGTGATTGGCGGCCGGATAATCCGGCGTCACGCCTCCCATCGTGTCGGGCGTGGCCTCCTTCGACTTGTAGACGACGTCCGGCGCACCCGGTCCGCCGTTCGGTCCGCCGCCGGCGAACCAGTAGCGCTCGGCCGACACCGCCGCCATCGACGGGCAGAGCGCCTTGATGGCCAGGGCATCCTCGTACGTGAGGTTCTTGCGGTTCTGCTGCTGCTGGTTGCCGTTGCCCGGTCCGAACTGCGGATCGAACTTCTGGAACTGTACGAGCGTCGAGCCGAACGACTGGAACGCGCCGATGACGTTGTTGTTGAACCCCTGGATGATCGACACCATGGCGATGACCGTCGTCACCCCGATGACGATGCCCAGGACGGTGAGGGAGGATCGGAGTTTGTGCGCGGTCAGTGCGCCGCGCGCGAAGCGGATGTTCTCGCGGAGAGCGATCAGGCTATTCATAGCGGAGAGCCTCCACCGGTGCCAGGCCGGCCGCGCGGCGGGCCGGGAAATATCCCGCGGCCATCCCCGTGAGTACGGCCACGAGCAATCCCATGATCACGAGCTGCGGTGTCACCAGCGTCGGCAGGAAGAAGGCGTTGATGGCCTGGCTGATGGCCAAACCGAGGAGCACACCGATGAGGCCCCCGCCGAGCGCCAGGAGAATGGACTCGGTTAGAAACTGCATCTGGATCTTCTTTCGCGTCGCTCCGAGAGCGCGGCGGATGCCGATCTCACGCGTGCGCTCCACGACCGAGACCAGCATGATGTTCATGATCACGATGCCGCCGACGACCAGCGAGATCCCGGAGATGAGAATCATCAGCGCGAACGCGCCCGAGGTGATGCCCTTCCAGACGTTCTGCAGCGCCTCGGCGGTGACCATCGAGAACGGATCGACCGCTCGGAAGGCCGTTCGCCGGCGCGCCCGCAGAATCACCCGGACGTCATCCATCGACTTCTCCATTCCCGGCACTCCGCCCGCGGAGCGGACGAAGAGGTCGATGCTGCGCCGCGTGCCGAACTGCTTGCGGAACGTGGACAGCGGCGTGTACAGAACCGAGTCCTGACTGCGGCCGAGAATTGTGCCCTGCTTGCGAAGGAGACCGATGACGCGCATGGGCTGGTTGGCGACCAGAATCGTGCGTCCGATCGGGTCGATCTTGCCGAACAGCTCGTCGCGGACATCCGACCCGATCACCGTTACCACCGCGGCGTGTTGATCCTCGGTGTTTGTGAAGAAACGTCCCGCTTCGAGGTCGAGATTGTTGATGTCGGCGATGTTGGCCGTGCCGCCCTGGATCTGCACGCCGGCCAGCCGCTTCGATTCGCGCTTGACGCCGCCGCGCGTCTGCAGATGGGCGCCCAGGGCCGCGCAGGTCCGGCAGCGCTGGCGGACCGCTTCGAAATCGGCCCAGGTGACCGGCTTGCGCTTCAGCGCCTCGAGAAATTCCTCGCGGCTGGTGATGATGCCGAACTGCGTAACGACATAGACGTCGGGATTGAGCTGGAAGAGCTTCTCCGAGACGAAGTTGTTGAGGCCGGCGATGATGGAGACCACCGAGACGACCGTCATCACACCGATGATCACGCCAAGGAGCGTCAGAAAGCTGCGCAGCTTGTGGGTGTTGAGAGCGGTGGCGGCGATGCGGATGGTTTCCATGTCGGTGATTGGAAGCGAGTCTTCAGCTTTTCTTCGGTCCCTTCTGTTCCTTCACCTTCGATCCGTCTTTGATCTCGCGCAGGGCACGGAAGGGACCGGTGACGATCTGCTGGCCGTCCTTCACGCCGCTGATGATCTCGATGTTGCTGTCGCCGGAGAGACCGGTCGTGACGGGCGCGAACTTCACGCTGCCTCCGTTGCTGACGAAGACCCCCTCTTCATCCTGCGGCTTGCCCGGCCCGCTGTTCGGTTTCTCGCGGACGACCAGGGCCTGGATCGGAATCGCCAGCGCCTGCTTGCGCGTGCCGGTGACGATGTCGGCGGAGCAGGAGAATCCGGGTCGGATCCCCGGCGGCGGATCCTCGACCTTCACCTTGACTTCGAAGTTGACGGCCTGCGAGCCGCCGCTCTGTGCGCTTTGTGTGATCGGGCTCGAGCCGACCTCCGTGACCAGCCCGGAGAACGTCTTGTTCGGATAGGCGTCGATGGTGATGTTGGCGTGCTGGCCGACCTTGACCGAGGGGATGTCGGTCTCGTCGACTTCCATGACCGCTTCGACGGCGCTCATGTCCGCGATCGTCAGGAGCTTCGTGCCGGGATTGTTCATCGTTCCGATCACAGCCACTTCTCCTTCATGCACCGGAAGGGCGGTGACGATGCCTGCCATGGGCGCGCGCATGGTCGTCTTGAGCAGCGTGTCATTGGCGGCGGTGAGATTGGCGCGGGCCTGGTCGATACGCCGCTCGATCGCCGCGACCTGCGCGTTCGTTGAATCGAGCGCGGTGTGAGCACGCTCGTAATCGGCCAGTGGAATGATCTTGTCGTTGTAGTTCTTCTGGGCGCGGTCGTAGGAGCGCTGCGCGTCTATGGCCCCGGCGCGCGCGGCGTCGCGGTCCGAGAAAAGCGCCTGCAGTGAGGCCCGCGCGCCGAGCGCCGTGGCGGCGAGCTGCTTCTGATCGATCTGCAGCAGGAAGTCGCCCTTCTTCACGTCGTCGCCTTCCCGAACGGCCAGGTTGACGATCTGCCCCATGACGTTCGCGGAAAGGTCGACTTTCGTCCTGGCGTCGATGTGACCGTTCGACGACACCTTGCTCGTCAGATCGAGGCGCCCGACCTTGCCGAAGGTCACCGATGTCACATCCTTGTCGCGCCGGCTCAGGCCAAACGTTGCACCGCCGGCGAGAAGAATCGCGGTCGTGCCGATGATGATCTTCAGTTTTGTAGTCATGACGACCCTGTATACGAGGATGCACGCGACTGGTTGCTGGATTCTCAGCATTCCGGGCTCGTCAACGGCGGTTGCAAGCCGGTGACGCTGTCGTCAACCGATGTGCCGCGTTGCTGGCGTCCACCATCTGGACGCGCGGCCGGTTTCCGAACTGCCGGCTTGGAGAGCCTGAGCGTCAACTAACTGGCGAATAGAGGCTTGCGGTCATTCTAGAGCTGGCGCGAATCGAGAAGAAGACTACGGACAGATGAAGGGTCAACTGGCGCGCCTCCTCCTGCTGACTGACGACATCTTCCTCGCCGAGGCCCTTGGAACGTACACACGTCGGGATCACATCGAGATCGATCGAAGCTCGTCGATCGCGGATGCCCTTCGCGCCATCGACGAAGGGATCGACGGCATCGTGGTGGACTTGTCGAAACGCGGAATGGCTGGCCAGGCCATCCTCGATCTGGCCACGGTGGCCATGCCACGTCAGGTCCCGATCCTCATTCTCTCCGCTCAGCCGCGTCGCGACCTGCTGGAATTCGCGAAGATCGTGCAGGCCGTCGACGTCCTCAGCAAGACCGAACCGATGACGGACATCGCCACGCGAATCCGCTTGTGTGTCCGCACCCCGCTACGAGCTCCCGCAAACAAGCCGCGCAGTCTCGAGGGTCTGGGCTGGGCGCTGGCCTGACTGTCAGCCGGCCGCGCCGATCACGAATGAAAGCAGGAGCAGTAGCAGCACCACCGACGTGATCATCACGTAGGCGCGATCGGATTCCGCCGCGAACAAGGCGATCGATGCGGCCACCCGGACGACCGGCGTGGCGATCAGCACGAGAATCCCCACCATGACCACGGCCTGGCCGCTCCCGTCCCGCATTCCGCTGATCACCGACGACACCGTGGTCCGATAGCTGCCATGGGCATCGATCAATTGTCCGAGAGCGGGGCGCGACGAGAAGTAGTCGCGGTGATGGACGAACGTGAGGACGAGACCGATCGTGATGATCGACACGCTGAGCGCAACTCCGCCGCGCAGGATCCAGCTGATCACGGCCGCGATCGTTCCGGAGCGCTCGTTCGTCATCAGCCGGCGATCCCTTTGTACAACATCTGGACCGAGATGATCACGAGCGCGCCGACGAAGAGACGGCGCACCAGGCGGCTCTCGATGCGTGGCAGGAGCGCCGATCCCCCGAGCGCGCCGGCCAGCACGCCGATGGCCACGGGTGCGGCGATAAACGGGTCCACCTGGCCGCGGGCGAAGTAGACGCCCGCGCTCGCCGCAGCGGTCACGCCGATCATGAAGTTGCTCGTCGCGCTGGAGACCTTGATCGGCAGACGCATGGCCAGATCCATCGACGGTACTTTCAGCGCGCCCGAGCCGACGCCGAGAAGTCCGCTGACCACGCCGGCGATGTACATCAGGCCGAGGCCGGTCACGGGCCGGGCCACCTTGTACGCCACTTCGCGGTCGAGCACTTCGTCGAAGTAGCTGCTGGACAGGCGCAGCTTGCGGGAGAGCGGCGCGGTGCTCTCACTGAGATCGACGTGGCGCTTCCGCAGCATGGCCAGCGCCGACCAGGCCAGGACGAAGCCGAACAGCACATACAGCCAGCGGGGGTGAATGAATCCGGCGATCAGGGCGCCGGTGATCGCGCCGGTGGTCGTCCCCATCTCGAGGAACATGGCCACGCGCATGTTCGTGAGGCGTTCGCGGACGTAGGCGGCCGCGGCGCCGCTGGACGTTGCGATGACGGAGATGATCGACGCGCCGATGGCCAGGCGGATGTCCACGTGCATGAGCAGCGTCAGCGCGGGCACGACGATGATGCCGCCGCCCAGGCCGAGCAGGGATCCGAACAATCCGGCCAGAAGAGCGATGCCGAAAGTGCTCAGCACGAACAGGAGCGGTGTCACGCGGCGGCAATCCTACTACTACGACGAAAGTCGTATTGCGTGGTGGACCATACACTTGGTAGGGTGACGGCCAGGTCTCGTCCAGCAGCGGGACTCTCCCAGCAAAGAGGTCCACACAACATAGAGGAGGTGCTGATGTCGTTACGTGCTCGATCCGTGACCCTGGCTAGCGCTCTGTCTCTTTTCATCCCCATCGCCCTTTGCGCTGCCGTCGTTCCCACCGCCAACACGCAGCGTGAAGAAGTCCGGAAGCAATTGTCGTCTTTCTTCGCGTCGAGTGGTGAGCAGTCGCCGGCAGGGTTCAAGGCGCTGCAGCAGTCGCCCGAGGCGATGAAGGAAGTGCAGAAGCGCATCGCCGGAATGAGCGATCAGGAAGTAGCCGAGTTTCACGCGATGATGGCGGACACGCCGGATTGGAAGAGCGCCCCCGAAGCGCTCACCAGGCTGCTTCCGCCGGAGATGCTGAAGCAGGTGCAGGCTACCAGCGCGGACTTCACCGCACGCATGCCGCGTGCTGAGAAGATGCGCGCCGACGCCCGTACGCTCGCCACCGTTCTCAAGGCCCTGCCGGACGAGAAACTCAGGGAACTCGGTGTGCAGCGAGCGTCGATCGATGCCCTCGAGCAGTCGCTGGCGCAGCTCAATCCACTGCAGACAGCAGTCCTGCAGAAGGACCTCGCCGACAAAGGCGGCGATCTCAAGGGCGCCGAGGCGCTGGCGGCGTTGCCTCCTTCACTGCGGAAGGGTGCGGCGGCGTTGGCGATGCACGGCGAGATTACGGCGCTCGACATGGTCGAACTGGAGAAGTACCGGGCCTCGCTCAGCGCGATCCTCAAGCGCGTGCAGGCGCTGCCGGAGGACGCCCGCAAGAGTCTGCACATCCAGTCGCTTCAGACGAACATCGTTCAGGTCACCAGCGCGCGACCTGACGTGCTCTTCATGATGCGCGAGCAGATCGGGGCCGACACGATCGCCAAGCTCGATGCGGCGGTAAAGGTGTACGAGCACTTTGCCGCGATGACGCCTGAAGATCTCAAGGATCTGCAGTCGTTCCGTGGCGATCTGCTCCATGTCTTCGAGCAGATGCAGCCGGACGGCGCCGCTCGCGCGACGTTGGAAGAAAAAGTCGCATCCCTGACCCCCATGCAGCTCTCGATGATGAAGGAGGGGATGCCGGACTTCGCGTCGTGGCAGGAGATCACGCCCGCTTATTACGTGGCCCTCTCCAGTCCTGGCCTGCAGCAGCGGATCCAGTCCCTGCAGCAGCCCACGCCGGATGCCGGCCAGGTCGCCGGCCTGGAGTCGTTCCGGCAGCAGGCCCTCAACTACATCGATGATGCCGGCAGGAGCGGTGTCGACGCCTCGCTCGTTGCCAGCGCCCGGAAGACGGTGGCCGAGGCGCCGCTTCCGCGGCTGGAATTCGTGCGCACACTGACCGCGTCCATGCCGGCGACCGCGTCCGCGGAATCGCGGCTGCGCGCCGTCAGCAACATCAGTCTGAACTGCGTGGTCAGCCTCGGAAGCATCGACCTGGGTGATGTGCTCGGCTCGTTCAGCCTCGGGTCGATCAACTTCAACTTCATCTGCAATCCGATCGCCGACGCCATCAACGCCGTGGGCGGGGCCATCGAGTCAGCGGTGAGCGCCGCCACGACAGCCCTGACCAACGTCATCAACAGCGTCAGAGACGCGTTGCAGTCGGCCATCGATGCCGTGACCAACACGGTCAACACGCTGGTCAACGGCATCATCAGCACCGTCGACACGATCTGGAACTTCCTCCAGACCGTCCCCGGCCTGGCCTGGGACGCGATCAAGTCCGCGCTCAACTTCCTCCTCGATATCGATCTTGGGAATGGGATCACGTTGCGCGCTCTGATTTCGGATGGACTCTCTGAGGCTGTTCCCAAGCTCCAGCAGGCCCTGCATCTGACCGGAAGCTGGTGGAACGCGCTGGGCTCAGCGGAATTGCCGCTGATTCCCTGTCCGGGCTCGGGGATTCATACTCCGTTCGGCGACGTGGGCAGCGGCGACGCGGTCACGAAGTACAACCGCTACAAATTCTTCATCGACAAGATCATCGGGCTGATTCCTGATACGGAGACGTCGCTGGAGATCAAGATCCCGGCGCAGGTCCTCTACGCCGCGTTCGACTACCTGGGCGTTTGTCTGCAGGACGCGGCCAATGACGCGAACGATACGCTGCAGAGCAACCGGCACACCGAGGTGACCACGGACATCAGCAACGTGTACGCGAACGTCACCACCACGACGACGCTGCTCGGCCAGCAGCTCACCATTTCGTTCAACGCGCTCACGAACCTGACCAACACGCAGGGAGCGAGTCTGATCACCACGATGACGAACAACACCATCGACATCGAGAACCTGATCAACAGCAAGACCACGGCGCAGCGCGATCTCGACCTGCGCATGCAGATCGAGCAGAACCTTCAGGCCGGGGAGGGGAAGGCGCTGGCGGCGTTCGAGCTGCCGGGAGCCAACGGCGGTTACCTCGAGCTGGCGCGCGACATCGTCAACAACGCCATCTCGTCCATGCTGGCCACCAGCCAGGGCACCGGCCAGGCGCAGAAGTGGTTTACGGACGCGCAGAACAACATCAACAACGGCAAGTTCAAGGATGCGTACAAGAGCCTGCAGAAGGCTTACAGCGAATTGACGAAGTAACTCAGCCGGACCGGGGGCGCAGCGCGTGCTGCGCCCCCACCCGTCCGCGATCCATCATCACCACCTCGTCGCACAGCGCCGCGGCCTCGGCGGCATCGTGCGTGACATAGATCATCGGGATGGCGAACTCGTCGCGCACACGGACGAGGTATTCCAGAACGCGTCCGCGCAGTTCCGCATGCACGCCGGCCAGCGGCTCGTCGAGCAGAAGAATCTCCGGGCGGCTGACCAGAGCCCGGGCCAGGGCCACGCGCTTGCGCTCGCCGCCGGAGAGTTTCCGCACGCCGCGCGAGCCGAGAGATCCGATCTCCAGCACCTCCTCGACGTGGGCGATGTCGTCGCGCGCCCCGTAGAGAATGTTCCCTCGCGCGGAGAGGTGAGGGAAGAGCGCGTCGTCCTGAGGCACGTATCCCACGCGACGCAGTCTGGGCGCGACATCGACGCGCCGCGCGGCATCGAACAGCGTCCGCCCCGCCACCTCCACCGCGCCGCCACGCGGCCGTCGAAGTCCGGCGATGACTTCGAGCAGCGAGGTCTTCCCCGCGCCGGACGGTCCGCACAGTGCGGTCGTGCGCGCCGCCAGCTCGATGTCCACTTCGAGCGCAAACTCGGCCAGCGGCAACACCACGCCGCGCAGCACGACGCTCACAGCGCCGCGCTCCGGCGGCGCGTCACCGCCTCGGCGGTCCACACCGCGGCGAACGCCACTACGACGGCGAAGGACAGCAGCCGAAATGCGGCATCGTCCTGGCCGAGCTGCACAAAGTTGTAGATCGACAGCGCCACCGTGCTGGTGCGTCCGGGGATGTTGCCGGCCACGAGGATGGTGGCACCGAACTCGCCCAGCGAGCGTGCGAACGCCAGCAGCATTCCGCCGATCACGCCGCGCATGGCCAGCGGCAGCGTGATCGTGAAAAAGACCCGTTTCTCGTTCGCGCCCAGCGTGCGCGCGATCTGCTCGTAGCGGACCGGCACCTCCTCGAAGGCGATGCGCGCCGCCCGGACCAGTAGCGGAAACGACATCACCATCATGGCCAGAACCACGGCCCGCCAGGTGAAGACGATATCGATGCCGGCCTCGTGCAACGGGCGGCCGATGGGCCCGCGACGGCCGAACAGCTTCAACAGAATGAGTCCCGTCGCCACCGGCGGCATCACCAGTGGCAAGGCGATCACCGTCTCCACGACGGACTTCCCATACCAGCGTCGTCGCGCCAGGAGCCAGGCCGCGGCGATGCCCAAAGGAGCGATGAGCGCCGCCGCCAGGGCGGCCGTCCGCACGGTAAGCCACACAACTCCCCAATCCGACATGCGATATCTAGGGTCAAGTATATCGGGTCGGGCCGCCGGTCGTGGTAGCGGTTAGCGGGGTAGCCCGTTAGCGGTTACCAGTTACCGGTCAACCGCTAACCGCTAACCGCTACAGATGCCTCCTCAACTTCCGCCACGAGACTGCCACGGCCTTCGTGGCGGCGACGGTCATCTGCCGGTAGATGGCCAGGACCGATTCACCGCGCTCGGTGAGCTTCGCGCCGCCTTGCGCGGATCCGCCGCGGACTTTCTCCACGACCGGGGAGCGAAAGACGCCATTCATCACCCGCACCAGCGTCCAGGCGCGCATGTACGACATGCCGAGGTCGTTTGCCGCCGCGCGGATCGATCCGGTCCGTTCGATCGCGGCCAGCAGATCGGCCTTGCCGGGCCCGAGGACGATGGTGCCGTCGTCGCTGATGATGCGGAAGCGGGGCAGGATGGAGTAGCGGGGTTTCACGAGAGGTATGGTAGCGGGTCTCCCGCTCGCTGCAGTCTCTTCAGCACGGCCAACGCCTTCTCCCCCTGATCGAACGGTACGAAGAGATGATCGTGATAGACAGCGGAGAAGACGTTGCAACTGATGCCTTCCCCGGCCAGGGCTCGCGAGATCACGGCCAGGAAACCGACGGCATCGAGTTCCGAGTGAACAGTGAGGGTGATCCAGGCCGCGAGATAGCGAGGTTCGAGCCCTAACTCGCCGGCCCTCCCGCGCGGGATCACGATGGTGGTCGCTTCGCTCTCCCGGAACACGGCCAGGGCGTCCGCCGGCGCCGTTCCCGCACCCAGCTCGCAGAAGACCCATTCCCCCTCATGAAGGATCGGGTTCATTTCATGAACGAGTCGCTCGAGATTGGAATTCATCGGCGGTGCGTGCTGTAGGGTACGGCACGATGGGATTTCTCGCAGCCATGGCCTTCGCCGCGGCAGTGTCGGTCCAGTCGCTTCCAGTCGTCGAGGTGCCTGCCGTGCCGAATGTGGCCAGACCGTATTTCGCGGTCATGATCTCCGGGGACGGCGGCTGGGCGGCCATCGACAAAGCGATTTCCGAGAAGATGTCGGCCGCCGGAGTACCCGTGGTGGGTCTGAATGCGCTCCAGTACTTCTGGAAAAAGCGGGAGCCGGACGCGCTGGCACGCGATGTGGCATCACTGATCGAGACGTACGCGGCCCGCTGGGGCCGGCGTGAGGTGGTGCTGATCGGGTATTCGCGCGGAGCGGATGTGCTGCCGTTCGCGGTGAGCAGGATGCCGGCAAACGTGAGGCGCCGCGTGGTGCTCGTGGCGCTTCTCTCGCCGAGCAAGTCAGCGACATTCGAATTCAGGATGTCGGACTGGTTCAAGGATCGCAACGGGGTTCCGACCCGGCCGGAGATCGATCGTTTGCGCGGGACGAAGACGATCTGCGTGTACGGTACGGACGACAAGGAGACCGTGTGCACCGATGTCAACGCGCAGATCGCGCGGCCGGTTGCCCTGGCCGGCTCTCATCACTTCGATCGCGACTATGGTGCGCTGGCGGGCATCATCCTTTCGCAGGTCAACGCGCCATGAAATGGTTCGGCCTCTCCACCCTGATCGTGCTTCTGGCTGCCTGCGCCACGACACCGCCGCCGCCTGGCGTGATTCCCCTCCAGTCGTTCGAGGCGCGAGGCGCGGAGAGCTCGCCGTACTTCGTGGTCTTCGTGACCGGCGATGGCGGCTGGCGGCGCATCGACGCGAAAGTCTCCGATGTTCTGCGCGACGCCGGCATGCCCGTCGTGGGCATTCTCGCGAACTCGTATTTCGCGCGCGAGCGAACGCCGGAGGAGACCGGCGCCGATCTCGCGAAGGTGATTCGCGAGTATCAGTCGAGGTGGCAGCGCCGCCGGGTGGTGCTGGTGGGTTACTCGCGAGGCGCGGAAGCATTGCCGTTCATGGTCAACCGGCTCCCGGCCGATCTCGAGCAGGACATCGCTCTGGTGGCGCTCCTCGGCGCTTCGGAGACGACGGCGTTCAGGCTGGGCGGGCCTGACCGCTACCCGCTGCAGCCGGAAGTGACGGGGCTCATGGGGAACTCCGTGTTGTGCGTGGTGGGATCGCTGGAGAAACATTCGATCTGCCGGCAGATCCCGGCCGGCCATGCCAGAGTGCTGACGCTGGAAGGCGGCCATCACTTCGGTGGCGCATACGCGCGTATCGGCCGGGCCATCCTGGACGCGCTGCAAAGGCGTGAATAGTTCGTGTCCATCAGCATGATCCGCAAGCTCTGGCCGGCCGCCGTCTCGATCGTCTTTCTGATCGCGCTCCGGGTGGTCTACATCGAGCTCAGTCACCTTCGCTATCGCGATCTCCGCGCGGCGCTCGATGCACTGCCGCGCTCGCGGATCGCGCTGGCCATGCTGTGCGCGGCGGGCAGCTATCTCTGCATGACCCTCGGCGAACTGCTGGCCACGCGCTACGCCAGCAGCCGCGTCGGCTATCACCGGGTCAGTCTGGCGTCGTTCATCGGCTCGGCGTTCAACAACAGCGTCGGTCTCTCCGGTCTCCTCGGCGGTACGCTGCGGTACCGTCTTTACACCTCCTGGGGCCTGACGTCGGCGGAAGTGGCCAAGGTGATCGGGTTCCAGGCGGTGACGTTGTGGCTGGGGTTTTTCACGCTGGCGGGCGTGGTGTTGATCGAATACCCGATTCGTGCCGCGCGTGCGCTGCCCTCTTTATTTCTTTCGACGCGGCCGCTCGGATTTCTCTTCCTCCTCGTCCCGCTCACTTACCTTCTGCTTGCGGCCATTCGTCCCATCGAGGCCGTGCGCATTCGTGGATGGTCGTTCCCGTTGCCGAGGCTCAGGATCGCCTTCCCGCAGGTGGCCATCTCGACGTGCGACTGGCTGCTGTTGACGACGACGCTGTATGTGCTGATTCCGCCGGGCCAGAGAGTCCTGGCATTCGGCACCGTCGCGTCGGCGTCGCTGCTGGCGCAGGTGATGGGCGTGGCCAGCAATCTCCCGGGAGGGGTGGGTGTGTTCGACGCCGCGGTGCTGACGCTCCTGTCGGGCCTGGCCGGCCCGGTGCGGCTCTTCGCGGCGCTGATCGCCTTCCGTCTCATCTACTACCTCGCGCCCCTCTGCCTGGCGGCGTTGCTCATCCTGGGCTATGAGATCGCGCGCAATCGAGAGTACGTCGGACGTTTCTCCCGCGGGGCGGCCCGGGTCCTGCCGATGTTCGTCCCCCAGATCTTCGCCATCGCCGTCTTCCTGACGGGAGTTGTTCTCCTCGCTTCCGGCGCGACGCCGGCCGAGCGGCATCGCCTCCAGTTCCTGCGGCTGGCCGTTCCGCTGCCGATCGTCGAGGCATCGCATCTCCTGGCCAGCATCACCGGTGTCGTGCTGCTGATCCTGGCGCGGGGTCTCCAGCGACGGATCAACGCCGCCTATCTCGTGGCGCTCGCGCTGCTGCTTGCCGGGGCCGGCTTCTCGCTGCTCAAGGGCTTCGACTACGAGGAGGCCACGATCCTTCTGCTCACCTTTGCGGCGCTGCTTCCCTGCCGCCGCCATTTCTACCGCCGGGCCACCATTCTCGACGAGCCGTTCACGCCAGGCTGGATCGTGGCGATCTTTCTGGTGATCACAGCCACGGTGTGGCTTGGTTTCTTCGCGTACAGCTATGTTCCGTACTCGACCGATCTCTGGTGGCAGTTCAGTTTTCGCGGCGACGCCCCTCGATTTCTGCGAGCGAGCGTGGCCGCGGCGGTGGTGGCGCTGGTCTTCGCGCTGCGCAGCCTCATGCGTCCCGCTCCGCCACGTCCCGCCCCGGCCAGCGGGGAGGAGATCGACCGTGCCGAGTGGATCGCGCTGCGTGAATGGTCGGCGAACGGCCACCTCGTGCTGTTGCGCGACAAGTCGCTGTTGTTCAACGACGACCGTTCCGCGTTTCTGATGTACGGCGTGGAGAAGAGAAGCTGGGTGGCCATGGGGGATCCTATCGGCAGCGAGGCCGCGGTTCGTGAGCTGGCCTGGCGCTTTCTCGAAGAAGCCGACCGTCACGACGGCTGGACGGTCTTCTATCAGGTCCGCCAGAAGAATCTTCCCATCTACGTCGACCTCGGCCTGACGCTGCTCAAGCTCGGCGAGGAGGCGCGCGTACCCCTCGAGAATTTCTCGATGGAAGGCGGCGAACGGAAGCAACTGCGAAAGACCATGCGCAAAGTCGAGGCCGAAGGAGTGCGCTTCCGCGTCGTTCCACCGGCCCAGGTGGAGCCGTTGCTGCCGCAGCTTCGTGCGGTTTCCGACGAATGGCTGAAGGACAAGAACGCCAGCGAAAAGCGGTTCTCTCTCGGATTCTTCGCTGAGGATTATCTGAGACGCCTGCCCCTGGCCCTGGCCGAGGATGATCGCGGCATCATCGCGTTCGCGAATCTGTGGGCGGATCACGATCGCGAAGAGCTGACGATCGATCTGATGCGCCAGCGCTCCCGGGCTCCCGAGGGCGTGATGGACTACCTGTTCGTGCAGCTGATGCAGTGGGCCGCCGGCGAGCGCTATCGCTGGTTCAACCTGGGGATGGCTCCGCTGTCAGGACTGGAGGCCCGTTCGATCGGGCCGCGATGGGCGCGACTGGGTGCGTTTGGATTCCGTCACGGCGAGTACTTCTACAACTTCCGCGGCCTCCGCAAGTACAAGGAGAAGTTCGATCCGGTGTGGGAGCCGGTCTATCTGGCCTGTCCGGGCGGCTTCAAGCTGCCGGTGGTCCTCACGAACATCGCTACGCTGATCTCGGGCTCGTCGCGCGGCGTGGTCACCAGGCGCCCGTCCGTCAGTCAGCCTGCCTTCCAGCAACCGACCACGTGATCGTTCCGCATTCCCATGGCCTGCATGAATGACAGGACCGTGGTCGGCCCGACGAACGACCAGCCGCGGGACTTGAGATCGCGGGCCAGCTCTTTTGCGTCCTTCCATTGCCAGAAATACGCGTCCAGCGATCCGTACTGGCGCGCCAGCTGTACGGCCTGACCGGCGTTGTTGATCGCCGATTCGATCTTGCCGCGATGGCGGACGATTCCCGCGTCTTTCATCAGCCGCTCGACGTCGCGGTTGCCGAAGCGGGCCACGCGTGCGAAGTCGAAGCCCCGGAAGGCCCGGCGGAAATTCTCCCGCTTGCGAAGGATGGTCAGCCAGCTCAGTCCGGACTGGAATCCCTCCAGAATGATTTTCTCGAAGAGCTGGTGATCGTCGTGCACGGGGACGCCCCATTCGTCGTCGTGGTAGGCGATATAGAGCGGATCGTCGCCGGCCCAGAAGCAGCGCCGGACGCCGTCGCTGCCTTTGATCGCGCGCGGATGCACGCGACGACTCTATGCGATCAATCGCAGTAATTCTTCGAACGCGAACGGTTTCTGCAGCACGCCGGCCACTGTGACGTCGGGGTTGGCGCGTCGCCACAGGTTGGCCACGCCCGACATCACGATGCATTTCGGGGGAAACGCCAGGCCTCGAAGTATCTTCATGACCTCGAGTGCGGCGTTGTGGGGCATGACCACGTCGAGCAGGATGATGTCGTAAATGGCGGACGAGAGCAGATCGAAGGCTTCCGCGGCGCTCTGCGCGCCGTCGGCGTCCAAGTTCCGTCCGCGAAGCCGCTGCACGAGGACCTCGCGCACATGGACGTCGTGGTCCACCACCAGAATCCGCACAGGGTGAATTTCAGCATCCTTGACCGCTGCCCATGTGTGTGGGCGGTCACGTTTCGCCTCGATCATGTCGATTTCGGAAAGCGGAAGGGCGTAGGGTACGATGGCATTCTCCGATGGCCTCCAGAAAACCGCAGGAACCCACATCCAATCCCAACACTGCCTATGCGGTGATGATCGTTGGTGCAATCGCTGTGCTTGGACTGGTCGGATGGGCGCTCAGCCGATCCCTGAACGCCCCGGCCACCCGCCCTGCCGCGGTTGAGCCTGCCGGAATCAGCGCACCGTTGACGGCGGCGCCTCCGGCTCCCAATGCGTCCGAAGCGGACGAGGAAGCGGCCAAGGCGGCCATTCCGCGCGTTTCGCCGCAGGATCTGCGGCAGCGCATCGAGAAGAACGAAGTGACGGTCATCGACGTGCGCGACAAACAGTCCTACGACAGCGGCCACATCAAGGGAGCGATGCACATCCCGCTGGCCAGCACCGAGGCCTACCTCTCCTACGTGCCTCGCGACAAACCGATCGTCACATACTGTACGTGACCGAACGAGGAATCGAGCGCCGGTTCGGCGCTCATCATGCAGCACAACGGAATCGCCAACGTCTCCGCGCTCAAAGGCGGCCTGCACGCCTGGGAGAACGCGAACTACCCCGTTGTGCGCTCGGTGCCGTAGGAACCGCGCCGCGGCACGCTAGCGCGGGTTGCGCTCCTCGAACAGACGGCGGCCGGCCGCGACCGCCTCTTCCGGAAGCGCCACAGGCTCGCCCGTGTGAAGGGCCTGCACGTAGACGCGGGCGCTCGACTCCATCGTGATGGCCACGTTCAATGCACGCTCGAGCGTCGCACCGACGCAGACGTTCCCGTGATTGGCCAGGATCACCGCCTTGCGATCGCCGAGGGCTTGAATGACGTTGGCCCCCACCGCCTCGGTGCCGGTGAATGCGTATTCGGTCACTTCGACCGTGCCTCCGAAATACAACATCATCTCGTCGATCACCGGCGGAAGCGGACGCCGGAGTATCGACAGCGTGGTGACGAACGGGGAGTGCGTATGCACGATCGCCGAGACGTCAGCGCGCTCGCGATAGACGACCAGATGCATGGGGAGCTCGTAGGAGGGAGGGAGATGGGAGTGGATGGCCTTTCCACTGGCCAGATCGACGATCACGATCTGCTCTTCGGTCATGACCTGGTAGTCGATGGAGCTCGGCGTGATGGCGATCCTCGTGTCGTCGAGGCGGCGGCTGACATTTCCCGCCGAGGCCACAACCAGCCCCGCCTCCCACATCTTTCGCGCGTGGAGCCAGACGTCGTGTCGTGCTTCGGCGAGACGATCCATCGGCGGGGAAGGCTACCATGTGGGGGCTGGGGGTTGGGTGTTGGGGCCTCGGGCCTCGGATCACTGAACACCGAGCACCGAGCACCGAGCACCCAGCACCGAGCACCCAGCACCCGGCACCGAGCCCAGCACCCACATGAACCTCCTGCACCTTTTCGATCAATCGCTCGTCGCGCGATGCGATCAGGCGGCCATCGAGTGGCAGGGGCGCTCGTTTACGTTCGGCGAGATCGAGGTGCGCAGCAACCGCGTGGCGCATGCGCTCGCGGATCGCGGATTCGTCAGGGGCGACCGGCTTTGCGTCTTTCTCGCGAATCGCATCGAGATCGTCGACGTCTATCTGGCCTGCCTCAAGCTGGGCGTCATCTTCGTACCGATCAACGTTCTCTACCGGGAGCGTGAGATCGCACACATCACGGCTGACGCCGAGCCTGGCCTGATGATCACCGCGGAGAACGCCGGCGGATTGACGAGCGATCGATCCGACCGCCCCCACGTGCCGCTGGACGGCGATGATGTAGCGGCGATCATCTACACCTCGGGAACGACCGGAGCGTCGAAGGGTGCGGTGCTCACCCACAACAACTTCCTCGCCAACTGTACGAACCTTCTTGCCGCCTGGCAGATCACAAGCGCCGACCGGCTCCTGCTGGCCTTGCCGCTGTTTCACATCCACGCCCTCGGCAACGGACTTCATTGCTGGCTGGCCAGCGGTTGCTCCATGCGGCTGCTGGAGAGGTTCGATCACCGCACGGCGGCCGAGGAGATGCTCGACTACAAGCCGACGCTGTTTTTCGGCGTGCCGACGATGTACGTGCGCCTGCTGGAGACCCCGCCCCATGAAGCACGGCTGATCGGCTCGCACATGCGCCTCTTCGTGTCGGGGTCCGCGCCGCTGCCCGCGCAGGTGTTTCAGCGATTTCAAGAGCTGTTCGGTCACGACATCCTGGAGCGATACGGCATGACCGAAACGTTCATGAATCTCAGTAATCCCTGCGTCGGCGAGCGGCGGCCGGGGACGGTGGGATTTCCTCTTCCCGGAGTCTCCGCGCGCATCGAGGACGGCGAACTGCTCGTCCGCGGTCCGAATGTGTTCGCCGGTTACTGGCGCCGGCCGGACGCGACGGCGGCGGCGTTTACGAGCGATGGCTTCTTCCGCACAGGCGACCTCGCCGCTGTCTCCGATGACGGCTACTACACGCTGCTCGGACGGAGGAGCGATCTGATCATCTCCGGTGGCTTCAATATCTATCCACGCGAGATCGAGGAGCTTCTCCTCGAACAGGAAGGCGTTCGGGAAGTGGCGGTGGTCGGGATCGCCGATGACGTGCGCGGTGAGGTCCCCGTCGCTTACCTCGTCGGCGAATTCAACGCGGCGTCACTGGAACGCGTCTGCCGCGACCAGCTGGCGTCGTTCAAGCTGCCGCGCCGATTCATCCGCGTCGATTCCATTCCGCGCACCGCCCTCGGAAAGGCGCAGAAGCACCTCCTGCGCTGACGTCATGAAGCTCACCCGAGGCGCTGGGCCACGAACGGAGCGGCGCTCACGACGAGACCGAGCGTCGCGCAAAGACCGATGTTCGAGATGAAATAGGGATAGATGACCAGGATGAACCCGCAGATCAGAAACACGGTGCTGTACTGGCGCTTGCCGTAGATGAGGTAGCCGCTGCCGACAGCGCCGAAGAACAGATCGAGAAACAGACCCACGCCAGAGCGATTCTACGCGCTGTCGCCGGCATGGTCGGTGGTGATGCGGCCGTCGCGCACCTCGACCACGCGGCTGGCCCGGCGGGCCAGGCTGGGATCGTGCGTGATGATGACGAGTGTGCGGCCTTGTTTCCACAGATCGGTGAAGATCGACATGATGTCGCCGCCCGCACTCGTGTCGAGGTTGCCGGTGGGCTCGTCGGCCAGGACGATATCGGGGTTCATGGCCAGCGACCTGGCGATGGCCACGCGCTGCATCTGGCCGCCGGAGAGCTCCGTCGGCTTGTGGTCGACGCGGTCGCCGAGGCCGACGCGCGTCAGCAACTCCACGGCGCGCTCCCGCCGTTCTTTCACGCCGATCCCTCCGAACAGCATGGGCATCTCGACGTTCTCCTGCGCCGAGATATGAGGAAGGAGATTGAAGTTCTGAAAGACGAATCCGACCCGGCGGTTGCGGATCTCGGCGAGCTCGTCGCGGGTCACGCCGGCGACGTTCTCGCCCCCCAGCTCGTACGTTCCCGACGTGGCCGTATCGAGACAGCCGATAAGATTCATGAGCGTCGACTTGCCGGAGCCCGAAGGGCCGACGATGGCGAGCATCTCGCCCTTTTTCACATCGAGGTCGATGCCTTTGAGGGCCTCGACCTTGACCTTGCCGGTGTCGTAGATCTTCCGGATCTCCGCCATGCGGATGATCATGCCGTTGCCGTTGCCGTTGCCGTCAGTCGTCATGGTTGTCTCTGGTTACACGTGCTGGGTGCTGGGTGCTGGGTGCTGGGTGCTCGGTGCTCGGTCCGCAGGGCGGTGGCCAACCGAGGCCCGAGGCCTTCTCATTCATACCTCAGTGTCGCCGCCGGATCGATGCGCGCTGCCCGCCGTGCCGGGAAGTAGCCGGCCAGCAGGCCGATGAGTCCGAGGATCATCGATGTGGCGACGCCGATCTGCAGCGAGAGCGTCGGTCTGCCGAGAAACGACATGACCTTGTTGCCGTCCAGCGGGATGAACGAGGTCGCCGACACGAGCAGGGTGGCGATGATGATGCCGAGCGCGCCGCCCGTAAACGTATAGAGGAGTCCCTCGAGCACGAACGGGTAGATGATCCAGCGGGCCTTGGCGCCGAGGGCCATCTTCACGCCGATCTCGCGAGTGCGCTCCTTCACTACCGCGTACATGATGTTGGCAACCCCGACACCGCCGATGAGCAGCGTGAGCGCGCCGACGATCCCCAGGAAGATCTGGATGCCCAGCGTAATGTTGGTGCCGATCTTGGCACTCTTGACCATGTCCCATGTCTGCAGGGCGCGCTCGTCGGTCGGGTCGTATCCGAACTTCGGCCCCAGCACCTCGTTCAACTGCCGGAGCTCGCCCTTCATCTCCTCCGGTTTCCACGTCTCGATGAGCAGGTTGTTCAGTTTCTCTCGGCCGAACTGGGCCCGGAATGTGGAGATGGGGATGCAGGCGTGATTCGCATCGGGTCCGCCGTACATGCCCATCTGCGTCTTGTGCTGCATGACGCCGATGACGGTGTACGGCGAATTGTTCAGGAGCAGCGTCTTGCCGACTGGATTCTCTTTGCCGAAGATGTCCTTGGCCATCTCGTCGCCCAGAAAGATCACTCTTCGGCGATTGGTCTCATCCTCGGGTGACAGCCAGCGGCCGCCGGCGACCGGGTAGTGCTTGCGCGCTTCTCCGTAGACGAAATTCGTTCCGATGACACGGCCGTTCACGGTCTTCTTGCCGTACGAGATAGCGGTGCGCCACGAAACGATCTCGCCGAAGACGGACTTGAGCTCGGGCATGCGTTCGCGGATGAATTGCAGGTCATCGATCGTCGGGCGGATGGGGCGGCCCGGGGGAAGCCCTTTCCACGGTTTGGTCGTTTCGTTCGGCCACATCACGGCGATGTTCTCGCCGGTGGAGCGCCGGTTCTTGTCGAGCTGGCGTTTCAGTCCTTCGCCGAATGCCAGCAGCAGCAGGATGGCCACGGTGCCCCAGGCGATGGCGGCGATCGTGAGGTAGGCGCGCTTCTTCTGCAAACGCGATGAGCTGGCGAACAGCGACCAGATCACATGGAAATCAGTCCTCGTTCCTCGGTTCTCTTTCGTTGGTTTCATAGCTTCATCGCCACAACGGGGTCGAGCCTCGCTGCCTCTCTGGCCGGGAAATAGCCGGCGATCAGGCCGACCAGTCCGAGTGCGATGGCGGTCGCCAACGCCACCACGGGCGACACCGCCGGCTGGCCGACGTACTCGACGAGCTGCTTCGGAAACGCCGCGCAGACGGAGAGGGAAATCCCGAATCCGATGATGCCTCCGGCGATCGTGACGAGGAGCGTCTCGATCAGAAACTGCGTGAGGATGTAACGCTGTTTGGCGCCGAGAGCCATCTTGATGCCGATTTCGCGCGTCCGCTCCTCGACGACGACATTCATGATGTTCGACACGCCGATACCGCCGACCACCAGCGTCAGGACGCCGATGATGCCGAGGAAGGCGTTGAAGGCCAGCATGAAGATGTCGAAGAACTTGAACTGATCGGTGGTGTCCCACATCGACAGCGCTTCCTTGTCCCTGGCGTCGAAGCGCAGGCGCTTGCCGAGGGCCGTTGTGAGCGCCTGGCTGACGGTCTTCGTCTGGCCCGGAGTCGCAGCCTGAAAAACGAAGTTATCGACGTACTTGTCGCCGTTGAGCGCGCGGAACGTCGTGGCCGGGATGAACATCTTGTCGTAGTCGCGGCCGCTGTAGCTGGAGTCCTGGTCTTTCTCCTTCAGGATGCCCACGACCAGAAACGGCGATTGCCGGATGAGAATCGTTTTTCCGACGGCGGGAGCGCTGCCGAACAGGTCCTTCACCAGGTGGTCGCCGAGGAAGACCACGCGGCGCTGGTCGCGGTTGTCGATCTCGTCGATGAACCGTCCGCCACGCTGAGGAATGAGATTGCGCATCGAGCCGAAGTCGGGCGTCACGCCGGAGCAGTCCACCGGGATCGACTTCGTTCCGTATTCGGTCTTGAACGAGCCTTGATATTCCGCCGACAGCGCTTTGAGACCGGGCGTCTGCTTTCGGGCCACGTCGAGGTCATCCTCGGTGATGCGGATGCGCCGCCCCTTCCCGAGCCCCTCGTAGGGAATCGAGGTGAGGCCCGGCCAGCCGATGACGATGCGATCGCCGAGACCGGCCGTGCTCTTGATGAGCTGCTTGTGCAGGCCCGTCCCGAAAGCCAGCATCAGGCTGATGGCGACTGTGCCCCACACGATGCCGAACACCGTGAGGAACGTGCGCAGCTTTTCGCTTCTCACATCGCGCAGCAGTTGTCGGAAGACGTCTTTGATGGAAATCATATCTGACGCTGCGACGACGGGACGCTGGGATTCGGTAGCGACCCAGCGACCCAGCGACCCAGTCACCTGTTCTTACGAGATCTCTTTCGGCGGTCGTTCGATCACTTTGTCGCCTTTGCGGAGGCCGGACAGCACTTCGACGTTCAGGCCGTCCGAGATTCCGGTCTTGATCTCGACTTTTTTCGGCGCGACCTTCGGGCCGGCGCCGGCGATCTCGACGGTCGCTTTCTTGCCGCCGTCTTCGAACGTCACCAGGCGCTCGGGGATGGTCAGCACGTCCTTCTTCTCGCGGATGATGACATCGGCGTTCGCGGAGTAGCCGGCGCGCAGCGTGAGTTTGGTCGCCGGATCGAGCTCGATCTCGACGTCGAAGAGCGTTGCTCCCTCTTTCTGCTGTGCCTGCGGAGCGATACGCGAGACCTTGCCGTTGACGACGTCTGTCGGCAGAGCACCCACCTTGATGCGTGTCGGCATACCCACGGAGAGCTTGCCGACGTCGATCTCGTCGACCGTTCCTTTGAAGATGAGGTCGCTCATGTCGGCGATGGTGGCCATCTCCGTGCCCGGCTGGTACGAGGTGAGAGGAACGATCGGATCGCCGGGGTTGACCGCTCGGGTGAGGACGGTGCCGGCCGCCGGCGCGGTGATGATCGACTCGCGGCCGGTCGCGGAGAGCCGTCCCCGGTTCGTCAGCTCGCGATTCTGTTGAGCCTTGAGGAACGCCACACGCGCGAGCTCGAATGCTTCTTTCTTCTGATCGAGGTCGGACTTCGGCAGCACGCCGGAGCGCGAGAGATCCACCGCTCGCTGGTAGTCGGACTCCGCCCGTTTGAACGATGCCTGGGCAGATTCGACCTGCCGGTCCACTTCTGTTTTCTCGAGCGGCGTCGGATCAGCGCCGATCTCGAACAATGGATCGCCGGCCTTCACCGTGTCGCCCACTTCGACGAGCGCCCGGCGGACGATGCCGGAGATCTTCGACTTGACCTGAAATTTCTGGCGCGGCTGAATCTGACCGACCGCGACGGCCTTCTCTACGATCGAGCCGCTCGTGACGTCGACCTCTTTGAGGCCGTTCGCGTCCTTCTTGCTGTTGCGCGTCCAGGCGTAAACCCCGGCGCTGACCGCGGCGGCGATCACGAGAATGATCAGTGTTCGTCCGAGTCTGGACATCGGTTCTCCTTGGTCCCTCGATCTTCGAGCTAATACGAAGGACGTCGGAGAGGGTTGCGCGGTTAGCTGGGCCGTGGACTGGAACGGCGGCCTACTGCGCCGGAGACTTCCAGTTCTCCTCCCAGTCGAGTTCAGCAGTGCCCTCGCCGCCGTTGATCATGGCGGCGAGTTTTTTGAAAGCATGTTGACTCTCCCGAGGCTTCGGCATCGCCTGTCGGCACCATTGCTCCATCCTAGTGGCGCCTGGATTTTCTGAAGAACTTCAATTGGGACGAGATGGCGCAGAGGATCGGCGACGCGAGCAAGGCGCGCCATGCTGTGTATCGCGCCGCGCCGCCCGAAGATCAGTCCATCTCCATCGCTGAAGTTTCCGGCGCACGCGGTGGTCGTGATGCGGCCGGTGTCCCTGTAGGCCGCCGTTCCGTTCGCTATCGTGAGTTCAACGGTTGCATCCTCTTTGAGACGCGTCTCCTCAGCACCTGGCTCGCGGTGGTATCTGGCCCCGAAGGTGGCGGCGGGACGGCTGGAGTTCCTGGCGCAGTTCCCATCGATCATGGCCGTGAAGAACGAGCTGGCGCCGCCTGCGGACCGCCGGACGTTCGAACGATCGAAGCTCGACTGGAGCGAGCGCGACCGCAACGGCCAGATAGCGGGGACTATTCTGAGGAGGCGCAACGAAGCCCGCGGCGTTGAGACCAAGCCAGGTGGTCCCAATTCTGTCGTTACACTCCACTAGTGCATCGTCAGTTTTGAATCTTTGGGTAGACCTTGTGGAGTTTGATGCGCGCTTGGTCGATGGTGAGGCGCCACTGAACACGCACTTGTTTCTCGTTGCGCGGCGCTTCCCAAGCTGCGACCTCGCTC
>JBBRTB010000021.1:0-78291 GCA_038244815.1 Thermoanaerobaculia bacterium
AACAAAACCGAGTATCGAGACCTCGGCGCCAACTACTACGAGCAACGCTACCGCGAACGTCTCCTCAACTCACTGAAAAAAAAGGCCGCCACTCTCGGCTTTCATCTCACTCCGGCACAGGAGGTTCATTAGAAGCCGCGAAGCCGGCGAGGAATCTGGGCGGGGGCACCGCCGCAACGAGTTGAGAACATGCGCATAGCCGTCGGCGGTGAAGATGTGATCATCGCGCTGCGCGCGCTCGCTCCGGTGACGTTCGTCGACGGCAACAACGACGCCTCGGACGGCTTCGACGTCGTCCGCGTCAGCGTTGGCGACTGCCGCGTACTCCTCACGCACATTCTTCCGCGCCCGGACGATCCGGCAAAGGGTGTCGTGGTCTCCCTGCGCCGCGAGCCGGCCGATGTCGTGGTGTTCGGACACAGTCACATCCCCTGCGACGAGCGGGTGAACGGCGTCTGGTACTTCAATCCCGGCAGCGCCGGTCCGCGCCGTTTCGACTATCCCGTGTCGGTCGGAACGATCGAGCGTGCGGAAGGCGGCTGGCGCGGTACCCACATCGGTCTGGACGAGAGGTCGGAGCGCGCGCTGGAGAGGTCGTTCCGGACGACGTGACGAATCCGTTGGCGGAACAGGGACTGTGACCCTACGCACTTTACGGAATTCCGCCTGTGCGCGCACAATCCTTGTGCCTTGACCGGTCCCCAACCCGATTACCGCCGCGGCGCACAACGGCTTGTTCTGCCGAAGGCGGTTCCGGCGACCTTCGGCGGATTCCCCGCGCGAGTTATCGAGATGAGCCTGCTGGGGTGTCAGATCGAGCACACGGACCGCCTGACTCCTCGCGCCTGCCTGGCCCTTCGCTTCAAATGGCGCGGAGAGCTCACTCGCATCGACGCCACCATCATCCGTTCGGAGATGAGATCAACCGGCGGAAAGCCTTCTTACGTGTCCGGACTGGAGTTCTGCAAGTCGATCGATCAATCTCCTGCCGTGATCCGCGAGGTCGTCGAATGGCTCGTCGAATCGGGCGTCAAAAGTGAAATCCTCGCCGAGCCCCCGGCTCCGGCATCCGAACCTCCTGATGATGAGCCGGAAGTTCTGGATGCACCGTATCTTCAGTGCGTGTACTCCGGAAGCGAATGGACGAGGTTCTACGTCGATGACCCGAAGCAGCCCGGCGAAGGCTTCACCATCGCCGCGCCGTCCAGCGACTCGGAGGCCGACGTTCTCTGTCGCGCCTACCAGTCCGCCAACGCCGAGAAGCGGCGAGCCATGCGCGCATCGTTCGAGTTCGCGATCGCACATCCACGAGAGAAGAAATAGCGCAAGGAGACTGCTCCATCACAGGAATCCCGGGAAAAATCAGCGTGAAGAATGGATAATCGCCGCGAATGCCCTTCCTCGATGCGCGCGGCCTCTCCAGGACCTACCGCAACGCCGAGGTGCCGGTCGAGGTCTTTCGCGATCTGACCATCGAGGTCGAGCGCGGCGAGATGCTGGCCATCGTCGGCCCCTCCGGCATCGGCAAATCGACGCTCCTCCACCTCCTGGGCGGACTCGATCGGCCGGATAGCGGCCGGATCGTCGTCGGTGACCGCGACCTCACCTCGATGTCCAACGACGAGCTCGCGAAGTTTCGAAACCGCAACGTCGGGTTCGTCTTCCAGTTCCATCATCTTCTGCCCGAGTTCAGCGCGGAGGAGAACGTGGCCATGCCCGGCTGGATCGGCAAATTTCCGGCCGGCGAGGCGTTGCGCAAAGCAGCGGCGCTGCTCGCGGAGCTCGGTCTGGAAGCGAGGCGCCGGCATTTTCCCAACCAGCTCTCAGGCGGCGAGCAGCAGCGGGTGGCCATCGCCCGCGCACTTCTGACCGATCCACTCCTCTTTCTCGCCGACGAGCCCACGGGAAATCTAGACCTCGAGACGAGCGAGAAGGTCTTCGAGATGATGCGGGAATGCCACCGCAAGCGTGGCCTGACCTCGGTGCTGGTGACGCACAATCCCGACCTGGCATCCCGATGCGATCGCGTTTTTGAAATGAAGCAGCGCTAGATCGAAGACATTCGGCACTTCTTACCGATCTGCTTCACGTTCTCGCCCACGAGCCCGGGGAATCTCGACCTCGAAACGAGTGCTGGTGACCCGCGATCCTGACCTGGCATCTCGATGTGATCGGGGTTTGGAAACGAAGCAGCGGTAGAATTGGGTGAGACCACAGAGACAACCATGTTCGAGAAATACAACGAGAAGGCCCGCCGCGCACTCTTCTTTGCCCGATACGAAGCGTCGAAACTGGGCTCTCGTGTCATCGAGTCCGAGCACATCCTGCTCGGCGTGCTCCGGGAAGGGGAAGAGATCATCAAAGAGATCTTTTCCCGCTTCAACGTCAAGCCGGAACAGATCCGCCGGGAAGTGGAAGGGGACCGACTGTTCGTCGACCGCATTTCCTCGTCCGCCGAGCTTCCCCTTTCCGAGGAGTCGAAGAAGATCCTCGCCTATGCCGCGCACGAAGCGGAGTCGATGCTGCATCAGTACGTCGGCACCGAGCACCTGCTGATCGGCATCCTGCGCGTGGAGTCGTCGACCGCGGCACGCATCCTCACCGCCAAAGGCCTCAACGTCTACGGCGTGCGCGAGGAGACCATCTCCATCCTCAAGGAGCGCGAGGCCGACAAGCAGAAGAAAGAGCTGCCGTTCCTCGCCGAGTACGCGCGCGACCTGACGGCCATGGCCCATCAGGCGCAGTTCGATCCGCTGATCGGACGGGAGAAGGAAGTCGAGCGCATCATCCAGATCCTCTCCCGCCGCACCAAGAACAACCCCATCCTCCTCGGCGAGCCGGGCGTGGGGAAGACCGCCATCGTCGAAGGCCTGGCGCAGCGGATCGTCGACGGCAACGTGCCGCTGTTCATCGCCAACAAGCGCATCCTCTCGCTCGACCTCTCGCTCATCGTGGCCGGCACGAAGTACCGCGGCCAGTTCGAAGAGCGGCTCAAGGGGATCATCAAAGAGCTCAAAGAGAATCCCGACATCATCATCTTCATCGACGAGATCCACTCGCTCATCGGCGCGGGCTCGGCCGAGGGCTCGCTCGACGCGGCCAACATCCTCAAGCCGGCGCTGTCGCGCGGCGAGATCTCCTGCATCGGCGCGACCACCATCCGCGAGTACCGCCGCTACATCGAGAAGGACCGCTCGCTGCTGCGGCGCTTCCAGGCCATCAACGTGGTACCGCCGTCGGAAGACGAGACGCTGCAGATCCTCGAGGGCGTGAAGGAGCGTTACGAGGCCTTCCACAAGGTCAAGTACAGCGACACCGCCATCCGCTCGGCCGTGTACCAGTCGAACCGCTACATCACCGACCGCTTCTTCCCCGACAAAGCCATCGACATTCTCGACGAGGCCGGCGCGAAGGTGAAGCTGCGCCGCGTGGCCGACACCCAGAACCTGCGGCGGCTGGAGTCGGAGATCCGCTCCATCGTCAAGGAGATGAAGAAGGCCATCTCCGACAAAGACTTCGAGAAGGCCGTTTTCCTGCGCGAGCGCGAGATCGAGCTCAAGGAAGAGATCGAGCGTTTCAAGGCCGAGCGCGAGAGCGCCGGCGACGAGACGATGGAAGTCACGAAGAAGGACGTCGAGGAGATCATCAGCTCCTGGACCGACATCCCGGTGACGTCGATCGAGGCCGACGAAGCGGCCAAGCTGATCAACATGGAAGAGATCCTGATGCGGCGCATCGTCGGTCAGGACAAAGCAATCAAAGCCATCTCCCGCGCCATCCGCCGTTCCCGTCTCGGCGTGGCCTCACCGAACCGCCCCATGGGCTCGTTCATCTTCCTCGGCTCCTCGGGAGTGGGAAAGACCGAGGTGGCCCGGCGGCTGGCCGAGTTCCTGTTCGGCTCGCAGAAGCACCTCATCCGCTTCGACATGTCCGAGTACATGGAGAAGCACGCCGTGTCGAAGCTGATCGGCTCGCCCCCGGGGTATGTCGGTCATGAAGAGGGGGGCCAGCTCACCGAGCGCGTGCGGCGCAATCCGTATTCAGTCGTGCTGCTCGACGAGATCGAGAAGGCCCATCCGGACATCGCCAACATCCTGCTGCAGATCCTCGAGGACGGCATCCTCACCGACTCGCTCGGCAATCAGGTCGACTTCCGCAACACGCTCATCATCATGACCTCGAACCTGGGGACGCGTTTCCTGGCCACGAAGGGTCATATGGGCTTCCGCGAGAAGACGACCGACGGCGAGCAGAAGTCGGCCGAGGCCATGATTCACACGGAGCTGAAGAAGGAGTTCAGCCCGGAATTCATCAACCGCATCGACGACATCATCATCTTCAACCCGCTTACCAAGACCGAACTGCGGCAGATCTGCCGGCTGCTGGTGGACGACGTCAACCTGGCGCTGATCCACAAGAACGTGCACATCTCCATCGACGACTCGGTGGTGGACTGGCTGCTCAAGCGTGCCGAGGAGGAATCGAACTCGGGAGCGCGTCCGTTGCGGCGGGCCATCCAGCGGTACATCGAGGACGAGATCTCCGAGTTCATGATCCGGCAGAAGGACAGCGTGCCGGAGCGGGTGGACTTCCTGATGAACGGCGACGAGATCGTGCTGGTGGCCTCGCCGAAGGACGTCGACCTCATCGCCAACTGACCCCCCGTCATTCCGAGCGCCGAAGCGCGCGAGGAATCCGGGTGGGGGCGCGCGTTTCCGCTTCCCGGATTCCCTCGCCGTCGCAGCGGCCCGGAATGGACGTAGCCGGCTGACCGCCGCGGCGAGCAAAGCGTCAGAACCGAAGAGACCTGCGCGTCAGGCGAGATCACGGTGCGCGATCCGAAGGTAAGGCACGATCGGACCACGACCTCTGCGCGAGATCCGTTAGGCTGACGACAAGTTCGGGAGATCGATCACCAGAGTTCACCGTTGGCGCGAGAATAGTCGCACCTGTTGAGTGGAGCGAACGAATGCTTTCAGCAATCGGCATCCTTGCCTGGGTCGTTCTCTTTGTCTTTGCCCTACGCGGCGCGCGATGGGCTTATGCGATTTTCGTGATCCTCGCATTTGTCTGGATCCCGGCGCGCACCGGTTTTCAGCTCCACCGACCGCCTTGCCAGATGCAGTTCACGCTCGATCTCGCTCTCGATTCGGTCGTGAAGTACAAGCACATTTCTCTGTGGGGAGCGTTCTTTCTGATGACGTGGGTCCAATTTCGACGCAGTCGTTATGCACTACTCATCGCTGCGATAGCGACGATTGCTGTCGGCATTCTTATTGAGATCGAGGAAGGTGCAACCGGCACAGGTTATTGCCGCGCAACCGACCTGTTGCCCGACGGCGTCGGCGCGCTGATCGGCGCTGTCATCGCCACGCTGTGGAGAAGGCGTTCTGCGAAAGCAGTGCTACCTCCGACAGTCTGAACGAGCCTGTCGTTCTGAAGCGCGCGCGGCCTGACTCCGGTTCCACGTTAAGGCACCGAGCCGCTGAAACCAAGATCAGCCGGACGGACGTAACTCCGCGCTTTATTGACGAGAGTTCGCCGCTGAGCCCCTGATTACGAAGTCACCTTCAGGTGATGCCGCCTTAAGCAACGCGTCCAGTTTGTCCAGCGTTGGCACTGCTTCGCCTCGCTCATACCGTGCGTACGCGTTCCGGGAAGATGCGCCGAGGCGTGAGGCGACGTCTCGAAGCGACGAACCGCTCGCCTCGCGCCGTCTCCGAAGAAGCAAGGCCGTCATGGCTGCGGCATTCGATCCGCTTACTTCGAATGTCTTCTTCCCGGTGGAGAATACGTGAGCGCGAAAACCTCTGCGATCAACCATGGTTTCCAGCCAGTCACCGATCATCTGCAGCGCTTCTGTTCTCGTTCTGCCCTGGGTCATAGCCTCGAGAAGCGGAATTTCAGCCAGCCAGAATCGTCCGTCACGCGTCAAATTTCCTTCGAATCTCACTTTTGCTCCCTGCCGGCTCGTCGCAAAATCGCGCTCGCCAGTTGTTCGTTGATCTCTCGGTGCGGGAACCGCTTCTTCTCGCTCACCGTCGGTCCACACATCGTGCCGGCTACCAGATCTGAGAAAGCGCCAGCCGCAGTCGCTGAGCTGTGTCTCTAGACCGCGCCCATCTTTCAACTGTGTGTACACTCATCTGTGTACAGCTATTCCGCGCCGGCCAGCTCCACGCAGCAAGCCGTCGCAACCCGTCCGCGCCGGCGCTTCCGCGCGTCGTTGCTCGGAAGTACCATGGTCGTCGGCTTCGGCAAGCGGAACTGGCCACTCGGCTGAACGCGTGATCCGTTGGGCTGACTAGCGTGGAGCACATCAACCTACCAGTTCTCGACAACTCCGGCGAGCGCGAAGTTACGCGCGAAGTCCTGGAAGTCGAGCCTCTCGGAACAAATACGTTCCGTTTGTTGCACTCGCCCGCATTGATCAATGGTCTGGCTTCAGGTGACGTAATCACTCTGGCGCCAGAGTCACTCCCTGGATTCTCCGTGAAATCGCGCGGCGGCAACATTGCTGTGCTCGTCGCCTTCGAAAGTGACGAACTCAAACAGACCCTGGTGAACCAGATCGCCGCGA
Organism: Thermoanaerobaculia bacterium; assembly: GCA_038244815.1. Taxonomy (GTDB): domain Bacteria; phylum Acidobacteriota; class Thermoanaerobaculia; order Gp7-AA8; family Gp7-AA8; genus DASVHS01. Next base: position 6,581 of record JBBRTB010000021.1, read on the forward strand.
GCGTTCGAGCTTTGGGTGGCGAATACGAAGGCGGCCCTACCCAAGTCGGTGTGTTCACGGTTCCGGTTAAGGCCGGGTTTCCACGGATCGAGCGACTCTTTGCGAAACTAGCAAAACCAGTCGAGCGTCAATTGGTGGTACGGCAACGTTTACGGCCGCGATGGGCAGCCTCTTCGCTGGTGGGAACGCCGCGGCGCGGTCTTCTGGCCGAGCTGAAGGGCCAACGTCGTTGTTGAGGTCTGGGTTCAAGGTCGCCCGTCGTGCTGCAAGCAAGGTCCGTAATCCCCGTGGCTGTAAGCTGACCGCATGCGGTATCTGCCGTACATCGAGACCACGCCGGTTCCGAACATCATCGTCGACGGGGCTGCGAACCCAGGGACGATCCTGACGCTCTCGCATTGGCCGAAGAGCGGCACGCCGGCCGAGCTGAAGGCCGACACGTCGGCGGAGATCGCATTCAACTACCTCCACGCGCCGCGATTTCACGTTCGAGCGGACGTGGTGTCGAACAACCACTTCGACGAGGACGGCCTCGTGGGCATCTTCACCCTGATGGACCCCGCCACGGCGGAGCGACATCGAGGGCTGCTCATCGATGTGGCGCAGACCGGAGACTTCGGCGTCTTCAGCAGGAGGGAAGCGGCACGGATCGTATTCACGCTCTCCGCGTACGCCGATGCGGACACCTCTCCGCTCCCGGCGAAGATTTTCAAAAAGCCTTACCCGGAGCTGGCCGCCCAACTGTATGTCGAGCTCCTGGCCCTTCTGCCGCGCCTGCTCACGAATGTGAGCGACTTCCGATCGCTCTGGGAAGAGGAGGACGCCAGGCTCACGGCGAGCGAAGAGCTCGTTGCCAGCCGGCGCATCACCATCGAGGAGCGGCCGGACCTCGACCTGGCCGTCGTCCGCCTCCCCGAGGATCTGGATGCGCATCGCGTGCATCGATTCACCCAGCGACAGCTCGCCGAGTGCCACCCGTTTGCTCTTCACAACGCGACGGCTCGCAGCCGGCTGCTGCTCGTGCAGGGGAAGCGCGTGGAGCTTCAATACCGCTACGAAGGCTGGGTGCAGATGGTCACCCGGAGAGTCGCACCGCGCGTCGACCTCACACCGCTGGCGAAGGAGCTGAATGACCAGGAGAAGTCGGGAGGCCGCTGGGTATTCGACGGAGTCGAGCGCATCACTCCCAGGCTTCAGCTGGAGGGCAGTCACCCGACGTCGATTCCGCCGGAACAGATCATCAACCGGGTCGAGCAGCATCTGCGGACGGGGCCACCAGCGTGGAATCCGTTCGATTGAGCTGCAGACGCTCCGACCGGGCGCGCGTTACCCGGGCCGCCGCCACAGGCCGGCCGCGTTCGATCCGAGGAGGCCGGCCTGGCGGATGTCCTCGCTGACTGGGCTGATCTCTTTGGATTTGCCGCGCGGAAGCTTCCAGGCACGCGGTGCGGAATCGATGACGCGATCGACGTAGAGAAGCTTTCCCCCGCTGAAACGCCAGCCGCGCGCTTCGAACCGCTCCAGATCGATCGGAACCGTGAAGGCGCGCATGGTCCGTTTCCCGTAGACGTTGTAGAAACCGTCGAAGTAGCTGAGGCCCAGCGCCTCATAGGAGTAGACCGGCTCGCGCGAGCGCAGCGTCGTGAAGTTCGACTTGGCCACGCTGCCCCAGCGTCCTCCGCTCTCGTAGAGCGCCACGCAATGGCCGTCATCCTCGACGGCATCCATCCACATGATCCGCGGCTCGTGTCCAAGCTCGCGCAGAGCGGCGGCTGCGAACAGGGCGCCGCTGTAACACTGCGCTTTGCGCCTGCGAAGAACGGCCCGCGGCGACGACGCCCCACCCTTCTCGTCATACGCCAGCTCGTCGAGGAACTGCTGGATGTGCGCCGGCGTCCGCAACCGCGCCAGAACCGCGCGCTCGCCGTGTGTCCATCTCATACTGGCGATGAGGCGTGTCGGACTTACCGTGCGATGAGCCGCTGCGCCTGCGGCAGCAACGCCGCGGCGATGGCGATCTTGACGACGTCGGCGGTGACGAACGGCGCGACCCCGGCAACGAACGCTGTGCGCGAACCCATGAGCACCGCCAGCCACGACCAGCCGCCGGCGTAAATCACGGCCAGGGCCAGGAGCATGCCTGACACCGCACGCACGACGGTGGAGCCCCAGTTCTTCTCGGAGAACCAGCCGGCCACGAACGCGGCCAGCGGATACGACCAGAGATATCCGGCCGTCGGTCCGACGAGCCACGCCGACCCGCCGTGGAACTGCGCGAACACCGGCGCGCCGCTCGCTCCTTCGAAGAGATAGAGCGCCGCCGCGGCCGCGCCGCGCTTCGATCCGAGGACCACGCCGACGAGGAGCACGGCCAGAGGTTGCATGGTCAGCGGCACGGGCGAGAACGGCACGTCGATGGCGATCTGCGCGGCGATGGCGATGACGGCGCTGGCGGCGACCACGAGCATCACGTTCGTCACCGCGCTGCCGCGGATCACGCGCTCATTCAGCAATCGCGGGATGGTCAGCGTCTCGTTCATCATTCACCTTCACTCGTCGTTCGTCGTCGCCCAGAACCAGAATCGCCGGCAGGAGCGTGATGGCGGCCAGCCCGCAGATTCCGATTCCGAAGGTGGAAGCATAGCCGATCGAGCGGAGGCCGGGATAGTGCGACAGAGCGAACGAGCCATATCCGACGATCGTGGTCAGCGCGGCCATGACCACGGCCTTGCCCGTCTCCGGCGCCGTCTCATGGAACGTGGCCGGATTCTCGAGATAGCGCTGCTGCATGTACACCGCATAGTCCGTGGCGCAGCCGATGATCATCAGCGCGACGAAAATATTCATGAAGTTGAACTCGAGATTGAAGAGCGCCATCAGGCCGAGCATCCCCGCCGCGCCGGCGATGAACGGCACGAACGCCAGCGCGGTCATCTTCACGCTCCGGAAACTCATGAACATGAGGACGAGCACCGCCCCGAATCCGATGAGCGTGGAGCGCGTGGCGTCGGCTTTCACGATGCGCCGCAGCGTTCCGCTGACCAGGTTCACGCCCGTGAGCACGTCGCCGGGATGCTTTGCGGCGACGCCGAGGAGCGACGCCGGCACCTCGCGCGGCCATCGGCCCCCCACCGGATACACATAGATCACCGACATCCAGCTCCCCTCGGCCTGCTTCACGAAGCGCGAGGTGAGCCGCAGGATGTCCTCGTTGCCGATGTTGGCGAGCGTCACCGGCTTCTCCGGCGAGAGCGTGTGGCGAAACATCTCCATGTAGCGGTCGAACGCCTGCGGCTTGAACCCGTTGGCGGCGAGCGCCTGGCGAAACGTCCTGTCGATGCGGGCGAAGTTGAAACGGTCGGCACTGCCGGCGTGCACTTCGCGGATCACGGTCATCTGTTGGTCCTGCGGCGGGAGGAACGTGGAGATCGACTGGTACGAGGCGATGGTCTTGTCCGCGACGAGTGGATCGAGATCCTTCGACGCCGCACGGGTGCGCTCGAGTACGTCCTCGAGCGAGCGTCCCTGCACGACGTACATCATGAACTCGAACGACGTCCCGAACTTCTCGGTCACTTTCTCCTGATTGAGAACGCCCACGTTGCCCTTGGCGCGAAGGTCCTGGATGTTGTCGCTGAAGCGAATGCGCGTGGCTAGCGCGCCACAGAGCACGATGAAGATGATCCAGAGCGTCACCGTGGCCGCGGGACGCGCGATCGAGGCATCGATGAGCTTCGCGGAACCGAACGAGTGCAGGTAGAGCTTCGGTGCACGTTTGCGGTCCCGGCGCTCCGAGAGAACGATGAGCGATGGAAGCAGAAAGGCCACGCAGACGAGGAAGAACAGGATTCCCGTCCCGGTCAGGAATCCGAGCTGCGTCATGCCGCGGAAATCGGTGGCCAGGAAGGCGTAGAAGGTGGCGGCGGTGGTGATGGCGGCGATGAAGATGCCGGGCATCGACGTGCGGATGGCCACGATGATGCCGTGCGGCATCGTGGCGCCGCGATTGCGCTCATCGACGTAGCGGCCGTACAGCACGGTGATGAAATCGATGCCCAATCCGGCCAGCAGCGCGGCGAACCCGGCACTGGCCGATGAGAGCTGGCCGTAGACGAGCCCGGCGATGCCGAACGTCAGGGCCAGGCCGAGGGCCATCGGCAAGGCGGCGTAGAAGATCGAGGCAGTGCGCCGGAACGCGTAGATGAACAGCACCAACACTCCGAAGAAGGAGCCCAGGACGTTGATGATGATGTCGCCGCGGATCAGGTTCGCGTCGCCGAGGGCGATCGTGTAGCCGCCGGTGTGCTCGATCGTGGGCAGCGGGATGCCGGGCGGCGCGCTCTTCTGGAAATCCTCGAGCGCTCTCGCTTCGATGATCTCCGATTCCTGCAGCAGTTGCTTGGCGAAGGGCACGTCCTGCGCGGGCCGCTTCGGCTTGATGAGCATCAGCAGCATCTCGTGATCGTTCGACAGGTAGTAGCCGCTCGACGTGTCGATGTTGAAGCCGCCACTGGCGTTCTGAAGTTTCTGCAGGAAGATGGGGACGAGGTTGAACGGGTCGTACTCGATCAACTGCTTGAGCGCGAACGACTGAGGTGTCTGCAGCAGCGTGCGGTCGCGCGTCACGGCCTCGCGGATGGCCGGGTCGGAGAGCTTTTGCGCTACCTCGGGCAATTGATTCGGCGACAGAAAGAGAAACGCTCGCGGAAGGATGACCTCGAGGAAATCGAGCGGGTTGGGCAGCCGGTAGTTCACGTCTTCGATGAGCGGGCTGTTGCGGTAGCCCGTGCCGATCTCATCGATGAGCGCGTCGTACTCGTGCACGTCGCGGCCGGCGGGGATGTGCACGATGACGATGTGGTTGTCGATCGTGCCCATGTCGTGCAGCACGCGCTTGAAATCGTTCACCTCCCTGTTGTTCTGGGGGATGAGGTTCAGCAGGTCGGGATCGAACGTGATGCGCGACGCCGCGGCGACGGCCCCGATGGCGAGCAGCACGGCGACGATGGCGATCTGTTTGCTGTGACGGAGGCACAGCCTGGCCAAAGCATCAAAGGTTCGGTCGAGCAACTGGTGGCGGGGGATAACATGAGGGACGGAGGGAGTCAAGAATGAAGAATCTCGAATCTCGCGCCAAGAAATTCTTCTGTCTTGTCTTTCTCATCGCCGCGTGCGCGCGCAAAGAGCCGCTGACCGCCGCGAAAGCGAACGAGATCATCGGTTCGTATTCGTTCAAACGGGAGCCGGTATACGCCGAGGTGCCCCAGCGCGTGTGGTGGAGTCCGGCATCGCCGAAAGACGATTTCGACGAGAAGTCCCTGCGCACGCTCGACAGCCTGAAGGGCGCGGGACTGGTCACCCTGGCCACGCGCCAGGACGGCGTGATCTCCTCCGTCGTCGCTCACGTCACCCCGAAAGGCTTCCCGATCCTCGGCACCGCGCCCAGCTATCGCGGAGCGGTGTATCGCGGACAGATCTGCGAGAAGGTGTACGACGGCATCCGCAACTTCCAGCGGCATCCCACCGAGCCGACCACCGGTCACGCCCAACTGGTCTGGCACTACACGAAGCCAACCTGGCTCTATCCGCTGTTCGAAACGAAGATCAACAAGCCGCTCGACAAACCGTTCGCGTCGAACGTGTCGTTCTACTGGAAGGACTATCAGTGGAAATTCGACGTGATGGTGAGGAAGGCGGAAGTGGATTGACATCGCATGGATGTCGGCCCGCCGTCATTCCGAGCGCAAGCGAGGAATCTGGGCGGGGGGCGCGGGATGAGTTGGCTTGACCCCCGCCCAGATTCCTCGCTTACGCTCGGAATGACGGGGCTACGCTCCGGAGGGCCTGCTCATCCGGCGCACGCCGTCCGGGCCGGCGATGATAGCCTCGGTGGCTTCCGTCGGGAAGAAGCCGGTCTCAACGACGCCGGAATGCTGGCGGATGCGTGCGACGACGTCGGCGATATCCTGGTCAGCGGGGACACGCAGGTCGAGGAGCAGGTGTTTCTCGTCGGTGATGCGCGGCTTGCCGTCGCGCAGACGCAGCACGGGCTCGAGGCCCATCTCGGTGAAGTGGCGCTCGAGCACTTCCAGCGCGAACGGGGTCACCTCGACGGGGAGCGGACCCACGCCGAGCTTCTCGACGATCTTCGACTCGTCGGCGATGACGGTGAAGCGGCGCGCCTGTTGTTCCACGATCTTCTCGCGCAGCAGTGCTCCACCACGTCCCTTGATCAGCCGCAGCCGGGAGTCGATCTCGTCGGCGCCGTCGATGGCCAGATCGAGTGGCGCGACCTCGGCGAGCGGCAGGATGGCGATGCCGACCGAGCGCGCCAGCTCCGCGGTCTGTTCCGAGGTCGACGTGCAGCGGAGGTCGCGCAACTGGCCACGTTTCATGGCCTCCCCGATCAGCTTGACGAGCTCCGAGGCCGTGCTGCCGGTCCCCAGGCCGAGGCGCATGCCGCTGCGGATGCCGGTGAGCGCTTCGCGCGCCGCGGCCACTTTCATTTCGTGCGCGTCCATCAGTAGCCTCCGGCCGCGCCTCCGCCGCGCGGATCGGCAACGGCGATGATCTTGCCGCGCTCGAATTGCAAAGCGTGCACGTCGCCGATCGAGTCGCGGTCGCGGATCCCGTGCCCCATCGCCGACAGCGACTCCAGCAGCAACTTCGGTGCGCGGCCTCTCTCGTAGAAGAGATCCTCGGGCATTCCCTGATGGTGATAGCGCGGCGCGGCGATGGCGTCGACGAGCGACTTCTTGTACACGATGATGTTGAGCAGGACCTGCAGCACCGTCGTCGGAATGGCGGGGCCTCCGCGCGTGCCCAGAGCGAGGAACGGCTTCCCCTGGCGAAAAACGATCACCGGCGTCATCGACGAGCTCATTCGTTTGCCGGGCTCGATCGAGTTGGCGCTGCTCTGTACGAGGCCGTAACGATTCGGCTTGCCGCCGCCCGCCGAGAAGTCATCCATGGAGTTGTTGAGAAAGAATCCGCCGCCGGGGACGACGAAACCCGATCCGAAGTTCTCATTGAGCGTGGTGGTCAGGGAGACGATGTTGCCTTTGGCGTCGACGATGGAGAAGTGTGTGGTGTGGTTGCCCTCGGCCACGGTCATGGCCGGCTCGGTCAGTAGCGCTGTGGGCGTGGCGCGCTTTTGATCGATCGACGCGCGCCACTGCGCGGCGCGTTGCGCGGAAAGCAGATCGCGATAGGGGATGCGCGACATGGCCGGGTCGCCGATGTAGCGGCTGCGGTCGATGGCCGCGCGGCGCTCCGCTTCGATCTCGAGATGAATGGCCCGCGGAGTCTGAAAGCCGGCTGCGCCCAGGTCGTACCCCGAGAGAATGTTCAGCGCTTCGGCCAGCACGATGCCGCCGCCCGAGGGGGGAGCGACCGTGTAGAGCGCGTATTCGGCGAACGAAAGCTCGAGTGGCGCGCGCCACAGCGGCTTGTACTCGCGGAGATCCTTGTACGAGACCAGACCGCCATTGGCCTTGACGGCGTCAACGAGATGGGTAGCCACGTCTCCGTCGTAGAAACCGGCGGCACCGAGCGCAGCGATCGCCTGGAGTGTCGCGGCCAGCTCGCTCTGGACGAGTTTCGTCCCGGCCGGCAGCGGCGTGCCGTCAGGAAAGAAGAGTGCCTTCGTCGACGGGAAGTTGTCGATGTTCCGGTCGTGCTTCTCGGCGGCGAGATCGGCCGCGAGCTGTGCGTCGATGCGAAGGCCGTCGCGGGCCATGGCGATGGCCGGTGCCAGCAGCTCTTTCCACGGCCGCGATCCGAACCGCTCGTGTGCCGCGGCCAGTCCGGCCACGGTTCCCGGCACGGCCACCGAGCGGCCGCCGCTGCGAATGTCCGGACTGATCTTGCCATCGGGCAGCGCGAACATGTCCTTGCTGGCAGCGCCCGGAGCGGTCTCGCGAAAATCGAGCGTCCACATCCCTTTCGTCTTCGCGTCGTAGTAAACGAGGAAGCCGCCGCCACCGAGATTTCCGGCCTCAGGGTGCGCAACCGCGAGCGCGAATCCGACGGCCACCGCGGCGTCGATGGCGTTACCGCCGCTCCTGAGGACGGATAGACCGACGGTCGTGGCGTAGGGCGAGGCGGTGGAGAGGGCTGCGGTGGAGGCGACGATGCTGGAGCCGGCGTACGCGGGGGCCGCGATCACGCTGATGAATCCGATCGTGGCGAGGAGTCGGCACGTGCGGGTACGACCCGCGATCATCGCCTACCTTTGCGCGCGCCCCGGTTGCGGTCGTAGATGATCTTGAGACCTTTCAGCGTGAGCTCGGGATCGATCTCGTCGATGTGCTCGCTGTCGTTCTCGAAAAGACTGGCCAGACCACCGGTAGCGACGATTCGTTTCAGGGCGGGAATCTCCCGCTTCATCCTGGTGAGGATGCCGTCGACGAGGCCGAGGTATCCGAAGTAGATGCCGGACTGCATGTTCACGATGGTGTTCGTGCCGATCACGCTGGCCGGCCGGCGGATGTCGACGCGGGTCAGGCGCGCGGCGCGCGCGAACAACGCCTCGGCGGAGATGGTCAATCCGGGCGCGATGGCCCCGCCGACGTATTCCGCGTCTTTCGTCACCAGGTCGAACGTCGTGGCCGTGCCGAAGTCGACGATGATTGTCGGCCCGCCGTAGAGTTCGTACGCGGCGACGCAATTGACGATGCGGTCGGCGCCCACTTCCTGCGGGTTGTCGACGTGGATGGCGATGCCGGTCTTCACTCCCGGCTCGACGAACAACGCCTCGACGCCGAAGTACTGCTGCATCATGGTCTCGATGACGCCGTTGAGCGGAGGCACGACCGAGCAGACGATCGCTCCCTCCAGCTCGTTGAATCCATCGAGGAGTTGCCTGGCCAGGATCCCGTACTCGTCGGCGGTGCGTTCGCGCGCGGTGGCCAGGCGCCACGAGTTGGCCAGCTCGTCCCCGCGATAGATGCCCAGAACGATGTTGGTGTTGCCGACGTCGACGACGAGAAGGTTGGACACGACGATAGGTTACTGCACGATGAGGTCGCCCGCGGAGACGGCGATCGTTTCTCCGCCCGAGCGAATGAGGGCACGCCCGTGGTCGTCGATGCCGTCCCACGTCCCGCTGACGGTCCGTTCCCCGATGATCGACGAGACCGCGTCTCCTCGGCGATGCACGGTCAGTCCCCGCCACTCTGCGAGCACGGTCGAGGCCTGGACGGGTCTGGAGAATCGCCGGTCGAGGAACTCGATGAATGCGGTGGTGGCGCTGTCGATGCCCTCGTAGCCGTGGCGCGCGGTCTCGCTGACCGACGTCGCATTCGGGCGCGTGTCGCTTTCGACGGGCTCGAGGTTGATCCCGGTCCCGATCAGCAGATGGGCACGGTCGTCCTGCCCGCGGGCCTCGATGAGGATGCCGGCGATCTTGCGGCCGCCGGCAAGGACGTCGTTCGGCCACTTGATGCGCGCGTCGATGCCGAACGTCTCGCGAAGGTAGACGGCGATGGCGTTGGCCATCTCCAGCGGGAACAGCGGAAGCTCCGCTTTGCTGCGGGTGAGGAGCGTGGTGGCGTAGATGCCCTTGCCCGGCGGCGACGACCACGCCCTCTCGTTGCGCCCTCGTCCCGCGAATTGCTCGCGCGCGATGATGATGGCCTGCGGCAGCGAGAGCTCGTTGTCGAGACACTCGTCGAGGACGCGCCGTGCCACGAGGTTCGTCGACGTGACGCGCGGGATCACCGCCACGGATTCGAGCGTGTGCAGGCGGTGGACGATAGCGCGCGTGTCGATCATTATTCGGGTTGCCGGGTGGTTCGGGTTGCCGGGTTGCCGGGTTGCCGGGTGTCAGCGTAATGGGTAATGGCGGGAATGGGTAACAGGGAACCGGTGGCCGGTAGCCGGTAGCCGGTTAGCGGTTAGCAGTTAGCAGTTACGGTTACCGGTTACCCAGCGACCCAGCACCCCGATACCTACTGCTGCAGCTTTTCCAGGCGCTGCTTCAGTTCGAGGAGTCTGGCGCGTGAGCCTTCGACGACGGCGGGCGGCGCGTTGTTCACAAACTGCTCGTTGCCGAGTCTCGCCTCGGTCGATACGATCTCGTTTCTGGTCTTCTCGATTTCGCGCTGCGTACGCTCGATCTGTTCCTTCGTGATGACGCGCTCGGGGAACTCGATGGCGATGTGAAATCCTTCGACCACGTCCTGCTGCGTTCCGGCGGGCGGGTCGCGGTCGACGACGACTTCGGTCAGCCGCGCCAGATCCATGAGCAGGTATGCGTACGCACTGAAGAAGTTCGACTCGCGCGGATCGTTTCCGCGGACGTACAGCCTGAATCGATCCTTGGGGGTGAATCCGCGTTCGGCGCGGGCGTTGCGCACCGTCGTGATCATCGATCTCACCGCCGAGATCAGCCGCTCCGCCTCGGGGTCTTCGAGGATCTGCTCGGCGATCGGATACGGCGCGGTCATGATCGACGGCTCGACGCCGCTCAGCTTCTGCCAGATCTCCTCGGTGACGAACGGCATGAACGGATGCAGCAGCCGCAGCGAGCGATCGAGCACTTCGAGGAGAACGCGCCGGGCCTGCTTCAGGTCATCACTAGTGCCGTGCTTTCCGAGGAGCACGGGCTTGGCCATCTCGATGTACCAGTCACAGAACTCGTGCCAGAAAAACTGATAGATCGCGTGCGACGCCTCGTCGAAGCGGAACGCGGAGAGCGACTTGTTCACGCTCGTGGTCGTGTCGTTGAGCCGCGAGAGGATCCAGCGCTCCACGCTGCGCAGCTTGTCGCTGTCGATCTGCGGCGCGTCCCGGAGCTCGATGTCGATGTGCATCATGGCGAAGCGGGCGGCGTTCCAGATCTTGTTCACGAACGCGGAGTAGCCCTGGATGCGGCTCTTGCCGAGAGGGATGTCGCGGCCGGAGGCGAAGATGGCCAGCGTGAAGCGCAGAGCGTCGGCGCCCACTTCGTCGATGACGTCGAGCGGATCGATGACGTTGCCCTTCGTCTTGGACATCTTGTCGCCGTGCTCGTCGCGCACCAGGCCGTTGAGGAAGACCTGGCTGAACGGCGCTTTTCCCGTGAAGCGCAGACCCATCATGATCATGCGCGCCACCCAGAAGAAGAGGATGTCGAAGCCGGTGATGAGGACGTCGGTCGGATAAAACGTGCGGTAGTCGGGGGTCTCGTCGGGCCAGCCCATCGTCGAGAACGGCCAGAGCGCCGAGGAGAACCAGGTGTCGAGAACGTCGGTCTCCTGGCGGATCTCGTTTGATCCGCACTGCGGACAGCGCGCTGGCTGGTCCATGGCCACGGTGATGTGATCGTTCGCGCAGTAGAACGCCGGGATGCGGTGGCCCCACCAGAGCTGCCGGGAGATCGTCCAGTCGTGGATGTTCTCCATCCAGTTGAAATATGTGGATTCCCATGTTTCGGGGATGATCTGGATCGTGCCGTCGCGCACGGCGTCGATCGAAGGCTTGGCCAGCGGCTCGATCTTCACGAACCACTGCCGGGAGATCATCGGCTCGATGTCGGTGTCACACTTGCCGTGCACGCCGACGGAGTGGTGATACGGCTTCACGGAGCTGAGAAAGCCGCCTTGCTCGAGCTTCTGCAGCACGAGCTTGCGCGCCTCGAAGCGGTCCAGGCCGGCGAATTCGGGACCAGCCGCCTCAGTCATGCGACCGCTCTCGTCGATCACCTGCAGCTGGGGCAGACCGTTGCGCATGCCCGCTTCGTAATCGTTCTTGTCGTGCGCGGGCGTGACTTTCACCACGCCGGTTCCGAACGCTGGGTCGACGAGTATGGCGTCGCCGACGACGGGAATGGACCGGTTCGCGATCGGCAGCGTGACGCTTCTGCCGATCAGCTCTTTGTATCGCTCATCGTCCGGGTGCACCGCCAGGCCCGTATCGCCGAGCATCGTCTCGGGACGCGTCGTGGCCACCGTGAGGCGGAGAGGTCCGCGCATTTCAACCGAGGCCCGAGGCCCGAGGCCCGAGGCCTCGATCGGATAGTCGATGTGATACAGCTTGGCGTCGCGCTCGCGGAACTCGACCTCGACGTCGCTGATGGCGGTGCGGCAGTTCGGGCACCAGTTGACCATGGCGATGCCGCGATAGATCAAGCCGTCCTCGTACAGCTTCACGAAGACGTAGCGCACGGCGCGCGACAGACCTTCGTCGAGCGTGAAGCGCGAACGGCTCCAGTCCGCCGAGGCGCCCAGCCGTTTGAGCTGCTCGATGATCTCGCCGCCGTATTTTTCCTTCCACTCCCAGACGCGCTCGACAAACTTCTCGCGGCCGAGGTCGAAGCGGGAGATGCCCTGGCGGGCCAACTCGCGGTCGACGAGCATCTGCGTGGCGATGCCGGCGTGATCGGTGCCGGGAAGCCAGAGCGTGTTGAAGCCGCTCATGCGTTTCCAGCGCACGATGATGTCCTGGAGCGTGTTCACGAGCGCGTGGCCGATGTGCAGCCGCCCGGTGATGTTCGGAGGGGGAATGACGATCGAGAACTTCGGCCGGTCGGGATCGCTGTCGGGCGTGAAGTAGCCCTTCGCTTCCCACATCGCATAAATGCGCTGCTCGAAGGCTTTCGGGTCGTATCGGGTGGCCAGTTCTTCTTTCATCAGAATGAGGCGGGGCATTATAAGAGGCGGTTGCCGGGTTATCCCGTTGCCTTTGTCGTTACCCGGCAACCCGGCAACCCGTAAACATGATTCTCGGCATTGAGACTTCCTGCGACGAAACGGCCGTGGCGCTGCTGGAGCGCGATGGCAGCGTGCGCGTCAATCTGATCGCGTCGCAGATCGACCGTCACCAGCCATTCGGCGGGGTCGTCCCGGAGATCGCTTCGCGCGAGCACCTCCAGCACCTCTTTCCGCTGGTGCAGCGAGCGCTCGACGACGCCGGGGCGCAGTGGACTGACGTCGAGTCGATCGCGGTGACCTCGGGGCCGGGGCTGATCGGCGCGCTGCTCGTCGGCGTGGCCGGCGCCCAGGGTCTCAGTTACGGCCTGGGAATTCCGCTCGTGCCGGTCAACCATCTGGAAGGCCATCTCTTTTCGCCGTACCTTCAGAGGGAAGGCCCTTCGATTCCATTGCCCGAGCGATTTCTGTCGCTGGTGATCTCGGGCGGCCATTCGTCGATCTACGACGTGCGCCGCGGCGTCGCGCAGATGCTCAACCGTACGCGCGACGACGCCATCGGCGAGACGTTCGACAAGGTGGCCAAGTTCATCGGACTTCCGTATCCGGGAGGTCCGCAGGTCGAGGCATTGGCGCGCGCGGGCACGGCCGATCCCAGGCGCTTTTCGTTTCCGGTGCCGCAGTTCAAGGACGACTCGCTCGACTTCTCGTACTCCGGAATCAAGGCCGGCGCCATCCGTTACGCGCGCCAGTACGGCGTCCGTGCGGACGGCGATGCGCATCTGATCGCCGACTTCTGCGCCACGTTTCAGGATGCGTTGTTCGCGCAACTGTTCGACCGGCTGGACGCGGTCTGGCTGCGCATCGGCCGGCCGGCGCCGACCGAGGTGGTGATTGCCGGGGGAGTGGCCGCCAATGGCGTGCTGCGGGAGAGGATGGCGGACTGGGGAAGAGCGCGTGGCGTGGTCGTCCGGCTGCCGGAGAAGCGCTACTGTACGGATAACGCCGCGATGATCGCGTTTGCGGGGCTGCAGCGCGAAGCGGACTGGACTGATCCGAGACGCGTGGTGGCCCGCTCACGCATCCGATGATGTAACGTTTGGCCATGTGGTCCGTCCTATCGATGAGCGCTGCGAGAACCAACGATCTCCTACCCTCCTCAACCGCCGCCGTCCTCGCTCAAACGGCGGCGTTTTTTTTGATCGCACAGCCATGAACATCGTCGTGGCAGGCGGCAGCGGCTTCCTCGGTCAGGCCTGCGTGCGGAGGCTGCTCCGCCGCGGCGATGACGTTGCGGTTCTGTCGCGCCATCCCTCGAGAGTCCAGGCCGGCCGCGGTGTGCCCTGGGACGGAACGAGCAGCGGCGCCTGGATCGGCGAGATCGACCGCGCAGATGCCGTCGTCAATCTGGCAGGCGAGAACATCGGCGACGGCCGCTGGACGGAGGCGCGGAAGCAGCGCCTCATCGACAGCCGCGTCGATGCCACGGGCGCGATCGTGGCGGCGCTGGAGAAGGCGCCGTCGCGCAAGCGGACACTCATCCAGGCGTCCGCGGTCGGTTTCTACGGATTTGACGGCGAAGCAGAACAGGACGAGGACGGGTCGAAAGGCAGCGGGTTTCTCGCCGATCTCGTCGACCGGTGGGAAAGCGCGGCGCGGCCGGCGGCAGCGATCGCCCGTCTGGTGATCCTGCGGTTCGGCGTCGTGCTTGCCGATGACGGCGGGGCGCTGCAGAAGATGATGCTGCCGTTCCGCTTCGGTGGCGGGGGCCGGGTCGGCGACGGCAGGCAATGGTTCTCGTGGATCGACCGCGACGACGCGCTGGCCGCGATCGAATGGGCGATCGACCGCGAGGATGCCCGAGGCGTCTACAACATCACCGCGCCGGAGCCGGTCCGCAATCGCGACTTCGCGACTGCGCTGGGCCGGGCCATGCACCGGCCATCGCTGCTGCCGGCGCCCGCGATCGCGCTGAGGCTGCTCTTCGGCCAGATGGCTGACGAGGTTCTTCTCGGCGGACAGCGAGTGGTACCCCGGCGCGCCCAGGCGGAGGGATTCCGGTTCCGCTTCCCGGCGGTCGAGACCGCGTTGGGGCACGTGCTCGATCGCTGACTTGCAATCGATCACACTCACCGGTATTGTTCGTCGCGGCACAGCGTTGGCACAGTTTTGTAGCATTCGGAAAACAGTGTCACGAATCCGGCGCATTGAATTCACCTTGCGCTTATCAACAAAGGCCAACTGATTTGTAACGACTTAGCGTCACTGTTTGCTGGCCGCAGCCTCGCACGCTTGCGCCCAGCGTACTTCGAAGTTGTATGGTTTTCCATCAATCAGAGGAGGTAGGAATGAAGTTGAATCGCTTCTGGGCAGTCCTCGCCGTCGTGCTTCTGGTCGGCACGAGCGCATTCGGTCAGACCACATCGGCGCTGACGGGGCGTGTGACCATGGACGGCAACCCGCTGCCAGGCGTCTCGGTGACGGTCAGCTCACCGCAGATGCAGGGCACGCGCACCAGCGTCACGGATGTGAACGGTAATTACAATTTCACAGCCATTCCCCCCGGGCAGTACACAGTTCGTTTCGAGATGGAGAGCATGCAGACGGTCACACGAACGTCGCGTGTCGGTCTCGGACAGACGGGCCGTGCGGACGCGGAGATGCGTCTGACGGCGGTGGCCGAGGCCATCACGGTCACGGCCAGTGCGCCGGCCGTCCTGGAGACTCAGGAAATCCAGACGAACGTGACGGAGCAGCTGGTCGAAGACCTGCCCATCCCGCGCACGTTCCAGTCGCAGGCGAACCTGGCCCCGAACGTGACGACGAACTCCCCGAACGGAGGTCAGCTCGTCATTTCCGGTGCTCCCGCGCACGAGAACCTCTACATGGTCAACGGCGCGGTCATCAACGAGAACCTGCGCAGCCAGATCCATAATCTATTCATCGAGGACGCCATCCAGGAGACGACGGTGCTCACGGGAGCGATCTCGGCCGAGTACGGCCGGTTCACCGGCGGCGTGGTGAACTCGATCACGAAGTCAGGCGGCAACGAGTTCAGCGGATCGCTCCGCGACTCGCTGACGAACGACGCGTGGGCGTCGAAGACCCCGCTGCCGAACGCGCCCGACCTGCTCGACAAGATCAATGCGGTCTACGAGGGCACACTGGGCGGACGGATCATCCGGGACCGCTTGTGGTTCTTCACCGCGGGGCGCTACACGAAGGCCGATACGCAGCAGTTCCTCTTCGAATCGCCGGTCCCGTTCACCTTCGGCAACAAGGAAACCCGTTATGAGGCCAAGCTGACCGGCCAGATCACGCCGAAGCACAGCCTCGTGGTTTCGTACCTCAACATCAACAACCCGCAGACCAACATCTGCTTCATCTCCTGCTACGAGATCTCGAACATCGACACGTCTCGCGAGCTGCCGAACAACTTCAAGACCGCGCACTACAGCGGCATCTTCACGAACAACCTGCTCGGTGAAGTGAACTGGTCGAAGAAGTACTTCGCTTTCCAGGACAGCGGCGGCAACAACCACGACTTCGCGCATGGCACGTGGGCGTACGACCTCAACACCGGCGGCTTCTACGGCGCGCCCGTGTTCTGCGGCGACTGCGGTTCCGAACAGCGCAACAACAAATACTGGGATGCCAAGCTGACCTACTACCTGGCGTCGAAAGCGGTCGGCACGCACAACCTGAACGTCGGCTATCAGGACTGGGCGGAGCAGCGCATCGCCAACAACTACCAGTCGGGCTCGAACTTCGGCATGTACACGTTCGGCGTGCAGACGCCGGTGGCCGCTCCGGGAGACACGTTCCATCCCGTCATCACCCCGGGCGACTTCATCAACTGGACGCCGATCTTCCAGCTCAGCAACGGCTCGAACTTCAAGACCGAGTCGCTGTACGCCAACGACAAGTGGGACTTGAACAGCCGCTGGAGCTTCAACCTCGGTCTGCGTTATGACAAGAACCACGGCAAGGACAGCGCGGGCGTGGTGCGTGCCAAGGACTCGACGATCGAGCCTCGTATGGGCGCGACGTTCGACATATTCGGCAACGGTCGCCTGCGCTTCAACGCCAGTTACGCGAAGTACGCGGCGAAGATCGCCGAGACCGTCGGTGGCTCGGCATCGGCTGCCGGTAACCCTGCCTATTTCCTCTATCGCTACCGCGGTCCGGCCATCAACGCGCCGGGCTGCACGCCGGGCGCGGCGCTCTGCGGCGTCGACAGCCCGACGGCGTTCCAGGCCGTTTACGACTGGTTCATCGGAGCCGGCGGAACGGATGGTCTGAGCCCGGTGGCTGGTGCCATTCCCGGAGTGGGCACGCGCATCGACTCCTCGATCAAGTCTCCGGACGTCACCGAATACACCGTTGGCCTGGGCTCGCAGGTGGGCCGTGGCTTCGTTCGTCTCGATCTGATGTCGCGCAAGTGGGGTAATTTCTACGCGACGATTCAGGACATGACCACGGGCCAGGTCACCGACCAGCTCGGCAACGTCGCCGACATCGCCGAGATCGTCACCACCAACAACGGTCTGGAGCGCACGTACCGCGGCGGGACGATTCAGGCGAGCTATCCATTCTCGGAGCGCCTGCAGATCGGTGGCAACTACACGTATGCCAAGACGCGCGGCAACGTCACGGCCGAGACCAGCGGCAGCGGTCCGGTGACCGAGACGCCCTATGCGTATCCCGAATACAAGGCCTTCGCGCAGAACAACCCCGTCGGCTACCTGCCGTCGGATCAGCGTCACAAAGTGCGCGCGTGGATGACCTGGGGCGTTCCCACTCCAGTGGGCAACTTCACGTTTAGCGCGCTGGAGCGCTTCGACTCCGGTACGCCGTATTCGGCGATCATTCCGCTCGATACCGGGGAGCTCTACAACTACATCCCCGCTGCCGCGCAGAACTACTACGTCGGCTCGCCCGGCACGTCGGTGAACTACTACGTGAACGGACAGCGCGGAAACTTCCGCTGGGACGACATCAACGCTCTCGATCTGTCGATCAACTATCGTCTGCGCCTCGGACGTGCGGAGCTGTTCGTGGAGCCCGAGCTGATCAACGCCTTCAATCAGGCCGCGGTCACCAACGGCAACACGACCGTCACGCAGACCGGCTCGTTCAACCCGCTCGCGGGTGACGCGCCTCAGTACAAGTTCGGCTCGAAGTTCGGTCAGGCGAGAAGCCCGTCGGACTACGCGACGATGCGTACCTACCGCGTCTCGGTGGGCGTTCGCTTCTAGTTCCTCAGGCAGTCGCAGTAACCTATCGCTCCGGTCCGAAAGGGCCGGAGCTTTTTTTTTGCCGATGAGAAGACTCTTCGTCGTCGCGGCGCTCGTGATGAGCACTCTCGCCTGGAGCTGCGCGCGCCATCGCGAATCCGCCGCCCCGTACAAGGGCGCGCCGGTGATCATCATCTCCATCGACACGCTCCGCGCCGATCATCTGCCGATGTTCGGCTACCGTTCGGTGGAGACGCCGCACCTCGATGCTCTGCGCCACGACGGCGTACTGTTCACGACCGCCTACTCCCACGTGCCGCTCACGCTGCCGTCACACACGTCGCTGCTGACCGGGCTTCTGCCGCCGCACCACGGTGTGCGCAACAACATCGGGTACGTCCTCGATCCGAAGACGATGACGATCGCATCGTTCCTCAGGCCGCAGGGATATGCGTCGGGTGCCGCCGTCTCCGCCTACGTGTTGCGCGGGAGCACCGGGCTGGCAAGATCCTTCGATTTCTACGACGACGCCATCGCCAGCAGGCCCGGCGTGGCCACCGGCGCGCTGCAGCGTTCCGGGCGCATCACGGAACAGATCGCGGCGAAGTGGATCGGAGATCACCAGGCGAAGCCCTTCTTCTTTTTCTTCCACATCTTCGAGCCTCACGCGCCCTATGAGCCGGAAGAGCCGTTTCGATCGCGGTTCGCGAACGCGTATGACGGCGAGATCGCCACGGCGGACTCGATCGTCGGCGACTTTCTGCAGGATTTGAAACAGCGCGGGATCTATGACCGCGCCATCATCGTGCTGTTGTCCGATCACGGCGAAGGCCTCGATCAGCACGGCGAGCCGGAGCACGGCATCTTCGTCTATCGCGAAGACATTCACGTCCCGCTCGTCGTGAAGCTGCCCGGCAGCGCCATGAGCGGCACCACGATCGAGGCACCGGTCGGACTCGTCGACGTCTTTCCGACGATCGCGCAACTCCTCGGACTGACCGCTCCGGCCGGTCTGGACGGCCGGTCACTCCTCGCGGCGACCGATGGCCAACGCCACATCTACAGCGAGTCGCTCTATCCGCGCATTCACCTCGGATGGAGCGAGCTGCGCTCACTGGCGAACGGCGAGAAGCAGTTCATCCAGGCGCCCAGGCCCGAGCTCTACGACCTGCAGCGCGACCCCGGCGAGACGAACAACATCGTGGCGGAGGATCGGCGGACCTATGCGCGGTTGCGCGATGAGCTGACGCTCTACATCGACAAAGCCGTGCTGCCGGCGCATGTGGACCCGGAAGAGGCGAAGAAGCTGGCAGCGCTCGGATATCTCTCGTCTCCCGCGGCACCCAGCAGCGGCGAGCTTCCCGATCCGAAGGACCGCATCGGAGAGATCGCGGAGATGATCGAGGCCACGCGGCTGCTCAACGATCACCGGTACGACGCGGCCATCGTGGCGTTCCGGAGCATCGTCGCCAGGAATCCGCGGCTGACGGATGGGTGGACGCAGTTGGGAACAGCGCTGGAAGCGGCGGGCCGCCTCGAGGAGGCGTCCGAGGTTTACCGGAAGCTCATCCAGACCACGCCGGAGCTCGCCGGCGAGTTCGGGCTGCGGCGAGCGGCGGTGTTGTTGCGGCTCGAACAATACGATGAAGCGGAGCGTCATGCCCACCTTGGCGAGCGAGCAAATCCCGGCGGCACGCATCTCATGCTCTCGCGGATCGAGCTGGCGCGGAAGCACTATGCCCAGGCCGAAACGGAAGCGCGCCTGGCGATGAGCGACGAGAACGAGCGCGTGGCGGCGGAGGTCCTGCTGGCGCAGGTGCTGGCGCAGCAGGGGAGAGTCGGGGAGGCTTTGCCGGTCATCGAGCAGGCGGGGCGAGACATTGCGGGCCAGAAGCTGGGGCCGATCGAGTGGTATCACTTCGCCCGTGGCGACATTCTGGCGCGCATGAATCGCGACGACGAAGCGATCGCCGAGTTCCGGCAGGAGATTGCGGAGTTTCCGACGAACCGCCAGACCTACGCGAACCTCTACCTCGTGTACATGGTTCGGAACGATCCGGCCAGCGCCAGGCGCACGATCGAGGAGATGGTTCGGGCGAATCCGGGCAAGGCATCGCTTCTCTTCGCCGCGAAGACGGTGGGCGCGCTGGGTGACGAGAGGGGAGCGGCGGAGTGGCGGCGGCGGGCCGCCGCCACGAAGTAGGCCGTCAGTTTCTCGACGTCAGCATGTTCCACTCGGGGTTTTCGCGGACATAGCTGGGCCGTTTGCCTTTGAGCTGGTGCAGCTCGCCGGCTGTCTCCAGCATGAGCTGGAACTTGGCGATCATCGTCTTCTGCACCGGTTTGGGCAGCGCACGCAGCTCATCGGTGATGCGGGCGGCAGCGTGCTCGTCGGAGTCGAGCTCCCACGGAGCGATCTGCCGTTCCACGGAGCAGCCGAAGAAATCCGCTTCAGTGAGGCCGTAGACCTTGAGCAGCCGTTTGAGTTGCGCAAGCTTGAGCGAGCCGATGCGCTGTCCAGTCTCGAACGAGCTGATCGTCTTCTCACCGACTCCCGACATCCGGGCTACATCTTTCTGACTCAATCCGCGCATGCGGCGGATTTCACGAAGTTTCAGTACGAGATCCATCGCTTTCCCCTCATCTCTCTAGAACCGCCGCATCAGTCCGACGACCACACCCTGCACCGCGACATCGCGGGCCAGGGCGAAGATCGGGCTCATCGTGGCATTCGCCGGTTGCAGGCGGACACGTTCACCTTCCCGATAAATCCTCTTGAGCGTCACTTCTCCGTTGACGTTGGCCACGACCATCTCGCCGTTGTAGGCCTGCTCCCGCCGCGAGATGATCACCAGGTCGCCGTCCAGAATGCCGTCGTCGATCATCGAATCGCCACGGACTTTCAGGACGTAGTTCTCGCCGCGCGTGGTCAGATGCTCCGGAACGGCGATGGTCTCATCGGAGACGTCGACATCCAGGGGCCGGCCGGCGGCGATGTATCCGAACAGCGGCAGCTCGCGGACACCGGCCGCGGGCTCGCGTGTTTCCGGCTTTTCCACAAGCTCGACCCCCCGCTTCTGGTTCCAGTCGCGGCGGATCAACCCCTTCTTCTCGAGAAGCGAAAGGTGCTTGTAAACAGTGCCGTACGAGGAAAAGCCGAAGTGATCGCAGATTTCCCGATGCGTCGGGGCGATCCCGCGCTCGCCCTGAAACTCCCTGATGAAGTTCAGAATGTCGCGCTGGCGTTCGGTCACGTACTTCATTGCTCAACCTCGCATTGAGCAATATAGGCGGTAACGGGGCGCAAGTCAAGCGTAAGTAGGCGTAAGATGCCGGTGCTGCTGGGTGCTGGGTGCTGGGTGCTCGGAGACGTTGGTGCTCGGAGGAAAAGCGCTCTCACGAGCACCTGAGTACCGAGCACCTGAGTACCGAGCACCGATCACCTGGGTCGCTGGGTCGCTGGGTCGCCGGTTGCCAGTTACCAGTTACCTGTTCGCCGAGCACCCAGCACTGAGCACCGAGCGCCCAGCACCGAGCCCCGGGTATCAGTCCAGCTTGATCGACTTCTTGGTCTTCTCGCGGCGCGACTTTTCTTTCGCGGCGTATTCGTCCATGCAGGAGTCTTTGTCGACCATGGCGCAGCCGAGGTAGTCGGTGATCTCCATGACCGCGGCGCGGATGGCCTTGCCGGTGGGAGTGTTCTCGTACTTGCCGAGAGATCCGCCGAGACCTCCGCGATAGAGGCTGCCGTGCATGCCGTAGCTCGAGGCCCGTCCTTCGATGGTGCGGACGTACTCGACTTCGCCGCTCGTCGTATCGACGACGCGCAGGTCTACCGCGATGTAGGCATCTTCTTTCTTTCCGCCGATGCCGATGCCGCGGAAACTGAGGCCGCCGCCGGCGCCGGCCGTGTGGCTGTCGAAGGCGGTGACGGTGGCGAACACGAGATACCGTGCGCCGGTGAGCTTGCCGATTTTCGCGCCGGTCGATTTGCTGACGCGCCCGGAGGCGGCGAGATCCTGCTCATCGAGCACGGGGGCGAGCTTCGCCCGTTCGACGACGCGGAATTTTCCGCTCTCGGCCAGCTCGTTCGTGAGCATGCCGGCGAGATCGTTGCCGACGCTGCCGGACCACCAGCCGGCACTCGTCTCATTCTTGAATTCGGCGACGCCGACCGAGGGCCGGTCTGAAGCGATGGCCGCGGTGACGACAAACAGAGAGATTCCGACGACGAGTTTCGCGATGCGCATGATGGGTTGTCTTCCTTTCCTCGAACCTGGAACGTCAATTTGTGAGGTCTGATCGAAATCCGCCGTGAGCCAGCTCACGGTCAATGGTTCCTGTCGAGTGGCATTGGTCCGCTGGCCGCGGAATCCCACACCGCCACGCGGTTGCGGCCGTGATTCTTGGCCTGATAGAGCGCGCGGTCCGCACGCTCGATGAGCATGGAGGGGCTGAGCACGGGCTCGATCATCTCCGGGTCGAGTCCGGCGATGCCGATGGACGCCGTCACCACCACCGATCCGCCGGTCACCTCCATCGGTGTGTTCTCCAGGCGTTTGCGGATTCTCTCCGCCACTCCCGGCGTGCTGAGCATCGTGGTTTCGGGCATCAGCAGGCAGAACTCTTCGCCGCCGTAGCGTCCGGGCACGTCGTACACGCGGCAGCTCTCCCGGAGCAGGCGGGCCACGACCTGCAGCACGTGATCTCCGGCGCTGTGTCCGTACGTGTCATTGACGTTCTTGAAATGATCGATGTCGAGCATCAGCAACGCCATCGCCGAGCCGTGACGCAATGACCGGTTGATCTCCGACTCGATCTTGTCGACGACATACCAGCGGTTATACAGCCCGGTGAGCGTGTCGCGCCACGACGCTTCGGACAGCTCGCGGTTCCTGACTTTGAGCTCGAGGTTCTCGGTGGTCAGCCGTGTAACGCCGAGCTCCAGATCCTGGATCCGCTCTTCGCGCAGATCGGCGATGCGCAGCACATCGAAGATCTCGCTGATGGCCATCCGCTCGTCGTTCGACAGCGTGCCGTCGCTGTGGAGAACGGTTCCCGGCGACAGACGGATGGCGGTCTCCCCGGCAGGGAGGTCGTTCGCGGCGATGTGCAATGGTTTGCCGAGAAGCTCGGAAAGAGCGCGAAGGATGCGCTCGGTCGCTTCGAGCGGACGAGTCATGCGGTTCTCTCCAGGGATTTGACCGAGTATATGCGATTTCTCAACCGCGCTGTTCGACCCGAAAGCGGTGCACGCCGGCCCGGATCTCGTCGCCGCTTTGTACCTTCGTGTTATGTGCGGGCAGGGTGTTGAGGAACGTTCCGTTGCGGCTCCCCAGATCCCTGACCCGTACCGTGCCGTCGCCCTCCACGATCACTTCGAAGTGTTTGCGGGAGAGATATTCATCCGGCACGCGCACATGACCTTCGCGGCCGATGATCAGTCCCGCCGGCGGGATCTCGAACTCCTGGCCGAGGAGCGGCCCGTCGATGCAGATGAGCATGGTGTGCTTTGGTTCGACGAGGGCCTGGATCGGCCTGGTGCGCATGGCCTCGATCTCCGCCGCATCCTTGTTCACGAAGTCGTTGGTGTTGAGCTCGATGGGCTCGACGAGCGTTCCGCGCTCCCCGGTCGGCTCGACGCTGAGGAGCGCTGTTCCCACTCGCACGAGGTGTACGCCGTCGGTAATTACCGACTCCGTGATCCTCTGCCCATCGATGTAAGTCCCCATGTGCGACTCGGCGTCCCGCAGAACGAGATCGGTGGCCCTGACGGCGATCGAGCAGTGCCGGATGTCGAGCTCCGAATCGGGAAGCACGATGTGGCAACCCTTCCGGCCGATCCATAGAGGATGCCCGGCGATGGTGAAGACGACGTTGACCGACTGATGCGCGCTCTGTGCGATCACCCGGATCGAGCGCGGCGCGGTGGGCGGGGCTGCGCTCGGCTCGCCCGCGGCTTCCATGGGCCCGGCCGCGTTGTCGACGCGATACGGCTGGAGGTCGATCTCCTTGATCTGATCGGGACTGACCAGGCGCGCCAGGATCGCCGCCTTGCTGCCCGAAAGCCACTCCCCGCAGTGACAGGTGGCGATGGCGTTCGGAAGGCGCACGGCCACGACGCCCGGTACATCGTAGGACTGTCCGCACTTCGGACAGCGGATGAGCGGCATGGGCGTGGATTATAGGTGCTCGGTGCTGGGTGCTCGGTACTCGGCGAACCGGTAACCGGTAACTGGTACTGGTAACCGATAACCCGACAACCCGGCGACCCGGCAACCCGGCAACCCGACAACCCGGCGACCCAGCGACCCGGCGACCCAGCGACCCAGCGACCAAGGTGCTCGGCAGAGGGCCGTTCTCTAGCACGGGGTACGGCGCTCCGAGTACACTTCAGCGGTCTCCATGTTGGCCGACGGTCAAGGGCAGGGGTTGTTCCGGGCGGGACTGCGGACGAAGTTCATCGCCGCCTTCGTCTTCCAGACGTTTGTCCTCGCGTTCGGAATCCTCTTCATCCATCACTGGCTGGTACGCCGGGCCATGGTGCGGCAGACCGTCGTGCAGGCCGCGGCGATTACGCGCAATGTCGAGTCGACGGCCTCCTACTACGTCATCTTCCACATCGACTCCGATCTGCAGGCCATCACGGCCGACCTGCGCAGGAACCCGTCGATCCAGTACGCCGACTTCCTGGGGCCGAACGGCGAGCGGCTTGCGTCGACGGATCCTCACACGCCTCCCGAGATGGCGGCGCGGCGCGATGCGGCGCCGGACGGCGTGCAGGTGGGCGATGGCAAGTACCTCTTCATCGTCCCGTTTCACGAATCGAAGACGGACACGACCCGGCCCAGAGGATATTTCCGGCTGCTGACCGACGACCGCGAAGCAGCGCGGGCGACGGCCGAGCTGACATGGTGGAACTTCCTGATCACGGCGGTGGCGCTGGCGGTGGCGCTGACGATGGGCTACTTCATTTCGAAGTGGATCATCCAGCCCATGAGCGCCCTGGCCGGCTCAGTGCAGCAGATCTCCCAGGGTGATCTCACGCAGCGTGTGATCTCCCAGAGTCAGGACGAGATCGGCACGCTGGCTTCCGTGTTCAATCTGATGTCGCAGAATCTCGAGCGCACAATCCGCAGCGTCATCCAGTCCCAGGCCAAGCTCAAGTCGGTGGTGGAGACCGTGGACACGCGTTCGCGCACGGTGATCGACCGGGTCGACGAGCAACGGGCCATCATCGACGAGACTTACCACTCCATCGACAAACTCAACAGCGGCGTCCGGAAGATCACCGATAACGTGGAGGCTCTCTCGGCATCGTCCGAGGAGACGTCGTCGTCGATGCTGGAGATGGTGGCGTCGATGGAGGAAGTCAGCCGCCACACCGACACGCTTTGGGGCTCGGTGGAGGAGACGGCCTCGGCGACGCATCAGATGGTCTCGTCGATCAGCGAGGTCGATCAGAACGTCGTCTATCTGACGAACTTCGTGACCGAGACCTCGTCGTCGATGGTGGAGATGAGCGCATCGATCGCGGCGGTGGAAACGAATGCCGCTCGTTCGTACGACCTTACTCTGGCCGTGGCCGATGCCGCGGAGTCGGGCATGAGTGCAGTGCGCGAGACGATCGAGGGGATGGAGCAGATCCGCCAGTCGGTCATCGCATCGAACGCGGTGGTCTCCCGGCTCGGCGAGCGCTCCATCGCCATCGGCCGGATCCTCAACGTCATCGAAGACGTGGCCGAGCAGACGAATCTGCTGGCTCTCAACGCGGCCATCCTGGCGGCGCAGGCCGGTGAATACGGCAAGGGATTCTCGGTCGTGGCTGCGGAGATCCGGGAGCTGTCGGAGCGCACGGCCTCATCGACGCGCGACATCGGCAACCTCATCGGTGCGGTGCAGGACGAAGTGAAGAACGCGCTGATGACGATGTCCAGCGGCTCCAAGCTCGTCGAGAAGGGTGTGGCGCTCTCCCACGACGCCGGCAAGGCCCTCACCAGGATTCTCGAGTCGGCGACAAAGGCGTCGGGCATGGGCAAGGAGATCGCCAGCGCCACGCGCGAGCAGGCCTCGGGCAGCGAGACCGTGACCCGGGCCGTCGATCAGCTTCAGGAGATGGTCAAGCAGATCAGCTCGGCCACCGCACAGCAGGCCTCGGGCTCCGACCACATCATGAAGGCCGTCGAGTCGATGCGCGAAGTGACGAAGTACGTGCGTCAGGCCATGGTGGAGCAGCGGTCGGGCTCGACGATGATCTCGTCGGCGACCGAGCGCATGATCGAGATGATCCACGAGATCTTCCAGGTGGCGGCCAACCAGGCCGTGGAGAGCGAGAAGATCGTTCACACCATGGAGCAGGTGCGCACCATCGCCGAGGGAAACCGGGAGTCCGCGGCGGAGATGAGCGAAGCCATCACGCTGCTCTCCGACGCCATCCGCAGCCTGGACGAGGAAGTGCGCAAGTTCCGCGTGCACTGACTCTCATGACCGGCGCCAGGGAGCTCCGCCTCATCGCTTTCCGCATCGGGGCGGAGACGTTCGTGGTCGACATCATGGCCGTGCGCCAGATCATGCCGTACCGCGGAACGACCGCGGTCCCCACGGCGCCCGCCTTCATCGAAGGCATCGTCGCGCTCCGGAACGAGGTCATCCCCATCATCGATCTGCGCGATCGTTTCGAAATCGACGCGTCGCAGCGCTCGGAGAAGCCCCTGGTCCTCATCACCGAAACGGAGGCGGGCACCATCGGGCTCAAAGTCGACGAGGTGCGGCGTATCGTGACGCTGCCGCCAGACGCCCTGCTGCCGCCGCCTCCGCTCATCCGCGGTGTGCGCGGGGACCTCCTCATCGCCATCGTGCCGCAGGGAGAGGACGTCTACCTGGTTCTGGACATCGAAAGCGTGTTGACGGGCGATGAGAAAAGCGAGCTGGCCGGCACATCACTCGAAGCCTGAACGCCGCCGCGTTCAGGATCGGCCATCCCATTCGTCGCCGTTGCCGCCGTCCGGCTCGTCGCTCCTCCGATCCTTCCGAAATCCATACGGGCAGTGCCTGCATCCCGACTCGCAGCAATAGCCTCGCTCGCGCAGGTACTTCCCGGTGAAGACCATGAAGGGCCCCTCGTAGTAGAAGTCTTCGCCCTCAACCAGCGTTCGCGTCATGTATTCTTCGCCCGTGTTCGGCCGGGACCGTCTGCTGCAACTGACTGAGGCGATGAGCGGAAAGTTCATCGTCGTGTACGGGGACATCGTCGCCGACCGATTCATCTATGGGACGCCCAAGCGCATTTCGCGCGAGGCGCCCGTGCTCATCCTCCGGCAGTATCGGGACGACATTCTCCTCGGCGGCGCCGGCAATGCCATCAACAATATTCTGTCCCTCGGCGGCATGCCCATCCCGGTCTCCGTGGTCGGCAACGACAGCGAGGGGCGCACACTGCTCGAGAAGCTGACCGGCCAGGGCATCGACTGCGGCGGCGTGCTGCCCGTGGATCGCTACAAGACTCCGACGAAGGTGAGAATCCTTGGGGGCATGCCGCACGCGTCGCGCCAGCAGATCGTTCGCTACGACATCGAGGACCATGTCGAGCTCACCCAGCTCGAACGCGATCAGTTCGCATTCCTTCTGCGCGAACAGATCAGCGTATGCCACGCCGCTCTCATCAGTGATTATGGATACGGCGTGGTCACGCCCGGTCTGGCCGGCAATCTCACGACCCATGCCCGCGGGAAGCCGGTGACCCTGGACTCGCGCTACAACCTCCTCGGCTATCCCGATGTCACCGCCGCCACGCCGAATGAGGAGGAAGCTGCCGCCGCCGCGGGGACCTCGCTCTGGGAAGACGACAACGGCGCCAACCTGCGCGGTGTTGCCGATGCGCTCCAGCAGAGCCTCGACAGCGAGGCCATTCTCATCACGCGCGGCAGCCGGGGAATGGCGTTGTTCGAGAAGGGTGGAAAGGATCCTCTGTTCATTCCCGTGTACGGAACCGATCAGGTGGCCGACGTCACCGGCGCCGGCGACACGGTCATCGCCACATTCACGCTGGCGCTGGCCGCCGCCGCTTCGTATGCCGAAGCGGCCAAGCTGGCGAATTACGCCGGTGGAATCGTGGTCCAGAAAATGGGGACGGCCACGGTGTCGAACGAAGAGTTGAAGCATGCCATCGAGCGCGATGAAGAGTTGAAATGAGCAGGCCGGCGATCCGAGCATGAACGCACCGATCCTCAGCGAGCGAGAACTGCTCGAGGCCGTCGGGCGCGAGCGGCAAACCGGAAAGAAGATCGCATTCGCCAACGGTGTCTTCGATATTCTCCACGTCGGACACGTGCGTTACCTTCAGGGAGCGGCGGCGGTGGCGGACGTGCTTGTGGTGGGCGTCAACGGCGACGATTCGGTGCGTACGCTCAAAGGAGAAGGACGGCCGCTCATCGGCGAGAGCGAGCGCGCGGAGATCGTGGCGGCCATCCGCGGGGTCGCCTACGTGACGATCTTCCACGAGAAGAGTCCCGCCCGTCTCATGCAGGCGCTCGAGCCCGACTTTCAGTGCAAAGGCACCGACTACACCGCGGAGTCCGTGCCCGAGGCGGACGTGGTCCGTTCGTTCGGGGGCCGGGTGGTGATCGTGGGCGATCCGAAAGATCATTCGACCACCGGGATTCTCGAACGGATGAAACCGAGGACCGAGGACCGAGGACCGAGGAAGGGTTGACTCGGCTCCTGGTCGTTCGCCTCTCCGCACTCGGAGACGTCATTCACACGATCCCGGCGGTGATGTCGCTGCGCCCCTTCTTCGATGTCTCCTGGGCCGTGGAGAAACCTTACGCGGAACTGGTGCAGATCGTCGCGGGCGTCGAGGTGATTCCGGTGCAGTTGAAGAAGTGGTCCCTCTCCCGGATTCTCGACGCGCGCCAGGCCGTGAGTGGTTTCGATATCGCCGTCGACTTCCAGGGTCTGATCAAGTCCGCGCTGCTTGCACGCGTATCCGGAGCCGCTGATCGATATGGGTTCGCAAAAGAAGCGGTGCGCGAGAAGCCCACGGCGATGTTCTACAACCACAGAGTGAGTGTCGATCAGACGCAGCACGTCGTCGACTGGAACAAGGAGCTGGCAGCCGCGGTAACCCGGCAACCCGACAACCAGGCAATCCGGCAACCCGATTGGTCCGCCTTTGCCATGGACGGGCACGATCGTCTCGGAGCGTTTGCGAACAAGATCGTGTTGCTGCCGGGAGCCGGCCGTCCCGGGAAGCAGTGGCCGGTGTCGCGCTTTCGTGAGCTGGTGGCGCGATATGAGGGGAAAACGGCCGTCGTCGCCGGCCCGGGCGAGCGTGCTCTGGCCGAAGGAATCGGAGGAGCCATCGCACCGGAAACGAACCTGCGGGAACTCGCGTTCCTGCTGGCGCGGGCCAGCCTCGTGGTCGGAGGCGATACCGGTCCGCTCCATCTGGCCGACGCGCTGGGAACAAGAGTTGTAGGG
Organism: Thermoanaerobaculia bacterium; assembly: GCA_038244815.1. GTDB lineage: Bacteria > Acidobacteriota > Thermoanaerobaculia > Gp7-AA8 > Gp7-AA8 > DASVHS01. The sequence goes on from JBBRTB010000021.1 coordinate 35,925, forward strand.
CTGTATGGGGCAACGGACTGGCGGCGCAACGGGCCGTACGGCCAGCGCGGAGTCACGATCGACGGCGATTCCATGCAATCGATCGGTGCGGGGGACGTCATCAGAAAGATCGACGAGGTACTGGACCGGTGAGAGGACTGATCGCAACTGCCGTTCTGATGGTCGCGGTTTCGGCAGGCGTTCAGCGGCTGCACGACATCTACAACACGGGCGAAACGCTCGACTACGACCTCTCCTGGTCGAGCGTCTCGGGTGGTACGGCACGCATGACCATCTCGCCCATCGATCACGACCGCCTGCGCATTACCTCGATTGCAAAGTCAGGAGCGTTCTTCTCACGGTTCTTCCGCGTGCGCGATGAGATCGAGTCGGTCGTCGGCAGCGAGGACTTCTCGACCCTGGAGTACCACAAGATGCTGCAGGAGGGATCGAAGCGGAAGGACGAGTTGACGGTCGTCGACGAACGAAACGGCGTGGCCATCCGCAAAGGGAAGGCGGTGGCCGTTCCGCATCCGGTGTTCGATCCGATCTCGCTCATGTACTACGTGCGAACGCTCGATCTCACGCCCGGTAAGACCCATGATTTCACGATCGTCGCGGACGGCAAGGTCTACAAGGTGACGGCGGTGGTCGGGAATCGCCAGACGATCTCCACGCCGGCCGGCACGTTCAACACCGTGGTCGTCGAGCCGAAGATGGAGTCGCAGGCCGGTGTTTTCAAGGACGAGCAGAAGCGCCTGCTGATCTGGTACTCGGACGACGCCCGGCACATCCCGGTGCGAATCCGCTCGGACGTGAAGATCGGCTCGATTACGGTCACGCTGCGGGGAATGAAGGCCGGTGTGGACGACATCGAGCCGGGCACCCGCGTCGGACAATAGCGGCCTTTCGGGTAAATCAGTTACAATAACTGCTAGCCCTCTCACTGGCGTGGCGGCCATCGCGGCGGTGTAGCCCTCGCCCGCGGTGGTAAACTTTGTCACTCTCCAAACGGATCCGAACTCTCCGGGTCAGCAGGATGGTGAGGGCGTGTGGCTGGCGCGTTCTGAGCGGGTTCAATCGATCCAACGGAGTCTAAACAAGCATGAGCGTTCGCCTCGGTGAATTGCTGACGAAAGCGAGTCTGATCTCACAGGATCAGCTCAAGGAAGCCCTGCGCGTGCAGAAGGAGACCGGCGGCAAGCTGGGTGAGACTCTCATCAAGCTCGGCTTCGTCTCCGAGGAAGACATTACCGAGTGCCTCTCGCAGCAGTTCGGGGTTCCTTCCATCAACCTTGCTCACTTCGAGATCGATCCCAGCGTGATCAAGCTGATCCCTGCGGACGTGGCCCGGAAGTACAACATCCTTCCGGTGAACAAGACCGGCGCGACGATCACCATCGCCATGGCCGATCCCACGAACGTCTTCGCCATGGACGACATCAAGTTCATGACCGGATACAACGTGGAGCCGGTGGTGGCGTCGGAGCTCGGCATCAAGGCCGCCATCGACAACTACTACGGCTCCACATCCTCGCTGGAACTGAAGAAGGTCATGGAAGACCTTCAGCAGTCGGAGGCGGCCGATCTGGAGGTCCTGGAGGAGGAGGAAGAGCTCGACGTCGCCGCCCTGACAGAGGGGGCGGAAGAGGCGCCGGTGGTCAAACTCTGCAACCTCATCCTCACGGACGCCATCAAGCGCGGAGCCTCGGACATTCACATCGAGCCGTACGAGAAGGAATTCCGCGTCCGCTTCCGGATCGACGGGACGCTGTACGAGATCATGAACCCGCCGCTCAAGCTCCGCGACGCCATCACGTCGCGCATGAAGATTCTCGCCAAGCTCGACATCTCCGAGAAGCGTCTGCCCCAGGACGGACGCATCAAGCTGAAGATGAAGCTCAACGACAAGAACAAGGAGCTCGACTTCCGCGTCTCGGTACTGCCGACGCTGTTCGGCGAGAAGATCGTCATGCGACTTCTCGACAAGGACAACCTTCGCCTGGACATGACCAAGCTGGGCTTCGAGCCGGAGTCGCTGGCCAAGTTCGAAGAGGCCATTTTCAAGCCCTGGGGCATGGTGCTTGTGACCGGGCCCACAGGCTCGGGCAAGACCAATACGCTTTACTCGGCACTGGCGAAAGTGAACTCGCCCGAAGTGAACATCATGACCGCCGAAGATCCCGTGGAGTTCAACCTGCCCGGCATCAACCAGGTGCAGATGAAGGAAGCGATCGGTCTCAACTTCGCGGCCACGCTGCGGTCGTTCCTGCGGCAGGACCCGAACATCATCCTGGTCGGAGAGATCCGCGACTTCGAAACGGCCGAAATCGCCATCAAGGCCGCGCTCACGGGCCACCTGGTGCTCTCCACGCTGCACACCAACGATGCCCCGTCGACGATCAACCGTCTCATGAACATGGGCATCGAGCCTTTCCTGGTGGCCACCTCGGTGCAGCTCATCGCCGCGCAGCGGCTGGCCCGTCGCATCTGCCAGAACTGCAAGGAGCCGGTGGAGATCAGCTCGCAGGCCCTCCTCAACCTCGGCTTCAAGAAGGACGAGGTGGGAACGTTCACGGTTTACAAGGGCCGCGGCTGCGACAAATGCAACAACACGGGCTACAAGGGCCGCGTCGGTCTCGTCGAGGTCATGACCATCGACGACGAGATGCGGGACATGATCCTGGCCGGCGGAACGGCCATCGACATCAAACGGAAAGCGGCCGAAAACGGCATGATTAGTCTGCGCCGCTCCGGATTGATTAAAATCAAGGACGGAATCACGACAATCGAAGAGGTGGTTCGAGAAACTGTTTTGTAATCAGGCCTCGGGTCTCGGTTCCACCACCCGTCGTTGGGCGGTGGGTCCGAGGCCTGAGGCCCGAGGCCCGAGGCCATGGGAGAAACTGGAATGTCGTCAGCTGTCACGCTTCATCAGTTGTTGAAGACCATGGTCGAGCGCGGAGGGTCGGATCTTCACGTCACGACGAATTCGCCTCCGCAGATCCGCATCGACGGAAAGCTGGTGCCGCTCGACATGCCCGTCCTCTCCGCTCCGGAGACCAAGCAGCTCGCCTATTCGGTGCTCACCGACGCGCAGAAGCACCGGTTCGAGGAGAACCTGGAGCTCGACCTTTCGTTCGGCATCAAGGGCCTGGCCCGTTTCCGCGCCAACATTTTCAATCAGCGCGGCGCCACCGCGGCCGTCTACCGTCAGATTCCTTACGAGATCCTGGGATTCAAGGAGCTCGGTCTGCCGCCGGTCGTGGAAGAGATCTGCGGCAAGCCGCGCGGGCTGGTTCTGGTGACCGGTCCGACCGGCTCGGGCAAGTCGACGACGCTGGCGGCGATGATCGACAAGATCAACCGCGAGACGCACCAGCACATCATCACCATCGAGGATCCGGTGGAGTTCCTTCACCAGCACAAAAACTGCGTGGTCAATCAGCGCGAGTTGCACGCCGACACCCATTCGTTCGCCAACTCTCTCAAGAGCGCGCTGCGTCAGGATCCCGACGTCGTGCTCATCGGTGAGATGCGCGACCTGGAGACGATCGAGTCGGCCCTGCGCATCGCCGAGACCGGTCACTTGACGTTCGGCACGTTGCACACGAACTCCGCCGCACAGACCATCAACCGTATCGTCGACGTCTTTCCCTCGCACCAGCAGCCGCAGATCCGCGCGCAGCTCTCGTTCGTACTGGAGGGGATCATGTGCCAGGCCCTGCTGCCGAAGGCGAACGGCAAAGGGCGTGTGATGGCCATGGAGATCCTCGTTCCGAATGCCGCCATCCGCAATCTGATCCGCGAAGACAAGGTGCATCAGATCTACTCGATGATGCAGACCGGCCAGTCGAAGTACGGGATGCAGACGTTCAATCAGTCGCTGGCCACGCTCTACTTCAAGAAGCTCATCTCCCTGCAGGTGGCGCTGTCGCGTTCGTCGAACCCCGACGAGCTGCAGGAGATGATTTCCCGCGGGGCGGGTGCTTTGTCTCAGGGAACGGCGTCAGCATCGACGGCCCGGCCGTCCGGTGCCGGACGCGCAACAGGTTAACGGAGAGTGTCCTCGGACGGGGTGAGGAGGAAGCATGCCGACATTCGAGTGGAAGGGTAAAGGGCGGAACGGGCAGGAGCAGACCGGAGTGCTGGTCGCCGACTCGAAAGACGCCGTCGTCGCCATGATGCGGCGGCAGCAGATCGCCGTGACAGGCGTCAAGGAGAAGGGGAAGGAGATCGCGGTTCCGAAGTTCGGCGGAAAAGTTCCGCCGCAGCTCATCGCCATCTTCACGCGCCAGTTCTCGGTCATGATCGACGCCGGTCTGCCGCTGGTGCAGTGTCTGGAAATCCTCGGATCGCAGCAGGACAACAAGAATTTCAAGCGCGCGCTGATCCAGATCCGTTCGGACGTTGAATCGGGATCGAGCCTCGCCGACGCCATGCGCAAGCATCCCAAGGTCTTCAACGATCTCTACACGAACATGGTGGCCGCCGGTGAGGCAGGCGGTATCCTCGACACCATCCTCCAGCGTCTGGCGGCCTATATCGAAAAGTCCGTCAAGCTCAACAGCCAGGTCAAGTCGGCCATGATCTATCCGGTGGCCGTCATCTCCATCGCCGTCATCGTCGTGGCGATCATTCTCTGGAAGGTCATCCCGGTCTTCGCGGCCCTGTTCAAAGGCCTCGGTGCCGAGCTGCCGATGCCGACGCGCGTCGTCATCGCCCTGTCGAACTTCATCGCCGACTTCTGGTGGCTGATCATCATCGTGGTCAGCGGCTCAGTGTTCGCGATCCAGAAATATCACGCCACGTACAAGGGCAAACGCGTCCTCGACAACATCCTTCTCCACGTTCCCGTGCTGGGGATGCTGCTCCGCAAGATCGCCGTGGCGCGCTTCTGCCGCACGCTGGCGACGCTCACCTCGTCGGGCGTTCCCATCCTCGACGGGCTGGCGATCACGGCGCGTACCGCCGGCAACTCCATCGTCGAAGACTCGATCATGGCCACACGCAAGTCGGTGGAAGAGGGCAAGACCATCAGCGAGCCGCTGGCCGACACGGAAGTGTTCCCCTCGATGGTCGTGCAGATGATCGCCGTCGGCGAGCAGACCGGTGCGCTCGATACGATGCTCTCCAAAATCGCCGACTTCTACGAGGACGAGGTGGATACGGCCGTGGCCGGACTGATGAAGCTTCTCGAGCCGGTGCTCATCGCCTTCCTCGGCGTGGCCATCGGCGGCATCGTCATCGCCATGTACATGCCCATGTTTACCCTCATCGGTCAGGTCGGATGAGTCAAACCGAGCGTCGACGCTCGGTTTGACAGGAGCATGCCCCAGATGCCCAGCGACGCCCGGATGCTCATCGCCATCCGGGTGATCGTCGTGACGACGCTCATTCTCGCGGCGCTGATCATTCAGTACACCGTCCGCGAGTTTCTGCCGATCAACTATATCTACGTGATCGCCGGCCTGACCTACGGGCTGACGCTGCTGTACATCGCGCTCGGCCGGGCCGTGTCTTCGCGGCGCATCAACCTCATGGCCCAGATCGGCGGCGACCTCCTGGTGGTGACGCTGCTGGTCTATTTCACCGGCGCGCTCGACTCGCCGTTCTCCTTCATGTATCTCGTTTCGATCATCACCGCGTCCATGCTGCTGTTCCGGCGGGGCGGGCTGATGGCCGCTTCCGGCGCGGTCATCCTGTATGGCGGTCTCGGCGACCTGATGTATTACGGCATCCTTGCCATTCCGCAACAGACCTGGTTCACGCCCACGCAGTGGAGCTCGTCGCGCCTGTACTTCAACATGGCCACGAACTTCGCGGGCTTCTACGCCACCGCGTTGCTCGTATCGATCATCTCGGAGAAGCTCCAGAAGACTTCCGAGGAGCTCGACGCCAACCGGCAGAACCTGGCGGAACTGCGGGCGCTCAATCAGAACGTCGTCGAGTCGATCCCTTCCGGTCTCATCACCCTCACGCAGTACGGCACGGCCGCGTTCATCAATCCGGCCGGCTGCCAGATTCTGGAGGCGCAGCCGTATTCGATCCTGGGGCGGCACATCACCGAGATCGGCTTCGTCTCGCGCGATCGGTGGAACGACTATCGCCAGCAACTCACCGAGGGAGCGATCGTCCGGGATGAAAACGACGCCTTCGAGTTTTCCGGACAGTTGCGCAGCATCGGCTTCGCGCTGACGCCGCTCTCCACCCTGGAAGGAAAGGCGTCAGGCTACACGCTGATCTTTCAGGATCTCACGGAGATGAAGCAGCTCGAGGCGGAGCTCCGCCTCAAGGACAGGATGGCCGCCGTCGGTGAGCTTTCCGCGGGCATCGCCCACGAGATCCGCAATCCCCTGGCGGCCATCGCCGGCTCAGTGCAGGTGCTCAAGAGCTCTCAGTCGCTCTCCTCGCAGGAGCAGCGGCTGATGTCGATCGTGCTCCGCGAGTCCGAGCGGCTCAACAAGACCATCGCCGAGTTCCTTCGCTTCGTGCGTCCGCAGGAAAAGCGCGCCTCGGATTTCGACATCGCCGCCAGCATCTCCGAGACGCTCGATCTGCTCTCGAACTCGACGGAAGTGAGTAAGGATCATGAGATCCGCCGGGCTATCAATCCGCCGTCGTACTCGATCGTCGGAGACGGCGATCAGATCCGTCAGGTGTTCTGGAACATCGCCCTGAACGCCATTCGGGCCATGGCCGCGGGCGGGACGCTGACGGTCCGGGCCGAGCCGGTCGACGGGGACTACCGCATCGTGTTCAGCGACAGCGGCAGGGGCATGACCGAAGCCGATCTGCGCCGGCTGTTCCAGCCGTTCCGCACAAGCTTTCCCAGTGGAACGGGACTGGGCATGGCCATCTCTTACCGGATCGTCCAGGAGCACGGCGGACGGATCGACGTCTCCTCGCGCCTGGGAGAGGGAACATCCATCAGCGTGAGCCTGCCGGCGAGGCAGACCACTGCCACGGGGCATTCGAAGGTTGCTCGGACGGCTACAATGCCTTCGTGACCGACTCCCGCGTCCTCGACCCCACGCCTGTCGAAGACGACCTCCAGACCGATCTCTCCCTGCGTCCCAAACTCCTTCGTGAGTACATCGGCCAGCAGAAGGTCAAGGCCAATCTGGAGATCTCGATCGAAGCCGCGCGCAAGCGCGGGGAATCGCTCGACCACGTGCTCCTCTTCGGCCCTCCCGGTCTGGGCAAGACCACGCTGGCGAACATCATCGCCAACGAGATGAACGCGAATCTGCGCACGACGTCCGGGCCGGGACTGGAGAAGCCGGGAGACCTCGTGGCCATCATCACCAACCTCGAGCCAGGCGACGCGCTGTTCATCGACGAGATCCATCGACTCTCCGCACCGGTGGAGGAAGTGCTCTACTCGGCGATGGAAGACTTCTTCATCGATGTGGTCATCGGCCAGGGGCCTTCCGCGCGCACGCTGAAAGTGGAGATCCCTCGCTTCACGCTCATCGGCGCTACGACGCGCGCGGGCCTGCTCACCGCTCCGCTGCGGTCGCGCTTCGGCATCGTGCACCGGCTCGACTTCTACGACATCGAGTCGCTCGACGTCATCGTGCGGCGCTCGGCGGAGATCCTCAACATTCCCATCGATGCCGGCGGGGCGCGGGAGATTGCCCGCCGATCGCGCGGTACGCCACGAATCGCCAATCGCCTGCTGCGCCGCGTGCGCGATTACGCCGAGGTCAAGCACGACGGCAAGATCAACGTGGCGGTCGCGCAGGAAGCGCTGCGCATGCTCGAAGTCGACGACTATGGCCTCGACGAGGTCGATCGCAAGCTGCTGGTGACGATCATCGAACGCTTCGGCGGCGGGCCGGTCGGGGTGAGCGCGCTCTCGTCGTCGATCGCCGAGGACCGCGGCACGATCGAGGACCTCTACGAGCCGTATCTCATCCAGATCGGCTTCCTGCAACGAACGCCGCGCGGCAGGGTGGCCAGCAAGCTTGCGTACGAGCATCTCGGCTATCCGAGCGCCCCGCGGCGTCAGCCGGGATTGTTCTAGTGGAGTGTAACGGCAGAATCGGGACCAGATGGCGCAGAGGATCGGCGGCGTTGAGACCAAGCCAGGTGGTCCCGATTCTGCCGCGCAGACTCCTAGTCCGGCGTAATCGTCGTGATCTGCCGTGTCTCGTTGTTGGTCACGGTGATGAAGCCCCAGGAGGTGGCGGGGAGAGGCGTCGGATACACGCCACCCGGCGGCATCTCCGGCTCCACTGCTACGTCAACCGTCGACTCCGAACCTGAATCGACCGGAATCGGGAAGTCCGAGAACGATGCATAGGCCGGTTCGAACATCGACGAGCCCGGCTGCAGTTCGACATAGCGCGGTTCCACGTGCTCGACGTCACGCGAAGCGCGTTCGTTTCATGGTCACAAGCGGGTGAGCGTGAACGTGCCCTTCAGTCGCGGCGGAAATGCGCGCCCCGTGAGACCGGGTCGCGCAACGCCGCGGTGGCGATGATGGCCGCGCACTGCTGGCCGTGGAACAGCTCGACGATCGGCTTGCTGATCGTGGCCTCGTGGTAGAACTTCGTGAGCCGGTTGCCGAGCTCGCGCATGTCGGCCACGGCACGTTTCAACCGCTCGTACGTCCGCACGATGCCGACGTAGTTCCACATGGTGTGCTGGATCGTCGTCCAGTCCTGCAGGATGAGCGCGGGATCCTCGACGTCGAGCGTTCCTGGCGCGCGCCAATCGGGGATCGAGTCCACCGTGGATTGACGGATCTGGCCGCCGCCGGTGAGTTTCGTGCGGATGGAGACCGCCGCGTAGTAGCCCCAGGTCAGCCCCTCCAGCAGCGATGTCGAGGCCAGTCGATTCGCGCCGTGCAACCCCGAGCACGACGTCTCACCGATGGCGTACAGCCGGTTCAGCGTCGACTCGCCATGGGTGTTGCACAGCACCCCACCGCAGAAGTAGTGCGCCGCCGGGACGACGGGGATCGGGTCTCTGGTGATGTCGACGCCGATCTCCGCGCACGCTTTGGCGATGTTCGGAAAGCGCTCCTGGATGGGCTGGTGGCCCTTGTAGAAGTTCGCCAGGTCGAGATAGACGAATTCCTCTTTCTTCGTCGTCATCTCTTCGACGATGGCGCGAGCCACGACGTCGCGCGGCGCGAGGTCGCGCTGCTCGGGCGCGTATTTCTCCATGAAGTACTCGCCCTTGATGTTTCGCAGACGCGCTCCTTCGCCCCGCAGCGCCTCGGAGATCAGGAAGTGATTCGCTTTCTTGTCGGCCAGCGCGGTGGGATGGAACTGCACGTACTGCGCGTTCATGATCCGCGCGCCGGCACGCCTGGCCATGACCACGCCGTCGCCGATGGCGTGACGCGTGTTCGTCGAGTGCAGGTAGATCTGGCCGACGCCGCCCGTGGCCAGCACCGTGAAATCCGCGAAGATCGTGTAGACCTCTTCGCTCTTGTTGTCGAGCAGGTAAGCACCCACGCATTCGTTCGTGAGCCGGTATCGCACCTGGATGTCCGTCGGATGGTGATGCGTCGTCAACAGGTCGATGGCCGTGATCTCCGTGGCCAGCGTGATGTTCGGCTCGCTCTTGACGCGGTTGAGCAGCGACACCTCGATGGCGTGCCCGGTGGCGTCGCCGGCGTGGATGATGCGCGGAACCGAGTGCGCCCCTTCCTGCGTCAGATCGAGCTCGCCTTCCTCACTCATCGAGAACGGGACGTGAATCTGATCGAGCAGCAGCTCCTTGACGACGCGCGGACCCTGCTCGGCCAGGAAGTGCACCGCCTCCTGGTTCGAGATGCCCGCGCCGGCGCGGAGGATGTCGTCGATGAGACTGGCCGGCGAGTCGTTCTCTCCTTCGTAGATGATCCCCCCTTGCGCCCAGAACGTGTTGCAGTCCTTCGGGTCCGCCGCCTTCGTCACCAGCAGGACCCGGATGCCTGCTTCCGCCAGCGTGAGCGCCGTGGTCAGTCCGGCGATGCCGGTGCCGATGACGAGCGCGGGGTAGTGGTCGCGGTTCTCGAGCATCGGCATGCGCGCGATCATAGCGTGCTGGGTCGGGTCGCTGGGTCGCTGGGTCGCTCGGTTACCAGTTACCGGTTACCTCTTCGCCGAGCGCCGAAGCGCCGAGCACGCAGCCCCCCTCCTACGCCACGTCCCATCGCTGCGTCAGCCGCCGCGCGGTCAGGAAGAACGCAATCGACCAGGCCAGGAGAACGGCCACGGGCAGGACGAGCGATGACAGCGGTTCTTCGCGCCAGAACACGTTCGTGAATCCCTCCAGCGCCCATGAGTTGAACAACGCCAGACCGGCCTTCTGCATCGCCGGCGGCATGAGGAACCGCGGCCACATCGATCCGCCCAGGGCGGAGATGCTGAGCACGATGAGATTGGAGAGTGCGGCGAGTTGCGCACGCGAGCGTGCGATGGAGGCGAGCAGCAGCCCGAACGCCGCGGTCGCCAGCGCGGTCGTCGCGGTCATGATCGCGAAGCCGCCCAGGTGCTGGAAGAGCTCGAGGTGAAACATCAGCGCACCCCACAGAAACATGACGATGAGCTGGGTCACGCCGAGCGACCACAAGTAGGCGAGTTTGCCGAGGAGAAGGCCGGTCAGTGAGAGGCGGGTGGTGAGGATGCGCTCGAGCGTTCCGCTGTCGATCTCGTCGAGCAGCGCCCCGCCGGCTCCGCTGGCCGTGAAGAGCAGGAACATCACCGCGATTCCTGCCGCGTACAGCGAGACCACGAGGTTCCGTTTCTCCTTTCCGACGACATCCCGTGTCTCGATCCTGACGAGCGACGCGGCTCGCTTTTTCGCGGCGCCGCCGCTTGCGAGAGTGCGAAACGACGCCAGGTTCCTGTCGATGGTGGCGCGCTGCTGCTGCGTCAGCCCGCCGCTCCACCGGTCGACGGCGTCGGCACCGCTTTGCGCCATTGCCTCCGGCAGTGCCGTCATCACCGTCTTCTGCAGCAGCCCATTGACGACCTGCGGCGCAACGGGATCGGCCGGATCGGAGAGAAGCTGGAGGGCCGGCGCCTTGCCGCCGCTGCCGAACTCGATCGGTGCGGCGCCGAATCCCCTGGGGATGATGAGCGCGATCGGCGAATCCCCCGACCGGACGTACTCCTCGGCTGTCGCGGCATCGAACGGTGTCGCCGATCCCTTCGGCCGATCGACGATGGTGAGGCCGGTCTCGGCACTCAACGCCGCCACCAGCCGCTTCGAGTTCTCGCTGCCGTCCTCGTCGACGATGGCCACTGTGACCCTCGGCGTTCCTGAGCGTTGTGCGCCGAAGACACCGTAGAAGATCGAGAAGAAGACGATCGGCACGATGAACGTCAGCATCATCGCGGCGCGGTCGCGGCGGAGGTTCATCCAGCCCGTGCGCACGACATCGAGAATCACTCGCGCAGCTCCCGGCCGGTCAGGTGCAGGAAGACTTTCTCGAGCGACGGGGCGTGCATGCTGAGATCGCGCACGGACAGCCCTCGCGATTCCAGCGAGCGCACGAACTCCAGGGTCTCCTCGGCGCTGTCGGTCATGTGCGTCACGCGTTTTCCGTCGGACGTCTCGATGACGACTTCGCGCTTCGTTCCGATCGTCCGCGCTACCAGCTCCTCCTTCGTGCCGATGTCGATGAGTTTCCCGTGGTCGATGACCGCGACGCGGTCGCAGAGCCGCTCGGCTTCTTCCATGTAGTGCGTCGTGTAGATGATCGATACGCCCTCGCCGCGGAGCCACTCGATCATCGCGTAGATGCGCTCGCGCGATTGCGGATCGACGCCCACGGTCGGCTCGTCGAGCAGCAGCAGCCGCGGACGATGGAGCACGCCGGCGGCCATGTTCAGCCGCCGCTTCATGCCGCCGGAAAACGACTTCACCGGATCGTTCGCGCGATCCGCCAGCGCGGACCAGCCGAGCGCGTGCTCGATGGCGTCGTCGAGCTGCTTACCCACAAGACCGAGGTAACGGCCGAAGACGAGCAGGTTTTCGCGTGCGGTGAGCAGGGGATAGAGCGCGATCTCCTGCGGCACCACGCCCGCATGCGCGCGCGCCGCGTTGTCGCCCGCCGGTGCCACGCGATCGAAGATGCGCACCTCGCCCCGATCCGGGCGCACGCGTCCCATGATGGTGCGAACGAGCGTGCTTTTCCCCGCCCCGTTCGGCCCGAGAAGGCCGAGGATCTCGCCCTCGCGCAGGTCGAGCGAGATGCCGTCGAGAGCGAGACGTCCGTCGAACGACTTCGTGACGTTCAGGACTGTGAGTGGGGGCACTCGCCGTTATACGGGTTGGAAGCTGACGGGTTGCTCGCTGGGTCGCTGGGTCGCTGGGTCGCTGGGTCGCTCTTCGGGTTGCCGGGTCGCTGGGTTGTCGGTTTCCAGTTACCGGTTACCGGTTACCGGTTCGCCCAGCACCCAGCACCGATGGTGAACGAACGGACAAACATCGCTCACCTCGTGCACCTCCATAGCCGGTTTGTGCGAAATTGCTTGGGTATGCGGAAGACAGTGGTGTTGGCTCTTTGCCTGACGGCCTCGACGGTTTTCGCGCAAACCGTATCCCTTCCGCCGTATGACTCGCAGAACGGCATTTCGCGTTACGCCGCGAAGGAAGAGTACGAGCGCGCGGCACACGATGTGCGCTTCGAGCTGCGCAAAGTCGCGTATTCGAGCGACGGGCTCAGGGTATACGCATATGTTTATTCACCACGCAGACATATGACGACATTGCCTGTCGTCATATACAACCGTGGGAGCTTCGTGCGGGACGAGTTCGCCGCTGAGCTCATCGCGACATTCCACCGTCTGGGGGAGGCCGGTTTCATCGTCGTTGCCCCGATGTACCGGCAGAGCGGCGGGGGCGACGGCCACGACGAGATGGGCGGTGCCGACGTCGACGACCTGATGAACGTGGCGAAGCTGGTGCCGGCGATCGAGGGTGCCGATCCGGCGAACGTGTTCCTCTATGGCCAGTCTCGCGGCGGAATGATGGTCTACCAGGCCATGCGGGATGGTTTTCCCGCTCGCGCTGCGGCGGTCTTCGGCGGCTTCACCGACCTGCACGCGATGCTGGCCGCGTCGCCGCAGCTGATGGCGCTGGCCACGAAAATCTGGCCCGATTACGCGACCAATGCTGCCGCGATCGAAGCGCGACGTTCGGCTCTGGCTTGGCCGGACAAGCTCGGCATTCCCATCCTAATCATGCATGGCGGCCAGGACAAGGACGTCGATCCAGCGCAGTCGCTCGCTCTCGCCCAGAAACTCCAGGCCCTCGGTAAAGAGTACGAGCTCGTCGTCCACGCCGGCTCGAACCACGTGCTGAGCGATTGGCGCGTGCAGCGCGACGCTCTGGCTGTGGATTGGTTTCGCACACACGCGAAGTCGTAATACGGGTCGCTGGGTCGCTCTTCGGGTCGCTGGGTCGCTCTTCGGGTCGCTGGGTCGCTGGGTCGCTGGGTCGCTCGGTTACCAGTTACCAGTTACCAGTTACCGGTAACTTCTTCGCCGAGCACCGAGCACCGAGCACCGAGCACCGAGCACCGAGCACCGAGCACCGAGCACCGAGCACCCAGCGCCCAGCACCGAGCCTCCGTTCAAGCCGCTGGCTGCGCGAAACCCGTGATCACGTACGACCCCGACTTGAGGTCTTTCTTGATCTTGATGATCTCTTTCTTCTGAGCGTCCTCGAGCAGGTCGCTGAACGTGTCGTAACCGTAGTACTCCTCATTGAACGTCGGCTTCTTGCGCTGCATGGTCTGCTTGACCATGGATCCCCACAGGATCTCTTTGTTCTCGCGCATCAAGGCCTTGATCGAGTCGATGAGCAGTTTGAACACCTCGCCCTGCTTCTTGTCCTTGAAGGCCACCGACGGTACTTTCTGCACGACGCGCACGAGATCCTCGTAAAAGATGAACTCGTCACAGTTGTCGATGAGCAGGTCGGACGAGGAGTTCTTCACCCCGCAGCCGATGACGTACTTGTCGTTCTCTTTCAGCTTCGAGACGAGCGGGGAGAAATCGGAGTCCCCCGAGGCCACCACGAAGAGGTTGATGTGCTCCTTCGAGTAGCACATGTCCATGGCGTCCACAGCCATACGGATGTCGGCCGAGTTCTTGCCTGAATAGGCCCGGCCGGGGATCTCGATCAGCTCGATCGCCGCCTCGTGCAGCTCCCGCTTGTAGTCAGGAAACTTGTCCCAGTCGCAATACGCGCGTTTGACGACGATCTTTCCCTTCTCGAGCAGTCGCTCCAGGAGGAGACTCACTTCGAACTTCTTGTGCTTGGCGTCGGTGACGCCGATGGCGATGTTCTCGAAATCGATGAAAAGGGCGATTCTGCTTTCACTCATGCCGCGGTTTGAAGGTCCGGCTCCAATATCTGATTCGTCGCCTTCGTTATCGAAGGCGGGCTTACGTGCCATGGCGGGAGTCTAGCACTCACATCGATATGCCAGACCGGAACTCCATTACGATGCCGCACGTGAATCCTGACTTACTGCGCGAGCGGTTGCTGGAAGGGATCACCCAGGCCATCGTGGCAAGCGACCTCGACGGGAGGGTCATCTACTGGAATCGTCTGGCGCAGACGCTCTTCGGCCATACCGCCGAGGACGCTGCCGGCAAACTGGTGACCGAGTTGCTCCCGGTCGCGTCCGGAATGATCGAGTCGCCGCTCCTCGACGACCGGGGCCAGCGCGTGGGAACGATCCATGTGGCACCGGCGGAGGCGCGTGAGGCGCGACTGCAGGCAGCCATGACCCAGGCCGGAAAGATCGCCCTCAGCTCGGCCAGTCTCGCGTTCATGTTCGAGCAGACCGCTCGCATCGTTCACGAAATCCTCGACACGGAATTGTGCGGGATCTTCAAGCGCGCTGGCGAGTGCCTTCTGCTCGTCGGTGGAGAGGGATTTCGCAATGGCGCGATCGGATCGGTCCAGAAGTTTTGCTCGCCGCAGTCGCAGGCCGAGCACACCATCCAGGTGCGCCAGCCGGTCATCGCTTCGGACCTGAGAGAGGAGAGGCGCTTCACGCCTTCGGACATCCTGGTCGCCGAGGGAGTCACCAGCGCGTTGACCGTCGTGATCGACGGTCCCGACGACACACCGTGGGGAGTTCTCGGCGCGTACACCAGGGCTCGCCGCGATTTCGACCCGGCCGATGTCGATTTCCTGGGCGCGCTCGGATCGACGCTGGGGCAGGCCATCGAGCACCGCCGTGCCGAGGTGGAGTTGCGCGTGCGCTCGTTGCAGCAGAGCGCGATCGCGGAGCTCGGACACTACGTGCTCACCTCCGAAGTCGACCAGAAGACCCTGGAGCGGGCCTGCGAGCTGGCGATGTCGGGACTGGGCGTCGAGTTCGCGCAATACCTGCAGAGCGATGACGACGGCCAGTCGCTCCGCTTCCGTGCCGGCCAGGCCTGGCTCGCTCCTCCCGACACGATCCCCATGGATGCATCGCAGGCCGGCTATGCCATGCGCACCAGCCGGCCGGTGGTCATTGCCGACTACCTTTCCGAAACGCGCTTCGACACCACCAGGCTTTTCACGAACCACGGCATCCGCAGCGGCATCGCCGTTCCGGTGATCGGGCGCTCGAGAAAGTTCGGTGTGATCACCGCGCAGACCCGCTTCCTCAAGGTGTTCAACGCCGCCGACGTGCACTTCATGGAATCGATGGCGGCGGTGTTCGCCGCCGCGCTCACGCGCGAGGTCGGCCGGCACGAGCTCGTCGAGTCGGAGGCACGCTACCGGAGCGTCGTGGACGGGGCATCCGAAGTCATCTTCAGCGTGACGCCGGCCGGCGTGATCACCTCGCTCAATCCGGCCTTCGAAGTCATCACCGGCTGGCGATGCGACGAGTGGATCGGCCGCCGTTTCGACGGGCTGGTCGTGCCGGAGACCCTTCCGGCGACGCAGGAGCTGTTCGCCTCGATCCTTCGCGAGCCGCGGCCGGTGCGCGCGGAGGTGCGCGTCATCGGAAAACAGAGAGGGGAGATCCTCCTGACCGCCACCGTGTCGCCGAAGATTCAGAATGCCGAAGTCATCGAGGTCTACGGATTTGCGCGCGACGTTACCGACGAGCGCAGGCTGGAAGCCGAGCGCAACCGCGTCACCCGCGATCTTCAGCTCATCCTCGATTCGACCGACGAGGGCGTTTACGCAACCGACGTCGATGGCCGTTCCACGCTCGTGAACCGCTCGGCTGCGAAGCTGCTCGGAGCATCACCGGACTGGTTGATCGGCGCGGACATTCACGCCATCGTTCATCCGAAGTCCCCGGCCGCATCGCCGGAGCAGGGGGAGGCCTGCGCCGTCATCGATGTTCTGCAGAGCGGCAGGAGCCACTCGTCGCGCGATGACATCTTCTGCCGCGCCGACGGTACGGCGTTTCCGGTCGAGTTCACCGTCTCACCGATCATCGACGGTGGCGCGATCATCGGCTCCGTGGTGGCTTTCAACGATATCAGCGTGCGCCGCAAGCTGGAGTCGAAGCTCGATCAGGCCAATCGTCTCTCCAGCCTGGGCCGTCTGGCCGCCACGGTCGCTCATGAATTCAACAACGTGCTCATGGGGATCTCTCCGTTTGCAGAGGTGCTGCGCCGGGAATCGCTCGGCGAGCGGGCCCGGGCCGCGGTCGACCAGATCACCCGTTCGGTCAAGCGAGGCAAGCGGATCACCGAGGACATCCTCCGTTTCACGCAGCCGTCGGAGCCGGTGCTGGTGTCGTTCGATGGAGCGGCGTGGCTGCAGGCCATGGCCGTGGAGGCCCGGTCGGTGATCGGCCCGAAATACACGATCGATGTCGATGTGAGGGATGAGAATCTGGCGGTCGCCGGCGACGTCGGTCAGTTGCATCAGAGCTTCATCAACCTGATTCTCAACGCCCGCGACGCCATGGCTGGAGGCGGGCGGATCCGTATCGGCCTGGCCCGGCTGGCCGATGAGCGCTACGACTTTGCGGGCGTCGAGCGCCCCGAGCGCTTCGCGCATTTCACCGTCGAGGACAGCGGTCATGGCATGTCGCCGGAGACGCTGCGACACATCTTTGAGCCCCTGTTCACCATGAAAAAGAACGGGACCGGCCTGGGACTCTCCGTGGCCCGGCACGTCGTCACGCGTCACGGCGGAGAGATCTTCGTCGACAGCACGATCGGTGCGGGAACAAAGTTTCATCTCCTCATTCCGCTGGCGCCGGAGCAGGACGTTCCGCTGACAACCGGCACGGCCGCTGAGACGCCGGCGCCCGTGCGCCGCTTCAGCAGGGTGCTGCTGGTCGAGGACGAACGCCCGGTCTCGGCCGGACTGGCGGCGCTGCTGGAGCTCGAGGGCATCGAGTCGAAGATCGTGGAGCTGGGACGCGACGTGCTTCCGGCCATCATGGAGTGGGGTCCGCACGCCATCGTGCTCGACATCGGACTTCCCGACATCGACGGAACGAAGGTTTTCGAAGCGATTGCCCGGGCCTATCCCCGGATGCCTGTCGTGTTTTCCTCGGGTCACGGCGATGAGTCGCAGCTCGAGCAGCAGACTGCCCGTCCTCACGTGGCCTTTCTGCTCAAGCCCTACGACATCGACACGCTCCTTGCCGCGCTCGACCGCGTGGTAACGTGACGCGCGTTTGCGCCGCTACGTCGCTCTCGCGCGTCCGTTCACGCTTCTGCCGCCGCTGTTCGGGATCATCTCCGGCGCGGTGTGCGCGTGGGGCTCCGCACACAATCCAGATCCGTTGCGGCAGCTCACCGCCTCGGTCGTCCTCACCGTGGCCCTGGGCTCGCTCTGCGCGTCGTTCCTGAACGCGGCGAACAACTCCCTCAACCAGATCTACGATCTCGAGATCGACCGCATCAACAAACCGCGGCGGCCGCTCGTGACGGGGGAGGTGTCGCGCCGTGGTGCCTGGATCTTCACCTGGGTGATGTACGCGCTCGGCCTCGTTCCGACGTGGTGGGTGGTGGTCTATCCGTTCACGACCTGGCGCGCGAAGTTTCTGGCGCCGCTCGGCGCGCACGAGACGTTCTTCATCTACCTGGTCGCCTTCGTCTCCACCTTCATCTACTCCGTGCCTGCGTTCGGCCGCACCAAGGCCCATCCCATCGGCGCGAACCTGACCATCGCCATCCCACGCGGGTGTCTGCTCAAGGTGGCCGGCTGGACGATGGTGGCGCGCGCTACCGTGGCCGAGCCGTGGTTCATCGGCGCCATCTTCATGTTCTTCCTGCTCGGCGCCGCGTCGACGAAAGACTTCAGCGACATCGAGGGCGACCGCGCCGGAGGATGCCGCACGCTGCCGATCCGCTACGGCGTCCGCCGCGCCGCGTGGATGATCGCCCCCTTCTTCGTCTTCCCCTGGCTGCTGATGCCGCTCGGTGCCCATCTGGGGATCCTCACCGGCAATCACCTGGCACTGACCATCCTCGGCTTCGCGCTCGCGGGATGGGGCGTCTACACCGTCTGGCTCATCGTGCGCAATCCCGACGAGCTGACTTCCACCGAGAACCATCCCTCGTGGCGCCACATGTACCTCATGATGATGGGCGCGCAGATCGGTTTCGCCGTGGCCTACCTCCTGTAGTGGCGTATCGTATCTGCGGCGATGTTGTCGTTCGATCGCGAGCTTGTCCAACTCCGCGATGAGGGTCTTCTCCGGCCGGAGATGGCCTCTCCGCTGATCTCCGGCGAGCGCGGGGAGATCGTTTCGATCCATGCCGAAGTGCGCGTGATGGCGTGGATCGGCGTGATGCTGATCGTGGGCGGCGCGGGCGTGATCGTTTCGAAGAACTTCGACCGCATCGGGCCGCTGGCCATCGCCACCGCCATCGGCGTCGCCTCGGCGGTCTGCTATCTGTGGTTCGCGATGCGACGGAAGAGCGGCCGGTCCGGCGCGCTCGATGTCTACATCCTCCTGCTGGGCGCGCTGCTTCTCAGCGCCGACACCGGCTTCATCGAGGCGCAGTGGCACCTGCTCGGCGGTGCCTGGCCGCGGCACTTTCTGCTGCTGGCGTTGATTCACGGCGCGACCGCATATCTGTTCCGGTCGGAGGCGCTCCTGGCGCTGGCGCTGGCGGCCATCGCTTCGTGGTTCGGAATCGAGCGGACGCTCGGCACACTCTTCACGTCGAGTCATGCCCTGGCCATGCGGGCCTTTGCCTGCGCCGGAAGTCTGGCCGTGTGGCGGATGGCGAACCGCCGGCGCGAATTCGAACGCCTGTTCGATCACTTCATCGCCAATCTCGTTTTCTGGGGCGGACTGATTCTCACGTTCCAGCAGGAGACTCGTTTCGCCGGTGCCGCCATCGTCGTGATCTTCGCCGTTCTGACCACGTGGTACGGCTTCCGGCGCCGTGAAGAGCTGTTCGTGCTGTACGCCTTCGTCTACGCGGTCGTGGCCATCGACGTCGTGATCGCCGAGGCCATTGGCACGAACATCCTGGTTCTGCTGTTTCTGATCGTGTCGACGATCGGCGCGATCGTCGCCCTGTTCTGGTTGCACGGGCGGTTCGGAAAGGCCGCGGCATGAACGTCGCCGAAGAGCGGGCCGTGGTGCTGGCGCGCCGCGTTCGCGGCTGGGAGCTTCCGGACGCGGAGCGGGCTGCGATCGAGAAGCGGCTGGCCACTCGATGGAAGAGCAGCGGCATGCTCGCTTCGGCGGTGTTCTTCGTGCTGACGCTCGTGGTTGTCGGGGCTTTCTACGGGTTTTGCGCTCTGATACACATCCCCAACGGGTGGGTGACGGCGGTTGTCTCGCTTTCGGTGGCGGAGACACTCATCCGCCGGCTGCATTTCTTCGGGACGGGCGTGGAGTCGGCGCTCTGGCTCGGCGGTCTGCTGGCCGCGATCTTTGGTTTAGGGAGTGAAGGAAAGCCGGAAGGATTGCTGCTGATCGCGGCAGCCTTTCTCATCGCCGGTGCGCGCGTGCGCAACCCCTTCATCGCCGCGCCCGGCCTGGTGTTCGTTATCTCTTACCTGGGCCTGAAGCACTGGTTCATGGCGGCTCTCGTTGCCGGAATCGCGCTCGCGGTCATCGCGCTGGCGCTGCTCGCGCGAACCTGGCAACGACCGTCGACGGAGATGATGCTGATCATCACCCTGATGGTCGCTCCGGTGACCGGCGCGGTCTGGAGCAATGGACACACATCGGTTGCCTGGTTCGCTCTCTACGCCGCGCTGGCCTTTGCGGAGCTCGTGTTTGGCGTGGCCCGCCGTCACCGCGGAGCCCTCGTCGGCTCGGCCGTCTCGCTGGTCACGGCGCTGTTCGTCGCGCGCGCGACGTTCGATTTCCTGTCGATCGAATGGAAGCTGATCGCCGGCGGCGCGGTGCTGTTCGCGGCCAGCCTGGCCATCGAGCGCGCGCTTCGTGGCAGGACGCGCGGATTCGTGATCACGCCGGTGAAGAGCGCGTTCGAAGAAGCGGTGCGGATCTTCGGCTCCGCGGCATTCAGCCCGCAGACCGGGCCGCATGCAACCGAACCACCGATCGGGGGCGGCGGGCAATTCGGCGGCGCCGGATCGTCGGGCAGCTTCTGAACTTGTGCACGGTTCCACGTGCCACAGCGCCTGGGCAGGTGGCGGAAAACCGGGAAACCCGATGACCCGGCAGCCCGGCAACCCGTTTTCCGCAGCGCCATCCCACGCGCCGCAGTCTCGCCGTTTTTCTGCGGCCGCGTCTGCTTAACGGCTTCGGAAAAGCTCCGCAAAACCCGATGAAATTTGACGCCTTCGGAAGTGTGCAAAACATGCGGAAAAGGCGCTGAAAACCTGCGGATTGGCGGTGCAGAAGCCTGCGGAATTCCTGTCGAGAAGCAGTGGATTGCCGGTGGAAATACGCCAGTTTCGAGCTTCGCTCACCTGTGGCCTAACTATGGTAAATACGAATACTTACGCTCGATCTTGTGTTGTGAAACGACGCGACCACAAGATCTGGTGGGCCTTTGCTTGACATCCATGGAACGGGGGCGTAGCTTGTCTCGCATCACAAACAACTCGGTGAGCGAGGGAGGGTCATGAAGGATTTGAAGGTTCAGTCGCGTCTAGCTATCCAGTCTCCAATGCGGTCGGTTTCGCTGCAGATCCGCGATTACCAGGTGACGGTGAAGGTGAGGACCCCGGTTCCTCAAGCCAGGCCAGCAGTGAGCAGGTCCTTCGTTCGTTGAGTGGTTTGTAACGACTGTCATGAAGCTCTCGACTCTCAGCCCGCGGTTCCCGGTCGACAGGCAGAGGCCTGTTTCCGTCGGAAACCGTGAGCTGAGAGCCGCGAGCGCTTAAGAGACTCCCGGGGACGAGTTGCCCGCTCGTCCCCGTTTTGTCTCTGGAAGGTGAGGAGGAAATGACTTCCATCGACATCAATCAGACGATTCGGTCGCGCGGCAGCGCACCGAAAAACAAGCCGGGGAAACGGGAGACGAAGACCGGCGGCATCGAGGTGGTGCGCCACTTCACGACGCCGGGTGTCGACGTCTTCGATACCTGCGAGTGGGAGATGCGAGCCGCGGTCATCACCAATGAGCGCGGCGAGGTGGTCTTCGAGCAGAAAGACGTCGAGATGCCGAAGTTCTGGTCGCAGATGGCCACGAACGTGGTCGTGTCGAAATACTTCCGCGGACACCTCGGCACACCGGAACGCGAATCGTCTGTGCGCCAGTTGATCGGACGTGTCGTGCGCACCATGACAAAGTGGGGACGCGAAGGCGGCTACTTCGCATCCGAGGCGGATGGAGACACGTTCCGGGATGAGCTCACGCACATCCTGCTGTACCAGATGGCCGCGTTCAACTCGCCGGTCTGGTTCAACGTCGGCGTGGAAGCGCGGCCGCAGTGCTCGGCCTGCTTCATCAACTCCGTCCAGGACACCATGGACTCGATCCTCGGCCTGGCCAAGACCGAGGGCATGCTCTTCAAGTACGGCTCGGGAACGGGTTCGAACCTGTCGAACATCCGCTCCTCCAGGGAACTGCTGGCCGGAGGCGGCACCGCCTCCGGTCCGGTCTCGTTCATGAAGGGCTACGACTCCTTTGCCGGCGTGATCAAGAGCGGCGGCAAGACGCGGCGTGCGGCCAAGATGGTCATCCTCAACGCCGATCATCCGGACATCCTCGACTTCATCGAGTCGAAGGAGAAGGAAGAGAAGAAGGCCTGGGCTCTCATCGACGCCGGCTACGACGGCGCGTTCAACGCCCACGGCGGCGCGTACGACTCCGTGCAGTTCCAGAACGCCAATCACTCCGTGCGCGTGACCGACGACTTCATGCGCGCGTACGAGAAGGACGACCAGTGGCAGACCCGCGCGGTCACCGACAAGAACCGCGTCATGGGCACGTACCGGGCCAAAGATCTGATGCGCAGGATGGCCGAGTCGTCGTGGGTGTGCGGCGACCCGGGCATGCAGTTCGATTCGACGGTCAACGACTGGCATCCCTGCCCGAACACCGCCCGCATCAACGCCTCCAATCCGTGCTCGGAGTACATGTTCCTCGACGACTCCGCGTGCAATCTGGCCTCGCTCAACCTGATGCGCTTCTACAACGAAGTGGACGGCTTCGACGTCGACTCGTATCGCGCCGCGCTGCGCGTGGTGATCACCGCGCAGGAGATCACGGTCGATTTCGCGTCGTATCCGACCACGGCCATCGAGCGCAACTCCCACGCCTTCCGTCCCCTGGGCATCGGCTACGCGAACCTCGGGGCACTGCTCATGGCGCGCGGCCTGCCGTACGACAGCGAAGAAGGCCGCGAGTTCGCCGCGGCGATGACGTCGATTCTCTCCGGCGAGTCGTATGCGCAATCGTCACGAATCGCCTCGAAGCTCGGCACGTTCGAAGGCTACGGCGTCAACGAGGAGCCGTTCCTCCGCGTCATCGACAAGCATCGCCGCGCCGCCTACCGCATCAACAACCGGGCCCTGCCCGTGGATCTCGCCGACGCCGCCACGAGAGTGTGGGACGAGGCCTATGCCCTCGGCCAGCAGTACGGCTACCGCAACGCCCAGATCTCCGTGCTCGCGCCCACCGGCACGATCGCCTTCATGATGGACTGCGACACCACCGGCATCGAGCCCGACATCGCTCTGGTCAAGTACAAGAAGCTCGTCGGCGGCGGCATGCTCAAGATCGTCAACCAGACGGTGCCCACCGCGCTCAAACGTCTCGGCTACGACCCGAAGCAGGTCAACGAGATCATCCAGTACATCGACGAGAACGACACGATCGAGGGCGCGCCGCATCTGATCGACCAGCACCTGGACGTGTTCGACTGCGCGTTCAAGCCCGCTCACGGCACGCGCTCCATTCACTACCTCGGACATCTGCGGATGATGGGCGCGGTGCAGCCGTTCATCAGCGGCGCGATCAGCAAGACCATCAACATGCCCACCAGCGCCACGATCGAGGAGATCGAGCAGGCCTATTACGAGGCCTGGAAGCTGGGGCTCAAGGCTGTGGCCGTCTATCGCGACGGCTGCAAGCGCTCGCAGCCGATGAACACCTCCCGCGACAAGACCGCTCTCGAGGCCCTGGGCGTCACGCCGTCGGCGGTGCGCCGCAAGCTGCCCGACGAGCGCGAAGCGGTCACGCACAAGTTCTCGATCGGCGGCCACGAGGGCTACATCACGGTCGGCAAGTACGAGAACGGCGAAGCCGGCGAGATCTTCATCACCATGGCCAAGGAAGGCTCGACGATCTCCGGGCTCATGGACTCGTTCGCCACGATGACGTCGCTGGCGCTCCAGCACGGGGTGCCGCTGCAGTTGCTCGTCGACAAGTTCACGCACACGCGCTTCGAGCCCTCGGGCTTCACGAAGAATCCCGAGATCCCGATGGCCAAGTCGATCATGGACTACATCTTCAAGTGGCTGGCCATCAAGTTCCTGTCGCGCGACAGCCAGGAAGAAGCCGGCGTGATCAAGCGCGACACGATCGACGTCACGCCCGCCGCCCTCCCGCCATCCAACGTCTCGAAACCGACGCCCAAGGACGTGGCCTTCATCGACACGGTGGCCGCATCGACGAACGTTCCCGGCGCGGGCATCGGCTTCGTTTTGCCGGCGAAGGACGCGGACGCGCCGAACGTGAAGACGGGCGCGCCTCCGATCCGTTTCCAGCAGGACGCCCCGAGCTGCAGCGACTGTGGCTCGATCATGGTGCGCAACGGCGCCTGCTACAAGTGTCTCAACTGCGGCAGTACAAGCGGGTGCTCGTAGTCGCGGCGAATGGCATCGTCCCGCCGCAGCAGCATCTGCGTTCGAGGGCAGTAGGAAGGGCGGCCGAAGGGGCCGCCCTTTTGTTTGTCCGGCTAACCCGCGGCAACCTTCGCCGCGTTGAACACATCGAGCGGCATGGGTCTGTGCATCTTCCACAAGATCGCCATCGGTCGGTCGCCGGAGTGTTCGATGTACGTTGCGGGACCGAGAAACGTGAAGGCCATCGTGCGAATGCCGTCCTTGTTTCTCGGACGCACGAAGAGCATCACGTTCGAGCCGCGATGGGCGTGGTGGATGTAGCGTTGACCTGTCGGCGTGGCTGCGCGCGTGCCGGACTGCGACTCCCAGTGAAAGACGTCGGGTGAGATTGCGTAGTCGCGATATCGGGTGGACGGCGAGTAGTACTTTTCGCTCTTGTCGAGCGTGATGAAGAAGTAGTCGGTGTTCGTCGGTTCGTGCCAGAGCGGGCCTTCGCGGTGCTTAAACGGTGCCGCTAGCGTCGAGCGGCCAATCGCCGAGAGTACCTCGTCGCGTGTGTAGCGCGCGTGGAGTGAGAGTGGGACATCCGCGAACGACGGTAACGTTTCGTCGAGAGGGAAGGTTCGATGACTGGCACGTTCGTCGAGAACATCAATCAACTCGAGCAGCTCCGCCTTTGCAGAAGGAGCAGACCACAGCCGGTGCATGGCTCGGTCAAGGTCCTGTTCCTCATCCGACCACACCGTCATGAGGAAACCTTCGAGGACTCGGCGATCAAACGTGGTCAGGGCATCCGACGGGGGCGGCGCGGAGGCAGTGAACGTCCGGCGCAGCAGAGCCAGGCGGCGTTCGTCGTCCATGTGCAAAAGGCGCGGGAACGCGTTCAGGATCTTCGGCTCGTCGTCCTGCTGCGTGGTTGCCGGCGCGTCAGCGATGCGGGCCATCGAGCTTTCCGAATGGCCCGCCTCGCGCTTGAGGCGCGTCCACGACCACCCCTTGCTCCTGTAAAGATCCTCGGGATCGAGCGCACTCTCGTGAAGGAACGCTGAGAGCGTCGTATTGCGCGGCATCTGCCGCAACTCGTAGACGAGATTTGCGAAGCGGTTGGATCCGATCGATTGCCGCAGGTTCTCCAGCACCACGCGGCTGGCCTCGCGATCAAGCTGGATCGAGCACCCGGCCGGCAGATACGGGAATCCTTCCTCGACCTGCTGCTCGATTTCACGTCGCGACGCGCCTGTGAGCGCGCGATATCGCAGATCGAAGCGGAAGTTCCGGTGCGCGTTGCCGATGAAGTCGAGAACGGTCAAGCAGTTTTTCTGCTTCGATCTTCGCAGCCCTCGACCGAGCTGCTGAAGAAAGACGAGGGCGCTCTCCGTTGGACGGAGAAACATGACGGTATCGATCTCCGGCACGTCCACACCTTCGTTGAAGATATCCACGGCAAAGAGGCAATTGATCTCGCGGTTGCGAAGCCGGCGGAGCGCTTCGTCGCGTTCTGTACTGTCGGTCGTGCCGAGCACGGCCGCGGCGGGAATGCCGGCCCGCTGGAATCGATCGGCCATGAGGCGGGCGTGATGGACGCCGACGCAGAAGCCGAGGGCGCGCATGGTCGTCACGTCGAGTTTGTCGCGGAGCTGCTGGATCACCTGAGCGACGCGCGCATCGTTCGCGGTGTACACGTTCTCGAGCTCCCGTTCGTCGTAGCGGCCGCGCTGCCACGCAATTTTCGAGAGATCCACATTGTCGTGCACGCCGAAGTAATGAAACGGCGACAGCAGACCGCGATCCAGCGCATCCCACAGCCGGAGCTCGACGGCGATCCTCCCGCCGAACCAATCGAGAATCGGCTCTCCGTCCGTCCGCTCCGGTGTGGCGGTGAGTCCGAGGAGAACTTTGGGCCGAAGGTGATCGAGTAATTTACGGTAGGTAGGTGCGGCGGCATGATGGAACTCGTCGACGATGACCACATCGAACGCTTCCGGCGAAATGCGATCGAGATCGATCGTACTGAGCGATTGGATCGAGGCGAACACGTGCCGCCATTGATCGGGGCGCTCCCCGTCGACGTAGAGCTCGCCGAACGAGCCGTCGCGAAGGACGACGCGGAATGTGTCGCGGGACTGCCTGAGGATCTCGCGCCGGTGAGCGACAAACAGGAGTGACAGCGGACGCTGTTTGGGAGGCCAGGGCAACGGTTCGCCCGGGTCATTGAGGCGCCGGTAATCGAGAGCGGCCACCACCGTCTTTCCAGTGCCGGTGGCCGCTACGACGAGGTTGCGCCAGCGGTTGTGCCGATATCGCTCGACGTTCAGATCTTCCAGCATCTCGCGTTGATACGGCCACGGCTCGACGTCGAGGCCGACGAACGTGATCGATCGATCGTCACCGTCCGAGGCCCGTCGCACGGCATCGTCAAAACGCTTCGTGTCGCGCGCGGGGTCGTAGGCTTCGTAATCGGGGTCTGCCCAATAGCTCTCGAAGGTTGCGGCAAACTTCTCGACGATCGTCGGCGCGTCAGACTGGGTGAGACGGATGTTCCACTCCACGCCATCCACCATCGCAGACATGGAGAGGTTGGACGATCCGATGAAGACGGTCGAGAATCCGGAGTCCCGGTGGAACATCCACGCCTTCGCGTGAAGGCGCGTGGCCTCCGTGTCGTACGACACCTTCACTTCGGCACCAAGCTCCTTCAGTTGCTCGACCGCTCGTCGTTCCGTTGAACCTGTGTACGTGCTTGTAATAACGCGCAACTGCCCGCCACGCTCGACGAACGCGCGAAGCTTCGGTGCGACCAGGCGAAGACCGCTCCATCGAATGAAGGCGACGATGAGATCGATCCGGTCGGCCGACTCGATCTCCTTCTCGAGCACCGTGCCGATGCGCGGCTCTCCGCGAGCGTTGACGAGAAGATCGCTCTGGCTGAGTGGAATCGCCGGTGCTTGGGGACGGCGCGCTTTGAGCCCGGTGATGGGATAGACAGCCGCAAGACGTGCGGGCGGCTCGGCCACGAGGTCATCGTCGCCGACGGATTTCGGCAGGCGGGAGGCCGCGGCCCGGAGGATCTCGTTGGCGATCTCCGCCTGCCGTTCCGGTTTGTCGCGATCCGGAATTCCACGCAGTGCTTCACGGATGATGCCGGCGATATAACGGGCGAACAGAAGATGGCCGTCGGCGGGATCGAGTTCGTCGCGATCCCCCTGGCGACCAGTCCCGAGCTGCGAGAGCTCCTTCTCCAACTCGCGCGTGATCAGCAGGTCATACAGTCCGTCCGGAAAGTTACCCATTCAGTGGTGAAGCCCAACTTACCTTGTCGCGCGGATCACCCTCGTGCAATCCACCTTGCCCGAGATCTTCACGCTATCGGCGGTGGCCACGGCGAAGACGAATTTGCCGCTGTTGCCGCCGCCGTCGGTGACCTTGACGGTGCCGCTGCCACTCTTTCTCCGGGCCGGGCGCGTCTCCACCTTGTACTCGGCGCTGCGATGCAGAAGGGAGCCGAAGCCGGCCATCAGATAGAACTCCGCCGGCTTCTTCGGATCGGGGACGATGATCTGCAGACTGTTGAAGTGATTCGGATCGGAGTCCTTCGGATTTGACAACTGATTCCCCCATGCGCCGGGCGTGGTCAGCCCCACCGAGCAACCCCCTTTGGCTGTCGACGACGTGTAGCTTCCCGCGTGCGCGCCTCCCGTCACCTTGATCTCCGCCGTCTCGATGACCTGGGCGGCGGCGGCTGTTGCGAACAGCAGAAGTCCAACTGAGAGCAGACCTTTCAATCGATTCCTCCTCAAAACGTGCTGAAGCGTGGAGATTCTAAGCTGACTGAGGCCTCGCAATAACCCCCCTACTCCCCTTGTTCTGCGCGCTGTCATGGATCGCCGTCAGGGTTATCGCGCTCTTATCGTCGAGGATGACGACGCCATCCTGCGGATGGTCAGGACGGTGCTCCAGCGCGAAGGTTTCGTGGCCGAGGGGGTGGGGAACGGGCGGGCGGCGCTGGAGCTGCTGAAGACGGTCGCATACGATCTGCTCATCCTCGACCTCATGCTGCCGGACATCAGTGGCGAAGAAGTCCTCGACTACCTCGAAGAGAGTCAGCCGAAGTATCTGCGCCGCGTGATCATCACCACGGCATCGCCCCGCAAGATGCGCCAGGATTTTCTCGAGCGCATCTGCCGCATCCTGGCCAAGCCGTTCGATATCGACCAGTTCATCCTGATGGCCCGCGAGTGCGCGTCGGGCGATTCGGACTGCCAACCGGTCACGACGATCGACGTCAGCGGCTGACGCGCCGCTTCCATTTTCGCGAGAAACCCTTACGCCAAAATGACGGCGGCGTCACGGTTTCGACTCAGGTGTGGACCTACGTTGCTATCAGGATTGGAGCAACGAGCCATGAAGCGTTCCGTCTGGTTCCTGACCGTCACCCTCATCGCCACCGCCGGCCTGGCCGCGAAGATCGACATGAACGATCCGCGTCGCGCTGTGGGAACCGACGACAACGTGCGGATCGACGCGGAGCTGACCACCGAGGTGGTGTCGGCGGACTCACCCATCGGAGTGACGGTGCGGATCCAGAATCGCTCGCCGCATGCTGTGGCGGTAGCGGACAGACTCTGCGACGCGAGCTACGACAGCGAGTCGCGCACGATCACTCTCTCGGTGGGATCCGAGATTCCGGCCGGAGGAGAGTTGCCGCGGCTGGTGACGATCCCTTCCGGCGAGTACAAGACGTTCACGGCCGGTGCGAGAGTGAACCTGCACGGGTCGGCGCAGGCGGTCAGGCGGCTTGCCCCTCCGGCGTTCGTGCAGATCACGGTCAACGTGCTGCGTGATGCGACTCCGTTCGCGGCACTCGACGCCGGCATCGCCCTGAGCGACGAGCAGTTCGATCAGTGGCTGCGGGCGAACAACTCGATCGTCCTGAACGCGCTGCCGGTGCGCTATCGCGCCGCCCAGCCCAGCCGCGTCAGGGACGCCTCGCAGCGGTAGGGCGGATCGAAAAACAAGGGGCGCCCTTGCCGCGGCCCTGAGGATCGCTCGTCAGGCCTTTTTTTCTTCGATCCTGACGCCCGGAATGGTCGTCACGAACTCGGCGCCGAGCCGCATGGACGGCGTAAAGCTGCCCGCGCGCACCGGTTCGCGGAGCACGCGCTTCACCGCTGCGATCGCGGAAAGCACGGTGAAGGCGTAGCCCTCGGGCGTGGTCATCGTCATCGTCGCTTCGCCCCCGTCGCGATCGGCGACGCGGCCCCAGATCTCCATCTGCGATCGCCCTCGTGCGGCGGCATCGGGGCCCTTGATGTGTGATGCGCGCCAGGTGAGAAACTGTTTGATCGGCGGGAGGCCGAGGAGCGGAAGAAGACGCTGGATGCGCCGCAGGCGTGACACCGCTCGCGGCGATGTGGCGCGGTAGACGCGGATGTTCGGAATCTTTGTGCTGTAGTACGCGGTGGCCACGTCGCCCCAGGGAATGGTCATGGCCAGCCGCGGGCCGCTGGGGAACGGAATCTCGCGGGTGTCGAAGAGCGTGGGGACGCGAACGATCAGGCCGTCGCGGCGAATGGCGCCGCCTTCGCGCAGTCCTTCGAGGATCGTCTTCTGCGTGCCGGCGCTCAGTCCGGCACCTCCTTTGAAGGCCAGCGAGAGCTCCTTCGCGCCGGGCAGCCGTTGCGCGAGCATCGCCGCGAGGCAGTCGGTCGGTACGACATCGAACCCCACGCCCGGCAGCAGCGTGACGTTGCGCTTCCTGGCCTCGGCATCCCGCGCCATCACCGACTCGAAGACGTTGATCTCGCCGGTGATGTCGAGGTAGTGAGCGCCAGCATCGAGACACGCTCGCACCATCGGCGCACTGGTGTGGACGAACGGGCCGGCGCAATGGAGAACGAGCGACACGCCGTCGAGCCGGGGGCTGTCGAGATCGAAGACGCGCGCCTCGCATCCGAGCTGGCCCGCCAACGCGTCGATCTTCTCCGCGTTGCGTCCGGCCAGGATCGGCTTGTCAGCCGCGGCGGCGCGCGCGATCAGCTCGCCCGTGTATCCATTCGCGCCGTAGATCATCCACATCGATGCGGAAGCGTACTCTCATCGGAACCGCGCCGCGCGGCCCTTTCTCGACTCCGTGAGCGGTGAGGTGAATCGGCTGACTTTGGCGCATGATAGTCCGCACAAAAGCCGGTCCTGCGATGAACGAGAAGATTTGGCGCCGTCTCTCTGAAGCCGCGATCGTTCTGCTCGCCAGCGCCGCGCTCCTGGCGCAGGAAGATCAAACCCCGCGGCCTCCGGTGAAGAGCGAACGCGGGCTCCTGCAGGTCAATCGCCTGTACTACGACCTGGCCGCGAACAGTGGCGGCGATATGTACTTCTGGGCTCCTGGCGAGTTTGCGTCGGCGAAGTTGCGCGTGCCCATTCAACGCCAGCCGGTCGTCCTCGCCTACGGCACGATCGAGACGGAAAAGATGTTCGAGATTCCGGTCGACACGGGTGTCGAGGAGATGACGCTCTTCGCGGCGGTGCAGCGGAAAGATCTCGCGGTGATCGTCCGGCCGGACGGGACGGTCGTTCACCACGGCGACACCGGCACCGATCTTCAACCGTTCCAGCACATGCTCATCGCCGCCATCTCCGCGCCGGCGGCCGGAGTGTGGCGGCTGGAACTGCATGGATCCGGGTTGTACGAAGTGAGCGCGCACGTGAAGCCGGCGAAGGACGGGCCTGGTTTTGCCGTTCTTGCGCTTGATGACAATGGGAGCGAGGCGACGACGTGCCGCATCCGTCTGTCCGGTTCGGTGAAGGAGGCACAGCTCGATTTCGTCACGAACGACGGGGCGCCGATCCGTTCATTCGCCCTCCGCCCCGTGACCGGCGACGAGTATGAGACGCGTTGCGCGCTGCCGTCAGTGCCGTTCCGCGCCGTCGTCCGCGGGATCGATGAAAGGGGCGTGCGGTTTCAGCGAACCGAGTCCGCTCTTCGCACTACGCCAATCCCCAGCAGAAAGGATCCCGTTCATCCACGATGAGCATCGACTCCGCGGTCACGTGCGCGGTGCTGCGAATGATCGGCAGGATCGCGCCGCCGTCGATCTTGACCGAGCCGTCGAAGATGGTTCCGGCGATGCCCTCCTGGCGCCACAATTGACCTTCGGCCAGCGTGCCGTCGGCGTAGAGACAAGCCAGCTTCGCGCTCGTGGCCGTCCCGCTCGGGCAGCGCCGGTACGAACTGCCGGCGCGCATGACGAAGTTCCTGCTGTTCACATCGCGCCTTTGTGCCGGTCCGAAGAGCGCGATGTCGGTAATCTCTTCCCCTTTCGGTCCGGTCACCTTCGCGCCGGCCAGCTCCCGGCGGATCGCTCGCGCCACCTCCATCAGCCGCGGGACATTGCCGGAACGGATCTCCTCCCGGGTGTCGTTGGCGAGGAAGTACCAGCTCCCGCTCCAGGCGACGTCGCCGGTGAACGCGGCACCGTCCACGTTCACGCGGACGTCTTTGGCGTGGCGGAAGCTCGGTACGTTCTGCATGGAGATGTCGCCGATGGGATGGATGTCCACGGTGACGATCCCGGCCGGTGTCTCGATGCCATGGACGCCCGTGCCGAAGCGGCCCAGGTACTCCATGGTCACGGTGAGTCCGATGACGCCGTGCCCGGACAGATCGGGATACCCGGCGTTGTCAAAGAAGATCACGCCCGTTTCACAGGATGGGTCGACCGGCTTACTGAGGATCGCGCCCATGAGCGTATCCGAGCCGCGTGGCTCGCCGACGACCGCCGTGCGAAAGCGATCGAAGTTCGCGCGAAGCCGGTCCCGCCGCTCGGCCAGAGAGCCACCGCCGAGGTCCGGTCCGCCGTCGACGATGAGGCGGGTGGGCTGTCCCGCGGTGTGGGAGTCGATCACCCGCATCATCCGAAGAGAGCTGCCCATGTCGTGCGGATTCTATTGCTTTCGCGCCGGATCAGAACGCGGTCGACGGTCCCGCCACACCACTTTCGAGATCCGGGCCATGACCTTCTCCGCCTGGGAGGTTTTGCCGAAGCCGCGGGTGAGAATCACCAGCACGTAGCCCGGACCGTCGCCGGGCAATACGAGCGCGGCGTCGTGCGCGATTTTGGTGATGTCGCCGGTCTTGTGCGCGACGCGCGTGCCGGGCGGGAGGCCGGCGGGAATGCCGGCGTTGAACTCCTGCCCCGAGAGGATGTCGATCATCTTCTGCGAGGCATCGCCGGAGATCACCTGATGCTCGCCGAGAGCGCGGAAGATGAGCATGAGGTCGTAGGCGGTGGTGGTGTTGTTCATGTGGGCGTCGAACGCTTTCTGGTCCTCGACGCCGCGCAGCACCTGGATGTCGTTTGCGCCGATGCGGTGCATGAGCGACATCACTTCTTTCGCTCCGATGAGATCGATGACGTTGTTCGTGGCCAGATTGGAGCTGCGCACGATCATGTGCCGCACCAGTACCTCCAGCGGCACTTCCCTGCCGATCATCGTGTACACCTCGGCGTCGGAGTCCTCTTTGGGATCGACGGCGAATGTGGAGCCGTCGAAGATGCTCCTGAACTCGTTGCGCACCAGGACAGGCTGATCGAGACGCAGCGCACCGCGCGACACCGCTTCGAAGATGCCGAGCATGGCCGGGACCTTCATCGTGCTGGCCGCGTGAAAGACCTCGCGCTCGTTGCGCAGCAGCGTCGTTCCGTCGCGGAGATCGTAGTAGGCGACAGCGACCGTCTTGCCGCGCTGCGCCGCGATGACGCGGTCCACGTCGCGAGCGAGATCGGGGGCGGACGTGGCGCACCCGGCCAGAAGAAGGGACGAGCAGAGAAGAAGCACACGGTAGTCATTCCGAGCGCCGAAGGGCGCGAGGAATCTGGGCGGGAGGACTGCGCCACCCGGATTCCTCGCCGTCTTCGCGGCTCGGAATGACGTGATGGTTGACTCGTGGCCGGCGGCGTGTATGGCGAAGCGCATGACGCCCGGAAGCCTATCTCAGGCGGGATGGCTAATGCTGCGCGGGCACGTAAGTCGGGTCGAGGCTCTGGTTGTCGATCACCGATCCGTACGCGGAGACGCGGCCGCTGCCGGAGACCACCTCGACGGTCACGCGCGAGTTGTACGTCTGCGTGCTGGCGCCGAGGAACGACGCGATGATGCCGCCGATTTGCTGGAACTCGTTCGCCTTGAGGAATACGTCGAGCGACGGCGTGAGCTTCGAGTCTGGCTGATAGAGTGACACGCGCACGGTGACCGGATTGCCGGTCAGCTCCACCAGACCGAGGTTCGAGCGGAACTGGTCTGATTGTTCGAGCTGGAGGACCTCCAGCGGGCGATCGCCCGGGCCGACACCGTCGGAAGGCATGACGCCCGGGATGAACTGGCCGAAGGTCCCGTTGTTCGCTACGTTCGTGTAGGTGCGGGCCGTGGCCACCAGCGACGACGGCGACGGCGTGGTGATGAGCACCGAGCCGCCGGTGCTTTGTGTGGTCCCGAAGAACGTCGGAAGGATGTTGTCGAGCACCGCCATCTCGCCGTGATGGATCGTCAGCGTCCGCGGGCTGGCACCGGGGAACCCGGTGAACGGCACGAACGTGAGCGTGGCCACCACGTCGCTCGATCCGCCGTTGAAGATGCGGGCATCGGAGTGGAAGTTGTTCGTGCCGTTCGGCAGCTCGGCGATGCCCGGCACGATGTAACGCGTTGACGAGACCGAAGACACATCCACCGGGGTAATGGCCGAAGGGTCCGTGGTGACGTTGTCGAGCACCGACGCGTACGCGGTGACGGCGCCGGTCGACGAGGTGATCTCGACTTCAAGCCGGCCATCGTTCAGCGTGGGGATTCCGTTGTTGGTCAGGAATCCGTTGTACTGCTGCTGCTCGCCCGCCCGCAGGCTGAACGGAACGTCCTTGAGCAGGGTGCCGGCGGCGTCGAAGATGTGAATGAGGCCGCTGGCAGGCTGCGCCGCTCCCTCGGCCAGTCCGATGTTGGTGCGGAAGCGCGTCGATTGGGAGACCTGCTGCAGGGAGAGCTTCCTGATCGACGGGCCGCCCGTCCCCGGGATGACCACGGGCGACTGCATGTTCGTCGCGAATTTCGAGTACGGAATCGCGGCGATGTACTGGCCGAGCGTTCCCACTCCCGCTTTATCGGCGTAGGTGCGGCTCGAGGCGAACGTCTCCAGCGAGCTCGAGCCGAGCGGCCGGATCTCCAGCGAGCCGAAGCCGACGTCGTCGGATGCGCCGGTGGCGCCGAAGCCGAAGAAGTTCTTCACGATGTCGTTGAGTGCCGTGGTCTGCTGCGCGCCGACGGTCACCTCGGTGACCTTGCTCGACTGCGTGCCGTCGGTGTTCGTCGGCGTCAGCGTGATCTGGTATTTCGTGGCCTGCAGGCTGGCGTTGGTCAGCCGCACGTCGGAGAGGAACGGGCTGGCCGCGGCGTTCACGTGCGTGACGATCGGAATGATCAGCGCGTTCGGCGGGGGCATGGTCTTCCCCTCGGGCGCCACCGGAGTGACGATGCTGACGGTCACCGGAACGTTCGTGGTCGTCCCTCCGCTCGGCGTTACGTCGCTCGTCCTCGATGTGGAGCTCGGCGTCGTGGTCGTCGTCACCTTGAGCGTGCCGGTGCTCGCACCGGCGGCAAGCGATCCCGGCGACGCCGTGACGGTCAGCGTCATTCCCTGCGGCGGGATCGTTCCTGTCGACGGCGAGACGGTCAGATAAGGCTTGTCGGTCGTGGCCACGAACGTCGGATCGGCGAGCGCGGCTGGTCCCGTGGAACCCGATCCCGGGATGAATACCCTGATCGGCACGGGCTGCGTCGTGCCGATGGGAACGGTGACTCCGGGATTGCGGCTTGTGGCCGCGGGCGGCGCGATGACGATCGTGTTCGTCGCGGCCGACGTGGGCGGCGTGGTGCCGCCGCAGTTCGTCGCGTGCACGCGGTAGTAGTACGTCGTCGTGTTGGTGACGTCGTGGTGAAACGTGCGCGAGAAGCCGTTGACCTGGACCTGCGTGAGATTTGCCGTGAAGTCGGGTGACGTCGATTCCTCGACGATGTACTGTGCGGTCGTGTCGGAGACAGTCGTCCAGGCCACTTGATAGTCGATGCCGGACTGCGTCACCGGAGGCGAGCTGATGATCGGCGTGCACGTGGCGGTCTTCACATTCGCCTGCGCGAACACGCTGGCGAGCTCGGTGTTGAACGATGCGTCATAGACCGACGTAAACCCGAAGATCTGTCCGGCCCCGGCGGTGATCGTGGCCGACGACGTGAACGACCCTCCGGGGGCAAGCGACGCGCTACCGAAGCAGAGCGAATAGGCGACGCCCGGCTGTGGGTAGATGCTGCTGTCGAAGCAGTCGCTGAGGCCGAGCGAGCTGCTGAAGCCGCTCACCTGTGCGGAGCCAGTGACATAGAAGCCGGCCAGGTACTCTCCGGTGCAGGCGTTCGTGCCGGCATTGAACGTCGTGCTCGTGCAGACGCTCGACGTCGATGGACACGATACGGTGAGCTGAAGGTTGCACGTCTGCTGAGCAGCCGCCGGCAGCGCCAGCGACGCCAGCGATGCAACGGTTGCGATCACAAGAATGTAACGGAACATGGGATCTCCGTGTTGTGGGTTTGAGGTTGCGTCATCATAGCAGCCGCCGATCTGGCGTTGAAGGAGCGTGTCATGAACAATCGTGAGTTCTTCATCAAGCGATGGGAGTCCGAGCAGCCGGCTTTTCTCAGGGTTCTGCGAGCCGTCCCCGAGGATCAGCTCGCCTACAAGCCGCACGAGCGGTCGACCGCGGCCGGGGCGCTGGCCTGGCAGCTCGCCGAAGAGCACAAACAGCTGCTGGAACTGCTGGATACCGGCGAGATCCGCTTCGAGGCCACGAAGCATCCGGGCAAGGCCGGGGACATCGTCGCAGCCTGGGAAAAGGCGACGGGCAATCTACGGAAGCGCCTCGAGGCAGCCGACGACAAGCAGTGGGAGAGCTCCGGCAAGTTCCTCATGGGTGGCAAGGTGGCATGGAGCGATACGGTCGGGAACCTGTTCTGGGGCTATCTCTTCGACATGGTGCATCACCGCGGGCAGTTGAGCGCCTATCTGCGTCCCATGGGCGGCAAGGTACCGGCGATCTACGGACCGTCCGCGGATGACAGCGGATCGTAGGCGGCGTACCCGGTCCGACGGGAGAGTCGGACCGGCGTGACGATCGCGCTGGCCACATCGGCGGGTTGGCCGGGCCTCTCGCCCGACGATGCCGGTCTCGTTCAGCCTGGCGCGACTTCGAGGCCGTGGTCATCCGTTCGTGCTGGGACTATCACCTGCGCATCGGTGAGTTCAGGACGTGGGTCGCTGGGCTGGAGCAGCAGCGTGTGCCGCTGTTCAACCCGCCGCCGATCGTGCGCTGGAACATGCACAAGTCGTATCTGCTCGATCTGGCCGCGAAGGGAGTGCGGATTCCGCGAACCGAGATTGCTCGCGACGTGATCGTGAAGCCGGCGGTCTCGGCGCGCGAGTCGATGTCGTGGAACGCGCGGGTGGCGTCACGCTCATGGAGCTCGAACTGATCGAGCCGGAGCTCTACCTGGCGAAGGACGGCGCCGCCACGCAACGCTTCGCGAAGGCCATCGCCCGCCGCATAGAATCCGCTTCCGGAGGTCGCTCATGAGACGTCTCATCATCCTGGCAGGACTGCTGCTCCTCGCTGTTTCCGCAAACCGCGCGTCCGATCACGGAGAAGGATCTCTTCCGCTTCGTCTGGATCGGCGATCCTCAGAGCTCGCCGGACGGATCGCGCGTGGTGTTCGTGCGCGTGATCGTCAATGCGAAGAAGGACGGCTACGACACGGCCATCTGGAGCGTGCCGGTCGACGGCCGCGAGGCTCCGCGGCAGTTGACGAACGGTCCGCACGACACCTGGCCGCGATGGTCGCCCGAAGGGCAAGCCCCAGCCAGCACAGATTCATCTGCTGTCGATGAGCGGCGGCGAACCGCAGGAGATCGCGTCGATGGCGAAGGGTGTTTCTTCGATGGCCTGGTCGCCGCGCGGAGACGCGATCGCATTCACGACCGAGACCCTCCCCGGCGACGACAAGAAGAAGGACGAAGACGCGTACGAGAGCGACGTGCGCATCATCAATCAGGCCAGGTACCGGCACAACGGGGAAGGCTACCCCGACCCGGCCCGGCATGCGCACATCTGGACCGTGAGTACCGCCGGCGAGAAGCCGCAGCCGCGTCAGATCACGAGCGGCGAGTTTGATGAGGAAGACCTGGCATGGTCGCCGGACGCGTCGCGGATCTACCTCACATCGACGCGGGTCCGCGAGCCGTATTACGAGCTGGAACGCTCGGAGCTATAC
This sequence comes from Thermoanaerobaculia bacterium, assembly GCA_038244815.1. Taxonomy (GTDB): domain Bacteria; phylum Acidobacteriota; class Thermoanaerobaculia; order Gp7-AA8; family Gp7-AA8; genus DASVHS01. The sequence goes on from JBBRTB010000021.1 coordinate 73,420, forward strand.
GCGGTGCCGGCGGGCGGGGGCGACATCACGCGCGTCGCGGCGATCGCAGGTCAGATCGGGCGCATCGCGCCGAGTCCCGACGGCAAGTGGCTCGGGTTTGCCGGCGTGATCAACACGCCGGCGCGATCGTACAACCAGCCGGATCTCTTCGTGGTGGCCACGACTCCTGGCGCGACACCGCGCAATCTGACCGCTTCGTACGACTACGCGGTGTTGAGCGGACCGGGCGGCGACCAGCGCGCGCCGCGCGGCGGCCACGGTTCCAGCCCGATGTGGACGACTGATTTCACGCGCCATCATCCTCACCACGGCCGAGCGCGGCGCCTCGAATCTCGTGCGCGTCGACATCGAATCGGGCCGCATGACCCCGCTGACCGGCGGCAATCACGACGTGCAGGCCTTCAGCGGCAACGTCGCACTCGTCTCCACGCCGGTGATCATCGGAGATCTCTATCGCGTCGACAGCGGTGCGCTGGTGCGCCTCACCGACGTCAACCGGACCCTCTTCGACGAGCTCACGCTCACCGAGCCCGACGAGAGTTCCGTATGTCATGGTCAATTACAAAGCGCATCAGCCGCCGCCGATTTGCTACCCGTTGTCGCCCCGCTTACGTCACATCGAAGCGCGCTCGATGATCTGCGCCCCCAATGGAGACTGTCAGGTCAGGTGCGGACGTTTGCGGTCGTCCACTGCGGCGGTGGGGTACATCAGGTCGGCCGAATGAATCTTCACCGCGGCGCTGATCCTGATGTTGCGGACGAGCTGGTTCAGCTTGCTGAATACTTCAGGCGCGGTTACTCCGTCGTGCCGGCCGGAATAATGGAGATACCGACATCAGTTCACGATCTCGCATCTGGCCGCCAGTCGCCGATCGGCCCCGAAACGCTCAACCGGCGGCAAACGTGGCAGGCGTTGGCGTTCACCAGCGCCTATCGATCACGCCAACGCGCACGAGTCTCGGTCGCATGTCCTAAACCGTAATTACAACGCGCCTTACAAAGAAGCACCATATCGCGATGTTTACTGGAAAAAGTTTGATTAAGTTGTTTCTCTTGGCAAGTGTAGTGTCGATCAGCGCACGACTGCAGGCTACGACTCCACCGCCTCTGCCTTCATCCTTGCCTCCCTTGGAAATCGCGATAATTCCTCACATCGCACCAAGACCACCTGTTCCGCTGCCCGTTCTTCCATGGACAAAAGAACAGATCCAAGCGCTCGGGTTCAGCAGCGGTGTTGAGTTCGATCTTCTCGCTCATTTGCCGGAGAGTGTCGTGGGTAAGGCAGCGAATGCGGTTGCGTTTCGAGCGGCCACGCCGCACACCCAGCGGTTACGTCCAACGTCACAGACATCGGTGGTCGGAACCACGTATGCGGCCACTCTGGACGCGCAGCAAGATATCGAACCGGCAGTAATTACCAACCGGTTTGGTACTGTTGATCGAACTACTACGGCCTACACGCAATTCACCGGCGGTGCGCCGCCACTAAACAATAGTCCGCACAATTATTGGACTTCAACAACGGATTTTGTGAACTTTAGCGGCGGAGCGAGCGGCCAACAACTGCCATTACCGTTGAATACAACGCGCTCCAATGATCCGATGCTCAGCGAAAACCCGTACCTCAGTGCAGGGATCTTTCCGAAGCGAACCTATTGCGCGGGTGTTGCGTACGATATCGGTCCTAACGGCGCAACAACGCACAGCACCCTAGACGTGTGGTACAGCGACAATCCCGGAACACAATCGTTCCAGTTGCTTGGCGGAGTGCCGATCGATCAGGGTGAATACCCCCTGTTTCTCGATAAGCCATCCATCGCCACGTCTTGGCACGGCGGAACACTGGGTTGGACCTACGTGGCCGCCGTGGTTGTTCACCTTGACCAGAATAACGGAAACGGGTACCACGACATTCAGCTTTACCGGCAAACCGGTCCTGCCGCAGGCTTCTACCTTGTCAACGCTCAGTTTTCCGACATTTTGATAACCTCGCCAATTGTCATCGTGAACCCAAACGACGGGAATGTTTATCTCCTCTGGGTCGACCCACGCTATCAAGTGATCCAGATCGCGCGGTCTAGAAACTACGGCAACACCTTCAGCCCTGCCGCCACTTTATGGCCCGGGCACCTGCTCAATAATGAATCGATCAACGGTGCCGTGAGGGCGAGTAGTGTCATTATGGCCAGGTTCAACCCCCTTAACAACAGTATTGGTGTGGTCTGGCACCAACGCGAGACAGACGGCGCTCACACCGATGTATTTTTTGATAGATTCGACGTCGCGACCCAAACATGGGGAGCGGTTCACCATGTCGGCCACCCCTCGCTAGGAAACGACCAGCGCGACCAATGGAATCCGGCGCTCGATCCATCAGCGACGACCGGCGCGTACCTGGTGACGTGGTACGACCGTCGCGATGATCCCAACGACATCACCTACAAAGTCTGGGCGACGAAAATCAATCCTGACGGTACCGCCCTCGATACGCAGGATACACTCCTGTACAGTAACGGCTTGGCCGCAGATACAAATGTGCTGCCCTTGATCCCCCCTCCGCCTAGCCCAGGGGACTGCGCTATATGGGAGAGTATCAGGACGTCTTTGAGTGGTACGGCACCTGGTTCGCGAGCACGATATATATAGAGTTCAAAGCGCAGGTCGGCACCACGTCGCAAGATGTCTACCTGCCTCGAGTCGCGCCGTAGACAGTCGGAGGTCACATGACGACGAGACTATTTGTCGCTCTCCTCATATTCGCAGTTGGTCTGCCAGTAGCGGCGAGTGACGCGTACTTTGTTCGGTTCAGTGCTATCGGCGGGCCTGGATCAAGTGTGCTTTGGGCTGACGACGTCTTGTTTTACAATGCGAATTCACTCCCCGTGTCTGTGCATTTTCGCGGCGTAAGTAATGGTGCCGCCCACGCGAATACGGCCGACTTGGTGCTGGCATCGCGGCAAACGACATCCTTGCGCGCAAACAACGAAGTAACTGAGGCGTGGGCGCCCAACCCGGATACGGTACCTTTGTGGATATTGCATCTCGATATTCCGACGGGCGTCATTGTGGAGAGTCGGGACGAGTTCTATTTCACCTTTCCACTGCCCGGTCAAATGAGTGTGACGCAAGCTCGCGGGAAAGTATCGATGCCCGTGTTTCGCGAACTGGTACCAGCGAATGAGCCACAAGTGCAACTTGGCACCGATTTGAGCGGGACAGAGTCGCGAATCAACGTGGGGGTATATAACGCCGGTGGCATGCCGGCAAACGCGACAATTCAGGTGCGGCGCGCTTGCGACGATTCGGTCGTCGCAACGCGAATGATCGTTGTACCGACGAACACGGTAGTGCAAAGTGTCGGCGTTGCACTCGTCGCGAACTCTGCTTGTTCCGGCACCGCTGCTGCGCCGTGGACTTACACGGTCACGACAACAGTCGATCAGCCCAGTCTGACATTTGTGTCGAACCTCAATGACAACATAAGGCAGCCTGCGAACGAGGCTGGTATTCTGCCGATTGTTGGTCTTGCCGTGACGAAGAACGAACGATTCTAACCTGCGAAGGGCGGTGTCATGAGCGCCGCCTTTCCGGAACCTGTCAACAAGTTTGAGACAGCAGCGGCCAATCAATTAAGCAACAGCGGCGGTCGGCGGGCGACCGCCGGTTCGCTGCAGAGAGATGAAGCAAGAGTCGCATCAAGTGAAACAGGCCGAGGCGCGAGACGACGACTGCTGTGCCGCTGCAGGGCGGCATGCTCGTCGTCGGGTGGATTGATCCAAGCGGCGAGCGGTGGCCGCCCGATCTCCTGTTTACTGCAGGTCTGCTCGATCAGCGCCACCGCCAGCGCTTCACTCTCCCTCGGCGCGACCAGCCAGCCCACTACGTAGCGGCTGAAGATGTCGAGGATCACGTAAAGCTGAAAGTACGACCATTTCGCCGGCCCGTGCAGCCTGGTGATATCCCACGACCACACCTGATTGGGCGCGGTGGCCAGGAGCTCCGGCTTCGTGTACAGCGGCCGCTGGAGCTGAGCGCGGCGCTCGCGCACCTGGCGCTCGCCGCGAAGGATGCGGTACATCGTGGAGATCGAACAGAGATAGAGCCCTTCGTCGAGTAAGGTCGCGTAGACCTGTGCTGGCGAGCAGTCGGCGAAGCGTTCTGAGTTGAGCATGGATAGGACGGTTGCGCGTTCGTCGACGCTGAGCCGGCGCGCAGAGCGGCGCGGCTTCACCGGCCCTGCCGTCGCCTGCGTCCTCCCTCGCCGATAGAACGACGCCCGGGGTAGAGCGAGGGCGCTGCAGGCCAGGCTCGGCCCGACCACCGAGGACAACTCCGTGGTGGCGAGCATCAGTCGTTCTCCTCGCTGCCGTCGGGACTCGGACTGGCCCACAGGATTGCCATTTTTTTTGAAACTCGATGATGAACTCGGCCTTGCGCAGCTTCTCGGCCAGCCGCTCATTCGCTCGTTCGAGCTGCGCGATCTTCCGGGCCGCGCCGGCCTCCGGATCGACTCTGCGTCCGCGTTTGCGAGACAGCCCGCTCACCCCATCGGCCTCTCGCTGCCGCCGCCAGGTGATCAGATGCGAGGCGTACAGTCCCTCCCGCCGCAGCAGCGCTCCGATCTCGCCCGAGGCCTTGCATCGATCGGCCTCACGTAACACCCGAGCTTTGAACTCCGCCGTGAACCGCCTCCGCGTCGCACGAACCATGACTTCCGAGTTGGCAAGGGTCGGTGACTCACCGTCAACAGCGACTGCCTCTACGTCAACTGCTTCAAGCTTTCCAGTCTTCAACATCGCTCCCGCATTCACCGCCCCGTAACTACTCTAATTTCCCTCAGGCTGCTGTCTCATTCGATGTTGACACACAGGG
>JBBRTB010000022.1:0-74236 GCA_038244815.1 Thermoanaerobaculia bacterium
GGAGGAGGTTCGCAGAACCTCTCCGATCACGGCGGACCGGTGCTGACCGCGCCGAAAGTGGTCTGCATCTTCTGGGGATTTGGCGCAAGTGGCGATTCGTACACTGCGGCCATGCAGAGTTTCCGCAACACCGGCATCAAGCCCTACATCGCCATGCTGTCGCAGTACCGGAACGCCGGTGCATCGGCGGCATCGGACATGGGCGGGAGCGCGAACGACAAGTTCGATGCCTCCGCTCCTCCGCAGGCGGTCACGGACGCAGCGGTCCAGGCCGAGGTCAAGAAGTACTTCGGCGGAGCCGAAGACGCCAGCACGATCTACGAGGTCTTCATCCCGCAGAGCTCCTACTCGCAGGACGGCACGAGCACGTCGTGTGGCGGACCGAGCCTCGCCTATTGCGCGTACCATGGTCACTTCACGGATGGAACGCGTGACGTGAAGTACTCGATCGAGCCGTATCCGAGCTGCTCCGGCTGCCAGACGTCCGGATTCAGCATCAACCAGAACGCGAATCACTTCATGATTCATGAGTCACGCGAGGCGATCTCTGACGAGGATCTCAACGCCTGGTACGACCGCCGCGGCTACGAGGCGGACGACAAGTGCGCCTGGAGCCCCACACCCTTCGTCGATCAGAGCACCGGCTTCGCCTACCAGTACGAGTGGTCGAACTCGGCGAGCGGCTGCGTCAAACAGTAGCCTTTTGGCAGATCGAAGGCATGAACCGCCCCGGGCCATCCGGGGCGTTTTTTTTTGGGCGATCGCGGCGACCGCCTACTGAGCGGCCGACCGGTTCCAGTTATCGGTGATGTCGAAGTACACCGACTTCTGACTTCCGTCCGGCAGCTCGACTTTCACGACGTTGTAGCGGCGGCCGTTCAGAACGCCCGTGCCGCCGCCGCGGCGCCGGAAGCGCCCGTAACGGTCGTAGATCCAGTCGTTCTCGAACTGCACGCCGCCGTCGGGTGCATCGGCCGGCAAGGAGATGGCGCTGTCGGTCGATTCGCCGGCGTGATCCTCGATGGCGGTGGCGCTGACGGGTGCGGGCGGCTGTGGCTTTACGGCCGGCGCTGGGGTGGTCGTGCAGGCGCAGGCCAGCAGGAGAACCGCCGCGACCCGTTTCATCGTGTGGCCTGCCCGCGCACGAGATCGATGAACTCGCCGGCGGGAACGGGCGGCTTGATGAGATATCCCTGCATCTGGTCGCAAGCGTGGCGCTCGAGGAATGCGAACTGCTCCTCGTGCTCGACGCCTTCGGCGATGACCTTGAGCCGCAGGCTGTGGGCCATGGCGATGATGGCGGTGACGATGGCGGCGGTGTCGGCGTCCGCGTTGATGTCGCGGACGAAGGACTGATCGATCTTCAGCGTGTCGATCGGAAAGCGCTTGAGGTAGCTGAGCGACGAGTGTCCGGTCCCGAAATCGTCGAGCGAGATCCGGATACCGAGCTTTTTCAGCTCGTACAGCGTGCGCACGCTCGTCTCCGGGCTCTGCATGGCGCTGCTCTCGGTGATCTCCAGCTCGAGCAGGTCGGGACGCAGCCCCGTCGAAGCCAGAATGTCGCGCACGCGTTCCACGAGATCGACCTGCTGCAACTGCGTCATGGACAGATTCACGGCCAGTGTGAGATTGCGGAAACCGGCCTCGTGCCAGGCCCTGGCCTGGCTGCAGGCCTCGCGCATGGCCCATCCTCCAATGGGCACCATCATCCCGGTGGCCTCGGCGAGGGGGATAAACACCGCCGGCGGCACCGAGCCCATGTCGGGATGCGTCCAGCGCAGCAGTGCTTCCATTCCGGTGATGCGGCTGGAGCGGAAATCGAAGATGGGCTGGTAATAGAGGATGAATTCGTGATTGGTGACGGCGCGGCGCAGTCCGTGCTCGAGCGCGATCCGCTGCAGGGCTTTCGCATTCACGAAAGCGTTGAAGAGCTGGTAGTTGTCGCGGCCCTGTTCTTTGGCCTGATACATGGCCGTATCGGCGTTTTTGATGAGAGTGGCCGCGTCTTCGCCGTCCTCGGGAAAGAGGCTGATGCCGGCGCTGGTGGTGATGAAGAACTCGCGTCCCTCGATGTGGAACGGATAACGGACGGCCTCGATGAGTTTCTGCGCCACGAGCGCGGCGTCATCCGCCTGCGGCAGAGCGGGCAGGATCAGCGTGAACTCGTCACCGCCCAGGCGGGCCACGGTGTCGCTGTCGCGAACGCACGACTGGACGCGCGCGGCCACGGCCTGCAGGAGCTGATCGCCGATGTTGTGTCCCAATGAGTCGTTGATGACTTTGAACCGGTCCAGATCGAGGAAGAGAACGGCCAGGCGGCTGTCATCGCGTTGGGCGTGCGAGAGGGCCACGGTCAGGCGATCCTTGAACAGGAGCCGGTTCGGCAATCCGGTCAGGGCATCGTGATAAGCCAGGTGCTTGATCTGTTCCTCGGCGTACGTCCGTTCGGTGATGTCGCGGACGATGGAGACCATGCCGCCGTCCGATGTGGCGGTCAGCGAGATCTCCTGCGGAAAGGTGAAGCCGTCGCGCCGCCGCCCGTTGGCCTCGCCGCGCCAGTGGCCGCGCTGGCGGACCGTTGGCAGAATCAGGGTGTTGAAGCGCTCCAGCTGCGTCTCGTCGTAGAGCTCGCGTATGGTCCGCCCGATCATCGACAGCGTGCGGGCGTGACCGAACAGCCGGGCCATGGCGTCATTGACGTAGGTGAATTCCAGCCGGTCGTTGAGAATGCCGATGCCGTCCATCGACGCCGTGATCGCCGCCGACTGCTTCTTCAGAAGCTCTTCGGCCAGCTTGCGCTCGGTGATGTCGGTGGCCACATGCAGGAAGCCGGTGATCGAGGAGTCTTCCGCGCGCAGAGCGGTCACGGCCACGAGCACCGTTCTCGTCGATTTGTCCTTGCCGATGTAAGTCCACTCGCGCTCTTCGAGATCCTCGATGGCTGCACGGAGGACCAGCGCATCGAATCCGCCGATGGGGCGCTTGAATTCGGCCGACAGCGCCGCCGCGTGCTGGGCCAGCTCCTCGGGCAGATGCAGATCGAGCAGCGAGCGCCTGCCGATCATCTCCTCGCAGGCGTAGCCGAGCATCCGTTCCGCGCCGGAGTTGAAGACCGTGATGATGCCCTGGCCGTCCGTGGCCAGGATGGCCACGCGGGTCGACGCCTCCAGCACTGCCTTCCGCTGGGCGCTGGTGGTGGTCAGATATTCTTCGGCGCGTTTGCGCTCGGTGACGTCGTGGATGAAGCCCTCCACGTAGCGCCCGGACGGGCCGTCGACGACGTGCGCGTTGACCTGCACCCAGATGACCGTGCCGTCTTTCTTCTTCCACTGCGCTTCGACGTTTGCCATCGAGCCGCGGGGCTCATAGACCTCGTACAACTTGTCGCGCTGCTCGAGATCGGCCCAGAGATCGGCGGCCGTGACCGAGTGGAGCAGCTCGTCCGCCGACTCGTATCCAAGGATGTGGGCCAGAGAGGCGTTGGCGGTCATCACGTGGCCGTCGCGGGTGGTCTGCAGGATGCCGACCGGAGCGTGCTTGAAGATGTTGCGGTACTTCTCCTCGGATTGTTGCAGGGCCTGCTCGGCGCGTCGCCTCTCGGTGATGTCGTGGATGATCGAGTAGAGGAGCTGCCGCCCTCCGACATCGACGGGACCGGAGTGCACCTCGACGTCGCGCACTTCGCCGGTGGCGCGCATGTGACGGAACACGAAGAACGATCGTTCCTGCGCCGCGGCCACGCTCAGCTCCGTGCGCACCCGCTCCGAGCCGAGAACGTTGATGTCCCAGATGCGCATGGAGGTGAGCTCGTCCCGGGAATAGCCGTAGAAGTCGCAGGCGGCCATGTTCGCGTCGACGATCGTGCCGTTGGCGGGATCGAGGAGAAGTTGCACGGCGCGGTTGTTTTCGAACATCTGCCGGTAGCGGAGCTCACTCTCGCGCAGAGCGTCCTCGCCGCGCTTCTGCTCGATCGCCGCGGCCACGTTCTGGGCCACGAACAGGAGCACGTCTTTGTCGCGCTCGCTCAAACGGTGCGACTCGGCGTACGTCTGGACGCCGATGACACCCCAGGTCTGTTCGCCGGTCTTGAGCGGAACGCCCATCCAGTCGATGGACGGCGTCCCGATGGACTCGATGTGGCCCGAGGTGACCATGGCATCGAATTCCGCGCGCCCGCGCAGGAACAGCGGCTGGCCGGTGCGCAGCACATGCGAGGTCAGCCCGCGCGACGGCGGCCGGCCCTGGGGAGCCGGATCGAACTGATCGACGAAGTAGGGGAACGTGATGATGTTCTGCCGGGCGTCGTATTCGGCGATGTAGAAGTTCGTCGCGTCCATCAACTCCATGACCACGCAGTGAATGGCGGCGTAGAAGTCGTCCAGGTTCCGCGAGTCCCGGCTCAGTTGCGCGATCCGGAACAGCGCCGACTGCAGATGATCCGCCCGCTTGGCTTCGGTGATGTCCCGGAAGTACCAGGCCCGTCCGGCGATGCCGCCGTTCGCCGTCGTCACCGGAACGGAGCTGCGGGAGAGAATGCGGCCGTCCTTCAAGGCGATGGTGTCGCTGCCGCGCACCTCGTGCGGATGGGCATAGAGGTGCTCGACAAGAGCGATGAACTCGCTCCAGTCCGCCACCGCCCCGGCCGCGTAAACAAGCAATTGTTGATCATCCGCGGTCTCGGCGGCGCTCGCCGGAATGCCCCAGATCTCGAGAAAGCGCTGGTTGTACGAGAGGACGCGACCCTGCGCGCCGACCACCAGGATCCCGTCGAGCGTCGCTTCCTGCTGTGCTCTCAGGATGGCGATGGTCGTACGCAGCGACTGGCCGCTCGGGCGTCTGCTGCCGCGCCGGAACAATCGCCGCAGCGCCTCTCTCGCTCTGGTGACAGGCGAGGTCGCGTCCGTTCGGACGGGCGGGCGATGAGGCTGAATGGTCATGCGAAACGCGGGAGCCGAAACGCACCCGGAAGCCATCATTCTACGATGACTTTATGCCGTATCTAATGGCCTCGGGCCTCGGGCCTCGGGCCTCAGGCCTCAGGCAACTGGTAACCGGTAACCGTGCCCCAGCACCCAGCACCCAGCACCGAGCACCCAGCACCCAGCACCCTACCCCTCAGTCCCCCGGCGTTCCGTGATCCCGGTAATACTGCCATTGCCTGTAATTGATGAAGACATACCAGGAGATCAGGGCTGCCAGGATGATCGAGCGGTGGGCGATCGACCACACCACGACGGCCACTCCGGCCAGGATGGCGATCCAGACGGAGATGCGAAAGGCGTTGCGCTCTCGCATGAAGATCCGCAGGAAATTGCGGACGGCATGGCCGCCGTCGAGCGGGGAAACCGGCAGAAGATTGAAGAGTCCCCACCAGAGGTTGGCCTCGACGAGCAGCGGGATGAACTCCACCATCATCGGATCCTGCTGGAAAAACGCCACGCGCACGTAGAGCTGCGCGATCAGGTAGGCCAGCGCAAAACTCGAGACCGGACCGGCCAGGCTGATCACCACATCGTGCCACGGCTTGGCCACGCGCTTGTTCATTGTGGCGCCGCCGATGCCGCCGAGCACGATCTCGCTGGGACCGTATCCGAACATCGCGATCGTGGCGGCGTGCGCGAGCTCGTGGACGAGGACGCTGATAAAAAGGACCGGTACCCAGAGCAGGGCGTGCTGGATCCCGATCTTGGGATCGTAATAACTGCCGACGAACAATCCCACCAGAATCAGGAAACTGAAGTCGATACCGAGAGTCGTGCCGCGAATCGAACCGAGATGGATCATCGAGGCAAGGATATAGCGAACGACTGGGGAGAACCGCAGTCAGACCACGTCCGCCCGCGGAGCATACTGGCGCATGCATTTCGAAACGAAGGCAGTCCACGCGGGCATGCAGGTCGACGATGAAACCGGTGCCATCGCTCCTCCCATTCATCTTTCGACGACGTTCCAGCGCAGCGTCGACGGCGACACTCCGCGAGGATTCAGTTATATCCGGGACGGCAATCCCACCCAGTCGCGGCTCGAGGAAGCACTGGCCACGATCGAAGGGGGAGCACGATCGCTGGCCTTCGCCTCCGGCATGGGCGCGGGAACCGCGCTGATGCAGGCGCTGCCCGCCGGCTCGCACGTCATCCTTCCCGACGACGGCTACTACTCGTTCCGGGCCATGGCCGGGCAATTCTTCCCGAAGTGGAGTCTCACCTTCGACGTGGCAGCGATGGAGAGCACCGAGGCGGTGCTCGACGCGATGCGCCCGGAGACGACACTGGTCTGGATCGAGACGCCCTCGAATCCGCTCCTGAAGATCGTCGATATCGCCGCCATCTGTGCGCTGGCCAGAGAACGAGGCGCCTTGTCCGTCGTCGACAACACCTTTGCCACTCCGGCGCTGCAGAGGCCCATCGAGCTCGGCGCCGACATGGTCCTTCAATCGACCACGAAGTACCTGGGGGGACACAGCGATGTCGGAGGCGGCGCACTGGTCTTCGCCAGGGCGGACGAGATCGCCGAGCAGCTCGAGCATCTGCGCCATCTGACCGGCGGCGTGGCCTCGCCGTTCAACTCCTGGCTCGTCCTTCGCGGGGTCCGGTCGCTCGCGGCGCGCATGCGCGTGCACTGCGAGAACGCCATGGCCGTGGCGCGATTTCTGGCGCAGCACCGGCGTGTGGAAGCGGTCTACTATCCGGGGCTCGAATCGCACCCCCGTCACGATGTGGCCCGGCGGCAGATGAGCGCATTCGGAGGAATGCTGTCGTTCCTCGTTCGCGGGGGACGGGCCGAAGCGCTGGCAGTTGCGGCGAAGACAAAGCTGTTCGTCCGTGCCACCTCGCTGGGGGGCGTGGAGAGCCTGATCGAACATCGCGCCTCCAGTGAAGGTCCGGAATCGACGACGCCGCTAAACCTGCTGCGCCTGTCGATCGGCCTCGAGCACCAGGATGACTTGATCGGCGATCTCGGGCAGGCGCTAGAATGAATGAGCGAGGACCCTGATCATGGCCGCCAACTTCGAAGTCTCCTGTCCCTGCTGCGAGGCATTCCTCGTGATCGACCGCGTCACTGGCGAACTTCTCTTCCATAAAGAGAAGGAGCACAAGATCGGCGGTTCGCTGGAGTCGATGGTTTCGAACCTGGAGACGCAGAAGAGCGAGGCCGCGAAGCGCTTCGACAAGCAGCTCGAGAGTCAGAAGGATCGCGCCCGCCTGCTCGAGGAGAAGTTCCAGGAGGCGCTCAAGCGCGCAGACAGGAACGCGCCCTACATCAATCCGATGGACATGGATTGAAACCGCAGGCGTTCGATCCCGATGCCGCCCCCGGCGGCGCGTCCGGCATCTACGGGCTTCCGTTTTCGCCGGAGGAGGCACGAGTGGTGGTCGTGCCGGTCCCGTTCGAAGCGACGACGTCCTATGGCGGCGGCACGTCGCGCGGGCCGGCGGCGGTGTTCGAGGCATCGAAGCAGGTCGATCTCTTCGATCGCGAGACCGGCCGGCCCTACGCCGCGGGCATTGCCATGCTGGACATCCCGAAGAAGATCGAGCGCTGGAATCGTGAGGCCAGGGCCATCGCCAAACCGGTGATCGAGCAGGGCGGCGCCACCGACCGGGCCACGCGCAACGCCGCGGCCAGAGTCAACGCCTTCAGCGAGAAGGTCAACGAGTGGGTGTTCACCCAGACCGACTCCCTCCTCGCTGCCGGCAAGATCCCGGTGGTCCTCGGCGGCGATCACTCCGTTCCGTTCGGTGCCATGCGCGCGTACGCTGACCGCTATCCCGGCATGGGCGTTCTGCATCTCGATGCCCACGCCGACCTTCGCGACGCCTACGAGGGATTCACGTGGTCGCACGCATCGATCTTTCACAACGTGATGACGAAGCTGCCCAAGATCGCGCGCCTCGTTCAGGTCGGCGTGCGCGATGTGGGCCAGGCCGAGAACGGGATGATCGAGCAGTCGGGAGGGCGGATCGTGACGTTCTTCGACCCCGATCTGGCGGAGGCGAAGGAAACGGGGAAGCCGTTCGCGCGGATCGCCGACGAGATCGTCGGACAGCTGCCGGCCGATGTTTATTTGTCTTGGGACATCGACGGTCTCGATCCGACGCTCTGTCCCGGGACCGGCACGCCGGTGCCCGGCGGGCTCTCCTGGAACGAGGCCATCGGTCTGTTGCGGGCCATCCGCAGGGCGAAGAAACGGATCGTCGGACTCGATTTATGCGAGGTGTCGCCGGGGCAGACTGAATGGGATGCCAACGTCGGAGCGAGACTCTTGTATAAGATGATCGGGTTTGCGTTACTGACGCAGGGAGTTTTATCTTGAAGAGAGCTTTGTCGATTCCCCTAGTTCTGATGCTCGTGAGCTGTGCCACGAGCGCCCCCGATCGTTCCGCGCGCACCGCGAAGACGCTCGACTCATTGGAGCAGGACAGCACCAAGGCCCGTCTGCAGATCGACGCCGTGGTCTCCTCGCTCGACGCGCTGCTCAATGCGCCGTCCGACCATCTGCGCGCCGCCTACGACAAGTATGCGGCGGACGTGAAGCAGATGAAGGATTACGCCTCGGCGATTCACGACGACGATGCCGATCTGCAGAAGAACAGCGACGCCTACCTGCGTCAATGGCAGAAGGACGCGTCGTCGGTCTCGAATCCGGAGCTGCGCGCAATCGCCGAGCAACGGCGCAACGAGATTGCCGATAAATACCGGACCATGTCCAGCGCCCACTCTGCCGCCTCGCTGAGCTTCTCGTCGTTTCTGCGCGACATCGAAGACATCCGCAAGGTGATCGGCAACGATCTCACGCCGACCGGCCAGGCCGGCGTCAAGAACACGACGCTGGCCCAGAGCGTGAAGGACGAGGGCGCGCAGGTGGCGCAGTCGCTCCAGAGCGCCGAGCAGGCCGTCGCCGATTTTCGCGCCCAGATCACGCCGACCGCGCAGTAGTTGAGCAGGCCCGGGGGGCCCGTTGCTCCCAAGGCCTCGCCGCGACTACTCGTCTTCCGCGCCCGCCGGCAATCCCACCGCCGGACGGCCGGTGATTGCTCCGACGATCCGCGGGACGTGTACGTGACAGGTCTCGACGATGACGGTCACCTTGCGGGGCGGCGTCCCGGCCACGGCCGTTCCTGCGACGAACACACCAGGCACGTTCGTCTCCATCGTGTCGGGATCGTGGAGAGGCTGCCGGTCGTCTCCGCGCAGTTCGACGCCGAGTTGCTCGAACAGCGTCGGATTCTGCACGTAACCGGTCATCATCAGCACGAAGTCGGCGGGCACCTCGAGCGGTTCGCCGTTCTCCCGGGCCAGCACGACGGACTGGCGGCGGATCTCGAGCGGAGTCGTGTTCGGCAGAAAGCGCACGTGACCGTCGCGGATGAGCGCGCGTACTTCCGGCAGCAGCCAGAACTTCACGACCTTCGGATCGAAGTCGGTGCGGCGGTAGCTGAGCGTCACCTCGGCACCGGCGCGCTGGCAGCGCACCGCCGCCTCGACCGAGGAGTTGCGTCCTCCCACGATCAGCAGCCGTTTTCCGAAGTAGGTGTGGGGATCGCGGAAGTAGTGGCTGACATGTGGCATGTCCTCGCCGGGAATGTCCAGGAGCCTGGGGGCGTGAAAGGCGCCGATGGCCAGGACGATGTCGTCCACGCGGTACTGGCGTTCTCCCCCGCTGATCAGGCGTGTGCGCAATTCGAAATGATCGCCGACACGCTCGGCGCGCTCGACGCGCTCGTAGGTGCGCACCTCGAGGTTGAACTGCAGCACGAGCGCCCGCATGTAGGCCAGGTACTCCTCGCGCGAGATCTTCTGCTGGTTGGGAACCTGAATGGGCACTCCGGCCAGCGCCAGCCGGTCCGAGCTGGAGTGAAAGAGCATCTGGATCGGATACCACTCGATCGTCGATCCAATCTGCGAGGCGTCGATGTGCACGTAATCGACGCCGGCCCGCTTCAGGGCAATGGCCAGCTCGATCCCGATCGGTCCCGCGCCGATCACCGCGACCTGATGCGACTCGATCACTCCGTGGCCATCCCCATGTCCCGGAGCACGGCCACCTTGGCATCGATCATCACGTGATGCTCCAGTCCGAGGAGGTCGGCAAGCTTGCGAACGAGATAGTTCTCGTAATCGGTGAGCCTCCCGTCCGAGTAGACCATCCGCCACATCGTTTTCACGATCTCGATGCGGTCCTGGAGCGACGCGTTCCTGCGGATGTAATTCGTGAGCGCGAAGTGATCGATGGTCCGGTTGCGGATCTCCGCCGCCTCGTCGATGATCTCCTTCGCTTCCTCCGGACTCAGGTTGAACGCCCGCTCGAGATAGGTCAGCAGGTCCTCGCCCTCGGCGGGGCTGAAGCTGCCGTCGGCGTAGCCGATTTCCAGCAGAACCGCGGCCGTGGACACCCGCAGTGGATCCCGCTGCCCTTGCTGATGTTCGGGCGCTGCGTTCAATCCTTCCTTGAGTCGATGGACAAGACGTGCAAAGCTCACGGCGGGAGTCTAACGTAACGAAAGGCCGTGGGTCCTCGGACCACGGAATCGAGACCATCACTCATGCCACGACGCGACTTGAAGCAACTCTCTGACGATGCGTACATCTGGATCTTCGGCATTTCTCCGGCGCTCGACGAGGCCGGTGAAGCCAGGGTCCTCGAACGCGTCGACTCTTTTCTCGAACACTGGGCCGCGCACGGCAATCCGATCGAATCGGGGCGTGCGCTCACCGAGCGAATGTTTCTTCTCATCGCCGCCTCGAAAACCTCGGAGCGCTCCGGCTGTTCGATCGACAGACTCTTCGGCACTCTGCAACAACTGGAGAGCGAGCTCGGCGTTTCCATGCTCGACGCGAACCGCGTGTTTTTCCGCCATGGCGACGGCCGCGCCGACTCGATGTCGCGCGCGGAGTTTCGCCAGAAGGCCGACCCCCACACGATCGTGTTCGACACCACCGCCGAAGTGCTGCGTGAGGTGCGCGACGGGTCGTGGGAGCGTCGCGCGGCGGATTCGTGGCATCGGGAGCTGTTGAAACAGACCGTGACCCCCGGGTAGCGCTTCCCGTCTATACTTCTCTCACTAAATCCGTACCGGAAAGAGAGGAGCACTCCATGGCGAGGTACTCCCGTTTTCTATTCATCGCGATTCTCGTCGCGCTATCGGCATCCGTCTACGCACAGCAGAGTGCAACGGTTCATGGACGCGTCACCATCGCGGCCGACGGTTCGGCACTTCCCGGCGCGAGCGTATCCATTGACACGTTGAACCTGACGACCGTCACCGACAGAGCGGGGCAGTACACGCTCACCGTGCCGGCCTCCCAGGCGCACGGGCAGAGCGTGAAGCTGTCAGTCACGATGCAGGGCTTTCAGACCCGGACGATGGACATCCGGCTGAGCGGCGACGTGACCCGCGACGTCTCGCTGCGCGTTTCGTTCGGGGAGCAGATCACCGTCGGCTCCCGCGCCGCCGGCGCGGAGCAGGAGAAGGCGGTGCCGGTCGACGTGATCACGCGCCAGCAGATCGAGAGCACTCCTTCCTCGGAGACGAATCAGATCATCGAGAAGATCGCGCCGTCGTTCAACTTCCCTCGCCCCACACTCTCGGATGGAACCGACAGCGTGCGGCCGGCGACCCTGCGCGGACTGGGACCCGATCAGGTCCTGGTCATGCTCAACGGGAAGCGGCGCCATACCAGCGCGCTGGTCAACGTCAACGGCACGGTCGGACGAGGATCGGCCGGCGTCGATCTCAACGCCATCCCCGTTTCGGCAATCGACAACGTCGAGATCCTGCGAGACGGCGCGGCCGCACAGTACGGATCGGATGCCATCGCCGGTGTCATCAACATCGTGTTGAAATCGGACGCGCAGCCGCTTCAGGTGGCGGTGAAAACGGGCTCCACGACGCACGGCGACGGCCAGATGCTCGACACGAGCCTGAGCGGCGGATGGAGAGTCGGCGCGGGCGCGCTGTTCGGCACGTTCGAGTATCGCGACCGCTACCCGACAAACCGGGCGCTGAACGACCCGCGCGATCAGGTCAAGGCCGGTGACGCCGGCAACAACCCCGTGGCCCAGCCGAACACGCACTGGGGTGATGCCTACGAGCGCGATCTGATGTCGCTCGTGAACCTCAACGTTCCGGTCAGCGAGGACGGCAAGCAGGTTGTCTACGCGTTCGGCACGTGGAATCTCCGCCACGGGTCGGCCGGCGGAAATTACCGCCGGGCGCTGGACTCCAGCGACTGGCCGCAGATCTATCCGAACGGATTTCTGCCGCTCATCGAGCCGCGCATCAGCGATCAGGCCCTCAACGGCGGCGTGCGCGGCGAGCTGGCCTCCTGGTTCTACGACCTCAGCGCGGGCTACGGGCGCGACAAGATGGCCTTCTACGTGCGGCACTCGCTCAACGCCTCGCTGGGCCCGAACATGCCTCCGAATCAGACCGCGTTCTACGCGGGCACGCTCGGCAACCATCTGTACACGACGAACCTCGATCTCTCGAGAGCGTTCAACGTCGGTCTGGCCGGCCCGATCAACGTGGCCGCGGGAGCGGAGTATCGGAACGAGGGCTACCAGGTCATCGCCGGCGAACCAGCCTCGTACATCGACGGCGGTTCGCTCAATCAGTTCGGAACAGCCCATGCAGCGCCCGGCTCCCAGGTCTTCCCCGGCTTCCGTCCTGCAAACGCCGTCGACGCCTCGCGCAACAGCAAGGCCGTCTATGTCGACACCGAAGGGGATGTGACGCAGCAGTTCCGCGTCGGCGTCGCCGGACGTTACGAGAACTTCAGCGACTTCGGCAACACCACCAATGGCAAGCTGACGCTGCGCTACTCCCCGCTCCAGCAACTGATCTTCCGCGCCGCGGCCAGCACCGGCTTCCGGGCGCCCTCACTCGGCCAGTCGTGGTTCTCAGCGGTCTCGACGAACTTCATCCGCAATCCGGTGACAGGGAACGTCGACCCGTTCGATGTCTGGACCGCTCCGGTCAGCAGTCCCATCGCCGTCGCCCTCGGAGCCAAGCCGCTGCGCCCTGAACTGTCCCGGAACTACAGCGGCGGCCTGGTCTGGAGCCCGCTCGCGAACACGGAGATGACCGCCGACTTCTTCCATATCGACATCAAGCATCGCATCGTGCTGTCGGGCAACTTCAACCAGACGCAGGTGCAGCCGTTGCTGGCACCGTTCGGCGCAACGGGTGCGCGCTTCTTCACGAACGCCATCGACACGCGCACGAACGGCTACGATCTCGTCCTCAATCACAACCGCGCGCTGTTCAACGGTCATCTCGATCTCTCCGCGGCGTACAGCAACAACAAGACGAGCATCGTCAGCATCGCCCCGACGCCGCCGCAGCTTACCGGCCTCGGCGCCGTACTCTTCGATCGCGGTGAGCAGCGCCGGGCCGAGTGCGGGCAGCCGCGCGACAACATCCGGGCCATGGAGAGTTACCGCCAGGGCCCGTGGAGCGTGACCACGCGCGAAAGCCGTTACGGCTCGTTCTGCAGCGCCTCGATCAACCACCTCGACGATCAGGTGTATGGCGCAACGTGGCTGACCGATCTCGATTTCTCATATCGCTTCGACCGCTACACGTTCGGGATCGGCGCGGAAAATCTGTTCGATGCATTTCCCGACAAGAATCTGAAAGCGGGCATCCCCTCCGGCTCCGCCCAGGTCGGCAGTGCCGGCGCCTTCGCCTATCCGATCAACTCGCCGTTCGGCATGAACGGCCGGTTCATCTACACGCGCGTCGACGTGAGGTTCTGAGAAAGGCGTCCTCGGTCCTCGGTTTTGCGCCGAGGACCGATCGGGCGGGGGGAAACCGAGGGCCGAGGCCTAAGTAATCGCGGCCTGCACCAGCGCGTGCTGCTGATCCTCGTGCCGGCGATGCGAGCCCGTCGCCGGCGCCGCGGAGATCGGGCGGCCGACATAACGCAGCTTCTGATCGCTGCTGAGCAGCGAGGCCAGATGCTCGTGCAGGAACGGCCACGCGCCCATATTGCGCGGCTCCTCCTGCACCCACACGACCTCGGCGGCGTTCGGATACGCCTTGAACGCCTCCGCGAGAGCGCCCTGCGGGAACGGATAGAACTGCTCCAGCCGGATGACCGGCACGTTCGCGCCGGCTTTCTGTCTCGCCGCGATGAGGTCGTAGTAGACCTTGCCCGCGGTCAGCACGATGCGCTTCACGTCGCCGGTGATGTCGCCGTCCGCGAGGACGGGCTCGAAGCGTCCGCTGGTCAGCTCGCTCACCGGTGAGACGGCGGCGGGGAGGCGCAGCAGCGACTTCGGCGTCATCACGATGAGCGGCTTGCGCGGGTCGTTCTTCATCTGGCGCCGCAGCGCGTGAAAGTACTGCGCCGGTGTCGTGGGATAGACGACCTGCATGTTGCCCTCGGCGCAGAGCGTGAGGAAACGCTCCAGACGCGCGCTGGAATGCTCCGGCCCCTGGCCCTCGTATCCGTGCGGCAGCAGGAGAACAAGACCGCTGTGCTGGCCCCACTTCTCCTCGGCGCTGGAGATGAACTGATCGATGACGATCTGCGCGCCGTTCATGAAGTCGCCGAACTGCGCTTCCCACATCACCAGACATCCGGGATCGGCGACGGAGTATCCATACTCGAAGCCGAGGACGCCGTATTCGGAGAGAAGCGAATCGAAGACAGAGATCATAGCTTCGGCGCTTGGATCGTTCGTGGCGTGAGCGAGCGCGTTCAGTGGCACGTATTCGTTTCCGGTGATGTAATCGAAGATCACGGCATGACGTTGTGAGAACGTTCCGCGGCCGCTGTCCTGGCCGGACAGGCGCACCCGGAATCCGTCCAGCAGCAGCGAGCCGAAGGCGGTGAGCTCGGCGGTGGCCCAGTCCAGCGGCTCCTTTCCCCCGAGCATCGCGCCGCGTTTGCTCAGCACGGACTTGAGCTTCGGATGGAGCTGGAAGCTCTCCGGCGTCGTGACCATCGCCTCGCGGATCTGTGCGACCTGCGCGCTGCTGATGGCTGTATCCGGCGACGCGCTTTTCTGGTAGCCGGTGAGCTCCTCGTCGGTGTACAGCGGGTCTTTCGTCGACGGTGGCGCCTGCTGCTCCTTCGTCTTGTCGAATGCGTCCTGAAGCTGCTTCTGGAAGGAGTCGAGCCATTGCTCGGCTTCCTGCGGATCGATGTCGCCCTTGCGCAACAGCGTTTCTGTATAGATCTTGCGGACGGAGCGGTGCTCCTTGATCGACTTGTACATCCGCGGCTGCGTCAGCGAGGGCTCATCGCCTTCGTTATGCCCCCAGCGGCGGTAGCAGATCATGTCGATGACCACGTCCTTCTGAAACTGCTGGCGGAAGGCGTAAGCCAGTTTCATGGCCCGGATGCACGCCTCCGGATCGTCGCCGTTGACGTGGAAGATCGGGGCCTGAACGCTCTTGGCCACGTCGGTGGCGTACGTCGACGAGCGCGCCGACTCCGGACCGGTGGTGAACCCGATCTGGTTGTTGATGACCACGTGGATCGTGCCGCCGGTGCGGTAACCCTTGAGCTGCGAGAGATTGAGCGTTTCGGCGACGACGCCCTGTCCGGCGAACGCGGCATCGCCGTGAAGGAGGATCGGCAGCACGAATGAGCGGTTGCGATCGTTGATCAGGATCTGCTTGGCGCGGGCCATTCCTTCCACGATCGGGTCGACTGCTTCCAGATGGCTGGGATTCGAGGCCAGCGTCAGCTTCATCGTCGCGCCGTCCGGGGTGGTGTGCTTCCCCTCGGCGCCGAGGTGATACTTGACGTCGCCGGACCCCTCGCGCGTAGATGGGTCGATGTCGCCCTCGAACTCGCGGAAGATCTGCTCGTACGACTTGCCGATGATGTTGGCGAGGACGTTGAGCCGTCCGCGATGGGCCATGCCGATGACCGATTCGACGACGCCGTCGGCGGTCGCTTCGTTGAGGAGATCGTCGAGCATCGGCACGAGCGACTCCGCTCCTTCCAGCGAGAAGCGCTTGTGCCCGACGTACTTGGTGTGCAGGAAACGCTCGAAGGCCTCGGCGTCGTTGAGCTTCTTCAGAATGCGCCGCTTGATGGTGAGGTCGAGAGGCTCCATGTTGCGCGACGGCTCCATCCGGTTCTGCAGCCACTTCTTCTGCGCGGTGTCCTGGATGTGCATGTACTCGGGGCCGATGTGGCCGCAGTACGTCTCGCGCAGCGTGTCCAGGATGTTCCGTAGCTTCGCGGTCGCTTTGCCGCAAAGACCGCCGCAGATGAACTCGCGGTCGAGGTCCCAGATGGTCAGGCCGTAGAACAGCGGGTTGAGCTCGGGGTGGTGTCCGACCTTGTATTCGAGCGGGTCGAGATCGGCGAGCAGGTGACCGCGCACACGGTAGGCGTTGATCATCTGCAGCACCGACGCTTCGCGCGCCACCAGCTCGTCGGTGGTGCTCGTACCGAGATGCAGGCGGTTGTGATCGCGGCCCCAGCGCACCGGCTCGTAAGGGATGCGCAGGTCTCGATAGATGTCGTCGTAGAAATTGTCTTCGCCGATGAGCAGCTCGTGGATGCGGGCCAGGAACGCACCCGACTCGGCGCCCTGGATGATGCGATGGTCGTAGGTCGACGTCATCGTCATCACCTTGGAGATGCCGAGGTCGGCCAGAACGGTGGGATCGGAAGCCGAATACTCGGCGGAGTAATCGATCTGGCCGATGGCGATGATCGTTCCCTGCGACGGCATCAGGCGGGGCACCGAGGCCACCGTGCCGATCGTGCCGGGGTTCGTGAGCGAGATCGTCGTGCCTTCGAAGTCGGCCACTTCGAGTGTGCTGTTGCGCGCCTTGCGTACGACGTCGTTGTAGGCCTTGAGGAACTGCGCGAAATCCATGGTCTGAGCGCGCTTGATGTTCGGCACGAGCAGGGAGTGCGTTCCATCCTTGCGCTCCACGTCGATGGCGATGCCCAGGTTCACGTCTTCGCGGTCGATGCGCGACGGCAAGCCTTCCTGCTGCGCGAACGCCGCATTCATTCTCGGGAAGCGGGCCAGCGCGCGGACGATGGCGTAGGCGATGACGTGCGTGAACGACGACTTGCTCTGACCGATGAGCGCGAAGTGATTGTTGATGACGCGCCGGTTCTCTTCCAGCGCCTTGACCGGGATGTTGCGCACCGAAGTCGCCGTCGGGATCGTCAGCGACGACTCCATGTTCTGGGCGATCTTGCCGGCCGCGCCGCGCAGGATGACGGAGTTGGCCGGTGTCGGAGGGGGCGGGACGGGCGTGGGGCGGGGCGCCGGCGACGCCGCAACCGGAGCAGGGGAGGGAGCCGATCCTCCGCTGACCGCCGCCTGCGGCTCTTCCAGCGCGTTGTGCTCTTCCTCGAACACCGGCTGGTAATCGGCGAAGAACTCGCGCCAGCTCGCGCTCACAGACTGGGGATCCGATCGGTATTTCTCGTAAAGCTCTTCGATGAAAGCGATATTGGGGCCGTAGGCCTGCGTTACTGATGGCATGTCTGTCTTCTCTAACGGAGAGTCATTCCAGCGCATTCTCCGCGCGCTGCCGGTCCACCGCGGTATGGGAGAGGGAAGTCAGGCCCAGCCAGCCGAAACCGGCCGCGAAGCCGCCCAGGACGTCGGACGGAAAGTGTACGCCGAAGTAAACGCGGGAGAATCCGACGCTGAGAATGAGCATGCCCGTGATCGTATGCACCGCCGCCTGTACGGGTAGCGAATGCCGTTCCACCAGGTGGTGAGCGACGATCGGATACGTGGCCGCCGAGAGCAGGGCATGCCCGCTGGGGAAGCTATGCGAGCGCGGCAGCTTGATCCGCCGGGCCAGCTCCTGCGGTCTCTGCCTCTGGAAGACGTTCTTGAGCAGCGTGTTGATGGCCATGGCGCCGCCGGTGCTGATCACCACGGTCCACGCCTCGGCTCGACGGCCCTTCCGGAAGAGCGCGATCGCCGTGAGCCCGGCCGCCGTGCCGATCGCGCCGTGGGTTCCAAGCTGCGTGACGGCGTGCATGGTCCGGTTCATCGCCGGATTGTCGATCGTGCGGACGACCCGGAACACGGCAGCATCGAATTCGTCCGTGGTCCCGGCCACGACGTGTTCGGCCTGCTCCTTGAAGAACCAGAAAGCGAGACCGGCCAGGGCCACGCCGCCGACCCGGCCGATGGCGCGAGGCAGGAAGCGCTGGCGCCGCTTCGATTTGCTTTTCACGGCCGCGAAGTCTACTTCGGTTTGCGCAGGGTGACGAAGCGGTGTGCCGGTTCCGCACCGCAACTCTTGCGGTAGAACTCGAGCGCGTCCGTCCAGGGGATGATGGCGCGCCTGTATCCGAGCGCCCGCAGATCGGCGAGACAGGCCAGCAGAAGCCGGCGTCCCTGACCCTTGCCGCGATGCTCGGGAGCGACGCCGGCCGGCCCGAACGTCCCGAGCCCTTTGTTGTTCGCTTCGGCCACGGCGAACCCGATGCCTTCGATGTCATGCGCGATGGACGCCCGCTCCGCTTCGAATCGCCAGATCGGGCCGAAGTGTCGCTCCACGAACTCGAGCATGGCGGGAGTCCGGACATTCGAGAGTGGTCGTGAAACCTCGATTCCAGCCTCCCAGCTCCCTTCTCCAATCTCGACATGCAGGTTCCACGTACTGGCCGTCCTCATGTAGCCGCGTTTCTCGAAAAACTCAGGCTCACTCACGCCGGGCGTGAAGTAGTTTCCCGGCTCCGCGGCGATGATCGATGCGCCGGAGTCTTCGAGGAGCGTCGAGCCGATGCCCTGACGCCGGAACTCGCGGTCGACAGCCATGACGCGCAGGTAGTCGCCGCATGTGACGGCCACTCCTCGCATCACACCATCACGCTCGAAGACGCGCGCGCGCGGCAGGGCCGAGAATCCGGCGCCGAAGCATTTCTCGGCGGCCACGACGCCGATGTCGTACGGCGCGTCGTTGGCTTTCTCGAGAAGACCGCGGATCGCGGTCAGCTCGTCCGGCGTAGCCGTGCGAATCACGGTCGTGAGTCTATCCGTATGAAGGGCGGCCGTTACGCAGGGGCTCCGGCCGATGGCCTGTCGTTCGCAAGAGCCCGTCGGGCATGGACGGTCAAGTCATCCGGTGTGCTTCCTGCGGTCAGGCCAATCGTGTTCCGGCTCTCGAAGATGGCAAGAAGGCGGTCTGCGGCAAATGCGGCGCGGAATTGAGCGCCGGGAGCGGTGCTCCCATCGAGCTGACCGATCAGAACTTCGCGCGGACGATCGACAAGGGAAGGTTCGTCGTCGACTTCTGGGCGGCCTGGTGTGGTCCCTGCCGGATGATCGCGCCGGTGATCGAGGCTCTGGCCGCTGAGCGGACCGACATTACGTTCGCGAAGCTCGACGTCGATCAGAATCCACAGACGGCCGCCTTTTTTCGCGTGCAGGGCATCCCGCTGCTGATCTTCTTCAAGGACGGAAAGGAAGAGGGCCGTGTGACGGGCGCCGTTCCGCGTCCGGCCATCGAGTCGGCCATTTCGCAGTATCTGGGCTGAGGAGACGGTGGCCATTCGTCCGATAGAAGAGCCGCGCGCGAACGAGCTGGAGATGTTCGCGAAGAAGGGGGCGATCGTCGCGGCGCTGGCGATCGTCCTGGCCCTTTTCTGGGTCGTCCGCGACGTGCTCATCCTCGTACTGATCGCGGCGGTTCTCGCCGCCGGTATCTCGCCGGCCGTCTATCGCGTGCGCCTGCTGAGCCGTCACTGGTTCCACCGCCGGATGCGTCGCGGCACGGCGGTCACGCTCGTCTACTTTCCATTCCTGGCGACGATGATCGCCCTGCTCGTCGTCCTGGTTCCACGGTTCATGGTGGACTGGAATCAGCTGAGTGCGAATCTCCCCGCCATGATCGACCAGAACATCCTGCAGCCGCTCGAGAAGTACGTGTCGGTGCAGCCGGTGCGCGACGCGTTGCGGCATGGCCTCACGGTCCAGCGATCCACGATGGTTGGCTATGCGCGCGGTGTGGCCACCGCGGTGGCGGCGGTGATCGCGGTCTTCTTCATGGTCGCGTACATGCTCATCGACGCTCCCAGGCTGCGCAATCTCATCCTGCTCTTCTATCCGGCCGAGGTTCGGGGCGACAAGAGACGGATGTTGAATCGGATGGGGCGGAGGATGAGCTCGTGGCTCTCCGCGCAACTGATCCTGGCCGCGATCATGGGCGTGTCGACATTCGTCTGGCTTCTGGTTCTGCGGCTGCCGTACGCGGTGCCGCTGGCGATTCTGGCGACGCTGGGCGAGATGGTCCCGGTCATCGGTCCGATCCTCGGCACCACGCCGGCGCTCCTCATCGCTCTCCTGCATTCGCGCTGGCAGTTCTGGGCCATGCTGCTCTTCGCCGTCATCGCGCAGAAGCTCGAGAATCTCTTCATCGCCCCGCGGGTGATGTCGCGCAAGGTGTCGATCTCTCCGCTGGCCGTGTTCATCGCCTTCATGATGGGGGCTTCGCTCCTCGGCATCGTCGGAGCGATTCTGGCAGTGCCCGTCGCGGCGATCGTGCAGGTTGTCTTCGACGAGGCGTTCGTGGCACATCGAGAGCGGCGCCTGGACGACACCCGATCGGGCACACTGCTGCGCCGCGTCGACTGAACCTCCCGTAGAATGAGGAGCACTTGAAGATTGCCGGTTTCGGGCTGGCTGTGTGCCTCTGCGCGAGCGTTGCGACGGCGCAGGACGCTTCGACCGCAGCGGCGTGGTCGTGGAAGGAACGGGTCGAGATCCGAGCCAACTACCGCGACAGCAACCACGACGCATTCCAGCTCAAGTTCCCGTTCCCACCCTCGTTTCTTCCCGTTGGGCAGACCTCCGGCTTCGAGGAAACCCCTGATGCCGGCAGCCATCTCGAGCTGAGCGTCGCCCAGATCCGCCTCGATCTTTCGTACGGCAAGTGGTTCACCGCCCACACGCAGTTTCACGCCGTCGACAAGTACCGGCGCAACCCCACGACGAGCGACCGGATGACCTATGCGGACGAGTTGTGGGTGCGCGTCGGCGAGAAGCCGGAGTTCCTCGAGCGGCCCGAGAAGACGTCATTTTTTCTCCAGGCCGGCAAGGCTCCGAAGATGGAGCGCCAGCCGATCCGGTTGCTGGAGAGCTATGGGCTGGCCGCCACGTCGTTCAACCGTATGGAGGATACGCAGGTCCTGACCGGCGGCTCCGTCAGGCGCAATCTCTACTGGCGCCTTCAGGTATCGAGCGGCAATCCGCTGTTCTTCCGCGACCCCAACGCTCTGGCCGGTGACAATGGGACGCCGTCGCTCGATCCGGTCGCGCACCCCAATCCCGATCCGTCCATCAAGTCGGGCTTCCCGATTCTCTACAACGCGGAAGTGGAGAGCGTCTTTCTCAACACCGACCACATCCAGTTCGGCCAGGGTCTCGGGTACCGCTGGCAGAATGAGGCGCAGACCGCCGGCTTCGACGCCATCCTGTTTCATTACCGGCGGACGATGTCGGCCGGCGAGAAGCAACTCGATGGCACGTTCTACGGACCGGACCTCGACCTCCTCCTCGGCCCGGTCGATCAGGGACTGCCGATTCACGGCCGGACGAAAGAGGAGTACGGCGGCCGCGTCTACAGCGAATGGAACGCGCTCACCGTCATCGCGCAGTTCACGAAGCAGGCGGTGGCCGGGCTCCAGCGCCAGGGCTACGAAGTGGAGAGCGGCTACCGCTTCGCCACTTCCCACGGATTTCTCGATTCGATTCAGCCGGCGCTGCGCGTGAGCGGCCTCAGGAACCGGTTCAAGGGCGACGCCAGTCTCTATCCGGCGCCGAGCATCTGGTGGAACTGGACGAAGATCGATGCCGGCGTGCGCATCGGCTTCGCGCGCGGAGTGGATCTGACCATCGAGCGCGCGAAGCACAACGTCGGTTCCCCGAAGAAGCTGAATCTGGACGAGACGCTGGCGACCTTGCGTGTACGGATCTAGGTCGAAAGGTCGGAGATCATCCGGGCACCGAGGTACCGTCGCGGCGGGCTGCGACAACTTTTTTGTCGCTCGCTCGTCTCATAGGCAGCGGAATTTGCCCGCGGCCACTCCGGTTCGGCCAAACTGCGTAAGCATCAGTAGTTAACCTCACATCAAAGGCACTCGATACGGATGAGCGTTACCACGCTGAGACGGTTTCTTATCGTAGCCGCGCTGCTGTTGCCGGCGCAGGCTCTCCTTGCTGCGAACCCTTCCGCGCGCACCGGCACGCGGATGGCGTACGACGAATCCACCGGCTACACGGTCCTGTTCGGAGGGGTCACCGCGGTCGACGCCGGGACGATCCTCGCGTACGAG
The DNA here is from genome assembly GCA_038244815.1 of Thermoanaerobaculia bacterium. Lineage (GTDB taxonomy): Bacteria > Acidobacteriota > Thermoanaerobaculia > Gp7-AA8 > Gp7-AA8 > DASVHS01. The sequence goes on from JBBRTB010000022.1 coordinate 22,285, forward strand.
CCCACCGACACCTGGCTCTGGAACGGTTCGCGCTGGCTGGAGCGCTATCCGGCCCACAACCCATTCGGGCGTTCCTCGCACGTGATGGTGTACGACTCTGCGCGCAGCCAGGTGGTACTGTTCGGTGGCCGGACGCAGAACACCGACCTGAACGACACCTGGGTGTTCGCGCACAACGACTGGGCGCAGATCACCACGAGCGATGCCCCCTCGCCGCGCTCGGTTTCCGGCGCCGCCTACGACCGCGCCCGCGGCCGCGTGGTGTTGTTCGGCGGCGCCCTGACCACCGTGACGACGACGGCCGGCGGAGCGTCGAGCTCGACGGTTACGAACTACTACGACACCTGGGAATTCGACGGCACGAACTGGACGAAGGTCGCCGACAACGGACCGAACGTGGTGCGGCCGCTCCTCGTCTACGACGAGGCGCACAGCCAGATGCTCATGATCGCCGAGGACGTGAACTTCGTGCCGGCCATGTATGCCTATGACTCATCAGCACACACCTGGAACCAGATTACGCCGGCCACGATGCCGCCGTGCGTCAACGAGGCAGGCGTGGTCTATCAGCGGAGCAGCGGCACCGTGCTGCTCGTGGGCGGCACGTGCGTGACCGCATCCTTCAGTTCATCCACGGTCGAGGACGCGTGGCAGTGGGACGGAACCACATGGACGAAGGTCCCTACGAAGACGGCCATCGTGCGCGTCACGAATCAGGCCATCGCGTACGACGCAAACCGCAACGTCACCATCGAATTCGGCGGCACCCAAGCGTACGGCAGCCCGCGCAGCGCCACCTACACCTTCGATCCTTCGGTCGTCGACACCGCCAACGATCCGCCAGCGTATCTCGCAGACTGGACCTTCACCGATACGAACAGCAGTCCCCCCGGCCCCCGCTCGCTGGCGCCGATGGCCGCCGATCCGGTGAACAGAGTCGTCTACATGCTCAACGGTCTCACCGACGGCGGCTCGTTCACCGACTTCTGGATGTATCAGAACGGCGGGTGGCAGAAGATCACCGCCGACGGTACGCCGGCGTGCGGCACCCTGTTCGCGGCGTTCGATACCGATCGCTCGAAGCTCGTGGCCGTTTGCAACGACGCCGGCACGTTTGAGTGGGATGGAACGGCCTGGAAGACGTTTCCCGATCTGAAGACCAAGCCTCCCTTCCGCCGCTTCGCCGCGATGGTGTACGACCCTTCGCTCAGGAAGACGGTGCTCTATGGCGGTTGGGACGAAGCGAACTACGTCAACACCACCTGGCTCTGGGACGGAACGTCCTGGACCGAGCAGAAGAACAACCGCGCACCCTCCCGTTCTCTGACGGCGATGTGGTTCGACCCGATCCTCAAGAAGACGGTCCTCTACGGCGGGATCGGACGTCCGAATCCGCAGGACCGGCTGGACCGCTACAACGACATGTGGTCGCTCGGCAACAACGGCTGGACGGAGATCAAACCGTCCACGCTTCCGACGACGCGTTACGGCGCGCAGGTGGCGGTCGATCCGCGCAACGGTCACGCGCTGCTCTTTGGTGGACTCCGGCTCGACGTCGACTCCAAAGGTCTGCAGAAGCAGGTCTACGCAAACGACCTCTGGGAATGGGACGGTTCGAACTGGACGCAACGCACGACCGGCAACACGCCGCCTCCTCGCGAGAACGGCGCGATGGCGTTCGACTACGGCCGCAACGACTTCGTGCTGTTCGGCGGATGGGCCGGCTACTACCTGTCCGATACCTGGCTCCTCGACGGCGACACCTGGACGGTGATCCCGGAGAGAACCGGCCGGCAGCGCTCGGTGACCGGCAGGCACTGAACGGGTGCTGGGTGCTCGGTGCTCGGTTCTCGGCAACCCGGCGACCCAGCGACCCAGCGACCGAGCACCGAGCACCGAGCACCGTGTTACCGTATGCCCCCCATGACCGACACGATCATCGCTTCGTCGCCGCGGACCGGCGTTCCGGTCGCGTATCGCCGCAGTCTCCAGGATGCGCTGGAGATGGCGCATGGTGTTGACGCGGTCGCGGCCGAGGAACGGGCAGCGTCGCTGGCGAAGCGGTCGCTGAAGAAGAGCGCGAAGGTCTGGGGTCTCAACCTGGCCATCAGCATGATCGACCTCACCACGCTCGAGGGGAAAGACACGGCGGGGAAGGTCTACGCGCTCTGCCAGAAAGCGATTCGCCCTGACCCGCAGGATCGCGACGTTCCGCACGTCGCCGCGGTCTGCATCTATCCGTCGATGGTTTCCTATGTGAAGCAGGCGCTTGCCGGCAGCGGTGTGAAAGTGGCCTCGGTGGCGACCGGTTTTCCGAGCGGGCAGACGTTCACCGACGTCAAAGTCCACGAGACCCGCGAGACCGTCGCCGCGGGCGCCGACGAGATCGACATGGTCATCGACCGCGGCTCGTTTCTCTCGGGCCACTACCAGAAAGTGTTCGACGAGATCGCGGAAGTCAAAGAAGCCTGCGGTCCCGCGCACCTGAAGGTGATCCTGGAGACCGGCGAACTGGCGAACTACGATCAGGTGCGGACGGCGTCGCTCATGGCCATGTTCGCGGGCGCCGACTTCATCAAGACCTCGACCGGGAAGGTCACCACGAACGCCACGCTCCCGGTCACTCTGGTGATGCTCGAAGCGATCCGCGACTTCCATCACGTCACCGGCAAGCAGATCGGCATGAAGCCTGCCGGCGGCGTGTCGAACGCCAAGCTGGCCCTCTCGTATCTGGTGGTGTTGTACGAGACGCTCGGCGCCGCCTGGATGACCCCGGATCTCTTCCGGATCGGAGCCTCATCCTTGTTGAACGATATCCTGATGCAGCTTCGGAAGGAGAAGACCGGGGCGTATCAATCGGGGGATTACTTCACGATCGACTGAACGATGAACGAACAATGCAAAATGCAAAATGCAAAATGCAAAATGCAAAATGCAAAATGCAGAGTGCAGAATGCAGAGTCATGACATCGACTGATCTTCCATTTTGCATTTTGCATTTTGCATTCTGCATTTCTGATCTATGACCTCCATCGAAACCAAAGAACGCCTCCAGCCCGGCCCTGCCAGCAGCGCCATGCTCTGGGAGTACGCGCCGTCGCTCGAGTCGACGGATCACGTCAAGGTTGCGTCGCGCTACAACCTCTTCATCGGCGGGAAGTTCGTCGAACCGCATTCGAAGCGCTGGTTCAAGACGATCAATCCGGCCACCGAAGAGACGCTCTCCGAGATCGCCGTGGGGGATGCGGAAGATGTCGATCGGGCGGTGCGCGAGGCGCGCCGGGCCTACGAGAAGGTCTGGCGCCGGATGGCGCCCTGTGAGCGAGCCAAGTACATTTTCCGCATTGCCCGTCTGATTCAGGAAAAGTCGCGCGCGCTCGCCGTCGTCGAGACGATGAACGGCGGCAAGCCGATCAAGGAGTCGCGCGACATCGACATCCCGCTGGCGGCGGCGCACTTCTTCTACTACGCCGGCTGGGCAGACAAACTCGAATACGCCTTTCCCAATCGCAAGGTTTCGCCGGTCGGCGTGGCCGGGCAGATCATCCCCTGGAACTTCCCGCTGTTGATGGCGGCATGGAAGGTTGCGCCGGCGCTGGCCGCGGGCAACACGGTCGTGCTCAAGCCGGCGGAGACGACGCCGCTGACTTCGCTGCTGCTGGCCGAGATCATTCAGGAAGCGGATCTGCCGCCGGGCGTCGTCAACATCATCACCGGGGCGGGTGCGACGGGAGCCGCGCTCGTCGCGCACGACGATGTCGACAAGATCGCTTTCACGGGATCGACGGAGGTCGGCAAGCGGATTCAGCGCTCCATCGCCGGCTCGGGCAAGAGGCTGACGCTCGAGCTGGGCGGCAAGGCGCCGAACATCGTCTTCGACGATGCGCCCATCGATCAGGCCATCGAAGGCATCATCAACGGCATCTACTTCAATCAGGGTCACGTCTGCTGCGCCGGCTCGCGGCTGTTCGTGCAGGAGTCGATCGTCGAGCCGGTGATCCGCAAGCTGCGCGACCGCATCGGCACGCTGCGGGTCGGAAATCCGCTCGACAAGAACACCGACATCGGAGCGATCAACTCCGCGGCGCAGCTCGAGAAGATCCGTGAGATGGTGGAGAGCGGCATCGAAGAAGGCGCGGAGATCTTCCAGTCGTCGTGCTCGCTGCCGGCGCGCGGTTTCTGGTTCGCGCCAACGTTCTTCACCGGCGTCTCGCAGTCGAGCCGCATCGCTCAGGAGGAGATCTTCGGTCCGGTGCTTTCCATCCTGACGTTCCGCACTCCGGAGGAAGCGATCGAGAAGGCCAACAACACGCCGTACGGACTGTCCGCCGGCGTCTGGACGGAGAAGGGCTCGCGCATCCTGAAGATGGCGTCGAAGCTCCGCGCCGGCGTGGTCTGGGCGAACACGTACAACAAGTTCGATCCGGCTTCGCCGTTCGGCGGATACAAGGAATCGGGATTCGGGCGCGAGGGGGGACTGCACGGCCTCGCCCCGTATGTGACTCTGTCGTAGCGACCCGGCGACCCGGCAACCTGAAATATGTCTCGACTGAACGTTCGTAAGACCTACAAGCTCTACATCAACGGCGAGTTTCCTCGCACCGAGTCCGGCCGGTCTTATGCCGTGAAGGACAGCGGGGGACATCTGCTCGCCAACGCATGTCGCGGCTCGCGGAAAGATCTGCGCAACGCGGTCGTGGCCGCGCGCAAGGCTCAGAGCGGATGGAGCGGAAAGACCGCGTACAACCGCGGGCAGATCCTCTATCGCATCGCCGAGGTGTGCGAGTCGCGCGCGGCGGAGCTGTCCGACGAATTGCGGCGCCAGGGAAGCAAGGCCGCGCAGGCGCGCAAGGAAGTCGATGCCGTGGTGGATCGCTGGGTGTATTACGCCGGATGGAGCGACAAGTACGCGCAGGTCTTCGGCAGCGTGAATCCCGTTGCCGGTCCGTATTACAACTTCACCGTTCCGGAGCCGACCGGCGTCGTCGGCGTCGTCGCTCCCGAAGAACCCTCACTCCTGGGACTGGTGAGCCGGATCGCGCCGGCGCTCGTCGGCGGCAACACGGTCGTGGCCATCACGTCGGAATCGATGCCTCTGGCCGCCATCACCCTCGGCGAGGTGTTCGAGACCTCCGACGTTCCGGGCGGCGTGATCAACCTCATCTCCGGCCTCAAGAGCGAGCTCATTCCCTGGCTCGCCGCGCACATGGACGTGAACGCCATCGACGCCACCGGCGCCAGCGAGGAGATGTTCGCCGCCGTGCAGAAGACCGCGGCCGAAAACGTGAAGCGCGTCGTCCGATTCGACGGCGACACGTACGGCTACAGCGACGCCGCGCATTCGCAGTCGCCATACGCCATCTTCGACTTTCAGGAGATGAAGACGGTGTGGCATCCGATGGGGATGTGATCGCCACCTGGAGCGTAGCGGCGCGGTTCACGACGATCGGAGAGGCGGCGGCGGCGCGCTCGGCGCTCGACGTCGCCGGGATCGAGACCTATCTGGCCGATGAGCGGGTGGCGGAGGACGCGCTCTCGATCATGGTTCATGAGGAGGACGTCGAGCGCGCGCGTTCGATCATCCGCGCCTCCCGGCTTGCGGACGGCGCCACCGAAACGGAAGCACTGCTGTGTCCCGACTGCGGCTCGCGCGATGTGCACCCGATCCCGCGGCTGCGCATCTTTCTGCTGCTCGGCGCGTTGTTTGTCGGAGCCGGCGCCGCGGTCGGCCAGATCGCGTTCGCCACGATCGGTCTCGTGGCCGTGGCCGCGGGGATCGCGCTCATGGACACGCACCGTTGTCGCAACTGCCACGAGACGTCGACGCCCGTCGCGGGCCGGCGCGTGCCACCGCTTCCCGGGCGTTACGATCTCGTCGAGCGTCCCTGTCCGCGGTGCGGCGCGGTGAATCTCTTTGCGCTGCATCGCTGCCCGTCGTGCGGATTCGTCGTGCGTTGACGAAAAAATGCCCGCTCCCTGGCCGTCGGGAGCGGGCGCAGCGCGCTAGAGCGTGCCGTCTGGGTCGCTGCGTGTTCCAGATCAGCGACACGAACCAATCTAGTTCCCGATCGCGTTCGCGTCACTACGTTTCTGGAAAGCTCTGCCTTACGGCCGCATCTGCTGCACGATGGCGCGCAGAGCGTCGGTCTTCACCGGCTTGATCAGATAGTCGTTGATTCCGTAGCGGAGCCGCGCCTCGTTCTGGTACTGCGTACCCTTGTAGATCGCGGTGATGATCACGATGCGGGGGTGGTAGTCGCGATCGAGAGCGCGGACGGCGCGGGCGATCTCGAAACCGTGCATCTCCGGAAGAAGACCATCGAGCAGAATCAGCTCGGGCCGGTGCTCGGTGATCAGCTTGAGCGCTTCGAAGCCGGCTTTCGCGCTCATCGTCTCGACGCCGAGGGATTTGAGCTCGGCGACGAGGTCGTCGCGCTGTCTGGCGCTGTCTTCAGCGACGAGCGCTGTCAAAGGAACGGTTTCAGTCACAGCGAGCTCGAACGAATCTGTTCTACTTCACTTTTGTTCCGGCGGGCACACCGGCATCGACGGAGAGCAGAGACGGTTCGCCGTCGATGGACGCGGCAAGCACCATACCGTTGGATTCGACGCCCATCAGTTTCGCCGGCCGCAGGTTGGCGACGATGACGATTTTCCGTCCGACCAGTTCTTCGGGTGTGTACTTCGTGGCGATGCCGGCCACGATCGTGCGCTCCTCATCGCCCGTGAAGACGGTCATCTTCATGAGCTTCTTCGATTTCTCGACTCTCTCGGCGGCGCGCACTTCGGCGACGCGCAGGTCGGTCTCCATGAACTGGTCGATGCTGATCCTGTTCAGGTCCGGCGGAGCCGCCTGCGTCGTCTCGGGCTTCGGTTCGCTCTTCGCTTCGGGTTTCGGTTCGGTCATCGTTTTCTCTCCGATGTAGGCGGCGACGTCGGCGCGTGGAAAGATCGGCTCGCCCACGCGGACGTTTGCGCCGTTGGCCAGCCCGCCCCACTGCAGCGCGGCGGCGTCGATGCGATCGGGGTCTGCCCCCAGTCGCGACAGCGCCTCGCGGACCGAGGCCGGCATGAACGGCGCGACCAGGACGCAGACGATGCGCGAGGCTTCGAGCGTGTTCCAGATGATGCGCGAGAGCTCCTCGTCCGCCCCGCTCTCCTTGAATCTCTTCCACGGCTCGCGCGTGACGATGTAGCTGTTGATGGCTACGAGCAGTCTCCACGCCGTCTCCAGCGCGCGCTGAAAGGTCAGGTCGTCCATCGACCTGAGGAATTCCGGCACGAGGTCGCCGGCCGCGCGCATGAGGTCGTTGTCGAAGCAGGGAGTGGGCGGCGTCTTCCCGCCGAAGTAGCTGTCCGACATCTTGATGACGCGCGAGATCGTATTGCCGAGGTCGTTGGCCAGGTCGGCGTTGTAGCGCTCCAGCAGCGCTTCATCCGAGTAGTCCTGATCCTGGCCGAAGACCATCTCGCGCATGACGTAGTAGCGGAGAGCGTCGGCGCCGAAGTCCTCGATGATGTTGTACGGCCGCACGACATTGCCGAGTGACTTGGAGATCTTCTGCTGGTGACGCGTCCAGAAACCGTGCCCCACCACGCGTTTCGGCAACTCCATGCCCGCGGACATCAGGAACGCCGGCCAGTAGACGGCGTGGAACCGCACGATGTCCTTGCCGATGAGGTGGATGTCCGCCGGCCAGAAGGCATCGAACTTCTGGTGATCCCCGCTCCCGAATCCGAGCGCGGAGATGTAGTTCGTGAGCGCGTCCATCCACACGTAGATGACGTGGCCGGGATCGCCGGGGAAGGGGATGCCCCATTTGATGGCCGTGCGCGAGATGGAGAGGTCTTTCAATCCCTGCTCCACGAACGAAACGACCTCGTTCATGCGCGTGGGCGGCCAGATGAACTCGGGATGCTGGCGGTAGTGCGCGAGCAGCCGCTCGGTGTACGCGGAGAGCTTGAAGAAGTAGTTGTGCTCCGTGGTCCTCTCGACGGGGTGGCCTGCTTCGTCGCGTCCCTCGCGGATCTGGTTCTCGGGAATGAAGGTCTCTTCGGTCTGGCAGTACCAGCCGGAGTGTTCGCCCTTGTAGATGTCGCCCGGGGAGCGCTCTTCGATGCGCCGGATGAGCTCCAGCACGCCGATACGGTGGCGGGACTGCGTCGTGCGGATGAAGTCGTCGTAGCGGACGTTCAGCTTCTTGTCGAGATCGTAGTGGGTCTGGACGACGCGGTCGGCGAGCTCGATCGGAAGGATGTGCTCCTTCGCCGCGCTGCGCTCGATCTTCTGGCCGTGTTCGTCCGTGCCGGTCAGGAACCAGACGTCGTCGCCCATGCGCCGCCGGTGACGGGCCATCGTGTCGGCGACGATGTTCTCGTACATGTGGCCGATGTGGGGATCGTCGTTGACGTAGTGGATGGCGGTGGTGATGTAGAACTTCGGCATTGAGGGAGCGCGATTGTATCGTCGGAAGGCGGAAAGGCGGAAAGCGGCTGGTTCGCCTGAGACCCTGGCTTCTGCTTCATTCCCACGTGATCTGCCACTGGCAATCGGCAGCGCCGCGGGTCATGCAGACGTCGTGCACGACGCTCACATGCTTCACGCCGGTCATCTCGCCGGCTCCCTCGAACCATCCGGCCAGACGGCAGCAATGGGCCTCCTCCGATGGGAAGTTCTTCAGCCGTACGCGCGCGGAACGTGCCGTCACGCTCTCGACGGCCAGGGCGCCGTGGCTGTGGACGGTGGCCCAGAGGGTCGACGCCTTGCGCATCAGCGCCGTGGGAGTGAGCACGATGATGAAGAACCGGTAGATGCCCACGGAGTCGGCGAGCTCGGCCCGGCCAGCGCGCCGGCCGAAGGCATCGACCGACTGCCCTTTCGCTTTCGCGGCCTCCACGGTGAGCCGGTTCAGGGTGACTTCCGGAATCTTGTCGCTCGCGAGAACGGTGCGCCGTTCAGCGAGCTCCCGGTCCGCTGCAGGGAGTGCGTCCAGGGTTTGGGAGCGCTGCTCGGCCGAAAGATCCTTTTCGATGAACTTCAGCAGGCTGCGCAGAATCGCGCCCTTTGTCGTAGGGATTGTCTCGGCCATGAGTGATTCTCCTTGCGGGATCGCTCGTCGCTGAGAGATCCAATGCGTCGCGATGTCCGAGAGTGCCGGGGCCGAAGATGTCTTCGATGGTGCGGAGAAGGTTGTAGTGTCGTACGTGACGATGAACAGCGTATCCGACACGAAGCGCGGATCGCCCTGCACGCCGGCGAATTTCCCTAACGGGCGCGTGGGTAAGGCTCGCGTTTTTGCGCTTGGCGCGATGGTGCAGCGCGATCGGGAGACGCGCACATGGTCTCGCGCGCTCGCGAGCCGCAGGACCCTCGATGCGCAATGAGCTCCCGACCCACCGTTTCGGGAGCGTTAGCGGGGATGTGCAGCGTCTCACCGCAAAGACCGCAAGTGAAGGTTGCCATGATGGCTAAGAGCCTCATCACGGCCTGTGCCACGTCCGGGCAACGATGTGATCCCGCTCACGGAGCGGTGTTCTGCGCCGGGAGAAACGTGGGATCGCTGGGCAGATTGTCGATAATCGAGGCGTACGCGTCGACCGGCGCGTTCGCGCTGAAACCGACCCAGGCATCGGTCAGATCGGCGTTGCCGGCAGTGCCGAAGAATCCGGACGTGATGCTGGTCGGACCGATCACGGCGTACGCCGGCATTTCAGTGGTGCTCGATCCGACGGCGTTGTTGTTCCTGTCGTAGATCGTCCAGGTGACAGTGGTGGTGCGGTTCTGGAGGTTCACGGCGCCGATATTCGTGCGGAACAACGAGGTGGCGCGCAGCTGCAGCTGCAGCAACACTCCCTGGTACATGAGGTTACCGATGGATGTGCCGGTGAAGTCCTGTCCGAGCGTGCATGAAGCCGTGTCCGCGTAAATGCGCGCGGTAGTGAAGAAGGGATCGGGGCAATAGAAGTAAATAGCGCCCAGACCCGATTCCGAGAAGATCGAGGCCACCGCGTCGTCGTAGACCGCCATCTGGAGCTCGGAATCGTGAGAGCGACCGGCGTGGAGAAGCGGGCTGCGTTCGATTGATTTGCCGATGGGCAGAAACACGGCGTTGACTGTGATGTCCTGCGTGGCCGATGGGTTGAAGATCCGCACGTCGGTCCGGAAGTTCCCGACGCTGCCGGCGATGGGCAGATACGTGTCGCCGGCGAATGCCGGAACAGAGAAGGAGACCGCGCACTTATGCCGGCTTCTATTGCACCACCGGGTCCGGCAACATTTACGTCGGCAGTCTCGGCGCATTTCCTGGAGAGTCCGGGACGATCCGCATCGGCGGGACTCAAACCGCCACGTACATCGCCGGGATCAACGGATCGGCCACGGGAGTACCGGCCGTCGCGGTCATGGTCGATGCGAACGGCAAGCTCGGTACGATCTTCTCTTCGCGCCGCTACAAGTTCTACATCTCCGATATGGATCGGGCGACCGATGGTCTGATGAGTCTGCGACCTGTGACCTTCCGCTATCTCGCCAACGGCGACAACGCTCCGCTGCAATTCGGTCTGATCGCCGAGGAGGTGGCGGAGGTCTATCCGGAGCTGGTGACGCGGAACAAGGATGGCCAGATGGAATCGGTCATGTGCCAGTTCCTCGCGCCGATGTTGCTCAATGAGGCGCAGAAGCAGCATCGGCAGATCGAGGAACAGCAGAAGCAGATCGAGGAGCAGCAGAAGATGATCGAGGAGCTGGGTCAGCGCCTGGCGGCGCTGGAACGACGCGACATCGTCAAGGAACCGAATTGCGCGGAGCGCTGAACGGAGCGCATCCCCTCCACGGATTGTCCGGGTCTGGGCGGCGAACCGATCGCCGCCCCACCCGTCGTCACAGCCACCGGATTTCGGGAGACCCGTACCGGCGTCAAGTCGCTCGAATGTCTATTGCTGTCCCACGGGCGCCGGCAGTGTGTTGCCTCCCGCGTTATTCCTGACGTTATTGTTCCCGAACGTCGTCACCGCACCGGACACTCCGGTTACGTTGTTCAGGATCGTCGTGTCGATGAGCAGGAATTGGGATCCGTTATCCACCGCTCCGGCACTGTTGTTATTGAGCACGCAACCGTTGACAACCGCCTGGGCGTTGGTATCGACCTTGACCGCTTCGCCAGCGTTTCCGGTCACGACGGAATGCAGAACAGTGATCGAATTGAAGTTGCTCGCGGACACACCGAAGCCGTTGTTCTGCTGAATCCGGCAGTGATCGATGATCGCGGTCGTGCCGTTGGCTGAGGAACCCGCTACGGCGATCCCGCGGGCATTGGACCGGATAAAGCACTCATTCACGAATAGCTGGGCGGCGGGAACCTGGGTGGCGGTGCGATTGTCGTTGATGGCGTTCTGGGAGAACTCATAGATATGGCAATTGTGGATATGGACGGCTTTCGCACCCAGAATCTGCACTCCGTTGAGGCCCGTGTTCAGTCCATCGATGTCCAGGTTGCGCAGCGTCACCACATCGCCGATTCCGGCGTTGATCACGATGCCGTTGGTCCCGGAAACGAGAACGCCGGCCAGTTGTCCCGCGCCACCGTCGATCGTGATCGACTTCGTGATGATCACCGCCCCAAACCCACCCGGATCGAGAGCATTGATCTCGCCGCCCGCCGCGGTCTTCGAGATGGCGCCCGCGAACGTTTTGCAGGGCGCCGTACGGCTGCAGGGGTTCGCGTCATCACCGACGCCGGAGACCCATGTTCTGCTGGCTTGCGCTTGTGCCAGCGAAGTAATGGCAAACGTGAGGATGGCAAGGGCGGTAACGTTGATCGTGAACCGGAACCTGTTCATTGGAATCTCCTTCTGTTCTTCGACCCTGGAGCAGCACGGAGCTGATCACATACAAGGATTGCTGGTACAGCCAATGGCATTGCTGACATGCATCGCCGAGTTGATCCAGGCCTGTCCCTGCGCCGCTGGCACGTTTCCATGGGCGACCTGGTTCTGCACGGAATTGATGAACGCGCTGAGTTGATTGCACGCCGCTTTCAGATCTCCTCGATTGAACGCGGCGAGAGAGGCATCCAACTTGGGAAGCAGGCCCTGCTTCTGCGGTCCGTTGAGCGAAGAGGCGTTGACGGCCGTCTGCAGATTCTCCAGCGCAGCCTGTACCGTCAACACGGTAACGCTGAACGCGCATCCGGCCTGGTTACCCGCTGCATCCGACACCGCATACGAAACCTGAGTCGTACCGATCGGAAACACCGCGCCGTTGGCGGGGCCGGTGTTTTGTGTCGTCGTTGGGCCGGAGCAGTTGTCCGCGCCCGCGGGTTCTGTCCACCTGGCCACGGCCCCGCTCGGGCATGTCGGCTCGAGCGCGATGTCCGGCGGGCACGCAATCGTTGGTGGCGTAGTGTCGACCACCGTCACGAGCTGGGTCGCCGACGCGTTGTTGTCGAGGGTATCGGTCGCGGCGTACGTGACCGTCGTCGTTCCCACGGGAAAGTTGTTCCCTGAGGGCACACCGCTGCGCGTGGCCCCTCCGATGAGCTCGCAGGTGTCTGTCGCCGTGGCGGTCCCGAGGGTGGTATCGAGATCGTTGACGAACACCTCGCATGAGGTGGCGCCGGGGCCCGTGTACAGGGTGACTGCGGCTGGCGCGGTAACGACGAGGTCGCACGTCGGGGGCGGCCCGCTCCCGGAGGAGATGGTGGAGTTGGACGTCGAGGAATTGTCCGCTGGATTCAGATCGGCAATGTCACTGGAAACGCTGGCACTGTTCTCGATGAGCGCTCCTCCGCTTCCCACGGTGAAATCGAGAACGAAGGTGGCCACGGCGCCATTCGGGAAACTGGCGATCTGGCAGTCGGCACCGCTGCATGTAAACGCCGGACCTTCGGTCTGGCTCAACGAATCGAAAGTGGCGTTTGTGAACGTGTTGTCGACAAAGTGCGTGTTGGGCGCATCGTCCGGGCCATGATTTACGATCGTGACGGCGAATTGAACGGCGGTTCCGGCGCCGGGCACATCGCTGCCGATCAGCGTCTTCACGATGGAGAGGTCGACCGCCGGATGGGCGGGGTCCTTCACGGTAAAGAAGGCGGCGGTGTTGACCGAATTCCTGGTCGTGATCGCATTGACTCGCCAGCGGCCGAGGTTGTTCGCGATGAAGAATCCGCCGATCGCGGACTGGTCGGTCGATGGCAGCGCGAAGGTACCGCTCTGTGGATCGTTGCTGATATCGGTCGTGACGATGGCGAAGCCATCGGGGTCGACCCATTGCATGCGAAACCCGGTGAGTCCCGCGGCTTTCGCGCAAACCGTCTCGCCCAGATTGAATGTGATTTTGGGAGTCGTGCAGTCGGCGGCGAATGTGGCGGTCTCCGTCAGGGACTGGATGCCCGGTGACAGTGGCCGGGTTGAGGAAGAGGAAACCGTGGAACCATTCGCGCGCAAGGGACTGGAACTCGATCCGTGAGCCGGCGGAGCCGCCACCGTGACGATCGCAACGCTGGAGAAAAAGGTGAGGACGGCGCACAGCTTCCCTGCCAGGGTTCGGGGTCCTCTCGCGGTTGTCATTCGCCGTTCTCCTCGGCTCGACCGGCGAGTCTCCGCTCGGGACCGGTCAGCGTGCCGCCCAAATGTCTTCGGGAATGTTGAAATTGGGAGATGGCAGTCTAGCACTCTTGTCGGATTGTTTAAAGACACCTCTCATGCACTAAGGCACTCTGGTGCGGCTGAACTGGTGGAATGCGGATGTGATTCGGGAGTGTCTGCAGGGAGGCCCGGTCGAAACCAACTCGCTGATTCGGTTGGTACAGGATGACTCCGAAAACCGCTCGGGTTCCTGAGGCATTGCCTGCCTTACGGATTCCGACCGATCACACGGAAATCCGTGCCCGCGCGTATCGATGGACGCCGATCCCCGGTACTACAATGTTTTTTCAGGGTCCAGCCGTCGATCGATTCCGGCGACGGTTCACACTCGATCATGGCCAGTCAAAACATCGTCCCGCGGTCCGGCGGCGCTGGTCGTTGCTCATCCCGGGCACGAACTGCGCGTGCACGGATGGCTGTCGCGCGTTCGTCCGAGAGTCTTCGTGATCACGGACGGATCGGGTCACGGACCGCGATCGCGGGTGGCCTCGTCCCTGGCGTTGCTCGATCAAGCCGGCGCAACGGCAGGCGGCATTTTCGGACGACTGACCGACCGCGCTCTCTACGATGCGGTGCGGGAGCGCGACGTCGACCTCTTTGCCGCTCTGGCGTTGGAACTGGCCGGCGCGCTCATTGACGGAGAGATCGCCACCGTGGTGGGCGACGCCGTGGAGGGTTACAACCCCGCTCATGACCTCTGCCGCCTGCTGATCGACTCCGCCGTGTCGGTCGTGCGCGCCCGCGGCCTGACCATTGCGAACTACGATTTCGCCGTGGTCGGGCCGTGGAACTCCGATGCGTCGCTCCGCGTGACGCTGGATGATGCCGAGCTCGCTCGAAAACTCCGGGCTGCATCGCTCTACGACGAGATGGGGAAGGAAGTGGAGAACGGGATTGCCGCTCACGGAACGGAATCGTTCCGGACGGAGTGTTTTCGGCTGCGCGCGCCCGAAGCCGGCCTGCGACCGCTGTCCGATCCGCCGTTCTACGAGTCTCACGATGAAGGGCAGGTCGCCGCCGGCATCTACAAAGAAGTCATTCGCTATGGCAGGCACGTGGCGCCGCTCAACGCAATGGTGCGGGCAGCGGCGGACCGGGCGGCATGCGTCCACTGAAGATTCTCTTCACGAATCACGCCCTTGCCGTCAGGGCGGGCACGGAGCTTTGGGTGCGGGATATGGCCCTGGCTCTGCGCGCCCTCGGACATCAGGTTGCCGCGTACAGTCCGGATCCCGGTCCTGTTGCTGCCGCCCTGAACGAACAGGGTGTCATCGTGCTCGATGATCTCGAAGCGGTGCCGTGGCGGCCGGACATCCTGCACTGCCACCATCATCCGGAGGCCATGACCGCGCTGGCATTCTTCCCCGATGTTCCCTTCCGTATTCGTCTGTCACGGCGCCGAACCGTGGCAGGAAGCGCCGCCCCGGCATCCTGGGATCCGGCGATGGATCGCCGTCGATCTGCCGTCGCGCGCGCGCCTGCTCGACAGCGGGATTCCCGTCGATCGCATCGTCTTGTTGTTCAACTTCGTCGATCTGGCCCGCTTCCCCTCGCGGCCACCTCTGCCGGAGCGTCCGCGACGGGCTCTCGTCTTCAGCAACAACATGTCGAGCGGTGGCTTCAAAACGATTCGTGCGGCCTGCCGCCAGGAGAGCATCGGCGTCGAGGCGGGAGGCGTCGCCTCCGGCCACGCCATCGACGAGCCGGAGAAGGTTCTGACCGAGTTCGACCTCGTGTTCGCCAAGGCCCGATGCGCGCTCGAGGCCATGGCCACTGGCTGTGCGGTCATCCTATGCGACCAGAACGGACTCGGCCCCATGGTCGGCATCGCCGACGTTGGTCATCTGCGCGACCTCAATTTCGGATTTCGAACCCTGGTCGATCCTATCAGCAGGACGATGGTGCGGCTTCGATTGTAGGCCTACGATCCCGCGGATGCAGTGCGTGTCAGCACCTGGATCCGCACTCACGCCGCCCTGGAGCGAGCCGCCGATCAACTGGAAGGGATCTATGAGGAGATTCTCGGAGAGTCCGCTCGGGCGGATCCGGACGCGGAGCGGCGTGCCGTGTCCGGCTACATTCGAGCTCTTTCCCTTCGCCTCAAGACTCTGGAGCGAGCTCACCGCGATCGCGATCCCCTGGCCGAACGGCTGCGATCCATCCGGCGTTTCCTGTTGAGACGGTGAGGATCACGAAGGGGCGTGGACTCCTGCGAGACATGGTGGCGTGCATCACAGGGAGGACGCCGCGTAAGATGACATAACGGAACATCATCAAAGGAGGGCAGAGAGGGATGGCTCAGTTGGCGATGGGTGCGCTCGATGAGCGATAGGAAATATCACGACGCGGCCTTCATCAAATACGCCGTCGGCGGGGCCTATCACTGGCGGGAAGTCGGCGGCCACTGGATTCGCCATCACGCGTTCACGGCGGAGCGCTATCGGCGCACGCTCGGGGCAGCGGGGCTGCTCGAAGGGAAGCGCGTGGTCGATTACGGCTGTGGCGACGGAGCGCTGCTCGGATGGATCGCCCGACGGGTCGGGCCACGCGGGCGCGCCATCGGCTTCGACCCGAACAGGGAAGGACTCGATCTCGCTCGCGGCATGTTCGCAAAGCATCGACTCGAGGCCGATTTCCGCTCCGACGCGGCGACGATCGCCGATGGGAGCGTCGATGTCGTCATCTGTGCCGAGGTCATCGAGCATGTTGTCGACGTGCCGGCGTTGATGAACGGAATCGCGCGCATGCTCCGACCGGGAGGCCGGGCGGTCATCACGACGCCGATCAGGCTTACCGAGACGCCTGAAGACCCGAACCACGTCCGCGAATGGTTTCCCGGCGAGTTTTTGGCGCTGATGCAATCCGGACCGCTACGTCTGGTCGACCACCAACCGATCATCCCGGCGGCGGCACCGGAAATCTATTACTGGCGGCCTGGCATATTCCTGCGCGTGCCGGTCTTTCGCCTGCTGTGCAATCTGCTGTCGATCTATTTCGGTGTCAACGCGCTGAGCTGGCTGCGCGCCAGGCCGCGGCTTTACATGATGCAGATCGCCACGCTGGACAAGATCGCTTGACGACGGGCGCGCAGGAGCGGAGTTTTCGGGCGATTTTGGCGGGGCCGACGGGGCTCGAACCCGCGACCTCCGGCGTGACAGGCCGGCGTTCTAACCAACTGAACTACGACCCCGCACAAGGGTGGACCCTGTGGAACGGCACCCGCCGCGGATGCATTCCCCCGAGGGCGGTGCATCGTAAATGCCGCTCCCACTGCTGTCAACCGGCGCGGTACGACGGCAGCACCGGTGCATCCTTCAGCCTGGGCGCCACGGCATCCTTCGCCGACAGATTCGGATGGTCCACGGGCCAGCGGATGCCGATGTCGGGATCGTTCCAGAGGATGCCCTGCTCCGAGGGAGGGTCGTAGTAACCCGTGCATTTGTAGATGACATCGCAGTCGTCGGTGAGCGCCGCGAATCCATGCGCGAATCCCGGCGGCACCCACATCATGCGCTGGAGGCGATCGTCGAGCTCGATGGCGAACCACTTTCCGAAGTGCGGCGAGCCGGCACGGATGTCGACGGCGACGTCGAAGATCGTTCCGCGGCTGCAGCGGACGAGCTTTCCCTGCTGCGCCGGTTCCTGGTAGTGCAGTCCGCGCAGCACACCCCGCCGCGACCGCGAATGGTTGTCCTGCACGAAGACCGCGGGAATGCCGGCGTCACGAAAACGGTCCAGATGGTATGTCTCGAGGAAAAGGCCACGCTCGTCGGCGTAGACTCTCGGCTCGATGACGAGGACGCCCGGAAGAGAAGTCTCGATGACTTTCAAAGCCGGCGGATCATAACCGGAATGCCGCTCCTGAAACTCGTTTCCCGCAATGTCCAGCCGGCAGCGGCGCGAGCGCTTCGCGTGGCCGTGGCCGCACCGGACCGTTTCGCGCGCCTCGGGCTGACCACGCTGCTCGAGCGGTTCGACGACCTGCATGTCGTTGGCGACATCGACATCGACGACCGCATCGGCTCGCGGTTGCGCGTCATCGCTCCCGACGTGCTTCTCGCCGATCTGCAGTCGCACCCGCCATCGGCCCTCGACGACGTCGACTGCCCGACCGTCGTTCTCCTCACCGGCGCCCACGAAGCCGCGCAGGCGTTTGCCGCCGGTGCGGGCGCCGTCCTGCTGCGCACCGCGCCCGCCGGCCGCCTGCACGCGGCGCTGCACGCGGTGACGAGCGACCTCGTCGTGGCCGACGCGGAAATCGCCTCGGCCGTCTTCGAGCAGCGTGCCCGAGCGGAAGAACCGCTCGAGCAGGCCCTGACGCATCGGGAGCTCGAGGTGATGCAGCAGCTCGCGGCCGGCCGCGCCAATCGCGACATCGCCTCCGCGCTCGGCATCACCGAACACACCGTGAAATTTCACGTGAACTCGATTCTGGAGAAGCTCGGAGCCGAGTCGCGCACGGAGGCAGTGGTCCGCGCGGCGCGACTCGGCATCGTCGTGCTTTAGGCCTCGGGCCTCGGGCCTCGGGCCTCGGTTTGGCCGACGGTCGGGCGGATGGTTCGCGACTGACCTCCGCGAGTCAGTTCGAGATCGATTTCTTTTCCGATCGTCGCGCTGTTCAGAGCGTTCTGCAGAGTCCCCGGCGAGCGCACGTCGCTATTCTCGATTTTCGTGACGATGTCGCCGACGAGCATGCCGGCGGTGGCGGCGCTGCTGCCGTTCCTGACCGACATCACGAGCAGCCCCGCCTCGACCGGGTAGACACCGATACCGAGCATCGGCCTTCGCACCGATCCGTGCTGCAGCAACTCGTCGACGACGCGCTCGAGCGTCTCGTGCGGAACCGTCGTTCCGCCGTGCGTGAGACGCGACGTGTTCATGCCGATGAGAGCGCCACCCGAGTCGAGCAGCGCTCCTCCGGAGAAGCCGCGCGGCAGGGAAGCGTCGACGTCGATGAAGCGGTCGATGCGTGAGCCGTCGAACGTCTGCCATTCTCCGCCTGCGGCGGTCACGGTGCCGAGGAGCGTGCGCAGCGAGCGGCCGGGTCGGCCGGCCACGAGGACGAGATGTCCGGCTCGCGGATCGCCGGCGCTCCGCGAAACCGGCTGCAGGGAGGCGCCGGTGACGCGCAGCAGGGCCACGTCGGTTCCGCTGTCGGCGCCGGCGAGTGTCGCGGCAAAGGAGCGGCCGTCTTCGCCGGCGATGCTGATCCCGTCTCGCGCGCGGATCGCGTGCGCGGCCGTGACCACGAGATCGCCGGACCAGGCCAGCCCGGAGAGGGATGATCTTCGCGCTCCGTCGATCCGGACGATCGAGGGGGCTGCGGCACCGGTCAAACGTGTGATCTCATCGGATAGTTGCGTGAGCAGGGTGGGCATTTCGTTTCCTCCGGATCTGACGGTACGCGCAGCCAGCGGCACGCGCATCGTCCGAAACGTCAGGTGCTCACCTTTCGGTCAGGATGGCGCGGATGGTACAAGGGATCGCAATGAGTGAAGTGCCGGCCGCACCGCCGCGGCCAGAACGGCGGGAGTGGCGCCTGACGGGGATCATCTTCTTCGGGCTGCTGGCGGTCGCGTTGCTCTACGCATCGTTCGTGATCGTCTGGCCGTTCATGACCGCGATTCTCCTAGGCGCGATCATCGTGACGCTGACCTATCCGACGTTCCGCCGCATCCGCGACCGGATGAAAGGAAGGTCATCGCGCGCCGCCATCGTGATGCTCACGCTGCTCACGCTGCTCGGCGTCATTCCGTTCACGATCATCGGCCTCCTTCTCGTGCAACAGGCCAGCAACGTCTTTCAACGCCTGCAGTCGGTCGGCGCGCAGCAGATGTTGCACAGGCTCGATCTGACCTCGCACCTGGAGTGGATCCGCAGATACGTCCCGACCTTCGATCCGGCCACGCTCAGCCCGGAGCGGCTGCTGTTGCCGGCCGTGCGTCTGGTGCCGGGCTGGGTGGCCTCGCACGGAGCGAATCTCATCGGCGGCATCGCCGGCCTCCTGCTCGAGTTCGCGCTGGTGCTGCTGTCGGCGTATTTCTTCTACGTTGAAGGCGAGGCCATTCTGGAGGAGCTGGCTGTGCTCTCGCCGCTCCCGCCGCAGTACGACGCGCAGTTCGGATCGAAATTCAAGGAAGTGATCGACGCCACGTTTATGGGACAGGTGTCGAGCGCACTGGCGCAGGGAATCGCCACCGGCATCGGGCTGGCCATCGCAGGGGTGCCGGGAGCGGCGTTCTGGGGCGCGGTGGCCACGATCCTGGGCTTGCTGCCGTTCATCGGCGCGGCCATCGTCTGGGTCCCGGCGACGATCTATCTCTTCATCTCGGCGTCGAGCGGCGATCGCGCCTGGTGGGGCGGATGGTTTCTGCTTCTCTGGGGCATGATCGTCGTGTCGCTCATCGACAACGTCGTGCGGCCGTGGGTGATGAAAGGCAAGGCGGAGCTGCCGGCCATTCCATTGCTGTTCGCGGTCATCGGAGGGTTGCAGGCCTTCGGGTTCGTTGGACTGGTGATCGGCCCGCTCGTATTCTCATTGCTCGTGACCATCATCGATATCTACAAGCGGTCGTTTCGCCTGCGGAGGACCGACAGTGAAGTGGCGTAACGCAATCGCGATTCTTCTCGTGACTTCCGCGTGCGCGACGTCGCACGTGGCTCCCGTCCCCGGACTGCCCGTGAACTTCGGCGTCGTGGAAGAGGGAAAGCTCTATCGGGGCGCGCAGCCGACGGCGGATGAGATCGAGAATCTCTATCGTCGTGGCGTGAAGACGATCGTGAAGCTCAACGTGGCCGATCTGGACATGGAGCGCTTCGCCACCGGCGAGCTGGGTATCCGGCTGATGGAGATTCCGCTCAACGCGCGCGACACCGGCACGGCCACGTCGTGCGCACAGGTCGAGCGCGCCTACGCGGCGATCAGCGATCCGCTGAACTGGCCGGTTTACGTCCATTGCGACCACGGACGCGACCGGACGGGCTTTCTCGTCGGCCTCTACCGCGAGCGGGTGGAGGGTTGGACGTGGGCTCAGGTCAGCGACGAACTGAGGCGATACGGTCACGACACGGCCATGCGCATCGTGCTGCCGCACATCTCCGGAGCGCTGGCCGATCACTACCACGTCTGTGCGGGGGCGCGGTGACCGGCGAGCAGCAGGACAACGCCGGTGTGGTCTTTCCGCCGCCGTTCATCTTCGTGGGGTTCTTCGTGGCGGGATGGCTGGCGCGGCGCTGGATCCCGTGGTCCATTCCGTTCGCGCGGCCGGTTGGCGTGGTGGTCGTACTCTTCGCGCTGGCGTTGATCGTGTGGGGTCTGGGCGCGATGTTGCGGGCCCGCACCGCGGTGAACCCTCACAAACCCGCCACCCGGCTCCTCATCGAGGGCCCGTTTCGCCTCTCGCGAAACCCGCTTTACCTGTCGCTGGTGATCCTCTACGCAGGCGTATCGATCTGGACCGAGGCCGTGACCGCGCTCCTGCTGTTGCCCGTGGTGATCGCGGTGTTGCGGGTCAGGGTCATTCGTCGCGAAGAGGCGTATCTCGAGCGGCGGTTCGGCGACGACTACCGGACGTATTGCGGCAGGGTGCGCCGCTGGTTGTGAGGCCGGTGGGCGGCCGCACATCTACGCCAGTCGCGTGACCACCGCCACGAGCTCGCTCCCTTCGAATGGCTTCTTCACCACCGCGAACACCTCTTTCGCGATGTCCCGGAGCACCGGGGTGGGGGTGGCGGTCATGACGATGACACGTTGCAGCAGCGCGGGGTTCTTCTCGCGCAGATCCTTGATCACGGTCATCCCGCCTTCGTGCGGCATCATCAGGTCGAGGATGATGGCCAAGTAATCATGGCGGCCGATGGCCTCCATTGCCGCTCGGCCGCTGCCGACGACATCGACGCGAAACCCCTGACGTTTGAGCAGCATCGAGACGAGTTTCTGCATCGACACATCATCGTCGAGCACGAGCACGCGTGATCTTCTCTTTAGCAGTTTCATGCGGCGGGCGATTGTACGCGAGTCATAAATTGCACGGTGAGGGGAGTGCCGGAACGGGCGCGAGGACGGTGTCGCGGAACCTGACGCCGCGCTGCCGCAGATCGGCGACACGAACAGCAACGGCATCCGGCGTCAACGCCTTTTCGCTGAAGAACACCCAGTCGATGTCCTCTTCGTAGCGGCGCGTCTCCGTCGAAGCCAGGAGCCCGGTGCGGATGAACCAGAGATTGAAATTGATCGACATCATCGACTCCGGATAGTAGCGGCCGCTGTGGTCGGCGACGGGTCTGCCGTCGATCCAGTAACGCACGTGACCGTCCCCGACCTGGGTGACGAGCGTGTGCCAGCCGTCGAGCGAGCCTGGCGAATCGGACGAGACGTTGTCGGCTTTCCAGCCCGGCTCCGGGCTGAACGTCTCCCACGTGGTCTCGAACATCGTCGCGGCGGTGTGCTGCCATCCGCCGTTGGGGAGGTACTCGAAGTCGATCTCGCTGTAGTCGGGATCCATCGGCGCCGCCAGCGGGCTGACGAGATAGAACGTCTCGACGATCTGATCGCCGTTCGGCCCGACCGCGGGCGTGTCGTGAAAGCGGACGCGCGCGGCGTAGGTGCCGCCGAGGTATTTGCGCTCGTGGCAGATCTGCGTCTGGATGGTGTTCCCGGGTGCGCCGCCCGTCGACGAGGACATCCTCAGGATCCCGTTTCCCGCATCGTCGATGAGCGTCACGTTCCCCGGGCCCCAGCTCGCGCCCGGAACTCCGGGCCAGCCGGGCTCTGTGCGTACGGTCCAGCCGTGCCGGGCGAGCATGGCGACGGAAGGATCGCTGAAGTCGTCGAACAGCACCCGCGCGCTCGAGCATCCGGCCGTGACGAGCAGCGTGAGCGCCGCGACGATTCCTCTCATGATGTGGGCGTAGTGCGCCGTGCGTGCCATCGCCGCCGAGACCGGCTGTGGTACAACACGCGCTCATGAAAAAAGCGCTGATCACCGCGTGCGCGCTGCTGGCCTTCGCTTGCGTCAAGGCACCCCGGGAGACCACCGCGGGGGAGTCCACGGCCCAGGAGCACAAGGGTCCGGTGCGCATCGGATTCTCCATGGATACGCTCAAAGAGGAGCGGTGGCAGCGCGACAAACAGCTCGTCGAACAACGCGCCAGGGAAGTGGGCGCGGTGCTCGACGTGCAGGTGGCCAACGGCGATGACGCCGTGCAGACCAAGCAGGCCGACAACATGCTGGCCAAGGGCGTGGACGTACTGATCGTCGCGCCGCACAACGGCGAGATCGCCGCGTCGATCGTCGAGGCCGCGCACCGTCACGGCGTCCCGGTCATCGCGTACGATCGCCTCATCCGCAACGCCGACGTCGATCTCTACATCTCCCATCAGGTGGAGCGCATGGGGGAGATGCAGGCCCAGTACGCGCTCAGTCACGTGCCCAAAGGCAACTACGTCCTCATCGGCGGCTCGCCGACCGATTACAACGCGCTGCTGCTGCGCCAGGGTCAGATGAAGGTGCTCGACCCGGCCATCAAGCGCGGCGACATCAAGATCATCTCCGACCAGTTCGCGCGCGAGTGGAAAGCGGAGGAAGCGTTGCGCATCACCGAGGATGCGCTGACGAAGACCGGGAACAAGATCGATGCCATCGTGGCCTCGAACGACGGCACCGCGGGCGGCGCCATCTCCGCGCTCGAAGCGGCCGGTCTGGCCGGCAAGGTTCTCGTCACCGGTCAGGACGCGCAGAAAGACGCCGTGCAGCGCATCGTCAAAGGCACGCAGACCATGACGGTCTACAAACAGATCCAGCCGCTGGCGTTCGGCGCGGTCGACGCGGCCGTCAAGCTCGCCCGTCACGAGCCCGTGCCCACCACCGAGAAGATCAACAACGGCATGAAGGACATTCCGGCCATCCTCCTCGAGCCCATCGTCGTCGACAAGAGCAACGTCGACTCGACGATCATCAAGGACGGCTACCAGACCCACCAGGACATCTACGGCCAATGACACAGGCCCCGGCCCCCGGGCCCCGGCCCGCGGTGACGATGGAGATGCGCGGCATCTCGAAGTCCTTTCCCGGCGTTCGCGCGCTCGATGACGTTTCGTTCGACGTGCGCGCGGGAGAGATTCACGCGCTCGTCGGCGAGAACGGCGCCGGCAAGTCGACGCTGATGAAGATCGTCGGCGGCGTCTACCGGCACGGTTCGTTCGAGGGAGAGATCGTGGTCGACGGACAGCCGCGCCGCTTTGCCGGCGTGCGCGACGCGGAACTGGCCGGCATCGCCGTCGTGCATCAGGAGCTGTCGCTCGTGCGCGAGTTCACCATCGCCGAGAACATCTTTCTCGGTCGCGAACCGCGCCGGTTCGGCGTCATCCAGTTCGAAGCGCTCTATAGCCAGGCCCAGACGTTCATCGACGAGCTCCATCTCGCTCTCGATCCCCACATGCCCGTCGGATTCCTCGGCATCGGGCAGCAGCATCTCGTCGAGATCGCCAAGGCGCTGTCGCGTCACGCACGCATCCTCGTGCTCGACGAGCCGACCGCCGCGCTGACCGACACCGAGGCGGAGATCCTCTTCGCCGTTCTGGAACGCCTGCGGGCGCGCGGGGTGGCCATCGTCTACATCTCGCACAAGCTCGGCGAGGTCTTCCGCCTCTCGGATCGCGTCACCGTTCTGCGCGACGGGAAGACGGTGAGCACGGATGTGACCTCGCGGACGACGATCGCCGGCGTCATCGCCCGCATGGTCGGGCGCGAGGTCAGCGGCCTCTTTCCGCCCGTCGATCGCCATGCCGGCGACGTCGTGTTCGAAGCACGCGGCGTCACGGTCGAGGATCCGAATGTCGCGGGCAAACTCCTCGTCGACCACGTCTCCTTCGCCGTCCATCGCGGCGAGGTCCTCGGCATCGCTGGTCTCGTGGGCGCGGGACGCAGCGATCTCATGATGGCCATCTTCGGCGCACATCCGGGGAAGACCACCGGCGGGTTTCTCGTCGACGGCAAGCCGGTCAGGATCCGCAGTCCCTCCCATGCCATCGCCTGCGGCATCGGCTTCGTCACCGAGGACCGCAAGCGCTTCGGGCTGCTGCTCGACCAGAGCATCGTCAGGAACGTGACCCTGGCCGCGCTCAAGCAGATCTCCGGACGCTTCGTCACACACCTCGAGGCCGAGACCGCGGCGGGGGAGCAGGCCATGCACGATCTGCGCGTCAAGGCGGGATCGGTCTTCACGATCGCGGGCACGCTCTCCGGAGGCAACCAGCAGAAGGTCGTGCTCGCGAAATGGCTCCTGACCGCGCCGCGCGTCCTCTTTCTCGACGAGCCGACGCGCGGCATCGACGTCGGCGCGAAGCAGGAGGTCTATGCGGAGATCAACCGGCTGGCTGGCCAGGGGATGGCCATCGTGCTCGTCTCGTCGGAATTGCCGGAGGTCATGGGTCTGTCCGACCGGATCATGGTGCTGCACGAAGGGAAGACCTCCGGGCAGTTCCGCCGCGAGGAGGCGACGGCCGAAGCGGTGATGGCCGCCGCCACGGGACACGCCGCATGAGCGAGCTGGAGCCGAAAGGGGCGGCGCGGTTTTCCGCGGCATCGGTCCGCGCGTACACGATGGTGTTCGCGCTGATCGCCATCGCGCTGTACTTCCAGTGGAGCACGCGCAGCGACCTCTATCCCTACGGGCTGTTTCTGCATCCGGTGAACCTCGCCAACCTGCTCAAGCAGATGTCGGTCACCGGCGTCGTGGCCGTGGGGATGCTGATGGTCATCGTGTCGCGCGAGATCGATCTGTCGGTCGGCTCGATGCTCGGACTGGCGGGCGGCATCGCCGCGATGGCGCAGGGCTGGGGACTGGCGGCATCGTTCACCGCGGCCATCGTCACCGGCGCCGTCATCGGAGCATTCCAGGGGGCGCTCGTCGCCTACGCCTCGATCCCGTCGTTCATCGTCACCCTGGGCGGATTGCTGACGTGGCGCGGCGTCATCCTCTATCTCAGTAAAGGCGAGACGATTCCCGTGCGGCTGCCGGTGTTCCGCCTGTTCGGCGTGGCGCTGGTGACGCCGGCCTCGGGACTCGTGCTCGCGCTGATCGCCATCGCGCTGGTCGTCGCCGCTGCGCTTCGCCGCAATCGCGCCCGCCGCCGGCACGGCCTTCCGCTCTCGAGCGCGGCGGCGACCGTCTTCCGCATCGTCGTTCCGTCGGTGCTGATCGTCGTGTTCACGCTGGCGATGAACGACCAGGGTGGCGTGCCGCTGCCGGTCATCGTCATGCTGGCCGTGGCGATCGCCGGCGCGTTTCTCACGCGCAACACCACGTTCGGCCGGTACCTCTATGCGATCGGCAGCAACCCTGATGCGACGCGTCTGTCGGGAATCAACTCGCGCAGGCATGTGCTGGCGGCGTTCGCACTGCTGGGTGCGCTCGTCGGCATCGCCTCGCTGCTGCACACGGGCCGGGTGGGCAGCGCCTCGCCCGACGCCGGCACGCTGATGGAGCTCGACGCCATCGCCGCGTGCGTCATCGGCGGCACGAGTCTGATGGGGGGGCGGGGCACGGTTTCCGGCGCGCTGCTCGGCGCGCTGATCATGGCCAGCCTCGACAACGGTATGTCGCTGCTCTCGGTCGAGAACGCCACGCAGTACATCATCAAAGGCGCCGTGCTCGTCGCTGCCGTCGGCTTCGACATGATCGGCCGGCGCAGAACGACGTAGGTCGGACTCTTCACTCGCCCGAATGGTGACGAAAAAAAAGAGGCTGGCCGAAGCCAGCCTCTCGTATCCCGAGTCTACCGCTGGAATTACTGGAGTCCGAGTGCGCGAGGGACGTTGATGAATCCTTTGCCGTAGAACGGATCGGTTCCCGGCTGGCCGAGATCGTCGGCCGACTGCTGCAGGGCCGCCTTGACCTGCGACGGCTTGTCCTTGCCGATCGATTCCACCAGCAGCGCGGCCAGGCCGGTCACGTGTGGTGCGGCCATCGATGTTCCTTCCGCTCCGACCACAAACGTACCAGTCTGGCAGATGCTGAGGCCCGCGGACACGGCACTGCGCGAGCAGGCCGCCCACACGTAGCTGCCGTTGCCGCCCGGTGCTGCCACGCTGACCGCGGAACGGCCGTAGTTCGTGTAGAACGCCGGCGCATTGACGTTCTGCCACGGGCCGTTGGTCGAGTAGTTCGTCGGGCCGGTGGCGGAGACGCAGACCGTGTTCGGCGATGCGCAATACGTCACGTTCAGGTTTCCGTCGTGATCCATATCCAGCCCGCTGTTGCCCGCGGCGACGACGATGAGCGTGCCTTTGGAGTGCGCGTAGTTGAACACTCTGTTGATCAGACCGACGTAGGCTCCGTTCCCGGCTTTGGAGAACCCGCCTCCGAGACTCATGTTGGCCACGTCGGCGTCGATATCAGCCGCGTAGAGCACGCCGCTCAGAACCGCGCCGAGGGAACCGCTGCCGCCGGTGCACTGGCCGCTGGCATCCGTGGTGAGTCCGAGGACCTTGACCGGGACGAGCGTGACGTTCGACGTCACGCCGGCGGCGGCGACGGCATTGCTGGCGATGGTCGCCGAGACGTGGGTGCCATGAAACAGCAGGTCGTCGGTGGGATGGAACGTGAAGCCGGCCGGAATGCAGGCCGGGTTGTCGAGCTGGAACTGCACGCCGCGCGAGTAATCGACGAGGCCGGCAAGATCCGGATGGCTCGCCGAGCCCGCGGCGTTCTGACGGTCGATGCCGGTGTCGAGAACAGCGACGGTTACGCTGCGTGAGCCGAGACGACCGGCGGCCCAGGCCTGGTCGGCGCCGATCGTGCGCATGTTCCACTGGCGCGGATAGAAGAACGCGCCGGCGGGATTCGCCGCGCTGGCCGGCGCGTCGAAGTTCTGCTCCGCCGCGCTCATGGACTCACCGTCGAGAGAGAAGGTCGCGTCGGCCTGGACGGAGGCGATGCCGCTGTTCGCGCCGAGCTGCGCGGCGCCGTCAGCGCTAAGGCCGTGCACCAGCGCGAGAATCGGATGCTGAAAGACGACCGTACCGCCAGCGGCAGCGACCTGATCGGCGAATCCGGCCGGAACGCTGTTGCCTCGAAACGTCACGACGTACTGCCCGGCAAACGCGGCGGCAGAAACCAGGAGGGAAATCACGAGCACAGCGGAAAGCTTCTTCATGGCGAGGCACTTCCTTTCGTAGGTGAGAGATTTGCCTGCGCAGAAGTCTTCGGCAGCCTCGGCTGTCTCGGAGAGACCTGGGCTTTGCGTCACCACCTCACGATGGTTTTGCCGTTGTCGAACCTTTGCGGGAGGAACCAGTTCGGGCATTTTCTTTGCGGCTCACCATCAAGTCAAGGAAAAGTCATTGGCGAACACATCTGCCGCGATTTTCGTGCGGTCCGGCGAAGCATTGAATCACGAGTACCGCATGGCCACCTTCTGTGGGCCCTACGAGGGATGTGTAGGCACTATCACTTGCGCGTTGCCGATCGCAGCCGTAGTGCGGCGTCTGCCGGCACACAAGGACCTGTTGTGCGCGAAGCGGAATTTGGCACGACGACCATCCATTTGTTGAACGTTCCAGTGGACGTACAGTTCCGTCTGGCGCTGCGCATCTTCGAGATGAACCTTGCGCAGGCGGACTTCATCATACGTGTCTTCGATCAGGCGACCAAAACGGTGATTTCGGAGCGACGGGTGACGACGACAACCGGTGGCGTCCCGCCGCGGGGATATTACTCCGGCGTTCGTGGAACTCGATGACATTGCCACAGGTGTGGTGTTGCAACCGGCCCGGCTACGCGTAGAAATCGTGCCGCTGATGACAGGCAGTGCTTTCTGGTCGTACGTGAGCGTCGTCCGCAATAGAGGTGGCGCATCCCGCGCCGCCGGGCGCTGTTGGAGGGTGTGCCGCGCGCCGCGCCGGTCCTGGCCGTGCTCGTCGCCGCCGTCGGCTTCGACATGATCGGCCGGCGCAGGGCATAATCGCGGACCAAGCGTGCGGGGTTAGCTCAGCGGTAGAGCATCTCGCTTACACCGAGGGGGTCGGGGGTTCGAATCCCTCACCCCGCACCATTTTGGGTCGTGGGTCGTGGGTCGTAGGTCACGGGGGCGTCTTCGCGGCCCCCACGACCTACGACCAACGATCTACGACCTGGCCGCGCGCGCCAGCTTCTCCAGCTCTTCTCCCGTCAGCCGGTACACCTTCCACTCATCCATCGGTTTTGCGCCGAGGCGCTCGTAGAACTCGATGGACGGCTGGTTCCAGTTGAGGACCGCCCATTCGAGACGGCCGCAGTTGCGCGATTTCGCGATCGCGGCCAGGCGCGCCAGCAGAGCCTTGCCGACGCCTCGGCCGCGCGCTTCCGGTTTCACGAACAGGTCCTCGAGATAGATCCCCGGCTGCGCGAGGAACGTCGAGTAGTTGTGGAAGAAGAGCGCGAAGCCCACCGGCTCACCGTCCCACTCCGCGATGATCACCTCGGCGTACCGCGGATTCCCGAACAATGTTCGGCGAACGCTGTCTTCGGTGGCCACGACGCGGTCGGCCAGCCGCTCGTACTCCGCCAGCGCTTTGATGAAGGCCAGGATGAGCGGAACATCCGCTTCGGTGGCGCCGCGGATGTTCATTTCGGGACCGGCACGATCATCACCGGCGTGGCCGCCTGGCGAATGATGTCGCGCTTGGCGCTGCTGATGCGTTGTTCGGCGTTGAGGAAAATGACGTCCGCCTCCGCTTTGTCGGCGTAGCGAACGATCTCCCGATCGATGTGCGTGCCGCGTAGCAGGGCCGTCTTCATCGACACACCTTCCGCCGACGCTTTGAGCTTGTCGAGCAGCGCCTGCGCCGAGGCGCGATCCTTCTCCTCGCACACCGTGATCAGATGGACCTCGGTGCCGCGCCGGCGTGCCACGGTCAAGGCGAGATCGAGAGCGGCGTGCGACTGCTGTTTCAAGTGGACGGGAACGACCACGCGTCCCATCCGGTCGCGCTTCCTGATTCCGTAGCGGATGGCCAGCACGGGTACGGGTGGATTGTTGATGACCCACATCGTCGTCGATCCGATCAGGAGGTGGGCGACGTGATGGCGCGCGTGCGTGGCGATGACGACGAGATCGACGTCTTCCTCCGTCACCGTGCGGCAGATCGCCGCCCCCGGATCGGGCGCCGTCTTGACGATCAGGCGTGCCGGTACCTCGACGCCCAGCGCGTGCACCTGCGAGCGGAGCCGCTCCAGCTCCTGTTTCTCCGCGTACTCGTATAGCGCCGGATCGGCGGGAAAGCGGAGCTTCTCCGGATCCGACTCCCACGTCATACGGATGTGCAGGATGAGGATCTCGGCGTCGTTGGCCGCGGCGATGCGCGCGGCGTGATCGAAGGCCCACTGCGACGCGGTCGAGAAATCGGTGGGGATCAGGATGCGGCGGAACGGATACATGCGCAGTTGCCGGCTGTCACCAACAACCCTAACGCCCCACTGCCTGTCCTGTCGCGATGACCGGCGAAGCCGCGATGGTGACCGGCGCGGCAGCCGGGGTGACGATATAGCGGATGACGGTTTTCGGCTCGGCTTCCGTCTCGGCGACCTGCAGGACGACCTGTTTGCCGTCGGCCTTCAGCGATTCGCCGGGAATGAACGGGTCCTGCATGGCCTGGTTGAGCTGCACTTCGAGCGTGCGCCAGTTCTCCTGCTCCGGCGGATAGGGTGATTGCGCGGGGAAGGCGCGGAACTGCGCGAGATACGTCGTGTAGTAGTGATAGACCTGCGGGAACGAGTCGTCGGTGGCCAGCGTGTAGACCTGGGCGTTCGCTCCGTATTGATTCCTGATCATCACTTCGTCGTGACGGGTCAGGTCGTCGCGGTAGCGTGCTCCCGCATAGACCGGGATGGCTTTGCCGATGGACTGCAGCTCCTTGCGGGCATCGACCGGGCTCGTTTCCGCCGCATTCTGCGTCGCGGTGACGATGGGGTCTTTCTGCGGGATCTGCTCCTCGGCAGCAGTACTCTCCTTGCCGCCGGTACAACCGGTGGCCAGCAGAATGGCCACGGTGCTCGCGGCCACCACCCCCATGCGCATCCTCATAGCCGCTTCAAAAAGCAATCGATGTGCCGCTCCGTCAATTTGATGTTCGAGGGGCCGTCGGAACTCCGTGGCGCAACCGCTCCAGCGCGGTCTCTCCACCGTACCGGGTGACGAGGTGATCGTCATAATCATCGGAGATACTGGCCACGCTGTCGAGAGAGGCGATGAGCTGCTCGCCGCGCAATCTCCGTCCCAGAAACGCGTGCGAATAGAAAATATCGTTGCCCACCAGGCTGAAGGCGCCGAGGGGGGTCTCGGAGTTGAGGCGGAGGAGCTCCTGCATGAGCTCGAATGACGGCTCCACTCCCTGGACGCAGAAGGCCAGCACTTCGATCACCGCGTCGTCCTCTTCGAACGGCTCGATGGAGATCTCCAGCACGGTCGAACCGTATTTGAGATAGAAGTCGCAGTGCTCGGCGTCGTCGAAGTGTTCATCCACGAGCTCGTCGAGGTACGTCTTCACCTGCCGGTAGACTTCCTCCTGGCACTGGGTATGGAACTTCTTGTCCTGGATTGCCGGCATCGCATTGCATTATAGGAACATGAGCGACGTCTTCGCACAAAATAATCGTCGGCAGCTCGTTCTGAAACGCGGCAAGGAACGGGTCATCGCGAACCGCCATCCCTGGATCTTCGCCGGGGCGATCGCCAGCGAGAGCGGTCCGGATGACGCCGCCATCGCCGATCTTCTCGAGCCCGGTGGCCGGCGGATCGCCTCGGGACTCCATTCGCTGCACTCGCAGATCCGCCTGCGCGCGCTCACGTTCGGCGACACCGAGCTGACCGCCTCGACGATCGAGGATCGCATCCGCGCCTCGGTCCGCCGGCGAGAGGGGATCCTCAACGGCTCGACGACCGCGGCCCGTCTGGTTCACGCCGACGGTGACGAGCTCAGCGGGCTGGTCGTCGATCGTTACGGCGACCTGCTGGTGGTTGAGATCGCCAATCACGGTCTCGAACAATTGAAGGATCTCGTCGTGGCGTCTCTCCAGCGCGAGACGAAGCCGCGGCTGGTCTATTTCAAGAACGATCTGCCCGCACGGAAGCTGGAGCATCTGCCGTTGCAGCCGGAGGCTGTGGGCGAGGGGGAGCCGGCCGCGCAGATCGCCGAAAACGGACTGCTGTTCCAGGTCGATGCCCGCGAAGGCCAGAAGACCGGATTCTTTCTCGATCAGCGTGAGAATCGCGCGCTGGCGGGCTCGCTCGCGGCAGGGCGCTCGGTCATCAATCTCTTTTCCTACACCGGCGCGTTCGGCGTGTACGCGGCGGCGCGCGGCGCGACGAGCGTCGAGAACGTCGACTCCTCCGCGAGCGCGATCGCGATGGCGCGGCGCAACCACGCGCTCAACAGCAGCGACGCGGTGTTCACGGTGGCGGATGCCTTCCAGTTCGTCCGCGAACGCGCGTCCGCGAATGCCCGAGTCGATTTCCTGATCTGTGATCCGCCGGCGTTCGCGAAAAACCGAGGGGAGGTGGACCGCGCCGCCCGCGGCTACAAGGACGTGAATCTGTTCGCGCTGCGGATGATCAAACCGGGCGGCCTGCTCATGACCTTCTCCTGCTCCGGCCACATGTCGCTCGACCTGTTTCAGAAGGTGATCTTCGCTGCCGCGCTCGACGCCGGGCGGCGCGTCTCGTTTGTCCGGCGCCTCACGGCCGGACCCGACCATCCGGTGTCGATCTACGCGCCGGAAGGGGAGTACCTGAAGGGGTTCTTGCTGGAGGTCTTAGAATAGGAATTCATTCGTCATGACCGTCACGTCCGTTCCCGTCCCGAAGATCCAGCGCGAGATCACGGTCTCCTATCTTGGTGACCTGCTCGCGAACGCCGGATTCATCGACGAGAAGCAGCGCGCCGAAGTGGAGAACGCGGACCGGCAGTGGCGCTCGCAGCTCAAGGCCTCGAAGATGCGGGCGGACGACGACGGCAGCAACAGCCCCTTCAAGGCGCTGACGGCGATGAATCTCACCGACGCCAGCGGCCACAACACACGCATCGACGACTTCCTCCTGGCCCGCCTCGTGGCCGAGGATGCCCATCTGCCGTTCTTCAAGATCGATCCGCTGAAGCTCGACGTCGAGATGATTGAGACGAAGATCTCCCGGCCCTTCGCGCGCAAGAACAAGATGGTCCCGGTGGCCGTCCGCGACGGAAAGCTCGTCGTGGCCGTGGTCAATCCGTTCGACACCACGGCCATCGACTCCTACCGCCCCATCGCCAAGCAGGAGATCGAGCTGGTGGTCTCGTCCGAGTCCGACATCATGGGGGTCATCACCGAGCAGTACGGATTCCGGACGGCGGTGACCAAGGCCGAGCGCGACCTCAGTCGCGGTGCCATGGACCTCGGCAATCTCGAGCAGCTCATCAAGCTCAAGTCGGGCTCCGAGATCGAGTCGAGCGACCAGCACATCGTCAACGCCGTCGACTACCTGCTGCAGCACGCTTACGACTCCCGGGCCTCGGACATTCACATCGAGCCGAAGCGTGAGTTCGCGCTGATCCGCTTCCGCATCGACGGCGTGTTGCATGAGATCCAGCGGGTTCCCAAGCTCGTGAACCTGGCCATTACGTCGCGGCTCAAGACCATGTGCCGTATGGACATCTCGGAGAAGCGGCGCCCTCAGGACGGGCGCATCACCACCGAGCACGATGGAAAGGAGATCGAGTTGCGCGTCTCCACGCTGCCGTGCGCGTTCGGCGAGAAAGTGGTCATGCGCATCTTCGATCCCGAGATCATGATTCAGGAGCTGTCCGGCCTGGGCTTCTATGAGGACGAGCTCAAGACGTTCCACGAATGGATCGAACGGCCGCACGGAATCATTCTCGTCACCGGACCGACGGGATCCGGCAAGACCGTCACGCTGTACTCCGCGCTCAAGGCCCTGGCTTCCTCCGAGATCAACATCACCACGATCGAGGATCCGATCGAAATGGTGCACGAGGAGTTCAATCAGACCTCGGTGCAGAACAAGATCGGCATCACGTTCGCCTCGGCTCTGCGCACGATCCTGCGCCAGGATCCCGACATCATCATGGTCGGCGAGATCCGCGACCAGGAGACCGCGCAGAACGCCGTGCAGGCTGCGCTCACCGGACACCTGGTGTTCTCGACGCTGCACACGAACGATGCCTCCACGTCCGTCACGCGTCTGATCGACCTGGGCATCCAGCCGTTCCTGATCTCCTCGAGCCTCATCGGCGCGATGGCCCAGCGCCTCGTCCGCCGGATCTGTGAGGACTGCAAGCGCAACCGGCCGCTGTCGATCGAAGAGGCGGCCACGCTCAACCTGCAGGCCCCGCCGGGCAAGCGCATCATCGTCAAGGAAGGGGCCGGCTGCATCCGCTGCCGCAACACCGGCTACTTCGGCCGCACCGGCATCTTCGAGATCCTCCCCATCGACAACTCCATCCGCGATCTCATCGAGCGCTCCGAAGACTTCCTCAAGATCAAGGACATGGCCATCAAGCGCGGCATGCGCACGTTGCGCCAGTCGGCCCTGCGCAAGCTGGCCGAGGGGCAGACGACGTTCGAGGAAGTGGTGCGCGTTACGGGGATCTGAAGAGGGTCGTGGTCGTAGGTCGTGGGTCACGGGGGCCTTGTCGCCTGAGGGCCCCGCGACCGGCGACCCAGCGACCGGCCCCCATCCCCGGATGCTATTCTTAGGTTTACAGTTAGTCGTCTCAACAAACCACGGGGAGAACGCATGACGGTTCAAGCTGGCTCTTCCTCGCTCGAGAAGGAACTCGAGTACCGGAAGAAGCTCACCACCATCACGAATCAGATCAACGCGGCCGAGTCGATTCCGCACATCCTCATGACGCTCAAGGAGAAGATCCTCGAGCTGCTCGACGCGGAACGCCTGACCATCTATGCGGTGGACACGAAGAACCAGGAGCTGTACTCGATGCAGAAGAGCGGCGGCGACGTACCGAAGGAGATCCGCGTCCCGAAGTCCTTCGCCTCGATCGCCGGCTTCACCGCTCTGGCGCGCAAGACCATCAATATCAAGGATGCCTACGACGCCGCCGAGCTCTCCAAGTTCCATCCCAACCTGCGCTTCGACCAGCGCTGGGACAAACAGAGCGGGTTCCGCACGAAAGCGGTCCTGGCCGTGCCGATCGCCTTCGAGAAATATCTCCTGGGGGTGCTCCAGCTCATCAACAAGCGCCATGGACCGATCTTCACCGCCCTGGACGAGGACGGCGCCGAGGAGATCGCGCGCATTCTCGGGATCGCGTTCTACAACCAGCACCGCGTGGCTCGCCAGGGCAAGCCGTCGAAGTTCGGTTCCCTCGTCGACAAGGGAATCATTTCCGAGAAGGACATCGACACCGCGGTCAGCAGTGCCCGCGTGAACAACGTCGACGTGACCAAAGTGCTCGTCGAAGACTTCAACGTTCCCAAGGACGAGCTGCTCAAGTCGCTGGCGACGTTCTTCAATACCCAGCCCTTCATGTTCGACGACACGCAGACCATCGCCGCCGATCTCTGCGAACGCGTCCCGTCGGACATGTGGAAGAAGTACGTCTGCGCGCCGATCGAGCGCCGCCCCGGTGTTCTGGTCATCGCCGTCGACGACCCGCAGGATCTGACGCGGCTGGACGGAATCCGGGCCATGAACCTGGCCCCGCGCTACGACTTCCTGTTCGGTCTGAAACAGGACATCCTCCAGTACATCGCCAACTCCTATGGCGAGAGGCTCGACTCCGATATCACCCCTGGGGAGGGAGATCTTGCCAAGATCGTCGAGACCCTCGGCGACGGCGAGGCCGAGATCGAAGAAGAGAAAAAAGAGGAGGGGGCTCCGGAAGTCGACGAAACGGATTCCGGCATCGTCCGCCTCGCCAATCAGCTCATCATCGAGGCCACGGCGCGCGGCGCTTCGGACATTCATATCGAGCCGGACGGCCCGAAGAACCCCTGCCTCATCCGCCTGCGCATCGACGGCGACTGTGTGAAGTTCATGGAGATCCCCGGGCAGCATCGCAATGCGCTCGTGCAGCGCCTCAAGATCATGGCCAGGCTGGACATCTCCGAGCGCCGCAAACCCCAGGACGGCAAGATCCGCTTCAAGTACTCGAAGGGGACGATCGAGCTCCGCGTGGCCACCATTCCGACTGCGAATCAGAACGAGGACGTGGTCATGCGCATCCTGGCGGCGTCGAAGCCGCTGCCGCTCGAGAAGATGGGGTTCAGCACGTACAACCTGACGAAGTTCAAAGAGATCCTGGCCAAGCCGTACGGGATCTGTCTGGTCGTGGGCCCCACCGGCTCGGGCAAGACGACGACGCTGCACTCGGCGCTCGGCTCCATCAATACCGAGGACATGAAGATCTGGACGGCGGAGGACCCGGTCGAAATCACGCAGAAGGGGCTGCGCCAGGTGCAGGTGCAGCCGAAGATCGAGTTCACGTTCGCCGCGGCCATGCGCTCATTCCTGCGCGCCGATCCCGACGTGATCATGGTCGGTGAAATGCGCGACCACGAGACGGCGGCCATCGGCATCGAAGCGTCTCTGACCGGACATCTGGTGTTCTCCACACTGCACACGAACTCGGCTCCGGAGACGATCAGCCGTCTGCTGGACATGAACATCGACCCGTTCAACTTCGCCGACGCGCTGCTGGGCATCATGGCCCAGCGCCTCGTCCGTACGCTCTGCCAGAAATGCAAGGAGGGATACAACCCGACGGTGCAGGAGTTCAACGAGATCGTCGAAGCCTACGGCGCCGACTACTTCGACCGCGCCGGCGTCGACTACTCGAAGGATCTCATGCTGTACAAGCCGAAAGGGTGCGCGGCCTGCAACAACACCGGGTTCAAAGGACGCATGGGCGTGCACGAGCTGCTCGTCGGCACCGACGAAGTCAAGCGTGCGGTGCAGAAACGCGCTCCCATCGACGAGTTGCGCAAGATCGCGCTCGATCAGGGCATGCGCACGCTGCTGCAGGACGCGCTCGAGAAGATGTTCGCGGGCATCGTGGACTACAAGCAGGCCCGGGCCATCGCGGTGAAGTAGGTGCTGGGCCTCGGGCCTCGGGCCTCGGTTTATTCGTCGTTCAACCGAGCACCGAGCACCGAGCACCCAGCACCCAGCACCCAGCACCCAGCACCCAGCACCCAGCACCCAGCACCGACCCCGGTCTCCGGTCAACCGAGGCCCGAGGCCCGATTCACTTCCACTCGATCGGCTTGTACGCGGGTAGCAGCTCCGTCGACGCACGGAACTTCGCCACGTCCTCTGCGAAGAGCTTGTTGTAATCCGGCAGCACAGCCCGGTAGGCCGCTTCCGCTTTTGCCAGCCACACCATCTGTGCCTCGGTCGGTGCATCGAACGATGATTGCAGACCCTGCAGAGGCGTGCGCAACTGCGACATCACGTCGGTGGCCGGATTGAGGTCCTTGCTTTTCGGCGGATGCCACAGCCGCAGCTCCATCGCGTCTAGCTTTTTCTGAAGGTCGTCGTTCGCCTTCGGCGTGGCCGCCTTGATGGCCGCGCGTGTCTTTTGAATGCGCTCGACGGCTTCGGTGACGCTCTCCTGCAGCGCACCGGCGCGCAGGATCGCGTTCCATTTCGCGATGCGGTCGGCCGTCGGCACGTCGTGACGAGGATCGGGTAGCACGCCTACGGTCTGCTTTGCTTCCTGTCCGCGGAACTTCATCGCGATCGTGTATGTGCCGGGGAGGACTTCCGGGCCGCGATTGCGCAAGTCGTTCTCGTCGTCTTCCTGGCCGGGGCGCGGCGGCTGTTTGAACTTATCGCGGGTGAGGTCCCAGTTGGCGCGATTGACGCCCAGCCGTGCCGGACCCTTGAACTTGCGGATCACTTTGCCGTCAGAGTCCGTGACCGTGAATTCGGCTTTTGGCTCGTGCGACGACTCCTCGGTCTCCTTTTCGGCTTCGCCGGTCTGCGCCTGCTTCAGCGATTCGGCGGCGGGCTCGGGCGTGATGTCTTTGCCCGCCTCGGGCACGCCGGTGTCGGCGATGCGCCGCGGAGGTGCGGCGGTGCGCTCCTTCGTCTTCCGCTCACGCTCCTTCTCCTCGTCCTGCAGCGGAAGGTTGGGCAGATTCAGCGAGTACGTGACGATCGCGCCGTAGGGGCGGTTCGCACCGCGGAACTCGCCGTCCGCGGGAAAGCGCGAGCCCTGGTGCTGCATGCGCCGGAACTGCTGCGCGTCGGCGAGCGGGAACATGTACGCCGGCTGCGCCAGCGTCTCCTTCGACACGCTGCGCAGGGGACGGATGTCATCGAGAATGAAGAGGGAACGGCCGTGCGTGGCGATGACGAGGTCGTTCTCACGCGGTTGCACGACGAGACCCATCACCGACGTCGTGGGAATGCCGTGCTTCCACTGCATCCACGACTCTCCGCCGTCCTGGGTGAAGAACAGGCCGAACTCCGTGCCGAGGAATACGAGGTTTGGATCGACGGGATCCTGCTCGATCGAAAGCGCGTAGCCGCGGATGTCCTTCGTGACCAGGGAGGTCCACGTTTTCCCGTAGTCGGTCGTTCGGTAGACGTACGGAGTGAGGTCCTCGCGGCGGTGATTGTCGAGGACGATGAAGGCCGTGCCGCCCGCGGAGCGCGAGGCCTTGATCTCCGGCACCCACGTGTTCGGCGGGACGCCCTTGAGGTTGCCTTCGACGCTCGTCCAGTTCGCGCCGCCGTCGCGCGTGACGTGCACGCGTCCGTCGTCGGTGCCGGCCCAGATCACGCCTTTTTCCGCGGGGCTGGGGGCGATGGCCACGATTGTCGTGAAGTTCTCCGCGCCGGAGGCGTCGATCGTCACGCCCCCGCTCCTAGTCTGGTTCTGCCAGTCCTTCCGGTTCGTGGTGAGGTCGGGGCTGATGATCGTCCAGTGCTCGCCGCGGTCGGCCGACTTGTGTACGAACTGGCTGCCGCAATAGACGGTGTTGGCGTCGAACGGGTCGACGGCGATGGCGGCGTTCCAGTTGAATCGCAGATCGGTTCCCGGCGGACCGGCCGGACGGATGTCCTTGCGCTCGCCGGTGTGCAGGTTCCAGCGCATCATGTGGAGCTGCTGGCTCGTGGAGTAGCCGATCATCGAGTCGTCGGGCGTGGGAATGGTGGTGAACCCGTCGCCGAAACCGACTTCCTGCCAGTCGTCGTTGCGGATCCCTTCGGTCTGCCACGTCGTACTGGGTCCGCGCCACGATCCGTTGTCCTGCAGTCCGCCGTAGACGTTGTAGGGCTGATCGTTGTCGACGGCCACGTGGTAGTACTGACCGATGGGGAGTGTGCCCACGAACCGCCAGGACAGCCCGCGGTCCCGGCTCTCGTCGATGCCGCCGTCGTTGCCGACCCACAGATGGCGCGCGTCGTTCGGATCGAGCCACATGGCGTGATAGTCGGGATGCACTCTGGACGTCGGCACCAGTGTGTCGAACTTCTTTCCGCCGTCGTCGGACACGGAGAGCGCCGTCCACAGGCTGTACAGGCGATTCGGGTCTTCGGGATCGACGTGGATGTCGGCGAAGTAGAACGGGCGCGGCGCGACATCGCTGTCGGTATTCACGGCCTTCCACTTCAGGCCGCCGTCGTCGGAGCGGAGCAGCGCGCTCTTTTCCGCTTCGACGAGCGCATAGACGATGTCGGGATTCGATCGGGAGATGGCCAGCCCGATGCGCCCGAGGTTGCCCTTGGGGAGGCCGTCTTCTTCGGTGTAGCGCTTCCAGTGCTCGCCGCCGTCGTACGTCACGTACAGCCCGGAGCCGGGGCCGCCGGAATTGAAGAACCAGGGCCAGCGGCGGTACTCCCACATCGCGGCGAAGAGTTTGTTCGGATTCTTCGGATCGATGATGAGGTCGGCGCCGCCGGTGCGCTCGTCGACGTAGAGCACCTTTCGCCAGGTGCGCCCGCCGTCATCGGTCTTGAAGATGCCCCTGTCCGGATTGTTTCCCCAGTTCTGTCCGAGAGCCGCGGCCCAGACGACGTTGGAGTTCGTGGGATGAACGATGACGCGATGGATGTGGGCCGTCTTCTCCAGACCCATGAGCTGCCACGTCGATCCGCCGTCGGTGGTTCGATAGATGCCCGCGCCGATGGAGACGGAGTTCCGCGGATTGCTTTCGCCGGTGCCGGCCCAGACCGTATCGGGATTGCTCTGATCGACGGCGATCGCGCCGATCGATGCCACCGGCTGGTCGTCGAAGACCGGTTTGAAGGTCAGGCCGGCGTTGACCGATTTCCAGACGCCGCCCGCGGCCGTGCCCACGTAGATGATGTCGGGATTCGAGTTGATGACGTCGATCGCGGCCACGCGACCGCTGGCCGCGGCGGGGCCGATGGCCCGCGCTTTCATTCCGGCCAGGAGGTCAGGATCGATCTGGGAGTAGGAGGGAACGGATACGAAGAGCGCAAGGAGGACCAGCGCCGTTTTCTTCATGAGCGCGCATTGTAGTCAACTCTCCGCGGTCTGTGCCTCCGCGCAGAGAGTGAGGATGGCCTTCGTGAATTCGTCGACGTCGAACGGCTTGGAGATGACCAGCTTCACGATGTCGAGATCGAGATTCGTGAGCGCCTGCTGCGAGACCGCGGAGACGACGGCCACCGGCGTCCGCGACCCGCTCTTCCTGATGTGCTCGATCAACTCGAATCCGTTCACCTCGGGCACCATGAGATCGAGGACGACGGCCGAGTACTTGTTGTCGCGCAGCTTCTCCACGGCGATCCGCCCGTCGGGAGCGATGTCGATGTGAATGTGATGGCGCTGGAGCAGCTTTTCGACGAGCCGGCGGATGGAGGGGTCGTCCTCCACGATCAACACCCGGTACGCCGCGGTCATGGCCGGAGTCTACACAACTGTTCGTCGTGGCTGGGGGCCGGGCAATGGTCTTCGGAGACTCGGGCCCGAGACGAAGCGCGGGATTTTCGTGATAATTTCCGTACATCGCTCGTAAGACCGCGAGGAGTCGATGCCGCGCGCTGACCGTCTTTTTGCTCTGGTTCAGTTGCTTTCGGGTCCGGGACGCCGGAGTCTCGAGGAACTTGCGCGTGCGCTGGAAACATCGTCTCGCTCGATCTATCGCGACCTTGCCGATCTCGAACGCCGGGGAGTGCCGGTGGAACGCACCAACGGACGATACCGCCTGGTCGAAGGGAGCGGCGCACGCTTCTTCCCACTCACGGAGCGAGAGCGGCTTCTTCTCGCGCTCGTCCTCGAAAACCCGCACCTTCGACGACAGGATGCGTTTCGCACGACGCTCCGCCAGCTCAGGGCGAAGTTTGCCGCGAATTCGCGCGGCGAGCGGGGTCCGGTCGCTGCTTTGGCCGGTCCCGATCGCAGCGGGATTATGGGGCCGTTGATGATCGAAACGATCGAAAACGCCATTCGCGGCTGTCATTCAATCTCGTTTCTTTACACTTCGCTCAGCCCGGCCAGGTCTCGCTGGCGAGGCATTGATCCGTGGGTGATGCTGCACCGGTCGGAGGCCTGGTATCTGCTCGGGCGATGCCACATTCATGACGAACCTCGCACGTTTCGGCTCGATCGCATCCGTGAAGTGCTCCCTATCGGCGGGAGCTTTGAGCGGTCCGACACCTTCGATGCGGAGCGATGGTTTCAGCATAGCTGGGGTGTGGAGGCATCAGAGGAGGCTCACGAAGCCGTCATCGTGTTCGACGCTTCCGTGGCCCCGTTGATCGAGCACGGGATGCATCACCCGGCCGAGAAGAAGCTTCGGCGCCAGGACGGGCGGCTCGAGTATCGGATACGCGTCGGGCCGCTCGATGAACTGGCGCGCTGGATCGTGGGCTTCGCCGGGAAGGCGGTCGCCGAAGCCCCGCACGAGCTGATCGAACGTGTCCGCCAGATCGCCGGAGCGGCCGCGGAAGCGCATGGAGAGCGGCGCGCTTCACGAGCCGCCGCGCGCGTGGCCAGAGCGCCGGGCGGGAGGAAGGGGAGGTGAAAGCAAAGATTGCTCAAAGCCCACTGACGGAATGTGACAGTGAAGAGGCTCAAACTGGCGCCGAGCTCAAACAAGATCGCAGGCCAAAAGGAGCAAGGCGCGCAATGATTCAAATCGAAACTGCCCCAGAAGACGCCCAATGTTTCAGCGACTGGGGAGGACAACCAAGAGGACAAACAGTGAGAATGGGGTGAGATTCTCGTTATTATGATGGGGAGTTAAAAGAGGGGATCAAACTCTGTGCTATTATCGTGCCGCTTATGAGACGTTCGCCAAACGGCTCCTGCCGGAGTTGGTGGCACATTGAAGATTGTGGTGCGGCGTTTGGCCAATTCATCACCGTTCGCACGTTCCGCGCTGTCCCGGCGCGGCCACTTTGAGCGGGGTCGGAAAGATCGCGCGGGTACTTGCTGAAAGGAGAAGGTAATGTCCGAGGGGTCGATCAATCTGTCGTTCGAGGATTTGAAAGGGGCAGTATCCGAAGGCGCGGCCGCGTTCCGCTGCGTGACGGAATACCAGCCTGTCGGGGGATCCGGCAGCAAAGTGTTTCCTCCCACGTATGCGGGCTCGGTCTATGCGTTCGAGAGCCGGCGGCTCAACGGCGAGGAGCACCAGTGCGTCATTCTCGATTCCGTTGCGTCCCAGGCCAATCGGATGGAAGAGGCTCTCCGCTCGGCATGGGAAGAAAAGCACATCAGTCTTCCGGTGATTTCCGTCGACTTCACAAAGGACTTCAGAGATATCGGGAAAGTCACGAGTCTGGACGCGCCGCATCGAATCGCTGACGCGATTCTTCGCTATGCAAAGACGCAAGACGGGGATGAGTTTTTCTCTAGGAGCCGGTACGCCGGGATGTGGAAAGAGGCATCGATTCACAACGCGACTTCGCTACTGGAGATCTGTCCCACCGCGCTCGTGTTCGGCATCTGGGGATCACCAGAAGCCACCGGAGGACTGGGAGCAAAGTTTCAGCGTGTGATCGTCTCCGAAATGATTGGGGTCGACGCGGTACCCGGTGCGAAGACAACTAGCAGGATCGATCCAACCGGAATCCGGGCTGGTGTGAAGTTGTATCAGGCGGCACCCGGGTCGGGCGATCTTGAGTGGACAGTGGACGAGAAAAAGGCAGTGCAGGAAAAGAAAAAATCGGTGCTGCTCGGAAAGCCGTCAGAGCTGAACCTGGGAAACGTTACGCCTACTGCCGAGTCGCCGGAGGATACGGGCGGCCTGATCAAAGGCGGCGGCGTCACCATTTCTCGTGCCCTGCAGTTCACGACAATCTCACTTCCGGCAATCCGCCGGCTTCGGTTCCCTTTGAACGATCAACCTGATCCGGAAGTCGACGTCATCGGACGGATCGCCGTGGCGGCGCTCGCGCTCTGCGCGGCAACTCTCACTCACGAGGATGGTGCGGATCTTCGCTCACGTTGCCACCTCGTTCCGACCTCAGAGCTCAAATGGGAACTGGTTGGCCGCCCGGGTGAGGACTCCCGGTTCTTCACGCTCGACGGTGCAGGTGCAACGTCTCTCTTCAATCGCGCGGTTGAACAGGTGAAATCGCTTCGATCGAAGGGCCTCGAGTGGCATGACGAAGAGATTCGTTTGATCCCTTCGAAGCAACTGGTCGACGCGATCCAGTTAAGCCGGGCACGCGGAGGCGCCGAGGAGGTCGAATGATCGCCATCGGCATCGAATACCTGAATGGTGTCGCGGTTGCCACACATCCGGCCGACTATCGCGAGGCGGAATGGCCGCCTCATCCCGCGCGCCTGTTCATGGCACTCGCGGCGTCGTTCTTTGAAACGCGCGACAACTCGATGGAGACAGCCTACCGCGAACGAGAGGCACTCGAATGGCTCGAAGCGCTGCCATCGCCGGAGATCGTTGCTCCGCGGGGATCTTCGCGAGGCGTCGTCAAACATTTTGTTCCTGTCAATGACCTGAAGACCAAAGATGTCATTCCTCGCCGCCGGCAGGAACGGTTCTTTCCGGCGACGGTTCTCGGTGACGAATCGAGTGTTTGGTTTGTCTGGGCAGAGGCTGCGCCGACCACGCCGATTCGCGCGGCGC
Source organism: Thermoanaerobaculia bacterium (assembly GCA_038244815.1). Taxonomy (GTDB): domain Bacteria; phylum Acidobacteriota; class Thermoanaerobaculia; order Gp7-AA8; family Gp7-AA8; genus DASVHS01. The sequence goes on from JBBRTB010000022.1 coordinate 65,995, forward strand.
TGGAGCGGCTTACGCAACGGCTTGTCCGGGTGGGGCATTCATCGTCATTTGTTCGAGCGTGTTTGGCTGACGTCCCTGGCAAGGCGCAAGATCGCTGGACCCCTTCCGACGGAGGCAGTCTCCGACTGCGCGTTTCTCATCCCGGTCTCTTATCGAATCTGGAAGAGTTGCACGCTCTCGGCGAGAGGCCATCCACGGGCAAATGGCAGGGATATGAACTGTGGCGGGGGACAGTTTCCGCTCCCGACCCTGTCCCCTCGGTATTCGATCCAAGAATCGTGATCCTGCGCCTGCGAGAGGGCCCAAACCTGGGTCTCACGTTCACTCTCCGCCTCACGGATGCTCTAAGAAGCGCAGTCATGTCGAACGCGCCGGCAACACTTCCTGAATTCCTTTCAGGGCATGGCTCCGACGGCGGTCCCAGTCGCCGGCCACATGCCGCGTTCCTCCCACTCGCCTTCGTGGACGGTGAATACGCCGATGGCCATTTGATGGGTCTTGGGATTGCCCTTCCGATCCGACTGTCAGCGGAAGAAAGGATGATCTGCCTTCGAGCTCTTGCCTCTCGTCTTTCGAGCAGCGAGCAACCATTGATTCGCCTGAATCTCGGGCGTCTGGGGGTGTGGGAGATGAAAGTCGATTCGGATGAAGATCCTCCCAGAAATCTCCGGCCATCCCTCTACACCAGGAGGTGTACCACCTGGGCCTCGGTCACGCCCGTCGTGCTCGACCGATTTGCTGAAGAGGAAAGGGAGCAAGAGGAGATCATTGCAACCGGGTGCGAGCGAATCGGCCTGCCGTCACCCATCGAAGTTCACGTGTCCAGGTTCTCTCAGTTCCGGAGTGTCCCACCGGCGTGGGAGTTTCCGCCACTGACGACCGGAAAGCGTCAAGACCGGCGATATCACGTCCACGTGGCGCTTCGATTCGCGCAACCCGTCTGCGGGCCAGTCCTGATCGGCGCGGGACGTTATCGCGGCTATGGCCTCTGTAAGCCAGTTGGAGACTCGGGCCGTGTTTGAGCTTCGCGCCGATCGATTTGGTGAATTCTCTCGAGCTCTCTGGTCGCGCGATCCATTTCCGTGGCAGCGGCGCGTTGCAGAGAAGGTGGCGGATGGGAACCCATGGCCGCGCGGTATCGCGGCGCCCACGGGGAGCGGCAAGACGAGTTGTCTCGATATCGCGGTTTTCTCTCTCGCATGCCAGGCTTCAATCCCTCCCGCAAAGCGCACGGCTTGCCGTCGAAACTTCTTCGTGGTCGACCGCAGAATCGTGGTGGACGAGGCGTACGAGCACGCCACCAGGCTCGCCAGTCGTCTTGCCGCCGCGAGCGACGGAATCCTGTACGAAGTCGCGCAGAATCTGCGGGCCATCTCTGCAACGTCCGAACCGCTGACTGTTCACCGGATGCGTGGGGGGACGCTGCGAGACATCGGCTGGACAAGGAATCCCAGTCAGGTGGCGATCATTCTGAGCACTGTCGATCAGATCGGATCGCGTATTCTCTTTCGTGGGTATGGCGTCACGCCGCGTATGGCGCCCATTCATGCGGCGCTGGCGGCAAACGACAGCCTCATTCTTCTCGACGAAGCGCACTGTGCCCGCGCATTCGCTTCAACCGCGTTGGCAGTCGAGAAATATCGAGAACGGGCCGAAGAGCCTTTGCACCTCCCATTTCAGATCGTGGTTCTGTCCGCGACCTTTCCGCCAGACATCACGGGGGAGATTGAACATCTGGGGGATGACGACCGGCAGGACCCGATTCTCGGCGCGCGGGTCCGAGCATCAAAGCCGGCTCGGTTATCCGTTGCGAAAAGTGCAGCAGGTGATCACGCGCTTCCGCAATTTGCCCGCGAACTGGCCAGTGAAGCTCGGGCGATGGTCGGCCGGGGCAGGAACACCGTTGCGGTGATGGTCAATCGCGTGAAAACCGCGCGTCTGGTTTACGAAGCATTGAAGTCCGACGATCTCGATGTGCTCCTGATGATTGGGAGAATGCGGCCAATCGATCGCGATGTGCTCATCGACCAGTGGCATACGATGATCCATGCTCTCGAGAGCGGCGGCGCGACCCGGCGCAACGTCGTGCTGGTCTCGACGCAATGCCTGGAGGTTGGAGCCAACCTTTCATTCGAGGGTCTCGTAACGGAATGCGCGAGTCTCGATGCCCTGCGCCAGCGCTTCGGACGGCTGAACCGATTTGCGGAGCGATCCAACGCCGGCTCGTGCGAGGGCGTCGTCATGATTCAGTCTGCTCAGAGAAAGGAGACCGACGACGACCCCGTCTACGGCCAGGCACTCGCAAACACCTGGCAATGGCTCGAGTCGATTGCCGAGGCGGACACTGTCGATTTCGGAATCGATGCGATGGATTCGAAGGTTGCATCACTGCCCGATCTCACTGCGATGCTGGCCCCTGCTCCACAGTCTCCAGTGATGCTGCCAGCCTATCTCGATTTCTGGGCGCAGACCTCACCGAGGCCCACACCTGATCCAGATCCCGCTCTTTTCCTTCACGGCCTCGGCAGGGGATCCGCCGAGGTTCAAGTCTGCTGGCGTGCCGACCTCCCTTTTGAACGGCCTGAAATTTGGAAAGATATTGTCGATCTCTGTCCCCCGACTGCCGGTGAGTGCGCTCAGGTGCCCCTGTGGATCGCCAGAGACTGGATCAATGGGTCGGGGAGGGAAGATGGATTGTCGGATGTCGAAAGTGCCGCGGAACCAGAACCTCACAGGCGCGCTCGCGGGGCGCGCGATGCACTTCGCTGGGGAAGTGTCAAGGACCGACAACTCGTTTGTTCCGGGAATGAGATTGCTCCTGGTGACACGATCGTTCTTTCGGCGGCTCGCGCAAAGGATATGTCAGCCTCGGAAATTGACGATGAGTGGGGCGTCCTCGGCCATTTTCACCCGCGCGCGGATGGACGCCCCATCCTGGACCTGGCCGAGATCTCGTTCCTCAACGCGCGTGATCTGCCAATCTTGAGGATCACAAGGTCAGCCATCGCGCTATGGGCGATCGATCCTCCGGGCCGGCTGGCGTACTTCGGCTCCGCTTCTGAGGAGCTTTCTTACGAACAGCGGGACGAACTGCACGACGTTCTGCAAACCGTGAGGGCGAATGCAAGAAGCGAGATCCAAGGAATCATCGAACCCCTCATTGGGCAATGGCGAAAGGTCTCATTCGAACGCCATCTCGCGGGTGGCTTCGTTCTGAAGGGCAGTGAGCGCGTCGGACGACACTCTGACTCACCGATGCCTGAAGACGTGGCGGTGGAAAAGGAGGAGATTGATACCTCCGGTGCCAGCCGCGCTCTACCGCTAGCGATCCACCTGCGAGATGTTGGCGAACGTTCTTTGCAGCTGGCCGAGTCCTGCGGCTTGCCGTCCGAACTTGCGCAGGCGATCGGTCAGGCTGGTCACTTGCATGATGTGGGCAAGGCTGACAGCCGGTTTCAACTGGTGTTGCATCGCGGGGATGAGTGGGCCGCGGCAATTGCACCAACACCGCTGGCAAAGTCACCGGAGGTTCCTCTCTTCGGTGTGGCTGCTGGACGAATTCAGGCACGGGTAGGACTGCCGGAAGGGTTTCGACATGAGCTTGTCTCCGTGAGAATGGTCGAGAACTCCTCCGAGATGGCGGTTCGTCTTGCTGGCCATCACGATCTCGTTTTACATCTGGTGGCAACCCACCACGGGTTCTGCCGGCCATGGGCACCTGTCGTCATCGACGAGTACCCCCATGAGGTACGACTTAACGTCGATCACTTCACTCTCTCAGGCTCCAGCGCAACCGCGCTTGAGCGGATCGACAGCGGCGTGGCTGATCGATTCTGGCGTCTCGTTCGACGGTATGGATGGTGGGGCCTCGCTTTCCTCGAAACGATGATGAGGCTTGCGGATCATCTTGAGAGTGACCGGCGTGAACGCGAGGGGTTCGAACCTTCGTCAGCGTGCAATCCGAGCGCTCTTGAGGAGGTTGGCTGAATGACTGAGATACACCTGAGGGCTCTCGATGGGAGCAATCCGCTGGCGTTCCTGTCGGCAGTCGGCACGCTGCGCGGTTCAACGGGCGCCTTTGGGACCGCCGTCAAGATGGACTGGGTGCGCGATCGCTTTTGGTATCCGCGTCTTCAGTTCCTCGGTGTTGTCACGCCAGAGGAACTAGTCCGGGAGCTCAGTTCATGGCTTGCTGACAGGGCATCTGACTTCAGAATTTCGGACGACAAGGCAGGCATGCAGTATAAAGATCTGACCATTCCGCGGGAGTTGTTTCGATCTCTCGTCATGGCATCAGTGACCAGCGAACGTCTTGAAGTGCTCGCTGCACTGGGAACCGATGCGACGGCTGAAGCGAACATCGAGGATACGGCTCTTCGGACGATGAGCGGAGCAGGCCATCAGCATTACCTGGAGAGCATTGAGAAACTGGCCGACCTCACCACTTCGGAAGACCTGCGGCGGGCCTTGTTCGAACCGTGGAAATATGACGATCAACTCCCTTACCTGCGGCTCGATCCACGCGATGATCGCCGATACGCTCTGCGATGGCAGGATCCTTCGAGGCAATCGAAAGGCTTTGAAATTCGAACCGTGAGGGGTGCGAACCGCCTCGCGGTGGAGGGCATGCGTGTCTTCCCTGTCATTCCTTGCAGGCAGCAAGACGCGACGACAGGCTTTCGAAGGATTGCACGGGTGGTCTCCTGGACCTGGCCGATCTGGCATGGGATGATTTCGCTGGACTCGGTACGCTCACTCGTGGCGATACGGGAGTTACAGGAGGAGAGTCTCGTTCACCGAAAGGTCATCAGAGCGATGGGAGTCGTCGAGGTGTTCCGAAGCAGAAGAATCACCATCGGTAAAGTCCGGAACTTCACGCCAGCTCGTGCGGTCTAGACACATCGACGCATTCCTTCTCCGCCTGCTCTGTCGGGCAAGAAGAGTCAACCCCGGCTCCGAGTCCGAACCCCGCCTTGCGATGGCATGACCGATGACCGTAGGATGAAGCGATGGAAACGCTCCCGGAGCACTTTCGAGATCGTATCCGCGAGATCGCGGCCCGCCATGGCGCCAGGAACGTCCGTCTTTTCGGCTCTCGCGCCCGCGGCGACGCCTCCGCTTCGAGCGATGTCGACCTTCTCGTCCAGATGGACTCCTCCAGCTCGCTGCTCGATCTCATCGCTCTCGAGCGTGAGTTGGAGGCGGCGCTGCACCTCGATGTGGATCTGCTCACGGCGGCGTCGCTCAGCCCGTATCTGCGCGACCGCGTCGAGCGTGAAGCCATCCCGTTGTGACCGGCGGTGACCGGGCCCGGCTCCTTCATATTCGAGACGCCATCGCGAGAATCCGCTCCTTCGCTCCTTCGCAGCCGGCCTTCATGGACTCTGCGATGGTTCAGGATGCCGTCATCCGCAACCTGGAAGTGATCGGCGAAGCGGCAAAGTCGTTGAGTGATCCGGTCAGGGACGCCACGCCCGGCATTCCATGGACCGACATCGCCGGGATGCGGGACCGCCTGATTCATCACTACCATCAGGTCGATCTCGATCTCGTCTGGCAGACCGTGACGAGGGATCTCGAGGCCCTCCAGGCCGCCGTCGGCAGCCTGTTATCGGCTGACGGATTCTGACAGCCGCCGGAGATACCTTCGCGCCGTGGAGGTGCCTCATGAAGACGGAAATTCGGGGCGACCGGAGTGACAACGCGGGCGTTCCCGGCCTGATCCCCGCGCGTATGTTGAACGAGTTCGTCTATTGCCCGAGGCTTGCGTGGCTCGAATGGGTCCAGGGCGAATGGCAGGAGAGCGGCGATACCGTCGAGGGCGACCGGGTACACAGGCGCGTTGCCCAGCCGGAAGGCCCTCGGGCCGCGCTGCATCAGCGTTCGATCCATCTGTCGAGCGAGACGTTGCACCTCACTGCAATCATCGATCTGATCGAGAGCGATGGAAAACGGGTCAGGCCGGTCGAGTACAAGAAGGGCCGGAAGCCGCCCGTGGCCGGTGGCGCCTGGGAACCGGAGCGCGTGCAGCTCTGCGCCCAGGGTCTGCTGCTGCGCGAGCACGGCTACGAGTGCCACGAGGGAGCGATTTACTTTGCCGCCTCGAGAGAGCGCGTGCGGATCCGTTTCACCGACGATCTGGTGCAAGCCACGCTCCGCCACGTTCAGTCGATGCGCGATGTGCTGACGCGGGGCGTCATTCCACCGCCGCTCGAAGACAGTCCGAAGTGTCCGCGCTGCTCACTCGTGTCCATTCTGCCTTCCGGAGGAGGTCAACTTTCTGCGCCGCGGCGGCGAAGTTCGCCCGATCGCCGTGAGCGATCGTGGGACGTATCCACTCCTCGTGCAGGAGCCGGGCAGCTATGTGCGACTGTGCGGATCACGCCTGCGCGTGATCAAGGACGAGGAAGAAGTCGCGAGCGTTCCGCTGATCGGCATCTCTCACATCATGCTCATGGGAGGAGCCCACGGTTCGAGCGCTGTTTTCCGGGAATGCTGCAGACTCGGCATACCGATCCTCCACATGAGTGGGACGGGATGGCTGAACGGGATGACTACCGGAGTAGTCCACAAGAACATCGATCTGCGGGCGGAGCAGTTCGCGGCCGCCCGGGACGAAGAGCGGCGGATTGAGATCTCCAGACGGATTGTCGCCGCGAAGATTCACAATAGTCGCGTTCTCCTCCGTCGCAACAGCCGTCCCGAGGAGCGCGATCTCGAGATCCTTCGTGGCTACGCCACCGCCGCCGGGGCAGCAAAGACGATCGAGGAGCTGCTCGGAATCGAAGGTGCGGCCGCGCGCCTCTACTATTCTCTCCTGCCGGGCATGCTCAAGGGAGCTCCGGAAACGTTGCGAGCGTTCGATCTTGACGGCCGAACCCGCCGGCCTCCGCGGGATCCGATCAACGCTCTGCTCTCCTTCGCGTATTCGATCCTGACAAAGGACTGGATGGTGGCGCTCCAGGCAGTCGGGTTTGATCCGCTGATGGGCTTCTATCATCGCACCCGCTACGGGAAGCCGGCGCTGGCGCTCGACATGATGGAGCCGTTCCGGCCGGTGATCGCCGACAGCGTCGTTCTGGCTGCCATCAACAATGCCGAGCTCCAGGAGCGTGACTTTTATGAGCGCGAAGGAGCAGTACTGCTCTCTCCGGGAGGGAGGAAAAGCTTCCTTGAGTGCTATGAGCGGCGGGTGGCGATGGAGGTGGAGCACCCACTGTTCGGGTATCGTTGCACCTATCGCCGAATCTTCGAGCTGGAGGCCCGGCTTCTGGCCCGCCACGTTCTTGGCGAGCTTCCCTCGTACGAGCCGTTCCGAATCCGCTGATGGAGGTGCGATCGTACGTGGTGACCTACGACATTTCTTCGCCAAAGCGATGGCGGAAGGTCTTCAGGGCGATGCACGGTTTCGGTGAGCACGTCCAGCTCAGTGTGTTCCGCTGCGATCTCACGGATCTTCAGCATGCACGCATGAAGAGTACTCTCGATGCGCTCATCCACCACCTTGAGGATCAGGTCTTGATCATCGACCTCGGCAAGAGCGGACCCCGGACGATCGCGGGAATCGAAGTCGTGGGGCGTTCGCGGGCGTTCCGCCCGCCGGGTGCTAGAATCATCTGAAGCATGCTGTGCGATCTGACCTTTTAGTGAGCCTCTCCCGGCCCAAGCCCTGCCTGCGAGAGGTCCGGTGGCGAGGTTGGTTATGGGTCGCTCTCGCGCCCGTAAATGCTGGTCTTTGACAACTGAATACAGGTTGGTCGCAAAACAGAGCAGAGCAGACGCCCAACCGCTCGCAAACCTCTGTCGATGTGATTTGAAACAGATGATTTGCGCGCAGGCACCTTCCGCGCTCGATCGAGCGCGGCCCCATTGAAGCAATTCCGTAATCAGATAGACGAATTGCAAGGACTGGTGAACCTTCCGCGCTCGATCGAGCGCGGCCCCATTGAAGCGTTGGTGAAATGCCAGAGTCTCACGGTATCTGCCGGGCCTTCCGCGCTCGATCGCGCGCGGCCCCATTGAAGCTTTGGGTATCACCTTGCCCTCCCAGCGGTTAATTGTTGGCCTTCCGCGCTCGATCGAGCGCGGCCCCATTGAAGCGAGAACGCGGCGATCTGGGCGTTCAAACGGATCGCGCAGCCTTCCGCGCTCGATCGAGCGCGGCCCCATTGAAGCACGGCATGCCTGCCCGGTGTCGACACCAACTCCATGGACCTTCCGCGCTCGATCGAGCGGGGCCCCA